>NZ_CP014158.1:5597500-6951444 GCF_001586155.1 Pseudomonas citronellolis
ATGATGACCATGGCCTTGCCGTGGGTCTTGTCGGCGCTGTCGGCGAACTCGCGGGCCACCTGGATGGCGCGGGCGGCCGGCACGCCGGTGATGCGTTCCTGCCAGGCCGGGGTGTAGGGGGTGTCGGCGTCGTCGAAGCCGCGGGCCACGTTGGCGCCGCCCAGGCCGCGGTCGACGCTGTAGTTGGCCATCTGCAGGTCGTAGACGGTGGCCACGCGCAGGGTCTTGCCGTCGGCGCCCTGGATGTCGCGGAAGGGCACGCGGCGCAGCAGCACCTCGTCGTTGTCCACGCCCTTGAAGTGCGGGTGCAGCTGGCCGGCGAAGTACGGGAAGCCCACCTCGCAGGCGTGCTCCGGGCCGTCGATCAGGCTCAGGCTCAGGCGCGTCTCGCGGCCCTGGCCGCCTTCCTTCTCCTCGATGTTCCACTTGCCCGACTCGCCCCAGCGGTAACCGATGGCGCCGGTGGGCGAGACCAGCTCGCCGCTGCTTTCATCGAAGGCGATGGTCTTCCACTCGGGGTTGTTGTCCTGGCCCAGCTGGCCGTCGAGGTCGGCGGCGCGCAGGTAGCGGGTCGGCTTGAAGGCGCCCTCGCCATGCGGCTCCAGCAGCACCAGCATGGGCATGTCGGTGTACTGCCGGCAGTAGTCGACGAAGTAGGCGCGCGGCTTGTCGAGGTGGAATTCCTTGAGGATGACGTGACCGAAGGCCATGCCCAGCGCGGCGTCGGTGCCCTGCTTGGGGTTGAGCCAGAGGTCGGTGAGCTTGGCCACCTCGGAGTAGTCCGGGGTCACGGACACGGTCTTGGTGCCCTTGTAGCGCACCTCGGTGAAGAAGTGCGCGTCGGGGGTCCGCGTCTGCGGCACGTTGGAGCCCCAGGCGATGATGTAGCTGGAGTTGTACCAGTCGGCCGACTCCGGCACGTCGGTCTGCTCGCCCCAGATCTGCGGGCTGGCCGGCGGCAGGTCGCAGTACCAGTCGTAGAAGCTCAGGCACACCCCGCCGATCAGCGACAGGTAGCGGGCGCCGGCGGCGTAGCTGACCATGGACATGGCCGGGATCGGCGAGAAGCCGATGACGCGGTCGGGGCCGTAGGTCTTCACGGTGTAGACGTTGGCCGCGGCGATGATCTCGGTGACCTCGTCCCAGCTGGAGCGCACGAAGCCGCCCAGGCCGCGCTCGCTCTTGTAGCTTTTCGCCTTGGCGGCGTCCTCGACGATGCTCGCCCAGGCGTCCACCGCGTCCTTGTGCGCGGCGCGCGCCTCGCGCCACAGCTTGAGCAGCGGCTTGCGCACCTTGGGGTACTTCAGGCGGTTGGCGCTGTAGATGTACCAGGAGTAGCTGGCCCCGCGCGGGCAACCGCGCGGCTCGTGGTTGGGCAGGTCCGGGCGGGTGCGCGGGTAGTCGGTCTGCTGGGTTTCCCAGGTGATCAGGCCGTTCTTCACGTAGATCTTCCAGGAGCAGGAACCGGTGCAGTTCACCCCGTGGGTGGAGCGCACGATCTTGTCGTGCTGCCAGCGCTGGCGGTAGCCGTTCTCCCAGGCGCGGCTCTCGTTGGAGACCTCGCCATGGCCGTCGGCGAATTCGCCCTGTTTCTTCTTGAAGAACTGCAGGCGGTCGAGCAGGTAACTCATCTGTATCTCCTCACCCGGTCTACGCCGGGCGTTCAAACGCTAATCAGGCTCGCGAAACGGGGCTCAGCAGGGGCTTTCCGCACCCTTGCGCGCATACCACCACCAGGTCGCGACTATGCAGCTGAGGTAGTAGGCGACGAACACGTAGAGGGCGCCCTCGGCGCTGCCGGTCATGTGCAGCGAAGTGCCGAAGGCCTTGGGGATGAAGAAGCCGCCGAAGGCGCCGATGGCGGCGGAGAAGCCGATCACCGCGGCCGACTCCATGCTGGCGTTCCGGGCCGCCTCGGCCTCGCTGTAGCCGCCGCGCTTGAAGCGCGCGGCCCATTCGTTGCGGAAGATCACCGGGATCATGCGGAAGGTGGAGCCGTTGCCGATGCCGGCGAAGAAGAACAGGCCGATGAAGGCGCCGAGGAAGCCGAAGAAGCTGCCCGCGCCACCGTCGCCGGGGAGGAAGGCGATCACCGCGAACACCCCGGCGATCATCGCCGCGTAGTTCCACAGGGTGATGCGCGCGCCGCCGAACTTGTCCGCCAGCCAGCCGCCCAGGGGTCGGCTCAGGGCGCCCACCAGCGGGCCAAGGAAGGCGTACTGCAGCGGGTTGATGTCCGGGAACTGGGTCTTGCTGAGCATGGCGAAGCCGGCCGAGAAGCCGATGAAGCTGCCGAAGGTGGCCACGTACAGCCAGCACATCAGCCAGTTGTGCTTGCGCTTGAAGATCACCGACTGCTCGCTGAACGAGGCCTTGGCGTCGGCGATGTCGTTCATCCCGAACCAGGCGGCGACGGCCACCACGGCGATGAACGGCACCCAGATCCAGCCGGCGTTCTGCAGCCACAGGCGGCCGCCGTCGGAAAGCTGCTGCGGCTCGCCGCCGAAGCTGCCGAACAGGCCGCCGGCCACCGCCAGGGGCACGGCGAACTGCATCACCGAGACGCCCAGGTTGCCCAGCCCGGCGTTCAGGCCCAGGGCCGTGCCCTGCTGGCTCTTGGGATAGAAGAAGCTGATGTTGGACATGCTGGAGGCGAAGTTGCCGCCGCCGAAGCCGCACAGCAGGGCGATGGTGGCGAACACCCAGTAGGGCGTCTGCGGATCCTGCACGGCGAAGCCCAGCCAGATGCACGGGATCAGCAGCGAGGCGGTGGACAGCGCGGTCCAGCGGCGACCGCCGAACACCGGCACCATGAAGGAGTAGAACACCCGCAGGGTGGCGCCGGAGATCGACGGCAGCGCGGCCAGCATGAACAGCTGGTCGTTGCTGAAGGCGAAGCCCACGGCGTTCAGGCGCACGGTGACGGTGCTCCAGATCATCCACACGGAGAAGGCCAGCAGCAGAGCCGGGATGGAGATCCACAGGTTGCGCGTGGCGATGCGCTTGCCGGACTGCGCCCAGAACTGCGAGTCCTCGGGGCGCCAGTCGACCAGCAGGGGCCCCCGCGCGGCTTTGAGTTGGGAATTGGCGATCATGCCCATGTCGGCACTCCGTCAGGATTGGCTGGAAGTCAGAGGGGAAAGGTCGACGTCGGCCGTCTGGGCCCGGCCGTCGAGGCGGCGCTGCTGCTTGATCGCGTAGTGCATCCAGACCATGCAGACGATGGTCAGGCCGAACAGCAGCATGAAGCAGGAGGAACGCACGCCGATGTGGTCGGCGGCGTAGCCGAACAGGATGGGCAGGCAGAAGCCGCCGAGGCCGCCGATGACGCCGACCATGCCGCCGACGGTGCCCATGTTCTGCGGGTAGTAGTCGTGGATGATGCGGTACACGCTGGCCTTGCCGAAGCCCTGGGCGATGCCGACCACGAACACCAGGAAGGTGAACAGCCAGACGTTCAGGCCCACGCCCAGGCTGAGGTCGCCCTGGATGCCGTGGATGGTCATGGTGGTCTGCGGGTAGGACAGGAAGAACAGGCACACCAGGCATACCCAGAACACGCCCCAGTTCACCGCGCGGGCGCCGTAGCTGTCGCTGAACCAGCCGCCCAGGGCGCGGATCAGGCCCGACGGCAGGGTGAACAGCATGGTGATGAAGGACGCGGTCTTAAGGTCCAGGCCGTACTCGGCGATGTAGTACTTGGGCAGCCACAGGGCCAGGGCGACGAAGCCGCCGAAGACGAAGAAGTAGTACAGGCCGAAGCGCCACACCCGCAGCTCGGCCAGCGGCGCCAACTGCTTGGCCAGGGTCGGCCGGGCGCGGCTGGCGTCGGCCTCGCCGCCCTTGGCGTGGGCCGGGTCGTTCCAGGTGCAGAACCAGAACAGCGCCGCGGTCACCAGCATGGCCACCGAGTACACCTGCGGCACCATGCGCCAGCCGAAGGCGACCACGATCAGCGGCGCCACCAGGTTGGTGATGGCTGCGCCCGCGTTGCCGGCGCCGAAGATGCCCATGGCGGTGCCCTGGCGCTCCTTCTCGAACCAGGCCGAGGTGTAGGCGATGCCCACCGCGAAGGAGCCGCCGGCCAGGCCGACGAACAGGCCCAGCACCAGGTACTGCCAGTACTGCGTGGCGAAGGCCAGGCCGTAGATGGGGATGGCCACCAGCAGCATGTGGATGAAGAACACGATGCGCCCGCCGAAGCGGTCGGTGATCAACCCCAGGGGCAGGCGCACCAGCGAGCCGGTGAGGATCGGCAGCGCCACCAGCAGGCCGAACTGCGCCTCGGACAGGCCCAGTTCCGCCTTGATGCGGATACCGATGATCGAGAACATCGTCCAGACCGCGAAATTCACGGCGAACGCCAGTGTGCTCATGCCGAGCACGGAGTACTGTTTCTGTCGATGCGATGCCATGGCCAACACTCATTCGTCGATGCCGTTGGCCGCACGTTAGGCAGAGCCCATTCGGCGTCCGTTGACCGCGATCAATGAGCCCGGGGCCGTTTCATGGGCAGATGTGCGCCGCTACCTACAAATGGGTATCGTCGAAATGCATGCACAACACTTTGATTTAAAAGGTTTTTTCAATGAATACAGGCACTCGTTCGGAGCCTGATGCGGCCGAGCGGTTCTTTGGAGGTATGGCCCCCGCCAGCCGCCAGACCCTGCGCCGCTCCATCGTCCTGCGCTTCGGCTGCTACCTCACCCTGCTGGTGTCCCTGGCCCTGGCCGGCATGTTCAGCGCCCTGCTGTTCGCCGACTACTCGCACCAGGACGCGGCGGTGATCAACCAGGCCGGCTCGCTGCGCATGCTCAGCTACCGCCTGGCCCTGGAACCCTCGGCGGAAGGCCGCCAGGCGCTGCGCCGGACCCTCGGCGAACGCCTGGAAAGCAGCGAGATCGCGCGCCTGCTGCAACGCGCCGACGCCGACGACCCGCTGCGCCACCAGCACCAGCTGCTGCGCCTGGAACTGGCCAGCCTGGACGTCGCCCAGACCCCGGCCCTGGCCACCCTCGACACCCTGGTCGGGCACATCGACGCCTTCGTCGGCACCCTGCAGCGCAACGCCGAGCAGCGCTCGCAGATGCTCAGCACGGTGCAGGGCCTGTGCCTGTTCCTCAGCCTGCTGGTGGTGTTCGTCAGCCTCTACGACCTCAGCTACCACGTGGTCGGCCCGCTGCGCGAGCTGACGCAGACCGCCCGCCGCCTGGGCCGCGGCCAGCTGGAGGCGCGCGTCAGCTACAGCGGCGAGGACGAGCTGAGCCAGCTGGGCGAGCGCTTCAACCAGATGGCCGAGGAGCTGCAGGGCATCTACGGCGAGCTGGAAGCGCGGGTGGCGGACAAGACCCGCGCTCTCTCCCACAGCCACCAGCGCCTGGAACTGCTCTACGCCAGCGCCCGCCGCCTCGGCCAAAACCCCTACGACGAACGCAGCCTGCGGCCGCTGCTGGGCCAGCTGGAGCAGGTGCTGCAGGCCGGCAAGGTGACCCTCTGCCTGAACAAGGACGGCGTCGAGCGTGCCTACAACTCGCTGACCCCCAGCGGCGCCATCGCCGACTTCTGCCTGCAGGGCGACTGCGGCACCTGCCGCACCCGGGCCGACAGCTGTGGCGAGGGCGGTGGCCTGCAACCACTGCTGATGTTCCCCCTGGCCAGCGGCGAACACCGTTTCGGCGAGCTGTTCGTGGAAGCCAGCGGGCGCCTGGAAGAATGGCAGGCGCAATGCATCGCGGCCTTCTGCGACAACATCGCCCGCACCTTCGCCCTGACCCTGCAGCAGGAGCAGGAAAGCCGCCTGGCGCTGTTCGCCGAGCGCAGCACCATCGCCCGCGAGCTGCACGACTCGCTGGCGCAGTCGCTGTCGTACCTGAAGATCCAGGTCAGCCGCCTGGGTACCCTGCTCAAGCGCGAGGCGCCGGCGCAGAAGATCGACGAAACCCTGGACGAGCTGCGCGAGGGCCTCAACAGCGCCTACCGCCAGCTGCGCGAGCTGCTCACCACCTTCCGCCTGAGCCTGGAGCGCTCCAGCCTGGCGGTGGCGCTGGAGGACACGGTGCGCGAGTTCGCCGAGCGCGGCGAACTGACCATCGAGCTGGACAACCGCCTGGCGCACATCCCGCTCAACCCCAACGACGAGATCCACCTGCTGCAGATCGTCCGCGAGGCGCTGTCCAACGTGGTCCGCCATGCCCACGCCGACTGCGCGCGGGTGGTGCTGGCCGAGGACGACGACGGCCAGGTGCTGGTCAGCATCGAGGACGATGGCGTGGGCCTTGACCCAACGCAGAACCGCAACGGCCACTATGGGCTTAGTATCATGCGCGAACGCAGCCAGACCCTCGGCGCCGACTTCCACATCGCCCCGCGCGAGCCGCGCGGCACCCGCGTCAGCCTGAGCTTCCAGCCACACCCCCTGTCCCAACGTCAGCGCGAGGAGTCCACCCCATGACCGCCAGCCCCACCGACGATCGAGCCCGCATCCTGCTGGTGGACGACCACCCGATGATGCGCCGCGGGGTGATCCAGCTGCTGGAGTTCGAGGACGACCTCAGCGTGGTCGGCGAGGCCGGCAGCGGCGAGGAAGCCCTGCGCCTGGCCGCCGAGCTGGACCCGGACATGATCCTGCTGGACCTCAACATGAAGGGCATGAACGGCCTGGAAACCCTGCGCGCGCTGCGCGAGAACGGGGTGGACGCGCGCATCGTGGTGTTCACCGTGTCCGACGACCGCGGCGACGTGATCAGCGTGCTGCGCGCCGGCGCCGACGGCTACCTGCTCAAGGACATGGAGCCCGAGCGCCTGCTGGAGCACATCCGCCAGGCTGCCACCGGCCAGCTCAGCGTCAGCCCGCAACTGACCCAGGTGCTGGCCCAGGCCCTGCGCGGCGACGAGCACCCCAAGCGCCTGGAAGACCTGACCGACCGCGAACGGCAGATCCTCCGCCAGCTCGCCCAGGGCTTCAGCAACAAGATGATCGCCCGCAAGCTGGACATCACCGAAGGCACGGTGAAAGTCCACGTCAAGCGCGTGCTGCACAAACTGGGCATGCGCTCGCGGGTGGAAGCGGCGGTATGGGCGGTGGAGAACCGCCTGGGTTGAAAACCAGGACCGGACCGGCGCGATTCGCGGATAAGATCCGCTCCTACGCAACCCCGTCCACGCCATTCCCCTGTAGGAGCGCGCCCTGCGCGCGAATCGCGGGCAGGGCCCGCTCCTACAATTGGCGTATAACCGCGAACGGTTATACGCCCTACGCTCCCGGGAAGCACGGTCGTAGGAGCAACTGTCTTGCGCCGAGGTGCTCTTCGTAGGATGGGTTGAGCTTGCGATACCCATGCTGCCGTGGTGATGGGTATCGCTTCGCTCAACGCCATCCTACGAAAAGCCGTGCGTCCTGGTACCGTAGGACCTTATCCGCGATGGCCGGAACCAACGGCGCGATTCGCGGATGAGATCCGCTACGCAACCCCGGCTACGCCATTCCCCTGTAGGAGCGCGCCCTGCGCGCGATTCGCGGGCAGGGCCCGCTCCTACAATTGGCGTATAACCGCGAACGGTTATACGCCCTACGCTCCCGGGAAGCACGGTCGTAGGAGCAACTGTCTTGCGCCGAGGTGCTCTTCGTAGGATGGGTTGAGCTTGCGATACCCATGCTGCCGTGGTGATGGGTATCGCTTCGCTCAACGCCATCCTACGAAAAGCCGTGCTTCCTGGCACCGTAGGACCTTGTCCGCGATGGCCGGACGTCCCGGCGCGATTCGCGGATAAGATCCGCTCCTGCGCCGCCCCACCTACACCATTCCCCTGTAGGAGCGCGCCCTGCGCGCGATTCGCGGGCAGGGCCCGCTCCTACAGGTTACCGGGAGGTACGGTATTCCTCCTCCGTAGGAGCGGACCTTGTCCGCGATAACCGGACATACCGGCGCGATCCGGGGCCCCATGTAAAACCCTCATACCTCCACAGGAGTAGCCGTCAGCACGAATTGACGCAGGTCATGTCGCCGCGCCTGGCCGCCGCCGGACACTGCGCACTCACTGCGCGGAGGTCGTCATGCACCCGAAGTCCCAGTTGCCCCTCGTGTATTCCTGTTCCGGCTGTTCCAACCTGGCCCAGTTGGCCAATGACCTGGCCCTGCGCCTGGACCGCGACGGCCTGGCGGAGATGTCCTGCATCGCCGGCGTCGGCGGCGACGTGCCGCCGCTGGTGAAGAAAGCCTGCTCCGGCCGGCCGATCCTCGCCCTGGACGGCTGCCACCTGCACTGCGTGCGCGGCTGCCTGGCGCGCCATGGGGTGATCCCCGCGCACGCGCTCACCCTCACCGACTACGGGCTGCGCAAGCGCTACGGCGAAAGCAGTTCGCTCGACGATTTCGAGATGCTCTACGAGGAACTGCAGTTCCTCCTGCTCAGCAGCGCCTGAGCATCGCCTCAGGCCTGCTGCGCCTGCACGCTGCGGGCGGCGCGCTGCAGGCCGTTCCACAGCCAGGGCGGCAGGCTGTCGGGGTCGAGGCTGTCGATCAGGTTCTTCAGCGCCAGGCCCAGTTCGGTGTCGCCCTCGATCACCAGGCGGCGGCGGAAGAACAGGGTGTCGGGGTCCTCCTGACGCCCGGCCAGCAGCAGGAAGTCGCGCCAGCCGCCGCGGATGGTCACGCTGGGCACCGGGCCTTCCGCCAGGTGCAGGCCGTTGCGGCCGCGGGTGAGGTTCCAGCCCAGGCCCAGGTCGCTCACCTCCAGGCGCAGCCAGTGGCCCTCCAGCAGGTCGAAGTCCCCAGCCGCCAGGGGCGCGGCGAACAGGCGGTTGGCGGCGCGTTGCAGCACCGCCCGCTGCAGCGGCGCGGGCACCCGCGCGGCCAGCGGCAACAGGCGTTCGGCGGCGCGCAGGGCGCCGGTTTCGAGATTCAGCACAGGTTCACCTCATCGCTGCGCAGCATGCCGGGGCGGCCATGCCAGTAACCGTTGCAACCTTCCACCGCCAGCGGCGGCGCGGCGCCGCGGCGCACCCGGTCGAAGGCCTGGACCACTTCCACCATGCCCTGCGCCCGCGGGCTCAGGCGCAGCATGTCGGCGCCGCAGTCGCGCAGCGAGGCGTAGTCGGCCAGCAGGTTGCCCGGCTCGCCGGACATCGTCTGGATGCCGTTGAGGGTGAACAGCGGCGCGCCTTCCTGGCTGAGCATCGACATCCCCTCCGGGTAGTTCTGGCAGCAGAACTGGCAGTCGTCCTTGGGCCGGTTCTCCGCGCGGGCGGTGAAGCAGCGCGCGGAGTACGCCAGGGGCAGGTGGCCGTAGGCGAACACCTCGGTTTCCAGGTCCTCCAGGCCCAGCTCCCGGGCCTGCTCCAGCACCGCCAGCACCTGCTCGCCGGAGCATTCCACCGGCGGCACCCAGCGGCGCAGGCCGCAGCCGTGCAGTTCGGCCAGGGCATGGCCGTTGTACAGGTTCAGCGCCGGGCCGCCGACGAATTCCACGCCCAGCCCATGCAGTATCTGCACCGCGCCCATGTCGTTGGCCTCCACCCGCAACTCGCCGTTGCCGCACAGCCGGCGCAGCGCCGACAGCTCGGAGGCCGCCTCGATCAGCGCCAGCCCCGAGAGGAGGATTTCCGCCCCGCTCTGCTGCGCCAACTCGCGGCCCAGGCCCAGCCAGTCGTCCAGCGACAGGGCGCGGCGCTTGGAGCACACGGTCTCGCCGAGGTAGATGGCGTCCAGCGGCTGTTCGGCCATCTGCGCGTAGAAGTCCAGGAGTGTCCGGCGGTCCCAGTAGAACAGCACCGGCCCCAGGCTGAGTTTCATCAGGCTTTCCCTCACTGCCAGGAACGATGGTAGGCGCCCAGGGTGGTCTGGTGGCCTTCGGAAAGTTTCTCCAGCGCGGCCTGCCACTGCGCCTGCGGCTGGTAGCGCTCCGGCGCGCGGCGCCAGCTGTCCAGCGCCTGGCGCCAGACGCGGGTGACCTGCTCGACATAGGCCGGGCTGCGCTGGCGGCCCTCGATCTTCACCGCCGCCACGCCGATCTGCGCCAGCTGTGGGATGAGGTCGATGGTATTGAGGCTGGTGGGCTCCTCCAGGGCATGGAAGCGCTGGCCGTCGACCACGAAGCGGCCCTTGCAGAGGGTCGGGTAGCCGGCCGGCTCGCCCGGCGCGTAGCGGTCGATCAGCACTTCGTTCAGGCGCGAGGTCAGCCCCTCGGGCTCCTCGCTCCAGCGCACCGCCTTGGCCGGCGAGCAGACGCCGCAGAGGTTCGGCGACTCGCCGGTGACGTAGGAGGACAGGTGGCAGCGCCCCTCGGCCATGATGCACAGGCTGCCGAAGGCGAAGACTTCCACCGGCACCGGGCTGTTCGCCGCCACCTGGCGCACCTGGGCCAGCGACAGCACACGCGGCAGCACCGCGCGGCGGATGCCGTAGCGCTCGTGGTAGAAGGCCAGCGCCGCGACGTTGGTCGCCGAGCCCTGCACCGACAGGTGCAACGCCAGCTCCGGATGGCGCCGCGCGGCGTAGCCGAGCACCGCGCAGTCGGCGGCGATCAGCGCGTCCACGCCCAGTTCGGCGGCGTGGTCCACGGCCCGCTGCCAGCGCGGCCAGCCGGCGGCGCCGGGGTAGGTGTTGACCGCCAGGTAGAGCTGCCGGCCGGCCGCGCGGATCAGCCCCAGGCCCTCCTGCAATTGGCGATCGTCGAGGTTCAGCCCAGCGAAGTGGCGGGCGTTGGTGTCGTCGCGGAAACCCACGTAGATGGCGTCGGCGCCTTCGCGCAGCGCCGACTTGAGGGCGGGCAGGCTGCCCGCCGGACATACCAGTTGCATGCTTCCCCCTTGCATGGAACGGCCGCCGCGCCTCGGCGAGGCCGGCGGCCAGGGCTGACGTCAGCCGTACAGTTCGCTGAACGGCAGGTAGGCCACGGGCTCGCCGGCGGCGAGGGTGCGCCCCGCCTCCACCACCGCCAGGCCGTCGGCCCAGCTGGCGGCCAGCAGCATGGCCGAGCCCTGCTGCGGGTGGATTTCCACCCGGCTGGCGCCGCTGGCGTCGGTGGCCAGGCGCGCCCGCAGGTACTGGCGGCGCTTGTTCGGCTGCGGCCAGGCGAAGGCCGCCGGCAGGTTCAGCGGCGCCAGCGCGGTCTCGGCCAGCCCCTGGGCGCGGCGCAGGAAGGGCCGCGCCGCCACCAGGGCGGTGACCAGCGCCGCCGCCGGGTTGCCCGGCAGGCCCAGCCAGGGCTTGCCGGCCACGCTGCCGAAGGCCAGCGGCTTGCCCGGCTGCATCGCCAGGCGCCACAGGTGCAGCTCGCCGAGGGCGCCGACCGCCTGCTTGAGATGGTCGCGCTCGCCCACCGAGACGCCGCCGCTGCTGATCAGCACGTCGCATTCGGCGGCGGCCAGTTCCAGGGCGTCGCGGCTGGCGGCCAGGGTGTCGACCAGCACTTCGTATTCCTGTACGTCCAGGCCCCATTGGCGCAGCAGGGCGCCGAGGCTGAAGCGGTTGGCGTTGTAGATCTGCCCCGGCGCCAGCGCCTGGCCGGGCTCGCGCAGCTCGTCGCCGCTGCTCAGCAGGCATACGCGCAGGCGCCGGTACACCGGCACCCGGGCCTGGCCCACGGCGGCCAGCAGGCCCAGTTCCTGGGGTCGCAGGCGGAGTCCGGCGCGCAACAGCGGCGCGCCCTGGCGCAGTTCTTCGCCACGGCGGCGCACATGGCTACCGACCGTGACCGGCGGCAACCACACACGGTCGCCTTCGGCCCGGCAATCCTCCTGGGCCACCACACTGTCGGCCCCCGGCGGCAAGGGCGCGCCGGTGAAGATGCGTACAGCGCAACCCGCCGGCAACGCCTGGTCGCCCGCCTCGCCGGCGGCGATGCAGCCGGCCAGCGCCAGGCTGCCGCCGCCCGCCGGCACGTCGGCCGCGCGCAGGGCGTAGCCGTCCATCGCGCTGTTGTCCCAGTGCGGCAGGTCACAGGGGGCTTCCAGGTCGCTGGCCAGCACCCGGCCGAGGGCATCGGCCAGGGCCACGGATTCCACCGCCGGCGGCGCCGGGGCGCGCGCCAGCAGCTCGGCCAGGGCCTCGTCCACCGGTTTCAGGCCGTGGCCGTCACAGCCGCAGCCGCTCATGACCGGCTGCCGCAGGCACAGGCGCCGCCGCCGCAACCGCCCTCGGGCCTGGGCGGGGTCTTCAGGTGCGGCACGAAGTTGCACGGCCGGGTGCGGCTGTCCAACTGCGCGGCGAGAATTTCCCGCCAGGCGGTGCGGCAGGCGCCGGGCGAGCCGGGCAGGCAGCAGACCAGGGTGCCGTTGGTGACGCCGGCCAGGGCCCGCGACTGGATGCTGGAGGTGCCGATCTCGCCCAGGGAGACCTGGCGGAAGAGTTCGCCGAAGCCCTCGACGCGCCGCTCCAGCAGCGGCTCGACGGCCTGCGGGGTGTTGTCGCGGGCGGTGAAGCCGGTGCCGCCGGTGATCAGCCCGACCTGGATGCGTGGGTCGGCGATCCAGGCGCAGACCACCGCGCGGATCTGGTGGATGTCGTCCACCACCAGGCGCCGCTCGGCCAGCACGTGGCCAGCCTCGCGCAGGGCGTCGGCCAGGGTCTGGCCGGAATCGTCGGTTTGCAGGGTGCGGGTGTCGCTGACGGTCAGCACGGCGATCTGCAGGCTCTGGAAGTCCTGCGTGGCCAGGTGGCTCATGGCTGCCTCCGGGGAAGGATGAGACTGCGGCCAGCCTGCGCCTCGGCGGCTGGCCTGCCCATTCCTCGGAAGAGGTAGCGCGACTATTTGTCCCAGCGCTGCGCCGCGGCCTGGTCGCTGCAGCGGCCTTCCACCCAGCGCGGGCCTTCGGCGGTGTCTTCCTTCTTCCAGAAGGGCGCGCGGGTCTTGAGGTAGTCCATGACGAAGTTGCAGGCGTCGAACGCCGCCTGGCGGTGGGCGCTGGCGGTGCCGACGAAGACGATGGGCTCGCCCGGCTCCAGGCGGCCGATGCGGTGGAGGATCTCCAGGCGCAGCAGCGGCCAGCGCTCCCGGGCCTGCCCGGCGATCTTCTCCAGGGCCCTCTCGGTCATGCCCGGGTAGTGTTCGAGGAACATGCCGCCGACCTCGCGGCCGTCGTTGAAGTCACGCACGTAGCCGACGAAGCCGACCACCGCGCCGATGCCGACGTTGGCGGCATGCAGCGCGTTGACCTCGGCGCCGGGGTCGAAGGGGCTTTCCTGGACGCGGACGGCCATGGCCTCAGCCTCCGGTGACGGTGGGGAAGAAGGCCACCTCGTCGCCATCGGCGAGGGGCTCGTCGAGGGCACACAACTCCTGGTTGCGCGCGCACATCAGGTTCTGCTCGGCCAGCACCTGCCAGGCGCCGCCGCGTTGCAGCAGGTGTTCGCGCAGGCCGTCGACGCTGGCGAAGGCCTCGCTCCAGCCCAGCTGCTCGCCGTCCAGGCCGAGGGCCTCGCGGTAACGGGCGAAGTATTGCACGCGGATCATCGGCCCTCCTCCGCACGATAGTGGCCGCTCTTGCCGCCGAGCTTCTCCAGCAGGCGCACGCCCTCGATGGTCATGCCCTTGTCCACGGCCTTGCACATGTCGTAGATGGTCAGCGCGGCGACGCTGGCGGCGGTCAGCGCCTCCATCTCCACGCCGGTCTGCCCGGCCAGCTTGCAGCGCGCCTCGATGCGCACGGCGTCCTCGCCGTCGGCCTGCAGCTCGACCTTGACGCTGGTGAGCAGCAGCGGGTGGCACAGCGGGATGAGTTCGTGGGTGCGCTTGGCCGCCTGGATGCCGGCGATGCGCGCCACGGCGAACACGTCGCCCTTGGGGTGGCCGCCGTCCTGGATCAGGCGCAGGGTTTCCGGGCGCATGCGCACCCGCGCTTCGGCCACGGCTTCACGGGAGGTCACCGCCTTGTCGGTGACGTCGACCATGTTGGCGCGGCCCTGGGAATCGAGATGGGTGAGCAAGGAAGGTCTCCGGGTAGAACGAGCGATGGCAACCAGTGTACGCCCTGGATGGGCCGTGGGGGGCCTGGCGAGAGGTGAAAAAGGAGGGGGGATTGTATACAAAAAGAGGTAGGGCGGGTCCAGGTCGGACGCTGGAATGGTGGCGGAGTCCGTCACCCTCACCCCAACCCTCTCCCAGAGGGAGAGGGGGCCGTTCGGCGTGGACGGAAAGTTCGGCCTCAACCTGTAGGAGCGAGCTTGCTCGCGAACAGGAGCTGCCGGCTGACTGCATGGCCCCCCGATCTGCCCAACGGTCCCCTCTCCCGCTTGCGGGGGAGGGTTAGGGAGGGGGTGCGGAGTCCAGGCCAAACGCTGGAGCAGCGGCGAAGTCCGTAACCCTCTCCCCAGCCCTCTCCCTGAAGGGAGAGGGGGCCGTCCGTGCCGGCTGGGAGAGCGGCTTTAGCCGGAAATTACGGTGGGGCCGGCTGACTGCCTAGCCCCTCGTTCTGCCCAACGGTCCCCTCTCCCGCTTGCGGGGGAGGGTTAGGGAGGGGGTGCGGAGTCCAGGTCAAACGCTGGAGCAGCGGCGAAGTCCGTAACCCTCTCCCCAGCCCTCTCCCTGAAGGGAGAGGGGGCCGTCCGTGCCGGCTGGGAGAGCGGCTTTAGCCGGAAATTACGGTGGGGCCGGCTGACTGCATGGCCGCCCGTTCTGCCCAACGGTCCCCTCTCCCGCTTGCGGGGGAGGGTTAGGGTGGGGGGCGAGTTCAGGCCGAGCGCTGGAGCAGCGGCGAAGTCCGTAACCCTCTCCCCAGCCCTCTCCCTGAAGGGAGAGGGGGCCGTCCGTGCCGGCTGGGAGAGCGGCTTTAGCCGGAAATTACGGTGGGGCCGGCTGACAGCATGGCCGCCCGTTCTGCCCAACGGTTCCCTCTCCCGCTTGCGGGGGAGGGTTAGGGTGGGGGTGCGGAGTCCAGGCCAAACGCTGGAGTATCGGCGAAGTCCGTAACCCTCTCCCCACCCCTCTCCCTGAAGGGAGAGGGGGCTTTCCGTGCATAGGGGAAGACTCGCGTACTCCGGCCAGCCCAGCAGGAGCCCGGCCGGCTCCGCGTTTACAGATGCGCCTCGGCGAACTCCGCCAGCACCGAGCGCGGTACCCCTTGCAGGGTCACGTGCACGCCGTGGGGGAAGTCCTTGAAGCGTTCGGTCAGGTAGGTCAGGCCGGAGCTGGTGGCCGACAGGTAGGGGGTGTCGATCTGCGCCAGGTTGCCCAGGCAGATCACCTTCGAGCCGTTGCCCGCGCGGGTGATGATGGTCTTCATCTGGTGCGGGGTGAGGTTCTGGCACTCGTCGATGAGGATCAGGCTCTGCTGGAAGCTGCGGCCGCGGATGTAGTTCAGCGACTTGAACTGCAGCGGCACCTTGCTGAGGATGTAGTCGACGCTGCCGTGGGTGCATTCGTCGTCCGAATGCAGGGCTTCGAGGTTGTCGGTGATGGCCCCCAGCCAGGGCTCCATCTTCTCGGCCTCGGTGCCGGGCAGGAAGCCGATGTCCTCGTCCAGGCCCTGCACGCTGCGGGTGGCGATGATGCGCCGGTAGCGCTTGGTGACCATGGTCTGCTCGATGGCCGCGGCCAGCGCCAGGATGGTCTTGCCCGAGCCCGCGGCGCCGGACAGGTTGACCAGGTGGATGTCCGGGTCGAGCAGCGCGTACAGCGCCAGCGACTGGTACAGGTCGCGCGGGCGCAGGCCCCAGGCTTCCTGGTGCAGCAGCGGCTCCTGGTGCAGGTCGAGGATCAGCAGTTCGTCCTGCTGGATGCCCTTGATCCAGCCGACGAAGCCCTGCTCGTCGACGATGAACTCGTTGATGTGCACCGCCGGCAGGTTGTCGGTGAGCTGCACGCGGTGCCAGGTGCGGCCGTGGTCCTGGCGCGTCTCCACCTTGCTGACGCGGTCCCAGAACGAGCCGTTCAGCGAGTGGTAGCCGCGCGGCAGCAGGGCCACGTCGTCGATCAGCTGGTCGGTGTGGTAGTCCTCCGCCGCCACCCCGCAGGCGCGCGCCTTCAGGCGCATGTTGATGTCCTTGGTGACCAGCACCACCCGGCGGCTGCTGTTGCGGCTCTGCAGCTCCACCAGCTGGTTGATGATCTTGTTGTCGTTGAGGTGCTCCGGCAGCCAGGTGATCGGCTCGGCGCGCTTGCTCATGAGAATCGACAGGCTGCCGCAGGGGCCGCTCTTGCCGCGCTGGATGGGAACCCCGTCCTCCACCTGCTCCGGGCTCGCCTCGCCCAGCACCTGGTCGATCAGGCGGATGGCCTGGCGGCATTCGGCGGCGACGGAGTGCTTGCCGGCCTTGAGCTTGTCGAGTTCCTCCAGCACCGTCATCGGGATGGCGACGTGGTGTTCCTGGAAGTTGAGCAGGGCGTTGGGATCGTGGATCAGAACGTTGGTGTCGAGGACGTAGAAGATCGGCTGGGTGGTGCTGGAACGTCCGTGGTCATCCATACGCGTGTCACCTCATTCTGGGGGCGTTACGACGGAATGCCGTGACAGCGCTCCGCCGTGCGGTGAGACGCCGGCTCTCGATGCCGGGGCTCGAGAGAGGTGCAAGCAAGGGACGGGCCGGGGCCGCCACCTGTCTGCAGGGTTCGGCGGTCTACGGCTCCAGAAATACAGGAAAAATTGTGACGGTAGAAAGTCTTTTTCCTTATCAGGCGAATTTTTTTCGCCGGCTGACGAAATACCTTGGCGCGGCTGCGTTACGGCGCTAATTTTATTAATCCGATCATCGGCTTATCCGCGCCCGACGGTCTTCCCGCGTCCCGCCTCATTGGCCCCGCCTATCGTCCCCATGGGTGGAGCCGGCCCCGGCAACTCCCTACAATCGCCCGACGCTTCGAGGAGACCGCACGATGCTGATGGTGATTTCCCCCGCCAAGACCCTGGACTACGAGACCCCGCCGGTCACCGACCGCCACACCCTGCCGCTGCACCTGGACGATGCACAGGAGCTGATCGGCGTGCTGCGCGAGATGACCCCGGCGCAGATCGGCAGCCTGATGAGCCTGTCGGACAAGCTCGCCGGCCTGAACGCCGCGCGCTACGCCAGCTGGCACCCCGACTTCAGCCCGGCCAACGCCAAGCAGGCGCTGCTGGCCTTCAAGGGCGACGTCTACACCGGCCTGGCCGCCGAGGACTTCGACGCCGCCGACTTCGACTTCGCCCAGCGCCACCTGCGCATGCTCTCCGGCCTTTATGGCGTGCTGCGGCCGCTGGACCTGATGCAGCCCTATCGCCTGGAGATGGGCACCCGGCTGGCCAATGCCCGCGGCGCCAACCTCTATGAGTTCTGGGGCGAGCGCATCAGCGCCTGGCTCAGCGAGGACCTCGCCGAGCAGGGCGACGCCGTGCTGCTCAACCTGGCCTCCAACGAATACTTCGGCGCGGTGAAGCGCAAGGCGCTGGACGCCCGCATCATCGACACCGAGTTCAAGGACCTGAAGAACGGCCAGTACAAGATCATCAGCTTCTACGCCAAGAAGGCCCGCGGGCTGATGGCGCGCTACGTGATCAAGGAGCGCCTGACCGACCCCGAGGGCCTGAAGGACTTCGACTACGCCGGCTACCGCTTCGCCGCCGAGGAGTCCTCCGCCGACCGCCTGGTGTTCCTGCGCGACCACCCCGACGCCTGACCTGCCCCCGAAAGTGACGGCCAAACGGCCGTCACGCCCCCTCCCCCGCTACCGTCGATCCCCCTCCAGCCCCCATGTGCCGCCGAATTACCCACACGGCGAAAATGGTCAAGGCTACCGTTCGTCGGCAACAGCCAAGACATTGAAAAAATTTTTCTCGCTCCCGCGCGCCATCACCACGGCAGAAAAGCGCCTTTTTTGCCATCGCGCATGTAATCCATTGGCCATTAAAAGCACCCCGCCATTACATGCAATTCACGATTGCAAGTTGCACGAAATACCTTGAAACACCCTCCCCGACATCCTGAACGGCAGCTGAACGAAGTGTAAAACGACTGAATCACCGCGGAACTTTTTCCAATCATTGCATTTTGCAAGTCCGCCAAAAACGACAGTCGTGTTTCAGCTTGATATCAAAAGCGCCTTATTTGATGGCGATTGGATATTTAATTCCGACCACTCCTCAGGATGGGTGGCAGGAACTATCGAGCGGCCTCGAACATCCTACTTCCGCAACGCCCATCATGGGTTTGTTGCCCATAACCAGGTTTTTCGAAAACGCATCGAGCGCTGCTCGAGGGACTCGTTCAACCTGAATAATTTCAATGAGTTATGAAATTAATGCAGAACTCCAAAGCAAACTTTAGTGCATCAGAAGAGTGCAATTAGTTCTAACTTTGCAATCACCCTGAAACATTAAAGTGCATGCCGCGGAACTCTGCCCGAATTGAGTGCAGAAAATTCGAGTCACTCACGGACTGCCTGAAGCGGCGCGCCTGACAGGGGCGCCGCAGCAAAAGGGAATTGGCCAGAAGGCCAACTTTTAACAGCTCGACAAAGCAGAGGTGAATACGATGCGTATCAGCATCTTTGGTCTTGGCTACGTCGGTGCAGTATGCGCCGGTTGCCTGTCCGCCCGTGGTCACGAAGTGATCGGCGTGGACGTTTCCACCACCAAGATCGACCTGATCAACCGCGGCAAGTCGCCCATCGTCGAACCGGGGCTGGAGCCCCTGCTGGAACAGGGCATCCGCACCTCGCGGCTGTCGGGCACCACCGACTTCAAGCAGGCGGTGCTGGACAGCGACGTCTCCTTCATCTGCGTCGGCACCCCGAGCAAGAAGAACGGCGACCTGGACCTGGGCTACATCGAGAGCGTCTGCCGCGAGATCGGCTACGCCATCCGCGAGAAGGCCGGCCGCCACACCGTGGTGGTGCGCAGCACCGTGCTGCCGGGCACCGTGAAGAACGTGGTGATCCCGATCATCGAGGACTGCTCGGGCAAGAAGGCCGGCGTCGACTTCGGCGTGGGCACCAACCCCGAGTTCCTGCGCGAGAGCACCGCGATCAAGGACTACGACTTCCCGCCGATGACCGTCATCGGCGAGCTGGACGCCCAGACCGGCGACCTGCTGGAGGAAATCTACCGCGAGCTGGACGCGCCGATCATCCGCAAGTCCATCGAGGTCGCGGAGATGATCAAGTACACCTGCAACGTCTGGCACGCCGCCAAGGTCACCTTCGCCAACGAGATCGGCAACATCGCCAAGGCCGTCGGCGTCGATGGCCGCGAGGTGATGGACGTGGTCTGCCAGGACCGCAAGCTGAACCTGTCGCGCTACTACATGAAGCCCGGCTTCGCCTTCGGCGGCTCCTGCCTGCCCAAGGACGTGCGCGCCCTCACCTACCGCGCCGGCCAGCTGGACGTCGAGCACCCGATGATCGGCTCGATCATGCGCAGCAACGCCTACCAGGTGCAGAAGGCCTTCGAAATCATCACCGCCCACGGCAGCCGCAAGGTCGGCCTGCTCGGCCTGTCGTTCAAGTCCGGCACCGACGACCTGCGCGAGAGCCCGCTGGTGGAGCTGGCCGAGATGCTCATCGGCAAGGGCTACGAGCTGCAGATCTTCGACCGCAACGTCGAGTACGCCCGCGTCCACGGCGCGAACAAGGAGTACATCGAGTCGAAGATCCCCCACGTCTCCTCGCTGCTGGTCTCCGACCTCGACCAGGTGGTGAAGACCTCCGACGTGCTGGTGCTGGGCAACGGCGACGAGCTGTTCGTCGACGTGGTGAACCAGGCGCCGCAGGGCAAGAAGGTGGTCGACCTGATCGGCTTCATGTCCCACGGCTCCGACGAGCGCGCCGAAGGCATCTGCTGGTAAGCGCCGCCGGCTCTTCGCAGGAGCGAGCCTGCTCGCGAACGCTCTTCCCGGCGGTACCGGTGCCGGGGCGGTTCGCGAGCAAGCTCGCTCCTACGGGAGCCCACCTGTTCCCACGAAGCCAAGACGCGACTGACGGACCTGACCATGGACGCATACAAACGAGCCCTCGGCGAAGCCACCGGCTGGCTGGCCTTCCTCTGCCTGCTGATGGGCCTGGCGCTGATCGTGCCCCCCACGGTGTTCGACCCCAATGCCCGCGACTTCCTGCTGATCATCGGCGCGGTGGGCATCTGGCGTTATTCCATGGGCGGTCTGCACTTCCTGCGCGGCATGCTCTTCCTCCACGTCGTCTACCCGCACTACAAGCGGCGCCTGCGCAAGCTCGGCAAGGCGGCGGACCCGTCCCACGTCTACCTGATGGTCACCAGCTTCCGCATCGACGCCATGACCACCTCCATGGTCTACCGCTCGGTGATCCAGGAGGCCATCGCCTGCGGCTACCCGACCACCGTGGTCTGCTCCATCGTCGAGATGTCCGACGAGGTGCTGATCAAGCAGCAGTGGCAGAAGCTCAACCCGCCCGCCCACGTGAAGCTAGACTTCGTGCGCATTCCCGGCACCGGCAAGCGCGACGGCCTGGCCCACGGCTTCCGCGCCATCTCCCGGCACATGCCCGACGAAGGCTCGGTGGTGGCGGTGATCGACGGCGACACCGTGCTCGAACCCGGCGTGGTCCAGGCCACGGTGCGCTGGTTCAAGCTGTTCCCCCAGGTCGGCGGCCTGACCACCAACGAATTCTGCGAGGTGCAGGGCGGCTACGTGATGAGCCAGTGGCACAAGCTGCGCTTCGCCCAGCGCCACATCAACATGTGCTCCATGGCCCTGTCCAAGCGCGTGCTGACCATGACCGGGCGCATGTCGGTGTTCCGCGCCGCGGTGGTCACCGACCCCGACTTCATCGCCGACGTCGAGGCCGACCACCTGGACCACTGGCGCCTGGGGCGCTTCCAGTTCCTCACCGGCGACGACAAGTCCAGCTGGTACAGCCTGATGCGCCTGGGCTACGACACCTTCTACGTGCCGGACGCGGCCATCAACACCGTCGAGCACCCGCCGGAGAAAAGCTTCGTCAAGGCCAGCCGCAAGCTGATGTTCCGCTGGTACGGCAACAACCTGCGGCAGAACTCCCGCGCCCTGGCCCTGGGCCCGCAGCGCCTGGGCTGGTTCACCACGGTGGTGCTGTTCGACCAGCGCCTGTCCATGTGGACCTGCCTGCTGGGCCTGGTGGCGGCGATCATCGCCAGCATCAAGTACAGCATCACCTTCCTGCTGGTGTACCTGCTGTGGATCGGCATCACCCGCCTGATCCTCACCCTGCTGCTGTCGCTGTCCGGCCACCCGATCGGCCCGGCCTACCCGCTGATCCTCTATTACAACCAGATCGTCGGCGCCCTGGTGAAGATCTACGTGTTCTTCCGCCTCGACCAGCAGTCCTGGACGCGCCAGAGCACCAAGCTCGACCGCGGCCTGAACAGCTACCAGCGCTGGTTCAACACCTGGTCCTCGCGCGCCATGACCTTCTCTGCCGCCAGTGTGTTCGTCGCCGTACTCCTGACGATCGTATGACCCCTTGAGCAACCGGCCCGCGGCCGATCCGACCCGTTTCGAACATAGGACCGACTTCATGAATACCGCCGTCAACGTCAACGTCGTGCACGAATCCGAAGCCCAGCGCCAGCACGCGCGGGTCAAGCTGCCCGCGCGCATCCGCTACATCGGCGCCAACCGCGAGGGCGTCGACGCAAGGCTCTTGGACCTTTCCGCCGGCGGCTTCGCCTTCATCGCCGGCGGTGCGCCGACCCGAGACAGCGCGCCGATCCAGGTCGGCGACATCCACAAGGGCAAGCTGCTGTTCCAGATCGACAGCATCAGCTTCGCCCTGGAAGTGGAGTTCCAGGTGCGCTCCTTCGACCCGGACAGCCGCCGCACCGGCTGCGAGTTCCAGCACCTGAAGCCGCGCGAGGTCGCCGCCCTGCGCTACCTGATCACCGCGTACCTGGCCGGCGAGGTGGTCAGCGTCGGCGACATGCTCAACACCCTGCAGCGCGAGAACTTCACCAAGGCCCGCAAGCACGGCGGCGCCGGCGGCGGCATGGGCTTCTTCGGGCGCATCCGCGCAGTGACCCTGAGCACCGCCATCTTCGTGGTCGGCGTCGGCGCCTTCGCCTTCATCCTCAACCAGCTGTACAACCTGTACTTCGTCACCCATGCCGACTCCGGCGTGGTCAACATCCCCGCCCAGCAGATCACCATGCCCCGCGAGGGCACCGTCGACAGCCTGGTGCAGATGGACGCCGAAGTGGCCAAGGGCGCGCCCATCGCCACCTTCTCCACCAGCCTGCTGGACCTGCTCAAGGGCAACCTGTCCGACGAGCAGCTCAACCCCGGCAACATCGAGAAGCTCTTCGGCCACCAGCTCAAGGGCACCCTCACCAGCCCCTGCGACTGCCGGGTGATCGAGCAGCGCGTCGCCAACGGCCAGTACGCCAACAAGGGCGACGTGATCTTCACCCTGGCCCCGCGCGACGCCAGCGCCACCGTCGAGGCGCGCTTCGCCTACCGCAACGCCGCCGAGCTCTCGCCGGGCACCCTGGTGCACTTCCAGGTCGCCGGCGACAGCGAAGTGCGCAGCGGCCGCATCCTGCGCACCGCGCCGGTGGACGGCGACCTGTCCTCGGAGATCCGCGCGCAGATCCAGCCCGAGCAGCCGCTGGACAGCCAGCTCGCCGGGCGCCCGGCGGAAGTCAGCATCGGCGGCCTGCCCGGCCGCACCCTGCTGAACAAGGCCATGGCCATGGCCACCGCGCGCTGAGGACCCAAGCATGAACGCCATCGCCCACCATCCGCTGCGCGGCGCCGCCCTGGCCCTGGCCATCGGCCTGGCCGCCGGCTGCGCCGGCCTGCCGGACCAGCGCCTGGCCGACGAAGCCATGGCCCGCGGCGACATCGCCACCGCCCAGGCCAACTACCAGGCCCTGGCCACCCTTGGCTACACCGACGCGCAGATCGGCCTGGCCGACATGCAGGCCGCCAGCGGCGACAGCGCGGCCCAGGCCAAGGCAGAGAAGCTCTACCGCGACGCCGCCGAGACCTCGCCGCGGGCCCGCGCGCGCCTGGGCAAGTGGCTGGCGGCCAAGCCCGGCGCCACCGACGCCGAGCACCGCGAGGCCGAGCAGTTGCTCAACCGCGCCTTCAACGAAGGCGAGGACAGCGCCCTGGTGCCGCTGATCGTGCTCTACCTGCAGTACCCGCAGGCCTGGCCGGGCGTGAACCCGCAGCAGCGCATCGACCAGTGGCGCGCCCAGGGCCTGCCCCAGGCGGACCTGGCGCAGATCATCCTGTACCGCACCCAGGGCACCTACAACCAGCACCTGGGCGAGATCGAGCAGGTCTGCCAGCGCTGGCTGACGCGCATGGACGTGTGCTGGATGGAGCTGGCCACCGTCTACCAGGTGCAGGGCAACGCGGACAAGCAGAAGGCCCACCTCGACCGCCTGCGCGCCGCGCACAAGGCCGGCCGGGTACCGCCCGAGCGGGTGGAATCGGTGGCCCAGGTGCTGGCCGACGCCGACCTCGGCAAGCCCGACCCGCAGACCGCCCAGGCCCTGCTCAACGAACTGGCGCCGACCTACCCCGCGGCCTGGGTCGACCTGGCCAAGCTGCAGTACGACTACCCCGAGCTGGGCGACGTCGAGCAGATGCTCGACTACCTGAAGAAAGCCCAGGACGCCGCCCAGCCGCGCGCCGAGCTGCTGCTCGGGCGCCTGTACTACGACGGCAAGTGGATGCCCCAGGACCCGCAGAAGGCCGAGCAGCACCTGCTCAAGGCCGCCGCCAGCGAACCCCAGGCGCACTACTACCTGGGGCAGATCTACCGCCGCGGCTTCCTCGGCAAGGTCTACCCGCAGAAGGCCGCCGACCACCTGCTGATCGCCGCCCGCGCAGGCCAGGCCAGCGCCGACATGGCCCTGGCCCAGCTCTGGTCGCAAGGCCGCGGCGTGCAGCCCAACCGCGTCAACGCCTACGTCTTCGGCACCCTGGCGCAGCGCCAGCAGATACCCCAGGCCGGCGACCTGATGAGCGAACTGCAACCGCAACTGCAGCCGGCCGAACTGAGCCAGGCGCAGCAGCTGCTCAAGCGCGAGGAACAGGCCCGCGGCGCCAACTGGCAGGCCACCGTCAGCCTCATGCAGAACGAACAGGAACAAGAAAGCCTATGAAGCGCCCCGACCCGACCTCCGCCCCGCTGTTCCAACCGATCCGCCTGGCCCGCGCCATCCGCCGCGCCCGGCTGTTCCCGGCGATGCTCGGCGCCGGCATGAGCCTGGCCGGCACCCTGTTCGCCGCCGGCGCCTGGGCCGACGACACGCCGCCCAAAAACTACGGCATCGACATCAAGATCACCGCCGAGTCCGAGGACGACCGCGACCTGGGCACCGCCCACGGCGGCGACCTCAACGGCATCGGCATCGACCTGCGGCCCTGGGCCTTCGGCCAGTGGGGCCAGTGGAGCGCCTACGTGATGGGCCAGGCGGTGGCCGCCACGGACACCATCCAGACCGATACCCTGCAGTCCGACGAAGTCGACGCCAGCGGCCGCGACAGCGGCGACAACAAGCGCGAGCCCGACGACGCCTACCTCGCCCTGCGCGAATTCTGGGTGGACTACGCCGGCCTCACCCAGTACCCCGGCGAGCACCTGCGCTTCGGCCGCCAGCGCCTGCGCGACGACAGCGGCATGTGGCAGGACACCAACATCGAGGCGCTGAACTGGACCTTCGACACCACCCTGCTGCGCGCCCACCTGGGCGCCGCCCAGCGCTTCTCCGAGTACCGCACCGACATCACCGACCTGGCGCCGGAAGACGAGGACCGCACCCACGTCTTCGGCGACATCTCCACGCAATGGGCGCCGCACCACTGGGTGGGCCTGCGCCTGCACCACGCCGACGACAGCGGCAGCCTGCCGGATGCGGGCGAGACCATCGACTCGCTGGACAAGCGCTCCACCGGCGACCTCACCTGGGTCGGCATCGAGGCCAACGGCGACGGCTACAACTACCGCTCGCAGATGCCGCTGAACTACTGGGCCAGCGCCACCTGGCTGAGCGGCAACCGCGACCGCCTGACCAGCGCCGCGGTGGACGGCGAGCGCGTGGCCACCGGCAAGCAGAGCGGCGACGTCAACGCCTACGGCGTCGACCTGGGCCTGCGCTGGAACATCGACGAGCAGTGGCGCGCCGGTGTCGGCTACGCCCGCGGCAGCGGCGGCGGCCACGACGGCGAGGACCAGTACGAGCAGACCGGCCTGCAGAGCAATCGCTCCAACTTCACCGGCACCCGCGCCCGCGTGCACCGCTTCGGCGAGGCCTTCCGCGGCGAACTCTCCAACCTGCAGGACGCCACCCTGTTCGGCGCCTGGCAGCTGCGCGACGACTACGACGCCAGCGTCGTGTACCACAAGTTCTGGCGCGTGGACGGCGACTCGGACATCGGCAACAGCGGCATCACCGCGCCCCTGGAGAACAACTCCAAGGACATCGGCCAGGAAGTCGACCTGGTGGTCACCAAGTACTTCAAGCAGGGCCTGCTGCCCGCCTCGATGAGCCAGTACATCGACGAGCCCTCGGCCCTGGTGCGCTTCCGCGGCGGCGTCTTCAAGCCCGGCGACGCCTACGGCAGCCACGTCGACTCGACGATGCACCACGCCTTCGTCGATTTCATCTGGCGCTTCTGAGGATCAGGGCGATGCGAACTGGCAGTCACTGGTTCCCCGCGTTCGCGGGGATGACGGAAAACCCCTCCCGCGTGCGAACGGGCACGGGGAGCGCGGGGGTTCGCATCCCCCGCCCGGCGACCGTCACTCCCGCGCACGCGGGAGCCCAGCGCCTTCCGGCTCCACGCCCACAGGGAGAACCCACCATGAACCGCCACCCTCTACCCCTGGCCGCCCTGCTGCTCGGCGGCCTGCTGGTCGCCACGGGCCCCGCCTGGGCCTCGACCCCGGCGGCCAACGCCAAGGACGCCGAGGCCAGCGAGCAGCCCTCGCCGGCCAACCAGCCCGGCCACGTCCAGGGCCTCAAGGAAACCGGCAACTACACGGTCACCGCGCTGCCCGAGGGCCCGCTGCACCTGGACCCGCCGAAGCTGCCCGACCTCTCCGGCTACACCGCCGAGGCGGTGGCGAAGAAGATCGTGCGCAAGCCCGGCGGCAAGGCCGTGGTGCAGCGCATGGTGCAGCAGCAGCCGCTGAAGGAATTCACCGGCGGGCAGAACCGCCTGGCCGAGTGGGTCAAGCGCCAGCGGCAGATGCCCCAGGCCATCTTCATCGAAAGCGGCTACGTCAACCTCGCGCAGCTGGCCGGCAAGCTCGGCAAGGCGCTGGAGCAGGTCGAGCCCGGCGTGTTCGTCGCCCGCCTGCCCATCGTGGTCAGCCAGGGCGCGACCCTCGAGGTCGACGGCAAGGTCAGGGAACTGCGTCTGTCCCAGGACCGCGGCGCCTTCCTGGTCAACGACGGCAAGCTGTTCGTGCACGATACCAAGGTCACCGCCTGGAACGAAGCCCGCGGCGAGCCGGCCTGGTTCAAGAGCCCCAACGAGTTCCGCCCGTTCCTGGTGTCCTGGGGCGGCGCCGAGGCCTACCTGGTGAACAGCACCTTCACCAGTTTCGGCTACAACGCCTCCAAGGCCTACGGCATCTCCATCTCGCAGTACAGCCCGGGCATGGACAAGACCATGAAGCGCCCGCGGCCCAAGGGCTGGGTGATCGGCTCGACCTTCGTCGACAACTGGTACGGCTTCTACTGCTACGAGGCCGACGACCTGGTGGTGCGCGGCAACACCTACCGCGACAACGTCATCTACGGCATCGACCCGCACGACCGCTCGCACCGCCTGATCATCGCCGAGAACACCGTGTACGGGACGAAGAAGAAGCACGGCATCATCGTCTCGCGCGAGGTCAACGACAGCTGGATCTTCCGCAACAAGACCTACGACAACCACCTCTCCGGGATCGTCCTGGACCGTAACTCCGAGCGCAACCTGGTGGCCTACAACGAGGTGTACCGCAACCACTCCGACGGCATCACCCTGTACGAGAGCGGCGACAACCTGATCTACGGCAACCAGGTGCTGGGCAACCGCCGCCACGGCATCCGCATCCGCAACAGCGTGAACATCCGCCTGTACGAGAACCTCGCCGCCGGCAACAAGCTGATCGGCGTGTACGGGCACATCAAGGACCTGTCCAACACCGACCGCAACATCGACCTCGACCCCTTCGACACCAAGGTGTCGCTCATCGTGGTCGGCGGCAAGCTGGTGGGCAACGGCTCAGGTCCCTTGTCGGTGGATTCGCCGCTGTCGCTGGAACTCTACAAGGTGGCCATGCTCGGCCCGACCAAATCCTCCGGCATCAGCTTCAACGGCGTGCTCGGCGAGAAGCAGGACCAGATCCTCGACCTGCTCGTGCGCCAACAGCGCGCCGTGCTGATCGACCCCGTGGAAAGCCAGGCCGAACTGCAGAATTGAGGACCCGTACCATGACCATCCGCCCCCATCGTCTGCTGCGCCTGTCGACTCTGGCCGCCGGCCTGCTGCTGGCCCACGGTATTCTTGCTGCGGGCGCCGCCGACGCCGGCGCGCCGACCTACAGCGCCCTGCCCGCCGCCGGCCTGTGCCCGGCCGCGGCCGACGACAAGGCCTACAACACTAAGTACCTGGGCTTCTTCACCCACCTGGTGCCGGCCCAGGAAGACTGGCTGTTCCGCACCACCTACGACCTGCGCACCGACTTCGGCACCACGCCCGAGGGCTGGCGCGAACTCAAGGCGCTGCGTGAGGCACTGGAGCGCCGCGGCGTCGAGCTGATGGTGGTCTACCAGCCCACCCGCGGGCTGATCAACCGCGAGAAGCTCAGCCCCGAGGAGAAGGCCTCGTTCGACTACGAACTGGCGAAGAAGAACTATCTGGCGACCATCGCCAAGTTCCGCGAGGCCGGCATCTACACCCCGGACTTCTCGCCGCTGTTCGACGAGAAGGAAGCCCACCCCTACTACTTCAAGGGCGACCACCACTGGACGCCCTACGGCGCCATGCGCAGCGCCAAGATCGCCGCCGAGACGCTGAAGCAGATGCCCGCCTATGCCGACATCCCGAAGAAGGAATTCGAAAGCAAGCGCGTGGGCCTGCTGTCCAAGCTCGGCACCTTCCACAAGGCCGCCGCGCAACTGTGCGGCAGCAGCTACGCGCCGCAGTACGTCGACCGCTTCGAGACCGAGCCGGTGGGCGACAGCGGCGGCGGCGACCTGTTCGGCGACGGCGGCGACCCGCAGGTGGCGGTGGTCGGCACCTCCAACAGCGGCCCGGCGTACAACTTCGTCGGCTTCCTGGAGCAGTACGGCAAGGTCGACATCCTCAACAACGCCGTCTCCGGCGGCGGCTTCGACAGCTCGCTGCTGGCCTACCTGACCAGCAAGGAGTTCCACGACAAGCCGCCGAAGATCCTGGTCTGGGAATTCGCCACCCACTACGACATGGCGCAGAAGAGCTTCTACCGCCAGGCCATGCCCCTGGTGGCCAACGGCTGCGCCGAGCAGAAGGCCGTGCTCAGCCGCAAGGTCAAGCTGCACGCCGGGCGCAACGAGGTGCTGCTCAACAGCGCGGCGCTGCCGATCCGCAGCGGCAGCTACACCGCCGACGTCACCTACAGCGACCCGGGCATCCACGAGCTGAAGAACACCGTCTGGTACATGAACGGCCGCCGCGAGCAGCTGAAGATCGAGCAGTCCAAGGCCGTCGACACCGGCGGGCGCTACGTCTTCGAACTGCGCAACGACGAGGACTGGCCGGACCAGCAGTTCCTCTCCCTGGAGATCGAGGCGCCGGACGACATGCCGGCCGGCCTCGAGGTCGAGGCGAAGCTGTGCCAGACCCCGCAGATCAAGGCCACCGCCAGTACCGTGGCCGGGAGGTAATCCATGTCCATCCAGCGACTTTCCCGCAACAAGGGCCTGCGCCTGCTGTGGCCGGCCATGGCCCTGAGCAGCCTCGCCGCCCTCTACGGGCAGAGCAGCCAGGCCGCCGACCTGGTGCCGCCGCCGGGCTACTTCGCCGCGGTCGGCGAGCGCAAGGGCGACGCCGACAGTTGCCCGGCAGTGCCCACGCCCTACACCGGCTCGCTGCAGTTCACCAGCAAGTACGAGGGCTCCGACTCGGCGCGTGCCACCCTCAACCTGGCCGCCGAAGGCAAGTTCCGCGCGCAAATCAAGGACATCACCGACATGGAGCGCGGCACCACCAAGCTGATCACCCAGTACATGCGCAGCGGCCACAAGGGCGACCTGGACTGCGCGCTGAACTGGCTGACCACCTGGGCCCGAGCCGATGCGCTGGAAAGCGCCGACTTCAACCACACCGGCAAGTCCATGCGCAAATGGGCCCTGGGCAGCCTGTCCTCGTCCTACCTGCGCCTGAAGTTCTCCAGCAGCCGCCCGCTGGCGGCCTACCCGCAGCAGGCGGCGCAGATCGAGCAGTGGTTCGGCAAGCTCGGCACCCAGGTGGTCAGCGACTGGAGCAACCTGCCGCTGAAGAAGATCAACAACCACAGCTACTGGGCGGCCTGGTCGGTGATGTCCACCGCCGTGGTGACCAACCGCCGCGACCTGTTCGACTGGTCGGTGCGCGAATTCAAGGTGGCCGCCAGCCAGGTCGACGCCCAGGGCTACCTGCCCAACGAACTCAAGCGCCGCCAGCGCGCCCTGTCCTACCACAACTACAGCCTGCCGCCGCTGGCGATGATCGCCGCCTTCGCCCAGGTCAACGGCGTGGACCTGCGCCAGGAGAACAACGGTGCCCTGCAGCGCCTGGCCGAAAGGGTGATGCAGGGGGTGGACGACCAGCAGGACTTCGACCGCCGGACCGGCAACGACCAGGACATGAGCGACCTGAAGGAAAACAGCAAGTTCGCCTGGCTGGAGCCCTACTGCGCGCTCTACAGCTGCGCGCCGAAGACCCAGGACTGGCGCAGGAAGATGGAGCCGTTCAACAGCTTCCGGCTGGGCGGGGATGTGACCAAGGTGTTCAACCGCGGCAACGGCGGGAGCTGATGCGCTCAATGGGAGTGGGTGCAGGCCGGCACGTGCCGGCTGACACAACGGTTTCCACCTGCACCGAACAGTCCCCTCTCCCTTCAGGGAGAGGGTTAGGGAGAGGGCAAGAACCTCCCCGCAACACCGAAACACCCGGCTGAACCCCGCAACGAAGACGGGCCCAGCCACCCCCGACCCAAGCGCACAAGACGCCGGGCGGGCGCACCACCTTAGCGACAAAACGGGGAGGAACTGGCGGGTGACACCGGCCTTTTCCTTGCGCGCCACGCGGCGCCGGAAGGGCTGGAGCCACCCTGGGTACGAAGCTCCAGAGCGAGACGGGCAATGGTCTTTTCTTCCAACGTGTTCCTGTTCCTGTTCCTGCCGATCTTCCTCGGCCTGTACTACCTGAGCGGGAACCGCTACCGCAACCTGCTGTTGCTGGTGGCCAGCTACGTCTTCTACGCCTGGTGGCGGGTGGACTTCCTCGCCCTGTTCGCCGGCGTGACCCTGTTCAACTACTGGATCGGCCTGCGCATCGGCGCCGCCGGCGTGCGCACCCTGGCGGCCAAACGCTGGCTGATCCTCGGCGTGGTGGTCGACCTGGCCGTGCTGGGCTACTTCAAGTACGCCAACTTCGGCGTCGACAGCCTCAACCAGATCATCACCTCGTTCGGCATGCAGCCCTTCGTGCTGACGCACATCCTGCTGCCCATCGGCATCAGCTTCTACACCTTCGAGTCGATCAGCTACATCATCGACGTGTACCGCGGCGACACCCCGGCCACGCGCAACCTCATCGACTTCGCGGCCTTCGTGGCGATCTTCCCGCACCTGATCGCCGGCCCCGTGCTGCGCTTCAAGGACCTGGTGGACCAGTTCAACCACCGCACCCACACCCTCGACAAGTTCTCCGAAGGCTGCACCCGCTTCATGCAGGGCTTCGTCAAGAAGGTGTTCATCGCCGACACCCTGGCGGCCCTGGCCGACCACTGCTTCGCCCTGCAGGACCCGACCACCGGCGACGCCTGGCTGGGCGCCCTGGCCTACACCGCGCAGCTGTACTTCGACTTCTCCGGCTACAGCGACATGGCCATCGGCCTGGGCCTGATGATGGGCTTCCGCTTCATGGAGAATTTCAACCAGCCCTACATCAGCCAGTCCATCACCGAGTTCTGGCGGCGCTGGCACATCAGCCTGTCCACCTGGCTGCGCGACTACCTGTACATCAGCCTGGGCGGCAACCGCGGCACTACCTTCCAGACCTACCGCAACCTGATCCTGACCATGCTCCTGGGCGGCCTGTGGCACGGCGCCAACGTCACCTACATCATCTGGGGCGCCTGGCACGGCGTATGGCTGGCCATCGAGCGCGCCCTGGGCGTGAACGCCGCGCCGCGGGTGCTCAACCCGCTGAAATGGGCCTTCACTTTCCTGCTGGTGATCGTCGGCTGGGTGATCTTCCGCGCCGAGAACCTGCACGTGGCCTGGCGCATGTACGAAGCCATGTTCAGCTTCGGCGACTGGAGCCTGTCCGAGCAGAGCCGCGCCAGCCTCACCGGCCTGCAGGTGGGCACCCTGGTGGTGGCCTACGTGGTGCTGGCCGTCTTCGGCCTGCGCCAGTTCTACAACCAGCCGCTGCAGAGCAAGGCGCCCAAGGCCGCGGCCAAGACCGACGAAGTCGCCGCCGACGGCCCGGCCAGCGCCCAGCCGCGCAGCCCGCAGGACGCCGAGAACGACCCGGCGGCCATCGCCTACTCGCGCAGCGGCGCGGCGGTGTACCGCCCGCACTGGCTCACCCAGCTGCCCGTGCTGGCCACCCGCGTGGCCCTGCTGGCGCTGTTCGCCGCCTCGGTGCTGAAGCTCTCGGCGCAGAGCTACTCGCCCTTCCTCTACTTCCAGTTCTGAGCGAGGCCGGACCATGCAACCGACTCCTTACGTTTCCAAGATCAGCAAACCCCTGCAATACGCCTACGTCGCCGCCTTCGGCGGGATACTGCTGGGCCTGGCCGGCTGGTCGCTGAAGGCCTTCCCCAGCTTCGCCGCCGCCGAGGGCACCACGGTGCTCAACGGCAAGCTGGCCCACGCCTTCGAAGGCCACTACGACGACCAGTTCCCCATCAAGCGCCTGGGCACCAACCTCTGGGCCGCGCTGGACTATGCCCTGTTCGACGAAGGCCGCCCCGGCGTGGTGATCGGCAAGGACGGCTGGCTGTACACCGACGAAGAATTCAAGCCGGCGCCCAGCCAGACCCAGCTGGACGACAACTGGGCCCTGGTGCGCGGCGTGCAGCAGGAGCTGGAGCGCCGCGGCGTGAAGCTGGTGCTGGCGATCATCCCGGCCAAGGCGCGCATCTACCCCGAGTACATCGGCAAGGAACAGCCGGCGCAGCTGCACGTCGGCCTCTACGACGAGTTCCTGCAGCGCGCGCGCCAGGCCGGCATGGCCGCGCCCAAGCTGCTGGACACCCTGGAGCAGGCCAAGAACAACGGCCAGGTGTTCCTGCGCACCGACACCCACTGGACGCCGCTGGGCGCCGAGGCCGTGGCCCAGCGCCTGGCCCAGAGCATCCGCGAGGGGCAGAACCTCGACCTGCCGCAGCAGACCTTCATCACCGACGCCAGCAAGGCCACGCCGCACAAGGGCGACCTGCTGACCTTCCTGCCCCTGGACCCGCTGTTCAGCGAACTGCTGCCGGCGCCGGACCAGTTGCAGGCGCGCCAGACCCACCCGGCCGAGGACAACGCCGCGGCCGGCGGCGACCTGTTCGGCGACAGCGCCGAGCCGCAGGTGGCCCTGGTGGGAACCAGCTACAGCGCCAACCCGCACTGGAACTTCGCCGGCGCCCTCAAGCAGGCGCTGTCCACCGACCTGATCAACTACGCCAAGGAAGGCAAGGGCCCCCTCGAACCCATGCTCGAACTGCTCAAGGACCCGGGCTTCCAGCAGAAGCCGCCGCGCCTGCTGGTGTGGGAATTCCCCGAACGCTACCTGCCGATGCACAGCGACCTCAGCCAGTTCGATGCCGACTGGCTGGCCCAGCTGCGCGCGGCCGGCAACCGTGACGAACGCCTGGCGGCCAACCCGCCGGGCCTGACCGCGGCGCACTGAGCGCCACGCCAAGGGCGCCAGCGCGCCCCATGAAAAAGTGAAGACGGAGGTACACCCCATGACTCGTTCCAAGACCCTCGGCTGGAAATCCCCCGCCCTGGCACTGGCCCTGGGCCTGGCCGCCTTCGGCGCCCACGCCGGCGAAGCCGCGCTCTACGGCCCGCAGGCGCCCAAGGGTTCGGCCTTCGTGCGGGCCTACAACGCCGGCAACAGCGAACTCTCGGTGAGCGTCGGCAACGCCCAACTCAACGACGTATCGCCCCTGGGCTCCAGCGACTTCAAGTTCCTCCCGCCGGGCAACTACACCGCCAAGGTCGGCAGCCAGAGCCTGCCGGTGAAACTCGACCCGGACGCCTACTACACCCTGGTCAGCCAGCCCGGCGGCCAGCCCAGGCTGGTGCCCGAGCCGCCCTTCAAGAACAAGCAGAAGGCCCTGGTGCGGGTGCAGAACCTCAGCGGCCAGGCGCTGACCCTGAAGACCGCCGACGGCAAGACCGAAGTGGTCGGCAACGTCGCCCCGCAAAGCCACGGCGACCGCGAGATCAACCCGGTGAAGGTGAACCTGGCGCTGTTCGAGGGCGGCAAGAAGGTCAGCGACCTCAAGCCCGTCACCCTGGAACGCGGCGAGGTGGTGTGCCTGTACGTCACCGGCGAGGGCGGCAAGCTGTCGCCGGTGTGGGTCAAGCGGCCGGTGAAGGCGGATTGAGGCTCACTTCATGACACCCCGGCGCGAAGCCCTAGCCCTCTCCCCCCGCCCTCTCCCTGAAGGGAGAGGGAGCTATCCGTGCAAGCGGAAAGCTCCGCGCAAGCCGGCGAGCGAGGTGGCGCCCCTTCACGCCGAACAGCCCCCTCTCCCTTCAGGGAGAGGGCTGGGGAGAGGGGCTCTTGTCTCCCCCCACACAAAATCACCAGAACGAACACCACAACAAGAACAGAAAAAATCAGCGAGCTGCCAAGACGGCCCGCACGGAGAGGTCACCCGAAACGGTAACGGCGCCCGGCGCCCTACAGAACGCATGAACGCTTTAAGGAGAAACCCCACATGATTCCCGTCATTCTTTCCGGTGGTAGCGGCTCGCGACTCTGGCCCCTTTCCCGCAAGCTGTATCCCAAGCAGTTCCTGGCCCTGGCCGGCGAGCACACGCTGTTCCAGCAGACCCTCGAGCGCCTGGCCTTCGAAGGCATGGAGCCGCCGCTGGTGGTGAGCAACAAGGAACACCGCTTCATCCTCCAGGAACAGCTGGAACAACTGAAACTCAAGACCCAGGGCATCCTGCTCGAACCCTTCGGCCGCAACACCGCCCCGGCCGTGGCCATCGCCGCCATGAAGCTGGTCGCCGAGGGCCGCGACGAACTGCTGCTGGTGCTGCCGGCCGACCACGTGCTGGAAGACCCGCGCGCCTTCCAGCGCGCCCTGGCCCTGGCCACCGTGGCTGCCGAGAAGGGCGAGATGGTGCTCTTCGGCGTGCCCGCCAGCCGCCCGGAAACCGGCTACGGCTACATCCGCGCCGGCGCCGACGACAAGCTGCCCGGTGGCGTCGCGCGGGTCGAGCGCTTCATCGAGAAGCCCGACGAGGTCCGCGCCCGCCAGTTCGTCGAGGAAGGCGGGCACTACTGGAACAGCGGCATGTTCCTGTTCCGCGCCAGCCGCTTCCTGGAAGAACTCAAGCGCCACGACGCCGACATCTACGACACCTGCCTGCTGGCCCTGGAACGCAGCCAGCACGAAGGCGACCTGATCAACATCGACCCGGCCACCTTCGAGTGCTGCCCGGACAACTCCATCGACTACGCGGTGATGGAAAAGACCCAGCGCGCCTGCGTGGTGCCCCTGGCCGCCGGCTGGAACGACGTCGGCAGCTGGTCGTCGATCTGGGAAGTGCACGACAAGGACGCCAACGGCAACGTCACCAAGGGCGACGTGCTGGTGCACGACAGCCGCAACTGCCTGGTGCACGGCAACGGCAAGCTGGTCTCGGTGGTCGGCCTGGACGACATCGTCGTGGTGGAAACCAAGGACGCCATGATGATCGCCCACCGCGACCGCGTGCAGGACGTGAAGAAGGTGGTCAACGAACTGGACGCCGCCGGCCGCAGCGAAACCCAGAACCACTGCGCCGTGTACCGCCCCTGGGGCAGCTACGACTCGGTGGACATGGGCGGCCGCTTCCAGGTCAAGCACATCACCGTCAAGCCCGGCGCGCAGCTCTCGCTGCAGATGCACCACCACCGCGCCGAGCACTGGATCGTGGTCAGCGGCACCGCCCAGGTGACCTGCGACGACAAGGTGTTCCTGCTCACCGAGAACCAGTCCACCTACATCCCCATCGCCTCGGTGCACCGCCTGGCCAACCCCGGCAAGATCCCGCTGGAGATCATCGAAGTGCAGTCCGGCAGCTACCTGGGCGAAGACGACATCGAACGTCTGGAGGATGTCTACGGTCGAACCGAAGAGAACGGCATCCGCGCGCAGGTAGCCGCTCGCTAGTTGAAGGACGGCGTCTCCCCCATCGATGCCAATCGCCCCCAGGCCTTGTGCCTGGGGGTTTTTCTTTGTGCGCGGGGCCCCCCGGAGGGTATAACGCCAACGGTTCCCGGGAAGCACGGTCGTAGGAGCGGACCTTGTCCGCGATAGCCGGGCGTATCGGCGCGGATCGCGGATAAGATCCTACGCCGCCCCACCCGCGCCATTCCCCTGTAGGAGCGCGCCCTGCGCGCGAATCGCGGGCAGGGCCCGCGCCTACAGGCATCAGCCTTCGAGCAGTTCCACGCTCTCCGGCGCGCGGCGCATCAGTACACGGCCGTGGCGGATGGAATACAGCGCCTTGGTCTGCTGGCGCACCGCTTCGTAGTCGCTGTCCACGCCCAGCACCAGCAGGTTGGCCGGGCGGCCGGCGGCGATGCCGTAGCGCTCGCCCAGGTTCAGCGCGCGGGCGCTGTTGTCGGTGACCAGGTCGAGGCTGCGCTGCAGGTCTTCGAAGCCCATCATGTGGCAGATGTGCAGGCCGGCGTCGAGCACGCGCAGGATGTTGCCGTTGCCCAGCGGGTACCACGGGTCCTTGATCGAATCCTGGCCGAAGCACACGTTCATCCCGGCGCGGTCGATCTCCGCCACGCGGGTCACGCCGCGGCGTTTCGGGAAACTGTCGAAGCGGCCCTGCAGGTGGATGCTCTCGGTCGGGCAGGAGACGAAGCTGATGCCCGAACGCTTGAGCAGGCGGAACAGCTTCGAGCAATAGGCATTGTCGTAGGAACCCATGGCCGTGGTATGGCTGGCAGTCACCCGCGCCCCCATGCCACGCACCCGCGCCTCTTCGGCCAGCACTTCGAGGAAGCGCGAATTGGGATCGTCGGTCTCGTCGCAGTGCACGTCCACCAGGCAGCCGCTGCGCTCGGCCAGGTCCATGAGGAACTTGATCGAACTGACGCCCTGCTCGCGGGTGTTCTCGAAATGCGGGATGCCGCCGACCACGTCCGCGCCCAGGCGGATCGCCTCTTCCATCAGCCCGCGGCCGCCGTCGTAGGACTCGATGCCCTCCTGCGGGAAGGCGACGATCTGCAGGTCCACCAGGTGCTTCGCCTCCTCCTTCACTTCCAGCATCGCCTTGAGCGCGGCCAGCGTGGGATCGGTGACGTCCACGTGGGTGCGCACGTGCTGGATGCCGTGGGCGGCCAGCATGCGGATGGTGGTGTGGGCGCGGGCCTTGGTGTCTTCGTGCGTGATGGTTTCCTTGCGCTGCGCCCAGCGCTCGATGCCCTCGAACAGGGTGCCGCTCATGTTCCACTGCGGCTCGCCGGCGGTGAGGGTGGCGTCGAGGTGGATATGCGGCTCCACCAGCGGCGCGATCACCAGTTGCCCGGCGGCGTCGAGGTCATCGCCGGTGGCGGCTACGCTGGCCGCCTGGGGCAGCACCTCGGCGATGCGCTCGCCCGCGCAGCGGATGGTGAACAGGCCTTCCTGCTTGCGCAGCTTGGCATTGACGATCTTCATTGGGTTGGCTCCTCAGGCTGGGCGCTGCGCGGATGCCGAATGCGCAGCGCCATGAATGGGTTCAGGCGCGCGGCTCCGCCACGCCGGCGCGGGCGCGGGCGATCTCGCCGAGCACGATGTAGCAGGCCGCCGAGGCGCCGATGCCCACCAGCGGGGCTATCCACGGCGAGGCATAGGCCAGCGCCGCGCCCACGGCGTAGGACAGCAGCCCGGCGACATTGAACGCCGGGATGTGCGGGCCGACCAGCGCCGGGTAGTTGCCGCGGTGGCGGTGCCAGAAGTCGGCCATGATCACCCCGCCCAGCGGCGGGATGATCGAGCCCAGCAGCACCAGGAAGGGAATCAGCCACTCGTACATGCCGCCGATGGCCAGGACGATGCCCACGCCCGCGGCGAGCAGCGTCATGCTGCGCCGGCGTTCGCTGCGCACCAGGTGGCAGGCGGCGGCGGAGACGTTGTAGATGGTCGGACCCTGGATGGTCCACAGGTTCAGGCAGAGCATGATCACCGCGGCGAACGACAGGCCCTGCAGGACCATAACTTCGACGATGTCGGCGTTCTGGTAGACGATGGCGCACCAGGCCCCGGCGACGATCATCAGGCCGTTGCCGACGAGGAAGCTGATGACGCTGGCGGCCACGGCGATGCGCCCGCTGCGCGCCATGCGCGTCCAGTTGGTGGCCTGGGTGGCGCCGCTGGCGAAGGTGCCGAAGACCATGGTCACGGCGGCCGAGAAGGTCATGCCGGTGCTCGGCTGCACCGCCAGCAGCCCGGCCCAGCCGCCGGCCTGGCGGGTGGCGATGACCATGGAGGCCACCAGCAGCACGAACATCAGCGGCACCGACACCCGCGACAGCAGGTCCAGGCCCTTGAAGCCGATGATCGCGGTGATGCTGAAGCCCAGGCCGAACAGCACCATCAGCGGGATGGTCAGCCAGCCCGGCAGGGCCAGCATCTTCACCAGCACGATGGCCACGGTGGCGGTGCCCCAGGCGTACCAGCCCAGCTCGGCGAAACCGAGGAGGAAGTCCGACAGCTTGCTGCCGCGCTCGCCGAAGCAGAAGCGCCCCATGAGCACGGTGTTCAGCCCGCTGCGCGAGGCGATCAGCCCCAGGGCGGCGGCGTAGACGGCCAGCAGCGTGTTGCCGACGACGGCGACCCAGAGCATGTCGACGAAGTCGAAGGCCATGCCGATCTTGCCGCCGGCGAACATGGTGCCGGTGAAGAAGGTGAAGCTGAACAGGACCATGGCGATGGGCAGCAGCCCTTTGCGCCCTTCCCTGGGCGTGGCGCTCAGGGGGAATTCACTGGGGGAACTCATGGATGTCTCCGCGAGGTGGGTTGGATGTCTGTCGGCCTGGAGCAAGGAGCGGGCCGGAAAAGCCGACGGGAAACGACGCGGAAACCTTTGAGCATGACGAACATCGATGAATGTTCAGAATGCACACTTCCCAGGGGAAATATGCCGCCGCGTGCCTGCTCAAATGTGCATTATGCGGATTCCGCAGATGCAGCGCAGCGTCCGACGCACCAGATTCGCGCACAATCTTGACCCAGGTCGTGGCCATCCGTCGAAGTCGTTGCAGAAGCGACGGATTTGCTAGGCTGCTGCCCCAAGCCCATCCCGGCATCCATGTTCTTCGGCATCCTCCTCATCGTCACCTGGATCATCCTGCTGCTGCGCTACCCCGCCCGCGCGCTGCCGATCTCGGCCGCGGCCCTGGTCGGCCTGGGCCTGGTGGTGGCCCTGGCGATCTGGCAGGACAGCCTCGACCAGCGCCGCCTGGAGCGCCTGGAACTGCGCATCCGCTACGCGCCGACGCTGTGCCCGGCCGACCGCCCGCTGCGCGTCGACCTGAAGAACGGCAGCGACGCGCCGCTGCTGGAACTGCGCTGGAAGGTCGCCGCCTACCGCCCCGGCGACACCACCGACCTCGCCGAGAACCTCTACGAGGCGCCGCGCTACCGCGGCCCCGGCGCGCTGCTCGGCGGCGACGCCTGGAGCGACTGCCTGCCGCTGCCGGCGCTGCGCCCGGGCTACCGCGCCAGCACCCTGGAGTTCCGCGCCGAGCGCATCGAAGGGCGCTTCGGCGACTGAGTTCACCCGCGCGGCGCAATCGGCTAGGGTAGGCGCCGAACACCCACGCGCCCACGCCAAGGAAAGCCGCCATGCCCCAACCCGTCGCCCTCATCACCGGCTGCTCCAGCGGCATCGGCCGCGCCCTGGCCGAGGCCTTCCAGGGCGCCGGCTACAGTGTCTGGGCCACGGCCCGGCGCGACGAAGACGTGGCCGCCCTGGGCCAGGCCGGTTTCCGCGGCGTGCGACTGGACGTCGACGACGGCGCCGCCATCGCCCGCCTGGCCGAGCAGCTGCAGCGCGAGGCCGGCGGCCTGGACGTGCTGGTCAACAACGCCGGCTACGGCGCCATGGGCCCGCTGCTGGACGGCGGCGCCGAAGCCCTGCGCCGGCAGTTCGAGACCAACGTCTTCGCCGTGGTCGAGCTGACCCGTGCCTGCTTCGGGCTGCTGCGCGAACGCCGTGGGCTGGTGGTGAACATCGGCAGCGTCTCCGGCGTGCTGGTCACCCCCTTCGCCGGCGCCTACTGCGCCTCCAAGGCCGCGCTGCACGCGCTCAACGAGGCGCTGCGCCTGGAACTGGCGCCCTTCGGCATCGGGGTGCTGGAGGTGCAGCCCGGCGCCATCGCCTCCAGCTTCGGCGCCAACGCCGGGCGCACCTGGCAGGAACTGGTGGACGACCGCTCGCCCTGGTGGCCGCTGCGCGAGTTCATCCGCGCCCGCGCCGGCGCCTCCCAGGACAAACCCACCCCGGCCGCCGAACTGGCCCGCCAGTTGCTCGCCGCCGTGCAGCGCCAGCCTCGCCCGCGCCTGCTGCGCGTCGGCCACGGCAGCCGCGCCCTGCCGCTGCTGGCCCGCTGGCTGCCCACCGGCCTGCTGGACAAGGCCCTGAAGAAACGCTTCGGCCTGGACGGGAGCCTCTAGCCATGCCCATTCGCACCCGCTACTACGCCCTCGCCGGCATCCTCGTCGCCATGGTCCTCAACGTGCTGCTGCGCACCCTGCTGCGCTACGGCCTGGTGCCGGTGAACCTGCTGGTGGCGCTGGCCATCGGCGCCGGCATGGCGTTCTTCTTCGCCCGCCGCGTGGGGCGCCTGCCCAGCGTCGGCGAGCGCTGGCGCCTGCTCGGCTTCTACGCCGCCGGCCTGGCCCTGCTGTACCTGGCGCTGGTGGCCCTGGCCGCCTGGCGCAACCCGCCGAGCCACGCCGCGCTGCTGCTGTACCTGGTGAACTACCTGGTCTACCCGCTGGCCGCCTGGTGGTTCTTCCGCCCGCCGGTGCAGGCGCGCTTCCTGCCCCGCTGATCGCCGCGGGGCGTCTTCACGCTTTTTTCACAATCTTTTCATCCGGGCTTTATCGCCCGCCGCCTACTGTCTGCGCTCCGCCAGCCAGGAGGCCCCCATGCGCCCCGCCCTGCCCTTTTCCTTCCTGCGCCATTGTCTGCTCGCCCTCGCCCTGGTCACCGCAGCGGCCCATGCCGACGAGCGCCCCGCCGCATGGGCGCAGCCGGTGGACAAGTCGTTCAACCTCTATCGCATGTCGCCCAGCCTCTACCGCAGCGCCCTGCCCGACGGCCAGGACCTGGCGCTGCTGCAGCAGCTCGGCGTACACACGGTGCTGAGCTTCATCAAGGACGACGACAAGGCCTGGACCGGCGCCGCACCGCTGCAGATCCTCAGCTTCCCGATCCACGCCGACCGCGTCGACGACGCCGACGTCATCCGCGTGCTCAACCTGCTGCAGGCCGCCCAGCAACAGGGCCCAGTGCTGATGCACTGCAAGCACGGCAGCGACCGCACCGGGCTGTTCTCCGCCATGTACCGCACGGTGGTCCAGGGCTGGAGCAAGGAAGACGCGCTCAAGGAAATGCGCGAGGGCGGCTTCGGCAGCGCCGACGACATGGCCGACGCCATCCACTACGTGCAGAACGCCGACGTCGACGCCATCCGCCAGGCCATGGCCGAGGGGCGCTGCAGCCCCAGCCCGTTCAGCCTGTGCCACCTGCGCGGTCTGGTGGAGGTGCCGGTGGCCCCGGCGCCGGAGAGCGTCGCCCAGGCCCGCCCGGCCAGCTGAAAGCATTCACCCGCCTGCCCGCGGTGCGCTAGGCTGGGGCTTTTCCCCGCGACAGGCTTGCCATGACCTCCCCACGCTTCAGCGCCGTCACCCACACCCGCCTCATCGACCACGCCGGCCTGGATGACTTCTGCGCCGGCTACGACGGCTTCCTCCTCGACCTCTGGGGCGTGCTGATCGACGGCGCCGAAGTGTTCCCCGGCGCCCTCGCCTGGCTCCGCCGCCGCGCCGCCGAGGGCCGCCCGGTGTGGTTTCTCAGCAACGCCTCGCGCAGCGTCGTGGAAATGGCCGACACCCTGGAAAGCCTGGGCGTGCCGCGGGAGCTGTACGCGGGCATCACCACCTCCGGGCAGTTGGCCATCGACGCCATCGAGCACGACGCCCAGCTGCAGCGCGGCGGCATCTGCATCGCCGGCGTGGCCGACGCCCTGGGCACCTGGCCTGCGCACATCCGCGAGCGTTTCGGCACGGATATCCACAAGGCCACGCTGATCCTCGGCGTCGGCAGCTTCCCCCAGGACGAGCTGGAGGCGCGTTTCGAACCACTGCGCCAGGGCCTGGACCTGCCCTTCCTCTGCGCCAACCCGGACCGCGTGGTGGTCTCCGCCGGGCGCACGGTGTTCGGCGCCGGCCGCCTGGCCGAAGCCTTCGCCGAGGAAGGCGGCCAGGTGCGCTGGTTCGGCAAGCCGGACCCGGCGGCCTTCCGCATCGCCGAGCGGCAGCTGCAGGCGCGCGGGGCGCAGAACATCCTGTTCGTCGGCGACTCCCTGGTGACCGACGTGCCCGGCGCCCTGGCCGCGCGCATCGACACCCTCTGGCTGGCCGCCACCGGCATCCACCGCCAGGCCCTGGGCGTGCCCTTCAACGGCGAGCTGGACGCCGACAAGGTGCAGGCGCTGCTCGACGGCTACGCAGTCCGACCGCACTTCGCGGCGCCCGGGTTGGTCTGAAGTCAGGACGACAGCCGCGGGAAACCGCCCCATGCACGAATTCCTCGACCTGCTGCAATGGCCGGCGATGCTGGTCACGGTACTGGCCGCCTGGCTGGTCGGCTCCCGCGAGCGCCGGCGGCGCAAGCTCGGCTTCTGGACCTTCCTGGCCAGCAACGCCCTGTGGATAGCCTGGGGCCTGCCGGCCAAGGCCTACGCCCTGGTGCTGCTGCAACTGTGCCTGGCGGCGATGAACATCCGCGGCAGCTACAAGAACCGGCGCAAGGGGCGCGATGCCTGAGCTCCGGGTTCGAATCCGCAGCGGCCGGGGACCAAGGTCAAACGGCGGATAACGCCGTAGGCGTTATGCGCCCTACGCAACACCCAGCCATGGCGTAGGGCGAATAACCGTTCGCGGTTATCCGCCGATACACCCAAGCCCATGCCCGGCTTCACGGTCAGGATCGGAGCCCCGTAGGATGGGTCGAGCGAAGCGATACCCATCGCCATGGCCACAGCGAGATCCGCTCCCGCGGGCAGGCAGGGCTTCTCGTAGGAGCGAGCAAGAGCGCTTCGGGGCTCACCAACCCTTGAGCTGGTCCCAGCGCCAGTTGCGGAATTGGTAGATCAGCGTGCCCAGCAGGCCGTAGGCGGCGGCCATGCCCAGCAGCACCAGGATGCGGTCGGAAACCGCCGAGAGCGGCAGGTTCATCTGGTTCATCTCCACCACCGCGCGGATCGCCCAGGTGGAGGGGATGCCGTTGGCCAGCCACTGCACCCACTGCGGCATGGCCTGGGGCGGCCAGGTGAAGCCGGCCATGTAGAACAGCGGCAGGGTGATGAAGGTCATGGTCAGGTACACCGCCTCTTCCGAGGGCAGCAGCTCGGCGAGGAATTCGCTCAGGGCGATCACCGCCAGCAGGAAGGGCAGCACCAGGCCCATGAGCATGAAGAACGAGGCGGTCTGCCGGTAGCCCATGATCCACGGCCAGATCACGTAGAAGAGCATGGCCAGCACCGTCCAGATCAGCAGCTGCGCGGCGTAGCGACCGAAGCGCGTGGACGGCGGCTGGCGCAGCGAGCGCGGGGTGCCGCCGCGCAGGTTGAGGTTCACCCGGGTGCAGGACAGCAGCAGGCTGTGCTGCAGGATCAGCGTCACCAGCCCCGGCAGGACGATGGCGGCGAAGCTGGTGCCGGGGTTGAACAGGTCGGTCAGCTGGCCCACCACCGGGCTCAGCAGCACCTCGGCCTGGCTCGCGCTGAAGCCGTTGTGCAGCAGCAGGTGGGCGTTGTAGCGCAGCGTCAGCTCGTTGTAGGTGGCGCTGATGTCCTGCTGGATCTGCCCGTTGGCCATGCGGTTGGTGGCGTCGCCGAAGATCGGCACGCTCACCGCCTCGCCGCGCAGCACGCGCTTTTCGAAGTCCACCGGGAGGATGACGATGCCGAACAGCCGGCGCCAGGCCAGGTCGTGCTGCGCCGTGGGCAACTCGCTGTAGCTGCGCACGGCGATCTTGGGCGCGGCGTCGAGCAGGCGGATCAACTCGCGGGAGGCGGCGCTGTGGTCCATGTCGATCACCGCCACCGGCAGGTCGTCCATGGTGCGGTGGGCGTAGGGCAAGGTGGTCAGCGCCACCGACAGCACGGTCAGCAGCCACAGCGGTTTGCCCAGCATGTTCTTCAGGGTCTGCCTGAGGACGCTCCAGAAGTTCTCCATGGCGCCTCCTCAGGCCGGGCTCAGGTCGAGGCGCCGGCGCAGGCGCAGCTTGGCGATCATGTAGGCCAGCAGCGGGTAGACCAGCAGCCGGCAGCAGGCGTACAGCCCGGATTCCGGCGGGGCCTGGCGCAGGAACTGGTCGAACAGGCCGTGCAGGGTGTGCGTCAGCGGCTCGGCCAGGCTGATGAAGCGGGCGATCTCGGGCATCGCCAGGTCCGGCAGCAGCACCCCGGAATAGGTCTGCGCCACGCCGATCAGCAGGCCGATCAGCGAGTAGGCGCTGAAGCGGTTGGCGGTGAAGATGAACAGCACCAGGCCGACGCTCTGCGCGGCCATCACGTAGCACACGGTGATCGCCAGCATCCACAGCGGGCTGCCGTTGATCTTCGCGCCGTTGAGCGTCACCAGCAGGAACAGCTCCAGCATCAGCAGCGCGCTGAACAGCAGGGTGTAGGGCGCCAGCTTGCCCAGCAGGCGCACGCCCAGGGCCCGGGCGCGCAGGATGTGCGGCGAGGAGGCGCGCAGCTCCGGGGCCTCGCGGGCCAGCACGTGGACGGTGGCGACTATCACGAACAGCTGCAGCAGGTGCACGATGGCGGCGAACTGCTGGTAGTAGATGTAGTTGCCGCTGGCGTTGAACAGGCTCTCGTAGGCCACGCTGATGCTCGCCAGCTTCGGCAGCGGGGCGCCCGCGCCGGCGGCCAGGTAGGGGCGCAGGTCCTGGTTGACGCCGGCGACCAGGCCGCTGAAGTCCTGGGTGGAATAGAAGCCGGCGGAATAGAACAGCGAGTTGTAGTAGAGCACCGCGCGCGGCTGGCGCCCGGCCAGGGCATCGGCCTCGAAGTCGCGGGGGATGTACAGCAGCGCGTAGTCGTCGGCCGCGCGCAAGCGCCGCAGGCCTTCCTGCAGGCCGCCGCCGAGCACCTCGACCTGGGCGTGGGAACCGGCGTCCAGCTCGCGCACCACGCGCCGCGACAGGTGGCTGTGGTCGGCGTCGACCACCGCCACCGGCATGTCCAGCAGGGTGCCGGCCTGGTAGATGCCGCTGATCAGGGTGAACAGCAGCAGCGGCCACAGCCAGCCGAGCCAGTGGATGGTCCAGCTGCGCACGGCGATGCGCGTCTCGGTGTTGAACGCCTGGGCGAAGCGCAGCAGGTTGCGCCTTATTGCTGCCATTGCCACAGCGCGCTCATCCCCGGACGCAGGCCCTGCACCGCTTGCAGCGGGTACAGGCGGACCTCGAAGGTCTTCAGGTCGAAGTCGCCGGTGGCGCGGGTGGCGCGCTTGGTGGCGAAGTCGCCCAGCGGGGCGATGTAGCGCACCTCGGCCTCCACCTCGGCGTCTCCCAGCGCCGGGATGCGCAGCTTCACCTTGTCGCCCTTGCGCACCTTGGCGAGGATGTCCTCGCGCAGGTTGAACACCAGGTAGCTGTCGGACAGCCGCACCAGGGTCAGCAGCGGGCTGTAGGCGTTGATCAGCTCGCCCTCCTCCGCCGGGATGGGCCCGACCTCGCCGTCCACCGGGGCGAGCACCGCCAGGTCGTCGGTCTGCGCCTGCAACTCGGCGATCTGCGCGTCGGCGCGGCGCACCGCGGCCTGCAGCGCCTGGCGCACTTCCTCGCGGTCGCCGCGCTGGCCCTGGTCGAGGTTGGCCTGGGCCTCGGCCACCTGGTTGCGCGCCACGTCGCGGGCGCGCCGGGTGGTGTCGAGCTGGGCCTGGGAGACGAAGCCGCGGCCGGCCAGTTCCTCGTTGCGCTGGAAGTCCAGCTCGGCGTTGCGCAGCTCGGCCTGGGCCTGCTGCAGGCTGGCCTGGAGGGCGCGCAGGGTTTCCTCGCGGGTGCCGTGCAGGGATTCGTCGAGCTGCGCCTGGGCCTGGCTGCGCCCGGCGCGCAGGGAATCCAGCTGGGCCTGCAGCTCCGGGCTGCTCAGGCTTATCAACAGCTGGCCCTTCCGCACGTCGTCGCCACGCCGCACGTGCAGCGTCTCGACGCGGCCCTTGGCCTTGGAGGCGACTATGACTTCGGTGGCGTCCGCCTCGCCTTGCAGCAGCAAGGGCTGGGTGTGCAGACGCAGGTACAGGGTGATGGAGATGATTACCAGGAGCAGCAGGGGTGCGAACAGCTTCCAGCCCTTCATCGTGCGGGTCTTCCCTCGGCGGCGCGAATTATTCCGATGTTAGTGCATCGCGGCCGCCAAGGGGGCCATTGCTGCTCGAAGCGCCGTCAGCGCTCGTCGTCCTGCAGCAGCGCCTGCTCGCCCTTGCCCGAGGGCGCCGAGGGGAAGCGCGAGGAGGCGTAGCGTACCACCAGGATCGCCAGGGCCAGCAGCAACAGGGCCACCGAGACCAGGATGATGCCGTCGTCGGGCACGTGGTTGTGCTGGATGTCGGCGATCATCAGGCGCGTCAGCGCGGTCATCGCCACGTAGATCAGGAAGCGCACCGGCATGTGGTTGGTCTTGAAGTAGATGCCGACCATGGCGCCCAGTTCGAGGTAGATGAACAGCAGCAGGATGTCGTCGATGCTAGCGTGGCCCTTCTCGAACATCTCGACGAAGGCCACCGCCGCCGACCAGAACACGGTGCCGCCGATGGCGAACAGCGCCAGGTAGTGGAACCCTTCCACCAGCAGGTTGCCCAGCGACTCGGCCATTCCGTGCATCTGTTGGCGCATGCGTTCGGCCCATTGCAGTTTCATCCGTCGACTCCCGGTTCGATAAAGCGATTGTTGGCTTGGTACGTGCAAGACACACGCCATTGACCCTGGGCAGCAATAGCCTGCCGAGGCTGCGGCAATATGAATGCGAACTTTGCTGACGCCTTCCAGTCCATGAAGGGTCACGCCACCACGCAGGCAGGATCGAAGATGGAAAGCCCCTTCCAGGTACTCACCGATGCATTCCAGGCCCAGTTCCGGGTCAATTTCAGCCTCGAACGGCCGGACGGCAGCATCGTGCTGACGCTTTCCACCGAAGCCGGCGTGGCGGCCAAGCGGCTCATCCGCAACGCCCAGCTGCAGGACGCCGAACAGCTGCAACGCCTGATCCAGAGCATCCGCTTCGGCATCGCCATCGAGCAGGGCGACAGCGCCCCGCGCCTGCTGGCGGACATGACCGCCGGCCGCGCCCTGCGCATCGCCTCCTGAGCCTTCCTCCCGCGTGCCCGGCCAGTCTGCCGGGCGCCGCCGCCGCGCGCCATCCACCAGCCCCGCGCCAACTTGTCGCATGCCCTGCCATGGCCCCGCGTGCCCCGAAGCGGTTCGCCGGCCATACTGGCCTTCTGCGATTTCCCTCTTCCCAGGGGCCGGGCGATTGCCTTATGCTTAACTGTATAAATAAACAGTATTTACTCCCCCAGACAGCAAGAAGGCATACGAGGTGATGAATGGCCGTCGAAGTGGTGTACCGCAGCAGCCGCGATCCGGAGCGCCTGTTCATGGATAAGGCAGAAGCCGACCGGCACGACAAGATGCTCGAACTGGCGGAGAACCTCGCCGCCGTCCTGCACAAGGCGGTGCCCTCGCTGAACGAGGAGCAGGTGGAGGAAGTGGGCATCTTCATGGCCCGCCACCGCGACACCTTCGCCCGCGCCTTCAAGAACCAGCCCGACGCCCTCGGCGAGTTGTTTGCGGAAGGGGAATAAGAGGAATGGCGCCTTCCGGCAGTTATGGTGTTTCGGGGTGACTCCGCACCCTCTCCCCAGCCCTCTCCCTGAAGGGAGAGGGGGCTTGTCCGTGCCGAGAGGAGGAATGGTTTCAGCCGGTAATTTCTGTGCTAGCCGGCTAACGCCGAAACATCAACATCTGCCCAACGGTCCCCTCTCCCTTCAGGGAGAGGGTTAGGGAGAGGGAAAGGCGCTTCCCTCATGCAGCAGCGTCCCAGGGAAACTCCATTCGCGACCCAATAGCCCCCGCTGCAGCCTGTCATCCCCCATGTCCATAGAGAATCCGCTCGGCAAGCATGTCCGCCACCCGCGCCGGCGAGCGGTGGTCGGCCTGGGCGTGGGCGAACACCTCGGTGAGGCGGTTGCCGATCTGCGCCAGGTGCGCGGTGATCGCCGGCAGCTCCTGGCCCTGGTGCTGCAGGGCGACGTAGATCAGCCCGCCGGAATTGATCACGTAGTCCGGCGCATAGAGGATGCCGCGGGCTTCCAACTCGTCGGCCACGTCCGGGTGCGCCAGTTGGTTGTTCGCCGCGCCGGCCACCACCGCGCAACGCAGCTGCGCCACCACCGGCGAGCTGAGCACCCCGCCCAGGCCGCAGGGCGCGAGGATGTCGCAGGGCGTGGTCAGCAGCGCCTCGTTGGCGATGGGCTGGGCGCCGAACTGGTCGACGGCCAGCTGCACCTTGCCCGGGTCCAGGTCGCTGACCAGCAGTTCGGCGCCGGCGGCGTGCAGGTGTTCGCACAGGGCGTAGCCCACGTGGCCCAGCCCCTGCACGGCGATGCGCAGGTCTTCCAGGTCGTCGCTGCCCAGGCGCGCCTGGGCGCTGGCGCGGATGCCGGCGAACACGCCCAGCGCGGTATGCGGCGAGGGATCGCCGCCGCGGGTGGTGCTGGTGACGTGCTCGGTGTGCTGGGCGATGCAGTCCATGTCGGCGCTGGAGGTGCCGCTGTCCACCGCCGTGACGTAGGCCCCGCCGAGGCTTTCGATGAAGCGGCCGAAGGCCTCGAACAGCGCGCCGCGGTTGTCCACATGGGGCGCGCGCAGGATCACCGCCTTGCCGCCGCCCTGGCGCAGGCCGGCCAGGGCGGCCTTGTAGCTCATGCCCTGGGCCAGGCGCGCGGCGTCGCGCAGGGCCGCCTCGTCGTTGGGATAAGGCAGGTAGCGGCAGCCGCCCAGGGCCGGGCCCAGGCGGGTGCTGTGGATGGCGATGACGGCCCGCAGCCCGGTGGCCGGGTCGTAGGCGAGGTGCAGTTTCTCTAGCCGGGTGGCTTCCATCATGTCGAACATGGCGGCGCTCCCTTGCTGGCGCGTGAGGGTCGGCCGGCGGCGCCTGCCGCGGCCGGCCCCTTCAGTATAGGCAGAGGCGCCGCGGGCCAGCGGCGGCGCCGACGACCAGCCACGGCGGCTCTGGACGGCGCCCCGGCGCTGCGGGTAAAACGCAGTATCAGCCGGAGAACGCCATGGACCCGCGCCAAGCCTGCCTCGCCTGCCTAGCCCAGGAGCCACCAGCGCTGTTCGAGGCGGCCCTGTGGATAGCCGCCGAGCACGAGCCGCACCTGCCGCCCGAGCAGGCCCTGCGCGTGCTCGACGACCTGCAGCGGCAACTGCAGGCGACGCTGCCCGTGGCCGCCGGCGACATCGAACGGGCCCAGCTGCTGCTGCGCCGGCTGAACGAGCTGGGCTTCGCCGAGGACGACGACGTGCCCCTGCTGGCCCGCGCCGCCCTGCTGCCCCAGGTGCTGCAGCGCCGCCGCGGGCAACCGCTGTCGCTGGCGCTGATCGCCCTGGAGCTGGCGCGCCGCCAGGGCATCGCCCTGCAGGGGGTGAGTTTCCCCGCGCGCTTCCTGCTGCGCGTGCCCGGCGCCGACCACCTGCTCGACCCCGCCACCGGCCGCCGCCTCTACCCCCGCGACTGCCGCGACCTGCTGGCCCGCCACCTGGGCCCGAACGTGGAACTGAGCGCCGCCTTCCTGCGCAGCGCCGAGCCGCGCGAGATGCTCCAGCGCCTGTCGCGCAACCTGCGCCAGTTGCACCAGACCGCCGGCGACCACCTGGCGGCCCTGAAGGACGCCCAGCGCGTGCTGGACCTGGGCGCCGCCAGCGCCGCCGACCACCTGGCCCGCGCCGACCTCTACCACCAACTGGAATGCCCCCAGGCCGAACGCTACGACCTGGAGCGCGCCCTGCTGCTCAGCGACGACCCGGCCGAGCAACTGCGCCTGGGCCAGCGCATCGAGGCGATCGCGGTGCAGAAGAAGGCGTTGCATTGAGAAAACGAGCGCCCGAAAAGGTTGTCAGTTGACAACCCACATGTTCTTTCCTAGGCTGGAGAAGTCAATGCCTCGCAAGAAGCATCCCGACAAGGAAGTGGAAAAGGCGCTGCAATATGCGGAAAGCGCAGGCTGGACGATCATCGAGGGCGGCGGCCATGCCTGGGGCAAGTTGCGCTGCCCCTTCAACTCCAACGATTGCCGCTGCGGCATTCATTGCACGACGAGCATCTGGAGCACGCCCAAAAACCCCGGCAACCATGCCAGGCAGGTCCGCCGGGTGGTGGACAACTGCAGCGGCGGGATGACGGAAACAGCGAAAGAGGCCGAATCGGCAACAGATTCTTCCGAGACCTGAAGCGATGGATTTCGAATTCACCCTCAAGTTCAAGATCGACGCACAGACCGACGAGCAGTTCGACGAGATCGTCGAGCGCCTGGGGGCCGAAGGTTGCACCGACGCGCTCGTGGGCACGGGCATCCCAGGCCTGCTCGGCCTGGACTTCATCCGTGAAGCGAGCAGCGCAGAAGTCGCCATCGTTTCCGCCATCAAGGATGTGCAGCGGGCCATCCCGGGCGCCTCGCTGGTGGAGGTCTCCCCCGACTACGTGGGCCTGAGCGATGTCGCCAGCAAGCTCAGCGTTTCCCGGCAATACATGCTCAAGCTCAGGAACAAGTACCAGGGCACTTTCCCGGTCCCGGCCCATGGCGGCTCGACGCTCATCTGGCACCTGGCCGACATACTCAAGTTCCTTTCCAGCAGCAGCATCATGCGCATCGCCCCGGAAGAAATCGAACTGGCCACCGTGGCCGAGGCCATCAACGCCGCGCTGCTCGCCAACAAGGTTTTCGGCAGGCAGGCGTTGAGCCACGGTCTGCCGGGCTCGCTCGACCTCTAGCCCGAGATAACGGCGGATAACGCTTCGCGTTATTCGCCCTACGACATTTGGGCGTACCAGCGCGATGGGTATCGCTTCGCTCCACCCATCCTACGAAAACACGCCTGAGCCCCCCCTACCCTCCGGCATACACGACGCCCCGTAGGATGGCGTTGAGCGAAGCGATACCCATCAGGGCAACCGCATGGGTTTCGCAAGCTCAACCCATCCTACGAAAAGCACCTCGGCTCAGCCGGCAAGGGCCTCCAGGGCATCAGGCTTTGAGCAGCCCCAGCTCCTTGGCCCGGGCCACGGCCTGGGTGCGGCGTTCGACGCCGAGCTTGCCGTTGATGCGCCGGGCGTGGGTTTTCACGGTGTGCAGGGAGATGAACAGCCGCTCGCCGATCTCCAGGTTGGAGCAGCCGCGGGCGATCAGTTCCAGCACCGACAGTTCGCGCAGGCTGAGCAGCGGCGCCGGGCGTTCGCCGGCCTGTTCGGCCAAGCGTTCCGGCAGGCGCTGGCGGGCGTCTTCCAGTATCGCTTCCAGGCCGTGGCGGCGGGCCAGTTCCAGGCCTTCCTGCCAGCAGTCGCGGGCCTGTTCGTCGGCGCCGGCGGCGGCATGGGCCAGCGCCAGCCCCAGCAGGACCTCGCAGACCAAGGCCATGCGCCCCTGCCGCTGCATTTCCGCCAGCAGGTTCGACAAGCGCTCCAGCGCCCGTTGCGCCTGGCCGTCCTGGATATCCGCCATGGCCAGCTGGCATTCCACCCGCAGCAGCAGGTCGACCGCCGAGGCCGGCGCGCTGCGGCCTTCCTCGCGGTAGCGGCCGAGCACCCGGGTGAAGATTTCCCGGGCCTGGGCGGTCCGCCCCTGGCGCAGGCCGAGGGTGCCGCCGGCCAGCAGCAGCGGGCCGCGGTAGACCGCTTCGGGGATGTGCTGCAGTTGCATCTGCCGCTCGGCTTCGAGCAGGCGGTTGAACGCCACGTCGAACTGGCCCTGGCGCGCATCCAGCATCGCCAGGCCGATGTAGCCGTACAGGGCGCAGGGGTCAAGGTTGCGCTGCGCGCCGCGCAGGCCATCCTGCATCAGCTGGCGCGCCTCGGCCGGGCGGCCCTGGTGGTAGCACGCCCAGCCCAGGCGCAACTGCGCGCGGCAGGCCACCGGGCAGCCGCTCTGGTGCCGTTCGGCCAGGGTGTCGAGCATGCGCCGCAGCAGGGCTTCGGCGCGCGGCAGCTCGCCGCGCTGGGCCAGCAGGTAGGCGTGGTCGATCTCCAGGTAGGCCTCGAAGATGGCGCTGCCGCGGGCGCGGGCCAGCTTCAGGGCGTCGCGGTTGAGCAGGCGGGCCTCGTCCAGGCGGCCGTCGATCAGCGCCAGTTGGCTGAGCGCGGACAGGCTGATCAGGCGCTGCGCCCAGGCTTCGTCCGGCAGGTCGTCCAGGGCGGCCTGCAGCAGCGGCGCGGCCTCGCGGCGGCCACGGGCGTGGGCGAGCATGCCGGCCAGGCCCAGCCACTGTGCCACCAGTGCCCGCTGGCGCGCCTCGCCGGGCAGCGGCAGGAAGCGCGAGAAGGCCGCCAGCTGCGCCTCGACTTCGTCCAGGCGCCCGCCGAAGAGCAGCGCCCAGGCATTGAGGATCAGCAGGCGCGGCGTGCTCGCCAGCAGCTCTTCCGGCAGTTCCTCGCGCAAGCGCAGCACCCGCGCCACGTTGTGTCCTTGCAGCAGTTGTTCTTCGGTCAGGCGCTGCAGCAGGCTGGCGGCGACGTCGGGTTGCTCGGCGCGCACTGAGTGTTCGAAGGCGGCGTGAATGTCGCCCTGCTGGCTGTACCACTGGCAGGCCCGGCGGTGCAGGCTGCAGGGCGAGCCGTGGCCCATGTCGGCGAGTTCGTCGGCCAGCAGCGGCGGCAGGCGGTACCAGGCGCCGGCGCCCTCCTCGCGCTGCAGGCCGACGCCGCGTTCGAGCAGGGCCTCGAGAACGCCGGGCTGCTCCTCGAAGAGGTATTCGGCCAGGGAGGTGCAGCAGCGGGTGAGCCGCGCCAGGTCGCAGAGCACCTCCGCCAGCGGCGCCGGCAGGGCGTCGAGGATTTCCCGCTGCAGGTATTCGCGCAGCAGCGGGCGGCCGGCCTCGGCCAGTTGCCCGGGCGAGGGCGTGCCCGCCTCGGCCGGCCAGCCGAGCAGGCGCAGGCGGATGCCGGCGCACCAGCCGTCGGTCTGCTCCAGCAGCGCCAGGCGCAGTTCCTCCGGCCAGTCGCGGCCGTTGCGCAGCAGGAAGGCTTCCAGCTCGGCGGCGTCGAAGCCCAGTTCCGCCGCGCCCAGCTCCAGCAGTTCGCCCTCCAGCAGCAGGCGCGCCAGGTTGCACGCCGGGCGCCGCCGACTGGCCAGCCACCAGGACACCCAGGGCGAAGCCTGGGCCAGCAGACGGTCGAGGCAGGCGTCCAGCGCGGCATCGGGTTCGCGGGGGTAGTCGTCGAGCATGATCCACAGCGGCTCGCTACAGTCGCGCAGGCGGCCGAGCACCTCGGCCTCGCCGACCGGCCCCAGGCCCAGGGCCTCGCCCAGGCGCCGGCACAGGGCCGCGGCGTCGAGGGCCTCGCCGCCCAGCGCCAGCCAGGCGATGCGGGTGCCCGCCGGGGCGGCGCGCGCGCACTCGCCCAGCAGCACGGTCTTGCCGTGCCCCAGGGGCGCGAGCAGCAGGCGCAGGCGGTGTTCCTCGTGCAGCAGGGCCTGGCGCAGGCGTGCGCGCGGCAGATGCTGCGGTGGCAGGCGGGGCAGCGAAGCGAGGGTGGCGACAGCGTCGATCATGGGCGGGGTCCGACCGATTCTGACGTTCGAGACTAGTCAGCAGTCGGGCCCCAGGGAAGGGCTATCAGCCGGATGTATGTAGCGACATATCACCCTTTGGCATTACAGGAAGGTACATGGCCGGCGGCAACCCCCGCCGCCGGCCATGGCCCGGCTCAGCGCACGCCTTCGTTGCGCAGCGCCGCCGGGGTGTAGTCGGCCATGCTGGCCTTGATGCCGAAGCGGTAGCCGCTCTTCTCTTCGTTGAACAGGCCCAGGGCCAGGTAGCGGCCGGCGATCACGTCGTAGATCACCTCCGGCACGTAGCCGCCGGCCTGGTGCACGTAGTTGAACATCTGGTGGCCTTCGGAAACGCGCCACAGCTGGCCGCGGCCGTCGTAGTGGTCGACTTCGGCGATCTGCCAGCTGTCCTCGTCTATGTACATGTGGCGCTTGGCGTAGATGTGCCGCTCGCCCGGCTTCACGGTGCCCACCACTTCCCACACGCGGTGCAGCTCGTAGCGCGTCAGGTCCTGGTTGAGGTGGCCGGCCTTGACGATGTCGTCGTACTTGTAGGTCGGCAGGCCCAGCTTGTAGCTGTTGTAGGGGATGTACAGCTCCTTCTTGCCCACCAGTTTCCAGTCGTAACGGTCCGGCGCGCCGGAGAACATGTCGAAGTTGTCCGAGGTGCGCAGGCCGTCGGCGGCGGTGCCGGGGCCGTCGTAGGCCACCTGCGGGGCGCGCCGCACGCGGCGTTGGCCAGCGTTGTAGATCCACGCCAGGCGCGGCTCCCTGACCTGGTCGAGGGTCTCGTGCACCAGCAGCACGTTACCGGCCAGGCGCGCCGGCGCCGTTACCGACTGCTTGAAGTACAGCAGGATGTTACTGACCTTGGCGAGGTCCACGTCGCCCATGTTCTGCGGGAAGGCCACGGTCTCCTCGAAGCGGATCGGCGTGTAGCTGCCGTTGGTCTGCGGGGTGACCTGGACCACGGTGCGCGCCAGGTTGCCGCCGCGGTAGCGGGTGATATGGTTCCACAGCACCTCGACGCCGTTCTTCGGCAGCGGGAAGGCGTAGTAGCGGCTCTTGTCGAAGTTGGCCAGGCCGTTGCCGTCGTTGATCGGCTGCACGTTCACCGCGCTGGTCTTGACCGCCTGGTAGATCTCCGCCGGCTGCGAGAAGGTGCGGTGGGTCTTGTACACCGGGATGCGGTAGGTGTCCGGGTAGCGCTTGAACAGCGCCACCTGGCCGTCGGTGAGCTTGTCCCGGTACTGGTCGACGTTCTGCGCGGTGATGGTGAACAGCGGCTTCTCGCCGGCGAAGGGGTCGCTGAGGAAGCCGCGGGCGTCCTCGCTGCCGGCGCTCTTGTCGATGCCGCCGGTCCAGGCCGGGATGCTGTCGTCGGCGTTGCCTTCCTTCTGCGCGCCCATGGGCGTGAGGCTGGTGCCGAGCTTGGCCGCCTCGTCCGCGGACACCGCCGCCATCACGGCGCCGGAGAGCAGGCTCAGGGCCAGGGCGCCGCATTGCAGGATTCGTATCTTGTTCATCTTTCCTGTCCTTGACTGACCGATCAGAAGTTCACACCGAAGCTGACGGCGATGAAGTCGCGATCGTTGATCGGGTTGTAATCGCCACCGAAGAAATCGGTATAGCTGATGCTGGCGGTATAGGTGTTCTGGTAGTCCGCATCCAGGCCGACGCTGACCGCCTTGGCGCCTTCGCTGAAGTTCGGGCCGTAGCCGTGCACGTCGTGGGACCAGGCCAGGTTCGGCTTGAAGTTGATGCCGGCGATGACGTTGGGGTAGTCGAGGATGCCGCGCACGCGGTAACCCCAGCTGCTGCTGGTGTAGAAGCCCTTGTTGTTGCACTCGCCGGGATTGGCGGTGTTCAGCAGGCCCTGGCACAGGGAGTTGTTGGGCAGCTCGCCGATGCCCCAGATGGAGTCGCGGCCGAAGCGCAGCTCGCTGTCGTCGATGCCGCTGATGTGGTTGTAGCCCACCTCGCCGACCACGGTCAGGCGTTCGGCGGCCAGCACCTGGTCGAAGAACTGCGTCACCGTCACCTGGGCCTGGGTCACCGGCTTGCGTTCGTAGCCGTGGATCACCTCGCCGGCGGTGGGGGTGGCGGCGCCGCTGGCATAGATGGGGTTGCCGAACAGGGTGGTCGGGTAGAGCGCGGCCACGGTCAGGTCGGTGCTGTTGAGCTGCAGCGGCATGTTCGGCCGGTAGCTGACCTCGCCGGCCACCGAGGTGCCGCCGATGTTGGTCTGGAAGCTCAGGCCGTAGAGGCGGATGTCCTCCGGGTACTCGATCAGGTACTGCGCGCTGGCCTCGCCGGTGGCGGCGTTGGCGGTGGCCAGGCCTTGTCCGGCGATGGTGCTGAAGACCGGGTTGCGGCTGTGGTAGTTCATCACGTAGGCGCCGAACTCGGTGTCGTTCAGCTCCGCCGCGTACCAGCGCAGGGCCAGGCCCCACTGGCCGCCGTCGCGGGCGGTGTTGTCGCCGGAGCGCGCCAGGTAGCGGTAGCCGCTGGCCGGGTCGGTGTCGAAGTCGCTGCCGGCGTAGACCAGGCGGTTGCAGCCGTTGGCCGCCACGTCGGTGGTGGAGAAGAAGGTGCCGCAGTTGTCGACCACGGTCTTCTCCCACTTCAGCTGGTAGAAGCCCTCGGCGGTGAGGCTGTCGGTCAGGCCCTGGGACATGTAGAACATGCTCACCGGGATCAGGCCTTCCTTGATCTCCGCGCCGGGGCGGCGGAAGGCGGCGACGTCGACCGGGTTGATGCTGTTGATGGAGTTCTGGATGAAGGTGCTCTCGCCCCAGCTCACCACCTGCTTGCCCAGGCGCACGGTGCCGGGCAGGTCGCCGATGCTGTACTTGTGGTAGATGAAGGCGTCCAGCAGTTCGGCGCCGGAGGAGCGCGCGCCCATGCTGCGGCCCTGGTCGCTGATGTCGTACAGCTCGCGGTGCTCGTCCTTCAGCTCGAAGTCGTACCAGTACTTGCCGCGGACGAAGACGCCGGTGTCGCCGTACTTCAGCTCCAGGTCGTGGATGCCCTTGAAGATCTTCGAGAAGGTCTCGCCCTTCTTGAAGTTCAGGCGGCCGTCGTCGGAGGTCTGCGACGAGGCGCGGCCGCCGTTGCGGGCGCCGACGTATTCCGAGTCGGCGTCGCGCAGCCCCCAGCTGGCCCCCACGGACAGCGTCGAATCCAGCTGCCCCTCGATTTCCCCGATGTTGAACGAGACGGCCCCGGCCTGGGTGGCGCAACCCAGGGCTACAGCAGCGGCCAGCAGTTTCGGTTGGAACGATACGCGCCTTGTTTTTGTTGTCATTCGGCACTCCTGACGGTGTCTAGGCGGCTACACGCTACTCAGCCGGCCCGGTCGCGACCAAGCGCACCAAGGAGGTATTTGCACTGTCAGCCGAAAGAGTGAATCCCCCCTCTGCGACGGCCCCGGGCGGCCACCATTGACGCCGGGCATGGCCCATCATGCAGTGCCTGGATGATAGCGGGGCCTCCCCCCTACCCGAGCGCGCCGCTCTGCGGCATCCTGTGCGCCATGCAAGCGACCCACCCGACCCCGGCCGACAGCCACCTCACCCCGAGCACCCGCGACGTGGTGCAGCGCTACCACGACAGCTGGAAGCGCCGCGACCTGGACGCGGCGCTGGCGCTCTACCATCCCGAGGTGGAATACAACGACTACTTCCAGAACCGCCGCATGGGCCTGGCGGACCTGCGCGAGTACGTCACCCAGACCATGCCCAGCCGCCCGGACGAATTCCTCGACCACATCGACCGCATCCGCGTCGACGGCGACACGGCCTTCATCCAGTACCGCACCGCCATCACCCTCAGCGGGCGCCTGGCGGTGTTCCACTCCAGCGAAGCCATCAGCGTGCGCGACGGGCTGATCTGGCGCATCAACGAATACGCCACCCTGGTCCGCGAGGACGCCCCGGGCGCCGCACGCGCCTCCGGCGACAGCCGCCCGCCGGCCAGCCGCCTGGGCCTGTCGCCGCGCCAGCTCAGCCAGCTGGCCGCGGACCTGGAGGAATACTTCCACAAGGCCCAGCCGTACCTCGCGCCGGACCTGGACCTGTCGCAGGTGGCCGGCGCTACCGGCTACACACGCAACCAGATTTCCTACCTGCTCAACCAGGTGATGGGCCTGAGCTTCTACCAGTACGTCAACCAGAAGCGCCTGCAGCACCTGCTGAAACAGTTGCGCCCGGCCACCTCGGCGCGCATCGACGAGCTGGCCTTCTCCGCCGGCTTCAACTCGCTGTCGGCCTTCTACCGCTGCTTCCGCCAGCAGACCGGGCTGTCGCCGCGGGAATACCTCAAGCGGATGGAAAACCCGTAACGCCGAGGCGCTCTTCGTAGGATGGGTTGAGCTTACGAAACCCATGCAGTCGCGGTGATGGGTATCGCTTCGCTCAACCCATCCTACGACGGCGTTTCTGCTGCACCTCCTAGGAGCGGACCTTGTCCGCGATAGCCGGGCGTCCCGGCGCGTTTCGCGGATGAGATCCGCTCCTACAATTGCCGTCAGCCGGCTTTTCCCCGCGTACCCGCGCACACGACAGGAAGCCCCGGCGCTTCTAGGCTTGCGCACATTCCCCATCACCCTTCTGCCCGGAGTCGCCCCTATGTCGGCATGGCGCCATATCAGCCTGTGGATGAACCAACTGGACGACGACTTCATCGCCCGCCCGGCCCTGGAAGGCGCCCTGGAGGTCGACGTGGCCATCGTCGGCGCCGGCTATACCGGGCTGTGGACGGCCTATTACCTGAAGACCCGCGCGCCGCAATTGAAGGTCGCCATCCTCGAAGCCGAGACCGCCGGCTTCGGCGCCTCCGGGCGCAACGGCGGCTGGCTGATGGGCGCGCTGCTGGGCGAGGACCGCCTGGTGGGCCGCATGCCCGAGCCGCGCCGCCGCGAGACCTGGGACCTGCTGCACGGCATCCCCGACGAGGTGGCCAGGGTGCTGGAACACGAAGGCATCGACTGCGACTACCGCAAGGGCGGCGTGCTCTATTGCGCGGCGCGCTACCCGGAACAGGAACGCCGCCTGCGCCAGTACCTGGCCGACCTGCGCCACGAGGGCCTGGGCGAGGACGACTACCGCTGGCTGTCGAAGGCCGAACTGGACGGACAGCTGCGCATCCCCAGCGCCCTGGGCGCGCTCTACACCCCGCACTGCGCCACCATCGACCCGGCCAAGCTGGCCCGCGGCCTGGCCCGCGCGGTGGAGCGCCTGGGCGTGCAAGTGTTCGAGAAGAGCCGCGTCAGCCACTGGCAGCCCGGCCTGCTGCGCACCGACAAGGGCAGCGTGAAGGCCCACTGGATAGTGCCGGCGGTGGAAGGCTACGCCGCCGCCCTGCCACCCCTGGGCAACTACCAGCTGCCGGTGCAGAGCCTGCTGGTGGCCACCGAGCCGCTGCCCGAGTCGGTATGGGCGGAGATCGGCCTGGAGCACGGCCAGGCCTTCAGCGAGTTCAGCCGCCAGGTCACCTACGGCCAGCGCACCCGGGACAACCGCCTGGCCTTCGGCGCCCGCGGCGGCTACCGCTTCGGCGGCAAGCTGCGCAGCGATTTCAGCCTCGACGACGACGAGGTCGGCCTGCGCCGCTACCTGTTCGGCGAGCTGTTCCCGCAGCTCAAGGACGTGAAGATCACCCACACCTGGGGCGGCAACCTGGGCATGTCGCGGCGCTTCCACCCGCACATGCTGATCGACCGCCGCAACGGCATCGCCCTGTCCGGCGGCTACGGCGGCGAAGGCGTGGGCGCCACCAACCTGGGCGGGCGCACCCTGGCCGACCTGATCCTCGGCAACGACAGCCTGGAGACCCGGCAGAACTGGGTGATCCACGACCGCGCCATGACCGACGCCCTGCGCGCCTGGGAACCCGAGCCGTGCCGCTGGCTGGGCTACAACGCGATCATCCGCAGCTTCGTCCACGAGGACGAGGTGCTGGCCAACCCCAACACCCCGGCCTGGCGCCGGCAACTGGCGGAAAGACTCGCCGCCGGCATGGAAGGCCTGATGACCTGGAAGGTCGGCTGAAGCCGGCCGCCCCCTTTGCACCGACAACCCACTGGAGCCCCGATGAAGATCACCCACCTCAAGGACACCCCCAACGCGCCCCTGGGCGAAGCCAGCCCGGTCGGCGTGCCGCTGGGCGAGCCGGTCTCGCACACCCGCATGGCCGAAGTGGAACGCCCCGACCAGGTCGACACCGGCATCTGGGAATGCACCCCGGGCCGCTGGCGCCGGCAGATCGTCGAGCAGGAGTTCTGCCACTTCATCAGCGGCCGCGGCACCTTCACCCCGGACGACGGCGAGCCCATCGCCTTCCAGGCCGGCGACGCCTTCCTGTTGCCGCAGAACAGCCTGGGGGTGTGGGACATCCAGGAGACGGTGCGCAAGACTTACGTGATCATCAAGCGCTGAGGCGCTCTTCGTAGGATGGGTTGAGCTTGCGATACCCATCAGGCCATGGCGATGGGTATCGCTTCGCTCAACACCATCCTACGACGGGGTTCGTCCTGCCATGTAGGAAGCGAGCTTGCTCGCGAATGGAGTTTCCCTGGGACGCCGCTGCATGAGGGAAGCGCCTTTCCCTCTCCCTAACCCTCTCCCTGAAGGGAGAGGGGACCGTTGGGCAGATGCTGATATCTCGGCGTTAGCCGGCTAGCACAATGATTACCGGCTGAAACCATTCCTCCTCTCGGCACGGACAAGCCCCCTCTCCCTTCAGGGCGGGGCGCGCAGCCGAGGGCTGGGGAGAGGGGACGGAGTCAACCCGAAACACTGCAATCACCGGGAAACTCCATTCGCGAGCAAGCTCGCTCCTACGAAAAGCAACCCTGCCCCTCAGAACTTCCCATGCCGCCCCTCCCCCCGCGCGAAGCGTTGCGCCCCGGCCTGGGTCTCGCCGCTGAGAATCACCATCAGCCCACCCTGGAATTCATTCGCCATGGCCACGTCGAACGACTGGTTCCACTGCGCATAGACGCTGTCGCGGTCGGCCAGCATGCAGGCCTGGGGGAAGTCGGCGATCTGCCGGGCCAGGTCCTCGGCGGCGGCGCGGGCTTCGCCCTTGGCCACCACGCGGTTGGCCAGGCCCATGCCCAGGGCTTCCTGGGCGGCGACCGGGCGGCCGGTGAGGATCAGGTCCAGCGCCCGGCCCTGGCCGATGATGCGCGGCAGGCGCACGGTGCCGCCGTCGATCAGCGGCACGCCGAAGCGCCGGCAGAACACCCCGCACACCGCGTCCTCGGCCATCACCCGCAGGTCGGCCAGCAGCGCCAGCTCCAGGCCGCCGGCCACGGCGTAGCCCTCGATGGCGGCGATCAGCGGCTTGTTCAGGTGCATGCGGCTGGGGCCCATGGGGGCGTCGCCTTCCATTTCCAGGCGGTTGCGCCGCTCGCTGCCCTCGGCCACCGCGGCGAGGTCGGCGCCGGCGCAGAAGGTGCCGCCGGCGCCGGTGAGCACCGCCACCTTCGCCTGCTCGTCGGCCTCGAAGGCGCGCAGGGCCTCGGCCAGGGCGTCGGCGGTGGGCCGGTCGACCGCGTTGCGCGCCGCGGGGCGGTCGATGATCAGGGTGGTTACCGGGCCGTTGTGCTCGACGATCACGCTCATGCTGGACTCCAGGCTGACGGAAAGGACGAAGGCCGGCTTGCGCCGGCCTTCCACCTTACTGCGTCATGGCGCGCGGAGCAGCACCCCGGCCGTTCCGCCCGTCTGCCTGTCGCGATCAGCCGACGTATTTCTGCAGGTTGGCCATCATCTCGCGCAGGGCCTCGACGTTGTCCGCCGGGTGCACGGCGTTCTCGAAGCTGCTGATCTGCTGCCAGTGCGCCGCCACGTCCTCGGCGTCGAAGCCTTCGCGCGGGTCGAAGCCGAAGCCCAGGCTGCGCTCCCAGCGCACCTTGCCCATCCAGCCGCCGCCCACTTCATACAGGCCGGAGGTGTCCTGGCAGGCCTCGCTGCCCAGGTAGACCACCAGCGGGCTGACCAACTCGGGCTTGAGCTGCTCGAACACCTGCGGCGGGATCAGCCCCTCGGTCATGCGGGTGCCGCCGGTGGGGGCGATGGCGTTGACCAGGATGTTGCTCTTGCGGCCCTCCAGGGCCAGGGTGCGGGTCAGGCCGTAGAGGCCGAGCTTGGCCATGCCGTAGTTGCTCTGCCCGAAGTTGCCGTAGATGCCCGAGGTGGAGGCGGTGAAGATAACCCGCCCGTAGCCCTGCTCGCGCATCAGCGGCCAGGCGGCGCGGGTCACCTTGTAGGCGCCCTCGACGTGGACCTTGTAGACCAGGTCCCAGTCGGCGTCTTCCATCTTGTGGAAGGTCTTGTCGCGCAGGATGCCGGCGTTGTTCACCACCACGTCGACGCGGCCGAAGGCTTCCACGGCCTCGCGCACGATATTCTCGCCGTCGGTCACCGAGTCGTGGTTGGCGATGGCGGTGCCGCCGGCGGCGCGGATCTCCGCCACCACGCGGTCGGCGGCCGAAGCGTTGGCGCCCTCGCCATGGGTACTGCCGCCCAGGTCATTCACCACCACCTTGGCGCCATGTTTGGCGAACAGCAGGGCGTGGGCACGGCCAAGGCCGCCGCCGGCACCGGTGACGATCACGACCTTGTCGTCGAAACGAACGGCATCACTCATGGTTGGTACTCCCAGGCAGGTTGATGGCTACGGAGTGTCAAACAGACGTTTGACGGTCACAACCAAGACGCCGGGCCTGAATATGCCGCGATAAGGTCCGGGGATGATGCCGGCGGCCCCTTCAGGCCGCCGGCTGCACCTGCCCCGCCAGGCGCGTGCGGAACGCCAGGTAGTGCGCCAGCACCTGCTCCGGCGCCTCGGTCTGCGGGTAGTGGCCGATACCGTCGAGCATCACCGTGTCCGGCCGCGGGATCAACTGGCGGTAGCGCTCGACCATGTGCGCGCCGGAGATCGGGTCCACGGGCCCGTCGATCAGCCGCAGCGGCACGGAGGTGCGCTGCATGGCGCCCACCCAGCGCTCGCGGTGTTCGCGGCGGTCGAGGATGTAGTGGACCAGCCGGTGCATCACCTTCGGCCCGTCGTTGCAGGCGATCAGGCTCCAGAACGCGTCCAGCTCCTCCTCGCTCGGCCGGGTGCGCGGGCCGAACACCTTGGCGAAGTTGGCGGCCAGCTTGCCACGGTCGAAGAAGCGCCCGAAGAAGCCGCCCAGCGGGCTGAGCAGCAGCTTCTGCGAGAGCACCGGGCGGTGCGTCTCGGGGAACAGCCCGCCATTGAGGAACACCAGCGAGGCCAGTTGGATTTGTCCTTCCAGGTGCCGCGCCAGCAGTTCCTGGCCGACGCTGTTGCCGTAGTCGTGGACCAGCAGGTGCACGGGCTGGCGCACGTCCAGATGGGCCAGCAGCGCCTGCTGCAGGTCGGCCTGTTCATGGATGCGGTAGGCGTGGTTGCGCGGCTTGGCAGAATCGCCGAAGCCGAGCATGTCGCAGGCGATCACCCGGTAGCGCCCGGCCAGCGGCTGCCACAGCTTGTTCCAGTCCCAGGAGGCGCTGGGGAAGCCGTGGATCAGCAGCAGCGGCTCGCCCGCGCCGGCCTCCCAGTAGCGGATGGCGTGGCCGTTGAAGTCGAAGGTGCGCCCCTGCGCGCGCCAGTCGCGCAGGGGGATGGCGATGCCGGCCATCAGTCGCGGTAGCCGGGGTTCTGCAGGTCGAGCTTGCGCAGCAGCGCCGGCCAGGCCAGGCCCCCGCCCATGCCCTGGGAGGTCTTCATCACCCCGGCGACCATGGCCCGGGCGCCGTCGAGGATCTGCTGCGGGATGCGGATCAACTCGCCACCGCCGCTCTGCGCCATCACCTGCGCCTCGCAGGCGCGCTGCAGGGTGAACATGCCGAGGAAGGCGTCGGCCACGGTGCCGAAGGCGGTGAGCAGGCCGTGGTTGGGCAGGATCATGAAGTGCTTGTCGCCCAGGTCGACCTGCAGGCGGGCCTTCTCGTCGTGGTTCAGGGCCACGCCCTCGTAGCCGTGGTAGGCCAGGCTGGAGAGCACGAACAGCGACTGCTGCGACAACGGCAGCAGGCCGTTCTTCTGCGCCGACACGGCGATGCCGGCGGGGGTGTGGATGTGCAGCACGCAACCGACGTCGTGGCGCACCTCGTGCACGGCGCTGTGGATGGTGTAGCCGGCGGGGTTGATGTCGTAGGGGCTGTCCATCAGCTTCTTGCCGGCCAGGTCCACCTTCACCAGGCTGGAGGCGGTAATCTCGTGGAACATCATGCCGTAGGGGTTGATGAGGAAGTCCTCGGTGCCGGGGACCTTGGCCGAGATGTGGGTGAAGATCAGGTCGTCCCAGCCGTACAGGGCGATCAGCCGGTAGCAGGCGGCGAGGTCGACGCGGGTCTGCCATTCGGCCTCGGAGACCTGGTCTTTCACGGAAGGTGCGGGAGCGGCGGCGTTCATGGGGCGGTCCTCATCGTTGTTGTTGTTCGATGGGGCCAGTCTAGTCAGGCGAAGGCCGCGGGACTGTCGGGGGTCTGACAGTCCTATCCCACACAGCAAATGACGGCCCCGTAGGATGGGTTGAGCGAAGCGATACCCATCACCGCGACCGCATGGGTTTCGCAAGCTCAACCCATCCTACGAAAGGCACCTCGGCGCGGCTCGCGCCTACAGTACCAGCGCGACGGCGGGCGCCAGCATCAGGTTGAACAGCCCGGTGAGGACCATCAGCAGCCCCGCCGTGGAGCCCTCCTCGCCGCCGAACTCGTAGGCCCGGCTGGTACCCGCGCCGTGGGCGCCGACACCCAGAAGGGCGCCGCGGGCGAGGGTCGAGCGCAGCGGCAGCAGCTTCATCAGCAGGCCGCCGGCCAGGGCGCCGAACACCCCGGTGATCATCACGAAGGCGGCGGTCAGCTCCGGCACGCCGCCCAGGTCTTGGGACATCTCCATGGCCAGCGGCGTGGTGATCGAACGCGGCACCAGCGACAGCGCCACCTGGCCGTCCAGCGCCAGGGCGTTGGCCAGCATCCAGGAACTGCCGATGGCCACCGCGGAGCCGGCGCACATGCCCACCAGCAGCGCCGGCCAGTGCCGCGCCAGCAGCGCGCGCTGCTGCCAGATGGGCACGGCGAAGGCCACGGTGGCCGGGCCGAGCAGCGCCACCAACCAGTTGGTGTCGCGCGAGTAGTCGGCGTAATGGGCGTGCAGCGGGATGGCCACGGCGAACAGCAGCACCGGGACGAACACGATGGGCGCGAAGCCGTACCAGCGCACGCGCTTGTACAACTGGCGGCTGAACAGGTAGCCGCCGAGGGTCAGGGCCAGCCAGAACAGGGCTTGCTTATCGAGACTCATGGCGCGACCTCCAGCGGTACATGCCTTCCACCGACAGCGCGGTGACCAGCATCACCAGCAGGGTGCTGCACATGATCACCAGCAATATCTTCCAGCCCTCGCTGCGCAGCAGCGGGCCATAGTCCAGCAGGCTCATCAGCGCGGGGATGAAGAACAGTAGCATCTCCGCCAGCAGCAGCCCGGCGCCGCCCTGCAGCAGGGCCGGGCGGATCGCCCCGCTGGCGAACAGCGCCAGCAGCAGGCCGAGCCCCACCACCCCGCCGGGCAGCGGCAGGCCGGTGGCTTGCGCCAGCCAGCCGCCGAACCACCAGAAGGCGATGAGGACGGCGAGTTCGAAGCCCAGTCGGGCGATGCGGCGGATCATTTCGGGTGCCTGCGTGGCGGTGTGCTGTGGATGGCGCTCAGGTTAAGCCCGGGGCTACTATCCCCAAAGCGAATTGTTCGAATCGAGGCCATTCCAAAATGGAATTCAAGCAACTGCGCAGCTTCGTCGAGGTGGTGCGCCAGGGCAGCTTCACCCAGGCCGCGCAGCGCCTGCACGCCAGCCAGTCGGCCATCAGCAAGCAGGTGGCCCAGCTGGAGCAGAGCCTGCACGTGCAACTGCTGGAACGCAGCGGCCCCCACGTGCGCCTGACCGCCGCCGGCGAAGTGGTGCTGCGCCGCGCCGAGGACATGCTGCGCCTGCGCCGCGAACTGCTGATCGAACTGGACGACCTCAGCCAGATGAAGCGCGGCGAACTGCGCCTGGGCCTGCCGCTGCTGGGCGCCGACGCCCTGTTCGCCTGGCGCTTCGCCGAATACCGCAAGCGCTACCCGCACATCCAGGTGCACCTGGTGGAAGGCGGCAGCAAGAGCCTGGAGCAGGCGCTGCACGCCGGCGAACTGGAACTGGCCGGCGCGCTCACGCCGAACGACCCGGCCTTCGACTGGCAGCCGTTCTGCAACGAGCCGCTGGACGCCCTACTGCCGGCCGCGCACCCGCTGGCCGGGCGCGAAAGCATCGCCCTGGCCGAACTGGCCGACACGCCCTTCCTGCTCTACCAGCAGAGCTTCACCCTCAACGACCGCCTGCTGCGCGCCTGCCGCGAGGCCGGCTTCGAGCCCCGTGAAGGCGGGCGCAGCGGCCAGGCCGACTTCCTCGGCGCGCTGGTGGCCGCCGGGCAAGGCGTGGTGCTGCTGCCGCGGGCGGTGGCGCAGGAAGTGGAACGGCCGGGGGTGGCGCGGGTGCTGCTGAGCGAGCCGGACCTGCGCTGGGACATCTGCTTCATCTGGCGCCGCGACGCCTACCTGTCTCACGCGGCCAAGGCGTGGCTGGCGCTGCTGGAGGAGTTTCCGCTGCACCCCATGGGCTGAGCGGGCATCGCGGACGGAGTCCGCTCCTACGGTTCCAAGAAGCACGGCTTTTCGTAGGACAGCGTTGAGCGAAGCGATACCCATCAGCGCCACCGCATGGGTTTCGCAAGCTCAACCCATCCTACGAAGAGCACCTCGGCGCAAGACAGTTGCTCCTACGTTGCAGGCGAGCACAGTTTCTCGTAGGAGCAGGCCCTGCCTGCGATTCGCGCGCAGGGCGCGCTCCTACAGGTGGGGCACGCTGCAGGTCGTGCATCAACCCTTCAACGCAGCGATGAACTCGGCGATCCAGGGCTCGGCGTCGGTCTCCGGGGTGACCGTCTCGCTGGCGTCCAGGCGCAGCATCGGCAGCACCTCGCGCAGGCCCAGTTCGGCGTACAGCTCGCGCACCTGCTCGCCGCCGCCGCAGTAGGTGTCGCCGTAGCTGGAGTCGCCCAGGCCGATCACCGCGCCGGGCAGGCCGCGCCAGTTCGGCAGGCGGTCGCGCAGGGCGTAGTACAGCGGCTGGATGTTGTCCGGCAGCTCGCCCAGGCCGGTGGTCGAGGTGACCGTCAGGAAGGCGTCGGGCGCGGCTTCGATCAGCGCGTCCAGGGTGGCGCGCGGCTCGAACCAGGTCTCCAGGCCCGCGGCCTCCAGCAGGCGTCTGGCATGGCGCGCGACCTCTTCGGCGGTGCCGTAGACCGACCCGGACAGAATGGCGACTTTCATGGAAACTCCCGGTTCATGCGACAAACGCCCATTATGCCGCAAGCCGGCCACGGGTGTTCGCCGGCGCCGCCGGGCTGGTATAGTTTTTTCCCACCGCGCCGCTCGGATATGCCTCCGCCGGCGGTTTTCCACCAGCCACGAGGCTCGCATGAGCGCATCCCCGGCCCCCATCCTGATCACCGGCGCCAGCCAGCGCGTCGGCCTGCACTGCGCGCTGCGCCTGCTCGACGCGGGCCAGCCGGTGATCGTCAGCTACCGCAGCGACAAGCCCGGGCTGCAGCAACTGCGCGAGCGCGGCGCGACCTGCCTGTACGGCGACTTCGCCGAGGAGGCCGGCATCCTCGCCTTCATCGACGAACTCAAGGCGCACACCGACAGCCTGCGCGCCATCGTCCACAATGCCTCGGCGTGGCTCGCCGAAACGCCCGGCCACGAGGCCGAGGCCTTCCGCGCGCTGTTCAGCGTGCACATGCTCGCCCCCTACCTGATCAACCTGCACTGCGCGCCGCTGCTGGAACGCTCGCAGCCGGCCGACATCATCCACGTCAGCGACGACGTGGTGCGCAAGGGCAGCGCCAAGCACGTCGCCTATTGCGCCAGCAAGGCCGGGCTGGACAGCCTGACGCTGTCCTTCGCCGCGCGCCTGGCGCCGAAGATCAAGGTCAACACCATCGCCCCGGCGCTGGTCATGTTCAACGCCGGGGACGACGCCGACTACCGCGCGCGCACCCTGGCGAAATCCGCCCTGGGCATCGAGCCCGGGCCGGACGTCGTCTACCAGGCCATCCGCTACCTGCTGGACACCCCCTACGTCACCGGCACCACCTTGACCGTCAACGGCGGCCGGCACCTCAAATGACCGCCCGGCGTGGCGCGAGGAACCCTGCAATGACCGATTCCCTGTCCGCGAACTACCGCGAGATACTCCTGGGCCTGGGCGAGAACCCCGAGCGCGAGGGCCTGCTCGACACCCCCAAGCGCGCCGCCAAGGCCATGCGCTACCTGTGCCACGGCTACGAGCTGAGCCTGGAAGAGGTGGTCAACGGCGCGCTGTTCGCCTCGGATAACGACGAGATGGTGATCGTTCGCGACATCGAGCTGTATTCGCTGTGCGAACACCACCTGCTGCCCTTCATCGGCAAGGCCCATGTGGCGTACATTCCCACCGGACGGGTGCTGGGCCTGTCGAAGGTGGCGCGCATCGTCGACATGTTCGCCCGCCGCCTGCAGATCCAGGAGAACCTGACGCGGCAGATCGCCGAGGCGGTCGAGCGCATCACCGGCGCCGCCGGCGTGGCGGTGGTGATCGAGGCCCAGCACATGTGCATGATGATGCGCGGGGTGGAGAAGCAGAACTCGCAGATGTTCACCTCGGTGATGCTCGGCGCCTTCCGCGACTCCAGCAACACCCGCCAGGAATTCCTCCAACTGATCGGACGGAGCAAGTGACAATGACGCAATTGCAGCCGGGCATGGCGCGGATCCGCGTGAAGGATCTGCGCGTGCGCACCTACATCGGCATCAAGGAAGAGGAAATCCTCAACAAGCAGGACGTGCTGATCAACCTGACCATCCTCTACCCCTCGCAGGAGGCGGTGCAGGTCAACGACATCGAGCACGCGCTGAACTACCGCACCATCACCAAGGCGATCATCGCCCACGTCGAGGAAAACCGCTTCGCCCTGCTGGAGCGCCTGACCCAGGAAATCCTCGACCTGGTCATGGCCCACCCGGCGGTGCGCTACGCCGAGGTGGAGGTGGACAAGCCCCACGCCCTGCGCTTCGCCGAATCGGTGTCGATCGCCCTCGCCGCGCAGCGCTGAGCCGCGCGGCGCCGCCTGGCCAACGGCCATTGCTGGCGCCCGCCCCCGCTCTTATCATCTGCGCAGCCCCGAAGAGCCCCGACGTCCCACGACGACGCGCCACGCGAGAGCCCGACCCATGAGCAAGCCCGAACACAGCATCCTCGACCTCAGCCAGGAACAACGCACGGAACTGGAAGCCGCGGCGTTCCGCACCCTGGTGCAGCACCTGCGCAACCGCAAGGACGTGCAGAACATCGACCTGATGAACCTCGCCGGCTTCTGCCGCAACTGCCTGTCCAAGTGGTACAAGGCCGCGGCCGACGACATGGGCCTGGAGCTGAGCCCGGAACAGGCCCGCGAGGAGATCTACGGCATGCCTTACGCCGAATGGAAGGCGAAATACCAGAAGGAGGCCTCGCCCGAGCAGCAGGCCGCCTTCGACACCGCCAAGAAACACTGACGAGCCCGCCTTGATGACCCTCACCGATTTCCGCGCGCGCCTGCGCAGCGAGCAGCACCTGTTCACCGATACCCTGGCGTTCATCGCCGAGCACTACAGCTACAGCCCCAGCGCCTTCAGCAACGGCCCGGTGGAAAACCCGGCCGGGCAGAACGAGGGGTCCTGCAAGACGCTCGGCTTCGCCATCCTCGAGGGCCTGAGCCTGGAGGAAACCCTGCTGGCCTTCGGTGAGCATTACCGCGCGGTGCGTGATACGCCCGAGGGTACTGATCACGCCAATATCCGGGCGCTGCAGAATACCGGCCTGGCCGGCGTGCGATTCGAGCGTCAGCCGTTGTCGCGGCGCGGTTGAGGCCTCGGATACAGAAAAGCCCCGCTGATGCGGTAATGCTGTTCACTTAAGAAAGGATGCCGTTTCTCTGCCTGGGGGAAACGGTATTTTTCATTTGGGGTTATGGCCTGGCTCGCGAAGCTTGCCCCACTCCGGCCTTAAGCTCGTCATTGCCGCGAACAATACTAATAACCCAGTTGCCTTGGCTTGGGTGTTTCTGCGCCGCACCGAGTCTGCCCGACCGTCTTGTTTCGCCCCCTCGGGCGAGTCCCTTTTGTCAAACGCCACAAAAGGAACCAAAAAGGCTTGCCCCGCATACGGGCCCGATGGAGCCGGGCTACCCTCGCGAATTCCCCCGCCACGGAGGCCCGCCCCGAGGGTACGTCCCTGTAGCCCATCGGGGCTCTCGCGACATCCATGTCGCATGACCTCCTGAGCGCCGGTTTCGCTCGGCCTTCTGAAGGGGCGTTTCGGTGCGCGCGGATGTTTCTCTGGAAGTCCTTACGGCGTTATCCGCCGAATCGCGGACAGAGTCCTACGGTTCAGAGAGGCACGGGCGTAGGAGCGGACCTTGTCCGCGATTGAACTCAACGCCCCCGCCGGACACCCCGGTGGCACGAACAGCCCCCTCTCCCTTTGGGAGAGGGCTGGGGTGAGGGAGCGAAGCCAGGCTGGCGCACCTTCGCTGAACCACCACATATCGCTTAAGTGAACAGCATTACCGCGATGCGGGGCTTTTTCTTGGGGGCGCACAGGAGGGCCTGGGGCTCATTGGTCAACAGTCTGTGCCGAAACGCTTTTCGTAGGATGGGTTGAGCGAAGCGATACCCATCACCGCCACCGCATGGGTTTCGCAGGCTCAACCCATCCTACGAAGAGCACCTCGGTGCAGCCGGCAAGACAGTTGCTCCTACAGTTCCAGGAAAGCTCGGGCCTCCCCCTCCCAAAAAGGAAAAAGCCCCGACCAGCGGGGCTCCGTCCTGCACGCCGGCTCTTGGGGCCGTTACAGCGAATCCAGGTAGCGCTCCACGTCCAGCGCCGCCATGCAGCCGGCGCCGGCCGAGGTGATGGCCTGGCGATAGACGTGATCAGCCACATCACCCGCGGCGAACACGCCGGGGATGCTGGTAGCGGTAGCGTTGCCATCACGGCCGCCGTTGACCACCAGGTAGCCGTCCTTCAGCTGCAGCTGGTTCTCGAACAGCGAAGTGTTCGGCGTATGCCCGATGGCCACGAACAGCCCGTCCACCTTCAATTCCTCGGCGCTGCCATCGTTGTTGCGCAGACGCACGCCGGTGACGCCCATGTCGTCACCCAGCACCTCTTCCACCCGGGCGTTCAGCTTCAGGGCGATTTTCCCCTCGGCTATACGGGCGCGCAGCTTGTCCTGCAGGATCTTCTCGGCGCGGAAGGTCTCGCGGCGGTGCACCAGGGTCACCTTGCTGGCGATGTTGGCCAGATACAGCGCCTCTTCCACCGCCGTGTTGCCGCCACCGACCACCGCCACTTCGCGGTTGCGGTAGAAGAAGCCGTCGCAGGTGGCGCAGGCGGAGACGCCCTTGCCCATGAATGCCTCTTCCGAAGGCAGGCCCAGGTAGCGGGCGCTGGCGCCGGTGGCGATGATCAGCGCATCGGCCGTGTAGGTGCCGCTGTCGCCCTTGAGCACGAACGGCTTGCCGGCCAGGTCCACGGCGTTGATGTGGTCGAAGACGATCTCGGTCTCGAAGCGCTCGGCGTGCTCCTGCATGCGCTGCATCAGCGCCGGGCCGGTGAGGCCGTGGGGGTCGCCGGGCCAGTTGTCCACCTCGGTGGTGGTGGTCAGTTGGCCGCCGGCCTGCAGGCCGGTGATCAGCAGCGGCCTGAGGTTGGCGCGGGCGGCATAGACGGCAGCCGAGTAACCGGCGGGGCCGGAGCCCAGGATGATGACGCGGGCGTGACGAACTTCAGGCATGACTGACTCCTCGTCGAACAAGAAAAGGGAGCTGCCAAGGTACCTGGGGGAAGGCTGGGAGGAGCGGCAGCTCCCGCTAAACGCACAGATCGCGAGGAAGGCAGGGCCGTCAGGAGCGGGCGGCGCTGCCGTGGACTCATCCACGGCCTGAAGTCTGTCAGACGTTTCCCAATACCACCTTGAGATAAGTCAGGGACATCCCGCTTCGCCGGCCCACCGCTTCGCGACTGGAGATTGCCGCGCAGCGTATAGCCCGCGCGGGCCCAGGCGAAATGCCCAATCTCAATGCCTCCGATAGAGCCCCCCTATCTCCCGCGGCGGGCCAACTAGACTCAGGAGGTCCGCCCCTCTCCACCCGCCACCTGCGTGCCCGGCATGACCCTGAGAAACCGCCTGCTCCTGCTGTTCCTGCCGCTGCTCGCCCTCATCCTGCTGGGCATCTGGCAGCTGTCGGAACACATCCTCCTCGCGCGCTTCGACCGCGACGACCGCCAGCGCCTGTACGACGAGGTGCGCGTGCTCGACAACCGCCTGGCCTTCGAGAAGAAGCGCCACCTGGACCTGCTGCGCAGCTATGCCTGGTGGGATGCCAGCTACCGCTTCGTGGCGCACCCCACGCCGGGGTTCGTGCGGGAGAACCTGGACATCGACATGCTCGGCAACCTGGGCTTCGACTTCGCGCTCTACCTCGACCGCCAGGGCCGCGTCGTCGCCCAGCGCTGGGAGGAGGCGCGGCTCACAGCGCCCCAGGCGATAACCGGCGCGCCCAGCCCCGAGCGGCTGCGCCAGGCCCTGCTGCGCAGCGCCCTGGACCTGGGCGTGCTGGACCTGCAGGGCGACCCGTCACGCAGCCTGGCGCAATGGCTGCTGGTGGACGGCACCCCGCTGCTGCTGCTCAGCCAGCCGATCAGCGATAACCTGGGCCAGGCCGAACCGGTCGGCGCCATCGTTGCCGGCTACCTGCTCGACCAGCGCCGGGTGAACGCCCTGCAGGAGCAGATGGACGCGCGCCTGCAGGTGCAAGCCGGGGTGACGCCCGGCGACGGCTGGCGCGCCCTGCACGTGCCGGGGCGCAACGGCGGCGCGTTGCTGAGCCCGCGGCGGGTGCTGGACGCCGACACCCAGCAGGCCACCCTGCTGTTCCTCGATTCCGCCGATGCGCCGCAGTTCAGCCTGGCCATCAACAAGTCGCGGGTCGCCTACCGCCAGGGCCAGGAGGCCATCCGCCTGTTCCTCGGCATGACCTTGCTGATCACCCTCGCCGGCCTGCTGCTGGCCTACCTGGTCCTGGAATTCTGGGTGATCCGCCGCGTGCAGCGGCTCAACCGCGGGGTGGCGAACATCGGCGCCGACACCGCCGGCCCCGCCCGCCTGGCCGACATGGGCCGCGACGAAGTCGGCCAGCTGGCCTGCGAGGTCAACCAGATGCTCGAACGCCTGGAACGCAGCGAGGCCCGCGACCGCGCCATCCTCGACAGCATCCGCGATGGCTATTTCGAAATGGACGACAGCGGCGTGGTGCTCACGGTGAACGCCGCCTTCTGCCGCCTGCTCGGCTACGCCGCCGAGGAAGTGGAAGGCCACTCCTACCGGGAGCTGCTCGACGAACAGGACGTGGCGCGCGCCCGCGGGCTCTACCAGCAGGTGCGCGACGGCGAGCAGGAAACCACCTTCGCCGCGCCCTTCAAGCGCCGCGACGGCCAGCGCATGGTCTTCGAGACGAAGGTCTCGCCGATCGTCGACGCCCAGGGGCAGTTCTGCGGTTTCCGCGGCATCCTCCGCGACATCAGCCTGCAGGTGGCCTACCAGCAGCGCCTGCTGGACCTCGCCTACCGCGACGCGCTGACCGGCCTGGGCAACCGCAAGGCCTTCGGCGAACAGCTGCCCCTGGCCCTGCAGCGCTGCGCCGAAGGCACCGGCCTGGCCCTGCTGTACATCGACCTGGACCACTTCAAGCCGGTCAACGACCGCTACGGCCACGCCGCCGGCGACGCCGTGCTGGTCGCCGTGGGCGAGCGCCTGCGCGGCAACCTGCGCCAGCCGGACATGGCCTTCCGCCTGGGCGGCGACGAGTTCGCCGTGATCCTCGAAGGCGTCGACTGCAGCACCGCCGAAGCCCTGGCCGGGCGCCTGCTGGCCAGCCTCAACCAGGACTACCACGCCGGCGAGCAGCGCCTGGAATTCCTCTCCGCCAGCATCGGCATCGCCCTCTACCCGGCCGACGCCGGCGACACCGACGGCCTGCTCCAGGCCGCCGACAGCGCCATGTACCGCGCCAAGCAGCAGCGCAACCACTACAGCCGCTACCGCGCCTGACCGCCACACAACAGGCAAAACAGACGGCTCGCGGCCCCGCGCCGGCCCTGCTAAGGTCGCAAGCTGGTTTCCTACGGAGATGTTCCATGCCCACCCTGAGCGGCCCGCAATACCTCGGCGAAGGCCTGAAACTCATGATGCGCCCGGGGCTGCGCCTGTTCGTGCTGCTGCCCCTGACGGTCAACCTGCTGCTGTTCGTCGGCCTGATCGGCTTCGCGGTGAACCAGTTCAGCCACTGGGTCGACTGGCTGATGCCCAGCCTGCCGCAGTGGCTGGACTTCCTGCAGTACATCCTCTGGCCGCTGTTCGTCCTGCTGGTGCTGCTGATCCTGTTCTTCAGCTTCACGCTGGTGGCCAACCTGATCGCCTCGCCGTTCAACGGCTTCCTCGCCGAGAAGGTCGAGGTGGTGGTGCGCGGCCAGGACGACTTCCCGGCCTTCAGCTGGGCCGAACTGGCGGCCATGGTGCCGCGCACCGTCGCCCGCGAACTGCGCAAGCTCGGCTACTTCCTGCCGCGGGCCATCGCCCTGTTCGTCCTCAGCCTGATCCCCGGCCTGAACATCATCGCCGCCCCGCTATGGCTGGTGTTCGGCGTGTGGATGATGGCCGTGCAGTACATCGACTACCCGGCCGACAACCACAAGCTCGGCTGGAACGAAATGCTCGCCTGGCTGCGCAGCAAGCGCTGGGCCTGCATGGGCTTCGGCGGCATCACCTACCTGGCGCTGCTGATCCCGCTGGTCAACCTGGTCGCCATGCCCGCCGCCGTGGCCGGCGCGGTGCTGTTCTGGGTGCGCGAGGACGGCGACAAGGCGCTGGTGAAGTAGACCGGCGTCCTCGCTCTGGATGCCTGACGGTTGAGCCATAAGCAGCCGGATTCCTGCTGATTGATGCAGAAGGCAGGTACAGAACATGGCCCTCATCGCTCAGCCGTTCCGGCATTCGGACTAGGGCATCTACTACCTCAGGCGAGCCATCCCGGAAGACCTCCGTCCCATCCCAGGCAAAACCGGGAGACCCCGCCCAGTGCGAACCCGCGACCCCAGGGGACCAAGATAGTGTTCACAACGGCCCGCACCAGATAGGAGAGCTACTCCGGCAAGCATGTCCGGATGGCCCCAGCGTCACTGTTGGCAGGGGTTATACGCCTCACGGTACCCAACCTCGGTCGCGTACGGCAGATTCGTTCCCGGGATCATTCCCGCAATCACTTTGTTCCGTTCGCTGGGTCGCGTGAAGGCGCCCGCGTTGCCAATCAACAGCGGTTGCCCCTTCGATAGCAGGTAATCATTGATCTGTCCGTGCATCGGCCCGTTGAACTGGCCTTTGTCATCAAGCGGGATGATCATCGCAGCATAGTTGCGGGTGAACATCACGAACGATTCAGGGGCGTCCCGCGCGGTGTCAGTCCTGCCACAGAGCACGTCATCGGGGCGTAGGGTCAGCCAAGTCTTGTACTGGCCGAAGCTGTAGGTGGCAAGGATCAGCCCTTTGTGGGTCAAAACGCCCAGCCCGATTTCGGCGCGACAGAAAGCTTCCTGGCCATAGTTGAATGCGCAGAAGTTGGTTTCGGCCATGCTGACGATATCGCCGTGGGCGATGTTCAGGTCATGTTCGATCCGGGCTTGGGCATCGGGGGTCTTGTAGGGGATCGAGCAAGCGGTGAGAGCGACACAGGTGAGCAGGCACAACAGTCGGAGCGAGAGCATCAGCATTCCTTGGCGAAATCAGATATGGCATCCGTAGCCTTGGGACAGGTTGGGTAGCGTTGCCCCACCGGTACTGGCTAGTGGCACAGCATAATAGCGCCGCCAGGAGTGAGATCCGCTAATTTCTCGATATTCAGGCGCGTCGCTCACCCGACATTGAATGTCGCCGCCCCCGATAACCACAAACCGGGCTGGAACGAAATGCTCGCCTGGCTGCGCAGCAAGCGCTGGGCTGCATGGGCTTCGGCGGCGTGACCTACCTGGCGCTGCTGATTCCGCTGGTCAACCTGGTCGCCATGCCCGCCGCCGTGGCCGGCGCGGTGCTGTTCTGGGTGCGCGAGGAAGGCGACAAGGCATTGGTGAAATAGCGTCGCGACCCAGGTGCCCTTTCCGGCATCCCGTTGGGGCTCGGGATGCCGGTCGTTACACCCCATCGGCCCTGTCAGAACAACACCCTGAACCCCAGATTGCCGCTGTAGCTGTGGGCGTCGCCGTCGAAGGCCTGCTGGTAGCCGCCGGTGGCGAAGAAGCTGGTGCGCTTGTCGGCCTGCACGTCCACCCCGAAGGTCAGTTCGCCGCTGCTGCCGCCGATGTCGGACTTGAACGGCACGTCGCCATCGGCCGAGGAGAAGCGCGTCTTCGATTCGCCCTGGAAGTCATGCAGCACGCTGGGGCGCAGCCACAGGCTGACGCGGCGGCTGGACTGGCCCGCCGGGGCCAGCCAGTCCTTGGCCAGGCGCACGCCGGCGCGGGTCACCAGCGACTCGCTGTCGTCGAAGCGCACGCTGGCGGCGCTGTCGCGGCTGTCGCTCAGGTCGAGGCGGGTGTAGGTCGCCTGCAGCTGCGGCTCGACGTACAGGTCCTGGCCAACCTCGAACGGATAGCCGCCCTCCAGCGAGGCGGTGTAGGCCTGGCCATGGCTGTCCAGGTCGTAGGTCTGCCTGGAGTTGGCGTCGATGTCCAGGTAGGTGTATTGCAGCACGCCATCCAGGTACCAGCCGCTGGCGCCGAAGTGCGTCCAGTAGCCGCCCAGGCTGTAGCCGCGCAGGGTGTCGTCGCCAGCGTCGCGGCGGTCGTAGTGGTCGACACCGCCCTTGATGTTGCCGAAGGCCAGGGACAGGCCCGCCCGGTCGCTGCTGCCATCGTCCATCTGGCGCTGGAACAGGTCGAGGCCGACCTGGAAGGCGCTGATCTGGTAGTCGTACTTGGGCATCTCGCCGTACTGGCCGTAGTGCTCGCGATCCTGTTGGCCGTTGCGGTAGATCATCCGCCCCCAGCCCAGCGGGCCGTCGCCCGCCGGCCGTTGCTGAAGGGTGCCTTCCAGGCTGCGGTTCTCCTCGCCGACGCGCTCGTGCAGGCTGTCGACCATGGCCTGGGCGTAGGTCAGGCCCAGGGACGGGATGGCCGCGTACAACGAGGTTTCCGGACGATAGTCGGGCGTGGTGGGCGTGACGGGGCCGCCCGTCGGCGGCGGCGTGGCGCTGTCGTCCTCGCGTTGCGAACGCAGGAACCAGGAGTCCGGCGCGGAGTCGTCGCGCGAGCCGCGGTACAGGCTATAGCGGTAGGGCCCGGCCTCCAGCGAGTTGCCCAGGGAAAACGCCGAGGCCTCGCTGGTGGCGCCGTTCACCGCGTTGACCAGGAGAATGCCGTTGCCCGGCGTGGCGGCGCCGAGGCCGCCGACGTTGGTGACCTGGAGGCTGGTCTGCCCGCTGGCGCTGCCACCGTCGATGACGAGCTGGTCCGTGGGCGAGGCGTCGCCGCCGAGCACGGTGTTCAGGTTGATCCGGCCGCCCTGGCCGGCGTAGCTCCCCACCGTCAGCTTGTTGCCCACGCCGGTGCCGGCGAGCTGCACCAGCCCGGCGTTGCTCAATGCGCCGCCGATGACGAAGGCGCCCGTACCCTGCCCCGGCAAGGCCGCGTCGGCCACCGCCAGGGTCCCGGCATTGCTCACCGGGCCCTGCACGCTGCCATAGCCGCCCAGGGTCGCGCCGGCCGCCACCTGCACGGCGCCCCCGCCGCTGAGGGCCGCGGACGCATGGGCCGCATCGCCCACCAGCAAGGTGCCGCTGCTGACGGTAGTGGCGCCGCTGTAGGGGTTGTCGCCGGTCAGCAGGGTGGTGCCGGTGCCGATCTGGTTGACCGCGCCGGTCCCCGAGATGCTGCCGTCGAAGGTCAAGGCGTCGGCTCGGTTGAATGCCAGCGTGGCGTCGTTCAGCACGTCGCCCACGATCGACCCGGAGGTGCCGCCGTCGCCCAGTTGCAGGGTGCCGGCGGAAATCGTGGTGCCGCCGGCATAGCTGTTGTTGCCGGTGAGGACAGTGGTGCCGGCGCCGACCTGCTCCAGCGTACCCGTCCCGGAAATGTCGCCGGCGAGCGTCAGGCTATCCGAGCGATTGACCACCAGCCGGGCGTCGTCCTGCACGTTGCCGACGATGGAGCCCGAGGTACCGCCATCGCCCAGCTGCAGGGTGCCGGCGGAAATCGTGGTGCCGCCGGCATAGCTGTTGTTGCCGGTGAGGACAGTGGTGCCGGCGCCGACCTGCTCCAGCGTACCCGTCCCGGAAATGACGCCGGCGAGCGTCAGGTTGTCCGAGCGGTTGACCACCAGCCGGGCGTCGTCCTGCACGTTGCCGACGATGGAGCCCGAGGTGCCGCCGTCGCCCAGCTGCAGGGTGCCGGCGGAAATCGTTGTGCCGCCGGTATAGGTGTTATCGCCGGTGAGCACGAGGGTGCCCGTGCCGGCCTTGACCAGGCTTCCTCCGGTCCTGTTGGTGGGCTGCTGGCCGAGGTATTGGCGGTAGGCGTTGATGGCCGCCGAGGTGCCGTCCTGGATGACGCCTGAAATGACGTCGTCGCGGTTCAGCGCCCCCAGCGTCAGCGCCGAATTGGACAGGTAGACCGAGCCCACGCCGCTCAGCGAGCCAATGGACAGCGCCATGCCGCTGGCCAGGTTCACCACGCCGCCGGCATCGTTGACGAGGGTGGCGCCAGCGGCGCTGGACGAGCCGCTGAACGAAGTCACGCCGCCGTCGCGGTTGGTGATGGTTGCCGAACCGGCGCTCGACGTCTGGGTGAAGGAGGTCAGGCCACGGTCGTCGTTGACGATGGTCGCGCTGCCGGCGCTGGAGGCGCCGGCGAAGTTGATCTGGCCTTCGCCCTCGACCGACAGGTTGGCGTTGCCTGCCGTCGAATTCTCGACGAACTGCACCAGCGAACCGCTGAACAGGTCGCCCGGAGTATTGCCGACGACGGTGATGGTGGCGTTCGCCGCCGTGGACGAACCGGCGAAATGCATGGCGTTGTAGGGGTTGCCCGGCGCGGCCGGCGTTGTCCCCTCGAGACTGTAGCTACCGCCGCCGGCCGAGGCCGTGCCATTGAGGTTCAGGCCGGCGCGGCCGGTCAGCTCCAGCGAGCCGGCGTCGATGGTGATGTCGGTGGCGGTGGCGAGCTGCGAACCGGGGATGCCGAAGATATGCGCGTCGTCCGCGGCGCCCGGCACCACGCCGAGGTCCCAGTTGCCGGGGGTATTCCAGTTTCCCCCGTCATTGGCGCCCCCGGTCCAGGTGATGGTCTGGGCCGACAGCGTCCCCGAAAACGAAATCAAGGCACAGGTCAACAACGGAATCCTGAACGCCACGGAACTGCCCTCCATAGTCAAATGCACTCGGAAAGCGTAGACGCCGGGAGCGTTTCAGAAAGCGTCGGTCGCCCCTCCTGGCGTGGCGGAGACCATCAAGATCGCGATTTTCAGCTCGGCCACAGCCTGCATGGCTTATCGCCACCTCCCCTGAAGGCGTTGTGGGAAGCGGCATTGCGGGAGGCAATTGTCACTGAATATTTTCTGACGCCATAAATCTGACAACCATCAAAAAAATACGAAAATTCCTACATCAAGGCGAATAGTCAAAAAAACCGCCTGACCTATATCAAGCGATTCCCCTCCTCCCGCCCCCAAGAATGTCCCCGCACCCCGATGCCGCGAAGGCACCGGAGCGGCGCGGCCCAGCCGCGCATCCACCAGCGCCTGGCGAGGCCAGGCCACATCGTCCAACGACCGCGGATCGGCATCGGCAGCCCGCGTCTGCCGCGCAGTTTCCCCTCGTGCCCTCACGCCCGTTGGCTCACGCCCCGCCCTTCCACGAAACGGCGGTGCAAGGAGGTGAATCATGCGTTTCCAGAAGACGGCCCTGGCGCTTCACATCGCTCTGGCCACGGCCCTGACTTTGTCCACGCAGGCGGCCAGCGCCGCTTGCAGTGGCGACTCTGCCAGCAGCACGCTGACCTGCGACGTGCCCCTGTACTACGGCAACCCGAACGGTTACGACAACATCGTGATCAACACCACCGCCACCGGCGGCACCTCGCCGCTGGCGGGCTTCGGCATCTACGGCAACGGTTCGACCTACAACCTGAACAACGTGGCGATCACCACCAGCGGCAGCAAGGCGGACGCCATCCAGGCCAACAACGGCACCAACAACATCCGTATCGAGACGTTCAGCGTCGTCACCACGGGCTCCTCGGCCGACGGCATCAACGTCACCGAGAACGCGGTCAATTCGACGGTCAACATCGGCGACAACGCCTCCATCAGCGCCGAGGGCGGCGGCATGGGCGTCCGTGCCAACACCTCGAAGAACGGCGGCAAGAACCAGATCGTGCTCGGCAAGAACGCGCACATCACCACCGCCGGCGGCGGCGGCAACTGGCTCGACGGCACCGGCTACGCCGTCTACGCCGGGAACCGCGACCTGAGCAACACCACCTACAAGGGCGACGCCGAAGTCACCCTCGGCGATGGCAGCGTGATCCTCACCAAGGGCAACTCGGCCCACGCCGTCTACGCCAACCGCGGCGGCGTGATCAACCTCGGCGACACCCGCATCACCACGGAGAAGACCAACGCCTACGGCATCTATGCCCAGACCCTGAGCGACGCCAATGGCCCGCGCGGCGGCCAGGTCAACCTGGGCGGCGACACCCAGGTGACGGTGACCGACGGCAACCGCGCCCTCTACGCCAGCGGCGCCGGCTCGCACATCAGCAGCAGCGACGGCGCCGCCGTCTACCGGCTGGACAGCAGCGCCGCGGCCGACCAGCCCGGCCGCCTGGGTGCCGCGCTGCTGGCCGACCAGGGCGGCGTCATCGACCTGAAGATGGCCGCCGGCTCCTACTTCAACGGCAGCACCGCCACCGCCAGCGACGGCCAGGTGCACCTGGCCCTGGACGGCGCCAGCAGCTGGGTCATGACCGCCGACTCCAACCTCAGCAGCCTGGCGCTGGGCAGCGGCGCCACCCTGGAGTACGCCCGCAGCGGCGAGGCCGCCGACTACAGCCACAAGACGCTCACCGTGGACGGCGACTTCAGCGGCGGCGGCCGCCTGATCATGAACACCCACCTGGGCGACGACGGTTCGGCCACCGACCAGTTGCTGGTCAAGGGCAGCACCTCCGGGCAGACGCAGGTCACGGTGAACAACACCACCGGCGTCGGCGCCGAGACCTGGGAAGGCATCCGCATGATCGAGGTCGCCGGCCTGTCCGAGGGCGAGTTCCGCTCCGACCGGGTCACCGAGGGCGGCTACGAATACGTGCTGCGCCGCGGCGGGACCTTCGTCGGCTCCAGCGGTTCGGAGAAGGACTGGTACCTCACGTCCTACAAACCCACCGTCGATCCCGACCCGGAACCGGAACCCGAGCCGGAACCCGGCCCCGGTCCGACGCCCGAGCCGCAGCCGGACCCCGATCCCGAACAACCGCCGGTACCACCGGTAACGCCGCCGCCGTCCGGCGACAGGGACCGTGTCCGCCAGCCGGAAGGCGGCGCCTACACCGCCAACCTGGCGGCGGCCAACACGCTGTTCCTGCACCGCCTGCACGACCGCACCGGCAACCTGACCTACGTCGACCCGGATACCGGCGAGGCCCGTACCTCGATGCTGTGGATGCGCAACGTCGACGGCGCCGGCCGCTGGAACGACAGCACCGGGCAGTTGAAGACCGAAAGCAACCGCTACGTACTGCAGCTCGGCAGCGACCTGCTGCGCTACAGCAATGACAAGGGCGACTGGGTGCTCGGGGTGATGGGCGGCTACGCCAACGGCAACTCCAGCAGCCGCTCGCGGATCACCGGTTTCAGCGCCAAGGGCGAGATCGACGGCTACAGCCTGGGCCTCTACGGCACCTGGTACGAGGACCGCGAGGACGAGAACGGCGCCTACGTCGACACCTGGGTGCTGTACAACCGCTTCGACAACGAGGTGCGCGGCGAGCAACTGGCCAAGGAGCACTACGACTCCGACGGCATCACCGCCTCCATCGAGACCGGCAAGACCTTCCGCGTGGCGCAGACCGGGAAGGCCAGCGTCTACCTGCAACCCCAGGCGCAGGTGGTCTACATGGGCGTCAAGGCCGACAGCCACCGCGAGGCCAACGGCACCCGCGTCACCGGCAAAGGCGACGGCAACCTCATGACCCGCCTGGGCGCCCGCGCCGCGCTGCGCAGCAACGACGAGGCCGGCTTCGCCAAGCGTTACGCCGTGGAGCCCTACTTGGAAACCAACTGGATCCACAACTCGGACGACTTCGGCGCGAAGATGGGCAGCTCGCGCTTCGAGATGGACGGCGCCAGCGACATCCTCGAGGTCAAGCTGGGCGCCACCAGCAAGGTCAACAGCCGGGTCAACGTATGGGGCGAGGTAGCCCGCCAGCACGGCGACAACGGCTACCGCGACCAGGCCCTCACCCTCGGCCTGAAGATCGACTTCTGAGCCCTGCCCGCGCCCCGGCCTCTGCCGGGGCGCGCTTTCTCAGCCGACGAAACGCAGCGCCGCGGTCAGGTCGCCCATGGGCTGCTGGCCGCGGGCGCGCATGGCGTCGTCGCGCAGTTTCAGGCCGTCGAGCTTCTCCAGGTCGAACACCCGGGTGATCAGGCGCAGGATCGAGCCGGTGTCGTAGACGGTGTGGTCCACCGTGCCGTGGCGGGCGAAGGGCGAGACCACCAGCGCCGGGATGCGCGAGCCGGGGCCCCAGCGGTCGCCCCTGGGCGGAGCCACGTGGTCCCACCAGCCGCCGTTCTCGTCCACCGTGATGACGATCACCATGTTCTGCCACTGCGGGCTTTCCATCAGGTGCTTCACCGCGCGCACGATGTGCCGGTCGCCGCTGGCCACGTCGGCGTAGCCGGCGTGCATGTTGAGGTTGCCCTGGGGCTTGTAGAAGCTCACCGCCGGCAGCTTGCCGGCGCGGGCGTCGGCGAAGAAGCGGTTGCTCGACGGGTCGTCGCCCAGGCCGCCGTCGCGCAGGCGTTTCGCGCGTTCCTCCGGGTGTTCCGGGCCCTGCTGGACGAAGTAGTTGAACGGCTGGTGGTGGTACTGGAAGTTGGGAATCTTCGGGATGCCGGCGGAGTTCCTGTACTGCTCGAGAGTGGCTTCCCAGGCGCCGGCGTACCAGGCCCAGTCCACGCCCTTCCTGCTCAGCTTGTCGCCGATGTGCTCGTGGCGCTGCGGCACCATCACGTTGGGTTGGTCCGGCAGCGCGTAGTCCAGGCGCTCGGGGTCGCGCTGCACGGTCGGCCAGTAGGGCGGGAGCATGGTGTTCACGCCGTAGCCGTCGGGGGTCAGGGCGCTGGGGCCGAACTTCGGTGCGCCGCCAGTGACGCTGGCGGGCGAGTCGTCCAGCGGTTTCAGCCGTGGGTCGGCGGGATTGTCGCTCATCAGTTGGGCGATCTGCGTGCGGGCCGGCGAGTTGCGCACGTCCGGGTACACCGGCGGGGTCGCCGCCACCAGGTACTGGTGGTTGAGGAAGGAACCGCCGAAGGCGCCCTGGAAGAAGTTGTCGCACAGCACGAAGTCCCGGGCCAGGTCCCACAGGCGCAGGCTGTACGGGCTCTGCGCGTAGTAGCCCATGGGCAGCGCGCCGGAGTCGGCCCAGGCGACGAACATGTCGTTGCGCCCGCCGTTGATCTGCATCTGGTTCTGGTAGAACACGTGCCACAGGTCGCGGGTCACCAGGCCCAGGGGCAGGTCCTCGCCCTGCGGGCCCTTGAGCGCGAAGGGCGCGTTGGGCAGGTTCTGCTGGTACTGCACGCCCTCGGCGTAGTTCACGCCTTCCAGGGTCTGGCCGACCTGCAGCACGCCGCCGTACACCGGCGGCAGCTTGTCCAGCAGGCGGCCGTCGCGGTCGCGCTGCTGGTAGTCGGCCGGCTGCAGCGACGACAGCGGTTTCTCCACGCCGGGGAAGTCGCCGAACAGGTTGTTGAAGCTGCGGTTCTCGGCGTAGATCACCACGATGTTCTGCACCTGCTCGCGCAGCGCCCGGTCCAGCTCGGCGCCCTCCAGTTCGCGCACGGCCTCGGCGGCCTGCGCCGTGCCCTCGCCCACCAGGCCGGCCAGCGCGGCGCCGGCGCCCAGGGCCGCGGCGCCGCCAAGGAAGCGGCGGCGGCCGGCGTCCGCCAGTGGCTGGGCATCGTCCTGCCCGGGATTCTGATTGCGCTTGTCGCTCATCGACGGCTCCACCATGTCGGAAATCGCGGCACTCTAGCAGCCCCATGTGACAGGCGGACGAAGGCTCTATGACAGGCCTTTCCAAAAGCCTTGCGAGAATCCCCTGAATCCCCCGTCACATTTGTGCAACCCGGGCGTCACACGAGCTACACCGGCCGGGCGGAGACTGCCGTTCATGAGCACGACTCCCCTGCGCATCGCGCTGATCAGCGAAACCTTCCCGCCGGAAATCAACGGCGTGGCCAACACCCTCGGGCGCCTCGCCGCCGGGCTGCTGCAGCTCGGCCACCGGGTGCAGGTGGTGCGCCCGCGGCAGCACGTCGACGACGGCCGCCACAGCGACGACGAACTGCTGCTCACCCGCGGCTGGCCGCTGCCCGGCTACCCCGGCCTGCAATGGGGCCAGTCGTGCCTGCACAAGCTGCTGCGGCACTGGCGGCGGCTGCGCCCGGACGTGCTCTACATCGCCACCGAGGGCCCGCTCGGGCTGGCCGCCCTGCGCGCCGCGCGGCGCCTGCGGATTCCCGCGCTGAGCGGCTTCCACACCAATTTCCAGCAGTACAGCGCGCACTACGGCCTGGGCCCGCTGACGCGCCTGGTGACGGCCTACCTGCGCTGGTTCCACAACCGCACCCAGCGCACCCTGGTGCCCAGCGCCAGCCAGGCGCTGGAGCTGGAGCGCCGCGGCTTCGCCCACCTCGCCCAGTTGGCGCGCGGCGTGGATGGCCAGCTGTTCCAGCCCGGCCGCCGCGACGATGCCTTGCGCCGCGAGTGGGGCCTGGGCGAGCAGGACATCGCCGTGCTGCACGTCGGCCGCCTGGCCGCGGAGAAGAACCTCGGCCTGCTCGGCCGCGCTTTCAACCAACTGCGCGCCGCCCACCCGCAGTTGAAGCTGCGCCTGGTGATCGTCGGCGACGGCCCGCAGCGCGCGCAGCTCGCCCGCGAACTGCCGGATGCGATCTTCTGCGGCCTGCAACGCGGCGAGGAACTGGCCCGGCACTACGCCAGCGGCGACCTGTTCCTCTTCCCCAGCCTGTCGGAAACCTTCGGCAACGTGGTGCTGGAAGCGCTGGCCTCGGGCCTGGCGGTGGTCGCTTACGACCAGGCCGCCGCGGCCCAGCACATCCGCCACGGCCACGACGGCGCGCTGGCGATACCCGGCGACGAGGCCGATTTCATCGATGCCGCCAGCTGGCTGCTGGAAGACCGCGAGCACCTGCGCCGGGTGCGCCTGAACGCACGCCGGCACGCCGGGCGCCTGGAATGGCGGAGCATCGTCGAACGCTTCGAGGGCTACCTGCTGGAGGCCATCCGCCAGCCGCTGCCGGCGCCGGCCAACGGCACCGGCGCGCTGGGCGCCGATACCGTGCGCAAGTGATCAGGCGAAGGGCTTGGGCTCGGCGGCGAACGACAGGCTCATGGCTCCGGCGCCGAGGTTGATGCCCCCGGTCGGGCTGAGCATGCCCAGGTGCATGGCGATGCCGCGCTCGCCGCAGGCCTGCTCCAGCGCCTCGAAGCCCGGCAGGTCGCGCAGCGCCGAAGGGTCGCCGGCGTAGCTCAGGCCGACGTGCGGGGCCAGCAGTTCGCCGGCCTCTACCCGCGCGCGGGCGAAGTTGAGCAGGCGCTCGGCGGACTTCTCGTAGTTCGGCGACACCGACACCGGCTTGTCCTCGCCCTGCACCAGGCTCAGCACCGGCTTCATGTCGAGCATCGAGCCGATGCCGAGGAAGGCGCCGCGCAGGCGGTCGCCGATGCTGCTGCGGTCGCCCTTCTGGAAGCCGCGGCGACGCACGTGGCCCAGGTCGTTGGCGACCAGGAAAGTGTTCATCTGCTGGCTCAGCTGTTCCAGGCGCGTGCGGATGGCGTTGGGGTGCTGGTCCTCGCCGAGCAGGCGCGCGCCTTCGGCGGCCAGCACCGCCAGGCCGGCGAACACCGTCTGGCTGTCCACCACGCGCAGCGCGAAGGGGCCGTTGATGCCGGCCGCGGCGCGTTTCTCGCGGTAGTTCTGCAGCAGGCCGAAGGAGGCCTGGGTGGCGTTGTCGAAGATCGGACTGCGCGCACTGCTGACGGTCAGGCAGATGACGTAGTCGAAGTCGGTGACCAGCTGTTCCAGGAACCAGGCCTGGGTTTCCACGGCGGTCAGCGGCTCGCTGCCGTCCTCCGGGGCGACCTTGGGCAGTTCCTCGGCATAGAAGCGCAGGGTGGTGTCGGGGTCTCGATCGTCGATGATGCGCCGCTGGCCCACCCGGATACCGATGGGCAGGACGCGGATGTTGTTGGCAGAGAGGAATTCGGGGGGCAGGTCGCAGGTCGCATCCACCACCAGGCCGATCCGCATGGCTTAGCTCCTTTGGCCGTGTGCCGGCCTATTGTTGTGTGTTAGCCGCCCTACAATGCCTGTTTCCGACCTTCAAGTCAGCAGATCGGAAGGCCTACTTCGGAAAAGATTTGTAAATTTGGCGGAAATGGCCTTAGGAAAAGGACAAAAGAAACCGCCCGGGGAAGTGCCCCGGGCGGTCTTGTCGATCCGCGGCGATCAGGCCAGGGACATCAGCGCATCGCGGCTGAACGGCTTGATGTCGGCCAGGCGGCCGTCGCGCACCTTCAACGCCCAGTCCGGGTCCACCAGCAGCGCGCGGCCCACCGCCACCAGGTCGAACTCCTGCTTGCCCAGGCGCTCCAGCAGGCCCTCGATGCCCGAAGGCTGGGCCACTTCGTCGGTCTTGCCGAAGAAGGCCAGGAACTCGCTGCCGTCCAGGCCGACGTTGCCCACGGTGATGGTCGGCTTGCCGGTGAGCTGGCGCGTCCAGCCGGCCAGGTTGAGGTCCGAGCCTTCGAACTCGGGAATCCAGAAGCGGCGGGTCGAGCAGTGGAAGATATCCACGCCGGCCTCGGACAGCGGCGCGAGGAACGCCGCCAGTTCTTCCGGGGTCTGCACCAGGCGCGCGGCGTAGTCCTGCTGCTTCCACTGCGAGAAGCGGAAGATGATCGGGTAGTCCGGGCCCACCGCCTCGCGCACGGCGCGGATCAGCTCGATGGCGAAGCGCGAGCGGTTGGCCAGGCTGCCGCCGTATTCGTCGGTGCGCTTGTTGCTGCCGTCCCAGAAGAACTGGTCGATCAGGTAGCCGTGGGCGCCGTGGATCTCCACGCCGTCCATGCCGATGGCCTTGGCGTCGCGGGCGGCCTGGGCGAAAGCGGCGATGACGTCCTGGATGTCTTCCCTGGTCATTTCATGGACCAGCACCTGGCCATCCTTGACCTTGCCGCTGGGGCCGTAGCCGGGGACGCTGGCGTCCGGCTCCACGCCCAGGCGGCGTACGGAACCGACGTGCCACAGCTGCGGGACGATCTTGCCGCCTTCGGCGTGCACCGCGTCGACCACCTGCTTCCAGCCGGCCAGGGCATCCTCGCCGTAGAAGCGCGGCACGTTCGGATAGCCGTTGGCGGCCTTGTGGCCGACGGTGGTGCCTTCGGTGACGATCAGGCCGACGCCGGCGGCGGCGCGGCGGCGGTAGTACTCCACCACCTGGGCGTGGGGCACGCCGCCCGGGCTGAAGTTGCGGGTCATCGGGGCCATGACCACGCGGGTCGGCAACTCCAGGTTGCCGAGGCGGAAGGGCTGGAACAGGCTCTCTACGGATGCGCTCACGAAGGTTCTCCAGGGGCGGCCGGGCGGCCCGTCCCGTCAGTGGGTTGCATGATGTTCAGGCCGCCAGCACCCGCTCCAGGCGGGCGATGAAGGCTTCCATGGGTTGCAGCGAGCCGCTCGCCTTCAGCCGCCCCAGCACGCCCTGCCAGGCGTTGGCGATGAAGTTGGCGAGGTTCTCGCAGTCCTCGTCCGCGGCCAGCTCGCCGGCGCGCTGCGCCTCGAGCAGGCAGTCGCGGAGGATGTCGGCGCCGCGCTGGAGGATGGCGTCGACCTGGGCGCCGATGGCCGGCGACAGCTCGGCCATCTCGAAGCTGAGGCTGCCGATGAAGCAGTGGTACTCGGCCTTCTCCTGGCGGGCGAAGTGCGCCAGCAGCTCGGCGTAGTAGCCGAGGATGCGCGCGCGCGGGCCCAGCGCCGGGTTGCCCAGGGCCTCGGCGTAGCGCTGCAGGCGCGAGCCGTAGATGTGCTCCAGGGCCTGCAGGGCGAAGTCTTCCTTGCTCTCGAAGTAGTGGTAGAAGGAGCCCTTGGGAATGCCCGCGGCCTGGACGATGTCCTGCACCCCGGTGCCGTGGTAGCCGCAGCGGGTCATGACCGCCGAGCCCTTGGCCAGGATGAGGTCGCGCTTGTCGAGTCGGATGCTGGTGTTCATGGGGCGCAGGATATGACCGGTCGTCTCGCCCTGCCCAGCACTATTGATGGCGGTGATTCTGTGCCACAGGCAGCGGCTTCAGTGCCAGCTGACGTGCCGCTCCAGCGCGAAGCGCAGGCGCACCTCGTCGAAGCCCTCCATGGGACAGCTGGCATGGATGAGGGAAATGCCGGCAGGATTGGCGCAAGCGCCCTCTCCTGCCGGTGCGCGGGCTCAGCCCAGGGCCTTCTCGATGGCCTGCACCAGGGCCGCGTCGTCCGGCGCGGTGCGCGGGCTGAAGCGCGCCAGCACGCGGCCGTCGGGGGCGAGCAGGAACTTCTCGAAGTTCCAGGTGATGTCGCCGGGGAACTCGGCGCCCTCGCCCGCCAGCAGGCGGTACAGCGGATGGCGCTCGGGGCCGTTGACCTCGAGCTTGGCCGACATCGGGAAGCTGACGCCGTAGTTCAGCGAGCAGAACGACTGGATGTCCGCCTCGCTGCCCGGCTCCTGGCCGGCGAACTGGTTGCAGGGCAGGCCCAGGACCACGAAGCCGCGGTCGCGGTATTGCTGGTAGAGCTTCTCCAGCCCGGCGTACTGCGGGGTCAGACCACACCTGGAGGCGACGTTCACCACCAGCACCACCTTGCCCTTCAATGGGGAGAGCGGCAGATCCTGGCCATCCAGGCCACGCAGAGTCAGATCGTGAAAAGCGCTCATTGGAGTACTCCTTGAATGAAATAGGCACACGAAGTGCCGTGCGCCCGGCCGGACAAGTCGTCCACGCGGCGCATCCCAGTCGGTTCGGGAAAAAGGCCCAGCGTCCGTGCATGCGAAAGGCGCCCTCAGGCGCCTTTCACGGGTACAAGCTTAGCAGCTCCGACCGGGTGTCACCGGGCCATCAATCGGCCCGACGAAACACCTCAGTGGTGGTGGCCGCCCTCGCCATGGATGTGGCCGTGGGCGACTTCTTCCTCGGAAGCTTCGCGCACGTTGACCACCTTGACCTTGAAGTTCAGGCGCTGGCCGGCCAGCGGGTGGTTGCCGTCGACGGTCACGTCGTCGCCGTCGATGTCGCGGATGGTGACGATCTGCATGCCGCCGTCCGGAGCGGAAGCGTGGAATTGCATGCCGACCTGCAGCTCGTCGACGCCTTCGAACATTTCGCGGCTCAGGGTGGCGACCAGCTCGGCGCTGTATTCGCCGTAGGCTTCGCCCGGCTCGATGGCCACGTCCAGTTCGTCGCCGACCTGCTTGCCTTCCAGGGCCTTCTCCAGACCGGAGATGATGTTGCCGGCACCATGCAGGTACACCAGCGGAGCGCCGCCGGCGGAACTGTCGATGACCTCACCTGCGTCGTTGGTCAGGGTATAGTCGATGGAAACCGCCTTGTTGGCTGCGATCTGCATGGGGAAGAACCTTTCGGAAAAAGAAGTTGAGCGGACAAGTCTACGCCGGGCCGGGGATGAAAGCGACCCGAAGGCGGACGGATGGCCCGTGCGCGAGCCGCCGCGCCTGCTTGACTTCCATCAGGACGAGGACGGCCACTGGGTGGCAGTGTTGTCCTGCGGCCACACCCAGCACCTGCGCCACCAGCCGCCCTGGCAGTCGCGCCCCTGGGTGCTGGACGCCGAGGCGCGCGCGGCGCTGATCGGCCGGCCCTTCGCCTGCGGCTGGTGCGCCCGGGCAACCCACTCCGACGACAAGGACTGAGACGAGCATGGCGGCACGCAACATCCTGGTAATCAACTGCGGCAGTTCCTCGATCAAGTTCGCCCTGGCCGGCGAGGACCGCGAGGGCTTCGTCCTCCACGGCCTGGCCGAGCGCCTGGGCGAGCCCGGCGCGGTGCTCGGCTGGGTCCGCGGCGGCCAGCGCGACAGCCTGGAACTGGGCGACGGCGCCGGCCACGAAGTCGCCCTGGCGCGCCTGCTGCCGCTGGTGGAGCAGGCCGTTAAGGGCCCGCTGCACGCCATCGGCCACCGCGTGGTGCACGGCGGCGAGCGCTTCACCCAGGCCTGCCGGATCGACGCCGAGGTGCTCCAGGCGATCCGCGACACCGTGCCCCTGGCGCCGCTGCACAACCCGGCCAACCTGCTGGGCATCGAGGCGGCCATGGCGCTTTATCCACAGCTGCCCCACGTCGCCGTGTTCGATACCGCCTTCCACCAGAGCCTGCCGCCGCGCGCCTACCGCTACGCCCTGCCGGAGCCGCTGTACCGCGAACAGCACGTGCGCCGCTACGGCTTCCACGGTACCAGCCACCGCTACGTCAGCCACCGCGCCGCCGAGATCAGCGGCCTGGCCCTGGGCGACAGCTACTGGATATCCGCGCACCTGGGCAACGGCAGCTCCACCTGCGCCATCGCCGAGGGCCAGAGCCGCGACACCAGCATGGGCCTGACACCCCTGGAAGGCCTGGTGATGGGCACCCGCAGCGGCGACGTCGACCCCAACCTGCACAGCCACCTGGCGCGCACCCTGGGCTGGAGCCTGGAAAAGATCGACCACATGCTCAACCACGACAGCGGCCTGCTCGGGCTGTCCGGCCTGTCCAACGACATGCGCACCCTGGAGCACGCCCGCGAGCAGGGCCACGCCAACGCGGCGCTGGCCATCGAGGTGTTCTGCTACCGCCTGGCCAAGTCCCTGGCGGCCATGACCTGCGCCCTGCCGCGCCTGGACGGGCTGATCTTCACCGGCGGCATCGGCGAGAACTCGCCCCTGGTGCGCAACCTCACGGTGCAGCACCTGCACGTGATGAACCTGCAGCTCGACGGCGAGGCCAACGCCCGCTGCGTGCGCGGCGTCGAGGGGCCGATCCACGCCCAGGGCCATCCGCGGGTGCTGGTGATCCCGACCAACGAGGAACGCCAGATCGCCCTCGACACCCTGGCCGTGCTCGGCTGAAGATTGCCTCCCCGGCCCCACAAGGGCCGCAGCGAACCCGAACGGCTTAAGGAGCCCGGATGCATACCTTCTTCATCGCCCCGACCGGCTTTGGCGTCGGCCTCACCTCCATCAGCCTCGGGCTGATCCGCGCCCTGCAGCGCGCCGGCCTGAAGGTCGGCTTCTACAAACCCATCGCCCAGCCGCAACCCGGCGACGACGGCCCGGAACGCTCCAGCGAGCTGGTGGCCCGCACCCACGGCCTGAAGCCGCCCACCCCGCTGCCCCTGGGCAAGGTCGAGCGGATGCTCGGCGACGGCCTGCTGGACGACCTGCTCGAAGGCATCATCCACGAGTACCGGGCCGCCGCCGAAGGCCAGGACGTGATGATCATCGAGGGCATGGTCCCCACCCGCCACGTCAGCTACGCCGCGCGCATCAACTTCCACCTGGCCAAGAGCACCGACGCCGAGGTCATCCTCGTCTCGGCGCCGGAGAACGAGACGCTCAACGAGCTGTGCGACCGCCTGGAAATCCAGGCCCAGCTGTTCGGCGGCGCCCACGACCCGAAGCTGCTCGGGGTGATCCTCAACAAGGTCCGCGACGTCGACGAGGAAGGCCGCCCGCTGGAAGGCGAGGCCGCCGCCCAGCGCTTCGCCTCGCGCCTGAGCGAGCACTCGGCGCTGATGCGCGGCGGCGAGTTCCGCCTGCTCGGCTGCATCCCCTGGCAGGACGACCTCAACGCCCCGCGCACCCGCGACGTGGCCGACCTGCTCAACGCCAGCGTGCTCAACGCCGGCGACTACGAGCAGCGCCGGGTGCAGAAGATCATCCTCTGCGCGCCCTCGGCGCCGAACACCGTGCACCTGCTCAAGCCCGGCGTGCTGGTGGTGGTGCCGGGCGACCGCGACGACATCATCCTCGCCGCCTGCCTGGCGGCCATGAACGGCGTGCCCCTGGCCGGCCTGCTGCTGTGCAGCGGCCTGGCGCCGGACGCGCGGATCATGGAGCTGTGCCGCAGCGCCCTGCAGAGCGGCCTGCCGGTGCTGACGGTGAACACCGGCTCCTACGACACCGCCGGCGACCTGACGCGGATGAACAAGGAAATCCCCATCGACGACCGCGAGCGCGCCGAGCACGTCACCGAATACGTCGCCGGGCACATCGACTTCGAATGGCTGCGCGAGCGCTGCGGCGCGCCCCACGAGCCGCGCCTGTCGCCGCCGGTGTTCCGCTACCAGCTGACGCAGCGCGCCGCCCGCGCCGGCAAGCGCATCGTCCTGCCCGAGGGCAGCGAGCCGCGCACCGTGCAGGCGGCGGTGATCTGCCACGCCCGCGGCATCGCCCGCTGCGTGCTGCTGGCCAAGCCCGACGACGTCCAGGCGGTGGCGCAGATGCTCGGCATCGCCCTGCCGGCGGACCTGGAGGTCATCGACCCGGACCTGGTGCGCAGCCGCTACGTCGAGCCCATGGTGAAGCTGCGCAAGGGCAAGAACCTCAACGCGCCCATGGCCGAGCAGCAGCTGGAAGACAACGTGGTGCTGGGCACCATGATGCTCGCCCTGGAGGAAGTGGACGGCCTGGTCTCCGGCGCCATCCACACCACCGCCAACACCATCCGCCCGGCGCTGCAGCTGATCAAGACCGCGCCCGGCTACAACCTGGTGTCCTCGGTGTTCTTCATGCTGCTGCCCGACCAGGTGGTGGTCTACGGCGACTGCGCGGTGAATCCCGATCCTTCGGCCAGTGACCTGGCCGAGATCGCCCTGCAGAGTGCCGACTCGGCGCAGGCCTTCGGCATCGTCCCGCGGGTGGCGATGATCAGCTACTCCACGGGGGACTCCGGAACCGGCGCGGATGTCGACAAAGTGCGGGAAGCGACGCGTATCGCGCAGGAAAAACGCCCCGATCTGTTGATCGACGGGCCCTTGCAGTATGATGCCGCCGCCGTCGCCGGCGTCGGCCGCCAGAAGGCCCCCGACAGCCCGGTGGCCGGCCGCGCCACGGTGTACGTGTTCCCCGACCTGAACACCGGGAACACCACCTACAAGGCGGTGCAGCGCAGCGCCGACTGCATCAGCATCGGCCCCATGCTGCAAGGCTTGCGCAAGCCGGTGAACGACCTGTCGCGCGGCGCCCTGGTGGAAGACATCGTCTACACCATCGCGCTCACCGCGATCCAGGCCGACACGCAACAGACCTGACTCCAAGGAGGGCCGCCCGCGGGCGGCCCAGGCCAACGCCGGCACAGGAAGGTGCCACCCGAAACGACGGGGCCGGAACCCCGACCACGCGCCGCCGCCGAGCGTCGCCCATGTACAAGGAACATCCATGCTCAACTTCCTTCCCCATGCCCTGCGCGGCTCGCTCGCCGGCCTGCTGCTGATCCTCAGCACCCTGTGCTGGTGCGTCCCGCTGTTCGGCATGACGCTGTTCAAGCTGCTGCTGCCCTTCGCCCCAGCCCAGGCGGTTTGCCGGCGGATCATGGGGCTGATCGCCGAAGGCTGGATCAGCTGCAACAAGGGCTGGATGAACCTAGTGCAACGCACCGGCTGGAACGTCCAGGGCCTGGAAGGCCTGGAGTACGACCATTCCTACCTGGTCACCAGCAACCACCAGAGCTGGGTCGACATCCTGGTCCTGCAGTACCAGCTCAACCGGCGCATCCCGCTGCTGCGCTTCTTCCTCAAGCAGCAGCTGATCTGGGTGCCCGTCATCGGCCTGTGCTGGTGGGCGCTGGATTTCCCCTTCATGAAGCGCTACAGCAAGGCCTACCTGGCGAAACACCCGGAGAAGCAGGGCCAGGACCTGGCCACCACCCGCAAGGCCTGCGCCAAGTTCAAGCGCATCCCGGTGGCCATCTTCAACTTCCTCGAAGGCACCCGCTTCACCCGCGCCAAGCACGACGAGCAGGGCTCGCCGTTCCAGCACCTGCTCAAGCCCAAGGCCGGCGGCATCGCCTTCGTCCTCGACGCCATGGGCGAGCAGCTGCGCACCCTGGTCAACGTGACCATCCACTACCCCGACGGCAGCCCGACCTTCTGGTGCCTGCTGTCCGGGCGCCTGAAGCGCGTGGTGGTGCGCTTCGAGGAAATGGAGATCCCGCGGCAGTTCATCGGCAAGAGCTATGACCAGGATGCGGACTACCGCGCGGAGTTCCAGCGCTGGGTGAACCAGCTGTGGGAGCGCAAGGATCAGATGCTGGCGCAGTTGCACCGGGAGTATCCGGCGGGAGCCAAGGCTTGAGGGGGTGCGCTTTTCGGGTGGGGCCGCATACGCCGAGGCGCTTTTCGTAGGATGGGTTGAGCTTGCGATACCCATCGAACCCTGGTGATGGGTATCGCTTCGCTCAACCCATCCTACGGGGCTTGGCGCGGGTTGTGGTGAAGGTGAAACGGCGGATAACCGCGAACGGTTATCCGCCCTACGTCCCGGTCAAACCCCGCGTAGGGCGCATAACGCCTACGGCGTTATCCGCCGTCTGGCCTTGGCCCGAGGCGACTTCGGGTTCGACCTTGGCGTGGGTTGTGGTGAAGGTGAAGCGGCGGATAACCGCGAACGGTTATGCGCCCTACGTCACGGTCAAGCCTGGCGTAGGGCGCCGACCACGCCGGACGCCCCGGTGGCACGACCAATACCCCTGTCCCAACAAAAAGCCCGCCAACCCAGGCCGTGTGAAAACCTCCGGATCGGTCCAGCTGGTTAAAAAACAACCTGGATTTCGCGTTTCTACGCGGATTCTGGGTTGGCTGAATAGCCAAGCCTTTTCAGATTTCACGTAGGAACGCACTCTTCGAAGAGCCGCTCGGGTTTTCACACAGCCTGAACCGGCGGGCTTTCTTCATCCAGGCAACGCTTACTGATACTGCTGCTGGCCACCCTGCGGCGCGGTGCCCTGGGCGCCCGGCAGGGCCTTCAGGTTCACCTCGACGCGACGGTTCTGCGCACGACCATCAGCAGTGGAGTTACTGGCAATCGGCTGGTCCGGCCCCATGCCGCGGGTGCTCACGCGGGTGCCGTCGACGCCTTGCGAAGTCAGGTAGGTCGCCACGCTCTGCGCCCGGCGCTGCGACAGATCCATGTTGTGCTGGCGGCTGCCGGTGCTGTCGGTGTAGCCGACGATCTCGATGCTGTTCTGGTTGAACTGCTTGAAGGAGTTCGCCAGGTTGTTCAGCGGCGCGTAGAAGGACGGGGCGATGTTCGCCGAATCGGTGGCGAAGGTGATGTTGCCCGGCATGATCAGCTTGATGTCATCGCCCTGGCGCTGCACCTGCACGCCGGTACCCTGCATCTGCTGGCGCAGCTGGGCTTCCTGCTTGTCGGCGTAGTAGCCGTAGCCGGCGCCGGCCATGCCGGCCACTGCGGCGCCGATCAGCGCGCCCTTGCCGCGGTTGTCGTGGTTGATCGCCGCGCCGGCCACGGCGCCGGCCAGCGCGCCCAGGCCGCCGTACTTGGCGGTCTTGCTCACGCCGCCCTCCTGCGGAACCTGGGTGTTGGGGTCATAGGGATTCTGCGAGGCGCAACCGGCCATGAGAGCGAAGGCGGTGACGGCCGCGACCATGGACAGACGACGTGCGGTGAACATGAAGGAGGACTCCTTGAAAGCGATACGCCCTTTCCCGGGCGGCAAGTTAGAGCTTGGAACGTGCAAAAGATTCCACAACAACCTTAAGCACGAATGAAGGGATTCTCGCGCATTTCATCGCCCAGGCGCGTGTCCGGACCGTGGCCGGTGACCACAGTGGCCTCCTCGTCCAGGCTGTACAGGCGCTGTTTGATCGAACGCTCGATGGTGGCGTAGTCGCCGCCCCACAGGTCGGTGCGGCCGATGCCGCGGCGGAACAGGGTGTCGCCGGCGATCAGCAGCCTGGCGCCGGGGAACCAGAAGCTCATCGAGCCCGGCGTGTGCCCCGGGGTGTGCAGCGCCACGCCGCAGCCGCAGGCCAGTTCCTCGTCGTCCTGCAGCCACTGGTCCGGCGAAGGCACCGGCTTGTAGGGCACACCGAACATGCGGCACTGCATCTCCAGGTTGTCCCAGAGGAACTGGTCGCCCTGGTGCAGGTGCAGGGTGGCGCCGGTCTTCTCCTTCATCTGCCCGGAGGCGAGGAAGTGGTCCAGGTGCGCATGGGTGTGGATGATGCTGACGACCTTCAGGCCCAGGGCGTCGAGGCGCTGCAGGATCAGCTCGTGGTCGCCGCCCGGGTCGACCACGATGGCCTTCTTCGTCACGGGGTCGCCGATGATGGTGCAGTTGCACTGCAGGGGGCCGACGGGGAAGGTTTCGCGGATCAGCGCGGGCTGGGCGGCGTCCATGGGGTATTTCCTGGCAGGTTTCGACAAACGCCAAGGGTGACGGCAAAGCCGCTGCGCTTCAACTCCCCGTGTTCAGTCGGCGCGGTAGTCGGTGGGCAGCTTGCCGGTCCACTTGCGGAACGCCCGGCGGAAGTTCGACGGGTCGTTGAAGCCCAGCAGCAGGGCGATCTCGTACAGCGGCAGGTGGGTGGTGGTGAGGTACTGCAGGGCCAGGCGCTTGCGCACGTCGTCCAGCACCTGCTGGTAGGTGGTGCCCAGGCTGGACAGGTGCCGGCGCAGGCTGCGGCCGCTGGTATGCAGCTCGCGGGCGGCGGTGTCCAGGTCGGGGAACTCGCCGGGGCGCGCCAGCAGCAGGCGGCGGATGCGGGTGAGCAGGCCTTCCTGCACGTCCAAGCTGGCCAGCAGCGCCTCGCACTGCTGCTCGCACATCTGCACCGTGGCCGGGTTGGCCAGGGCCATGGGGCGATTGAGGTATTCCCGCGGCAGGCTGATGAAGTGGAACGGCTGGTCGAAGGCCGCCGCCACGCCGAACACCTCGGTGTAGCGCTCGGCATAGGGCGGCGCGGGGAAGGCGAAACCGACCTCCACGCCCTGCAGCGGCTCGCCGACGAGGAAGCGGGCGATGGTGTACAGGCTGGTCATCAGGCCCTCGCCGGCGAAGCGCTGCATGGGCCCCAGGGGAATCGACTCGCTGGCGCGCAGCTGCGAGCGGTCCTGCTCCTCGACGCGCTCCAGGTCGTAGGCCAGGCCCAGCACGCGGTAGTACTTGAGGGCGAAGTCGATGGCCTTTTCCAGGTTGGCGCTGGACAGCACCGCGTAGCCGAGGATGCCGTGGGTGGAGACGTTCAGGCGCTGGCCCAGCAGCAGGCCGAAGGCCGGCTCGCCGCAGTTGGCCAGGGCGGCGCCGGCGAGCAGGTTGAAGTCGACGAAGGACAGGCGCCCGGCCGGGCTTTGCAGCACTTCGGGGCGCACCCGGGCCAGTTCGAGCAGGCGCTGGCGCGGCACGCCGAGCTCCTCGGCGAGGTCGAGCAGGGCCTGGGCGTAGGCCACGGGAACCAGTTCGGCGGTGAAGGTGAGCGGTTGCTTCATGGGCTTCTTCTTGTTCTGACCGCTGGCCGGATATGACCGGAAAGTTGGCAGAAGATAACCTTGTGAGCCTTCCCCCGCAAGCCCAAGATCGGTGCCATGGAAACCCACAACAATGGAGCCGTCATGGCCAGCACGACCCCCGCAGGACTGGAAATCAAGCCACGGCACATGGACTTCGAGCTGCCCGATCCGCTGCCGCGCCACTGGCACGGCGGGGACGCCTTCAAGTCGCACCTGTTCGACGCCATGTCGGTGCTCTTCCCCGACGGCGAACGCTTCTTCATCGACTCGGTGCGCAACTTCCGCGAGCAGATCGCCGACCCGGTGCTCAAGGAGCAGATCCGCGGCTTCATCGGCCAGGAAGGCCACCACAGCCGCGAGCACCTGGTGTACAGCCAGCGCCTGAAGGACCAGGGCTACGACATCACGCGCATCGAGAAACTGGCCCAGGCGCGCATCCGCTACACCCAGAAGAAGTTCAGCACCCGCCGCCAGTTGGCGGCCACCGCGGCGCTGGAGCACATCACCGCGATCATGGCCAACGGCCTGCTCACCAACCCGCGCACCCTGGAAGGCGCCGAGCCGGTGATGCAACGCCTGTGGCGCTGGCACGCGCTGGAGGAAACCGAGCACAAGGCGGTGGCCTTCGACGTCTACAACCAGGTCTGCGGCAGCCGCCGCCTGCTGCGCCGGGCGATGGTGATGGCGACCTTCTTCTTCGTCCTCGACACCTTCCGCGGCCTGGTGCACATGCTCAAGCGCGACGGCCTGCTGTGGAACTGGCGCGTCTGGCGCGACGGCCTGAAATGGAGCTGGGGCAAGGACGGCGTGTTCCGCCCGCTGCTGCGCGAATACCGCGACTTCTTCCGCAAGGACTTCCACCCGTGGCAGCACGACAACCTCGACCTGCTGTACCAGGTGCGCAAGGAATACGATCCGCAGCCGATGGCGCATGCGGGTTGATTCCGGCTTTCCCACAACGCCCCGCCTCGTCGGGGCGTTGGTGTTACGGCTTTTCGTAGGATGGCGTTGAGCGAAGCGATACCCATCACCCTGGCCCGATGGGTTTCGCAAGCTCAACCCATCCTACGAAAAGCACCTCGGCGCAGCCTGCGCCTATGTCCGCACGAGAGGCGTTTCCCCTGCACAACGAAAAAGCCCCGGCGAACCGGTAATGCTGTTCACTTAAGCGATAGGTGGTGGTTCAGCGAAGGTGCGCCAGCCTGGCTTCGCTCCCTCACCCCAGCCCTCTCCCAAAGGGAGAGGGGGCTATTCGGAGCGTGCGGGGAGTTCGGCGTCATCCCGGAACGCCTACCTCTTCTCGTCATTCCCGAGAACGCGAGCCCTGGGTTCGCGAGCAAGCTCGCTCCTACGAAAAGCCAAAGCGCATTGGCTCTGGCTTTTGCTCTTGAGACTTCCAGAGAAACATCCGCGCACTCCGAAACGCCCCTTCAGAAGGCCGAGCGAAACCCGCGCTCAGGAGGTCATGCGACATGGATGTCGCGAGAGCCCCGATGGGCTACAGGGACGTACCCTCGGGGCGGGCCTCCGTGGCGGGGGAATTCGCGAGGGTAGCCCGGCTCCATCGGGCCCGTATGCGGGGCAAGCCTTTTTGGTTCCTTTTGTGGCGTTTGACAAAAGGGACTCGCCCGAGGGGGCGAAACAAGACGGTCGGGCAGACTCGGTGCGGCGCAGAAACACCCAAGCCAAGGCAACTGGGTTTCCGCGTTCGCAAGCCAAGCCATAGCCCCAGCCATATGAAAATACCGTTTCCCCCAGGCAGAGAAACGGCATCCTTTCTTAAGTGAACAGCATTACCGGCGAACCGGGGCTTTTTCATCGCAGGCCCGATCAGGCATGCAGGAAGCGCAACGCATCCGCCGCCGTCTGCTGCGGGATTTCCTCCATGGGAATGTGGCCCACCCCGGGATAAGTTTTCACCTGGATGCCCGGCAGGTCGCGCTGCCACAGCGGCACGTGCTTCGGCGAAATCCAGCGGTCGCGCTCGCCCCACATCAGCAGCGTCGGCGCCTTGAGCTGCGCCACCCGCGCCGGGGTGCCCGGCAGTTCCTCGCGGTTGGCCTTCACCAGCACGCGGAAGATGTCGATCATGGCGCGACGGTTGCCCGGGCGGCGGCTGATGTCGTAGTAGCGATCGACCACCCCGGGCTGGATGCGCTGCGGGTTGCCGTAGACCTCCCTGATCCCCTGGGCCACCAGGGCCCGCGGCATCCAGGCCGGCATCAGCAGGCCGGCGCCGGGCAGCGCGGCGCTGGCGATCATCAGCGGCACCTTCTGCATGTGGTAGCCGGCCGGGTCGACCAGGATCAGCCGCTCCACCCTGTGCGGCTGGGCCAGGGCGTAGTTCCAGGCGATGTAGCCGCCCAGGGAGTTGCCGGCGATGGACACCCTGTCCAGCCCCAGGCGTTCGAGGAACAGGCCGAACACCTTCACCAGGCGCTCGCCGCTGTAGTCGCGGTCGCGGCCGCCGCCGGTGAGGCCGAAGCCGGGCACGTCGAGGCGGACGATGCGGAAGTGCCGTGCCATCTCCGCCACCCAGCCGTCCCAGGTGTGCAGCGACGCCATCACCCCGTGCACCAGCACCAGCACCGGCTTGTCGCGGCCGCCCTCGTCGCGGTAGTGGATCGGGAAGCCGTCCACCTCGATGAAGCGCGAACCGGCCTCGCTCGGCGCGTAGCGGTCGATCAGGGCTTCCAGCGGCAGGGCGCCGAAGCCCAGGCGGGCGAAGCCGGCCGCCAGCGGCGGTTGCAGGCTGTAGGTTGCGGACATGGGGCACTCCGGTGCGCGTTGTTGTCGATGCCCGATCAGAGCACAGCGCCCCAACGCGTTGCGCCCAACCTAGGTAGTGCGCTTGCAGAGGCTGTCGACCAGCAGGTCGCCGAGCACCCGCTTGACCTCTTCCAGGTCGGGCCGCACGGCGCCGCCGAGCAGTTCGTGGGAGGCTGCCTCCAGAGCCCAGAGCAGCGCCTGGTAGGTCAGGGGCGCATGCTTGACGCCCTCGCCGACGAAACGTTCCTCCAGCAGCGCCTGCAACTCGTGCAGCGCCTGGCGGCGGTGCGCGGCCAGGGGTGAGTCGGAGCGTAACGCTTCCTCGTGCATCAGGCGGATGATCGGCCCCACCGCCTGGTGGTAGTCGAAGAAGCGCGCGACCATGGCGCGCAGCCAGGCCTCGCTGCTGCCGGTGGCGGTGCGCATCTCGCGGAAGCGCATCAGCAGCAGCTGCACGGCGGTGCGGTAGATGCCCTCGAGCACGTCGAGCTTGCCGTCGAAGTACTTGTAGAAGGTGCGCCGCGAGACCTTGGCCGCCGCCAGCAGGTCGTTCACCGTAGTCTCGGCCAGGCCCTTGGCGACGAACACCGGGATGCTCGCCAACTGGATGTTGGCGCGCTGCAGGTGGTTGACCAGCGGCCCCTCGCCGCTGCCCTCCTGGCGCGCCAGGGCGCCGTAGCCGCCGAGGTCCTCGAACACCGCCAGCACCGCGCCGGATTCCTGGATCGTCATGCCACCTCCACCCAACCAAGGCGCGGGGTGACGCCGGCCCCGCCCGTCGCTAACCTAGGCCGACCGCTCCCGCGCAAGGAAAGCCCGTTCGTGCCGACCCTAACACGCCGCCTGCTGTGGCCGCTGGCCATCCTTTTGCTGGTCGTCTGCCGCCCCGCCGCAGCCGCCGGCAACGAGCTGTTCTACCTCGGCCAGCGCATCCCGGACATCCAGCGCACCTGGACCAGCGAGGACTACCAGCAACTGATCGACGCGCTGAAGAAGATCGAGGAAACCCAGGCCAACAGCCTGCCGCGGCGCAGCGGCGAATTCACCGGGCCGATCTATCAGCGCATGGTCAGCGAGGAGAACTTCCGCCCGCAGATGAACATCTACGCGCCGCTGGAGCTGCGCCAGAACGAGGCGCGCGAGGTGCTGTTCAAGCTCAAGGAGCTGATGCGCCTGTACTTCGACTTCCGCGCCGCCAAGCAGCCCTACGGCGCAGAAGCCCTGGGCCTGATGAGCTATTCGCTGCGCGAGCAGGCCATCCTGTTCAACCTGACGGTGGAATTCTGGATGACCCTGGCGCAGAGCGAGCAGCGCAACCCGGTGCGCCTGAAGGGCATGCAGGAAGCCAAGGCCGCGGCGGCGATGCTGACCAGCAGCGCCCTGGACTACCTGGACCTGACCGCGCAGTTCGAGCGCCAGGACCTGGTGCTGTACAGCGCCGAACTGGCCAAGCAGCTGCCGGAGCTGTTCATCCACCTGCCCGGCGAAACCCGCGGCCAGCTGCTGGCGCGGGTGCAGGCGTTCGCCGACAAGCATCCCTACCCGGAAGTGCGGGAAAACATGCGCGAGCTGCTGCCGGTACTGCAGGGCATCCAGGCCGACGTGCAGCGCCAGTTGGCCAAGCCGGCGAAGGGCGCGCCGGCGCCGAAGGCGTTGGATTTGAGTCCGCCGAAGGAATAAATAGCGCGGATCGCAGCTCTTCGTAGGAGCGAGCTTGCTCTCGAATGTGTTCTGCCGTTGGCTTCGGTGCTGGCCTTGAAGAGCGCCCTCTCCCTAACCCTCTCCCTGAAGGGAGAGGGGACCGTTCGGCGTGGTCTGGTTTTCCCGAGTCAGCCGGCAGGCGCGGTGGTTTCCGGCTAAAACCATTCCTTCTCTCGGCACGGTTTAGCCCCCTCTCCCTTCAGGGAGAGGGCTGGGGAGAGGGAACGGAGTCGATCCGAAACACAGCTGCTGCCGGTAAATCCCATTCGCGAGCAAGCTCGCTCCTACGAAGAGCCAAGCGACCAACTAACGCAACAACCCCAACACCTTCGCCCGGGCCACCGCCTGGGTGCGCCTTTCCACCCCAAGCTTGTCGTTGATGTGCCGCGCATGGCTCTTCACGGTATGCAGCGAGATGAACAGGCGCTCGCTGATTTCCTGGTTGGACAGGCCCTGGGCGATCAGCTCCAGCACCGCCAGCTCGCGGCCGCTGAGGCCGTCGGCGAGGGTGGCCGGGCGTTCTGCCTGGGCCGGCAGGCGTTGTAGCAGCAGGCGTTGCAATGGACAGGGCGCGCGCTGCTCCAGTTGCTCGCGCAGCCAGTCCGGTTCCTGGGCCAGCAGCTCCTGCAAGGGCAGCAGCGCCCCGCCGACGGCGCCTTGCAGGCAGGCGTCCAGCGCTTCGCGGGCCTCGCGTTCGCGGCCTTGCTGCAACAGCAGGCCGGCCAGTTGCGCCTGGGCCAGGCGCGCCGGCATCTGCGCCCCGGCCGGCTGGGCCGCGGCGATCAGCGTGCGCAGGCGGCGCTCGGCCTCGGCCGGGCGTTCCTCGCGGCGGGCCAGTTGCGCTTGCAGCAGTTCGATGTAGTACGGCAGTTGCGGGTGGCACTCCGGCGGCGTCGCCGGGTTGGCCCCCGAATAGGTTTCCCCCAGGCGCTCCAGCCAGGCCGAGGCCAGCTCCAGTTGCCCCTGGGCCAGCCACAGCTCGCATTTGACCAGGGTGATGACCGACAGGTAGTAGACCGGCGGCACGTCCCACACGTGCATCAGCCGTTCGGCCTCGGCCAGTTGGGCGAAGGCCTGGGTGTAGTTGCCCTGGCGCCCTTCCAGGCCGGCCAGCGCGCAGTAGCCGATCACCAGGCTGACGTCGCGGCAGGCGCGGGCCTCCTCGATGCCTGCGCGCAGCTTCTGGCGTGCCTCCTCGCCTTGCAGGCCCAGGCCGCGCAGGTAGCCCTGGTAGATCAGCAGCCGGCCGCGCACGGCGTAGCGCCGGTGCGCCGGTTGCCCGGCCAGGCGCGCCAGGCCCTGCTCCAGTTCCTCGCTGGCGCGCAGGACCTCGCCGCGGGCCTGCAGGCCGCGGGCGCGGTCGTAGTGCACCAGCGCTTCGAGCAAGGGGTTGCCGAAGCGCTGCGCCAACTCCAGGGCCTCGCGGTTGAGGCCGCGGGCGCCCCAGGAGTCGCCGCGCACGATGGCCAGGTTGGCCAGGCTCGACAGGCACATCAGGCGCGGCCCGGAGCGCTCCATCGGGAGCTGCGCCAGGGCCTCGGCGCAGTGCCGCTCGGCGCCTTCGATGTCGCCGCGGCCGCGGGCGATGATCCCGGCCAGGGCCTGCCACTGGGCCAGCAGGTCGGCCTGGGTGGCGGCGTCGGCGGCGGGCAGGAAGCGCGCCAGCTGAGCGCCCAGTTCCTCGGCGGCGTCCAGTTGGCAGGCCAGGGCCAGGGCCCAGCTGTACAGCACGATCAGCCGCGGCGTGCTCGCCAGCAGGCTGTCGGGCAGGTCCATTTTCCAGCGCAGCAGGGTGGCGACGTTCTGCTCGGCCAGCAGTTGTTCTTCCGACAGGCTCTGCACCAGGCTGGCCGCCACTTCCGGGTGGCCGGCGCGCAGGGCCTGGTCCACCGCCTCGTCGAGCAGCCCGCGGGAGCTGAACCAACGGCAGGCGCGCAGGTGCAGCGAACCCGCCGAGGGGCCGTCGGCCGGCAGTTCGCGGGCCAGCAGCAGGTCGGAGAACAGGTGGTGGTAGCGGAACCACTGGCCCTGCTCGTCCAGCGGCACCAGGAACACCTGGTGCCGCTGCAGGTGGCGCAGGATGGCGGCGCTGTCGTGGCTGTCGCGCAGGGCGTCGCACAGTTCGCCGCAGAAGCGTTCGAAGCGCGCCGTCTGCAGCAGGAAGGCCTGGACCTCCGGCGGCTGCTTGTCGATCACCTCTTCCAGCAAATAGTCGCGGATCAGTTCCTCGGTGCCGTTCAGCGGCGCGTCGCAGCCCTGCCCGCCGAGGCCCTCGGGGTGCGCCAGCAGCCACAGGCGCAGGCCGGCGATCCAGCCTTCGCTGCGTTCGATCAGGCGCTCGACCAGCGCCTCGCTGGCCGGGGTGCCGCTGGCCGAGACCAGGGCGGCGGTTTCCTCGGCGGTCAGGCGCAGGTCCTGCTCGCTGAGCTCCAGCAACTGGCGCGACAGGCGCAGGCGCGCCAGGTGCCAGTCCGGGCGCTGGCGGCTGGTGACCAGCAGCACCAGGCCGGGCGGCTGGTGGTTGAGGAGGAATTGCAGGCAGCGGTCGAGCACCGCGCCCTGGGCCAGGTGGTAGTCGTCCAGCACCAGCAGCAGCGGCGCCTCGGTGGACAGGCGCTCGGCCAGTTCGTCGAGCAGGTCGTCGAGCCAGGCCTCGAAGGCGAACGGCTGGTGGCGCTGGCGCATCTTCAGCACCGCCATGGCGTCGTCGCCGAGGTTGGGCAGGTACAGGCGCAGCCCGTCGAGCAGGCGCTCGAGGAAGCGCCCCGGGTCGCTGTCCCGCGCGCTCAGGCCCAGCCACAGGCTGCGCCAGTGCGGCGCCAGGGATTCGCAGAACTCGATGGCCAGGGAACTCTTGCCGAACCCGGCCGGGGCCGAGAGCAGCAGCAGGCGCCCGCCCAGGCCCGCGCCCATGCGCTGGCACAGCCGCGCGCGGCTGACGTAGCCGGCGGGCAGCGGCGGCCGATAGAAGCGGCTGCCGCCTGGCGGGCTGGCGTTCTCCGGCGGGAGTGGCAGAGTCGAGAAGTCGGTCATGCCCTGGCGCTTGCTCTAGTTCTTATGGGGGATCCTTCGTAGCCGAGCCTAGTAGCTCGACCGGGCTATTTGAAGCCGAATTTGTTACATAACCCGGCGTTTTGCCACTAAATAATTCAGCATTCTCAGATAAATACGACATATTCCGACGGAACATCCTCTTCTATATCGGCAGGGGATTCCGTATTCACAGCCGGAATATCCGCCAATCATCGGAAAGGTAACGGGGTTCGCGGTTTTCGGGGCGTTGGGATGCCTACTGGCTGGCCACGCCGAGGTGTTCCGTAGGATGGGTTGAGCCTGCGAAACCCATGCTGCCGTGGTGATGGGTATCGCTTCGCTCAACCCATCCTACGGGGCTGCCCCACCTACGCCGTTCCCCTGTAGGAGCGCGCCCTGCGCGCGATTTCGCGGGCAGGGCCCGCTCCTACAATTCCAGGATGGCACGGGCGTAGCGGACCTTGTCCGCGATGGCCGGGCATATCGGTGCGAATCGCGGATGAGATCCGCTCCTACGCTGCCCCACCTACGCCGTTCCCCTGTAGGAGCGCGCCCTGCGCGCGAAATCGCGGGCAGGGCCCGCTCCTACAATTCCAGGATGGCACGGGCGTAGGCGGACCTTGTCCGCGATAGCCGGGCATATCGGTGCGGATCGCGGATGAGATCCGCTACGCTGCCCCACCTGCGCCGTTCCCCTGTAGGAGCGCGCCCTGCGCGCGATTTCGTGGGCAGGGCCCGCGAGGCCGATACATGGGCAAAAAAAGGGCCGCAACGCGGCCCTGGAGGAAAGCCGGCCCGCAGGCCGGCGCGTGGGTTCAGCTGGCCCGGGCTAGGCCCACGGCCTGCAGGCGGGCGGCGATTTCGTCGAGGATGGCCGGGTCGTCGATGGTGGACGGCGGCGCGTAGTCCTCGCCGTCGGCGATCTTGCGCAGCACGGCGCGGAGGATCTTGCCCGAGCGCGTCTTGGGCAGGCGCTTGACCACCACCGCGCGCTGGAAGCAGGCCAGCGCGCCGATGCGCTCGCGGACCAGCGCCACCAGTTCGCGCTGCAGCTGTTCCTCGGTGACGCGCGCGTCGTCCTTGAGCACCACCAGGCCCAGCGGCACGTGGCCCTTGAGCGGGTCCTGCACGGCGATCACCGCGCATTCGGCCACCGCGTCGTGCAGCGCCAGCAGCTCTTCCATCTCGCCAGTGGACAGGCGGTGGCCGGAGACGTTTATCACGTCGTCGGTGCGGCCCATGATGTGGACGAAGCCGTCCTCGTCGATGAAGCCGCCGTCGCCGGTGTGGTAGTAGCCGGGGAAGGCCCGCAGGTAAGCGCTGAGGTAGCGCGGGTGGTCGTTCCACAGAGTCTGCGCGCAGCCGGGCGGCAGCGGCAGGCCAATGACGATCGAGCCGGTCTGCCCCGGCGCCAGCAGGCGCCCCTCCTCGTCCACCACCTGCACGTCGTAGCCGGGCACCGCCAGGTTGCTGGAACCGGCGCGCTGCTCCTGGCAGCCCAGCCCGGTGCAGGGCGCGGTCACCGGCCAGCCGGTCTCGGTCTGCCACCAGTGGTCGAACACCGGCTTGCCGGTCAGCTCCTCCAGCCACTGGTGGGTGCTGCTGTCGAGCTTCTCGCCGGCGAGGAACAGTTGGCGCAGCGAGCCCAGGTCGTAGCGCTTGAGCAGCTCGCCGTTGGGGTCTTCCTTGCGGATCGCGCGGATCGCCGTGGGCGCGCAGAACAGCGCGTTGACCTGGTGTTCCTCGATCACCCGCCAGTAGCTGCCGGCGTCCGGCGTGCGCACCGGCTTGCCCTCGTAGAACAGCGTGGTGCAGCCGTTCATCAGCGGGCCGTAGACGATCAGCGAGTGGCCGACCACCCAGCCGACGTCGGAGATGCCCCACCAGACGTCGCCCGGCTGCATGCCGAAGATGGTCGGCAGCGTGTAGTGCAGGGCCACCGCGTGGCCGCCGTTGTCGCGCACTATGCCCTTGGGCTTACCGGTGGTGCCGGAGGTGTACATGATGTACAGCGGGTCGCCGCTGGCCACCTCCACCGGGTCGGCCGGCTCGGCGTGGGCCACCGTCTCGCGCCAATCCAGGTCGCGCCCGGCGTGCAGCTCGGCCATCGCCTGCGGGCGCTGCCAGACCAGCACCTGGGCCGGCTGGTGCAGGGCCAGTTCCAGGGCCTTGTCCACCAGCGGCTTGTATTCGATGACGCGCTCGAACTCCAGGCCGCAGGAGGCGGTGAGGATCAGTTTTGGCTTGGCGTCGTCGATGCGCAGCGCCAGCTCGTAGGGGGCGAAGCCGCCGAACACCACCGAGTGCACCGCGCCGATGCGCGCGCAGGCCAGCATGGCCATGGCCGCCTGGGGCACCATCGGCATGTAGATGATCACCCCGTCGCCCTTGCCCACGCCCAGGGCGCGCAGGGCGCCGGCCAGGCGCGCCACTTCGTCGCGCAGCTCGCGGAAGCTGTAGCGCTGCTGCACGCCGGTGACCGGGGAGTCGTAGATCAGCGCCGCCTGCTCGCCGCGGCCCAGGGCGATCTGCCGGTCCAGGGCCAGGTAGCAGCTGTTCAGGCGGCCATCGGCGAACCAGCGGTGGCTGCCGTCGGGGAGTGCTTCGAGGATGTTGCGCGGGCGCTGGTACCAGGCCACGGCCTCGGCCTGTTCGGCCCAGAAGGCGGCAGGGTCCGCAATGGAGCGGGCATGGGATTGCCGGTAATTCATCATCTGACCCTCTGAATTGTTTTTATCGAGGTCGAATAACGAGTATGGACAGGCCGCGGGGAGCCGCCATCAACCTTTGGTCGTAAGCCGGCGGCGCCTTCCCGGGAGACCGCGCCCCGCGGCCGAGCCGGCTGCCCTGGCAGCGGGCACAGCGTCGCCCAGGTCAGCGAGGCCCGGCGCCGATTGTCGAGTCACTCCGGACAGCGCGGCTGGCGGAACTACACTCAGCTTCCCCCCCAACACAGACACGGGTGTCGCGCCATGCACATACTCGTTCGTCCGTCGGCCGGCGCCCAGGGCAAGCGCTGGCAGGTCTGCCTCGATCAGTTCGCCGTGGACTTCCGCAACGAGCAGGAGGCGCGGCACTTCGTCAGCACTCTGGAGGCCCGCCTGCGCGCGCCCCACGCGCTGCCGCGCACGGAGCAGCCACTGACCGGCTGAAGCGCCTCAGACGCTGCGCTCGCTGATCTGCCCGGTGTACCAGCCCAGCAGCGCCGCGCAGCCGCCGCAGGTCGTGATCACCAGCGCCATGGGCAGCGCGCTGCCGTCGTGCAGCGCGCCGACCAGCGCCGAGGCAGCCGCCGCCACCGTGAACTGCAGGCTGCCCATCAACGCCGAGGCGCTGCCGGCGTGGCTGCCCTGCCCGGCCATGGCGCAGGCCGAGGAGTTGGGCAGCAGGAAGCCCAGGCTGGCGATGGCGCCGAACAGCGGCATCAGCAGCGGCCACAGGTGTTCCGGGCGGTACAGGGTGACCGCCAGCAGCGCCAGGCCGCAGAAGAAGTACACCCACACCGCGCGGCGCAGCCAGAACCCCGGCCCGCGGTAGCGCAGCAGCCGCGCGTTGACCTGGGCCATGAGGATGAAGCCGGCGGCGTTGCTGCCGAAGATCCAGCCGTAGTGCTCCGCCGGCACCTGGTAGAGCTGGATGAAGACGAAGGGCGAGCCGGCGATATAGGCGAACATCCCGGCGATGGCCACGCCGCCGGTCAGCGCGTAGCAGAGGAAGGCGCGCTCGCCCAGCAGCCGGCGGTATTCCCCCAGGGCGCCGGACAGCGGCGGCCGCGGGCCGGCGGGGATGGTCTCGGGCAGCCACAGGGCGATGGCGCTGCCGGCCACGGCGCTGAACGCCACCAGGCAGAGAAAGATCGACTGCCAGCCGAACAGCCCCAGCAGCGCGCCGCCGCCCAGGGGCGCGAGGATCGGCGCCAGGCCCATCACCAGCATCAGCTGCGAGAAGGCCTTGGCCGCCGCCACCGCATCGCACAGGTCGCGCACCACCGCCCGCGAGATGACCATGCCGGCGCAGCCGCCCAGGGCCTGGACGAAGCGCGCGCCGATCAGCCAGTGCAGGTCCGGCGCGAAGGCGCAGGCCAGCGAGGCCGCGGTGAAGATGATCACCCCCAGCAGCAGCGGCAGGCGCCGGCCGTAGCGGTCGGCCAGCGGGCCGTAGAGCAGCTGGCCGATGGCCAGGCCGGCGAAGTAGGCCGACAGGCTCAGCTGGATGTGCTCGACGTCGGTGCCGAAGGCTGCGGCCAACGCCGGGAAGCTGGGCAGGTAGAAGTCGATGGCCATGGGGCCGAAGGCGCTCAGCGCGCCGAGGATCAGCAGGATGCGAAAGGTCATGGAACACCGTTGGCCCCGTCGCCTGACGGGGCCTGGAAAGATTCGGGCAAGAATTGCAAGCAGGCTAACGAAACGCCGGCAAGCATATCAATTCGCCGGCCCCGGGGCAGGGCCGGAAGAGGAAATTTGCGAGTTGGCTTCAGGCGCCGGCCAGGCGGCCGGCGCCCGTGCCCGTCAGTGCGCCGACCCCTCCCCCTGGGCCGCTTCGGCAGCCGGCTGGGCCTTGGCCTTGCGCTTGCCCATACGCTCGGCGGCCGATTCCACCAGCATGTAGAACATCGGGATGAGGAAGGTCGCCAGCACGGTGGCCGCGAGCATGCCGCCGATCACCCCGGTGCCGATCGAATGGCGGCTGGCCGAGCCGGCGCCGCTGCTGATGGCCAGCGGCACCACGCCGAGGATGAACGCCAGGGAGGTCATGACGATTGGCCGGAAGCGCAGCTTGGCCGCCTCCAGCGCCGCCTGCAGCGGGCTCAGCCCCTGCTCCTCGCGGACCATCACGGCGAACTCGATGATCAGGATGGCGTTCTTCGCCGCCAGGCCGATCAGCGTCACCAGGCCGACCTGGAAGTACACGTCGTTGCTCAGCCCGCGCAGCCAGATGGCGAGGATGGCGCCGAACACCGCGAAGGGCACCGCGGTGACCACCGCCAGCGGCAGGGTCCAGCGCTCGTACTGGGCGGCGAGGATGAGGAACACCAGGATCAGGCCGAAGACGAACGCCGTGCTGCCCGAGCCCTGGGTCTCCAGCTCCTGGTAGGCCGAGCCGATCCAGGTGAGGAAGTAGCTGTCGCCGAGGGTCTGGTCGGCCACTTCCTGCATCGCCGCCAGGGCCTGGCCGGAGCTGTAGCCCGGCGCCGGGCCGCCGAGCAGCTTGGCCGCGGGGAACACGTTGAAGCGCGCGTAGGAATCCGGGCCGAGGGTGCGCTGCACGCTGACCAGGGCCGACAGCGGCACCAGGTCGCCGCTGGAGGAGCGCACGTACACCTGGGTCAGGTCCTCGGGCTTGCGGCGGAAGTCCGACTCGGACTGCAGGTTGACCTTCCAGGTCCGCCCGTAGAGGGTGAAGTCGTTGACGTAGTAGGCGCCGAAGGTCGCCTGCATGGCGGTGAACACATCGTTGATGGCTACCCCCAGCGAACGCGCCTTGGTGCGGTCGAGGTTGATGAAGTACTGCGGCACGTTGGCGTTGAAGGTGCTGGTCACCCCGGCCAGTTCCGGGCGCTTGGCCGCCGCCGCCATGAACTTCTGCACCATCTGTTCGAGCTGCGCGGAGGTGCCGCCGCTACGGTCCTGGATGTACGCCTCGAAGCCGCCGGTGGTGCTCATGCCGGTGATCGGCGGCGGGTTGAAGCTCATCACCACGCCATCCTGCTGCCTGGCGCCCATGGCCATGAAGGTGCGCGTGAGGTTGCGCGCGTCCAGCTCGGGGGTCTCGCGCTCCTTCCAGTCCTTGAGGGTGACGAAGGACACCCCGGCGCTGGTGGTGTTGGCGTTGGTGAGGATGTTCAGGCCGGCGAAGGTCAGCACGTCCTGCACCGCCGGGTGCTTCTCCAGCTGCTGCGAGACGGCGTCGGTGAGCGCCTCGGTGCGCGACAGCGAGGCCGCCGGCGGCAGCATGTAGGCGTTGATCACATAGCCCTGGTCCTCGTCGGGCACCAGCGAGCCGGGCACCCGGCCGAACAGCAGCAGCATCAGCGCGATCATCCCGCCGAACACCAGCAGGCCGATGAGCACGCGCTTGAGGAAGAACTGCACGCCGGCGCCGTAGGCCGCGGTGGCCGCGTCGAACATGCGGTTGAACCAGCGGAACGGCGCCGCCGGCTCCTTGTGCTCGGGCTTGAGGATCAGCGCGCAGAGCGCCGGCGAGAGGGTCAGCGCGACTATCCCGGAGATCACCACCGAGACCGCGATGGTGATCGCGAACTGCTGGTACATCTGCCCGGCCAGGCCGCCGAGGAAGCCCACGGGGACGAACACCGCGCAGAGCACCAGGACGATGGCGACGATCGGCCCGGTCACCTCCTCCATGGCCTTGATCGCCGCCTCCCGCGGCGGCAGCTTCTCGGTGCGCATCACCCGCTCGACGTTCTCCAGCACCACGATGGCGTCGTCCACCACGATGCCGATGGCCAGCACCATGCCGAACAGCGTCAGCAGGTTGATGGAAAAGCCCAGCAGGTACATGCCGGCGAAGGTGCCGACCAGCGACACCGGGATGGCCAGCACCGGGATCAGCGTGGCGCGCAGGTTCTGCAGGAAGATGTAGACCACCAGCATCACCAGCACCAGGGCCTCGAAGAAGGTGTGCACCACCTCCTCGATGGATACCTTGACGAAGGTGGTGGTGTCGTAGGGGATCTTGTAGACGACGCCTTCGGGGAAGCGCTTGGCCAGCCGCTCCATGGTGGTTTCCACGGCCTCGGCGGTGTCCAGGGCGTTGGCCCCCGGCTGCAGGTAGACGCCGAAGGAAGCGTTGAGCCGCCCGTTCAGCGTGGTCTTCATCGAGTAGTCCTGGGCGCCCAGCTCGATGCGCGCGACGTCCTTCAGGCGCAGGCTGGCGCCGGTGCTGTCGGTGCGCAGGATGACGCCCTCGAACTCCTTCGGGTCGGTGAAGCGGCCCTGGGTGCTCACCGTGTAGGTGAAGTCCTGCGGGGTGTTCAGCGGCTCCTTGCCGAAGTTGCCGGCGGCGAACTGCGAGTTCTGCTCGCGGATGGCGTCGACCACGTCGCTGGGGGTGAGGTTGTACTGCGCCAGCTTGTCCGGGCGCAGCCAGATGCGCATGGCGTAGTCCTTGGAGCCGAACTGGGTGACGTCGCCCACGCCGGGGAGGCGCTTGAGCTCGTCGATGACGTTGATCAGCGCGTAGTTGCTGATGAACACCGGGTCGCGCGAGCCGTCCGGGGAGAACAGCGTCACCACCTGGAGGATGTCGGCGGACTTCTTCTGCACCTTCACGCCCTGCCGGCGCACTTCTTCCGGCAGCTTGGCCAGGGCTGCCTGGACCTTGTTGTTGACGTTGATGGTGGCCTGGTCCGGGTCGGTGCCGACCTTGAAGTACACGGTCAGGCTCATGGCGCCGCTGCTGTCGGAGTTGGACAGCTGGTAGATCATGCCCTCGACGCCGTTGATCTCCTGTTCCAGCGGCGCCGCCACGGTCTCGGCGATCACCTGCGAGCTGGCGCCGGGGTAGGAGGCGGTCACCGAGACCTGCGGCGGCAGAATCTCCGGGTACTGCGCCACCGGCAGCGCGCGCAGGGCCGCCAGGCCCGCGAGCAGGATGACGATGGAGATCACCATGGCGAACACGGGGCGGTCGATGAAGAAGCGCGAGATCACGATGGCCGCTCCTTCAGGACTGGGCTGGCTGGGCGGGGGCCTGCTGCGCCGGCGCGGCCGGCGCCTCGACGGCCTTCACCGGCTGGTCCGGGCGGACCTTGGGCAGGCCGTCGACGATCACCCTGTCGCCGTCGTCGACGCCGGAATCGACTATCCAGCGCTGGTTGACCACCTGCGAGGTGGTCACCTGGCGCACGCGGGCGAAGCCGTCCTTGTCCACCACGTAGACGAAGGTGCCGCGCGGCCCCTGGGCCAGGGCGCGCTCGGGCACGGTCACCGCGGCCTTGCGGACGATGCCGGTGACCACCACGCGGACGAACTGGCCGGGGATCAGGTGGGTTTCCGGGTTGGGCACCACGGCGCGGGCGTTGATGGTGCCGGTGCCGGTGTTGACGAAGCTGTCGGTGAAGTCCACCACGCCGTCGATGGGGTAGCGGCTGCCGTCGCCGAAGAAGATCTGCGCGTTCAGCTTGCCGTGCTCGGGCAGCACCAGGCGGCCCTGCTGCACGCCCTCGCGCAGGCGCGCGGCCTCGGTATCGGAATAGGCGAAGTTGACGTAGATGGGGTCGAGCTGGGTCAGCTCGGTGAGCAGGCTGGTGTTGGGGTCGCTGGCGGTGACCAGGCTGCCCTCGGAGCGGGTTTCCTTGCTGGCCATGCCGGAGATCGGCGCCTTCACCGTGGTGTAGTCCAGGTCGATCTGCTTGGCGTCGACGTTGGCCTTGGCCGCCTCGACGTCGGCCTTGGCCTGCTCGTAGTCGGAGGTGTAGCGGTCCAGCTCGCTGGCGCTGGCGAAGCCCTTGCGCTGCAGCTCGCGGATGCGCTTGAGGTCGCGGTCGGTCTGGCGGTAGCGCGCCTGGGCCTGGGCCAGCGCGCCCTTGGCCTGGCCGAGGGCGGCCTGGTAGGGGCGCGGGTCGATCTGGAACAGCACCTGGCCCTGCTTCACCGGCCGGCCTTCCTCGTAGGTGCGTTTCTGCAGGATCCCGCTGACCTGGGCGCGCACCTCCACCTCGCGGTAGCCGGCCGCCCGCGCCGAATATTCGAGGTTCAGCGGCAGGCTGGCGCTCCTGGCCACTTCCACCGTGACCTCCGGGGCCGGTGGCGCCGCGCTCCCCTCGTCCGCCAGGGCCGGCAGGACAGACTGCGCGGCGACCAGGGCACACAGGGTCAGGGCGGCGGGCAAGCGCGGGGTGAACGGCATAGAACCTCTCCATGGAAAATGTCGGCTAAGACGATTCGGCACGCTATCGGGGGAAAACTGCCATCCGCCAGTAACTCACGGTTCCCGCTCGAAATTTCAGTAAACTGCGGAAATACCAGTGAGCCTAGCCCGTGTAGCAAACCGCGCCATGAGAAGAACTAAAGAAGATTCGGAACGAACCCGCCAGACGATCCTCGACTCGGCGGAGGCGCTGTTCCTGGAAAACGGCGTTTCCAGCACCAGCCTCGAGGAGATCGCCCGCAACGCCGGGGTCACCCGCGGGGCGGTGTACTGGCACTTCGAGAACAAGGCCCACCTGTTCAACGAACTGCTCAACCAGGTGCGCCTGCCGCCGGAGCAACTGGCCTTGCGCCTGTCCGGCTGCGACGGGGTGGACCCGCTGCAGTCGCTGTTCGACCTGTGCGTGGAAGTGGTGCACAGCCTGGCGCAGAACGCGCAGAAGCGCCGCGTGCTGACCATCCTGATGCAGCGCTGCGAGTTCACCGAGGAACTGCGCGAGGCGATCCTCCGCCACAACGCCTTCATCCGCCAGTTCATCGACCTTTGCGAGCAGCTCTTCACCCGCGACAAATGCCAGGTGCGGCTGCTGCCCGGGGTGACGCCGAAGACCGCCTCGCGGGCGGTCCACGGCCTGATCCACGGGCTGATCAACGACTGGCTGCGCGACCCGCAGCTGTTCGACCCGCTACAGGACGCCGAAGCGCTGCTCGAGCCGCTGTTCCGCGGCCTGATCCGCGACTGGAGCCAGGCCGGCGCGGCTCAGGCCAGCGCGGCCTCGTAGCCCTCCTCGCGGATCGCCGCCAGCACCTCTTCGGCCGCCAGGCGGCTGGCCACCCGCACTTCGCCGCCGGCCAGGTCCACCTGGACCTCGGCGGCGCCGTCGCGGGCCTGGATCGCCTGGGTGATGGCCCGCACGCAGTGGCCGCAGGACATGCCTTTCACACTGAACGCTTGCATGGTCGAACTCCTCGGGTTCGCTTGACGATGGGCGCAGTGTCGACCTTGCCACCGTGGCAAGGTCAAGCCCCCTGCGGCGCCACGCCGCGGGCTTGCCCCCGGCGCCGCCCTCGGCCAAGCTCTGCGCATCCGAGCCCTACCGGGAGCCCTCCATGCGCCGCCTGCTCCGCGCCCTGCCCTGCCTGCTCTGGCCCGCCCTGGCCCTGGCCGCCGACCCGCCGACGGTGCAGGCCTGGCCGCAGCAGGAGCCGCCGCCGCCCGGCTACGCCGTGCTCAACATCAGCCGCCAGGGCCTGCAGAGCGGCAGCGCCTGCGACATCGACCTCTACGTGCGCGGCGAACTGCTGGCGCGCCTGCAGCCCGAGGGCACCGTGGCGCTGAACCTGTCCCCCGGCGAGGTGCCCATCCGCCTCGCCGTCTCCGCCACCGGCGCCTGCCGCGACGGCATGCAGCAACTGCAGGCGCAGACCCTGCGCCTGCGCGCCGGGGAAATCCGCAGCTACCGCATCGGCTACCGCGAAGGCGGGCTGTTCCTGACGCCGGTCAACGTTCCCTGAGCGAGGGCTTGACCTTGCCCTCGTGGCAAGGTTCATCCTCGCAGCATCGTCGGATCGTGACCGCCGCGCCTGCAGTAAGCGGGCGGCGGACATCAGGAGGATCGTCCATGAACAGCCCCATCGAGCTCGACCTGCCGGTGACCGGCATGACCTGCGCATCCTGCGTCGGCCGTGTCGAACGGGCCCTGAAGAAGGTGCCCGGGGTGCTCGCGGCCAGCGTCAACCTGGCCAACGAGCAGGCGCGGGTGAGCGTCGACTCGTCCGAACAGCTGCCGGCCCTGGTGGCCGCGGTGGAGAACGCCGGCTACCAGGTGCCCAGCCACAGCCTGGAGCTGGCCATCGACGGCATGACCTGCGCCAGTTGCGTGGGCCGCGTCGAGCGCGCGCTGAAGAAGGTCCCCGGGGTGCGCGAGGCCAGCGTCAACCTGGCCAGCGAGCGCGCCCGCCTGGACCTGCTCGGCCCGGTGGACCCGGCCACGCTCATCGCCGCGGTGGACAAGGCCGGCTACCACGCCCGCCTGCTGCAGGCCGAGCGCCCGGCCGAGGACCCGGCCCTGGCGCGCCTGGCCCGCGAGCGCTGGTTCCTGCTGGCGGCCATCGTCCTGGCCGTGCCCCTGGTGCTGCCGATGTTCGCCGAATGGGCCGGGTTGCACTGGATGCTGCCGGCCTGGGTGCAGTTCGCCCTGGCCACTCCGGTGCAGTTCATCATCGGCGCGCGCTTCTATGTCTCGGCGTGGAAGGCGGTGCGCGCCCGCAGCGGCAACATGGACCTGCTGGTGGCCCTGGGCACCAGCGCCGGCTACGGCCTGAGCCTGTACCTGTGGCTGAGCGCCGCGCCCGGCGCCATGCCGCACCTGTATTTCGAGGCCAGCGCCGTGGTCATCGCCCTGATCCTCCTCGGCAAGTACCTGGAAAGCCGCGCCAAGCGCCAGACCGCCGCGGCCATCCGCGCCCTGGAGGCGCTGCGCCCGGAACGCGCCACGCGCATCCGCGACGGCCACGAGGAAGACGTCGCCATCGCCGAACTGAGCCTGGGCGACGAACTGCTGGTGCGCCCCGGCGAGCGTTTCCCGGTGGACGGCAAGGTGCTCGACGGCCGCAGCCACGCCGACGAGGCGCTGATCACCGGGGAAAGCCTGCCGGTGCCCAAGGCCCCCGGGGACAAGGTGACCGGCGGGGCCATCAACGGCGAGGGCCTGCTGACCATCCGCGCCACCGCCCTGGGCGGGGAAACCGTGCTGGCGCGCATCATCCGCCTGGTGGAAGACGCCCAGGCGGCCAAGGCGCCGATCCAGAAGCTGGTGGACAAGGTCAGCAACGTCTTCGTCCCGGTGGTGATCGGCATCGCCCTGGTCACCCTGGCCGGCTGGCTGCTGGCCGGCGCCGGCGTGGAAACCGCGCTGATCAACGCCGTGGCCGTGCTGGTCATCGCCTGCCCCTGCGCCCTGGGCCTGGCCACGCCGACGGCGATCATGGCCGGCACCGGCGTAGCCGCGCGCCACGGCATCCTGATCAAGGACGCCGAAGCCCTGGAAGTGGCCCACGCGGTAAGCGCCGTGGCCTTCGACAAGACCGGCACCCTCACCTCGGGCACGCCCAGCCTGGTCCACTTCGCCGTGGCCGAAGGCGAACCCGACGCCGCCCTGGCCCTGGCCGGCGCCCTGCAGCGCGGCAGCGAGCACCCGCTGGCCAAGGCGGTGCTCGGCGCCTGCGCCGAGCAGCACCTGCGCGTCCCCATCGTGAGCCACAGCCAGGCCCTGGCCGGGCGCGGCATCCAGGGCCAGGTCGGCGAGCGCCTGCTGGCCCTGGGCAACCGCCGCCTGCTCGACGAACAGGGCCTGGCCGCCGGCGAACTGCAGGACAAGGCCACGGAATGGGAAGGCCAGGGCCGCACCCTGTCCTGGCTGCTGGAACTGCAGCCGCAGCCGCGCCTGCTCGGCCTGTTCGCCTTCGGCGACAGCCTCAAGCCCGGCGCCGCCGAGGCGGTGCGGGCGCTGCGCGAGCGTGGTATAGGCAGCCACCTGATCACCGGCGACAACCGCGGCAGCGCGCGGGTGGTGGCCGAAGCGCTGGGCCTGGACGACGTCCACGCCGAAGTGCTGCCGGCGGACAAGGCCGCGGTGGTGGCGCAACTCAGGAGCGGCGGCAAGGTGGTGGCGATGGTCGGCGACGGCATCAACGACGCCCCGGCGCTGGCCGCGGCGGACGTCGGCATCGCCATGGGCGGCGGCACCGACGTGGCCATGCACGCCGCCGGCATCACCCTGATGCGCGGCGACCCGCGGCTGGTCCCCGAGGCCCTGGACATCGCCCGGCGCACCTACGCGAAGATCCGCCAGAACCTGTTCTGGGCCTTCATCTACAACCTGGTCGGTGTGCCCCTGGCCGCCTTCGGCCTGCTCAACCCGATGGTCGCCGGCGCCGCCATGGCCGCCTCCAGCGTCAGCGTGGTGAGCAACGCCCTGCTGCTCAAGCGCTGGAAACCGGCGCACGGCGCCAACGCAAAGGGAGACGGCGATGAACATCGGTGAAGCGGCGAAGAAGAGCGGCCTGTCGGCGAAGATGATCCGCTACTACGAATCCATAGGCCTGCTCGCCCCGGCCGGCCGCAGCGCCAGCGGCTACCGCCACTACAGCGAGCAGGACCTGCACCGCCTGGCCTTCATCCGCCGCTCGCGGGACTTCGGCTTCTCCCTGGAAGAAGTCGGCCGCCTGCTAGCCCTCTGGCAGGACCGCCAGCGCGCCAGCGCCGACGTCAAGGCCCTGACCGGCCAGCACATCGCCGAACTGGAACGCAAGATCGCCGAACTCAGCGCCCTGCGCGACACCCTGCAGGAACTCCACGACCACTGCCAGGGCGACCACCGCCCGGACTGCCCGATCCTCAAGGACCTGGAGTCGGGGAGTTGCTGTCACTGAAGTCCCCCTGCTGTCCCAACGGTCTTGCCGGCTGCGCCGAGGTGCTCTTCGTAGGATGGGTTGAGCTTGCGAAACCCATGCGGTCGCGGCGATGGGTATCGCTTCGCTCAACCCATCCTACGACGGCGTTCCTCCTATGGTTGATCGGCGGTAGGGCGTATAACCGTTCGCGGTTATACGCCGCCATCCTGAACTCCATGGCCATCCGATCGGCGGATAACGCTTCGCGTTATTCGCCCTACGTCCACATGAAGCACAGCATTTCCCCGTAGGAGCGAGCTTGCTCGCGAACGGTGTTTACCGGCAGCAGCTGTGTTTCGGATTGACTCCGCTCCCTCTCCCCAGCCCTCGGCTGCGCGCCCCGCCCTGAAGGGAGAGGGGGCTAGGCCGTGCCGAGAGCAGGCATGGTTTCAGCCGGAAACCACCGCGCTTGCCGGCTGACTCGGGAAAACCAGATCGCACCGAACGGTCCCCTCTCCCTTCAGGGAGAGGGTTAGGGAGAGGGCGCTCTTCAGGGCCAGCACCAGAGCAACCTCACCACACCATCACCATAAGGCCTGGCCCTGAACCAAGGTCAGCCACGCACCTGCGCCACCACCCCACGCCGCCACAGCGACGCCGGCAGCACCGTCACCGCCAGCCCCACGAAGACCAGCGCGCAGGCCAGCCAGTCCTGGGCGGTGAGTCGTTCGCCCAGCAGCAGCCAGCCGGACAGCAGGCCGGAGACCGGCACCGCCAGGGCGAAGGGGGTGACCTGGCTGGCCGGGTAGCGGCGCAGCAGGAAGCTCCACAGGCCGAAGCCCACGGTGGTGGCGAGGAAGGCGATGTACAGCAGCGCGCCCATGCCTTCCCAGCTGATGCCGGTCAGCGCCGTCGAGATGGCTTGCGGGCCTTCGAAAATCCACGACAGGACCAGCAGCGGCAACGGTGGGATCAGGCTCACCCAACTGATCAGGCGCAGCATGTCACTGGCCCCGGAGCGCTTGGTGGCGATGTTGGAGAAGGCCCAGGCCAGGGCCGCGGCCATCACCAGGGCGAAGGCCAGCAGGCTGTCGCCCAGGGGGCGTTCCAGGCCGATCAGCAGCAGGCCGCCGGCGGCCAGGGCGAGGCCGGCCAGGGCGCGGGCGCTGGGGCGTTCGCCGAGGAAGGCGGCGGCGATCAGCACGGTGAAGAACACCTGGCTCTGCAGCACCAGGGACGACAGGCCGGCGGGCATGCCCAGGTGCATACCGACGAACAGCAGGCCGAACTTGACCACCCCCAGCAGCACGCCGATCTGCACGATGCGCCAGAACGGCGCCGGCAGCGGCCCGCGCAGGAATACCAGCGGCAGCGCCGCCAGGGCGAAGCGCAGGGCGCAGAACAGCAGCGGCGGGAAGTCGTGCAGGCCGACCTTGATGATGACGAAGTTGACGCCCCAGATCAGCGTGACCAGCAGGGCGAGGAGGACGTGCGGCAAGGGCATGGCGGTGCCTCCGGGTGGGATCGGGCCACGCTAGCAGGGCCGCCGCGGGCTGTATGTACACAGTTGCCGCGCAAATGCATCAGGACAGTTCGATGCGCAACTGCGGCCAGCGCCGCGTCCAGTCCTTGCCCCGCAGGCGCTGGCGGTAGACCTCGGGCTTGTTGCGGAAATGTTCGGTGGGGCGAACGCACAGTTCGAACAGGTCGTCCAGGCCCAGCGGCGCCAGCAGCTCCAGGCCCTGGTCGGCAAGGCGCACCGCCACCGCGGTGCAGACTTCCGGCCAGTGGCGCATGGCGTCGGCGACATCCGCATAGGGCGCATCGCCGTTGCGCAGGTGCATGCGCGCCTGGTTGCGCACCGACCAGGGCACCTGCGGGCAGGCCCGGGCCAGGCGTCGCTCGAAGGCTGCGTCGGCCTCGGCCTGCAGGCAGCGGGCGTCGAAGTACAGCACGTCCACGTCCGCCAGCGGGCCGGGGGCGAGGCCGTGCAGGTGGTCCCAGACGGCGTTGCGCACGAAGCCGGCGCCGATCCAGGCGCCGGGCGGGCCGTACTCGCGCAGGGCGCGCAGCAGGCCCAGGCGTTGCGGGCAGGCGGCGAGCAGCGCGATCAGGCGCGCCGCCTGCGGGCTCACTGCAGCCACGGCGGCGGTGGCGGCTCCTCGGCGCGCGGCGGGCCATCCTGCTCGGCGCGGGCCGCCTCGCGGCGCTCCTGCTCGCGCAGGGCGGCGGCGATCTCGCGCATCACCGCATCGACGTCGGCTTCCTCTTCCGGCTCGTCGAAGTGGCCGGTCAGCGGGGTGTCCGGCTGCAGCTTGCCGTCTTCGAACAGCGCCCACATTTCCTTGGCGTAGCGGGTGTCCTTGAGCTCCGGGGCGAACTGGCCGAAGTAGGCGGCCATGTTGCCGACGTCGCGTTCGAGCATGCGCAAGGCATGGTTGTTGGCCGCCGCATCCACCGCCTGGGGCAGGTCGATGATCACCGGGCCGTCGGGGCCGAGCAGCACGTTGAATTCCGAGAGGTCGCCGTGCACCAGCCCGGCGCAGAGCATCATGACGATCTGGCGGATGAGGAAATCGTGGTACTCGCGCGCCTGCTCCGGCTCCAGCACCACGTCGTTGAGGCGCGGCGCGGCCTCGCCGTATTCGTCGGCGACCATTTCCATCAGCAGCACGCCATCGAGGAAGTCGTAGGGCTTGGGCACCCGCACCCCGGCGTTGGCCAGGCGGAACAGCGCCGCCACCTCGGCGTTCTGCCAGGCCTCCTCCTGCTCGCGCCGGCCGTAGCGCGAGCCCTTGGCCATGGCCCGGGCCTGGCGGCTGTTGCGCACCTTGCGGCCCTCCTGGTATTCCGCGGCCTGGCGGAAACTGCGCTTGTTGGCCTCCTTGTAGACCTTGGCGCAGCGCAACTGCTCGCCGCAGCGCACCACGTAGACCGCCGCTTCCTTGCCGCTCATCAGCGGGCGCAGCACTTCGTCGACCAGGCCGTCCTCGATCAGCGGCTCTATGCGTTTGGGTGTCTTCATCAGGCTCCGTCGTCGTTCTTGTCCGGCCCAAGCGGCCGCAGCCGCTCCTTATACGACATGCGCCGGGTGACGCCCAGCACCGACCGCCGGAATCATGGTGGCGTCGTGGTCATTTCGATGCTTTCGCCCAGGGCGTCGGCCATGCGCTCGATCTCGCTGCCCAGGGCCTGGGCGTCATCGGCGTAGCGGATGGCAATGGCGGCGAAGCCGTCGGCGACCTCGGCGAAGGCCTCCACCACCTGCGGGTCGAAGTGGCTGCCGCTGGAGGCGAGGATCTGCTGGCGGGCCTCATCCGGCGACAAGGTCGCGTGGTAGGGATGGCGGCTGGTCAGTTCGTCGTAGCAGTCGATCAGCGCCAGCAGCCGTGCCGACAGCGGAATCTGCTCGCCGCGCAGGCCCCGCGGGTAGCCGCTGCCGTCCCAGCGTTCGTGGTGGCCGTAGGCGATCTCCTTGGCGTAGCGCAGGAATTCCGCCGGGCTGCCCAGGCGGCGTTCGGCAGCGGCCAGGGCGTCGTGGCCGATGCGCGTGTGGCTCTGCATCAGCAACTGGTCCTCGGGGCTGAGCTGGCCGGGGTTGAGCAGCACGCGGTCGGGCACCGCCACCTTGCCGATGTCGTGCAGCTGCGCCGAGCGCGCCAGCAGTTCGATCTGCTCCAGGTCCAGGCCGCCGGCCTCGCCCTCGCGCCGGGCCAGGGCGTCGGCGAGCAGGCGCATGTACTGCTCGATGCGCAGCAGGTGGCGGCTGTGGGGGTTGTCGCGCAGGTCGCAGAGGGTGGCCATGGCCTCCAGGGTGGCGTCCTGGGCGGCCTGCAGTTCGCGGCTGCGGCGGCGCACCTCCAGCTCCAGGTATTCGCTCTTGTCGCGCAGGAAGTCGGCGTTGGCCTTGAGCTTGAGGTGCGCGCGGATGCGCGCCAGGGTCACCGGCGGGCTGATCGGCTTGGTGATGTAGTCCACCGCGCCCAGGTCCAGGCCGCGCTGCTCGTCGGCGGTGCTGACCATGCCGGTGAGGAAGATCACCGGGATCTCGGCGGTCAGCGGGTCGGCCTTGAGCTGGCGGCAGACTTCGTAGCCGTCCATCTCCGGCATCATGATGTCGAGCAGCACCAGGTCCGGCCGCGGCTCGCTGGCGGCCAGGCGCAGGGCCTTGGCGCCGCTGCCGGCGACGCGCACCTGGTACTGGCCCATGAGCAGCTCGCTCATGAGCATGAGGTTGTCCGGTTGGTCGTCGACCACCAGGATCACTTCCTGGTCCGGTCGGTCCAGCATGCTGTCCAAGGTTCCACCCCTCTTGCGCTCAGATGCGGATGTCGCGCTCGCGCGACAACACCAGCAGTTTTTCCAGGGCCCGCTCGAACTCGAAGCGACGGATGCTCGCCGCGACTTCGTCGTACCCGTCATTGAAGATACTGCGCAGCAGGCCCGCGCGCTCGCCCACCAGTCGTCCGGCGCGCGGGTCGTCGGCGGCCAGCAGGTGCGCCAGGCGGCGCACCACCTGCTCGGCCTGCTGGCGCTCGGCCGCCGGCAGTTCGACCGCCGGCTGCCCCGCCGGTTCTGGCGCCTCCAGCAGCGGCGGCGCCGTCGAGGGCGAGCGCAGGATGCGCGACAGGTCGATGGGCCGCGCATCCTCCACGTGGCCCAGGGGCAGGCGGCACCAGAACAGGCTGCCCTTGTCCGGCTCGCTGTCCACCCCGACCTCGCCGCCCATGGCCTCGGCCAGGCGCTTGCAGATCGCCAGCCCCAGACCGGAGCCGCCGTAGCGCCGGGTGATGGAGTTGTCGGCCTGGCGGAAGGACTCGAACAGGCGTTCCTGCTGCGCCGGGCTGATGCCGATGCCGGTGTCGCGCAGGCCGAAGTACAGCCAGTCCTCGTCGCCGGCCTGCATGTCCAGGCGCACCTCCAGCGCCAGGGAGCCGTGCTCGGTGAACTTGAGCGCGTTGTTGCCGTAGTTCATCAGAATCTGCCGCAGGCGCAGCGAGTCGCCCAGCAGGTGCGAGGGCAGCCGCGGGTCGATGTGGCATTCCAGGCTCAGGCCCTTGCCCGCGGCGCGGATCGCCAGCAGGTCGACCAGCTCGCCGAGCAGGCGCTCCAGATCGAAGTCCAGGTGCTCGAACTCCAGGCGCCCGGCCTCTACCTTGGACAGGTCGAGGATGTCGCTGATCAGCTCCAGCAGGTACTGGCCCGAGCCCTGGATCTTGCCCAGGTAGTCGCGCTGCTGCGGGTCCAGGGCGGTCTGTTCGAGCAGGTGCGCCAGGCCGATGATGATGTTCAGCGGGGTGCGGATCTCGTGGCTGACGTTGGCCAGGAACTCGCTCTTCAGCCGCGCCGCCTGCTCGGCCAGGTCGCGGGCCTGGGCCAGGGCTTCCTCGGTGGCCTTGCGCGCGGTGATGTCGCGGCTCACCCCGACCAGCCCGAGCAGCGCGCCGTGGTCGTCGTGGAAGGCGCTGCGCAGGGTGTCGAACAGCACCCGCCGGCCATCCGGGTAGACCACCCAGCCCTCGCTGGCGAACGGCTGGCTGGCCGACAGCGCCTGACGGTCGCGCTCGCCGCGGCCGGCGCTGGCGGCGTCGCTGAACAGTTGGGCGTCGCTGCGCCCGATCACGTCCTCGGCCGGCAGCCCCAGGCATTCGGCGAAGGCGTGGTTGGCGCCCAGGTAGCGGCCTTCGGTGTCCTTGAACCAGATGGGGTCGGGGATGGCGTTGATCAGCGCCAGCAGGGTGCGCCGCTGGCGGTGCTCCTCGGCCTCGGCGCGGGCGCGCTCGGCCACCTGGATCTGCAGGCGGCGGTTCCAGACCAGGACGAAGGCGAGCAGGGCGAAGAAGCCCGCCACGTAGGGCCAGGCCGCCTGCAGCAGCTGCATCCAGTCGAAGGCGTCGATCTGCGGCAGCCAGCGCTGGCGGATGCGCTCCTGCTCGCCGTCGTCGATGCTGGCCAGGGCGCGGTCGAGCAGCGGCACCAGGGGCGCCAGCTCGCGGCGCACGGCGAAGCGCACCTGGCTGTTGTCCAGGCCGCTGTCGCCGCGCACCTCCAGGTTGCTCAGGTTGAGCTGGCCGATCAGATAGTTGGTCGAGATGAGGTTGCCCACGTAGGCGTCGGCGCGCCCGGAAGCCACGGCCTTGAGGGCTTCGGCGGTGTCGTCGACGATGACGAAGGCCACCCCCGGCACCGCCGTGCGCAGCAGGTCGTGCACGGCGAAGTCGCGCTCCACGGCCACGCGCTTGCCGGAGAGGTCGTCGAGCACCCGCACATTGCTGTCGCGGCGGGCGAAGATCAGGCTGCTGGTGCTCAGGTAGGGCTGGCTGAAGGCGAGGAAGCGCTCGCGCTCGGGCGAGCGCGCCACGGTCGGCAGCAGGTCGACCTCGCCCTTGCGCGCCGCTTCGATCACCTGCGCCCAGTCGTCGAAGGTCTGCGTCTGCAACTGCAGGCCCAGGCGCTGGGCGACCTGGTTCAGGTAGTCGGCGCTGATGCCCTGGAACCCGCCTTGGGCGTCGACCATCTCGAACGGCGGCCAGCCATCGCGGGAAATGCCCACCCGCAGCGTCGGGTGGGCCTCCAGCCAGCTGCGTTCGTGGCCGCTGAGCGCCAGTTCCGCGCCCCACAGCGGCGGGCACAGCAGGAGGCAGAGCAGCAGGCAATGGCTAAGGAGTCGGCGGCAGGGCATGGCGGGCTCTCGACGGACCTCCTGCAAGCGTAGCCGGCAGTTTGAAAAGCGATTACGGATTGCCCGCCCGCCGGGTGACGCCGACAATTTCCCCATGTACCCGGTCCTCCCTGGAGAGCGCCATGCCCCCACTTCCCGATGACGAACGCTGCTGGCAGGCGGTCTGCGAGCGTGACGCGGGCTTCGACCAGCGTTTCGTGTTTTCCGTTCGCTCCACCGGCGTCTATTGCCGGCCGAGCTGCCCGGCGCGGCGGCCAAGCCGCGCCAACGTGCGCTTCCACGCCGACGCAGCCGCCGCCGAAGCCGCGGGCTTCCGCCCCTGCAAGCGCTGCACGCCCGACGGCGAAAGCCCGGCGCAGCGCCTCGATGCGCTGGTCGCCGCCGCCTGCCAGTTGCTGGAGCAGGCCGAGCGCCCGTTGACCATGGACGAGCTGGCCGCGCGCATCGGCCTCTCGGCCTCGCACCTGGCCCGCGCCTTCAAGGCGCGCACCGGCCTGACGCCGCGGGCCTGGGCCGAGGCCCGCCGCCAGCAGCGCCTGGCCGCCGCCCTGCCGCAGGCCCGCTCGGTGCTCGATGCCGCCCTGGAGGCGGGCTATTCCGGCACCCGCGCGCTCTACGAGGCGCCCACCGCGCTGAGCCCGGCGCAGCGCCGGCAGAAAGGCGCCGGCACCCGGCTGCGCTATGCCATCGCCCCCTGCCCGCTCGGCCAGGTGCTGCTGGCCGCCAGCCCGCGGGGCGTCTGCGCCCTGCTGTTCGGCGACGCGCCGGAGCAGTTGGAGGCGGAACTCCGCCAACGCTTCGCCGCCGCCGAGTTGCAGCGCGACGACGCCGGCCTGGGCGACTGGCTGGGCCGGGTGCTGCGCCAGCTGGAGCAGCCCGAACGCGCCGCCGGCCTGCCCCTGGACCTGCACGGCAGCGCCTTCCAGCTGCGCGTCTGGCGCGCCCTGGCGCAGATTCCCAGCGGGCAGACGCGGCGCTACGGCGAACTGGCCGAGCAGTTGCACAGCCATCCCCGGGCCATCGCCCGCGCCTGCGCCAGCAACCCGGTGGGGCTGCTGGTGCCCTGCCACCGGGTGGTGGCCGCCGACGGCGGCAGCGGCGGCTACCGCTGGGGCCTGGAGCGCAAGCGCGAGCTGCTGCGCCGCGAGGACCAGGAGGCGCAGCAGGACGAACCGGCCTGAGCCGCCTCCGATCGGCCAGGCCCATGGCAGAGCCCTCGCTGTGCTATGGTTCGGCCCCTCGAAGGACCGCCTGCAAGCCCCATGCCCCTCTGGAACCTCATCACCCGTTTCGGCGACAGCTCGCTGCTGCTGCCCTGCGCGCTGTTCATCTATGCCTGGTTGCTGCTGCGCCGGGAAACGTACAACGCCAACTGCTGGCTGCTGCTGTTCGGCCTGGCCGCCGGCGTCACCCTGGTCTCCAAGCTGGCCTTCATGGGCTGGGGCATCGGTATTCCGGCGTGGAACTTCACCGGGCTGTCCGGCCACAGCATGATGGCCGCCAGCGTCCTGCCGGTGCTCTGCAGCCTGCTGCTGCCCGCCCGCCCCGCCTGGCGCCTGGCCGCCGCGGCCGGCGGCGCCGTGCTGGCGGTGCTGGTGGGCGTGTCGCGGCTGCAGATCAACGTCCATTCGCCGGCGGAAGTCTACGGCGGGCTGGCCGTGGGCCTGGCCGCCAGCGGCGCCTTCCTCTGCCTGACGCAGCGCCGCCTGCCGTCGCTGTCGCCCGTGCTGCTGGCCCTCGTCCTGCTGCTGGCCTCGCTGCAGGGCGTGACCGGCGTGCGCGCGCCCACCCACCAGATGCTCGAACGCATCGCCGCCTACATGGCCGACCGCGACCAGCCGTTCAAGCGCGGCGAGTGGGGCGGCTTCCATCGCCTGGACGCCCAGCAGACGCCAGCGGCCTGAGCCGAGATGCTCCTCGCAGGATGGGTTGAGCCTGCGAAACCCATCGGGCCACGGTGATGGGTATCGCTTCGCTCAACCCATCCTACGGTGAAATACCCTGCCTCCCTTACAGACCGCGCTGGAGCGCTCTTCGTAGGAGCGGGCCCTGCCCGCGATTCGCGCGCAGGGCGCGCTCCTACAAGGAAGCGGCGTGCGCGTTCGGAAAACCGAACGCTCGAACGGCGTCTATTCGGCAGTCCGAACGCCCGTCTCGCCAACGGCCTGCCAAGTCCGAATATAAGTCCTTTAAATTCAATTACTTGAAATAAATACCAGGGACTGGCACGGTCCCTGCTCCATTGCTTCCCCGTGAGCATGCGGCAGCGCCGCGCTTGCCCGCCGGCCGCCAGGAGGGCCCGCCGCCGGGTACGCCTGCCGCAGGATCGACAACAACCAGAACAAGTCGAGGAAGCATCAATGCGTATCGCACCCCGTGTGCTGGGCATGGCCATCGTCGCCGCCCTGTTCGCCACTCCGGCCCTTTCCGAGGAACTCACCGGCACCCTGAAGAAGATCAAGGATTCCGGCACCATCGTCCTCGGCCACCGTGACGCCTCCATTCCCTTCTCCTACCTGGCCGACGACCCGCGCCAGCCGGTGGGCTATTCCCACGACCTGCAGCTGAAGGTGGTCGAGGCGGTCAAGCAGGAACTGGGCATGCCCGACCTCAAGGTGCGCTACAACCTGGTCACCTCGCAGACGCGCATCCCGCTGGTGCAGAACGGCACCGTGGACATCGAGTGCGGCTCCACCACCAACAACCTGGAGCGCCAGAAGCAGGTCGACTTCTCCCTCGGCATCTTCGAGGTGGGCACCCGCCTGCTGACCAGGAAGACCAGCGGCATCAACGACTTCGCCGACCTCAAGGGCAAGAACGTGGTGACCACCGCCGGCACCACCTCCGAGCGCCTGCTCAAGTCGATGAACGCCGAGAAGAAGATGGGCATGAACATCATTTCGGCCAAGGACCACGGCGAGTCCTTCCTGATGCTCGAATCCGGCCGCGCCGTGGCCTTCATGATGGACGACGCCCTGCTCTACGGCGAAATGGCCAAGGCCCGCAAGCCCGACGACTGGGCGGTGGTCGGCACCCCGCAGTCCTATGAAATCTACGGCTGCATGGTGCGCAAGGGCGACGAGGGCTTCAAGAAAGTGGTCGACAAGGCCATCGCCGACACCTTCGCCTCCGGGCAGATCAACGACATCTACGCCAAGTGGTTCACCCAGCCGGTGCCGCCCAAGGGCCTGAACCTCGAATTCCCGATGAGCGACACGCTCAAGAAGCTGATCGCCAGTCCCACCGACAAGTCTGCCGAGCAGATGTAACGGTGGCGCCAGCCCGCGCTCACAAGGCGCGGGCCGGCGGGGAACGGGAGCGCCAGCGGCGCTCCCGGCCTCCCCTTTCTTCCCGATCCACCACCGGAACACGCCCGCCCCCCACGGGCGCAGGCGCCTGCGCGCCGCGTTCCGGCCGTTTCGACGCCCCGCACGGGGCCATCGAGGGCAACCTTCATGAACTACAACTGGGACTGGGGCGTGTTCTTCAAGTCCACCGGGATCGGCGACGAGATCTACCTGGACTGGTACATCGCCGGCCTGGGCTGGACCATCGCCGTCGCCCTCACTGCCTGGCTCCTCGCCCTGGCGCTGGGCCTGGTGCTGGGCGTGCTGCGCACCGTGCCGAACCGCTGGCTGTCGGCCATCGGCACCGGCTACGTCGAGCTGTTCCGCAACGTGCCGCTGCTGGTGCAGCTGTTCATCTGGTACTTCCTGGTCCCGGACCTGCTGCCGCAGCCGCTGCAGGACTGGTTCAAGCTCGGCCTGGCGCCGGAGACCTCGGCCTTCGTCAGCGTCGTGGTGTGCCTGGGCCTGTTCACCGCCGCGCGCGTCTGCGAGCAGGTGCGCACCGGCATCCAGGCGCTGCCCGGGGGGCAGGTCGCCGCCGGCCGCGCCATGGGCTTCAGCCTGCCCCAGGTGTACCGCTACGTGCTGCTGCCGCAGGCCTTGCGCATCATCATCCCGCCGCTGACCTCGGAGTTCCTCAACATCTTCAAGAACTCCTCGGTGGCCTCGCTGATCGGCCTCATGGAGCTGCTGGCGCAGACCAAGCAGACCGCCGAGTTCAGCGCCAACCTGTTCGAGGCCTTCACCCTGGCCACGGCGATCTACTTCACCCTGAACATGAGCCTGATGCTGTTCATGCGCCTGGTCGAGCGCAAGGTCGCGCTGCCCGGGCTGATTTCCGTGGGAGGCAAATGATGGACTTCGGCTCGATCGTCCCGGCGCTGCCGGGCCTGTGGGACGGCATGGCCATGACCCTGCAGCTGACCGGCCTGGGCGTACTCGGCGGCGTGGTGCTGGGCACCCTGCTGGCGCTGATGCGCCTGTCCCACAACCGCCTGCTGAGCAACCTCGCCGGCTTCTACGTCAACTACTTCCGCTCCATCCCGCTGCTGCTGGTGATCACCTGGTTCTACCTGGCGGTGCCCTACATCCTGCGCTGGATCACCGGCAGCGACACCCCGGTGGGCGCCTTCACCAGTTGCCTGGTGGCCTTCGTGATGTTCGAGGCGGCGTACTTCTGCGAGATCGTCCGCGCCGGCATCCAGGCCATCCCCAAGGGCCAGATGGGCGCCGCGCAAGCCCTGGGCATGACCTACGGCCAGTGCATGCGGCTGATCATCCTGCCCCAGGCGTTCCGCAAGATGACCCCGCTGCTGCTGCAGCAGAGCATCATCCTGTTCCAGGACACCTCGCTGGTCTACACCGTCGGCCTGATGGACTTCCTCAACGCGGCGCGCTCGCGCGGCGACATCATCGGCCAGCCCCACGAATTCCTGATCTTCGCCGGTCTCGTCTACTTCATCGTCAGCTTCACCGCCTCCTTCGCGGTCAAGCGCCTGCAGAAAGGGTTAGCCCTATGATCACCATCGACAACGTCAACAAGTGGTATGGCGACTTCCAGGTCCTCACCGACTGCAGCACCTCGGTCGCCAAGGGTGAGGTGGTGGTGGTCTGCGGGCCGTCCGGCTCGGGCAAGTCGACGCTGATCAAGTGCGTCAACGCCCTGGAGCCGTTCCAGAAGGGCGACATCGTGGTCGACGGCACTTCCATCGCCGATCCCAAGACCAACCTGCCGAAGCTGCGCTCGCGGGTGGGCATGGTGTTCCAGCACTTCGAGCTGTTCCCGCACCTGACCATCACCGAGAACCTGACCATCGCCCAGGTCAAGGTGCTCGGCCGCGGCAAGGACGAGGCCACCGAGAAGGGCCTGGCGCTGCTCGACCGCGTCGGCCTCAAGGCCCACGCCCACAAGCACCCCGGCCAGCTTTCCGGCGGCCAGCAGCAGCGCGTGGCCATCGCCCGCGCCCTGGCCATGGACCCGATCGTGATGCTGTTCGACGAACCCACCTCGGCGCTGGACCCGGAGATGGTCAACGAGGTGCTCGACGTGATGGTCCAGCTGGCCCAGGAAGGCATGACCATGATGTGCGTGACCCACGAGATGGGCTTCGCCCGCAAGGTGGCCGACCGGGTGATCTTCATGGACCGCGGGCAGATCGTCGAAGACTGCGCCAAGGAAGAGTTCTTCGGCGACCTGGAAGCCCGCTCCGAGCGCGCCCGGCAGTTCCTCGCCAAGATCCTCACCCACTGAAGCCCACCCATGCCCCGTAGGATGGGTTGAGCGAAGCGATACCCATCACCAGCCGGCCCGTCGCCACACCCGGCGCCGGGCTGGCCCGCTTCCGACGACTGTGATGCAATGCCCGCCCAGCCATTGACCCTGCCACCGCCGAACGTGAAGCCGAGCCTCGTGCGCAACCTGCTGTTGCCGATTCCGCTGATCCTGCTGATGCTCGGCTTCGGCTACGGCGGCTACCTGGTCAGCGCCGGCGCCGGCACCCGCGCCCTGGTCGCCAGCGGCGAGCGCCAGCTGGAACTGCACGCCCGCGGGGTGGAAAGCGAGATCAGCCGCTACACCTACCTGCCCAGCCTGCTGGAGCTGGAAAACAACGTCACCCGCCTGCTGCTGGAACCCACGCCCTACCGCCGCGACCTGGTCAACGCCTACCTCGAAGGCCTCAACCGCCGCGCCGGCAGCCGCGCCATCTACCTGCTCGACACCTCCGGCCGGGTGCTGGCCACCAGCAACTGGCAGGACGCCGACAGCTACCTGGGCGAGGACCTGTCCTTCCGCGCCTACTTCCAGGACGCCGTGCAGGGCCGCCCGGGGCGCTTCTACGGCATCGGCAGCACCGTCGGCGAGCCCGGCTACTACCTGGCCCACGGCCTGGTGCACGGCGGGCGCATCGTCGGCGTGGCGGTGGTCAAGGTGAAGATGGAAGCCCTGGAGGAACGCTGGGAGAAGGCCCAGCTGCAGGCCTTCGTCAGCGACGAGAACGGCATCATCGTCCTCTCCAGCAACCCGCAGCTGCGCCTGAAGGCGGTGCGCCCGCTCAGCGCCGCGGACAAGGAGCGCCTGGCGCGCAGCCTGCAGTACTACTGGTGGGCGCTCAACGAATGGCAGCCCAGTTCGCGCCGGGCCCTGGGCGAGGGCGTGGAGGAAATCGGCTTCCGCGACCGCGACGCCAGCGGCGAGCAGCACGCCGAGCGCCTGTACCTGAAGCAGAGCCGCCGCCTAAACGACACCCCCTGGGACTTCACCCTGCTCAGCCCGCTGCAGGACGTGCGCCGCGAAGCCATGATCCATGGCGTGCTGGCCGCGGTGGGCTTCGCCCTGCTGGCGTTCCTGCTGATCGCCTGGAACGAGCGGCGCAAGGTCCTGGCCACCCGCCTGGCCGCCCGCGAGGCGCTGCAGCAGGCCAACGACGAACTGGAGCGGCGCATCGCCGAGCGCACCGCCGACCTGCGCGCCAGCAACCAACATCTACGCGAGCAGATCCGCGAGCGCCGCCAGGCCGAGGACACCCTGCGCAAGGCCCAGGACCGCCTGGTGCAGGCCGGCAAGCTGGCGGTGATCGGGCAGATGTCCACCAGCATCGCCCACGAGCTGAACCAGCCGCTGGCGGCACTGCGCACCCTCTCCGGCAACACCGTGCGCTTCCTCCAGCGCGGCGCCCTGGACATCGCCAGCAGCAACCTCGAAGCGATCAACGAAATGGTCGACCGCATGGGCCGCATCACCGCCAGCCTGCGCGCCTTCGCCCGGCGCGCCGACGACCACGGCCAGGCGCGCCTGGGCAAGGCGGTGGACGCCGCGCTGCGGGTGCTGCAGGTGCGCCTGAAGGACTGCCCGCTGGCCCTGCACCGCGAATTCGACGACGTGTGCCTGGGCATCGACCAGACGCGCCTGGAACAGATCCTGGTCAACCTGATCGCCAACGCCCTCGACGCCATGAGCGCGCAGGCCGACCGCCAGCTCTGGCTCAGCGGTCGCACCGAGGGCGCGCAATACCACCTGACGGTGCGCGACAACGGCCCGGGCATCCCGCCGGATGCCCGCGAGCACCTGTTCGAACCCTTCTTCACCACCAAACCCGGCGAGCACGGCCTGGGCCTGGGCCTGACGCTCTCGGCCAGCCTCGCCACCGCCGCCGGCGGCAGCCTAGGCGTGGCCCACCCGGAAGCCGGCGGCACCGCCTTCGAACTCAGCCTGCCCCTGCTGCCCACTCAGGAACCCACGCCATGAGCGACGAAAAACTCCGCGTACTGGTGGTCGAGGACGACCCCCACGTGCTGCTCGGCTGCCAGCAGGCCCTGGCCCTGGAAGACATCGACAGCGACGGCGTGGCCAGCGCCGAGGAAGCGCTGCGGCGCGTGGGCGCCGACTTCCCCGGCATCGTCATCAGCGACATCCGCCTGCCCGGCATGGATGGCCTGCAACTGCTGGCCCGCCTGCGCGAGAAGGACGCGCAGCTGCCGGTGGTGCTGATCACCGGCCACGGCGACATCGCCATGGCGGTGCAGGCCATGCGCGACGGCGCCTACGACTTCATGGAAAAACCCTTCGCCCCCGAGCGCCTGGTGGACGTGGCGCGGCGCGCCCTGGAGCACCGCCGGCTCAGCCGCGAGATCGGCCAGCTGCGCCGCCAGTTGGCCGGGCGCCAGGCCCTGGAAGCCCGGCTGATCGGCCGTTCGCCGGCGATGCAGGCGCTGCGCGAGCTGATCGCCAACGTCGCCGACACCTCGGCCAACGTGCTCATCGAGGGCGAGACCGGCACCGGCAAGGAGCTGGTCGCCCGCTGCCTGCACGACTACAGCCGGCGCCAGGCCAAGGCCTTCGTCGCGCTGAACTGCGGCGGCCTGCCGGAAAGCCTGATCGACAGCGAAATCTTCGGCCACGAGGCCCACGCCTTCACCGGCGCCGGCAAGCGGCGCATCGGCAAGATCGAGCACGCCGACGGCGGCAGCCTGTTCCTCGACGAGATCGAGAGCATGCCGCTGAACCTGCAGGTCAAGCTGCTGCGGGTGCTGCAGGAACACCAGCTGGAACGCCTGGGCTCCAACCAGCTGATCCCGGTGGACTGCCGGGTGATCGCCGCGACCAAGTCGGACCTGGGCGCCATGGGCCGCGAGGGTAGCTTCCGCAGCGACCTCTACTACCGCCTCAACGTCATCACCCTGCAGTTGCCGCCGCTGCGGGAAAGACGCGAAGACATCCTGATGCTCTTCGAGCACTTCCTGCAGCAGTCCTCGCTGCGCTTCGACCGCCCGGCGCCGGCCATCGACAACGCCACCGCCGCCAGCCTCATGGCCCACGACTGGCCGGGCAACGTGCGCGAACTGCGCAACGTCGCCGAACGCTTCGCCCTCGGCCTGCCGGTGCTGACCAGCAGCGGCCAGGGCCCGGACGCCAGCGAACCGCGCTTCGCCGAAGCCGTGGAAGCCTTCGAACGCAGCCTGCTGCAAAGCGCCCTGGAACGCCACGCCGGCAACCTCAGCCAAGCCGCCCAGGCCCTGGGCATGGCCAAGACCACGCTGTTCGACAAGGTGAAGAAGTACGGGTTGGCGTAGGGCGCATAACGCCTACGGCGTTATCCGCCGCTACACCCATGCCCTCGCCTACGCTGGGGTCGAACCGGGCGATCCTCTTCCGTCGGTGAGAGCGGCCAAGGTCGGCTCCGAGCGGGGCGCGGCCAAGGTCAGGCGGCGTATAACCGCGAACGGTTATACGCCCTACGCGAATCGCGGACAGAGTCCCAGGGAAGCACGGTCGTAGGGCGCATAACGCCTACGGCGTTATCCGCCGCTACACCCATGCCCTCGCCGACGCAGGGGTCGAGCCGGGCGATCCTCTTCCGCCGGTGAGAGCGGCCAAGGTCGGCTCCGAGCGGGGCGCGGCCAAGGTCAGGCGGCGTATAACCGCGAACGGTTATACGCCCTACGCTACACTACCCGCCTTTCCCATCGCCGCCCCGCCGGAGCCGCCCCATGTCCGCCAAATCCGAAGCCTTCTGGAACCAGCTCTGCGCCGACGCCGGCGTCGATCCGCAGCGGCGCCTGGCCGCGCGCCAGGCCATTCTGGCCGATGCGAAGGCGGTGGATGCCTGCTTCTACCGCCCCGACGACAACGACCCGGACGCCGAGGAGCTGGACCTGGGCGACGCCAGGGTGCTCATTCTCGGCCCCTTCGAGGCGCCCGCCGACTGGGACGCCGCCGAGCGCGAGGCGTTCTTCGAGGATGCCGACCCGGCGGCCTTCTTCAACGCCCTGGTGGAGTGCGAGGCCGCGCCCGGCAGCAAGGCCTTCTTCGTCCCGGAGATCGGCGATTTCGTCGCCGTGATGCCGAGCCCGGACAAGGTGCAGATGTACTTCCTGCACGACTGGCACGAAGAGGAAGACGGCTGCCATTGCGTGCTGGTGCGCGATGACGAAGGTCTCTGAGCCGACACGCAACCCAGGCTTTTTCCTACAGAAGCAGCGGTGAATCTCCACTAGGCCGGACGCCGGGCCGAACCTACAGTTGCGGGCTCATTGCACCCAGCGGCGCCCGCCATGCCCCACGATCACGACAGCCTGCCGGTGGAACTCGAAACCCACCTGCCCAACCACGCCCCGCGCATCCTGCGCGGGCGCATCAGCCTGAACGACTACCACGACCTGCTGCTGGGCGACACACCCGCCCTGGTCCGCCTGACGGACCTCCACGGCCAGAGCGACCTGTTCATCCGCGGGGTGAACATCCGCTGGGTGGTCCGCACCGACGACAGCGACGCAGCTGCCTAGGCGCCGCGCCGAAGCGTGCCCGGGCGCGGGGCTAACTGAACCGAAGCTGAATATCGCCACGATTCATCGGCGCCCGGGGAACCGGGCGCCACGGAGTCAGTCACAGAGGAATCTTCGGCAACTTCCTACGCAGCCTTCGGCAGCAGCGCCGTGCGAGAGCCCACCATGCAACCGGATCAAGACACCCTCTGGGTCGAACTGGAAACCCTGGACAACGCCCAGCGCCCGCATCGCCTGCGCGGACGCATGCAACTGCGCGACTACTTCGACCTGCTGGCCGGCTGCGCGCCGAGCCTGGTGCGCCTGGACGATTGCCGCGCCGACCGCCGCGGCCCGGTGGCCGACCTGTTCATCCGCAGCGTGCACATCCTGCGGGTGATGGCCCTGGGCCCGGTGCCGGCCTGAAGCGGCCTCAGTCGGCCATCCCCTTGTAGACATAGGTCATCGGCCGCGGCCCCGGCAGGTACTCGCGGCTCAGTTCGCGCACTTGGAAACCGCCGGCCTCGATCAGCGCCGGGATGTCGCGGTCCAGGTGGCAGCCGCCGGCCAGCGGCTTCCAGATCGGCGTCAGGCGGTGCTGCCAGGCGCGCACGCCGGCGTCCGGCGCCAGGCCGTGCTCACAGAAGAGGAACTCGCCGCCCGGCTTGAGCACCCGGCGCATCTCCCGCAGCGCCGCCAGCACGTCCGGGATGCTGCACAGGGTGAAGGTGCAGACGATGGAGTCGAAGCTGCCGGCGTCGGCGCGAATCTGCCCCAGCTCCAGCGCCACCATTTCCACCGGGATGCCGATGCCCGCCGCGCGCTTGCGCGCCAGGCCCTGCATCTGCGCCGCCGGGTCGACGCCGACGATTGTCGACACTTTCCCCGCGTCGTAGAAACCCAGGTTCAATCCGGTGCCGATGCCGATCTCCAGCACCCGGCCATGGGCCCGCGGCACCAGCTTCGAACGCTGCTTCATCACCTCGCCCATGCCGCAGGCGCAGTCGATCAGCCGTGGCAGCAGGTAGCGGTCGTAGACACCCATGCTCGTCTCCCCTGGCGGTTTCGCCCAGCCTAGCGCAGCCCGGGCCGCGTCGCGCGGGCTTTTCCGCCATCCGCCGGATTCCTGGGAACCTTTGTGCATAACTCGTCGGCCCATTAGACGATTGTCGACAATCCCCTTGACCACACGAACGAGGGGGGTTAGTTTTCGCCGCACCTGATGTGGATTGTCGACACCATGAACGAATCCCTGCTCCTGCCCAACGACGTCGAAGGCGACGGCGAGACGCTTTCGGAACACGTGTTCCGCAAGATCCAGTCGGCCATCGTCAAGGGCGAGATCGCCCCCGGCAGCAAGATCTCCGAGCCGGAGCTGGCGCGCACCTACGGCATCAGCCGCGGCCCGCTGCGCGAGGCGATCCACCGCCTGGAGGGCCAGAAGCTGCTGGTGCGCGTGCCCCACGTCGGCGCGCGGGTGGTGTCGCTGAGCCATGCCGAACTGATCGAGCTGTACGAAATCCGCGAGTCCCTGGAAGGCATGGCCTGCCGCCTGGCCGCCGAGCGCATGAGCCAGGCCGAGATCGACGAGCTGCGCCGGGTGCTCGACACCCACGAGCGCGACGAGGCCTTCCAGGCCGGGCGCGGCTACTACCAGCAGGAAGGCGACTTCGACTTCCACTACCGGATCATCCAGGGCAGCGGCAACCGCACCCTGAGCCAGATGCTCTGCGGCGAGCTGTACCAGCTGGTGCGCATGTACCGCCTGCAGTTCTCCGCCGTGCCGAACCGGCCGCGCCAGGCCTTCGCCGAGCACCACCGCATTCTCGATGCCATCGCCGACCGTGACGGCGAACTGGCCGAACTGCTGATGCGCCGTCACATCGGCGCTTCCAAGCGCAACATCGAGCGTCACTACCTGGACGCCCAAGCCAAGACAGCCAACGAACGAGGTGAGTCATGAGTCTGCTTTCCCCCGGCCAGCGTTTCCGTACCGCCCTTGCCGAAGAGAAACCGCTGCAGGTGATCGGTGCGATCAACGCCAACCACGCCCTGCTCGCCAAGCGCGCCGGCTTCAAGGCCATCTACCTCTCCGGCGGCGGCGTCGCCGCCGGCTCCCTGGGCCTGCCGGACTTAGGGATAAACACCCTGGACGACGTGCTCACCGACGTGCGCCGCATCACCGACGTCTGCGACCTGCCGCTGCTGGTGGACATCGACACCGGCTTCGGCCCCAGCGCCTTCAACATCGAGCGCACGGTCAAGAGCCTGATCAAGGCCGGCGCCGCCGCCGCGCACATCGAGGACCAGGTCGGCGCCAAGCGCTGCGGCCACCGTCCGGGCAAGGAAATCGTCTCCACCGAGGAGATGGCCGACCGCGTGAAGGCCGCCGCCGATGCCAGGACCGACCCGAACTTCTTCCTCATCGCCCGCACCGACGCCATCCAGGCCGAGGGCGTGGACGCCGCCATCGAGCGCTGCCTGCGCTACGTGGAAGCCGGCGCCGACGGCATCTTCGCCGAGGCCGCCTACGACCTGCCGACCTACAAGCGCTTCGTCGACGCGCTGAACGTGCCGGTGCTGGCCAACATCACCGAGTTCGGCGCCACCCCGCTGTTCACCCGCGACGAGCTGGCCTCGGTCGGCGTGGCCATCCAGCTCTACCCGCTGTCGGCCTTCCGCGCCGCCAACAAGGCCGCCGAAGCGGTGTACACCGCGATCCGCCAGGAAGGCCACCAGCAGAACGTCATCGAGCTGATGCAGACGCGTGCCGAGCTGTACGACCGCATCGGCTACCACGCCTTCGAGCAGAAGCTCGACGCGCTCTTCGCCAGCAAAAAATAAAAGCCGATAAAGGCCGAAAAAAGCGCTGAAGGCTGAACGACTCGCTCTTCGTTCAGCCTCCAGCCTCCAGCGCTCTTATCGGCTCTTAAAAGTCCAAGATGAGGAAACACCGATGAGCACGACTGAAACCACCACTGCCTTCAAGCCGAAGAAATCCGTGGCCCTCTCCGGCACCGCCGCCGGCAACACCGCCCTGTGCACCGTCGGCCGCACCGGCAACGACCTGCACTACCGCGGCTATGACGTGCTCGACTTCGCCAACCGCTGCGAATTCGAGGAAATCGCTCACCTGCTGGTCCACGGCAAGCTGCCCAACGTCGCCGAGCTGGCCGCCTACAAGGCCAAGCTGAAGGCCCTGCGCGGCCTGCCGGCGGGCGTCAAGGCCGCCCTGGAAACCCTGCCGCCGTCGGCCCACCCGATGGACGTGATGCGCACCGCGGTGTCCGTGCTCGGCTGCCTGTCGCCGGAGAAGGACGACCACAACCACCCCGGCGCCCGCGACATCGCCGACAAGCTGATGGCCTCCCTGGGCTCGGCGCTGCTGTACTGGTACCACTTCAGCCACAACGGCAAGCGCATCGACGTGGAAACCGACGACGACTCCATCGGCGGCCACTTCCTGCACCTGCTGCACGGCGAGAAGCCGCGCGAATCCTGGGTGCGCGCCATGCACACCTCGCTGAACCTGTACGCCGAGCACGAGTTCAACGCCTCCACCTTCACCTCCCGCGTCATCGCCGGCACCGGCTCGGACATGTACTCCTGCATCGCCGGCGCCATCGGCGCGCTGCGCGGCCCGAAACACGGCGGCGCCAACGAGGTGGCCTTCGAGATCCAGAAGCGCTACGACAACCCGGACGAAGCCGAGGCCGACATCCGCGCCCGCGTCGAGAAGAAGGAAGTGGTGATCGGCTTCGGCCACCCGGTCTACACCGTGTCCGACCCGCGCAACAAGGTGATCAAGGAAGTCGCCCGCCAGCTCTCCGAAGAGCAGGGCAACAGCAAGATGTACGACATCGCCGAGCGCCTGGAAAGCGTGATGTGGGAAATCAAGAAGATGTTCCCCAACCTCGACTGGTTCAGCGCCGTCAGCTACCACATGATGGGCGTGCCCACCGCCATGTTCACCCCGCTGTTCGTGATCGCCCGCACCGCCGGCTGGTCCGCCCACGTCATCGAGCAGCGCATCGACGGCAAGATCATCCGCCCGAGCGCCAACTACGTAGGTCCCGAAGACCTGAAGTTCGTGCCGCTCAAGGACCGCCCCTGAATAACGATGAATAACATCATGAACAGCCAATACCGTAAAAGCCTGCCCGGCACACAACTGGACTACTTCGACGCCCGTGCGGCCGTCGAAGAGATCCAGGCTGGTGCCTGGGACAAACTCCCGTACACCTCGCGCGTGCTGGCCGAGCAGCTGGTGCGCCGCTGCGAGCCGGAGCTGCTGACCGCTGCGCTGGAACAACTGATCTACCGCAAGCGCGACCTCGACTTCCCCTGGTACCCGGCGCGCGTGGTCTGCCACGACATCCTCGGGCAGACCGCGCTGGTCGACCTGGCCGGCCTGCGCGACGCCATCGCCGACCAGGGCGGCGACCCGTCCAAGGTCAACCCGGTGGTGCCGACGCAGCTGATCGTCGACCACTCCCTGGCCGTGGAAGCCCCGGGCTTCGACCCCGAGGCCTTCGAGAAGAACCGCGCCATCGAGGACCGCCGCAACGAGGACCGCTTCCACTTCATCGAGTGGACCAAGACCGCGTTCAAGAACGTCGACGTGATCCCCGCCGGCAACGGCATCATGCACCAGATCAACCTGGAGAAGATGAGCCCGGTGATCCAGGCGCGCGGCGGCGTGGCCTTCCCCGACACCTGCGTGGGCACCGACTCGCACACCCCGCACGTGGACGCCCTGGGCGTGATCGCCATCGGCGTCGGCGGCCTGGAAGCCGAGACCGTGATGCTCGGCCACCCGTCGATGATGCGCCTGCCCGACATCGTCGGCGTCGAGCTGACCGGCAAGCGCCAGCCCGGCATCACCGCCACCGACATCGTCCTGGCCCTGACCGAGTTCCTGCGCAAGGAGCGCGTGGTGGGCGCCTACGTCGAGTTCTTCGGCGAAGGCGCAGACAGCCTCTCCGTCGGCGACCGCGCGACCATCTCCAACATGTGCCCGGAATACGGCGCCACCGCCTCGATGTTCTACATCGACCAGCAGACCATCGACTACCTCAAGCTCACCGGCCGCGAGCCCGAGCAGGTGGCGCTGGTGGAGAACTACGCCAAGACCCTCGGCCTGTGGGGCGACGCCCTGAAGAGCGCCGAGTACGAGCGCGTGCTCAGCTTCGACCTGGGCAGCGTGGTGCGCAACATGGCCGGCCCGTCCAACCCGCACCGCCGCCTGCCGACCTCGGCGCTGGCCGAGCGCGGCATCGCCGACGAGGCCAAGCTGGAGTCCGGCCGCGACGAAGAAGCCCACGGCCTGATGCCTGATGGCGCGGTGATCATCGCCGCCATCACCAGCTGCACCAACACCTCCAACCCGCGCAACGTGGTGGCCGCCGGCCTGCTGGCGAAGAAGGCCAACGCGCTGGGCCTGGTGCGCAAGCCCTGGGTGAAGACCTCCTTCGCGCCGGGCTCGAAAGTCGCCAGGCTGTATCTGGAAGAAGCCGGCCTGCTGACCGAACTGGAAAAGCTCGGCTTCGGCATCGTCGCCTACGCCTGCACCACCTGCAACGGCATGTCCGGGGCGCTGGAGCCGAAGATCCAGCAGGAGATCATCGACCGCGACCTGTACGCCACCGCCGTGCTCTCGGGCAACCGCAACTTCGACGGGCGCATCCACCCCTACGCCAAGCAGGCCTTCCTCGCCTCGCCGCCGCTGGTGGTGGCCTACGCCATCGCCGGCACCGTGCGCTTCGACATCGAGCAGGACCCGCTGGGCACCGACAGTCAAGGCAACCCGATCACCCTGAAGGACCTGTGGCCGTCCGATGAAGAGATCGACGCCATTGTCGCGGCCAGTGTGAAGCCGGAGCAGTTCCGCCAGGTGTACATCCCGATGTTCGACCTGGGCAGCGTGAAGGAAGCCGACAGCCCGCTGTACGACTGGCGCCCGATGTCCACCTACATCCGCCGCCCGCCCTACTGGGAAGGCGCGCTGGCTGGCGAACGCACGCTCAAGGGCATGCGCCCGCTGGCGATCCTGCCGGACAACATCACCACCGACCACCTGTCGCCGTCCAACGCCATCCTCGCCAGCTCCGCGGCCGGCGAATACCTGGCGAAAATGGGCCTGCCGGAGGAGGACTTCAACTCCTACGCCACCCACCGCGGCGACCACCTCACCGCGCAGCGCGCCACCTTCGCCAACCCGCAGCTGGTCAACGAGATGGCCGTGGTCGATGGCGCGGTGAAGAAGGGTTCGCTGGCCCGTGTGGAGCCGGAAGGCAAGGTGATGCGCATGTGGGAAGCCATCGAAACCTACATGAACCGCAAGCAGAACCTGATCATCGTCGCCGGCGCCGACTACGGCCAGGGCTCGTCCCGCGACTGGGCGGCCAAGGGCGTGCGCCTGGCCGGCGTCGAGGTGATCGTGGCCGAGGGCTTCGAGCGCATCCACCGCACCAACCTGGTGGGCATGGGCGTGCTGCCGGTGGAGTTCAAGCCGGGCACCACGCGCCTGACCCTGGGCCTGGACGGCACCGAGACCTACGACATCGAAGGCGAACTGTCGCCGCGCTGCGACCTGACCCTGGTGGTCAACCGCCGCAACGGTGAAGTGGTTCGCGTGCCGGTGACCTGCCGCCTGGACACCGCCGCCGACGTCAGCGTGTACAAGGCCGGCGGCGTGCTGCAGCGCTTCGCCAAGGACTTCCTCAAGGGGGCAGTAGCCTAAGACCGCAGGTTCGAGAAAAGCGCTGGAGGCTGGAGGCTGAAAGCTGAACGAGAAGCCGCTCCCTCGTTCAGCCTCCAGCGCCTTTTTCGGTTTTTCATCCCCTCAGCCAGGACGAAATCATGGCTCAGCAACCCCAGATCAAGATTCCTGCCACCTACATCCGCGGCGGCACCAGCAAGGGCGTGTTCTTCCGCCTGCAGGACCTGCCCGAGCGCTGCCAGGTGCCGGGCGCGGCGCGCGACAAGCTGTTCATGCGCGTGATCGGCAGCCCCGATCCGTACAGCGCGCACATCGACGGCATGGGCGGCGCCACCTCCAGCACCAGCAAGTGCGTGATCCTGTCGAAAAGCAGCCAGCCCGGCCACGACGTCGACTACCTCTACGGGCAGATTTCCATCGACAAGGCCTTCGTCGACTGGAGCGGCAACTGCGGCAACCTCTCCACCGCCGCCGGCGCCTTCGCCATCCACGCCGGCCTGGTCGACCCCGAGCGCATCCCGGACAACGGCACCTGCGTGGTGCGCATCTGGCAGGCCAACATCAACAAGACCATCATCGCCCACGTGCCGGTGACCAACGGCCAGGTCCAGGAAACCGGCGACTTCGAACTGGACGGGGTGACCTTCCCCGCCGCCGAGATCGTGCTGGAGTTCCTCGACCCGTCCGACGACGGCGAGGAAGGCGGCTCCATGTTCCCCACCGGCAACCTGGTGGACGACCTGGAAGTGCCCGGCGTCGGCACCTTCAAGGCGACCATGATCAGCGCCGGCATCCCCACGGTGTTCGTCAACGCCGCGGACATCGGCTACCAGGGCACCGAGTTGCGCGAAGACATCAACTCCGACCCCGAGCAACTGGCGCGCTTCGAAAAGATCCGCATCGCCGGCGCCCTGCGCATGGGCCTGATCAAGACTCCCGAAGAAGCGGCCACCCGCCAGCACACGCCGAAGATCGCCTTCGTCTCGCCGCCCAAGGACTACCGCACCTCCAGCGGCAAGCAGGTGCAGGCCGGCGACGTCGACCTGCTGGTGCGCGCGCTGTCCATGGGCAAGCTGCACCACGCCATGATGGGCACCGCCGCCGTGGCCATCGGCACCGCCGCGGCCGTGCCGGGCACCCTGGTCAACCTCGCGGCCGGTGGCGGCGAACGCAGCGCCGTGCGCTTCGGCCACCCCTCCGGCACCCTGCGCGTGGGCGCCGAGGCCAGGCAGGTGGACGGCGAATGGACCGTGACCAAGGCCATCATGAGCCGCAGCGCGCGCATCCTCATGGAAGGCTGGGTGCGGGTGCCAGGCGACGCCTTCTGAGCGCCGCCGCGTAGGAGCGGATTCCGTCCGCGATGGCCCTGGCCGGCGCAATCGCGGATGAATCCTACGGTTCCAGGAAGCACGGCTTTTCGTAGGATGGCGTTGAGCGAAGCGATACCCATCAGCGCAACCGCATGGGTTTCGCAAGCTCAACCCATCCTACGAAGAGCACCTCGGCGCAAGACAGTTCCTACGTTGCAGGCGAGCACCTCGGCAGCTGCTCGCCGTAGGATGGGTCGAGCGAAGCGATACCCATCGCCATCGTTCGCGAAAGCTTTGCGCCCCCAGCGTCTAGACTCTCCCGGATTACCGCGCAGGAGCACGCCATGAGCACCAACGCCGATCCGAACACCCGCCCCGACTACGACGGCGTCCTGCAGCAGATCGCCGACTACGTCCTGACCTACCGCGTCGACTCCGCCGAGGCCCGCGACACCGCGCGCCTGTGCCTGATGGACAGCCTGGCCTGCGCCCTGCTGGCCCTGCGCTTCCCCGAATGCACCAAGCTACTCGGCCCGCAGGTGGAAGGCACCGTGGTGCCCCACGGCTCGCGGGTGCCGGGCACGCGCTTCTGCCTCGATCCGGTCAAGGCCGCCTGGGACATTGGCGCGCTGGTGCGCTGGCTGGACTACAACGACACCTGGCTGGCCGCCGAATGGGGCCACCCGTCGGATAACCTCGGCGCCATCCTCGGCCTCGCCGACCACCTGGCGCAACGCGCCCAGGCCAACGGCGAGCCGCCGCTGAGCATGGGCGACGTGCTGGAATCCATGGTCCTGGCCCACGAGATCCAGGGCGTGTTCGCCCTGGAGAACGCCTTCAACCGCGTCGGCCTGGACCACGTGTTCCTGGTCAAGCTCGCCTCCACGGCCGTGAGCGCACGGCTGCTCGGCGCCGACCGCGAGCAGTTGCTCTCCGCCCTCTCCCACGCCTGCGTCGACGGCCAGGCGCTGCGCACCTACCGCCACGCGCCCAACGCCGGCTCGCGCAAGTCCTGGGCCGCCGGCGACGCCAGCAGCCGCGGCCTGCGCCTGGCGGACATCGCCCGGCGCGGCGAGATGGGCATCCCCGGCGTGCTGAGCGCGCCGCAATGGGGCTTCTACGACGTATTGTTCAGCCACACCAACAAGGACCTGGCGCTCAAGCCCGACGACCAGCGCCGCTTCCGCCTGCCGCAGCCCTTCGCCAGCTACGTGATGGAGAACGTGCTGTTCAAGATCAGCTTCCCCGCCGAGTTCCACGCGCAGACCGCCGTGGAAGCCGCGGTGCAGCTGCACCCGCTGGTGCGCAACCGCATCAGCGAGATCACCCGCATCGTCATCGACACCCAGGAATCGGCGATCCGCATCATCTCCAAGACCGGCCCCCTGGCCAACGCCGCCGACCGCGACCACTGCATCCAGTACATGGTCGCCGTGCCGCTGATCTACGGCACCCTGGAAGCCGAGCACTACGAAGACGCCTTCCACGCCGCGCACCCGCTGATCGACCGCCTGCGCGACAAGATGGAAGTGGTGGAGGACCCGCGCTACAGCCGCGAATACCTGGAGCCGGGCAAGCGCAGCATCGCCAACGCCGTGCAGGTGTTCTTCAGCGACGGCAGCAGCACGCCGAAGATCGAGGTGGAATACCCGGTGGGCCATCGCCGCCGCCGCGCCGAGGGCATCCCGCTGCTGGAGGCGAAGTTCCGCAACGCCCTGGCCACCCGCTTCGCCCCGCAGCGCTGCGCGCAGATAACCGCGCTGTGCGACGACCCCGCGCAGCTGGAAGCCACGCCGGTGCACCGCTTCATGGATTTGCTGGTGATCTGAAGCGCTTTTGCAGGATGGGTTGAGCCCTGGCGAAACCCATGCGGTCATGGCGATGGGTATCGCTGCGCTACGCCATTCCCTTGTAGGAGCGCGCCCTGCGCGCGAATCGCGGGCAGGGCCCGCTCCTACAGGTTGCCGTGAGGCATGGCATTCTCTCCCCGTAGGAGCGGACCTTGTCCGCGATAGCCGGAACCAACGGCGCGATTCGCGGATGAGATCCGCTACAGGGCGGCCACAACGCTCAGGCCAACAGATCCCCCTGCAACTGCTCCAGCAGCACCTGGATGCGCGCCAGGCGCACCGTGGGGTCGTCCATCTCCAGCAGCACCTGCTTCTGCTCCGGCTCGAAGGGCAGCAGGTAGGCCAGTTGGCAGGCCAGCTCCTGCTGGCCGTGGACCTCGCCGCCCATCTCCAGGGTGGCGACCATCGGGTGCAGCGACAGCGCGCCGAGCAGCGCCGCCAGGTCGTCGTGTTCCTCGGTCAGCGGCTGGTCGGGCTGTTCCTCCAGCCAGGCCACGTCGGCTTCCAGCAGTTGGTCCGGCTGCACCTGCGTATCCAGTACGCGGAAACGCCGGCCGCCCTCGACGCGGATGCCCAGCAGGCCGTTGGGCAACTGCTGCCAGTCGCGGATCAGCGCCTCGCAGCCGACCTGGCTGAACGCCTGCGGCGCCTCGCCCACTTCGCGGCCTTCGACGATGGACACCACGCCGAAGCCGCCGCCCTGCTTCATGCAGCGGCCGATCATGTCCAGGTAGCGCGCCTCGAAGATCTGCAGGTCCAGGCGGCAACCGGGGAACAGCACGGTGTTGAGGGGGAAGAGCGGCAACTTCATGTGAATCTTCCTGCTTCAGGCGATCAACGCTACCGCCAACGGTAGCAGCACTGCGGTGGCCACGCCCATCAGGCTCATCGCCAGGGCGGCGAAGGCGCCGCATTCCTCGCCCTCCTGCAGGGCTCGGGAGGTGCCCACGGCGTGGGCGGTCATGCCCAGCGCCATGCCCTGGGCAGCCGGGTGGCGCACGCCGATGCGGCGCAGCAGCTCCGGGCCGAGGATGGCGCCGAGCACCCCGGTGATCAGCACGAACACCGCCGCCAGCGCCGCCACGCCGCCGATCTGGCTGGCCACCAGCATGGCGATGGGCGAGGTCACCGACTTCGGCGCCAGGCTCATCAGCAGCTCGCCGCGCAGGCCGAACAGCCAACCCAGGCCGATGCCGGCCACGGTGGCCAGCACGCCGGCCACCAGCAGGGTGACCAGGGTCGGCCAGAACAGCTGGCGGATGCGCTTGAGGTTGAGGAACAGCGGCACCGCCAGAGCCACGGTGGCCGGGCCGAGCAGCACGGTCAGCACGCTGACCCCGGCGCTGTAGGCCTGGTAATCGATACCGGTGCCCAGCAGCACCAGGATCACCATGGCCATGGACACCAGCACCGGCTGCAGGAACACCCAGCGCGTGCGCTCGTACGCCGCCAGGGCCAGCTGGTAGGTCGCCAGGGTGATGCCGATGCAGAACAGCGGGTGATGGGTGACCGCCTGCCAGGCGCCGTGCCAGTCAAGCATCGCGGGCCTCCTTGCGGCCGCGCTGGCGGTCGATCAGCTTCTGCATCAGCCAGCCGGCGAACAGGAAGGAGCCCAGCAGCGACAGCGCCAGGGCCCCGGCCAGCGGCCAGAAGTCCGCCAGCAGCTGGCGGCCGTAGACCATCACCCCCACCGCCGGCGGCACCAGCAGCAGCGGCAGGTAGCGCAGCAGCGAGGAGGCCGCGAGCGTGATCGGCTCGCCCACTTCCCCGCGCGCCAGCAGGAACGCCAGCAGCAGCACCAGCCCAATGATGGGGCCGGGGATCATCGGCAGGATGAGAACATTCAGACCGGTGCCCAGCAGTTGGAACAGCACCAGCCAGGTCAGGCCGCGGAGCAGCATGGCAACCTCCTGTGAAAAAGCCCGACATTATGCCCAAGTACGCCCGGCCTATGGCATGGCATTCGCTTCAAGCATAGGTGCGCAGCCGTCATCGACCTGTGCCATGCTGCATCGCACGCAAAAAACAACAACACGCGTTCGCGGAGGAAAACATGCCGTTCGTTCCCGTCAGCACCCTCAAGGACTACATTGGCAAGGACCTGGGCCATTCCGAATGGCTCACCATCGACCAGAACCGCATCAACCAGTTCGCCGAGTGCACCGAGGACCACCAGTTCATCCACGTAGACCCGGAGAAGGCGAAGAAGACCCCGTTCGGCGGCACCATCGCCCACGGTTTCCTCTCCCTGTCGCTGATTCCCAAGCTCTGCGAAGGCCTGCTGGTGCTTCCGGAGAACCCGAAGATGGTGGTCAACTACGGCCTCGACAGCGTGCGCTTCATCCAGCCGGTGCCGGTGGATTCGCGGGTGCGCCTGCAGGTGACCATCCTCGACGTCAGCGAGAAGAACCCCGGCCAGTGGCTGATCAAGGCGCGCTGCACCCTGGAGATCGAGGGCCTGCCCAAGCCGGCCTACATCGCCGAATCGCTGAGCCTGGCCTTCGTCTGACGCCGGCGCCCGGCCCCCTGCAAAAAAGCCCGCGCCCGCGGGCTTTTTTGCGTCACACTGGTGCAAAACCGCCGTGACCGACCTGCCGCATGCGCCTGCACCTTCCCCTCCTCGCCCTGATCCTGGCCCTGGCGGCCTGCGACGAGGGCCCCGCCCAGCCCTCGGCCGACCTGGTGCTGCCCGACGGCGCGCGCTACCACGGCGCCCTCGTCGATGGCCGCCTGCATGGCGAGGGGCGCCTGGAGCACGGCAACGGCGCCTGGTACCGGGGCCGCTTCGCCAAGGGCCTGTTCGACGGCCCGGGCGAATGGCACGGCGCCGACGGCAGCCACTACCAGGGCGGCTTCCGCGCCGGCCTCTACCACGGCCAGGGCCAATTGGACGACGGCCAGGGCAACGAATACGCCGGCACCTTCGAGAACGGCCAGCTACGCGGCAAGGGCAGCTTCAGCGACGCCGACGGCGACCGCTACGAGGGCGGCTTCGAGAACACCGAATTCAGCGGCCAGGGGCGCTTCGTCAACGCCGACGGCGACGTGTGGAGCGGCCAGTTCAGCCAGGGCGCGCTGAACGGCCAGGGCAAGTACGAAGGCCGCGACGGCAGCCGCTACGAAGGCGGCTTCAAGGACTGGCGCTTCGCCGGCGAAGGCGTGCTGACCCAGGCCGACGGCCAGGTCTACCGTGGCCAGTTCGCCGACGGCAAGTTCGCCGGCAAGGGCAGCCTGCGCGGCGCCGACGGGCGCCTGCAGGCCGGCACCTGGAGCAACGGCCTGCTGCGCCGCGACGAACAGGGCCGGCGCCTGCCCAACCCGGTGGAGGTCGGCCTGCTGGAACAGGGCCGCCTGCTCGACCGCGCCCTGGCCGCGCTGCCGCCTTCCACGCCGCAGGTGGAGCTGTACGCCCTGAGCGTGGGCGGCGACGGCAAGCAGAGCGTGTTCCTGCGCGAGGCCGACTACGTCGCCCGCCTGCTCGGCCAGCGCTTCGGCGCGCGCGGCGTGGTCACCCTGGTGAACAACCGCAACCATGCCGACGACCGCCCCATGGCCACCCGCGAGAGCCTGGCGCGGGCGATCCGCGCCCTGGCGCGCAGCAGCGGCCCGGAAGACCTGGTGTTCATCTACCTGACCAGCCACGGCAGCCACGACCACCAGCTGATCCTCGACATGCCCGGCATCCGCCTGGACAACCTGCCCGCCGCCGACCTGGCCGAACTCCTCGCGCCGCTGAAGGAGCGCTACAAGGTGCTGGTGATCTCGGCCTGCTACAGCGGCGGCTTCATCGAACCTCTGAAGGACGACAGGACTCTGATCATGACCGCGGCGCGCAGCGACCGGGTGTCCTTCGGCTGTTCCGAGGAAGCCGACTTCACCTACTTCGGCCAGGCCCTGTTCGCCAACGCCCTGAACGCCACCGACGACCTGCAGCAGGCCTTCCAGCTGGCCAGCAGCGAGGTCGCCCGGCGCGAGGCGGCGGACGGCTTCGACGCTTCCGAGCCGCAGCTGTGGGCGCCAGCGGCCGTGCTGCAGCGCTGGAACACCTTGCGTGCGGGCCAGGCCAGCCGGGCCCTGAGCGCCGATGCGGGGCACGTGCAGGAAAAACGATAGCCCGGCAACTACGCTTGTAACTGTGTCAGCGGAGAAACCAGGATGTATTCAACACCGACGCATGTCATTCTCGCCGGCGCCACCGGCCTCACCGGCGAACACCTGCTCGACCGCATGCTCAGCGAGCCGACGGTCAAGCGCGTGCTGGCGCCTACGCGCCGGCCACTGGCCGCCCACCCGCGCCTGGAGAACCCCATCGGCCCGCTGGCCGAACTCATCCCCAACCTGGCCGGGCCGGTGGACACGGTATTCTGCTGCCTGGGCACCACGCTCAAGGAGGCCGGCTCGGAGGCGGCCTTCAAGGCGGTGGACTACGACCTGCCGCTGGCCCTGGGCGAGCACGCGCTCAAGCTCGGCGCGCGGCACTACGTGGTGGTCAGCGCGCTGGGCGCGGACAGCAAGTCCTCGCTGTTCTACAACCGCGTCAAGGGCGAGCTGGAAGAGGCCCTGCAGAAACAGGGCTGGGCGCAACTGACCATCGCCCGCCCGTCCCTGCTGCTGGGCCAGCGCGAGGAAATCCGCCTGGCCGAACTGCTCGCCGCGCCCTTCGCCCGCATCCTCCCCGGCAAGTTGCACGGCATCGAAGCCTGCGCCCTGGCCCGCGCCCTCTGGCGCCTGGCCCTGGAGACGGGCAAGGGTGTGCGGTTCGTGGAGTCGGATGAGCTGCGCAGGCTGGGGAAATAGTCCCGACAGCGCCAAGGCGCTCTTCGTAGGATGGGTTGAGCCTTGGCGAAACCCATGCGGCCGTGGCGATGGGTATCGCTTCGCTCAACACCATCCTACGACGGTGTTTCCTGTTGCGCCCTGCGCGCGATTTCGCGGGCAGGGCCCGCTCCTACAGTTCGGCATGAGGCATGGCATTCCCCTGTAGCGGACCTTGTCCGCGATAGCCGGGGGTTCCGGCGCAGTTCGCGGATGAGATCCGCTCCTACGCGACGCCCACCTGTAGGAACGCGCCCTGCGCGCGATTTCGCGGGCAGGGCCCGCTCCTACAGTTCGGCATGAGGCATGGCATTTCCCCTGTAGGAGCGGACCTTGTCCGCGATAGCCGGAGGCTCCGGCGCGGTTCGCGGATAGAATCCGCTCCTACGCGACGCCCACCTGCAGGAACGCGCCCTGCGCGCGATTTCGCGGGCAGGGCCCGCTCCTACAGTTCGGCATGAGGCATGGCACTCCCCTGTAGCGGACCTTGTCCGCGATAGCCGGAGGTTCCGGCGCGGTTCGCGGATAGGATCCGCTCCTACGCGACGCCCACCTGCAGGAACGCGCCCTGCGCGCGATTTCGCGGGCAGGGCCCGCTTACAGTTCGGCATGAGGCATGGCATTCCCCTGTAGGAGCGGACCTTGTCCGCGATAGCCGGAGGTTCCGGCGCAGTTCGCGGATAAGATCCGCTCTACGCGACACCCACCTGTAGGAGCGCGCCCTGCGCGCGATTTCGCGGGCAGGGCCCGCTCCTACAGTTCGGCATGAGGTATGGTATTCCCCTGTAGGACCTTGTCCGCGATAGCCGGGGGCTCCGGCGCGGTTCGCGGATAGGATCCGCTCCTACGCAACGCCCACCTGTAGGAGCGCGCCCTGCGCGCGAATCGCGGGCAAGGCCCGCGGCGTCAATTCCCGCCCCACACCTGCAGGCCGATGCCCAACTCCGCGGCAATCGACAGCGGCAGCAGCACAGTGTCCAGCAACGCACTCCCCGGCAGGTCCAGCCGCGGGTATTTCGGCGCCTCGGTGCCGTAATGATCCTGCGGGCAACAACCGCCGTTGATGGAATACCAGTCCAGCCGCGTGCCGGCGTAGATCAGCGGGGCGCCGGGCTTGTTGGCGTTGAGGGTCTTCACGGTGGCGCAGCCGCCCAGTTGCAGCAGCATCAGGGCGGCGAGGAGCTTATTCGTCACTGACAAGGTGGTGTTCGCCCCAGCGCGGCAGCATGTCCTGGGGGATGCCCAGTTGGTTGAGGATGCGCGCGACCACGAAGTCGATCAGGTCGTCGATGGTCTGCGGCTGATGGTAGAAACCCGGCGCCGCCGGCAGGATCACCGCGCCCAGGTTGGACAGCTTGAGCATGTTCTCCAGGTGGATGCTGGAGAGCGGCGCCTCGCGCGGCACCAGGATCAGCTGGCGGCGCTCCTTCAGGGCGACGTCGGCGGCGCGCTCGATCAGGTTGTTGCAGGCGCCGCTGGCGATCGCCGACAGCGTGCCGGTGGAGCAAGGCACCACCACCATGGCGCCGGGCGCGCCGGAGCCGGAGGCCACCGGGGCCATCCAGTCTTCCTTGCCATACACGCGGATCTGCCCCGGCGCGGCGCCGGTGTATTCGCTGAGGAAGGCCTGCATCGCCTGGGGCTTGCCCGGTAGGGTCACGTCGGTCTCGGTGGCCACCACCAGTTGCGCGGCCTTGGAGATCAGGAAGTGCACCTCGCGGTCTTCCTGCACCAGGCAGTCGAGCAGGCGCAGGCCGTACTGCGCGCCGGAGGCGCCGGTCATCGCCAGGGTGACGCGTTCGGCTCCCGCCATCTCAGTCCTCCAGGGCCTTGGCCAGCTTGCCGTGCAGGCCGCCGAAGCCGCCGTTGCTCATGATCACCACCTGGGTGCCCGGCGTGGCCACGGCCTTCACGCCCTCGATGATGGCTTCCAGGGAGTCGCACACCTGGGTCGGCACGGTCGAGCCGGCCACAGTGGCGGCCAGGTCCCAGCCCAGGTTCGGCGGCGCGTACCAGAACACCCGGTCGGCCTGGGTGACACTGTCCGCCAGGCCGTCGCGGTGGGCGCCCAGCTTCATGGAGTTGGAGCGCGGCTCGACCACGGCGATCACCGGGGCGTCGCCGACGCGCTTGCGCAGGCCGTCGAGGGTGGTGGCGATGGCGGTCGGATGGTGGGCGAAGTCGTCGTAGAGGGTCACGCCCTTCACTTCGGCGACCTTCTCCATGCGCCGCTTGACGCTCTTGAACGCCGACAGCGCGGCGCAGCCCAGCTCCGGCACCACGCCGACGTGGCGCGCCGCGGCCAGGCAGGCCAGGGCGTTGGCGACGTTGTGCTGGCCGGTCAGTTCCCATTCCACCGTGCCCTGGGCGGCGCCGTCGAACAGCACCTCGAAGCGCGAGCCGTCGGCGCTGAGCAGGCGCGCCTGCCACTGGCCGCCCTCGCCGGTGGTCTGCACCGGCGTCCAGCAGCCCATGCCGATCACGCGCTTGAGCGCGCTTTCGTTTTCAGGATGGATGATCAGGCCTTCCCCGGGGATGGTCCGCACCAGGTGGTGGAACTGCCGCTCGATGGCCGCCAGGTCCGGGAAGATGTCCGCGTGATCGAATTCCAGGTTGTTCAGGATGGCGGTGCGCGGGCGGTAGTGGACGAACTTCGAGCGCTTGTCGAAGAAGGCGCTGTCGTACTCGTCGGCCTCCACCACGAAGAACGGCGTGCCGCCCAGGCGCGCGGAGACGCCGAAGTTCTGCGGCACGCCGCCGATCAGGAAGCCCGGGCTCATGCCGGCGTGCTCCAGAACCCAGGCCAGCATGCTGCTGGTGGTGGTCTTGCCGTGGGTGCCGGCGGCGGCCAGCACCCAGCGGCCCTGCAGCACGTGGTCGGCCAGCCACTGCGGGCCGGAAACGTAGGGCAGGCCCTTGTTCAGCACATACTCTACCGCCGGGTTGCCGCGCGACAGGGCGTTGCCGATCACCACCAGGTCCGGCGCCGGCTCCAGGTGGGCGGGCTCGTAGCCCTGCATCAGCTCGATGCCCTGGGCCTGCAGCTGGGTGCTCATGGGCGGGTAGACGTTGGCGTCGGAACCGGTGACGCGGTGCCCCAGTTCCTTGGCCAGCACGGCCAGCGAGCCCATGAAGGTGCCGCAGATGCCGAGGATGTGGATATGCATGCAGACTCCTGCAATCAAGCCTGGGAAGGCGCTTCGAATGGGCGGCAGATTAGCACAGCGCCGGGTGCCGGCGGGGTGGCTGGATGTATCAGACGGCGCCATTGGGCGGGGGTTCCACGCAAGCCATTGGTGGGCCTGGCGTAGGGCGTATAACCGTTCGCGGTTATACGCCGATACACCCAATCTTCACCCAAAGCCAAGGTCGAACCTGAAGCCGTCCATCTACACAGCCGCCCCCACCGCCAAGGTCGAACCCGGAGCCGCCTGGGGCCTGGGTCAAACGGCGTACAACCGCGAACGGTTGTACGCCCTACGGTACGGAGCGGCTCAAACCGTGGCGGCGCAGCTTGCGGTAGAGGGTGTTGCGGCTGATGCCCAGCTGCTGCGCGGTGCGGCTCATGTGCCAGCGCTGCGCCTCCAGCACCGCCAGCAGCGCGCCGCGCTCGGCGTCGAGCAGGCAGTCGGCGGGCGCCTCCGCTTCGGGCGCGGGCTTGGGTTGCGCGGCGCGGCGGATGTCCACCGGCAGGTCGGCCAGGTGCACGCGGCCGCCCTCGCTCAGCGCCACCAGGGTACGCAGCACATTGCGCAGCTGGCGCACGTTGCCCGGCCAGGGATGGTCGAGCAGGACCTGGCGCACGTCCTCGTCGAGCACGATGGACCGGCCCCGGGATTCCTCGGCGAGCAGTTGCGCCAGCAGCTGCGGCCGGTCCTCGCGCTCGCGCAGGGCCGGCAGTTGCAGCACCAGGCCGTTGAGGCGGTAGTAGAGGTCTTCGCGGAAGGTGCCGGCGGCCACCAGCTCTTCCAGGTTGCGGTGGGTGGCGCTGATCAGGCGCAGGTCCACCGGCTGCGCCACGCCGTCGCCCAGGGGCACCACCTGGCGCTCTTCCAGCACCCGTAGCAGGCGCGTCTGCAGGGCCAGGGGCATGTCGCCGATCTCGTCGAGGAACAGGGTGCCGCCGTCGGCCTGCAGCAGCTTGCCGCGCATGCCTTCCTTGCGCGCGCCGGTGAAGCTGCCGCCGCGGTAGCCGAACAGCTCGCTCTCGATCAGGCTTTCCGGAATGGCCGCGCAGTTCAGCGCGACGAAAGCCTTGCCGGCGCGCTCGCCGGACTGGTGCACGGCCTTGGCGAAGGCTTCCTTGCCCGAGCCGGTCTCGCCGTGCAGCAGCAGCGGCACGTCGTGGGCATAGACCTTGAGGGCGCGGCGGAAGTCCGCGGCCAGGTGTTCGTCGCCCAGGCACAGCCCCGGGGCGACAGGCGCCGGCCGCGCCACGGGCACCACCAGCGGCCGCGGCTCGCCCCGCAGCTGGGCGTGGAACTGGCGCCCGGCATGGCTGCGCAGCGGCCAGCTGAGGCTGGCCTGGGTGCTGGCGCGGCCGAGCAGCTCGTCCAGGCGGATGTCGAAGCAGTCTTCCACGCTGCGGCCGAGCAGGCCGTCGCGCGGGCGGTCGAGCAGGTTCAGCGCGCCCTGGTTGGCGGCGAGGATGCGCCCGGCGCCGTCGAAGGCCACCAGGCCCTCGCTGAACAGCCCGACGTACTCGGCCTGCAGATGGAAGCGCAGCAGCCACTGGCCTTCGAAGCGGCGCAGGAAGTAACAGCTCTCGATCATCTTCGCCGAGAGGTTGACCAGGGCCATGGTGTGGAACTGGCTCTGCCGCGACAGGTCGCGGCGCGCCGAGGACACGTCGAGCACCGCCAGCAGTTCGCCGTGGGGGTCGAACACCGGGCTCGCCGAGCAGGTCAGGCCGGTATGCAGGCTGCGGAAATGTTCGTCGCGGTGGATGGTCAGCGCCTGGCGCTCGATGAGGCAGGTGCCGATGCCGTTGGTGCCCTCGCGGGCCTCGCTCCAGTCGGCGCCCAGCCACAGCCCGGCGTGCTCGAAGGTGGCGCGCTCGGCCTCGTCGCAAACGCGGTTGAGGATCACCCCGCGGGCGTCGGTGAGCAGCACCGCGTGGCCGGCGCCGGCGAGCTGCTGGCGCAGGCTGGTCATCTCGCCGCTGGCGATCTCCAGCACCTGCTGCAGGCCTTCGCGGCGCTCCAGCATGCGCCGGTGCTCCAGCACCGTGGGCGGCAGCGTCTGCGCCGGGTCGAGGTGGTATTCCTCCAGGCAGCGCAGCCAGGAACGGGCGATCGACGGATCGGCGGCGGGGCCGCTGGCCGGTTGCTGCCCGCGGGCCACCGTCATGACCTGGCGGGCGTGGCGACTCATGGCGTTCGCACTCATTGTTATGGTTCTCCACGGAAGGGACGGCAGGCAGTCCCGGGGCGACCGTTCCCGCAGCATCGTCCAGCGCGCCGCGCAATGCAATGCCCGCGTGACCTGGCGGTCAGCCGCTGTACCGGATGCGGGACAAACTGTCACCCCGGCCTGTGCCAGCGCTGCCACACCGCCCGTCGGCGCGCGCCCGCCAGCCGACCGCCGGCCCAGCAACCACGCGGTTCGCGCTGGCATGGCCCGGCCCTTGCTCTACGCTTGTCAGACCGCAAACGCGTCCTCCCCAACAAGCACAAGAGCCAGGAGATCCACCATGCGTTACGCCCAACCCGGTAGCCAAGGTGCTGTCGTTTCCTTCAAGTCCCGCTACGGCAACTACATCGGTGGCGAGTTCGTACCGCCGGTCAACGGCCAGTACTTCGTCAACACCTCGCCGGTGAACGGCCAGCCCATCGCCGAGTTCCCCCGCTCCGACGCCGCCGACATCGACAAGGCCCTGGACGCCGCCCATGCCGCGGCCGACGCCTGGGGTCGTACTTCGGTGCAGGAGCGCTCGCTGGTCCTGCTGAAGATCGCCGACCGCATCGAACAGAACCTGGAAGTGCTCGCCGTCACCGAGACCTGGGACAACGGCAAGCCGGTGCGCGAAACCCTCAACGCCGACATCCCGCTGGCCGCCGACCACTTCCGCTACTTCGCCGGCTGCATCCGCGCCCAGGAAGGCTCGGCCGCGGAGATCAACGACACTACCGTGGCCTACCACATCCACGAGCCGCTGGGCGTGGTGGGGCAGATCATCCCGTGGAACTTCCCGCTGCTGATGGCCGCCTGGAAACTCGCCCCGGCCCTGGCCGCCGGCAACTGCGTGGTGCTCAAGCCGGCCGAGCAGACGCCGCTGGGCATCTGCGTGCTGATGGAGATCATCGGCGACCTGCTGCCGCCGGGCGTGCTCAACGTCGTCCAAGGCTTCGGCAAGGAAGCCGGCGAGGCGCTGGCCACCAGCAAGCGCATCGCCAAGATCGCCTTCACCGGCTCCACCCCGGTGGGCTCGCACATCCTCGAATGCGCGGCGAAGAACATCATCCCCAGCACCGTGGAACTGGGCGGCAAGAGCCCGAACATCTACTTCGAAGACATCATGCAGGCCGAGCCGACCTTCATCGAGAAGGCCGCCGAGGGCCTGGTGCTGGCCTTCTTCAACCAGGGCGAGGTGTGCACCTGCCCGTCCCGCGCCCTCGTGCAGGAATCCATCTACCCGCAGTTCATGGAAGTGGTGATGAAGAAGGTCAAGGCGATCAAGCGCGGCGACCCGCTGGACACCGACACCATGGTTGGCGCCCAGGCCTCGCAGCAGCAGTTCGACAAGATCCTCTCCTACCTCGACATCGCCCAGCAGGAAGGCGCCGAGGTGCTGGTCGGCGGCCAGGTCGAGAAGCTCGAAGGCAGCTTGGCCACCGGTTACTACATCCAGCCGACGCTGCTCAAGGGCAGCAACAAGATGCGCGTGTTCCAGGAAGAAATCTTCGGCCCGGTGGTGGGCGTCACCACCTTCAAGGACGAAGCCGAGGCCCTGGCTATCGCCAACGACACCGAATACGGCCTGGGCGCCGGCGTCTGGACCCGCGACATCAACCGCGCCTACCGCATGGGCCGCGGCATCAAGGCCGGCCGCGTGTGGACCAACTGCTACCACCTGTACCCGGCGCACGCCGCGTTCGGCGGCTACAAGAAATCCGGCGTGGGCCGCGAGACCCACAAGATGATGCTCGACCACTACCAGCAGACCAAGAACCTGCTGGTCAGCTACGACATCAACCCGCTGGGCTTCTTCTGATCCGACCGAGCTTCCGACTCTCTTCCTGCGCGGCCTTCGGGCCGCGCTTTTTTTCGTCTCGAAGAAGTAAGCATTCGCGGTTATCCGCCGTTATCTCCCGGCATGGATGGGAAATTCGCAGTCAACCTGTAGGAGCGGGCCCTGCCCGCGATTCGCGCGCAGGGCGCGCTCCTACATGGGGATGACGCGGGTGGCGCAGCATAATCCGCGCCGGAATCTCCGGTTATCGCGGTCAAGATCCTACGTTGCAGGCGTGCGCCGGCGCGGCCGGGAAGATCAGGCTTCGTCGCTGCGCCATTGCCGCGGGCTCACGCCGAACCAGCGGCGGAAGGCGCGGGAGAAGGCGCTGGTCTCGGAGTAGCCCAACAGCGGCGCCAGTTCGGAGATCGGCCGCTGGCGCTGGCGCAGGTAGTGCACCGCCAGTTCGCGGCGGGTGTTTTCCACCAGTTGGCTGAAGCTCAGCCCGGCCTCGCGCAGGCGCCGTTGCAGGCCGGCGGTGGTCAGCTCCAGGCGCTCGGCGATCAGTTCCAGCACCGGTTCGCCCTCGCTCAGGGCCAGGCGGATCTGGGTGCCGGCGTCTTCCAGCAGGTCCGGCCCGCGGCCCTGCTCGCCCAGGCGGCGGATCACGTCCTGCACCAGGAACAGCAGGTTGGCGTCGCGCTCGGGCATCAGCCGGCCCTTGATGTCGGCCTTGGGCACCAGCAGCGAATTGCAGCCGCGCTGGAAATGCACCGGCGCGCCGAACACCCGCGCGTGCTCCTGCCAGTCCTCCGGACGGGCATGCTCGAAGCCCACCGCGCGCGGCGACCAGTCCTGGCCGAGGGCGTGGCGCAGCAGGTTCAGCGCCATGCCCATGGTCAGTTCGGCATCCTGGCGGCGGTCGAGGATGGCGCCGTGCTGCACCTGGTAGTCGAAGCGGAAGCACTCGCCGCAATCCACCAGGCGGATCAGGGTGCTGTGCTGGTGGAAGGGAAAGGCCGCGGCGAAGTTGCGCAGGGCGTCTTCCAGGGTTTCCGAACAGAGCCCCACGTAGCCCAGCAGGCCGAGGGCGCGGGGCTGGAACTGCTGGCCGTAGCGCAGGCCGAAGTTGTCGCAGCCGGACTGCCGCGCCGCCTCCTCCAGCACCTGGCAGTAGTTGGTCAGGGCCAGGCTCAGGGTGGGGTGGCGCAGGCGCTCGGGGTCGATGCCGGCGCGGCCGAAGACGCGGTCGATATCGCCGCCCTGGGCGGTGATGAAGCCATCCAGGCCGCTGGCGGCGGCGGACAGCACGCCCAGGTTGCTCGCCGAGGGCGTGGCGACGGCACAGGAAAACAGGGACGGGTTCATGGGCACGCTCGTTGTTATTGATCGCTTATCCGACAAAACTACTTAGCAATTACCGTTAGCAATTACCGTGCCTCGCCCCGGAACCCCGAAATACCCCATGACAGCCGCCGCATCGGCCCCTGGACGCGACATTCCCGTGCAGGCCGCGCGCCATCCTGGGGCGATGGGTAACACCTCGTTGCAACTTGACCGCAGAGGCCGCACGGCGGGCTCCAGGGTCAAGTCCTGGGCCCCCGCCGTCGCTACCATCGAAGCCAGGCAACCCGTCCACGCCCCGAGGGGCAGAGGAGTCCGCAATGAGCGCATCACAACTAAAACCGACGCTGGGAACCTTGCACCTCTGGGGCCTGGCCGTGGGCCTGGTGATTTCCGGCGAGTACTTCGGCTGGAGCTACGGCTGGGGCACCGCCGGCACCCTGGGCTTCCTGGTCACCACCCTGATGGTGGCCCTGATGTACACCTGCTTCATCTTCAGCTACACCGAGCTGACCACCGCCATCCCCCACGCCGGCGGCCCCTTTGCCTACAGCCTGCGGGCCTTCGGCAAGACCGGCGCGACCATCGCCGGCATCGCCACCCTGATCGAGTTCGTCTTCGCCCCGCCGGCCATCGCCATGGCCATCGGCGCCTACCTCAACGTGCAGTTCCCGGCGCTGGACCCGAAATGGGCGGCCACCGGCGCCTACGCCATCTTCATGACACTGAACATCCTCGGCGTGAGCATCGCCGCCACCTTCGAGCTGGTGGTCACCGTGCTCGCGGTGGCCGAGCTGCTGGTGTTCATGGGCGTGGTGGCGCCGGGCTTCAGCTTCAGCAACTTCGTGCTCAACGGCTGGGCCGGCTCCAGCACCTTCAGCAGCGCGGCCATCGGCGGCATCTTCGCGGCCATTCCCTTCGCCATCTGGTTCTTCCTCGCCATCGAGGGCGCGGCCATGGCCGCCGAGGAAGCCAAGGACCCGAAACGCACCATCCCGCGCGCCTACATCGCCGGCATCCTCACCCTGGTGACCCTGGCCATCGGCGTGATGATCTTCGCCGGCGGCGTCGGCGACTGGCGCGAGCTGTCGAACATCAACGACCCGCTGCCGCAGGCCATGAAAGCGGTGGTCGGCAACAACTCCACCTGGATGCACATGCTGGTGTGGATCGGCCTGTTCGGCCTGGTGGCCAGCTTCCACGGCATCATCCTCGGCTACTCGCGGCAGTTCTTCGCCCTGGCCCGCGCCGGCTTCCTGCCCGCAAGCCTTGCGAAGCTGTCGCGCTTCCAGACCCCGCACCGGGCCATCCTCGCCGGCGGCGTGGTGGGCATCGCGGCGATCTTCAGCGACAACCTGATCAGCCTGCAGGGCATGACCCTGACCGCCGCGATGATCACCATGAGCGTGTTCGGCGCCATCGTCATGTACATCATGAGCATGCTCAGCCTGTTCAAGCTGCGCCGCAGCGAGCCGCACCTGGAGCGCACCTTCCGCGCGCCCGGCTACCCGATCGTGCCGGGCATCGCCCTGGCCCTGGCGCTGGTCTGCCTGGCGGCCATGCTGTGGTACAACCAGGTGATCGCCCTGGTGTTCCTGGCACTGATGCTCGCCGGCTTCATCTGCTGCAACCTGGTGATCGCCGCGCGCCGTGGCGTACCGGCCAGCTTCGCCAGCGAAGGTTGATCCACCCGCGCCGGGCCGCGAGGCCTGGCGCCGTTGAGCACAAGGAGTTCCCATGCCCGGATACGCCCACAGCGTCGGTGGCCAGACCTGGCGCTTCGACAGCCTCAGGCAACTGATGGCCAAGGCCAGCCCGGCGCGCTCCGGCGACTGCCTGGCCGACGTCGCCGCCAGCAGCGACGCCGAGCGCGTGGCCGCGCAGATGGCCCTGGCCGAGGTGCCGCTCAAGCGCTTCCTCGACGAGGCGCTGATCCCCTACGAAGCCGACGAAGTCACCCGCCTGATCATCGACGGCCACGACCGCGCCGCCTTCGCCCCGGTCAGCCACCTGACGGTGGGCGACTTCCGCGACTGGCTGCTCGGCGACGCCGCCGACGAGGCCAGCCTGCGCGCCCTGGCGCCGGGGCTGACGCCGGAGATGGCGGCCGCGGTATCGAAGATCATGCGCGTGCAGGACCTGGTGCTGGTGGCGCAGAAAATCCGCGTGGTCACCCGCTTCCGTAATACCCAGGGGCTGCGCGGCCGGCTGTCCACCCGGCTGCAGCCCAACCACCCCACCGACGATCCGGCCGGCATCGCCGCCAGCGTCCTCGATGGCCTGCTCTACGGCAACGGCGACGCCATGCTGGGGATCAACCCGGCCACCGACAGCCTGCAATCCATCTGCACCCTGCTGGAAATGCTCGACGCCATCATCCAGCGCTACGAAATCCCCACCCAGTCCTGCGTGCTCACCCACGTCACCAGCTCCATCGAGGCGATCAACCGCGGCGCGCCGCTGGACCTGGTGTTCCAGTCCATCGCCGGCACCGAGGCGGCCAACGCCAGCTTCGGCGTGAGCCTGGCGGTGCTGCAGGAAGGCTACGAGGCCGGCCTGTCGCTCAAGCGCGGGACACTGGGCGACAACCTCATGTACTTCGAGACCGGCCAGGGCAGCGCGCTCTCGGCCAACGCCCACCACGGCGTCGACCAGCAGACCTGCGAGGCCCGCGCCTACGCCGTGGCGCGGCACTTCAAGCCGTTCCTGGTGAACACCGTGGTCGGCTTCATCGGCCCGGAATACCTGTACAACGGCAAGCAGATCATCCGCGCCGGCCTGGAAGACCACTTCTGCGGCAAGCTGCTGGGCGTGCCCATGGGCTGCGACATCTGCTACACCAACCATGCCGAGGCCGACCAGGACGACATGGACATGCTGCTGACCCTGCTGGGCGTGGCCGGCATCAACTTCATCATGGGCATCCCCGGCTCCGACGACGTGATGCTCAATTACCAGACCACCTCCTTCCATGACGCCCTCTACGCCCGCCAGAGCCTGGGCCTGCGCCCGGCGCCGGAGTTCGAGGAGTGGCTGGAACGCATGCACATCCTGCAGCAGCGCGAAGGCAAGGTGCGCCTGGCCGAGCAACTGCCGCCGGCGTTCCGCCCGGCCCTGGCGCAACTGAACTGAGGACGCGCGGATGAGCGAAAAGAAGTCCACCGCCACCCCCAACCCCTGGCAGGAACTGCGCCGCCTGACCCCCGCGCGCATCGCCCTGGGCCGCGCCGGCACCAGCCTGCCGACCAGGGCGCAACTGGACTTCCAGTTCGCCCATGCCCAGGCCCGCGACGCCGTGCACCTGAGCTTCGACCATGCCGGCCTGAGCGCCGCCCTGGCCGAACGCGGGCGCGCCAGCCTGCTGCTGCACAGCGCCGCCGCCGACCGCCACACCTACCTGCAGCGCCCCGACCTGGGCCGCCGCCTGAATGAAGACTCGGCGGCGCTGCTGCGCCAGCACGGCGAGGCCAACCCCGCGGGCTACGACCTGGCCGTGGTGGTGGCCGACGGTCTCTCTGCGCTGGCCGTGCAGCGTCATGCCCTGCCCTTCCTGGAACGCCTGGAGGACATGGCCGCGGCCGAGAACTGGAGCCTGTCGCCGGTGGCCCTGGTGCAACAGGGGCGCGTGGCGGTGGCGGACGAGGTGGGCGAACTGCTGCGGGCGAAGATGGTGGTCATCCTCATCGGCGAACGCCCCGGCCTCAGCTCGCCGGACAGCCTCGGCCTGTACTTCACCTGGGCGCCGAAGGTCGGCCTGAACGACGCCTACCGCAACTGCATCTCCAACGTGCGCCTGGAAGGCCTGAGCTACGGCATGGCCGCCCACCGCCTGCTGTACCTGATGCGCGAAGCCTGCCGCCGCCAGCTCTCGGGGGTGAACCTGAAGGACGAGGCGGAACTGCCGACACTGGAAGGCCAGGGGCCGGGGGCCAACTTCCTGCTGGCCGGGCGCTAGGGCACGCTCCTGCTTCGTAGGATGGGTTGAGCAAAGCGATACCCATCACCCTGACCGCACGGGTTTCGCAGGCTCAACCCATCCTACGAAAAGCGCCTCGGCGCAGCCGGCAAGACAATTGCCCTGCGTCCGGCCGAAACACCACTGTCGATCAAACGCTCGCTTGGATTGCGCTTTCAACGATTTCTGGTGCAGCATCCGGGCAGTGCTGTGCTGGCACAGCACCTGCATCGTGACAGCAGCCCATTCACCGAACGCAGAGATCCGCCCATGCGCATCGTGCAAGCCACCCTCGATCACCTCGACCTGCTCGCCCCGCTGTTCGTCAAGTACCGTGAGTTCTACGGGATGCTGCCCTACCCCGAATCCTCGCGGAAATTCCTCGAGAAGCGCCTCAAGCGCAAGGAGTCGGTGATCTACCTGGCGCTGCCGGACGACAGCGACGACAAGCTGCTGGGCTTTTGCCAGCTCTACCCGAGCTTCTCCTCGCTGTCGCTCAAGCGCGTGTGGATACTCAACGACATCTACGTCGCCGAGGACGCCCGCCGCCAGCTGGTGGCCGACCACCTGCTGCAGCACGCCCGGCAGATGGCGCGGGAAACCAACGCCGTGCGCATGCGCGTGTCCACCAGCACCAACAACGAGGTGGCGCAGAAGGTCTACGAGTCCATCGGCTTCCGCGAGGACACCGAGTTCAAGAACTACATCCTGCCCATCAGTGACGATCTCGTCTAAGCCGAGGGCGCATTACGCTGGCAATGGCTTAACGCCAGCATTACAGTGAAGCATCGCACGTGCCGCCCGGCGTTCGGCGGCTAAGGGGCTCCATGGGCATTCCCCAGCGTCTACTGCGTCACTTCTCCCTGCTCCTGCTGTTAGGCCTGGGCACCGTCCAGGCCGATACCCTGCGCGTGGCCACCCTCGACTGGGAGCCCTACGTCGGCGCCGACCTGCCCGGCCAGGGCCTGGCCAGCCGTATCCTCGACGAGGCCCTGGCGCTCAACGGCGACCGCGCCGAGCGGGTGTTCCTGCCCTGGCAGCGGGCCCTCAACGAAACCCGCGAAGGCCACTACGACGCCCTGATGCCGGCCTACCTGTCGGCCGACCGCAGCCGCGACTTCTACACCTCGATGCCGCTGCTGGACTCGCAACTGGGCTTCTTCCACCGCCGCGACCGCGCCATCGCCTACCGCGCCGGCGACCTCGACAGCCTGCGCCCCTACCGCATCGGCGTGGTGCGCGGCTACGTCAACCAGGCGGACTTCGACAAGGCCGACTTCCTCACCAAGGAAGTGGTCAACAACGACTGGCAGAACCTGGAAAAACTCTTGCGCGGGCGCCTCGACCTGGCAGTGGTGGACCGCTACACCGGCTACCACCTGCTGGCGCGCAACGCCCCGGCGCTGCGCGAGCAGCTGGAATTCATCGAGCCGCCGCTGGAGGTCAAGCCCCTCTACGTGCTGATTCCCAAGACCCGCACCGGCGGCGAGGCGCTGGCCGCCAACCTCGACCGCGGCCTGCGCACGCTGCGCCAGAGCGGGCGCCTGCAACAGCTGATCGCCGACGCCCACCTGGAAACCGCCCAGGGCATCCGCGCCGTGGCCGAACACCCGCTAGCCGAGCAGGTACCAGGCGCCGCCGGCAACGACCGCGCCCGCGAAGGCGCCGACAACCGCCCAGCGGCGCCAACCCTGGACTGGCAGGCGAGCCTGCGCTAGCCCGGCCCCGCTTCGACAGCCGCACCGGCGCCAAAAGCGCCCCCGGACAGGGACATCGGGCGAGGTTCTGACAGAGATTTCCACTGCGGAACTGCAGCCTTCATGCCGACAGTCTTTTCACTCGCGCGCTGTAATATCCTGCAACCTGTCGTGGGCAGACGCCTGCGACAAAGCGCGCCCCACGGCAACGCGGGGGTGCCTATAATGCCGGGCTCGGCAGTTCACCACGCGGTTTTCAAGGCGCCTCATGGATTTCAACCCGATCGACCTCGTTCTGCATCTCGACACCTATCTCTCGCTGCTGGTCAACAACTACGGGGCCTGGATCTACGCCATCCTGTTCCTGGTGATCTTCTGCGAAACCGGCCTGGTGGTAACCCCCTTCCTTCCCGGCGACTCCCTGCTGTTCATCGCCGGCGCCATCTGCGCCACCGGCGGCATGGACCCGTGGGTGCTGGGCAGCCTGCTGCTGTTCGCGGCCATCAGCGGCGACAGCACCAACTACGTGATCGGCCGAACCCTGGGCAAGCGCCTGTTCAGCAACCCGGACTCCAAGGTGTTCCGCCGCGACTACCTGGACCAGACCCACGCCTTCTACGAGCGCCACGGCGGCAAGACCGTGACCCTCGCGCGCTTCCTGCCCATCGTGCGCACCTTCGCCCCCTTCGTCGCCGGCATGGCCTACATGCCCTACCTGCGCTTCCTGTTCTTCAGCGTCGCCGGCAGCATCGCCTGGGTCGGCGGCCTGGTCACCCTGGGCTACTTCTTCGGCAACGTGCCCTTCATCAAGCAGAACCTGTCGGTGATGATCATCGCCATCATCGCCTTCTCCCTGGTGCCCATGCTGATCGGCGTGGTCCGCCACAAGCTGGCGCGCAACGGCAAGCCGCAGGCCTCGGAGCGCTGATACCGCGATGTGGTCGTTCAGCGCCTGGCGCCGCCGGCGCTTCCTCGCCCGCCACCCGCTGGACGCCCAGCTGTGGGCCGAGGTGCTGCGCCACCTGCCGATCCTCGACGGCCTGAGCGAAGAGGAACTGCGCCTGCTCGGCGAGCGGGCGCTGCTGTTCCTGCGCGACAAGCGCCTCACCGCCCTGCCCGGCGTCGAGCTGGACGACTTCCGCTGCCTGCTGCTGGCGGCCCAGGCCCAGTTGCCGCTGCTGCACCTGCCGGAGCTGAACTGGTACGGCGGCTTCCACGAGCTGGTGCTCTACCCGGACGACTTCCTCAGCCCGCAGAAGCACCGCGATCCGGCCGGGGTGATCCACGAGTTCGACGACGAGCGCAGCGGCGAAACCTCGCTGCAGGGCCCGGTGGTGCTGGCCTGGCCCGGAGTGGAAAGCGGCGGCGGCTGGGACGCCTACAACCTGGTGATCCACGAGCTGGCGCACAAGCTGGACATGCTCGACGGCGACGCCAACGGCCTGCCGCCGCTGCACCGCGACATGCGCATCGGCGACTGGTCGGCGGCCATGAAATCGGCCTACGACGAGATGAACCGCAAGCTCGATCGCCATCCCGAGGCGCACACCGCCATCGATCCCTATGCGGCGGAAAACCCGGCGGAATTCTTCGCCGTCACCAGCGAATACTTCTTCACCGCCCCGGACCTGCTGCACCAGGCCTATCCGAAGGTCTACGAGCAACTGGGGCTGTTCTACCGGCAAGATCCGCTTGCGCGCCTGCAGCGACTGCAGCGCGAGCACCCCGACTATCAGGAAACTCCGGCGCACTGAGCGATGTCTGTGGCTTGGCCACGGCAATCTGCCTATAATCCGCCGCACTTTTTCGGCCCGACCAACCCCCTTGGAGTCGTCCATGAGCTACAGCAGCATCCCGGCTGGCAAAGACCTGCCGAACGACATCTACGTCGCCATCGAGATCCCGGCCAACCACGCGCCGATCAAGTACGAGATCGACAAGGACACCGACTGCCTGTTCGTCGACCGTTTCATGGCCACCCCGATGTTCTACCCGGCCAACTACGGCTTCATCCCCAACACCCTGGCCGACGACGGCGACCCCCTGGACGTGCTGGTCGTGACCCCCTACCCGGTGGCCCCGGGTTCGGTGATCCGCGCCCGTCCGGTCGGCGTGCTGAACATGAGCGACGAAGCCGGCGGCGACGCCAAGCTGATCGCCGTACCGCACGACAAGCTGAGCGTGCTGTACCACGACGTGAAGGAATACACCGACCTGCCGGCCCTGCTGCTGGAGCAGATCAAGCACTTCTTCGAGAACTACAAGGACCTCGAAAAGGGCAAGTGGGTCAAGGTCGAAGGTTGGGGCAACGCCGAAGAAGCGCGCTCCTACATCACCAAAGCCGTCGCCGCCTTCCAGGCCAAGTAATGGTCGCGGGGTGACCCGCCACGAAGAAGCCCCGCCCCGCGCGGGGCTTTTTTCTGCGCGCGACGGGCACGCTCGTCGCAACGACGGCGCCTGGCGGAAAAGCCATTAGGCAAGCCCGGCCGAATTTGCTAAAGTGCGCGCCCAAGACGCCGGTCCCAGAGCCGCGTCCACAGCATTCAAAGGCGGTCGCTGCTTACCAGAAGTAAGGACGGGCCACCCCCTGAAGAGCCGGCCACAAGCCGGCTTTTTTAATGCCCGCGGGAAACGCCGGCCTTGCGCCAATTCAACTCTGGCCGCCCTGCCACCTCGGCCCAAGGTTACCGAACGCACCGGTGACGGCGTTCACTCGTCCCTGAAGACTGCGCTCCATCCCTCCCTCCACCTCACTCAGCCTCAACATAGGCCACCAAAGTAGCCATATGGATGACGAGAATCCTGATGCATGGCGACAGTGGATGCGGCGAATAGCGCCAGGAACGAGCAGACCTCAGGTAGAGAGCGATCAGTGACGGAAGGATAGTCGCACGACTCAGTAGTGGCTGGTCTCTTTCCTACCACAGCATGAACAGCACGTATTTAAATTTGAAAACAAATTAATCAACGCCCCAAGAGCAATGCTCATAGGCACAGCTGATACAGTCTTTCTCGCAGATCATCCAAGTTATCATTCTCTTTCTTTAAAATCTTTCCATCCTTAGACAAAACAACATCGTTAAGGGAGCCCATCCCTGAATACATAGACAAAATGTTACTCGCAACCGACTCTGGGTCAGAGTCAAGATTACGAACCTGAAGCACTAAGGTTCTCCCCCATTCACCCGCCCCTCCGTCAATCAAAAGTATAATCATCTGAGACGCTACATCTCTGATTGCCCGGGAATTTTCCACATCAAACGTCATTGTTTAATTATCTCTACGCCTATAGCCACGGCCTTAAATTAATTACCTGTGGAGTGCCGCCTACGTAGAGTCCACCTTGTCACCCAACCTGACCGACATATACCTCACTTCCTGCTGGGCTTGTGCCTCTTCACTCTGAGCGACAGACTTACCCGAAGCTCTGGTGTAATGCTCTCGGGCTTGTATGTTACGGTGCCTACACAGTGCTTTCTATATTAAAGCCTAGGTTGCAACTCCACGATCTCTCCCAGGTTGAATAACTAATAAATTATCTACCTCTCTATTTCTGCAGCGTATGACAAATGGTAAAGCTAAACCGGGGTTTTTTATATAACTTTCAAAAGTATTCTTGTCAATCTCAAAATACTCCTCATAATCAACCATTCCATTGCTTACTGGTATTGAGATATAAAACTTTCCTGAGCTTTCTTCTATTCCTATAGAAAATCGCTCATCCTTGTTGAAATAAGAATCATTAAACCTCATGCGTGTCTAACCTATAAGTCGACTGGAGAAATTTTTAACTTCGGCATGTGGGTTCCCCCAACATCAATTATTGCCTCGCTATTCCCAGTTGGCAGTTTTCCACCCGGAATCCAGAATTCATTAGCCCCTGCCTAATTCCCTGATGGAATTCTAAGATTAAGTTCTTGAGGGTTAGAAATATCAACACGGACCATCTTGTTACTTTCTAGGAAACCTGATGGCAGCCCAAGAGCAGTTTCTAATGCGGGCGCATTTCCTTGGGTAGACTCTAGTAGTTTATCGGCCTCTGTCTTAGGCATGACGAAAGATGTTCCATCACGCTGACCAATGCCATATTTATCCAGATTTTTCTGGGTCATAAATCTAGATGCACCGTTATCAAACTGACTCAGATGATTTTTTATGTATTCTGATGAAAGATACTCACTTGGATCTGGTCGAGCTCCTTTAGGAATTGTCGTAATTTCTTCAATTTTCGCCGTTGTCAACGGAGGAGAGGCGTTAAGACAGTCTCCATGTGTACTAGCCAACCCCAACGGATCCACCCACCCCGTCGGGTTAGGCACGTACTGGTAGTGGTTCAACCCACCTGCCAGCTTGATCGGGTCCGGGGTCAGGAAACGGCCGGTGTTGGGATTGTAGTAACGATGCCGGTTGTAGTGCAGGCCGGTTTCCGCGTCGTAGTACTGCCCCTGGAAGCGTAGCGGGTTGTCGATTTCCGCTACTTCCAGGCGGGCGACGTTGCCGTAGGCGCGGTAGCGGGCCGACCAGAGGATTTCGCCGCCGTAGCTGGTCAGTTCCTGCGGCGTACCCAGGTGGTCGAGTGGTAGTAGAAGGGCTCGGCCTTCAGTGGTCTTTCGCCGTCCAGCATGACCAACGACCCGACTCGTTGCCTCTTCACTCTGAAACAAGCTCACCCGAGGTTTTGTGCAATAGCCTCTCCGGCTTGTACGTCACGCTATCTACAACTGTGTTTTCCATATAAATCCCAGGTTGCAACTCCGCGATCCCTCCCAGGCTGAACCATTAACAAATCATTTACTTCTCGATTGCGACAACGCCTGACAAATGGCAAAGCCAAACTTTGGTTGCTCATATATAAACCAAAAGCAGCCTTATCTGCCTCAAAACACTCCTCATAATCAACCATACCATTACTTATTGGCATTGAAATATAGACCTTCCTGAGCCTTCTTCTCCCCCTATAGAAAATCGCTCATACTTACAAAAAAATCATTAAACCTCATACATTTCAACCCCACACCCACCAAACAATAAGAGCCCATAAAGCTAATAATTAATAACTTCCAACCTACCAAGCTTTTCTTCTAGCGCTCTCAACAGCTCCTCAGAATCAAGACCATCATTATCCTTCAAAAAACTCAGTATCCACTCAGCCCTCAGCTCTTTAAATATAACCCTCCACTTGTCTTGACCAGCAGTTTCTTCGCGGAGCACTCCTCCCATAAGACTGTGCCCAGAGCCTTCCAGAAATAAAAAACGTCTCAAAAAGGGAGAATAGGCAATTATTTTTGGCCATTCAGGATCATTCCCTCTTCTACCTGGAACATCCTTACTTATCAGCACGAAATACTTTTCCATCAGTTTCCCGGGAGAACATCGACCTTACCGAACTCTAGCACGCCGCCATACAGATACACTTTCACAACATCACCGCCCCATACTAACGATACACCTCAACGAGCAACTCAAGCTTTTCTTCTTCAGCACTGAATACTGACCTATAAAACTCCGAACCTGTACAACTTTTGATCATTAAACTACATGCCAATTAGTAGCTCAACCTACTCGCCAGCTTGATTTGGTCTGGAACCAAGAAAAAGCTGTTGCTGGGTTACAGTAACAATGCTGGCTTCCGGGCTATAGTACTGTCTTGGAAGTACAAAGGATTCTAGGCGGGAAATATTTCCGACATGTACAGCTTACCTCCACTACACTTTTATGCTAGAGCACTCTGCCTCGATCGCCATAGGAGCAATCGACTATTTAAACCTATGCACCTCAAGCTCGCTCTCAAGCTGATAACCAATAACATACTCAGAAAGCCCGGAATTTATAATATCTTCCCAGGCAGCAGGAACCATTCCAACTGCCTCACTATAAGGAACCCAGTTCACTTTGGAATATTTCTCGTCAGCCTCATCAAAATTTCCGCCGATCGACACAGAAGCCATTGCTATATCAGCAGTACAGTCTTCAAATTCACATGAAACACCGAAGAGCACCCCAGAAGGGGACTTAACAATTACAAGATATGCACCCTGCTGATAAGAACTAGCGTAAGCATCGGTAACGTAAAATATCTTTTCCATACAATTTTAAGTTTCGCAAGGACCTGACTCTAGTTAAGCTTCCCACAACTCGAACAGAATAAAGGCCTGGCCTCCCAGACTTCTAAATATAGAAATTTACTCCATTACTATTACTAATCGCTCAGACACACTCTGCAGCCAAGCTTGGATTGACTGAAAACACACTATGAGCCATAAAATCAAGTGGGTTAATCTCTGTGTAATTGCATATGGCTTACTCAATTTTACCGCCACTTCAACCTTAATCATCATCGAGAAAATTTAGAGTTAACGATGAGCTTTACCTGATACCACCCAGCCCACTAGCCAAAGTCCAAAAAATCCATCTACACATCGAATAAATGGTCTTCTTTATATTTAGCAAGAGCCTCGAAAACCTAGCCAAACTACAACTCAATTTGAAAGTGCAAACCTCGCCAAGAAATCAAATAAATTTCCACTACCAGCACTTCCCCAGGAAGCATCTTCGTGATCATAGAAGAACACTTCAGAACGACATTCCCCAGAGACAACAGGAAAACCATAATAGTCACCAGCCCCATTCTCGGAAAAGATCAGATACCCTGACCTCAAGACTGACTCACATGTATTCTTATTAAGAACATAAAACTCACTCTCACAATCTAACGAGAAAACTACCCCCAAAGCAAAATACCCCCCCCCATAGCTCTTCAGGAACTCCACATACTCTACAGGAAACTTCACACACAGTTGTTTCTCGGCAGCATTCACTGCATCAGAGTTCGCTAGCTTATCGGAGGGCAGCCCAAACCAAACAGGGTATTCACGAACCCGCTCAACGACCAGAGATTTGAAATCATTAAAATCCATTAATTCCCACCTCTATTATCATATATCCATTCTGGAAGCCTTTGATCAGCTCCTTGTTCTCTAGCTCTATACCACCAGTGGAGCTTCCGATCACTATCTCGCATCTCAAGAGTAACACCCTGATTATATCTATTGGGATGCAAAAGCTTATTCCCTCGATGCTCCGCTGGGATTATTTCATGTATAGCAGAACCAGGCATTTGATCCGCATGATGTAAATCCGGGCTGCCAAGCCCTCTCGGAGGATGTCCTAATAGTGCTTGTTTAAGATCACTTTCTGACCAATCTCCTTGAATTCGGACTGGCGGGTCATTAGGGCCATATCCAATTGATGCAGGTGTGGCTGGCTCCCCTAAATCTACCTTTACTCCTGCTGTGGAATCTCCAATCTTGCCAAGATCCTGCGCCTCCCTGCCCAGACAAGTATTCAACCCCAACGGATCCACCCACCCCGTCGGGTTAGGCACGTACTGGTAGTGGTTCAACCCTCCCGCCAGCTTGATCGGGTCCGGGGTAAGGAAACGGCCGGTGTTGGGATTGTAGTAACGATGCCGGTTGTAGTGCAGGCCGGTTTCCGCGTCGTGGTACTGCCCCTGGAAGCGCAGCGGGTTGTCGATTTCCGCCACTTCCAGGCGGGCGACGTTGCCGTAGGCGCGGGAGCGGGCCGACCAGAGGATTTCGCCGCCGTAGCTGGTCAGTTCCTGCGGAGTGCCCAGGTGGTCGAGCTGGTAGTAGAAGGGCTCGGCCTTCAGCGGGCCTTCGCCGTCCAGCATGATCAGCGGACGAAGCTGCCAAACTTACAAGGTGGCAGTGATATAAGCCGTCACTAATTTCGATCAGTTTGTTGCTTTCTAGAAAAGCTAATGGTAGCTCAAGAGAGGCATCTAATATGAGCGTATTTCCCTGTCCGGGCTTCAGTAACTTATCAATCTCTGCCTTAAACATGACGAAAAATTACCCATCACGCCAATCAAACCATACTTAGTCTTTCTTCATGAACTCAGCCAAATTTCTTCTTTACAAAACCAAAGAGAGAATTCGCAACACCACAGACAGGTAGAAAAACTCAAATTTATATTTATTCTTTCAAGAGCATCAAACATAAGCTCCTCCGAATCGCCCCTTGTTCTCCAACAGCACTGATATCCTCTACATAGAAGTTATCGTATTCAACAAGACTTAGCCGTGACAAATCCTCCCCTTAAATCTTTTCAAAAACGCATACGTAGTCGAACCATATTCAACTGATGAAATCGCATATATGGCTACCCATCGTCTTCTCTCAGGAGTCTCAGCAGGAGGCTCTTGGGCTATCTCAGCATACGCCCCCAATCAGCCCCATATATCTTGCGCCATATTATTCTTCAGTTCAGCCTCCAATCTCTCCGAACCAATACAGCCTAATGATTTAGATCTTTTTAGAGTGCATTAAAAAATGAGGACGAGTGGCGTGAAGATCATGGAAACATGGTTTGTAATTTATAATTCATTTAGAATCCAAATATGAGAAAAATAATAAACCTTATGACAAACCTGACAACCATGCCTCACACTGGCATAGAATCTCTGACTCACTTAAAGATTGCGAGATCAGCCGCTCTTTCTCCTGGAGCCTCCCCTCCCCTAACTCTATATAAAAAAACATCCAACCATCCCGCCCATCATTCTCAATCAGATAATTCTTCCCATTTTTTAAGACTCTAATTGACCAAGATGAAAAAAAATCCGGGTGATCCGAAAATAAAATCACCTTTGCACCACATTTTCTCACAACTTCATATAGAGCTTTTTGATCCATAACGGCTCCAGCTAATCAATTTTCTCAAAGTTTTCTTTCATCCCTGTAAACACCTGAGTACCGCCACCGCTAGATGGTTGGGAGATACCTCTAACAGACCATGTATCGTCGATTTCCTTCGCGGTCGACTTCAAGACTTTTGTTTTTTCATTCGTCAGATAAACCCCTTTTAATTTAAGTTCTACTGTACGAGCAGCACGATTTTCACCCAACGCACCTATCCCCAACTCCGATGGAGTTGTACTAGAACTTATTGAGTAATAGTTTCCCTGAGGCGCCCCCGGAGACTGGTATTGATAAACTCGTTTACCTCTATTTAAAGTCTCTACGTTTACCGACTGGGTAAAATCGATACCATTCAAGTGGCCCGGGATACTAGCCTCATCAAATCCTTGAGATAGATAAAACTCAGTTGCAACCTCACGTCTACCACGCTGAGTAATATCAGCTTGAAGATCGCCTGTCCGCTCATATTTTTCATTTAGTTCTACCCGTCTCTGTAGAGGGCAGTCGTTGGAAACTTGAGCCAACCCCAACGGATCCACCCACCCCGTCGGGTTAGGCACGTACTGGTAGTGGTTCAACCCACCCGCCAGCTTGATCGGGTCCGGGGTCAGGAAACGGCCGGTGTTGGGATTGTAGTAACGATGCCGGTTGTAGTGCAGGCCGGTTTCCGCGTCGTAGTACTGCCCCTGGAAGCGCAGCGGGTTGTCGATTTCCGCTACTTCCAGGCGGGCGACGTTGCCGTAGGCGCGGTAGCGGGCCGACCAGAGGATTTCGCCGCCGTAGCTGGTCAGTTCCTGCGAAGTGCCCAGGTGGTCGAGCTGGTAGTAGAAGGGCTCGGCCTTCAGCGGGCCTTCGCCGTCCAGCATGGCCAGCGGGCGGAAGCTGCCGGGCTGACAAGATAGTGGCAATATCAGTTGCCATTAATTTCGAAGAGATAATCCTAATTACCTCCTACCTCTCTCCTCCATAACCCCCACATTTATAGTAATTAATTTTACTCTACCACACTCAAAACATAATAATAGACCATTTTATAAAACCGGTCTCGAACCACGGAGCCAACTAAAAAGCAAGCCACCATATTCCGTCGCATTCAAGCAGTCAATTAAAAACCTACCTCCACTTAAAAGACAACCGATTTACCACACAAAAAAAGCTCCAGAAACCACACAGACATCCAGCTATAAAACTATAAAATCCCGCTCCAAAGCCCCTCATCCATACATATAAATAAGCTCCTCTATAACGCTCAATTCATCCTTTGTGAAGTTACCATCCCCTTCACTTCCAATGTATTCCAAGACACCTCTAATAGGAACCTGCCTGCTGGAGTCCTCGATAATTTCAACCAAAGACTCAAAGCTTGGCTTTGACTTATCAACATGGTCAGCGAGCAGCTTCTTTAGAGCCGCCCTAGACTGAGAGTCTGACATCATAACTATTTCTCCGGAAGAATATCCACACGATCAGCCTTAATATCTATAATCTCATCCGACTTGGGTATTAGTTGTCGAGCACCACCTTTCCCATACTTAGGATACGCCTCAGTAAACGGCTCCAACTCGCGCCCCTCGCCGCCATGACTATAAGGAACAGATACTTTTGGCTCACCCCTCTCATATAATTGAAGAGTATTAAATTCCAATCTTACTCTACCATCACTCCACGCTGGAAGGGGGTCAATTTCCGTTACGTGCTTAGGTGCTCTAATCTGGAAGGCATCCGTTACCGCATCTCCACTTTCAAATTTCTCAAAGCCGAAGTAGGAAAGACGAGCAGTTCCTGTATCTAGAGCTTGTTGAGCATACTTATTTACTGATCCATCAGCGTTTTGGTATCCCATATAACGATATCCTGTTGCAGGAAGAGTCGAGTCAGGACCAGAAGGACCAACGTAGAAGTCTGGACGAGGACTCGATGGAACTCCTTCGCTCCCCCCAATCTTAACCGTCGGGCTATCTACTTTTCCAAGCTTACTAGCATCGCTGCCCGAACAAATACTCAACCCTAAAGGATCCACCCACCCCGTCGGGTTAGGCACGTACTGGTAGTGGTTCAACCCACCCGCCAGCTTGATCGGGTCCGGGGTCAGGAAACGGCCGGTGTTGGGATTGTAGTAACGATGCCGGTTGTAGTGCAGGCCGGTTTCCGCGTCGTAGTACTGCCCCTGGAAGCGTAGCGGGTTGTCGATTTCCGCTACTTCCAGGCGGGCGACGTTGCCGTAGGCGCGGTAGCGGGCCGACCAGAGGATTTCGCCGCCGTAGCTGGTCAGTTCCTGCGGAGTGCCCAGGTGGTCGAGCTGGTAGTAGAAGGGCTCGGCCTTCAGCGGGCCTTCGCCGTCCAGCATGGCCAGCGGGCGGAAGCTGCCGGGTTCGTAGACGTAGCTGCGGTAGCGGCCTGCGCCGCTTTCGGCGACCAGGCGGTCGCCCTGCCAGATGAATTCGGTGGTCTTGCCGTCCACTTCCTTGGCGATGCGCCGGCCGAAGGCGTCGTATCGGTAGCTGACCTGGCGGCCATCGGGCAGTTGCACGCCCACCAGGCGGTGCTGGCTGTCGTAGCGGTACTGGGTGACCAGCTTCTGCCCGGCGCCGCGGCGTTCGCGGAGCAGGTTGCCGTAGGCGTCGTAGTCGTAGTGGCAGTCCCCCTGCATCAGCAGGCGGTTGCCCTGTACGTTGACCTGTCGTGGGTCGCCCTGCTGGGCATTCTGGGTCAGCAGGTTGCCCGCCGGGTCGTGGGCGAAGCTTTCCGGCAGGTCGCCGCGCACGGCGACCAGGCGGTCCAGCGGGTCGTAGTGGTAGCTGCGCGCGCCCTTGCGGCTGTCTTCGACGCTGGCGAGGTTGCCGCCGGCATCGTAGCTGTAGCGCCGCTGGTACAGCGCGCGCTCGCGCTGGCTGACCTGGTGGGCGAGAAGCCGGCCCTGTTCGTCGTACTGGTACTGGCTGAGCAGTTGGCCTTGCTGGCGCTGTCGTTCCCGGCCGAAGCTGAACTGGTGGCTGGTCAGGCGCTGGCCGTTCAGGTCGATGGCGCTGAGTTCGCCGCCCGCCCGGTGGCGGTAGTCGAGGGTGCTGCCATCCGGGAGCCGGCAATGGCTCAGCCGCCCCAGGGCGTCATAGCCGTATTGCAGGGTCGCCCAGCCCTGGTGTTCGCGGGTCAGGCGGTTCTGCAGGTCGTACTCGTAGGCCAGCGGCCATTCGCCGTCGTCCACGCCCACCAGGCGGCCCAGGGCATCGTAGCTGTAGTGGACCTCGCTGCCGTCGGGCTGCGTTCTGACCAGCAGGCGGCCCGAGGCGTCGCGCTGGTAGCGGGTGACGAGTTCGCTGCCGTCCTCGCCATACTCGGTCTTCTCCAGCAGGTGCCCGTTGAGGTCGTAGGCATAGGCGCAAGTGCGCCCGTCGAAACCGGTTTCCCGGCTGATAAGGCCACTGGGGTGGTAGTCGAGGCGGTACAGCTCGCCACGCTCGTTCTCGATCTCGCTGAGCAGCAGCCGGGCGTTGTCATAGCGGTAGCGCAGCTGGCTGCCGTCGGGGTTGATGCGCCGGGTGACGAGGTGCAGGCCACCGTCGTATTCGTAACGGGTCACCCGGCCGAGCTCATCGCGCTCCGCCGTCACCTTGCCGTAGGCGTTGTATTCGTAGGCGCGGCTGGCGCCCCCCGGCAGGGTGACCTGGCGCAGGCGGCCCAGGGCATCCCACTCGAACTGGGTGACGGCGCCCTGTTCGTCCTGGCGGGTGATCTGGCGGCCGAATACGTCATAGCGATAGCGGCGCACGCCGCCATCCGGCAGGCGTTCCTCGATCAGTTGGCCCAGGCCGTTCCATAGCAGTTGATGGCTGCTGCCGTCGGGATGCTGGATTTGCAGCAGGCGGCCGCGTTCGTCGTAGCGGAAGAAGGTGGAATGGCCGTCCGGATCGGTTTGCTGGATGACGTCGCCCTGGGCATTGCGGCGGTAGCGCCAGCTCGCCTTGCCGCGCTCCACGGCGCTGACGAAGCCGTCGCGGTACTCGAAGCTGGTGGGCTCTTCCTCCGGCGGCACCAGGGCCACCAGGTGGCCGGCCTCGTCGTAGTGGTACTCGGTCACGGCTCCAAGGGGGTCGCGCTCGGCCACCAGTTGCCCCTGCGGGTTGTAGGCTTTCTCGTGTACCGCGCCGTCGGGATCGACCTGGCGTACCAGGCGTGCGTTGCCGTCGTGGACGAAGACCTGGCGGCCGCCATCGCTCTGGAGCAGGGTCGCGGTACCCGCTTCGTCGTCCCATTCGAACTGGAAGTCCAGGGGCTCGATGCTCGACCACTGACGCACGCAGCGAGCCTGCTTGCCGGCGCCCTCCCAGGCCCAGTAGAAGCTGGCGCCGCCGGCCAGGTGGCGTTCGAGGATCACATGCTGTTCGTCGTAGCGGTAGCGCTCGATTTCGCCAAGCGCATTGTGCGCCTCCAGCAGTTGGCCTGCGGTGTTGTAGACGTAGCTGGCCAGTGTCTGCACGCTGCGCCAGGAGGCCTCCTCGGTGTCCGCCGGGACCTGCTGCTGATATTCCACGGCCTGGATGCGGCCTTGCTCATAGCGGAACGCCAGGGCCCGACCGGCGCCGTTGCTCAGGCGGCTGATGCGGCCGGCGAGGTCGCGGCCGACGTGAAGGCGGTTGCCGTAGGCATCGCTGATGGCGATCAGGTCGCCGCCCTTGCCGTCGTGGCGGAAGTGGTAGAAGCGCGGCTTGTCGCCCGCCTGGGCCAGGACGAGTTCGGCTGGGTCGGCGCCGATGAAGATGGCGGCCTTCGACAGTCGGTTGTTGATGGCGGGCCGCTGCCGGTCCGGCAGCGGGAAGCTGGTGCGGCGGTTTTCATGATCGATCCAGGTCACCTGCCCGTCTTCGATCAGCAGGCGATGAGCCAGTCCGTGGCTCCAGCCGTACCCCAGGCCGTGGTCGACCTCCACCGCGCTGGTGCGGTACAGGCGACTCCAGACGAAAGGCAGCAGGCCATCGAGGCTGGCATCGTCGAGCGTCAGCAGTTCCTCGCCGGTGACCATGGAGACCGGTTCGCCACCGGTGCAGGTTTCCTTGCACGCCAGGGCCGGCCGCTCGTTGGGCGTCGTGGCCTGGCGGTCGACGTTGGGCCGGGCATCGACTTCGCGCAGCGTGCTGTTCTTGCGCGCATCCCAGATCAGTTCCGCCTTGCCACGCTGGACACCGCTGGCGATGCCGCGGGCGGCCACCACACGGTATTTCTCGATGTAGTCGAGCACGCCTTCGAGGATGCCGAACACCGATTTGACGAAACCGATGACGGCATCGACCAGACGCTTGCCGTACTTGGCCAGGCGCACCGCCAGGTAGGCAATCCCCGTCCCCTCGACCGCGACGGTCAGGACGATGGCGATGAGGATGTCGATCAGCACGGAGACCAGGATGCGGGAAATTTCCTTGGCAGCCGTACCGGCTATCTGGCTCGGCGGCAATGCGGAAAGCCAGAGGGTCGCACTGCGCAGCAGCAGGTAGAGCACCGCCTCGTCGCTGGCCAGGAGCATCACCCGGGCCATCTTCTGCGGCGCGCTCTTGGCCAGGGCGGCCAGTTCGCTGGCCTTGTCGCCCAGCATGTGGGCGTACTTCATCGGGTCCTGGAGGATCTCGAAGATCAGCTTGATGCCTTCCCAGACATCCTTCACCGCCTGCCAGCTGCCTTCGAGGATGCCGGTGCCGGCGGCCGACAGCACCGACGATGCGCCATGGGCCTGCCATTGCGGCCTGAAACCGGCCCACTGCCCACGCAGCCAGGTCTCCAGTTGGTTCGCCAGGCCATCGTAGCGGCTGAACAGTTCGTCGACCTGTTGCGCACTGACCGCGGAGTTCACCTGGATGGAGTACCACTTGCCGGGCTGCCCCTTGAAGCTGGCCTTGCCGTCGTCGCCCAGGGTCAGGGTCTGCTGCAGGCTATTGTCGTCCCGGGAGCGGACGTCTACCTGTATGCGCCCCAGCGGCACCTCGTAGGCCGACTCGAACTTGCTCTCGATTTCCAGGATGCCGCTGAGCGGGCACTGCGCGACCAGACCGAAGTCGCTATCGCCCAGGCTCACCGACTTGCTGCTGGAACCCGCCCGGATGCTGCGCTCCATACCCAGCAGGGATGGCAGGTCCGTCGCGCGGCTACCGGCATCGGCCGTCCGGGCGTACCAGCTCTCGGTCATCTCGCGGTACCGGGTCAGGCTGTTCCTGAAGTCATTCAACTCCTGTTCGATTACGGCAATCTGGTCCATCAGTTGAGCTCCAGCGCCAGCTGTTCCAGCAGGGCGTTCTTGAGAGTGGCGACGTCACTGCCGCGACGGGCGAGATGGGCGATCTTCAACCGCAGGTTCGCTTCGGGCAGGCAGTCACAGAGGTCGGGATGTTCTTCCTGCAGCCATTGCAGGAGGTTGGCGGACAAGGTGCTGTTGTCCTCGCGCGCCAGGCTGTCCAGCAGCGCCTGTGGCGGCGTCCACCAGGGGAAGGGCCGCTCGGGCGGCAGCACCGCCTCGGCTGCCTGAAGGGCGCGGCCGTTTATCAGGTAGCGATCGAACATCGGCAGCAGGGTCGCGGCATCGGTACCGAGGAAAGTCAGGATCGGCAGGAGATGCCGTCCATCCCAGAAGCGGAAGAACACTTCGTTGCCTTCCGGCATCCGTACCTGGGTCAGGCTGCGCAGGTGCCCGAAGATGCGCTCGGGGTCGCCGCTGGAAACGGCCAGCCACCCCCAATCCTCGGCGTCGGTCTCGCCGACCCAATCGAGGAAACTGCCGTCGATTTCTGGTTCGACGAGATAGGGCATCACCTCGTGCCAATCGGCGTAGGGCGTTCCCTGCCAGAGCGGCTGCAGCGCCCGATGCATGCCTTGGCGGTTCCAGGCGCTCAGCGGGACGGCCGCGCTGACGCTGCTGAACACGCCGTACAGCCGCTCGCCTTCGGCCAGCGGCTTCGCGGCCAGCCATTCACGTGGGGTGAGGCGTTCAGAAGACACAATGGCCCTCCTTGCACTTCTCGCATTCCTCGCAGAAGGGCGCGCTGCGCTTGAAGGTATTGATCTGCGCCGGGGTCAGGAGGAACCCGGGCCGGTCGGCGTCAGCCTGTTGGAGCAGGCCCGGCAGCAAAGGAGCCGCCACGGTGCCCGTGCCGGGGCTGCCTCCACTGTTGAGCTTGACGTCGGCGCCGCTGAGGGTGACGCCAGCACCGTCCAGCTTGACGAAGCTGCCGCCGGCCTTGAGGGTCAGTTCGCTGCCGGCTTCCAGCACCACCTTGAGCCCGGCGGAGAGGTGGATTTCCTGACCGGCCTCGATGAACTGGCCACTGCCGAGCTTCAGGTGCTGGTCGTTGCCCACCGTCAGGTGGTCGTCGGCGCGTACCTCGACCTTGCGGTCGCCATGGGTGGTGCGGTGTTCCTCGGCTTTGAGCTCGCTGTAGGCGTTGGCCTCCACCGTGTCGTGGCGTTCGTGGCCGACGCGGATCTTCTGGTCGTGCTCGATGTTCTCGTCCCAGTCGCGCTGGGCATGCAGGTAGATCTGTTCCTGGCCCTTGCGGTCCTCGATGCGCAGTTCGTTGTAGCCACCGCCGCCGGGGCTGGAGAGCGTCTTGAACAGGCTGCGGGTCTTGTTCGCCGGCAGCTCGTAGGCCGGCAGGTGCTCGGCGTGGTACAGGCAGCCGCTGATCAGCGGCTGGTCCGGGTCGCCTTCGAGGAAGGTCACCAGCACTTCCATGCCGATGCGCGGGATGGCGATGGCGCCGTACTGCTTGCCGGCCCAGCTGGAGGCCACGCGCAGCCAGCAGCTGGTCTTGTCGTCGGCCTGGCCCTCGCGGTCCCAGTGGAACTGCACCTTGACCCTGCCGTAGCGGTCGCAGTGGATTTCCTCGCCCTTTGGCCCCGTCACCACGGCGGTCTGGCTGCCCAGCACGCGCGGCTTGGGATGCGCCAGCGGCGGGCGGTAGGGCACGTCCCAGGGTGTGGCGAGGAAGCGGTTGCGGTAGCCCTGCTGGAAGTCGTCCTTGCCGTCGCGGGCGTCGCTGGTGACCGACTCTTCCAGCACCTGCGGCTGCTTGCCTTCGTGCCGCACTTCGGTGAGCAGCCAGAGGTCGTTCCACTCGCCGCGCGGGTGCTCGCGCAGGGGCAGGAAATGGCCGCTGCGCAGGCTCGGCTGGTCGCTGCGGCCTTCGGCCTGGCGGTAGTCGGCGCGGTGCCTTTCCAGGCTGCGCTGGCTCAGCAGCTTGCCGCGCTCGCGGTCGGTGAAGCGGCCGGGGTAATCGTAGTCCTCGAGGTCCGGGCGACTGTCGCTGCGCGCCGTGCTTTCCAGTTGCAGCCTGGGCTTCTCGAAGTCGTAGTCGCGGCGGCTGACGCGGGCGGTACGGGTATCCAGACGCTGACCGAAGCGCTTGATCACCGGCAGGTCGGCGACCAGGCCGGAGTCCTGCTGGTAGGCCACCGGCGCCAGCTTGGGAAAGGCCGTCTGATCGTCGCCGAACACCAGCAGGTGCCCGTCGGGGCTGTGCTCGAAGTGGTAGTGGAGACCTTCCTCTTCGCACAGGCGCTGGACGAAGTGCAGGTCGCTCTCGTCGTACTGGGTGCAGTAGTCGCGCGGCGGGTAGACGGTGGGGCCGAGCTGGAAGCGGTAGGCGTCGGCGAGGATGCCGTGCTCCTCCAGTACCCGGGTGATGATCTGCGGCACCGTCAGCTGCTGGAAAATGCGCTGGTTATGCCGATGCGCGAGGTAGGCCAGGCGCGGCACCAGGCTCACCTGGTAGCGGGTCAGGCGCTTGCCGGATTCGCCCTGGGCCACCCGGTGCAACTGGCCATGGATGCCGTGGCCCTGCCCCAGGTCCAGGTAGGCGCCCTTGTGCAGCAGGCTTTCCAGGTCCAGGTCGGGACGTTCGCTGACCAGTTCGATGTCGAAGCGGTAGGGCTGGTTCAGGGCTTCGCGGCCATGGAATTCGAGCACCTGCAGGTCGCTGTCGAGGCCGTCGATATTCAGGCTGAAATGGGGCTGGTTGGCCGGGGCGAACATCCTATGTTCCTCTGCGCGGAGGGCCTGCCCGGCAGTTGCCGCAGCGCCGGCTCAGGCCTGGAAAAGACACATCGGCCGGAAACCCGGCCGATGTGAACAGCACGTGTCGCGACCGATCAGGAAGCGATCGGGGTGCGCCAGTCGTCGGAGCCGGAGGTGCCGGAAACCTCATGGGTCCAGACGATCTTGCGGTAGGTGAAGTAGACGTCTTCCAGGTGGGTGAAATGCGCCATGTTCGGGTCCTGGCAGTTCGGCATGCGCGACTGCACGTCGACGATCACCGCGTCTTCCAGTTCGATGGTGAAGTAGTGCTCCTGGGTGCCGGTGGAGGAGGTGCGGTACCACTCCAGGCGGCACTTGTTCAGGCGCTCGCCGGAGGTCAGGGCGTTGAAGATCAGCGGCGAGGACTTGTCGAAGACCTTGGTGATCATCAGCGGCTTGTGCACGCGCTGGCCGGTCGGCTGGCCGGACTGCGGGTCGCGCGGGATGATGACCTGGTGGTTGAACGCCTGGACCAGGACCTGGTCTTCGTGGCCTTCCTGGAAGATGTTGCCGACCGAGTCCTCGGTGAAGGTGCCGGCGGTGATCAGGCCCTGTTTGGTGCCTTCGAGGGACAGGTATGCGGGTGTTGGCATGAAAGCTCTCCTTGCCGTGTGAGTTGATGGCCCCGGGGTTCAAAACCCTGTGGGTGGCCGGGCTATAACAATTTGCGTGCCAATCACTTCTCAGCGCCCGGAATACAAGGCTTTCGATAAAACATCCATTGTTCTTGAACAACTCATGCCGCGATTACTGCGCAACTTCTTGCACACCACTGCGCAACTTCTTTCACACCAGGCATCCATCCCTACTCCCATCTGTTCGGAAGCAGCTCAACCCTTGCTTTCTCGATGAAAATCTCGGCAAGAATTTGCACACCTGGAATATCGCACCCCAACACACCAAGGCTGTAAAAAGTTCCCGGGAAAATGATATCAAACCGATATCAATCGACACGAATCGGAGATTAAGAAATTTCTTAGCAATGCCATAAGAGTGCGACAAAGCGCCTGGAAAACCGCTGAAAACCATCGTTCTAGAGCCATCCACGAGGAATGAAGATTGTGTGCGCCAACTCACACGACCTCATTTGGGCTTGAAAATCCTACAAATAAAATAGCCAATGTCCTACAAGACATCCCTGGCCAATACATGCACTATTGCCCGCCACTTGAGTGGCAGTTTTTTGCCACCCAGGAACGTCCCGTCGCTTGCCCGGGTATCTCATACCGGAACTTTTAGTACGGCGTCATATAGATAGTTCAGCCTAATCACGGAACGATTGCAGGGATGAGCCACACCAGAAAACTTGCATCGCATTATCTCGAACTGGCCGATACGCCTGCCTCGCGGGAGAGCTACGCCGGTGAGGATGTCCGTTATTCGGTGGAATTCGAAGCGCTGGAAACCGAGCTGGGCAAGGCCACTTCCCTGCATGGCAGCGGCCCGATCGACTGGCAGAAGATCCTGGAGGGCAGCGAGCGCCTGCTGCGGGAGCAATCCAAGGATCTACGCGTCGCTGCCTGGCTGACCTGGGCCCTGCAGCAACGCGAATCCTTTTCCGGCCTGCTGGCCGGCCTGGGGATGCTCCTGCGGCTCTGCGAGCAGCACTGGGATGATCTCCACCCGCGCAAGCCGCGGACTCGCGCGGCAGCCCTGGAATGGCTGGCGACACGTCTGGAGCCCCTGTTCGCCGACGACGTTGCGGTAAAGGAGCAACTGCCGCTGTTCCGCCAGTTGGCCGACACCCTCAAGAAGCTGGAAGAGTTCCTCCACGAGAAGCTGGGCGATGATGTCCCCAGGTTGCTTCCGCCGCAGAGGGCCCTGGAGGCGATGGTCGAGCGGGCCTCCCAGGCGCAGCCCGAACAGGGGCCGGTCGGCGCGGTCATGGCCCAGATGAAGCAGGCCGCCACTCAGTTGCTGGCGCCTGTCAGCAGCATCGAGAACGAGAAGGATGCCCACAAGGCCCTGCGCGCCCAGCAGGATGGGGCCCGCCCGCTCTGCGCCTGGTGGCTGAAGCAGAAGGCCACCGACCTGCGCGCACTACGCCTGAACCGCACCCTGCTGTGGCTGCCGATCGACAACCTGCCAGAGCGCAATGCCGAACAGCTCACGGCGCTGCGCGGCCTGCCCCAGGACAAGCTGAACAACTACCGCGAGCGTTTCGAGAAAGGCCACTACGCCGACCTGCTGGTCGACCTGGAAGGCAGCCTCGCGCGTTCGCCCTTCTGGTTCGACGGCCAGCGCCTGGCCTGGGAGTGCCTGCAGGCGCTGGACGCCGAACACGCCATGCGTGAAGTGGAAATCCAGCTGGCGCTGTTCCTGCAGCGGCTGCCCGGGGTGGTCGAGTTGCGCTTCCACGATGGTAGCCCTTTCGCCGACCCAGCCACTCGCGCCTGGATCAGCGCCTATGTCCTGCCCCATCTGCAGGCGCCGGCCAGCGTCCGCGAAGTGCCGGTGAGCCAGGAACTCCCGGCCTGGGAACAGGCCCTGCAGGAAGCCTTGCCGGTGTTGCGCAAGGACGGCCTGAAACCCGCGGTACAGCAGCTCAAGCAGGGGCTGCAGAGCGCCTATGGCGGCCGCCAGCGCTTCTTCTGGCAACTGAGCATGGCGCGCCTGTGCTACCAGGCCAAGAAATACGAACTGGCTCGCACCCAACTGGAATCCCTCGACCAGGAACTGCAGGACACCGGCCTGCACGACTGGGAACCCGACCTCGCCCTGGAGGTGCTGCACCTGTTGCACAGCTGCTGCGAACTGCTACCGCAGAACCATGCCGTGCGCGAGCGCAAGGACGAGGTCTATCGCAGGCTGTGCCATCTCGACCTCGAGATGGTGCTCGACTAGGCCTTCGGGCCCTAACGCAAAGGAGACATGCCATGGCCAAAGAAGGCTCGGTAGCCCCCAAGGAACGCATCAACATCACTTTCAAGCCGGCTACCGGCGGCGCTCAGGAAGAAATCGAGCTGCCGCTGAAGGTACTGGTACTCGGTGACTTCACCCAGCGCGCGGACGAACGCAAGGTCGAGGATCGCAAGCCGATCGGCATCGACAAGAACAACTTCGACGAAGTGCTCGCCAAGCAGGAACTGGGCCTCACCCTGAGCGTGCCGAACCGACTGCAGGACGAAGGCGGCAGCGACGAGTTGGCCATCGCCCTGAAGATCAATTCGATGAAGGACTTCAACCCCGCCAACCTGGTCGACCAGGTACCGGAGCTGAAGAAACTGATGGAGCTGCGCGAAGCCCTGGTCGCCCTGAAGGGCCCGCTGGGCAATGCCCCGGCCTTCCGCAAGGCCATCGAAGGCGTGCTCGCCGACGAGGAATCGCGTGGCCGCGTACTCAACGAGCTCGGCCTCGACGGCAACGAGCAGGACGCCTGAGCCAAGGACTGAAAAGGAAGCCAACACATGAGCACCAGCGCAGTACAGCAAAACGGCGGCGCCAGCGCCGAATACGGCATTCTCGACCGCATCATCGCCGAAACCCGCCTGAGCCCGGACGACGACGCCTACGGCATCGCCAAACGCGGCGTGTCGGCCTTCATCGAGGAGCTGCTGAAGCCGCAGAACCAGGGCGAACCGGTGAAGAAGGCCCTGGTCGACCGGATGATCGCCGAGATCGACGCCAAGCTCAGCCAGCAGATGGACGAAATCCTCCACCACGCCGAGTTCCAGGCGCTGGAGTCGTCCTGGCGCGGCCTGAAGCTGCTGATCGACCGCACCAACTTCCGCGAGAACATCAAGGTCGAGCTGCTCAACGTCTCCAAGCAGGACCTGCTGGATGATTTCGAGGACTCCCCGGAAGTGGTCCAGTCCGGCCTCTACAAGCACATCTACACCGCCGAGTACGGCCAGTTCGGCGGCCAGCCGGTGGGCGCCATCGTCGCCAACTACTACTTCGACCCGAGCGCGCCCGACGTCAAGACCATGCAGTACGTGGCCAGCGTCGCCAGCATGTCCCACGCACCCTTCATCGCCGCCGCCGGCCCGAAGTTCTTCGGCCTGGAAAGCTTCACCGGGCTGCCGGACCTGAAGGACCTGCGCGATCACTTCGAAGGCCCGCAGTTCACCAAGTGGCAGAGTTTCCGTGAGCAGGAGGACGCGCGCTACGTCGGCCTGACCGTCCCGCGCTTCCTGCTGCGCAACCCGTACGACCCGGAAGACAACCCGGTGAAGACCTTCGTCTACAAGGAAAACGTCGCCAACAACCACGAGCACTACCTGTGGGGCAACACGGCCTATACCTTCGCCAGCCGGCTGACCGACAGCTTCGCCAAGTTCCGCTGGTGCCCGAACATCATCGGCCCGCAGAGCGGCGGCGCGGTGGAGGACCTGCCGCTGCACCACTTCGAGAGCATGGGCGAGATCGAGACCAAGATCCCCACCGAGGTGCTGGTATCCGACCGCCGCGAGTACGAGCTGGCCGAGGAAGGCTTCATCGCCCTGACCATGCGCAAAGGCAGCGACAACGCGGCGTTCTTCTCCGCCAACTCGGTGCAGAAGGCCAAGAACTTCGGCATCAGCGAGGAAGGCAAGATCGCCGAGCTCAACTACAAGCTCGGCACCCAGCTGCCCTACCTGTTCATCGTCAACCGCCTGGCGCATTACCTGAAGGTGCTGCAACGCGAGCAGATCGGCGCCTGGAAGGAGCGCACCGACCTGGAGCTGGAGCTCAACAAGTGGATTCGCCAGTACGTCGCCGACCAGGAGAACCCCAGCGCCGAAGTCCGTAGCCGCCGTCCGCTGCGCGCCGCGCAGGTGGTGGTCAGCGATGTCGACGGCGAGCCGGGCTGGTACCGCGTCAGCCTGAGCGTGCGTCCGCACTTCAAGTACATGGGGGCGGACTTCACCCTGTCGCTGGTCGGCAAGCTCGACAAGGAATGAGCAGGAGCTGAGCGATGAGCGGATACGGCAGCCTTTTCGAACGCCTCGGCGGCGAAGCCGGCCAACGCGCCGGCTGGAGCCGGGAGGTCGCCGCCATGGCGTCGGTGGCTGCCCATCTGGCCAAGATGCTCAGCACCCGTGCGGGCAGCGTGCAAACGCTGCCCGACTACGGGCTGCCCGACCTCAACGACATGCGCCTGAGCCTGCACGACGCCCTGAACCAGGCCCGCAATGCCATCGAGCGCTTCATCGAAGCCTATGAGCCGCGCCTGTCGAATGTCCGTGTGAGCCCCCTGCCCCGCGAACGCGACCCGCTGCACCTCGCCTTCTCCATCGAAGGCGTGCTCGAGGTCGACGGCCTCAAGCGTCCGGTCAGCTTCGCCGCGAGCCTGAATGGCAGCGGCCAGGTCCAGGTCAGCTAAGGAGAACCCCATGTCCGGAAAACCCGCCGCCCGCGTCACCGACCCGACCGCCTGCCCCGTCCCGGGCCACGGCGTGAACCCGATCGCCGCCGGCTCCCCCGACGTGCTTTTCGACGGCCTGCCCGCCGCCCGACAAGGCGACCCGTCCGCTTGCGGCGGCGCCATGGTCGACAATGTGATCCCGAACGTGCTGATCAACGGCAAGCCGGCCGTCGTGGTCGGCAGCGTGGGTAGCCATGGCAATGTGGTAGTTGGTGGGTCGGGGACGGTGGTGATTGGAACCAGTCATTCGGCAGCCGCCTTTATACCACCGACTCCGCTCGCTCTTTCTGGTCAATTCGATGAGTACTTCATCCTCAGTCACTCTGTGACAGGCGAACCTTTAGCAGAGCATCCCTATCGTATTGAAACCGAATCGGGGAAGGTGCTTACAGGCGTCACCGATGCGAATGGCAAGACTCAAAGAGTTACGTCTTCAAAGGCTGAAAGTGTATCGCTGAGACTCATGCCTCAAACTTCGCTCGTCATTGGTTGAGGAAATAACCGATGCCTACCGATTTCATCCTCTCCAAGACGACACCTAGCAATCAGACAGCCGGCAAAAGCGCCGTGGTGGACGTATTCAAAATTACCGAAATCCCCACATCCATGGATCGATTGGGGTGGACGCAAGGTGCTCGCTTGATGCGCAAGTGGTTCGACAATCCAGCCTACGAACTACCAATGGATGTGAAAACCGGTAAAGCATCGGCCTCCATGCTGAGTCCACAGCAATTGCTGACGGACCTTCCATTCGAGTGGCTGTTTAGCACATCGACACGTGTAAAAGCCCCCATCGACGAACTAATAAATAATCTTCGAAATGTAGAAGAATTCAACGAATTCATCGGCCGATTGAGAAATCCACTGACTCAACTCTCCACAGGACTTCTTGTGTTCCTGATGCGGCTCAAGCGTATCGGGCACATCGATACAACTAATGGCTTACTTCAAAACGCTGATGAAGATTTCAGCGGACTTTCGGCTATGCAACTTGAGGAGACCTCGCAGTTCAATTTTATCCGTATCGGAGCGAGCCTCTGGGAGAAAGCAACAGACGATTTAGATGACGTTTACGGAGCCTTGGGTAGCTTCGCCATAAAAGTGGCTGCAACCAGGTTCCGTACTCGGACCAACGATAATGGCTGGCCTGCAATATTCATCGATGAGATCGGCCTATACATTCGTGACAGCTATGATTTCCTAAATGTCGGAGACGACCAACTACTCGGCTATTGGAATCGAGAGAAAGTCATTCGGCCCGGCCCGATCGACTACTTCGTGGAGCCCGATTACCTCGAAAAAGGTGGCTCTCGCCACTTCAAAGTCTCCAACGAATCCTTCAACCAGTATCGCAATAAGAAGAAAAAAGGGGGTGACTTTATGGTTTTTTCTACAGTGAAGCACTACCCGGTATCGATCCGCTTACATCTGAGTAATGTAGACTTTCAGGAGTTTGCGGATCGGAGTGCGGACTGAAAAATGTTAAAGACCAACTCCATTCTTTCCGTGGCATTCATTCTCATCCTAGTGGCAACGCCAGGTATCTGTTGGCTCTATGTGAAACTCAGTCTAGCCAAGGAGACAGAGCCGTTCATGACGTACTGGAACGACTCTCGCAGTTGCTATATCAACGCCTATGTCCCTCGATTCTCCTCTTATGGGGTCGCAGGGAAACTCGTGAAGCTTTTCAGCAGCGATGCATTTTTTCGCGTGTATAGCAAAGATGGCGCTCTTCTCAAAAGCTCCGAGTGGCGACTCTGGCAACGTGAGTTTGCCGAGTCCGAAAAGGCCATCTGGGTCGGCAATCGCGCTGTCTATCCAACAAACAATGGGTATGAAGGATGGGCACTTGATGAGTGTCATTAAGTCTTACCCAACGAAGGAGGAGCAGTCTCTTCCGGGAAGAAGTTACCCGAGACTGCTATTGACTGCCTGCCTGTGCCACCTGACTCCATGCGTTGCTTTCGTGATGGTTAACGACGTCGGCCTAAGCATTCATCAGAACCTCCTGACAGATACCGGCTCACGCGGAATCGCCCCCGGAGCAGTAACACGGCTCGCACTACTGCAGTTCGTCATCAGCGGTGCCCTCATTGCACTTGTCCCAGCACACAGACTCAAGCTGGCCGTGATTGCGGTGGCCATGGCGGTACTCGCTTGGTGCCTGCTCCCGCTGTATCCGATAAGAACGATCTTCTATTGCACCTTGAGCGGCGTACTTACCGCAGCAGCAGTCATGGCCACACGCTGGAGTGCGCAAAGGCTGGACGCTTATTGGCCCGCGAGATAGGCGACCAGCGAAACCCTGGGCGTCGACGAAGTTTAGCGAATCGGTGAACTATAGATGAAAGCAATGAATTCTCCGTTAGAAAAAGTCCGCCAACAGTGGCCTAGCTCCCATTTCCCTTATCTGCCAGAAAATCCAGAGATCACCAAGGGTAGTGAGAAATTTCATACCTACCCACCCAAGTGGTTCCTGGGGAGCCAAGGTAATTACGCGTACTATGTGGAAATGGCTCTCGAAAATGAAGAGCTGCCCATACTGCTAGCTCTCATCAAATCCCACTTCCCAACCACCGAACCAATAAACCAATCGATGTTCAGTAATGAAAATCAGGAATCGCTAGCCCTTTCCTATCGAGATGAATTCGGCGGAATACTCGTGGAGGCAACAACCAACTCCATATCATTATTACAGTCATTTGATGAGCGATTCAGGTGTCCGCCAGCACCATGGATCGCTTTCCCGGACATGGCCCCCATAGAAGCAAGCCTCCCCAAACAAGGTAGCCTTGAGTACTGGTGGGATCACATCTGGACGCCATTCTGGACGAGTCAATCTGCGAGCGAGAAAGAACAGTATCTACACAACGCTACCGAAGAATGGCGGGAGGTTCTCTCTTGAGCGCCTTTCTCAAAAAACCCTGCATCTATTGGATCAATTTCGACAAAGAGAAATAAGGCATTAGAGATGGGTGAGCCGGACCGGCAAAACATCGGATTAAGCATCTTCATCAGCAATACGCCATACCGGAGCAATGAGAACTGACGCCTCGGCGTCAACAAGTGCATCGCAGGGCGGGACGCCCGGCAGACAGAGAAATCCTCAGGGACTGCAGCATGTCATTCAACCACTACTACCAAAGCGAACTGAGCGCCCTGCGCCAGCTGGGCCGGCGTTTCGCCGAGCGCAGCCCGGCGTTGGCGCCGTTCCTTGCGCAGAGCGGGCGCGACCCGGACGTCGAGCGCCTGCTGGAGGGTTTCGCCTTCCTCACCGGGCGCCTGCGGCAGAAGCTCGACGATGAACTGCCGGAGCTGACCCATTCGCTGATGCACCTGCTGTGGCCGAACTACATGCGGCCACTGCCGGCGTTCAGCATCCTGCAGTTCGATCCGCTGCCGCATCCCGGCCCGGCGCTGCTGGTTCCGCGCGATACGCCCGTGGAAAGCCAGCCCATCGCCGACGTGCGCTGCCGCTTCCGTACCTGCTACCCGACCGAGGTCGTGGCGCTGCGTACCAGCGGCCTGAACTACTCGGTGAAGGGCGATGGCGCGCTGCTCAGCCTGCGCCTGGAAATGACCTGCGACGGCCACCTCGGCGAACTGCAGCTGAACCGTCTGCGCTTCTACCTGGCCGGCGAGCGCTACATCAGCCAGATGCTCTACCTGGGGCTGGTGCACGACCTCGACAACGTCGAGCTGGTACCGCTGGACGGCGACCACAAGCCCCTCGTCGAAGGCGAGCAGCCGATGCGCCTGCCGGGCGACCGGGTGCAGCCGGTCGGCTTCGCCGAAGACGAGGCGCTGATCCCCTACCCGCTCAATACCTTCCGCGGCTATCGCTTCCTGCAGGAATACTTCGCCTTCCAGGACAAGTTCCTGTTCGTCGACCTGCTGGGCCTGGACCGCCTGCGCACCCTCCCCGAGGACAAGCTCAAGCAGGTACGCGGCCTGGAGCTGCGTTTCGACATCCGCCGCAGCGGCATCCAGCGCCTGCGGCCAACCCTGGACAACCTCAAGCTGCACTGCACGCCAATCGCCAATCTGTTCAGCCACGACGCACTGCCGATCCGCCTGGATGGCAAGCAGGACGAATACCTGCTGCTGCCCGCCGAGTACGACGTGCAGAACTGCGGCGTCTTCGCCGTGGAGAACGTCACCGGCTGGCGTCCCGGCGGCCTGGGCCACCAGGAGTACGTGCTGTTCGAGTCCTTCGAGCACGACGCCAGTTTCGACGTGCCCAGCAGCCGCCCGCACTACAGCGTGCGCCAGCGTTCCTCGCTGCTGCACGACGGCCTGGACACCTACCTGAGCTTCGGCGTGCGCGACTACGAAGAGCACGAGACCCTGTCCATCGAGCTGACCTGCACCAACCAGAACCTGCCGCGCCGCCTGAAGCTGGGCGACATCAACCTGGCCAGCGAGAAAACCCCGGAGTTCCTCAGTTTCCGCAATATCACCCCGGTGACGTCCAGCTACGCGCCGCCGCTGAATCGCGACTTCCTCTGGAAGCTCATCAGCAACATGTCGCTGAACTACCTGTCGCTGGCCAACATCGAGGCGCTCAAGGTGATCCTCGAGACCTACGACCTGCCGCGCTACTACGACCAGCAGGCCGAGAAGGTCAGCAAGAACCTGCTCAACGGCCTGCGCTCGGTCCGTCACGAACCGGTCGACCGCCTGCACCGCGGCCTGCCGGTACGCGGCCTGCGCACCGAACTGACGATCGACCCGCAAGGCTACATCGGCGAAGGCGACATGTTCGTCTTCGCTTCCGTGCTCAATGAATTCTTCGCGCTCTACGCCAGCCTCAACTCGTACCACGAGCTGCAGGTGAAAAGCACACAGGGAGAGGTGTACCAATGGACACCGCGCATGGGACAGCAGCCCCTGCTCTGAGCCGGCTCAGCCGGGACATTCGCGAGTACTCGCTGTTCCAGGCCGTGCTCCTGGTCATCGAGCGCCTGCGCCAGGCGACCCCGGAAGGCCTGCCGTGCAGCGACGAAGCGCTCTACGAGCGCCTGGAGTTCCAGGCCAACCCGAGCCTGGGTTTTCCCGGCAGCGATATCCACAGCGTGCAGTTCTTCGAGGAGAACGGCGAGCCGCGCGCGCGCCTGCGCCTGAACCTGGTCGGCCTGTGCGGCTCCGGCTCACCGCTGCCGGCCTTCTATGGCGAGCAGGCGCTGGGCGACAGCGAGGACGGCAACCCGACCCGCGATTTCCTCGACCTCTTCCATCACCGCCTGCACCGGTTATTGCTGCCGATCTGGCGCAAGTACCGCTATTACGCCCGCTTCGAAACGGGCGCGCTGGACGCCTTTTCCGAGCGCCTGTTCGCCCTCATCGGCCTGGGCGGCGAGCAGTTGCGCCGCGCCGAGGAGCTGAACTGGAAGCGCCTGCTGCCGTACCTGGGCCTGCTCAGCCTGCGAGCCCATTCCGCAGCGCTGATCGAGGCGGTGCTGCGTTACTACTTCAAGCACGCCGCGCTTTTCATCGAGCAGTGCATCGAGCGCAGCGTGTGCATCCAGGCGGACCAGCGCAACCGCCTCGGCCTGGCCAACAGCCGCCTGGGCGAGGACCTGGTGCTGGGGGAACAGGTACGCGACCGCAGCGGCAAGTTCCGCATCCACATCCGCGAACTCGACTGGGAGCGCTTCCACGACTTCCTGCCGATCGGCAACGGCTATCAACCGCTCTGCGCCCTGGTGCGCTTCACCCTGCGCGACCCGCTGGACTACGACCTGCGCCTGGAACTGCACCACGAGGCCATCCGCGAGCTACGCATAGGCGCCGACAACCCTTGCCGCCTGGGCTGGACCAGTTGGCTGGGACGGGAGCATGCCGACGGCATCGTCACCCTGGGCAGCCGCATTCATTAAGGACCGATGACCCATGATCAACCTCGACCTGCAACAACTCGTCCAGGCCCTGGACACCGAGACTCGCCGCGACCTGGAAGGCGCCGCCGAGCGCTGCGTGGCCCGCAACGGCAGCAAGATCCTCGTCGAGGATCTGCTGCTGGCGCTGCTGGAACGCCCCCAGGGCCTGTTGCAACGCGCCCTGCAGGATGCCGGGGTGGACGCCGGCGAGCTGGCGGCGGCGCTGCAGCCGCGCGCCGAGAACAGCGCCTCGCGCAACCCGGTGTTCGCCGTGGAGCTGATGCAGTGGCTGCAGGACGCCCTGCTGGTGGCCAACCTGGAACTGCGCCAGAGCCTGATCGACCAGGCCGCGCTGATCCTCGCCCTGCTGCGCAATCCCCTGCGCTATGCCGGCAGCCACTACCAGGAGCTGCTGGCCAGACTGAACGCGGAGCGCCTGCGCGAATACGCCCTGGCCCAGCAGGAGCGGCAGCCCGCCACTGGCGGCGCCAATTCCGGCGAGTCGATGCTCGAGCGCTTCACCCACAACCTCACCCGCCAGGCCCGCGAAGGCCGGCTGGACCCGGTGCTGTGCCGCGACGACGCGATCCGCCAGATGATCGACATCCTCGCGCGGCGGCGGAAGAACAACCCCATCGTGGTCGGCGAGGCCGGGGTGGGCAAGACCGCCGTGGTCGAGGGGCTGGCCGCGCGCATCGTCGCCGGCGAGGTGCCCGAGGCGTTGCAGGGCGTCGAACTGCTGTCCCTGGACATGGGCCTGCTGCAGGCCGGCGCCAGCGTCAAGGGCGAGTTCGAGCGCCGCCTGAAGGGTGTCATCGAAGAAGTGAAGGGCGCGGCCCAGCCGACCATCCTGTTCATCGACGAAGCCCATACCCTGATCGGCGCCGGCGGCCAGGCGGGCGGCTCGGACGCGGCCAACCTGCTCAAGCCGGCCCTGGCGCGCGGCGAGCTGCGCACCATAGCCGCGACCACCTGGGCCGAATACAAGAAGTACTTCGAGAAGGACCCGGCGCTGGCGCGGCGCTTCCAACCGGTGCAACTGCACGAACCCAGCGTGGCCGAGGCGGTGACCATCCTGCGTGGCCTGGCCAAGGTCTACGAGGCCAGCCACGGCATCTACCTGCGCGACGACGCCGTGGTCGCCGCGGCCGAGCTCTCGGCGCGCTACCTGGCCGGCCGCCAGTTGCCGGACAAGGCCGTGGACGTGCTCGACACCGCCTGCGCCCGTGTGCGCATCAGCCTGGCCGCCGCTCCGGAAAGCCTGGAGCGGCTGCGCGGCGAACTGGCCGAAGGCGAGCGCCAGCGCCAGGCCCTGCGCCGCGACCGCGAGGCCGGCCTGGCGGTCGACGAGCAGGCCCTGGAGGCATTGCAGCAACGCCTGGAACAGGCCGCTGTGGAACAAACCGAGCTGGAACAGCGCTGGCAACGTCAGCGTGAGCTGGCCAACGAACTGCTCGACCTGCGCCAGCGCCTGGCCAAGGCCCGCGAGGACGCGGAAGAAGATTCGGAAGGCCTGGAAGAACGCCTGCACCAGACCCACGCTGCCCTGCGCGACGCCCAGCAGGACGAGCGCCTGGTCAGCTTCGAGGTCTGCCCGCGGCTGGTCGCCGAGGTCATCAGCCACTGGACCGGCGTGCCCCTGTCGCAACTGGCCCGCGAGCACAACGCCAAGGTCGCCAGCTTCGCCGCCGACCTGCGCCAGCGCGTGCGCGGCCAGGAACAGGCGGTGCAGGCGCTGGACCGGGCCATGCGCGCCACCGCCGCCGGCCTGAACAAACCCGATGCGCCGGTAGGTGTGTTCCTGCTGGTCGGCCCCAGCGGCGTCGGCAAGACCGAGACCGCCCTGGCCCTGGCCGACCTGCTGTATGGCGGCGAGCGCTTCCTCACCACCATCAACATGTCCGAGTTCCAGGAGAAGCACACCGTGTCCCGGCTGATCGGCGCGCCCCCCGGCTACGTCGGCTACGGCGAAGGCGGCATGCTCACCGAGGCCGTGCGCCAGAAGCCCTACTCGGTGGTGCTGCTGGACGAGGTGGAGAAGGCCGACCCGGACGTGCTCAACCTGTTCTACCAGATCTTCGACAAAGGCATCGCCAACGACGGCGAAGGCCGCGAGATCGATTTCCGCAACACGCTGATCCTGATGACCTCGAACCTCGCCAGCGAGCGCATCGCCGCACTCTGCGCCGATGGCCAGCGGCCCACCGCCCAGGCGCTCGAGGAAGCCATCCGCCCGGCGCTCAGCCGTCACTTCAAGCCAGCCCTGCTGGCCCGCATGCGCGTGGTGCCCTACTACCCGGTGGAGGGTGAAGTGCTGCATGAGCTGGTGCGCCTCAAGCTGGCCCGCCTGGGCGATCGCCTGCAGCGCCGCCAGCTGCAGTTCAGCCATTGCGATGCCCTGGTCGAACATCTCGCCGCTCGCTGCACCCAGGGCGACAGCGGCGCCCGCCTGATCGACCAGTTGCTCGACCAGCACCTGCTACCACAGATCGCCGACCGCCTGCTGCAGGCTATGGCCATGGGCGAAACGCTGAACCGCGTGCACGCCACCCTCGAGGGTGGCGTGGCCGTTACCTGCGAGTTCGCCTGAGGTGCCGGTCATGTTCAAGCGCATCTCCCAGCCGCTGCGCTATGCCGAAAGCCTGCTCGGCCACTACAACGAGCTGGCCCGGGCAGCGGACGCCCAGGGCCTGCTGGGCGGGTTCGTCCGCGCGGCCGGAGCGCTCAGCGGCTGCGAACTGGTCCAGCTGTACCTGCTGGATGCCACCCACACCAGCCTGGGGCTGCATGCGGAGTGCCTGGAGGGGCGCCTGCAACCGCGGGAGGCAACCAGCCTGCCGGCCGACTACAAGGACCAGCAACTGCTGCAATACAGCCTCTGCCAGAACCGTGTGCTGAGCCTCGCCGAGCTCAACCCCAGCCTGCACGAAACCGCCTTCCTGCCGAACGGCGGGCAACCGTGGCGTGCCCTGCTCTGCGTACCCCTGCGGAATGGCCAACAGGCGGTGCAGGGCCTGCTGCTGTGCGTCGGCCGCCAGGCCCATGAACTGGGGGGCTTCGCCGCCTCGCTGGAACAACTGGGCACTTTCGCCCTCTCGCAGTTGCAACTGCTGCAACGCCTGCGCCTGCGCCGGGGCGAAGCCACTCCGCCATCCACCCCGGCGAGCCCTTGCGCCAGCGGCTACGGCCTGATCGGCGACAGCCCGGCCATGCGCCAGACATACCAGATGATCGGCAAGGTGCTGCACAGCCCCTACACCATCCTGCTGCAGGGCGAGACCGGCACCGGCAAGGAACTGGTGGCACGCGCCATCCACGACTGCGGTCCGCGCCGCAGCAATGCCTTCATCGTGCAGAACTGCTCGGCGCTGCCGGAGCATCTGCTGGAAAGCGAGCTGTTCGGCTACCGCAAGGGGGCGTTCACCGGCGCCGACCGCGACCACCGGGGCCTGTTCGACGCCGCTGACGGCGGCACCCTGTTCCTCGACGAGATCGGCGACATGCCCCTGCCGCTGCAAGCCAAGCTGCTGCGGGTGCTGCAGGAGGGCGAAGTGCGGCCGCTGGGCAGTACCCGCACCCACCGCATCGACGTGCGGATCATCGCCGCAACCCACCGCGACCTGAATGCGATGGTCGCCACCGGGGAATTCCGCGAAGACCTCTACTACCGGCTGGCGCAGTTCCCCATCGAATTGCCGCCGCTGCGCCAGCGCGGCGAAGACATCCCGCGCCTGGCCCGGCACTTCGCCGACAAGGCCTGCGCCTTTCTCCAGCGCGACCTCTGCCACTGGTCCGACGCCGCGCTGGACTGCCTGTCCGCCTATGCCTTCCCCGGCAACGTGCGCGAGCTCAAGGGCATGGTCGAACGCGCCGTGCTGCTTTGCGAAAGCGGCGAACTGCAACCCTCGCACTTCGTCCTGCGCGAAGAGCCAGTGGACCCCGACCGCAGCCTCAACCTGCGCGAACGCCTGGAACAGGTGGAACGCGCCCTGCTGCTCGACTGCCTGCGCAAGAACGGCGGCAACCGCACCCTGGCCGCCCGCGAGCTGGGCCTGCCCCGACGCACCCTGCTGTATCGCCTGGGGCGCCTGAACATCCATTCGACGGAGGCCTGAGCCGCCATGTCGAGCCCATCCACCACCGCTCTGCCATCAACCGGAGGTCGTCCGATGTCCCCTCTTTCCTGGCGCGCCGCGCTGCTCACCCTGGCCGTTCTGCTCGGCCTGGCCGGATGCAGCGGCAACTACAAGTTCAACGACAAGGACTACCGCCCGCTGGGCGACCCGCAGACGCTCAACCGCGGCAACTGACCGCAAGGAGTCCATGACCATGGAACTGGTTTTCGAAATGGTGAGCGCCCAGCAATTCGTGCCCGGGCTACTGACCAACAAGACCTTCAAGCAGGCCGGCGGAGTGATCGGCCGTGCCGAGGACTGCGATTGGGTGATTCCCGATCGCCGCCGGCACCTGTCCGGCCACCACGCCGAAATCAGCTACCGCGATGGCGCCTTCTACCTGACCGACACCAGCAGCAACGGCATCCAGCTCAAGGAGAGCGGGGCCCGCCTGCGCAAGGGCGAGGCCCTGCGCATCGAGCACGGCTGCGTGTACTGCCTGGGCGACTTCGAGATCCGCGCGCGTCTGGTCCAGGACCCGGCGCAGTTCCTCGACCAGGTCGGCCGCCCGAGCGCGGCCGGCAGCATCATCCCGGACGACGCCTTCCTCGACCTCGACCCGCTGACCGCCCTCAACCAACAGGAGCGGGCCTACGTGCAGAGCGACGATTTCGGCCTGCTCGGCGCCCACCAACAGACGGCGCGCCAGCAGGCCGACTATGCGCGCATCGACATGGAAAGCCTGCCCCTGCCGGAACTGGTGCCCGCCCCGCAGCCGGCGCCGGCCGCCGAACCGCCTGCCGAGCCGCAACGTCAGCCGGACGGCTTCTGGCAGCGCTTCGCCGGCGCGCTGGGGGTAACCCTCGACGACCTCGACCAGGATGCCCGCGAAGCCCTGGCAGTGGACGCCGCGCGCCTGCTGCGCCAGTGCGTGGGCGGCCTGCAACAGAGCCTGCGCACACGCACCGAGCTGAAGAACGAATTGCGCCTGGCCCTGACCACCGTGCAAGGCGCTGGCAACAACCCGCTCAAGCACAGCGCCGACAGCCACGATGCGCTCAACGCCCTGCTGCGCCCCGGCAAGCCCGGCCAACTGCCCGCCGAACAGGCCGTGGCCCGCGCCTTCCGCGACCTGCAGGCGCACCAGGTGGCGTTGCTCAGCGCCAGCCGCGCCGCCGTGCGCGAGGCCCTCGAACACTTCGCCCCGGAACAGCTGGCGCTGCGCTTCGAACGCGACGGCCAGGTCTCGCGCTTCGCCGGCGCCGCCGGCCGCTGGCGCGCCTATGGCCGCTACCACCAGAGCCTGCGCCAGGACGACGAGTGGAGCGAACGCCTGCTCGCCCGCGATTTCGCCCAGACCTACGAAGAACAGGTCCGGCTGATCGCCACCCTCAACAGCGACTCCCAAGGATGATCTCCATGCCCCGCATGAAACCCTTCGCCGTGCTGGCCCTGCTGCTCCTGTGCAGCGCCTGCTCGAGCCTTTCGCCCTATTCCCGGCTGACCAAGCTCGACCTCGAGCTCAGCGCCAGCGAGCAGCTCAACCCCGATCTCAACGGCCGTCCCTCGCCGATCGTGGTGCGCCTGTTCGAACTCAAGCATCCCGTGGCTTTCGAGAACGCCGACTTCTTCAGCCTCTACGAGCGCGCCAAGGAATCCCTCGCCCCCGACCTGGTGGCGAGCGAGGAACTGGAACTGCGCCCCGGCGACAAGCGCGAACTGAAGCTCAGCGTCAACGACGGCAGCCGCTACGTCGGCGTGCTCGCTGCCTACCGCGACCTGCCGGAAAGCCAGTGGCGCTACGTGGTGCAACTCGCCCCGACACGGCAGACCCGTGCCCAGCTGCGCCTGGAACAGGACGGCATCCACGATCTGGGCGCCAGCCTGGCGAAGAAGGGTGACTGAGCATGACGGCACACAAGGTCATCTGGCGCGAAGGCATGCTCCTGCGCCCGCAGCACTTCCAGCAGAACGATCGCTACTACGATCACCAGCTCAAGGCCCGCACACGCCTGTTGAACCGCTACAGCTGGGGCTTCTTCGAACAGGAAGTGGACACCCAGGGCCTGGCCATCGGCAAGCTGGTGCTCAACCGCGCCTCCGGCGTACTGCCCGACGGCACCCTGTTCGACCTGGGCAAGCTCGCCCAACCGCTTGCGGTGGACGTTCCGTCGAACACCAGCAACACCCCGGTGTACCTGGCTCTGCCGCTGGTCACCGGCAACCACATCGAGGCCCGGCGCCCGGAACAGCTGGACTTCCTCGCGCGCTATACCTGCCGCGAGCAGGAAGTGGCCGACTCCAACGCCGGTGACGACAGCAGCAGCCAGGTCACCTGCGCCCACCCCGACTTCCAGCTGCTGCTGGGCGAGCAGCGCAACGACCAGGCCTACGTGCGTCTGAAACTCTGCGACATCCTCGACACCTCGCTGGAAGGCGGCATCACCCTCGACCCCGAGTTCATTCCCACGCACCTGCACTTCCACGCCAGCGGCTACCTGCTGTCGTGCCTGAAGGAAGTGGTCAGCATGCTCGGCCACCGCGGCGAAACCCTGGCCGAACGCATCCGCTCCACCGGCACCGTGGGCGGCGCCGAGGTCGGCGACTTCCTCATGCTGCAACTCATCAACCGCACCGAACTGGTCCTGCGGCATTGCATGGACCTGGAGCAGGTGCACCCCGAGGAGGTCTACCGCACCCTGCTGGCGATGCTCGGCGAACTGGCCACCTTCGCCAGCGACAGCAAGCGCCCGCGCCTGGATGGGCGCTACCAGCACAGCGACCAGGGCGCCAGCTTCCGCAAGCTGATGGAAGCGATCCGCCAGGTGCTGTCGATGGTGCTGGAACAGCACGCCATCGAGCTGGTCCTGCAACAGCGCCAGTACGGCATCCTGGTCTCGCCGCTGCATGACCACAAACTGCTCGGCAGCGCCTCCTTCGTCCTCGCCGCCAGCGCCCAGTGCGACGCCGAGACACTGCGCCAGCGCCTGCCAGCGCACCTCAAGGCCGGCCCGGTGGAGCGCATCCGCCAACTGGTCAACCTGCACCTGCCGGGTGTCCGCATCAAGCCGCTGCCAGTGGCTCCGCGGCAGATCCCGTTCCACGCCAACAAGACCTACTTCGTTCTCGAACTCAGCCCGGAAGAACAGGCGCAACTGGAACGCTCCGGCGGCTTCGCCTTCCACGTCACCGACGAATTCCCGGGACTCGAGCTGAAGTTCTGGGCCATCAGGAACTGAGCGCATGATCAAGGAAATGGACTATTCGCAGGACGACAAGACCGTCCTGCTCGACCGTCGCACCGAGGAGCCGGCCCGCGGCCCGCTGACCGACCTCGAGGAGCCGCCACGCTTCGAGCACCTGGAGCAGCGGATGATCTACGCCGCGCGCCTGCGCCCGGCGGAAGCCATCAACATCGGCCTCAATCCGCTGGTCAGCGCCGCCGCCGAACTGCTGTCGGAAGTGGTGCGGCTGAAGCACAGCCCGGCCGGCGAGGAGTTGCAGGGCCTCAACCAGCACCTGTCCGATGGCGTTCGCCAGTTCGAGCTGCTCGCCCTGCAGGACGGCGCCGACAACGGCCAGGTCATGGCTGCCCGCTACGTGCTCTGCACCGTGCTCGACGAGGCGGTGGTCACCACGGCCTGGGGCAACGAGAGCGAGTGGGCGCAGATGAGCCTGCTGAGCAACTTCCACAACGAGACCTTCGGCGGCGAGAAGTTCTTCCAGCTGCTCGAACAGGTCACCCGCAACCCGGTCAAGCACCTGCACATGCTCGAACTGATGTACCTGTGCCTGGCGCTGGGCTTCGAGGGCAAATACCGGGTGCTGCCACGCGGCCTGCTCGAACTGGAGGCGATCCGCGACAGCCTCTACCGGCAGATCCGCCAACTGCGCGGCGACGTGCCGCGCGAACTGTCCCCCCACTGGGAAGGTCTGCGCGACCAGCGCCGCGGCCTGGTGCGCATCGTGCCCTGGTGGCTGGTGGCGCTGTTCACCCTGGTCTGCCTCGGAGTGATCTATTCAGGCTTCGCCTGGGTCCTCGGCGAACAGCGCGAAAGCGTCCTGCAACCCTATCAGCAGCTCGACCCGGCGACGGTCGAGCCCACGTCGTAACACAGGGATTGGTGCAATGAAGAACTTCCTCAAGAAGACCGGCGCCTTCCTGCGCCGGACCTGGGTCTGGAGCCTGCTGCTGGTGCTCCTGCTGGCCCTGCTGGTGTGGTTCGCCGGCCCGCTGCTGGCGGTGGACGACCACAAGTTCTGGGCCGGCGCCAGCGCGCGGCTGCTGAGCATCGCCGTGCTCTTCCTGGCCTGGGGCCTGTTCATGGTCTTCGTCAGTTGGCGCAGCACGCGCCGGCGCAAGCAGGAACAGGAGAGCGAAGATGGCCAGCAGCGCCTGCGCCGCGAAGAGATGATGGACGAGGAGCAGCGCGAGCTGCGCAGCCGTTTCAAGGACGCCCTGCACACCCTCAAGGTCTCCAGCCTCTACCGCGGCCGCAGCGAGCGCTGGCGCCAGGAACTGCCCTGGTACCTGCTGCTCGGCCCGCAGGGCAGCGGCAAGACCAGCCTGCTGGACTTCTCCGGCCTGGAGTTCCCGATCAACCGTATCGACCGCAAGCTGACCCGCGACACCAGCGGCACCCGCTACTGCGACTGGTACTTCGCCGAGCACGGCGTGCTGATCGACAGCGCCGGGCGCTACCTCACGCAGCCGGCCAGCGAGGTCGACAGCAGCGCCTGGCACACTCTCCTCGACCTGCTGCGCAAGCGTCGTCGCGCACGCCCGCTCAACGGCGTGCTGGTGAACCTGCCGGTGGACCTGCTGCAGCGCGGCAACGAGGAGGAACTGACCCTCCTGGCGCACCAGGTGCGCGCGCGCCTGCTGGAAATCCACCAGCGCCTGCACGTCGAGGTACCGGTGTACGTGGTGCTGAGCAAGGCCGACAAACTGGCCGGCTTCGAGGAATTCTTCGACCAGCTGTCCCGCGAGGAAAGCGACCAGGTGCTCGGCACCAGCTTCCGCAAGGAACAGAACGGCACCGATATCACTGTGTTGCGCCAGGAGTTCGAGGAACTGCTGCGCCGCCTGCACAGCCAGATCATCATGCGCATGCACCAGGAGCGCGATACCCAGCGCCGCGGCCGCATCCTCGACTTCCCGCACCAGCTCGGGCAGATCGGCGAGCTGTTGTGCCTGTTCGTCGACACCGCCTTCACCGGCAACCGCTACCAGCGCGCCACCCAGTTGCGCGGCTTCTACCTGACCAGCGCGCCGCACCTGACCGCCAAGGTGGACAACAGCACCGCCCAGGTCGGCGCCAACGCCGGGCTCGCCAGCAAGGCCCTGCCGACCTTGCGCAATGGCCGCTCGCGCTTCATCCAGCACCTGTTCAGCCGGGTGATCTTCCCCGAAGCCGACCTCGCCGGGCTCGACCACAAGGAGCGGCGTCGCATCAACTGGGGACAACGTGCGGTCTACGCCACCGCCCTGGTCGTCCTCGGCCTGTTCGGCCTGCTCTGGGCCAACAGCTTCTCCAGCAACCACGGGCGCCTGGAGCAGGTGCGCGACATCGACCGCCAACTGCAGGAGCAGCACGCCGCGCTGGCCCCGCAGGACGACGCCCGGGCCGCGCTCAAGGCGCTGGACAGCGCCTATGCCGCCAGCCAGGTATTCCCGCCCAAGGGCGATGTCTCGCTGCTCGAACGCAGCGGCCTGTACCAGGGCGAGAAAAGCACCCCGGTACTGCAGGCGGCCTACCAGCGCGAACTGCAAAGCCAGCTGCTGCCGCGCGTCGCCCGCACCCTCGAAGGGCAGATCCGCGCCAACCTCGGCGACCGCGAGCGCCTGCTCGGCAGCCTGCGCGCCTACCTGATGCTCAACCTGCCGGAACGCCGCGACCCGGCCTTCCTCAAGGATTGGCTGGCGGCCGACTGGTCGCTGCGCTACAGCGGCGACGCCGTGGTGCAGAACGGCCTGGGCAGCCACTTCGCACGCCTGCTCGAACTGCCCTTCGTCCACCCGCTAAACGACCAGTTGGTGGCCCAGGCACGCCAGGTGCTGCGCGCCGAATCCCTGGCCAGCGTGGTCTACCGCGTGCTCCGCGAACAGGCCCGCGACCTGCCGCAGTACCGCCTCAGCCAGCATCTGGGTCCGCAGGGCGCGCTGTTCTCCGGCACCGACTACGTGATTCCCGGTCTGTACACCCGCAACGGCTACCAGCAGTACTTCATCGCCCAGGGCACGCCCATGGTCCGCGAGATCCTCCGCGACAACTGGGTGCTCGGCGAAGGCAGCAGCCTCAGCGGCCAGGACCTCAGCCGCCTGATGGTCGAACTGCAGCAGCTGTACTTCCGCGACTACGCCAACCACTGGAGCGAAGCGGTCAACCAGGTGCGCCTGCAACCGGTGGTCGACGCCGGCCGCGGCGCCGACGAAGTGGCCGGGCTCACCGCGGCCAACTCGCCGCTGCTGCAACTGCTCCAGGAAGTGCGCGACAACACCCGTATCCCGGGCCTGGCGGACAACGCTGGGGACGTCGCCGCGGCGGCCGGCGCGGCCAGCGATGCCGGCGGCAAGCTGGGCAAGGTCGGCAAGATGGCGGCGGCCGCCGCCGAACAGGCCCAGGACGCCCTCGCCAAGAACCTGCCGGATACCGCGCGGCAAGCCATGCAGCGGCGCTTCGAGCCACTGCACCGCCTGCTCGACGACAACGGCGGCCCCACCGCCGACCTGGCGCCGGTGATGCAGGCGCTCAACGACCTGCAACTGCAACTGGCCGCCCTGGCCCGCGCCAGCCAACCACAGCAGGCCGCCTTCGAACTGGCGCGCAACCGCATGGGCGGTCAGCTCGACGCCCTGGCCAACCTGCGCAACGCCGCCACGCGCCTGCCGCAGCCGGTCAGCGGCTGGCTGGCCCTGCTCGCCGAGGACAGCTGGACGCTGGTGCTGGGCGACGCCTACATCTACCTCAACCAGCGCTACCAGAGCGAGCTGTACAGCTTCTACTTCAAGGCCATCAACAAGCGCTATCCGTTCAACCCGCAGAGCAGCAGCGACGTGGCCATCGCCGACTTCCGCGAGTTCTTCAAGGCCCAGGGCGTCGCCGACCGCTTCTTCGAAAGCTACCTGCAGCCCTTCGTCAGCGGCGATCCGGGCAACTACCGGCTGCGCAGCGTCGACGGCCACAGCCTGCCGATGTCGCGCGCCTTCCTCGAGCAGATGGGCTACGCCCAGGCGATCCGCCGCAGCTTCTTCGCCGACAACCCGGCCGAGCCCCAGGTGCAGTTCAAGCTGGAGCCCTACTCCATCGACTCCAGCCTGAGCCGCGCCGACTTCCGCTTCGGCGACCAACAGCTGGAATACCGCCACGGCCCCATCGTGCCGGTGGCCTTCAAATGGCCCACCGACGCCGACGACGGCCGCACCAGCCTGGTTCTCGAGGAACTCGGCGGGCGCCGCGTGAGCCTGGAGAAGAACACCGGCCCCTGGTCGCTGTTCCGCCTCTTCGACCAGATGCGCACCGAGTACCACAGCGGGCGCGACGTGCTGATGCTCAAGGCCGACCTGAGTGGCCTGCGCGCCAACTACCTGGTGCTGGCGCAGCGCTCGCCGAACCCGTTCGACCTCGGCACCCTGCGCAGCTTCCGCCTGCCGGTGTCGCTCTGATGCCGTCTGCCAGGCCCTGGCGCAGCGCCGCGCGCACCGACCCCGGCAAGGTCCGTGCGCGCAACGAGGACGCCTTCCTCGACTGCCCGGAGCGCGGCCTCTGGGTGGTCGCCGACGGCATGGGCGGCCACCATGGCGGCGACCGCGCCAGCCGGCTGATCGTCGAAAGCATCGCCGCGCTGCCGGGCGATTGCGGTTTCGAGGCTCGCCTGCAGCAGTTGCGCCAGTGCCTGCACTGGCTCAACCGCCGCTTCGGCCAGGAACTCACGGTCACCGCCGACCAGCCCTCGCGCATCATGGGCAGCACCGTCGCCGCCCTGCTGCTCGACGGCCAGCGCGCCGCCTGCGTCTGGGCCGGCGACAGCCGCTGCTACCTATGGCGCGGCGGGCGCCTGTACCAACTGACCCGCGACCACTCGCTGCAACAGCAACTGATCGACGAACAGGGCCTGAGCCCGGAGGACGCCCGCCAGCACCCTTCGGCCCACGCCCTGACCCGCGCCATTGGCGCCAGCGACGACCTGACGCTCGATATTCTCGAGCTACAGGTCTACCCCGACGACGCCTTCCTGCTGTGCAGCGACGGCCTCTACCAGTACGTCAGCCAGGAAGCCCTGGGCTACGCCCTCAGCCTGGCCTCGCCCACTGCCGCGCTGGAACGCCTGTTCGACCACGCGCTGCTGGGCATGGCCCGCGACAACCTCACCGCCGTGGTGGTTCGCCGATGAGCAAGCAGAGCATGGCCACGGACCAGGCCGAAGCCGGCAACCTCACCTACTTCGCCTTCATCGACCCGGAGCGCGCCGTGCCGCTGGCCGGCAGCGAACCGCCGCCGGCCCCGGCCACGCCGACCTTCAGCCCCCAGGCGCTCCCCGAAGTGCTGGGCGGCCGCTACCGCCTGGAACGCCTGCTGGGCGTCGGTGGCATGGGCGCCGTGTACCGCGCCCGCGACCTGCTGCGCGAGCAGTTCGGCGATCCCGATCCCTACGTGGCGCTCAAGGTGCTGAGCGAAGAGTTCGCCGAATACCCCGACGCCAGCGCCCTGCTCTACAGCGAATACGCCCTGACCATGCGCCTGCGCCACCCGCACGTGGTGCGCCTGCACAGCTTCGAAGTGGACACCGCCTGCCAGCGCGCCTTCATCACCCTGGAACTGATGCGTGGCCTGACCCTCGACCAGCTGCTCAGCGAGCGCCCGCAAGGGCTGCCCTGGGACGAGTTCCGGGAAGTGGCCGGCGCGCTGCTCGACGCCCTGGCCTATTCCCACGAACGCGGCGTGCTGCACGGCGACCTCAAGCCCAGCAACGTGATGCTCGGCGAAGACGGGCTGCGCCTGTTCGACTATGGCCTGGGCCAGGCCCGCGATGGCCTGCTCGACGGCCTGCCGAAACTCTGCCGCGCCCGCATCGCCGCCTGGACGCCACGCTATGCAGCCCTCGAACTGCTCGAAGGCGCGCCACTGTCACCGGCCAGCGACCTCTACGCGGTGGCCTGCGTGCTCTACGAACTGCTGTGCGGCACCCACCCGTACCGGCGCCTGAACGCCAAGCAGGCCAAGGCCATGCAACTGGAGCAACAGCTGGCGCCTCCCGCGCAGCTGCCGCGCCCGGCCTGGCAGGCCCTGCGCTGTGCACTCGCACTGAATGAAGCGGACCGCCAGATCAGCGTCGCGCAGCTGCGCGATGCGTTCCACACACTGCCACCCCAGGGGCTGCGCCGCTGGTTCCGGTGGCGCAACGGATGACTTTCGAACAGGGAGCCCGAGCATGTTCAACCCGGCCAACCAGACCCACTTCAGCCTGACCCTCGACGGCCTGGAGCACGACTTCCAGGTCCTGCGCTTCCACGGTCGCGAAGCCATCAGCCAGCCCTACCGCTTCGAGCTGGAACTGGTCAGCGAACGCCCCAGCCTCGACCTGGAAGCCCTGCTGCACAAGCCCGCGTTCCTCGCCTTCAGCCCCGCCGGGCCGGGCGTCCACGGGCTGATCCAGCAGGCTGGGCAAGGCGACGCCGGCCAGCGCCTGACCCGCTACCGGGTGGTCCTGGCGCCGCAGCTGGCCTACCTCGCGCTGCGCAGCAACCAGCGCATCTTCCAGCAGCTGACGGTGCCGCAGATCATCGCCCGGGTGCTGGAGGAGCACGGCATCCTCGCCGATGCCTACCGCTTCCAGCTCGGCCCCACCGTCTACCCGCCGCGCGACTACTGCACCCAGTACGACGAGAGCGACCTGCACTTCGTCCAGCGCCTGTGCGAAGAGGAAGGCCTCCATTACCACTTCGAGCACAGCCCCGACGGGCACCTGCTGGTGTTCGGCGACGACCAGACCGCCTTCCCGCGCCTGGGCCAGCCCACGCCCTACATCGCCGACACCGGCCTAGTGGCCGACGAGCCGGTGATCAAGGGCTTCGTCCTGCGCCTGGAAGGCCGCACCAGCCGCGTGACCCGCCGCGACTACGACTTCCAGAAGCCGCGCCTGCGCATGGAAGCGGCCTACCGGCCGCAGCAGAAACAGGACCAGCCGGACCTGGAAGACTACGACTACCCCGGCCGCTTCACCGACCGCGAGCGCGGCAAGCTGCTGAGCCAGCGCAGCCTGGAAAGGCACCGCGCCGACTACCGCCAGGCCGAGGGCCGCAGCGACCAGCCGAACCTGTGCAGCGGCCACTTCCTGGAAATGTCCGAGCACCCGCGCGGCGAATGGAACGACCTCTGGCTGCTCACCGAGGTGCGGCACGAAGGCAGGCAGCCGCAGGTGCTGGAAGAGTCCATCACCAGCGACACCGCCGACAGCCAGGACGACTTCCACCAGGGCTACCGCAACCGCTTCCTCGCCACCCCCTGGGACGTGCACTACCGCCCGCCACTGGCCCACCCCAAGCCGCGGGTGCTGGGTACCCAGACCGCCGTGGTGACCGGCCCGGCGGGCGAGGAAATCCACTGCGACAAGTACGGGCGGGTCAAGGTGCAGTTCCACTGGGACCGCGAGGGCCAGGCCGACGACAAGACCAGTTGCTGGCTGCGCGTGGCCGGCGGCTGGGCCGGCAACGCCCTGGGCGCCGTGGCCATCCCGCGCGTCGGCATGGAAGTGCTGGTGGACTTCCTCGAAGGCGACCCGGACCAGCCACTGGTCAGCGGTTGCCTGTACCACGCCGAGCACCTGCCGCCCTACGAATTGCCGGCCCACAAGACCCGCACCCTGTTCAAGAGCAACAGCTCGCCGGGCGGCAGCGGCTACAACGAACTGCGCATCGAGGACCGCAAGGGCCAGGAACAGATCTTCATCCATGCCCAGCGCGACTGGGACGAAAACATCGAGCACGACCAGAAGATCCGCGTCGGCCACGAACGCCACGACACCGTGGAAGCCAACGCCTACGGCGAGTTCAAGGCCGAGGAGCACCAGACCATCCACCTCGACCGCAAGGTGGAGGCCAGGCTCGACGACCACCTGGCGGTGGCCAACAACCAGCACATCCGCCTGGGCAATGCCCAGCTGACCCGCGCCGGCCGGGAAATCCACCTCAAGGCCGGGCAGAAACTGGTGATCGAGGCCGGCCAGGAACTGACCCTCAAGGCCGGCGGCAGCTTCATCAAGCTCGACGCCAGCGGCGTCACCGTGTTCGGTCCGCTGGCGAAGATCAACGCCGGCGGCTCGCCGGGCAGCGGTTCGGGCATCGCCCTCAAGTCCCCCCTGCAACCGGGCGCCGCGGATGCGGACAAGGCCGGCGGGCCGATGGACGAGGCGCTGGCCAATCAACCGCTGGAGCGGACGATCGACAGGCCCCGAATGGTCAATTTCTCCTTCTGAACACCAGGCAAGGTCGCGCGCTGGTGCGCCGTCCCAACGGAACTGAAAACGGAACATCACCATGGAAAAGCAGAAGAAAGTCGAGCGCTGGTCCTACCCCTTCAAGGCCAAGGGCAGTAACGGCGGCGCAAGCAGCGAAATCACCGATCCGCAGGTCTACTACGACGCGCTGGCGAAGGCCGGAAGCGGCTTCTACCCGGTCTCCAGCAACGGCCTGTGGCACGGTGGCGTGCACTTCGACCAGAACACCGGCGCACAGCTGGACCAATCGTCCGTCCGCTGCATCGCCGACGGTGAAGTGGTCGCCTATCGCATCGACGGGAAGTACAAGACGCTCACCTATGGCGAAGGCGCGAGCGCTCACGAGACGATCTACTCCACCGGCTTCGTGCTGGTGAGGCATCGACTGGAATTGCCACCGGCTCCCGCCCCGGCCACTCCAGCTGCCGGCGGCACCCAGCCCGCCGCGACGCCCCCGGCCGTGGAACCGGACCTGACGTTCTACAGCCTGTACATGCACCTGATGGACTGGCAGGGCTACCAGGACAAGCCCGAGCTGGAACGGCCGGCCTTCTGGGCAGGCGACACCCGTACCGTCAAGCAGAGCGCTCCCGACAAGCTCCAGGGCCTGCGGGTCCGCGCAACGCCGAACGGCACCGTACTGGGTGTGCTGCCCCGCGGCACCCTGGTCGAGGCGGAAGCCGCCGGGCCGGGCATCAACCCGAACTGGTTGAAGTTCATCCGCGCCACCCCCGCCGTGGCGGGGCTCGCGGAAAACACCGGATACCTGCACAAGGGCCCTGCCGACGGTTCGGTGCTGAAAGCACTGGGTGAAGGCCGCTATATCGTCAACCACAAGGCCAAGGACCCCATCGAGCCCGCTCAGAAAGGCGCGAACATCCGCTTGGCCGCCAACGGGAACTCTCCCATCCTTGGCCTTCTCCCTGCGGGAACCCAGGTACGCGTCTCCCCCACCGCCACCACCAAGAGCTACCACAAGCTCCTCGCGATCACCCAAGGCAGCGCCACGCCCGCGGTGAGCGCCGAGCAACTGGCAAGCGAAGGCTACGTGTGGGTGAAGGACCTGGAAGCAGTCAAGGAACCACAAGCGCGCGACAGCGTGTTCCTCGTCGAGCCGCCCGTCCCCATCCAGGCCGGCGCGCTGATCGGCCACCTCGGCAAGTACCAGGCCGCGACGCAAGGCGCCCCGCAGGATCTCCTGCATCTGGAAGTCTTCACCTGCGACGACATGGAGTCCTTCGTTACCCAGAGCCGCGCCAGGGCGAAGCAACTCAAGCCGGAACAGAAGACCCTGCTGAAGATCCCCTCCGAAACCAAGCTCATCACCCGGGAAGACGCCACCCAAGAGAACCCGCCGCAGGTCTCCGACCCCGGCCAGCCCACCGCCTACGACATGATCCTGCCCCTGGCCGTACTCGAAGCCCTGCCAGCGGAAAGGAAAATCACCCTCACCACGACCACGGGCGGCACCACCACCACCGAACGATGGTGGAAGCTGGAAAACATGCCCGGCAAGGATGGCCAACCGATCGGAGGCTGGGTGAAGGAAGACGAACTCATCACCCCCCGCCTGCATCCCTGGGACTGGGAAGGCTTCGACTTCATCAAGGAAACCAGCACCCTGAGCGACCAGTACGCGTGCAAGCTCAGCAGCGATGGCGTACTGGACGATGGCGAGAAGACCAACTACCAGGCCCAGATCAACCAAGGCGACAGCGGCCCCATCAAGGAACGGCTGTACGACATCATCGACACCAACCACGATGAAAAACTCACCCCCGAGGAGATCAGGAACGCCCTCGGCAAACCCTGGCACGCACAGTCGATCAGCCGGCTGATTGTTCAATATGAGAGTGAGTGGTATGCCGACCCTGGTTTAAGTAAGTGGGAGGCGTTGAATTGCTATATGACCAAGGAAGGTGAGAAGGATTGGGCAAAGGAAAAAGAAAGAATAAAGTCACTTATCTGGTGGACCGGTTCGATGGTTAGCAACGAGCAATCTGATACAGGAATAGCATCCCACCTCCATCCTTTAGGTTTATTATCGCACTTTTCCAAAGTAGCGAAGCGAAGTGACTTGCTTGTTCGGAGAGGCCAGGTGACCTTTGATGCAGAAGGCAATGACATTCCCGGAAATCTTTACTTCAGCCGACGACTCCATTGGCCTGGTGGTGCTTCAGGCGTAACTTTAGGGCGAGGCTATGACATGAAGCAACGTACACCTACCACAGTTTATGCAGATTTAATTGCTGCAGGTGTTGAACCCAGTGCTGCTCAAAATTTTTCACAAGGAGCTCAACTCTCGGGCCATGCGGCCAGAGATTTTGTCAATAATAATAGAGAGACATACGGAGTAATATCCAGGAAAGCTCAACGCATACTTTTCGAAGACATAACCTATCCAAGATACGAGACAGCTGCAAAGACTAGATATACAAATGGGACAGCTGGAGAAACAGATGCAACACCATGGGAGAGCCTAAACGACCGGATAAGAGATATTGCTGTTGACCTAACCTATCAACAGGGGAGCATATGGGACAGACAGCTCCCACATATATCATCTAATGACCCAGAAGCACTTGCTGAATACATTCGCAATACACCAGAACTGTCTCAATATGAAGGCGGCCGACAAAGGGCCAGATACTTAACTGGAAACTAAGATGAACAAAGCAATCCTAGCGATAACTTTACTACTAACCACCAGCTCATGCTTTTCCACTGAGGATCAAAAAAATAACCATGATAACAAAGTAGACACTGCTTCAATGCATAAAATATCTTGGACTGGATGCTATAAGCAAAAAAGCTATCTCTGCACATCACCACAAGATGGCAGCAACTGTGAAGACAAATTCAATGACACACTAAAAATAACTTACACCCCCCCTAGGTATGCCGTTCAACTAAATAGTACGCAAGCCAATCAAAATATTTGCTCCTTCAACTTTGAGATGACAGAAAGCAACGGCCAATTAGTACATGAAACAGAGTTTGGTCGAATTCTAATTTTCCTCAAAGGAAATACCATAGAGATATCATCAAAAGGTATCGACCCAACCGCTCTCGGTTTGGGAGTTTGCGGTAATCATGCAGACATAAATGAATTGACATACAGTCTCGCAAACAAATCTGATAATGACTCAGATTGCGCCAAAATGGAGAGCGACCAATAAGAACGTGAATAAACCAAACCTCGTAGAGAAAAATTACAATCCTATTTAAAGCATGCATAAACATAAAATGAGACTTCTTTATGCCATACCAACTTTACTCATGGCATCATCGGCCACATTTGCAAGCTCTCCAACCGAAAAGCTATCTAATCCTTCTGGTGCCACGCAGAAATACATAATATCAATTCATGCTCCAGAGGCCGATGGCACACAACGCTTAGTTATTCGCACATCGGATAGTGATCATGTACTCATTGACTCCACCACTATACTCTCCCTAATTCCAAGCAAGAGTCCATTTGGCGGCCATGATGGCTTCATGCTCAGAACAAGCAGTAATCAGAAGGGTTCCTTGTTTTTAATAGACAACCAGTCAGAAACTCTCGAAATACCTCAGGCTACCAAAGACCCAATCGACAGAATCGTCCTAATTACTGAGGAGGAGGAGAACACTCAAAATAATTTCAACTTAGTTTATGACTACAAGGATGACACAAAGGACTTCGTGCTCAATGCGTTATATTCTGTACAGAATAACAGCCAGTGTGATCAGTCCGCCACAGCCATTTACAAGATAGCAAGCCCTTCAATAGAGAAAACTCTCAGTAAATTTGACGGAACTGAGACCTTCGGGCGCTTAAAAGCCATCAGAAAACAGTTGAACTCAAATGAGTCCTATGGAGAAAAGATCCTAACCAACCAAACATTATCGATCTATGAAAACGCCATAAAAGAATACAAATTGCGAAACAAAGGCAAACTAAAAGAAATAATTACCTCCCTGATTGAATCAGGCGGCGACTCCGAAACATGCCCACCAGAAAGCTATATCATCTCAAAATATTACCTTCCACAAGATCTTACTTTCAGCAACAACCTAGGGTTCCTCTTTGAGCAGACCGGCCACTATGCTGAAGCAATTACGCTACTACGAAAGGTAATCCAGGATAACCCACAGCGAACAGTTGCATACCTCAACCTTGCTGACAGTTATTGGGGAGCAGGGAATCACGCTTCAGCCAAGGAGAATTATCTTCACTATGTGAAACTAATGAGATCTGCAGACAAAGGTGGAAAAATTCCATCACGAATTTTGGAGCGCACACAGTAATACTGACACAGGCCAACTTAATATAATGAAAATACAGAAGCATAGTATTTCCATAGACTTTGAAGGAAAAGTCGAATGTGCATGAGATATAAGGACCTATATCTATACATAGGAGCGTTACTATCTGCATTTTCAAGCATGGTAAACGCCAGCACTAATGCCGAGTGCCCTAAAGAAGCTGGCTACGTAAAATATAGCGAAGTAAGATTTGAAAACTCAGTAGCTTGCATAACAAGCAACAACAGGTTAGCAAAATTAATAATAAAAAATGCGAATCCCGCCCAAACAGCAACGGAAAACACCACATTAATAGAACCATCTGACATACAAGAGAGAACAGTTCACCTTGAGAAAATCAATAACCAGGCAAACCTATACTTTGAATACCCAAACAATATATATCTTATAGCTATAAATACGAACAATACAAAATTAATTTATGCCACTCATTCAATAAAGGTCCCAGCATCAAGCGAAAATCTAGCCAACTCAGAGCTCACTCTAAAAACAAAAAATCAATTCTTAGAGTCAGCCAATATAAAAAGTATCACAAAAGATTTCCTGTTCAACAGCAGCAAGTTAGAGCTTTCATCTGAAACAAGATTAAAAATCACATCCAAAAAAGCTCTGCTTTGGGACTCACCGACTGCTGAAACCCCGACAAAAATGTATTTGATAAAAGGAGATATAGTCAGAACCACAGAATATAAGGATGGAAAACTAAAAATAAAATACATAACAGCCAAAGGAAAAGAAATCGAGAAGTGGATAAAAATCTCCGCCATCCTGTAATACAAGGCACCGTATTTCATGGCTAAAAAATAATACATATAAAACTAATTCCTTATCCAAGCACACCGTCCGCCAACTCAGATCAGAAGCAATTCTTCTTTATCTGTCTAGTAGAGTGATGTGACACGGTTGAGAACAATGATTAACATGTCAAAACCTATAGTTACGTCTATCACCTTAGTTCTCTCGGTTTACACTTGTGAATCCAAGGGAATGACAGGCGCACCGGAGTTACTCAAAGGAGTGGATACCCAAGTCATGCTGGATAACTGGAGCGATCATGCAAAAGCATGGCAAAAGATAACATTTAAAGACCAACAAAAGCAGTTCCAGATATACCAGAAAGAGCAACCCGCAGGACATAGCAGTATAGATAATACAAAAGAGTTCTTCTCTATATTTGGCGAATCACTCTCTCCAAGTAAAAAATTCCTTATTCTCCAGCGCGGAGAAACTGGGACACTTTATCTTGAAGATGGATCAACGAAAGAAACTGAATTATCGCATTGCGAAGTTATCAACATGAGCAATGGCTGCGTAATGCAGTCAAGATCTGCAGCGTACTGTACTGGACAATGGACATCCGATGATGAATGGATAAACCAAATCTCAGGAGGTGGTCAACAACCTCCAGTACTGGAGACTCCATCCCCTGTACAGCTAAAAGAAAAGATAGCAAAATTTTCTAGCCTAGATGAAAAAGCGTCAATAATCCAAGACCAGATGTACATGGGCTCCGCATCCTATCTGGCTTGTTTTCCTCCGTCTAAAAGGAACATTACCGATCTAAATGATATCGCTTACTTCTTAGCTGAGTCAGGAAAAAACCAGGAAGCATTAGAAATATACAAAGCACTAGAGATTGCTATCCCATCTAGGATGGTACTGAAACTGAATATGGCAGACTCTCTTTGGGCTGAAAACCAAAAACCAGAGGCCAAATCATACTACTCCGACTATAAGGAGTTAATGACAAAGTCCGGATTGACAAAAAAGATTCCTGCCAGGGTTTTTGAGCGAATATCAGATTAAGCAAAAGAAGTTCATGCGAATGAAGGCGTACCTCACCATCATACTTGCCACGCAAGTACCTTTGCTTGTCTCGGCCAATGCAGCTGAAATAACAAAAGAACAAGACGGAAGCATAATCTTAGAACATTCTTAAGACATGTAGAACAACATTCAGAAAATATGAGTAAATGGATTTTTATGCAACCGCCTCATTTCTGAGAGATTTACAGTTTTCGCATAGCGGGAGAAGATTTATTCTCTCTCCCTTACTAACCAGACCGAACCAACACAGTAAAAGTACATCATCCCCTTCTGCCCACGATCTCCCCTGCCCCTTGGCCGGCCCCACGCCAATCGGCCTAGTGACATCCCCTCTCTCCCACCACCCGCCTACTATCAACCCCATCGATCATCATCATCAGCTCAAACGAATTCATATCGCTTTTCACCGATATATAGTTCGTTCCCAAGCGATACACACAAAGGCAGCGATGAGCGAAGCACTGAACCTCGACGAGATCTTCAAGGCCCTGGCCCACCCCGTGCGGCGCGACATGCTGCGCTGGCTGAAGGAGCCGGAGCGCTATTTCGACGAGCAGGAGCACCAGCCTTTCGCCATCGGCGTCTGCGCCGGGAAGTTCGACCAGCGCACCGGGTTGTCGCAATCCACCGTGTCGGCACATCTGGCCACCCTCCAGCGCGCCGGATTGGTGACCAGTCGGAAAATCGGTCAGTGGCACTTCTTCAAACGCAATGAAGACACCATCGCGGCTTTTGTTCGCCACTTGAGCGAAGCGCTGTAGTCGCAGCGATCTGCCTAGAACGTCCCACTTTTTTCAGGAGCAGGCGCATGCCCCTTCCGCTTCTCGTCCTCGCTTTGTCCGCGTTCGCCATCGGCACCACGGAATTCGTCATCATGGGGCTGCTGCCGGACGTGGCCGGCGACCTCGCGGTGTCCATCCCCAGCGCCGGCTGGCTGGTCAGCGGCTATGCCTTCGGCGTGGCCATCGGCGCGCCCATCATGGCGATGCTCACGGCGAAACTGCCGCGCAAGCGCGCGCTGCTGATGCTCATGGGCATCTTCATCCTCGGCAACTTCCTCTGCGCGGTGGCTGCCAGCTACGGCATGCTGATGCTGGCGCGGATCGTCACCGCGCTCTGCCATGGCGCCTTCTTCGGCATCGGTTCGGTGGTCGCCGCCGGCCTGGTGCCGGCCAATCGCCGGGCTTCCGCCGTGGCGCTGATGTTCACCGGACTGACCCTAGCCAACGTGCTCGGCGTGCCCCTGGGCACCGCGCTGGGCCAGGTCGCCGGCTGGCGCTCGACCTTCTGGGTGGTGACGGTGATCGGCGTGTTCGCGCTCATCGGCCTGTGGCGCATCCTGCCCGCCGGGCACGACGAAGAGGCCGTGGACCTGCGCCAGGAAGCCGCGGCCCTGCGCAGCGGCCAACTGTGGCTGGCGCTGGCCACCACCGTGCTGTTCTCCGCCGCGGTGTTCGCCCTGTTCACCTACGTCGCGCCGCTGCTCGGCGAAGTCACCCAGGTGTCGCCGCGCGGCGTGACCTGGACACTGGTGCTGATCGGCCTGGGCCTGACCTTCGGCAACATCCTCGGCGGCCGCCTCGCCGACTGGCGCCTGGGCACCACCCTGGCCGGGGTGTTCGCCACCATGGCCGTGGTTTCCGCGGCGCTGAGCTGGACCAGCCACGCGCTGCTGCCGGCCGAGATCACTCTGTTCGTCTGGGCCGCGGCCGCCTTCGCCGCCGTGCCGGCCCTGCAGGTCAACGTGGTGCGCGTCGGCCAGGCCGCGCCGAATCTCGTCGCCACCCTGAACATCGGCGCCTTCAACGTCGGCAACGCCATCGGCGCCTGGGTCGGCGGCAGCGTCATCGACCACGGCCTGGGGCTGACTCGCGTGCCCCTGGCCGGCGCCCTGCTCGCAGTATTGGCGCTGATCGCGGTGATGATCGCCTTCAGCGGTAAGCCCAACCAGGCCCAACCCGTCCTGGACTGAACCCACCGTGCATCTACCGAACATCCACCGAACATCCCGTAACGGAGCACCGCAGCAATGACCACGCTCTTCGACCCGATCACCCTCGGCGACCTGCAACTGCCGAACCGCATCATCATGGCCCCGCTGACCCGCTGCCGCGCCGACGAGGGCCGCGTGCCCAACGCGCTGATGGCCGAGTACTACACCCAGCGCGCCGGCGCCGGCCTGATCCTCAGCGAAGCCACCTCGGTGACGCCCATGGGCGTCGGCTACCCCGACACCCCCGGCATCTGGTCCGACGACCAGGTGCGCGGCTGGAGCAACGTGACCAAGGCCGTGCACGCCAACGGCGGGCGCATCATGCTGCAGCTGTGGCACGTCGGCCGCATCTCCGACCCGCTGTACCTGAACGGTGAAACGCCGGTGGCGCCCAGCGCCATCAAGCCGGCCGGGCACGTCAGCCTGGTGCGTCCGATCAAGGAGTTCGTCACCCCGCGCGCGCTGGAGACCGAGGAAATCGCCGACATCGTCGAAGCCTACCGCCAGGGCGCCGAGAACGCCAAGGCCGCCGGCTTCGACGGCGTAGAGATCCACGGCGCCAACGGCTACCTGCTCGACCAGTTCCTGCAGAGCAGCACAAACCAGCGCACCGACCAGTACGGCGGCTCCATCGAAAACCGCGCGCGCCTGCTGTTGGAAGTCACCGACGTCGCCATCGAGGTGTGGGGCGCCGGCCGCGTCGGCGTGCACCTGGCGCCGCGCATGGACTCCCACGACATGGGCGACGCCGACCCGCTGGCGACCTTCGGCTACGTGGCCCGCGAACTGGGCAAGCGCGGCATCGCCTTCATCTGCACCCGCGAGAAGGAAGGCCCCGACAGCATCGGCCCGAAACTGAAGGAAATCTTCGGCGGCCCCTACATCGCCAACGAGCGCTTCACCAAGGCCAGCGCCAACGCCTGGCTGGCCAGCGGCAAGGCGGACGCAGTGGCCTTCGGCATCCCCTTCATCGCCAACCCGGACCTGGTGGAGCGCCTGGCCAAGGACGCGCCGCTGAACGAAGCGCATCCGGAAACCTTCTACGCCAAGGGGCCGGTCGGCTATCTGGATTACCCGCGGCTGTAAGGACAGGGCATGAAGAAAAGGGCGCCTCCTGGAGGCGCCCTTTTCGTTTGCGGCGGATATGTTGCCAACTGCGCCGGCGCGCTTTTCGTAGGATGGGTTGAGCCTGCGAAACCCATGCGGTGGTGGGTGATGGGTATCGCTTCGGTTGAGGGTTAAGAGCCTAGAGCCCTCTCCCCAGCCCTCTCCCTGAAGGGAGAGGGGGCTTGTCCGTGCCGAGAGGGGGCCTGGTTTTAACCGGTAATCTCTGTGCTAGCCGGCTGACTCCATCCAAGCGCTCCGAACGATCCCCTCTCCCTTCAGGGAGAGGGAACGGAGCCAACCCAAAGCACGAAAGCCACCGGTGAATACCGTTACAAACCATGTAGGAGCGCGCCCTGCGCGCGAATCGCGGGCAGGGCGCGCTTGCGACAATAAATCTTAGCGAGGTCCCTCACTCGTCTGCCGCCTTGTTGCGTTCGTAAAAGAAGCAGACGCCGATGATGAAACCGAACAATCCCACTGTAGGCAAGTCGATCATCCACAGCCGGAATGGTGGCTGCCAATACATCAACACACCCCCTATCAACACCAGCGCCACCGCCAGCCAAGTCCTGCTGGAACTTTTCCTCACGCAGCGGAACAGCACCAGCATCAGGACAAAGGCGACGAACAGATGGATCAACTCGCTGAGCATCATGTCGGGTGGGCTCGGGTAATCAGAGTCGATTGCAAGGTGGCCTGGGGACCGATACCGCCACCGACACTGGCCGCCACGCTCAATATCCTGTCGCCGGCATGAAAACTCCTCAGCCGAGAAAGTGAGTACTTTCTTACCGCCCCACCTGCGGCAATACCGGCAAACTTGTTGCCGAAGCCTACCAGGCCCCCGGCAATGCCACTCAGGGTGAGCGCGACCTGGAGATTCTGCCTATTTAGAGCATCCGCCACTTGTCGAGTCAGCGGTTCGGACAGGGCGACTTCAAGACTGCATTCCCTGTCTTTGACCTGCATATAGTCGAAGACTTCAATGACGAAGTCGGCGACATCCTGATTCGGCAGCGACGTCGATGAATAGCGCAGCAACCTCAGGCGATTGCGTTCATGGGGCTGCAAATGGATGCTGGTCAGCGCAAAACAGATGCCCCGGCTGCTGCAAATCGATCGTTGTTGCGTCTCCACATACCGAGCCTTTGTCCATAAAAGGCCCTAGCAGAATGGAATCGCTTTGCCCGGCATAGCCCGCGGAGCACAAAGACGAAAGTGCTGACATGCATACAAGAGCCTGGACATTCCAGGTCGTATGAGCGCTATAGGATTTATCCGCGATCCAGCCCCAGTGCAGGCCTGATGCTTATCGCGGATAAGATTCGCCCCGCACATTCCCATGTAGGAGCGCGCCCTGCGCGCGAATCGCGGGCAGGGCCCGCTCCTACACGGGCGCTCAGCGATTGGTCAGCTGCTGCTGGAGGTTCTGCACCTGCGCCTGCAGCGCGTTGATGTTGCGCGTGACCTGGGCGCGGAAGGCGTCGAATTCGGCGGTGCTGCCGCCCTGCTGGCCCTGCTTGCCTTCGACTTCGCTGCGCAGGATCAGCAGGTCGTCCTGGATGCTCTTGATCGACTGGCTCTGGTCGCCGCGCTTCTTCAGCGCCGCGACGTCGGCGCTCAGGTTCTGGATCTGCGCGTTGGCGGTGGCCAGGTCGCCCTGCAGGCTCTTCACCTTGGCCTGTTCGTCGGCCAGCGACTTGATCTTGCCGTCGAGCTGGGCGATCAGCTGCGCGGCGCTGTCCTGCTGGGCCTTGAGTTCGTTGCTCAGTTGGTCGAGGCGCTTGGCCTGCTGGCCATCGATCTGCGACAGCGAGTCCTGCTGCTGGCGCGCCTGGTCGGCGAGCCGGCCCTGCAGCTGCTTGACCTGCAGCTTGAGCTGCTCGCGCTCGCTGGTCACCGAGGACTCGTTCTGGACGAACTTGCCGCGGATGTCGTCGAGGCGGCCGGCGGCTTCCTCGCTGATCTTGGCGAAGCTTTCCTGGGTGGCGATCAACTGGTGCTCCATCAGCGCCAGTTGCTGGTGGCTCCACCAGGCCAGGCCGCCGAGGGCGATGGCCATGGCCGCCACCAGCGCCCACAGCGGCCCGGTGCTGGCGCCGCCCTTGGGCTGGGGCGCCAGGCGCTGGCCACCGGGCTCGTAGACGCGGCGCGGATGGTGGCCGAACTCGTCGCGGTCGGCGGCGTCGGTGGTCAGGCTGGGCACATCGTCGAAGTCGTCGAAACTGTCGTTACGCATGAAGGAAACCTGTGGGGGGAAAGCGGCATGGCGCCTGCGCAGGGCGCAGTATATCCGTTCGCGCCGGCGGCTTGGACAGCGCGCCATCGGGGGGCGCGGCGCACCGCGGCGGCGCGCACGGGCCCTGGCAGAGACCACGCCGGCGCGGCCGGGGTTCCCGCCAGGCCGCGGAAATAGTGGCAAGGCGACAGTATGGCATATGCCTTGCTCCGCCTCCGCACCGGCGCCGCCCTGGCGCCCACTGCGGGGGAGGGAGTTGGGTGATCGAATTCAACAAGGCCATCCTGGACTGCATGCGCGAACTGCGCCGCCGTCTGCGCGAAGAACAGGCGCTGGACATCCGGTTCCAGCAAGCCGACGCCATCGCACTCATGCTGCGCGCCTGCGAGGGCTCCAGCCGGGACGACACCCGCGAACTGGGCCAGCGCCTCAGCGAGCTGAGCGGCGTGCGCCTGCCGCGGGTGGTGCAGGAGCCGAGCTTCCTGCCCAGCGAGTCCGGGCAGCGGCATTACTCGGGGCCGCTGCGCGGATGACGGCGGGGTCGGGTGCAGCATGGGCCCGGGCGATGGGTTTCGCTGCGCTCTACCCATCCTACGAAAGCCGCGAAGGGCTCTTCAGAGCCCGCTGGCCTTCCACCAGTCGCAGAACTCGTCCACCGCGTCCCACAGGCTGGCGCGTGGCTCGTAGCCGAGGAACTGGCGGGCGCGGCCGATATCCAGGCTGAAGTCCTTGGCCAGCACCGCCATTCCCATGCGCGTCAGCACCGGCTCGGGGCGGCCCGGACGCAGATAGCAGAGGCCTTCGTTCAGCGCCGCCACCGACCAGGCCAGGGGATAGGGCATGTGCGCGGTCACCGGTGGCAGGTCGAGGCGGCGCATCACGTAGTTGACCACGTCCCACAGCGGCACCGGTTGGCCGTTGCTGATGTTGTAGGCCTGGCCCAGCGCGGTGCCGGTGACCAGCAAGGCGCTGAACAGGGCGTCGTTGAGGTTCTGGATGCTGGTGAAGTCGACCTTGTTCAGACCCTTGCCGATGATCTTCAGCTTGCCCTTGCGCTGCGCCGCGATCATCCGCGGGAAGATGCTGGTGTCGCCGGCGCCGGTGACGAAACGCGGGCGCAGCGCCAGCACCTCCAGGCCGAACTCGGCGGCGCCCAGGGCGACCTTCTCCGACTGGTACTTGGTGGCGCCGTAGTGGTTGGCGAAGCGCGTCGGCACCTGGTCCTCGTTCAGGCCGACGTGGGCGCGGCCGTCGAAGTAGATCGACGGCGAGGACAGGTGCACCAGGCGCCGCACGCCCTGCTTCAGGCAGGCCTCGACCACGCTCTCGGTCATCACTACGTTGGCCTGGTGGAAGTGTTCGTAGGGGCCCCACACGCCCACCGCGCCGGCGCAGTGCACCACCGCATCGACGCCCTCGCACAGGCGCCGCACCAGGGCCGCGTCCGCCAGGTCGCCCGGCATGAACTCCGCGCCCCGCCGCACCAGCGGCTCCAGGGCCTCGGCGCGGCGGCCGTTGACGCGGACCGCCAGGCCCTGCTCCAGGGCGAAGCGGGCGAAACGCCCGCCGATGAACCCGCTCGCGCCGGTGACCAGAATCTTCATGCACGCACCTCTATAGTTGTTGTCTGCCGACTCTAGCAGGCCACCCGCCCGGCCACGCTGGCCGCGCACGCCAGAACGGCATCCTTGCGAGCCGCCCGACTCGCGGCCGGGTGACAGCCGGCGGCAAGGCCGGTTAGAACCCCGGCGATCCTTCCCCGTTCCCTGTGCGAGGCCCCGAATGAGCAAGCCCTACTGGATGATCTATGGCGCCAACGGTTATACCGGCCGCCTGCTGGCCGAGGAGGCCCGGCGCCAGGGCCTGAGCCCGCTGCTGGGCGGGCGCGATCCCGCCGCCGTGCAGGCGCTGGGTAGCGTGCTGGGCCTGGAGTGCCGGGTATTCGGCGCCGAGGGCGCGGGCGCGGCCCTGGCCGACGTCGCCGTGCTGGCCAACTGCGCCGGGCCCTTCTCCGCCACCGCCGCGCCGCTGCTGGAGGCGTGCCTGGCCAATGCCACGCACTACGTCGACATCACCGGCGAGATCGGCGTCTTCGAACACGCCCACGGCCTGGACGAGCGCGCCCGCGCCGCCGGCTGCGTGGTCTGCCCCGGCGTCGGCTTCGACGTCATCCCCACCGACTGCGTCGCCGCCTGCCTGGCCGAGGCCCTGCCCGACGCCACCCAACTGGCGCTGGGCTTCGACACCGGCAGCGGGCTCTCGCCGGGCACCGCCGCGACCACGGTGGAAGGCCTGAAGCTGGGCGGCAAGGTGCGCCGCGACGGCCGCCTGGTGGAGGTGCCGCTGGGCTACAAGCGCCGCGACATCGACTTCGGCCGCGGCCTCAAGCATGCCGTGAGCATTCCCTGGGGCGACGTCGCCACCGCCTTCTACAGCACCGGCATCCCCAACATCGAGGTGTACCTGCCGGCGCCGCCGCTGGCGGCCATGGGCATGCGCCTGATCGACCCACTACGCCCGCTGCTCGGCCGCGACGGCGTCCAGCACTGGCTCAAGCGCCAGGTGCAGCGGCGCGTGAAGGGCCCCGACGAGCAGGCCCGCAGCCGGTTGCGCACCTGGGTCTGGGGCGAGGTGCGCAACGGCCGCGGCGAGCGGCGCACGGCGCGCCTGGAGACCGCCAACGGCTACGACGTCACCGTACACGGCGTGCTCCTGGCCGTGCGCCACCTGCTCGGCCACGACGGCCCCGGCGGCTACTTCACGCCCTCGCAGCTGTTCGGCCCGCGCTGCGTGGAGGCCCTGCCGGGCAGCGGGCGCATCGTCATCCGCGGCTGATCGGCACCAGGCTGGCGGCGGCCCGGCGCAGCAGGTGGGCGGTCAGCGCGGCGAGCAGCTCGCCGCCGTTGCGCCAGTGGTGCCAGTACAGCGGCACGTCGATGACCTGGCCCGGCAGCAGTTCCACCAGCTCGCCGCGGGCCAGTTCGCCCTGCACCTGCTGCTCCGGCACCAGGCCCCAGCCCAGGCCGCCGCAGGTCATGCGCACGAAGCCCTCGGACGAGGGGCACAGGTGGTAGATGAAGGTGCCGTCCACGCCGAGGTCGGCAAGGTAGCGGTGCTGCAACTGGTCATCCGGGCCGTAGACGATCGCCGGCGCCCGCGCCAGGGCCTCGACGCGCACGCCCTCGGGGAAATGCCGGGCGACGAACGCCGGGCTGGCCAGGCCGCGGTAGCGCATCGCTCCCAGCGGCTCGCTGCGCGCACCCGCCACCGGCCGCGGGCTGGCGCACAGGCAGCCAGCCACCTCGCCGGCGCGCATGCGCTTGAGGCCCACCTCCTGGTCTTCCACCACCAGGTCCAGCAGCACCCGGCGCTCGGCGCAGAAATCACCGATGGCAGCGGCCCACCAGGTCGCCAGACTGTCGGCGTTGAGCGCCAGGCGCAGGCGCTCGGGCGAGCCGCCCTCGTCCAGCGCCGGCACCCACTGCTGCAGGTCGCCCTCCAGCAGGCGCACCTGCTGCACGTGGTTGAGCAGGCGGCGGCCCAGCTCGGTGGGCTGCGGCCGCGCCGCGCGCACCAGCACCGGCTGGCCGACGCGCGCCTCGAGCAGCTTGATGCGCTGCGAGATCGCCGACTGCGACAGGCCCAGGGCCTGGGCGCCGCGTTCGAAGCCGCCCTGCTCCACCACCGCCGCCAGGGCGGCCAGCAACTTGTAGTCGAACATCAGTTTTCCTAATGAGCCATCAACAGGATTCGTTTTCCTTATACAGGCACAAGCCCCAGACTCGCCAGGCATTCCCCCTCGAACCCGCCCACCGGAGCCCGACCATGCCTGGCCTGACCCTCCCCGTTCCCTCGCCGTCCCGCCAGTGCTCCAACTGCCAAGGGAGAGCCTGAACATGTGGCAGAGCTACCTCAACGGCCTGCTGGTGGCCGCCGGCCTGATCATCGCCATCGGCGCGCAGAACGCCTTCGTCCTGGCCCAGAGCCTGCGCCGCGAGCATCACCTGTCGGTGGCCGCGCTCTGCGTGCTGTGCGACGCCGTGCTGGTCAGCGCCGGGGTGTTCGGCCTGGCCAAGGTGCTGGCAGAGAACCCCACGCTGCTGGCCGTGGCCCGCTGGGGCGGGGTGATCTTCCTGACCTGGTACGGCGCCAAGGCGCTGCGCCGCGCCATCGCCCCGCAGGCCATGGCCGACGCCGGGCAGACCGGCCCGCGCTCGCGCCGGGCGGTGCTGATGGCGGCGCTGGCGGTGACCCTGCTCAACCCCCACGTGTACCTGGACACCGTGCTGCTGATCGGCTCCCTCGGCGCCCAGCAGGCCGCGCCCGGCGCCTATGCCATGGGCGCGGCCAGCGCCTCGCTGCTGTGGTTCTTCACCCTGGCCCTGGGCGCCGCCTGGCTCGCGCCCTGGCTGGCGCGCCCGGCCACCTGGCGGCTGGTCGACCTGATGGTGGCGGTGATGATGCTCGGCATGGCCAGCCAACTGGTGTTCGCCGCCTGAGCCCGGCGACGAAACAGATCGAACCCCGGAGCCCCACGGCAGTCGACCCCAGTGCGCGGGAACGCCCCGCACCGGCACTGGCGCGCGGCTTTGCCCCTACAGTTGCTGCGTGGATATGCCGGGGGGCGGGTGCTATGATCCGAGGTTCGCGGCGCCAGCCTGCCAGGCCTGCTGGACGCACCCGACGCGCGCCTCGCTCTGCGGAGCAGGGGCGCTACGTACGGATGCCGCGACAATCACGAACCGGCCCCGTGTACCGGTCGCGCGTTCGCCGCGCTAGCCCTGACCTGAGGAAATAGGAGAAACACCATGGCTTTCGAATTGCCGCCGCTGCCTTACGCCAAGAACGCCCTTGAGCCGCACATTTCCGCGGAAACCCTCGAATACCACCACGACAAGCACCACAACACCTACGTCGTGAACCTGAACAACCTGATCCCGGGCACCGAGTTCGAAGGCAAGAGCCTGGAAGACATCGTCAAGACCTCTTCGGGCGGCATCTTCAACAACGCGGCCCAGGTGTGGAACCACACCTTCTACTGGGAATGCCTGACCCCCAACGGCGGTGGCCAGCCCACCGGCGCCCTGGCCGATGCCATCAACGCCGCCTTCGGTTCCTTCGACAAGTTCAAGGAAGAGTTCACCAAGACCGCCATCGGCACCTTCGGCTCCGGCTGGGCCTGGCTGGTGAAGAAGGCCGACGGCTCCCTGGCCCTGGCCAGCACCATCGGCGCCGGCAACCCGCTGACCAGCGGCGACACCCCGCTGCTGACCTGCGACGTGTGGGAACACGCCTACTACATCGACTACCGCAACCTGCGTCCGAAGTACGTCGAAGCCTTCTGGAACCTGGTCAACTGGGACTACGTGGCGAAGAACTTCGCTGCCTGATACCCTCGGTTGCTCCGCGGAAACCCGGCCTGAAGCCGGGTTTCTGCTTTCTGCGCGCCAGAAGGACAAGGCTCGGCTAACCTGAGAGTCGGATTTGGTCGGAAAAGGGTGATGGCCCTTTGACGTCAAAGCTCCGTTTGCCAATACTCAGACCTGTCTTTCGCCGGATGGCGATGAACAAGGAAAGCACCCTTGAAACTGGACCCCCGGCACAGGCTCTCCCTCAAGCTGCTGCGCGTCGTATTGCTCGCGGCGCTGGTGGTGGGTGTCGTCCTGAGTTGCGCGCAGATCGTCTTCGACGCCCACAAGGCGCGGCAGGCGGTGCACAACGATGCCCAGCGGATCCTCGCTATGGTCCGCGACCCGTCCACCCAGGCGGTCTACAGCCTGGACCGCGACATGGCCATGCAGGTGCTCGAAGGCCTGTTCCAGCATGAAGCAGTGCGCTACGCCGCCATCGGCCACCCCGACGAACCCATGCTGGCGGAGAAATCCCGCCCGCTGCTGGACTCCCCCACCCGCTGGCTCACCGACCCCATCCTCGGCCCCGAGCAGCACTATGCCATCCGCCTGGTCGGCCGCGGCGAGCCCGGCGAATACTACGGCGACCTGAAGATCACCCTGGACACCGCGCCCTACGGCCAGGACTTCGTGGTCACCTCGGTGATCATCTTCCTCTCCGGCATCCTCCGCGCCCTGGCCATGGGCCTGGTGCTGTTCCTGGTCTACCACTGGCTGCTGACCAAGCCGCTGTGGCGCATCATCGACCACCTCACCAGCATCAACCCCGACCGCCCCGGCGAGCACAAGCTGCCGATGCTGGCCGGCCACGAGCACAATGAACTGGGGTTGTGGATCAACACCGCCAACCAGTTGCTGGAATCCATCGAGCGCAACGGCCACCTGCGCCGCGAGGCGGAGAACAGCCTGCTGCGCATCTCCCAGTACGACTTCCTCACCGGCCTGCCGAACCGCAAGCTGCTGCAGCAGCGCCTGGACCAGATACTCGCCGACGCCGGCCGCGAGGAGCGCCGCGTGGCGGTGCTGTGCCTGGGCCTGGACGACTTCAAGGGCATCAACGAACAGCACGGCTACCAGTTCGGCGACCAGTTGCTGATCGCCCTGGCCGACCGCCTGCGCGGCCACAGCGCCCAGCTCGGCGCCCTGGCGCGCCTGGGCGGCGACCAGTTCGCCCTGGTCCAGGCCGACATCGAGCAGCCCTACGAGGCGGCGGAACTGGCCCAGCAGATCCTCGACGACCTGGAGCTGCCCTTCCAGCTCGACGAGCAGCCGGTGCAGCTGCGCGCCACCATCGGCATCACCCTCTACCCCGAGGATGGCGAGAGCACCGAGAAGCTGCTGCAGAAGGCCGAGCAGACCATGACCCTGGCCAAGACCCGCTCGCGCAACCGCTACCAGTTCTACATCGCCAGCGTCGACAGCGAGATGCGCCGCCGCCGCGAGCTGGAGAAGGACCTGCGCGAGGCGTTGTCGCGCAACGAGCTGCACATCGTCTACCAGCCGCAGGTGGACTACCGCGACCACCGCGTGGTCGGCGTCGAGGCCCTGCTGCGCTGGCAGCACCCGACCCAGGGCTGGGTCGCGCCGGACCTGTTCATCCCCCTGGCCGAGCAGAACGGCAGCATCTTCTCCATCGGCGAATGGGTGCTCGACCAGTCCTGCAAGCAACTGCGCGAATGGCACGACCAGGGCTTCGACGACCTGCGCCTGGCGGTCAACCTGTCCACCGTGCAGCTGCGCCACAACGCCCTGCCCAGGGTGGTCAGCAACCTGTTGCAGATCCACCGCCTGCCGCCGCGCTCGCTGGAGCTGGAAGTCACCGAGACCGGCCTGATGGAAGACATCTCCACCGCCGCCCAGCACCTGCTCAGCCTGCGCCGCGCCGGCGCGCTGATCGCCATCGACGACTTCGGCACCGGCTACTCCTCGCTCAGCTACCTGAAGAGCCTGCCGCTGGACAAGATCAAGATCGACAAGAGCTTCGTCCAGGACCTGCTGCAGGACGACGACGACGCCACCATCGTCCGGGCCATCATCCAGCTGGGCAAGAGCCTGGGCATGCAGGTCATCGCCGAGGGCGTGGAGACCCTCGAGCAGGAGGCCTACATCATCGACCAGGGCTGCCACGAGGGGCAGGGCTACCTGTACAGCAAGCCGCTGCCGGCGCGCGAGCTGACCCTCTATCTGAAGCAGGCGCGGCGCCTGGCCGAGGCCGCCGGCAGCTCCAGCATCGAACGCCGCTGATCCCCCCGCTGTGAAGGCTGCTGGCAAATCGCAAGCGCGGCCTTTTCAAAAATGCAAATCTTTCGCATTATGTTGCCGCTTTCGTTGCGCACACCTTTTTGCGCCACCCTCATGCTAAGGAACCCGCCATGACTCGTATGCCCTGGGCCACCGCCAGCCTGCTGGCCATCGCCATCTCCCTCGCCGGCTGCGGCGACGACAAGAAAGAAGCTTCCGCCCCGGCCAGCCAGGCAGCCACCCCGGCCGCCAGCACCCAGAGCGCCGCCCCGGCCGCCGCCAAGGTCGACGAGGCCGCGGTCAAGGCCGTGGTGAAGAACTACGCGGACATGGCGGAGGCCGTCTTCAGCGACTCCCTGACTACCGCCCAGGCCCTGCAGAAGGCCGTCGACGCCTTCCTCGCCAAGCCCAGCGAAGAAACCCTCAAGGCCGCCCGCGAGGCCTGGCTGGCCGCGCGCGTGCCCTACTCGCAGAGCGAAGCCTTCCGCTTCGGCAACAAGGTGGTCGACGACTGGGAAGGCGCGGTCAACGCATGGCCGCTGGACGAAGGCCTGATCGACTACGTCGCCAAGGACTACCAGCACGCCGAGGGCAACCCGGCCGCCAGCGCCAACATCGTCGCCAACACCGAGATCCAGGTCGGCGAAGACAAGATCGACGTCAAGGAAATCACCGGCGAGAAGCTGGCCAGCCTGAACGAAGTGGCCGGTTCCGAAGCCAACGTCGCCACCGGCTACCACGCCATCGAGTTCCTCCTCTGGGGCCAGGACCTCAACGGCACCAAGCCCGGCGCCGGCAACCGCCCCTACACCGACTACGTCCAGGGCAAGGACTGCAGCAACGGTCACTGCGACCGTCGCGCGGCCTACCTGAAGGCCGTCACCGACCTGCTGGTGGCCCAGCTGGAAGAAATGGTCGGCAACTGGAAGGCCGGCGTCGCCGACAACTACCGCGCCAAGCTGGAAGCCGACGGCGCCGACGCCAACCTGCGCAAGATCTTCTTCGGCATGGGCAGCCTGTCCCTGGGCGAGCTGGCCGGCGAGCGCATGAAGGTGGCCCTGGAAGCCAACTCCACCGAAGACGAGCACGACTGCTTCAGCGACAACACCCACCACACCCTGTACTTCAACGCCGAAGGCATCCGCAACATCTACCTGGGCGAGTACAAGCGCGTGGACGGCAGCCTGGTCAAGGGCCCGAGCGTGGCCGACCTGGTGGCCAAGGCCGATGCCCAGGCCAACACCGACCTGAAGGCCGACCTCGACGCCACCCAGGCCAAGATGCAGGCCATCGTCGACCGCGCCGAGAAGGATGGCGTGCACTTCGACCAGATGATCGCCCCGGCCGACGAGGCCGACCACAAGATCATCAGCGACGCCATCGCTTCCCTGGTCAAGCAGACCGGCGCCATCGAGAAGGCCGCCGCCGCCCTGGGCATCCAGGACCTGAAGCCGGACAACGCCGATCACCAGTTCTGATCGACGCCCGCGCTGCGGCAACCAGCCGCAGCGCACTGGCCAAGCCAAGGCCCCGTGAACCGGGGCCTTGGCGTTTCATCCGGGCCACACGGCAATAGCGAATATAAATTTTTCATATTTGCATTTGCCCAACTGCTAAGATGGCCCGCCCGTTTTTCAGCCTGGATCGCCTCGATGTACCGCCGTCCAACCGTCGCCCTCGCCGCCCTGCTCGCTACCCTGGCCCTCGCCGGCTGCGGTCGCGAAGAGCCCAAGGCGGTGGCCGAACCGGGCGAGGCCCTGTCCGGCGGCGGCGCCACCGTCTACCAGGCCGACCGCAACGCCTACTCCATGCCCTCGGGCAACCTCACGCCCAGCCGCCGCCTGGACTTCAGCGTGGGCAACAGCTTCTTCCGCAACCCCTGGGTGATCGCGCCCACCACCACCACCGCGCGCGACGGCCTGGGGCCGCTGTACAACACCAACGCCTGCCAGAACTGCCACATCAAGGACGGCCGCGGCCATCCGCCGGGGCCCAGGGACATCAACGCGGTGTCCATGCTGGTGCGCCTGTCGATTCCCGCCGGCGCCGAGGACGCACGCACCCTCAAGCGCCTGGGCGTGGTGCCCGAGCCGGTCTACGGCGGCCAGTTGCAGGATTCGGCGATTCCCGGCGTGGCCCCCGAGGCGCGGGTGCGCATGGACTACCAGCCGCTGAAGGTGAGCTTCAAGGACGGCACCGAGGTCGAGCTGCGCAAGCCGATCCTGCGCCTCACCGAGCTGGGCTACGGCCCCATGCACCCGGACACCCAGTTCTCCGCCCGCGTCGCCCCGCCGATGATCGGCCTGGGCCTGCTGGAGGCCATCCCCGAAGCGGCGATCCTGGCCAATGCCGACGCCGAGGACCGCAACGGCGACGGCATCCGCGGCCGCGCCAACCGCGTCTGGGACGACGCCCGCCAGCAGACCGTGCTCGGCCGCTTCGGCTGGAAGGCCGGGCAGCCCGACGTGGCGCAGCAGAACGCCCACGCCTTCTCCGGCGACATGGGCCTGACCAGCCCCCTGCTGCCCGGCGACGACTGCACCGAAGCCCAGACCGCCTGCCGCCAGGCCGTCGACGGCGGCAAGCCCGAGGTCAGCCAGCGCATCTTCGACCAGGTCGCCTTCTACGCGCGCAACCTCGCGGTGCCGGCGCGGCGCAAGGTCGACGACCCGCAGGTGCTGGCCGGCAAGGCGCTGTTCCACCAGGCCGGCTGCGCCGGCTGCCACACCCCGAAGTTCACCACCGGGCCCGACGCCGCCGAGCCGGAGCTGGCCAACCAGGTGATCCGCCCCTACAGCGACCTTCTACTACATGACATGGGCGAGGGACTCGCGGACAATCGCCCGGAATTTCTCGCCAGCGGACGCGACTGGCGCACCCCGCCGCTATGGGGCATCGGCCTGACCGAGGTGGTCAACGGCCATACCCAGTTCCTCCACGACGGGCGCGCGCGCAACCTGCTGGAAGCCGTGCTCTGGCACGGCGGCGAGGCCGAGGCGGCCAGGCAGCGGGTACTGGCCTTCGACGCCGCGCAACGCAGCGCCCTGCTGGACTTCCTGAATTCACTCTAAGGAGCCGAACATGTTCCGCCCCCGACTACTGCTCACCAGCCTCGCCATCGCCCTGGGCGCCTGCTCGCCGCAGGACCCGCAGGCGACCACCAGCGCCGCGCTGGCCCAGCAGGTGATCCTGCCGGCCTACAGCCGCTGGGTCGACGCCGACCGCGCCCTGGCCGCCAGCGCCCTGGCCTTCTGCCAGGGCAAGGAAGAGCTGGCCAAGGCTCGCGCCGATTTCGTCGCCGCGCAGAAGGCCTGGGCCGAATTGCAGCCGCTGCTGATCGGCCCGCTGGCCGAGGGCAACCGCGCCTGGCAGGTGCAGTTCTACCCGGACAAGAAGAACCTGGTGGCGCGCCAGGTCGAGCAACTGCTCAACGGCGACGCGCAGATCACCCCCGCCACCCTGGCCAAGTCCAGCGTGGTGGTGCAGGGCCTGACCGCCTACGAATACATCCTCTTCGACGCCAGGATCGACCTGGCCGACGCCGCCACCCGCGCGCGCTACTGCCCGCTGCTGGAAGCCATCGGCGAGCACCAGCAGGCCCTGGCCCAGGACATCCTGACACGCTGGAAGGCCGACAACGGCATGCTCGCGCAGATGAGCAAGTTCCCCAACGAGCGCTACGCCGACGCCCACGAGGCCATCGCCGAGATGATGCGCGTGCAGGTCACCGCCCTGGACATGCTGAAGAAGAAGCTCGGCACCCCGCTGGGCCGCCAGAGCAAGGGCATCCCGCAACCGTTCCAGGCCGAGAACTGGCGCAGCGACATCTCCCTGGCCAGCCTGGAATCCAGCCTCAACGGCGCCGAGGCGCTGTGGAAAGGCACCGACGGCAAGGGCCTGCGCGCCCTGCTGCCGAGCGAGCAGAAGGACCTGGCCGGCAAGATCGACGCCGCCTACGCCGACGTCCACGGCAAGTTCGCCGCGCTCAAACAGCCCCTGGGCGAACTGCTCAAGGACGATGCCGGCGTCAAGCAGCTCAACGAGCTGTACGACAGCCTGAACGTGGTCCACCGCCTGCACGAGGGCGAGCTGGCCAAGGCGCTGAACGTGCAACTGGGCTTCAACGCCAACGACGGCGACTGACCAGTCGAGCGTCGGCCATGCGTCGTTGGACAGACACGTCGAATTCGCAGATGCGAACTCCGCATTCGCCGTGTCTCTCCGCCTAGCCTGGCTCTAGCTCGCCGGATCAGGGGTGAATGAAGTGAAAGAGGTGAACGCCATGCTGCGACGTCACGTGATCGGCCTGGGCAGCCTGCTGCTCGGCGCCCTCTCCTTCGGCGGCTGGACGCTGTCGCGCAAGGGCAAGGAGCCCCTGCTGCTGTCCGCCCGCGACGACGCGGACGGCAAGCACTACGCGGTGGGCTACCGCCTGGACGGCAGCTGCGCGTTCGCCACCGAGGTGGGCCTGCGCTGCCACGCCATCGTCCAGCACCCGACGCTGCCGCTGGCGCTGTTCGTGGCCCGCCGCCCGGGGCGCCAGAGCTACCTGGTGAGCCTGGAGGACGGCCGCCTGCTGCAGACCCTGGACTCGCAGCCGGACCGCCACTTCTACGGCCACGGCGTGTGGCACAAGGACGGCGAGTGGCTCTACGCCACCGAGAACGACACCACCGACCCGGGCCGCGGCCTGCTCGGCATCTACCGCTTCGACGGCGAGAAGCTGGCGCACACCGGTGAAGTACCGACCCATGGCCTGGGCCCCCACGAAGTGGCCTGGCTGCCCGACGGCGAGACCCTGGTGGTGGCCAACGGCGGCATCCGCACCGAAGCCGAAAGCCGGGTGGAAATGAACCTCGACGCCATGGAACCGAGCCTGGTGCTGATGCGCCGCGACGGCTCGCTGGTCTCCAAGGAAACCCTGGCCCAGCAGATGAACAGCGTGCGCCACCTGGCCATCGCCGCCGACGGCACCATCGTCGCCTGCCAGCAGTTCATGGGCGACGCCCACGAGGCCGCCGACCTGCTCGCCATCAAGCGCCCCGGCCAGAGCTTCCAGCCTTTCCCGCTGGGCGAGGAACAGCGCCAGGCCATGGTCCAGTACACCGCCAGCGTGGCGGTGCACGACGAACTGCGCCTGGTGGCCCTGACCGCGCCGCGCGGCAACCGCTTCTTCATCTGGGACCTGGACAGCGGCGCCCTGCGCCTGGACGCGCCGCTGCCCGACTGCGCCGGCGTCGGCGCGGTGAAGGACGGCTTCGTGGTCACCTCCGGCCAGGGCCGCTGCCGCCTCTACGACTGCCGCGGCGAAAAGATCGCCGCCGAGGTGCTGCAACTGCCGCCGGCGTTCTGGGACAACCACCTGCACCTGGCGTCCTGAACCGCGCAGGGCCGCGCTAAATCCCCCGCGAGGGGAAACGTCCTGCAATCAAGGCACTTTGACGCGGCAGCGAACTCCGTCTAATGTGCGCACTTCTGCCCCGCAACGGGGCATTCCCGCCAGGCTCCGGGAACCGATGCAGTCCCGCGAAGGCAGGGCCGGTCATACAGGAACGGGCCCCTCGCAGCGCAGAGCCGCCAGGCACTTACCAAGGAACAGGAACATGTTGCGCCGCATGCTGATCATGCTCGGCGCGGTCGCCGTCATAGTCGCGGTGCTCGCCGGCTCCAAGTACTTCTCCATCCAGAAGCAGATCGCCCAGTTCACCGCGCCGCGCCCGCCGGTCAGCGTCACCGCGGTCAAGGCCGAGGAACTCACCTGGCAGAGCCGCCTGCCGGCCATCGGCACCCTGCGCGCCAACCAGGGCGTGGTGCTCACCGCCGAAGCCTCGGGCACCGTGCGCCAGGTGCTGTTCGCCTCCGGCGAGAAGGTCCGCGTCGACCAGCCCATCGTGCAGCTGGAGAACGACGTCGAGGCCGCCACCCTGCGCACCGCCGAGGCCGACCTCAACCTGGCCCAGGTGGAATTCGAGCGCGGCCGCAGCCTGGTCGGCCGCCAGGCCATCTCCAAGAGCGAGTTCGACCGCCTGGCCGCCCAGCTGCAGCGCTCCAGCGCCACGGTCGCGCAGCTCAAGGCGGCGCTGGCGAAGAAGCGTGTGCTCGCCCCCTTCGGCGGCACCATCGGCATCCGCCAGGTGGACGTCGGCGACTACGTCTCGCCGGGCACGCCCATCGCCACCCTGCAGGACCTTTCCACCCTGCTGGTGGACTTCTTCCTGCCGGAACAGGACTTCCCCCGCCTGCAGGTCGGCCAGCGCGTGCTGGTCACGGTCGCGGCCTACCCGGGCCAGGTGTTCGAGGCGCGCATCCAGGCGCTGAACCCGCGGGTGGACAACGAGACGCGCAACCTGCAGGTGCGCGCGGCCATGGCCAACCCCGACGGCAAGCTGCTGCCGGGGATGTTCGCCAGCCTCGAGGTGCAGCTGCCGGAAACCGCGCAGCGCGTGGTGGTGCCGGAAACCGCCATCGCCTTCACCCTGTACGGCAACTCGGTGTACGTGGTGGGGCCGAAGCAGGACAAGGACGGCAAGCCGCAGAACGATGCCAAGGGCCAGCCGCTGCTGGGCGTGGAGCGCCGCTTCGTCAAGGTCGGCGAGCGCCGCGAAGGCAAGGCGGTGATCCTCGACGGCCTGAAGGTCGGCGAACAGGTGGTGACCAGCGGCCAGCTCAAGCTGGACAGCGGCACCCCGGTGGCCATCGTCGACGACGTGCGCTGAGCCGCAACCCAAGCACCAGGGCCGCCCGCGCGGCCGCCGAACCCCGCCCGGCCACGGCCGCGCGGGCGCAACGACAAAGGACTGAACCATGGCCTTTACCGATCCCTTCATCCGCCGCCCGGTGCTGGCGACGGTGGTCAGCCTGCTGATCGTCCTGCTCGGCATGCAGGCCTTCAGCCGCCTGGTGATCCGCGAATACCCGCAGATGGAGAACGCGCTGATCACCGTCACCACCTTCTACGCCGGGGCCAACGCCGAGACCATCCAGGGCTACATCACCCAGCCGCTGCAGCAGAGCCTGGCCAGCGCCGAGGGCATCGACTACATGACCTCGGTGAGCCGGCAGAACTACTCGGTGATCTCCATCTACGCGCACATCGGCGCCAACACCGACCGCCTGGTGACCGAGCTGCTGTCGAAGATCGGCGAGGTGAAGACGCAGCTGCCGCCCGACGCCGAGGACCCGGTGCTGGACAAGGAAGCCGCCGACGCCTCGGCGCTGATGTACATCAGCTTCTACAGCGAGCACATGGACAACCCGCAGATCACCGACTACCTGTCGCGGGTGATCCAGCCCAAGCTCGCCACCCTGCCGGGCATCGCCGAGGCGGAAATCCTCGGCAACCAGGTGTTCGCCATGCGCCTGTGGCTGGACCCGGTGAAGATGGCCGCCTACGGCATCACCGCCAGCGACATCGACGACGCCGTGCGCAAGTACAACTTCCTCTCCGCCGCCGGCGAGGTGAAGGGCGAACTGGTGGTCACCAGCGTCAACGCCGCCACCGACCTGAAATCGCCGCAGGCCTTCGCCGCCATCCCGCTGAAGACCCTCGGCGATCGCCGCGTGCTGATGAGCGACGTGGCGCGGGTGGAACTGGGCGCGGCCAGCTACGACTCGGTCAGCTCGTTCAACGGCATCCCCTCGGTGTACATCGGCATCAAGGGCACGCCCAGCTCCAACCCGCTGGACGTGATCAAGGAAGTCCGCGCCAAGATGCCCGAGCTGGAGGAACAGCTGCCGCCGGACCTGAAGGTGTCCATCGCCTACGACGCCACGCGCTTCATCCAGGCCTCCATCGACGAGGTGGTGAAGACCCTCGGCGAGGCCATCCTCATCGTCATCGTGGTGGTCTTCCTGTTCCTCGGCGCCTTCCGCTCGGTGCTGATCCCGGTGGTGACCATCCCGCTGTCGATGATCGGCGTGCTGTTCTTCATGCAGCTGATGGGCTACTCCATCAACCTGCTGACGCTGCTGGCCATGGTGCTCGCCATCGGCCTGGTGGTGGACGACGCCATCGTGGTGGTGGAGAACATCCACCGCCACATCGAGGACGGCAAGTCGCCCTTCCAGGGCGCCATCGAAGGCGCCCGGGAAATCGCCGTGCCGGTGGTCACCATGACCATCACCCTGGCCGCGGTGTACGCCCCCATCGGCTTCCTCAGCGGCCTGACCGGCGCGCTGTTCAAGGAGTTCGCCTTCACCCTGGCCGGCGCGGTGATCATCTCCGGGGTAGTGGCGCTGACGCTGTCGCCGATGATGTGCTCGCGCCTGCTGCGCCACGACGAGAACCCCAGCGGCCTGTCGCACCGCCTGGACCTGCTCTTCGAAGGCCTGAAGCGACGCTACCAGCGCAGCCTCCACGCCACCCTGGACAACCGCCCGGTGGTGCTGGTGTTCGGCGCGCTGGTACTGGCGATCATCCCGCTGCTGCTGGTGTTCACCCACAAGGAACTGGCGCCGGAGGAAGACCAGGGCATCGTCTTCCTCATGGCCAACGCGCCGCAGACCGCCAACCTGGACTACCTGAACAAGTACACCGGCGAGTTCGAGCGCATCTTCCGCAGCTTCCCCGAGTACTATTCGGCGTTCCAGATCAACGGCTACAACGGTGTGCAGAGCGGCATCGGCGGCATGTTGCTCAAGCCCTGGGACGAACGCGAGCGCAGCCAGATGGAGCTGCTCCACGCGGTGCAGGCAGAGCTGGACAAGATCCCCGGCCTGCAGATATTCGGCTTCAACCTGCCGTCGCTGCCAGGCACCGGCGAGGGCCTGCCGTTCCAGTTCGTGATCAACACCGCCAGCGACTACGAGTCGCTGCTGCAGGTGGCCGAGCGGGTGAAGAAGCGCGCCGAGGAATCCGGCAAGTTCGCCTTCCTCGACCTCGACCTGGCCTTCGACAAGCCGGAGCTGGTGGTCGACATCGACCGCGCCAAGGCGGCGCAGATGGGCGTGTCCATGCAGGACCTGGGCATCACCCTGGCCAGCCTGCTGGGCGAGGGCGAGATCAACCGCTTCACCATCGACGGGCGCAGCTACAAGGTGATCGCCCAGGTCGAGCGGCGCTTCCGCGAGAACCCCGAATGGCTGGGCAGCTACTACGTGAAGAACGGCCGCGGCGAGCTGCTGCCGCTGTCCACCGTGGTGACCCTGCACGAGCGCGCGCGGCCGCGCCAGCTCAACCAGTTCCAGCAGCTGAACTCGGCGATCGTCTCCGGCGTGCCGCTGGTGAGCATGGGCGACGCCATCGACACCGTGAAGCAGATCGCCGAGCAGGAGTCGCCGCGCGGCTTCGCCTTCGACTACGCCGGCGCCTCGCGGCAGTTCGTCCAGGAAGGCAACGCCCTGCTGCTGACCTTCGGCCTGGCCCTGGCGGTGATCTTCCTGGTGCTGGCCGCGCAGTTCGAGAGCTTCCGCGACCCGCTGGTGATCATGGTCACGGTGCCGCTGTCGATCTGCGGCGCGCTGGTGCCGCTGTTCCTCGGCCTGTCGAGCCTGAACATCTACACCCAGGTGGGCCTGGTGACGCTGATCGGGCTGATCAGCAAGCACGGCATCCTCATCGTCGAGTTCGCCAACCAGCTGCGCCACGAACGCGGCCTGGGCGTGCGCGAGGCGGTGGAAGAAGCCGCGGCCATCCGCCTGCGCCCGGTGCTGATGACCACCGCGGCCATGGTCCTGGGGGTAATCCCGCTGCTGCTGGCCACCGGCGCCGGCGCGGTGAGCCGCTTCGACATCGGCGTGGTGATCGCCACCGGGATGACCGTGGGCACGCTCTTCACCCTGTTCGTGCTGCCGTGCGTGTACACGCTGGTGGCGAAGAAGGACCTGACGCCAGAGGGCGATCCAAGCCCGGCGCACTGAACACGGACAGAGTCCTACCCCTCCCCCGTAGGATGGGTGGAGCGAAGCGACACCCATCACCGTGACTGCATGGGTTTCGCAAGCTCAACCCATCCTACGAAAGGCACCTCGGCGCAACGTAGGGCGGATAACGTTCGACGTTATCCGCCGTTTGACCTCGGCCCCGGACCGCTGCGGATTCGAACCCGCAGCGCCTGTCCGGAGCGCTCCGATCATGACCGCGAAGCCGGGCATGGGTTTGGGTGTGGCGGCGTATAACCGCGAACGGTTATACGCCCTACGCCGGCTGCCGCTGCATCCTGCCCTTGTCCTGCCCGGGTTCGCGCTGCAGGCTCCAGTTCTGCAGGTGCTCGCGGCTCTGGCGGTAGGGCTTCAGGCCCATGCCCAGCAGCACCACGCCGCCCAGCAGCGCCAGGCTGGTGACGATCAGCAGCGAGTAGCGCAGCGCCATGTCGTCGTGGAACACGAAGTCGGTGACCAGCGCCACCGCGGTGGGGCCCACGCCCAGGCCGAACAGGGTGACCACGAACAGGTAGATGGCCGAGGCCTGGCCGCGCATGGAGTTGGGCATGATCTCCTGGATCGCCGCCGGCGCCACGCCGAAGGGCATGCTCAGGCAGAACACCGTCGGCGCCATCAGCAGGGCCACCAGGTTGGCGTCGTCCAGCAGCGGGAAGGTCACCGACAGCGGCAGCGCCAGGCAGGCCGCCAGCAGGCCCACGCGCATGTTGGCGTCGGTCCTGCCGCGCTTGGCCCAGCGGTCGGCCAGGCGCCCGCCGAAGACGATGCCCAGGCAGCCGAACACCGCCACTATGCTGCCGTACACCACGCCGACGTGGCCGGCGTCCCAGCCGTAGGTGCGGACGAAGAAGGTCGGCACCCAGGCGCCGCTGCCGTAGCTGGCGAAGGAGATGCAGGCAAAGCCGAAGTTGTGGCAGATCACCGTCCTGCGGTTGGCCCGCAGGTAGGCGCCGACCTCGCGCATCGGCACCTCGACGCCGGCGCCCACGCCGTGGCGCTGCGGCTCCTTCACCGCCAGCATCAGCAGGGTGAAGAGCACACCGGCGGCGCCGAGAATGAGGAAGATCAGCTGCCAGGGGCGCACTTCGCCGAGCAGCGGCAGGTGCACGTCGCCCTGGGCCGAGGCGAACTTGATCACCAGCCCGCCGAGCAGGAAGGCCAGCCCGGAGCCTAGGTAGATGCCCATGGAATAGACGCTGATGGCGGTGGCCCGGCGCTGCGCCGGGAAGCTGTCGGCGATCAGCGAATAGGCCGCCGGCGACAGCGCCGCCTCGCCCACGCCGACGCCGACGCGGAACAGCAGGAACTGCCAGTACTGCCGGGCCAGGCCGCAGGCCGCGGTCATGGCACTCCAGATCAGTACGCCGACGGTGATCAGCCCGCGCCGGCTGCGGCTGTCGGCCATGCGCCCGAGGGGGATGCCGCAAAGGGTGTAGAAGAGCGCGAAGGACAACCCCATGAGCAGGCTCATCTGGGTGTCGCTGATGGCCAGGTCGCGGCGGATCGGCCCGACCAGCAGGTTGAGGATCTGCCGGTCGATGAACGACAGGACGTAGGCGACCATGAGGATCGCCACCGTGGACCAGGCCACGGCACTGGAGGGGTAGCCGTTGTTGTTATTGTGCATGCCGAACTCCTGTTCGCCGCCAACGCGGCCAGAGCGAAGGGGTGGAGTGCAGCTTAGGCAAGCGCAGGGGAAACTGGCGCGCACTATCAGGCTGCTGAATGCGAGTGGGGGCCTCTGGATGATAAGGCGGAGGCTTTTCGTAGGAGCGAGCTTGCTCGCGAAGGGGGGTGCGTGGGTGCCTACCCTGAAGAGCGCCCTCTCCCTAACCCTCTCCCTGAAGGGAGAGGGGACCGTTCGGCGTGCATGGGTATTCCTGCGTCAGCCGGCAAGCGCGGTGGTTTCCGGCTGAAACCATGCCTGTTCTCGGCACGGTCTAGCCCCCTCTCCCTTCAGGGCGGGGCGCGCAGCCGAGGGCTGGGGAGAGGGAGCGGAGTCAATCTGTCGCACCTCGACAATCGGGAGGCGCCATTCGCGAGCAAGCTCGCTCCTACGAAAAGCCCCTTCAGCGCTCCCGCATCAAGCCGGCGTCAAACACTCCGGCCCATCGCAAGCCGGATCGTTGACTATGCTCGCCAGCGCCTGCTCCCGCAGCCGCACCTGCGGTCGGGCCAGCAGGCTCAACAGCTTGGGCAGCGGCGTCTCGTCACCCAGCCAGAGCGCCCTGTCCTCCTCGCTCTCCAGCAGCAACGGGCGGCGCAGCGGACCGGCCGCCTGGGTCACCAGGGCCAGGCTCAGCCAGGTGTGGCCGCCCACCGGGTAAGCCTCCCAGACCGCGGCGAAATAACTCAGGCCACTGGCGCCGGCCACCCAGTAGGGCCGCTTGCGCACCCCGCGCCATTCGTAGAAACCGTTGGCCGGCACCAGGCAGCGGCGGCGGGCGAAGGCTTCGCGGAACATCGGCTGCTCGTGCAGCGTCTCGGCGCGGGCGTGGGCCGGGGTGCGCGACAGGTCGGTGAGCCAGGCCGGAGTCAGACCCCAGCGCGCCAGGTCGGCGCGGCGCACGCCGGCCTCCTCGCGCAGCATCAGCAGCTGCGCGCCGGGGGCGAGGTTCCAGTGCGGCGGGTGGTCCTTGGGAAAGCCCGGCAGCTTGGCGAGCTCGCGGGTCCAGCGGAACAGGGCAAAGCGGGCGGTCATCGGCGCTCCAGCGCGGCCTCAACAGAGCAGCACGCCGCTGGCCGGGCCGAACTCGTCGGCCGGGCCGGGCAACGGCTGCGCGGCATTGTACGCCTGGATCAGCTCCCGCGCCTGTTGCGCCGCGTCGTCGTCGACCCACAGGTGCAGCAGCCCGTGCAGCGGCAGTTCGCCGATGCCGCCGAGCAGGTGGCGACCACCGAGGTGGCAGTCGATGCCCTCGCTGGCCAGCATGCCGGCCAGCAACTCGGCCTCGGCCAGGTCGGCCGGTTCGTAGACTCGCTGCATCAGTCGTCCTCCCGGTGAACCTCCAGCGACCACTGGGCGCCGTCGGTGTACAGCTGGAACAGGATGGGCCGGCAACACACCGGACAATCTTCATAATAGCTCTGGTCGCCGCCGGAGAGGTCTAGCACGGCCTCGACCGCTTCCCCGCAATAGGGGCAGTGGTAAGCCTGGGTCTCGAGCATCTGAAGGTCCCCTGTGACTTCCGTTATACTCCCGCGGTCTTTTTATCCGGCCAGGCCCGCGGGCATGGCCGTTTTTCCGGGGGAGAGGCCCGCGCCAGACGCGTGCCGTGCCAGTTACACCCATGAACAAGAGAGCATGATGGGCGAGTTCGAAGCCATCCGACCGTACAACGACGCCGAAGTCCCGGCCGTTCTCCAGCGCCTGCTGAGCGACGACGCCTTCCTGGGTATTCTGGCGCGTTATCGTTATCCGCGCCTGTCGCGCCCCTTCGGCTGGCTGCTGCGCCCGCTGATCGCCCACCGCCTGGCCCGCGAGGTCACCGGCATCCGCAGCGTGGTGGAACTGCAGGACAAGTGCGAGCCCTACGTCGACCGCACCATCGAGCACGCCACCGACGGCGTCACCTACTCCGGGCTGGACAACCTCAAGAGCGGCCGCGCCTACCTGTTCATCGCCAACCACCGCGACATCGTGATGGACCCGGCGTTCTGCAACTACGCCATCTACCACGCCAAGCTGCCGACGCCGCGCATCGCCATCGGCGACAACCTGCTGCAGCGGCCCTTCGTCAGCGACCTGATGCGCCTGAACAAGAGCTTCATCGTGCACCGCTCGATCAGCGGCCGGCGCGAGAAGCTGGCGGCCTACACCACCCTTTCGGCCTACATCAACCACTCGATCCGCCACGACGGCGAGTCGGTGTGGATCGCCCAGGCCGAGGGCCGCGCCAAGGACGGTGACGACCGCACCGACTCGGCGATCCTCAAGATGTTCCACATGAGCCGCAAGGACGAGCCCTTCGCCGAGGTGGTCCGCGAGCTGCACCTGATCCCGGTGTCGATCAGCTACGAATACGACCCCTGCGACGCCGCCAAGGCCCGCGAGCTGTACACCCGCGCCACTACCGGCGAGTACCGCAAGGCGCCGGGCGAGGACGACGCCAGCATCGCCCAGGGCATCACCGGCTACAAAGGCCGCGTGCAGATCAACTTCGGCGCCGAGATGGACGGCGACTACGCCGACGCCAAGCAGCTGGCCGCCGCCCTGGACCGGCAGATCCTCGGCAACTACCGGCTGTTCCCGGTGCACTACCTGGCCTACGAGATGTCCGAGCTGCGCGACCCGGCCCTGGCCGTGCCCGGCGCCGAGAGCCTGTTCGGCGCCGATGAACTGCGCCGGGCCCGCGAGCAGTGGCAGCAGCGCCTGCAGGCCTGCCCGCCGGAGCACCGCCCCTACCTGGTCCTGCAGTACGCCAACCCGGTGCTGAACCAGTACCGGCTCAAGCAGGCCTGAGCCACCGCATGAACGAAAAGGGCGCCCATGGGCGCCCTTTTGCATCGCGACGGTGCGTTTTCAGCCCGGCAGATGCGTGCTGTACTGGCTCAGCGCGACGGCCAGGGCCAGGCAGGCGAAGCCGAAGAGGTAGAAGAAGCGGTTGATCTTCGCCGTCGAGGGCTCGGCCTCGGCCAGCGGCGCGGCCACGCCATCGCCACCGGCGACCAGGCGTTGCAGGGCCTGGCGCTCGCGCCGGCGGGTGGCCAGCAGCAGCCAGGCGCCGGCCAGGGCGAAGAACAATGCCAGGTCGTTGAGAACCCGGGCGGGATGGGCCTGGAACAGATTCCAGAGCGCCTGCAGCGACATCACGACCTCCACACTTCAGGACTGCACGCCCGGAAGCCAGAAAGCGCCAAGGCCGAGTTCTGTACGAAGCGACGAACCGCAGCGGGTGCGTCACAGGACTGAAAGAAAGACGCCCGATTGTATCTGTCAGGAGGAAGGCACAGCCAGTTCGGTCGTCTTATTCACGACGAACGTCAGCCTTATCGAGAAGGGTTCTAAGCCTTTTCCGACACCTGGCACGTGACTGGCTAGTCACCTTTCGCCATCCGGTATCCCGCCTAGGAGATTCGCCATGCTCGAAATCGTACCCCACGAAAGCGCCTACCTGATCGAACACCTGGATGAAATCGAAGCCGTGGTCACCGACCTCTCCTTCAACGTCCAAGACGACCACTGGCTGGTGTACTGCCAGGCCTGCGGCCACGAACACCTGGACCTGCCGGAAGCCGACGAGCGCCAGCCGGCCTACGAGACCGACCCGTTCCGCCAGGCCGCCGCCTGAACTCCCGCGACCATGAACGAAAAAGCCCGGCGAGTGCCGGGCTTTTTCATTCGCGCCAGGACGATCAGCGCTGGTTCAGCGTCTGCCCGATGGTCGGGTCCTTGAACACGCGGTCCAGGGCGTCGCTGAGCACGTCGCTGACCAGCTTGGTGTTGGTCTGCTGGTTCGGCGCCATGCCGAAGCGCTGGTTCAGGCTGGAGCCGTAGCGGCCGTTGTAGCGGCGCCCGCCGGCCTGCACGTCGACGCGGAAGGTCGCGCCTATGGTGGCCTCGGTGACGTAGATGCCGTCCTTGGGCGACTGGTACTTCAGCTCGGCCAGGGTGAGGGTCAGGGTCGGGGCGTTATAGGCGTTCGGCGAGGGAGTGAAGCCGAGCAGGCGCACCGCCGCCTCGGTCTGCGCCTGCAGCTTGGGAATCACGTCCTGGCTGCGCACGGTGACCGCGCTGGTCTCCGAGTAGAGGCCGCCACGGGTGCCCAGCTCGGTGCTCTGGCGGCCGTCGACCACCTTCACCACCACCGGCTGGCCCTGGCCGACGGCGACCGGCTGGCCCTTGAATACCGGGTCCGGGTTCAGTTGTTGCGGGCTGAGGGCACAGCCGGACAAGGCCAGGGTGCCGGCGGCGATCAGACTGAGCAACAGACGCTGCAACATGTTCGTGTCTCCATGGGTTGGGCTCGGAACGGCGGGCAGTATACCGGCCGTCGGAGCGCCCTGATAGCGCTCTGCAGCTTGGACGCTGGCACTTTGTTACAGGTTCCTTGGCGGCGACATGCGCAAGGGCATGTCGCACCATATTGGTGCAAAAATAGGAAATTCGGTGACTGGAACTCGGAAAAAAGTCTAAGTACGAGGGCTTTTTTTGCTTTTCGTCGTTATAATCGCGCCCCGATTATAAGGACGCCTCCTGATCGGGTCCCACAGCACGACAGCCTTGCGCCCGTCGGCCTGTCACACCCTCCTAGAGAGTCGCCAATTGCGCCGTGGCCACCGGTCCCGCGCTTTGTACCGATCGTTGCGACGACACTTTCAGGCAAGGATTGCCGCGAGTCCCCTCCGTACCGAGTCCGGACCCGCCCGCAGCGACGACCCCCTTTGAGCTTCACGTCTCCATAAGAGCGTGATTTGAAGGTTTTTCACTACTTCACGAGAGTGTGGCGAGCGAGAATGGCGAACGAACACGAAGCGTTGGATGTGCTGCTGGTTGGCGCCGGCATCATGAGCGCAACCCTGGCGACCCTGTTGAAGGAAGTCGAACCCGGCACCCGCCTGGAGATCGTCGAACTGCAGGAGTCCGGAGCCATCGAGAGCTCCAACCCCTGGAACAACGCCGGCACCGGCCACGCCGGCCTCTGCGAGCTGAACTACACGCCGCAGGCCGCCGATGGCTCCATCGACATCAAGAAAGCGGTGCAGATCAACGCCCAGTTCGAGGTGTCCAAGCAGTTCTGGGCGCACCTGGTGGACAAGGAAGGCTTCGGCAATCCGCGCAACTTCATCAACCCGGTGCCGCACCTGAGCTTCGTCCGTGGCAAGGACGTGCCCTTCCTGAAGAAGCGCTTCGAGACGCTGAGCCAGCACCACGCCTTCGAGTCCATGGTCTACACCGAGGACCGCGAGCAGCTGGGCCAGTGGGCGCCGCTGACCATCCCCGGCCGCCCGGCCGACGAGCAGGTCGCCGCCACCCGCGTCGAGCACGGCACCGACGTCAACTTCGGCGCCCTGACCAACCAACTGCTGGCCCGTCTGGGCAAGCAGGACGGCGCGAAAGTCAGCTACTTCCAGAAGGTCGTGGGCCTTGAGCGCGACGGCCAGGACTGGATCGTCGACATCAAGAACACCCAGAACGGCCAGTCGCGCAAGATCCGCGCGAAGTTCGTCTTCCTCGGCGCCGGCGGCGGCGCGCTGCCGCTGCTGCAGATGTCCGGCATCCCGGAAAGCAAGGGCTTCGGCGGCTTCCCGGTGAGCGGCCAGTGGCTGCGCTGCGACAACCCCGAGGTGGTCAGGCAGCACCAGGCCAAGGTCTACAGCCAGGCCGAGGTCGGCGCCCCGCCGATGTCCGTGCCGCACCTGGACACCCGCGTGGTCGACGGTAGGAAGTCCCTGCTGTTCGGGCCCTACGCCGGCTTCTCCACCAAGTTCCTGCGCCACGGCTCCTTCCTCGACCTGCCGCTGTCGGTGCGCGGCAGCAACCTGATGCCGATGCTGGCAGTCGCCCGCGACAACATGGACCTGACCCGCTACCTGGTGCGCGAAGTCATGCAGTCCATGGACCAGCGCCTGGAAAGCCTGCGCAAGTTCTACCCGCTGGCCAACCCGGCCGACTGGCGCCTGGAAACCGCCGGCCAGCGCGTGCAGATCATCAAGAAGGACGCCAAGAAAGGCGGCATCCTGCAGTTCGGCACCGAGCTGGTGGCCTCCGAGGACGGCACCATCGCCGCCCTGCTGGGCGCCTCCCCGGGCGCGTCGGTCACCGTATCGATCATGCTCGGCCTGCTGGAGCGCTGCTTCCCGCAGCAGTACAAGTCCGAAGCCTGGGGCGCCAAGCTCAAGGAAATCTTCCCGGCCCGCGAGAAGCAGCTGGAGACCGATGCCTCGGCCTACCGCGAGATCAACGCCTACACCTGGCAGAAGCTGCAGCTGGATCAGTGATCCAGCGCCAGCGCAAAAGGCCCGCCATCCGGCGGGCCTTTTCGTTTGTGCAGCCTTCGTTTCAGCGAGCGCTGATCATCCAGCCGACGCCGAAGCGGTCGTGGAGCATGCCGAAGCGCTGCGCCCAGAAGGTCTTCTCCAGCGGCATGTCCACCTGCCCCTCCTCGGCCAGCGCGGCGAAGGCCTTCTCGGCGGCGGCCACGCTGTGCAGGGCCAGGTGCAGCGAAAAGCCATTGAACGGCGCCTCGTGCTCGCCGCGGCCGTCGGACATCAGCACCTCGGTCTGGCCGATCTGCAGGCTGGCATGCATGACCTTCTCGCACCAGCCGTCGGGCACCTGCAGCGGCCCCGGCGCCTCCTCGTAGCGCATCAGCGCATTGAGCTGCGCGCCGAGGGCCTGCTGGTAGAAGGCGATGGCTTCGTCGCACTGGCCGTGGAAGAACAGATAGGGCTGTACATGCATGTCGGCGTCCTCACCTTGTCGTTGTTCTACCTGCAAGTCTAGGCGGGGGGCGGGGGATCTGCGCCGATGCGCTCTTCGTAGGATGGGTTGAGCTTGCGAAACCCATGCGGCCATGGCGATGGGTATCGCTTCGCTCCACCCATCCTACGGGGCCAGGCATCAGGCACGAAAAAGCCCGCACACGGCGGGCTTCATCACGGCGAGGTCGATCAGCCGCGGGCGGCTTCGATCACCTCGATGTAGGGCTCGGCCTGGCGCTGGTCGCGGATCAGTGCGACGAAGTCCTCGCCCTTGGCGTTCTTCGCACCGAGGTCGTAACCGGCCTCGACGAAGAACTTCACGAAGCGCTCGAAATCGTCGATGCGCAGGCCGCGGTAGGCCTTGATCAGCTTGTGCAGCGACGGCGGGGTGTCGTCGGCCGGTTCGACCTCGAGGAACAGCTTGATCGACTCGTCGCCGATCTCTTCGCCAATCACCTGCTTCTTGTCTTTACGCATCGCTCGCTTCTCTCTACGGCACCAGTCGACGGCCCGGCCGTCATCAAAGGCGGGCAGTGTAACCCCGCGGCGGGCGCCGGCTCAACGCAGGCGCACGGCGCCGCTGTGCAGGTCGGCCCAGACGTGGCCGTTGGGATAGCTGAGGAACTGGCAGAACACCGGGCCATGGCGCAGCAGGTCGAGCAGCTGGGTATAGGACGCTGCCGGGTAGGACAGGCTCAGGGTGCGACTGGCGGCGTCGTAGCTGGGCTTCTTCAGGCTCTTGCCCTCGCTGTCGAAGCTGATCAGCACCTGGGTCACGGCGCCGCCCTTGTTCAGCGGCTTGCCCTTCAGGCGCAGCAGCGCCGGGGTGGTGATCGGGATCGGCTGCTGGTTTGACTGGCGCTGGTTGCCCAGCACCACGCTGTATTCGGTGACCTGCAGCAGTTGCTGCTGCTCCGGCGCCTCGCCGCGCAGGTTGTTGTCGTCCGGCGGCAGGAACTGGGCATGGGCCACCGGCGCAGCGGCGGCGAACAGCGGCCCGGAGAAGGCCAGGAAGGCAAGGCAGAACAGGTGGCGCAACGTCATCGTGAACCCCGCGGGAAAACTCGTCCGGCACTCTAGCACGGGCCCGGCGGCACTCGTACAGGTACGTGGTGGGGGCTTTCACGCATCGATAAGATTCGATGCATTCGCTCGCTCACATGCCGCCAGACGGATGCAGAGGCCCCATGCTGCACAACGTTTCCGACCTCGACCTGCGCCCGCTGCTCGCCGAACGGCTCGGCTACGGCATCGAGCACAGCCTGCTCCTGCGCGACGATGCGGGCCACAACCAGGCCCTGCAGGCGCTGGTGGAGGACCTTTGCGCCGTGCATGGCGTGTCCCTGCCCTAGCCTGTGAACACGCTCAGGAATCCGGCTATCGCGGACAAAGTCCGCTCGTTGCAGGCGAGCTCGGCGCTGCCTGCAAGACGGGCGTAGGCGCTATGCGCCCTACATTGCTATGCCCTCCGGCAAACACAGAACCCCCGTAGGATGGTGTTGAGCGAAGCGATACCCATCCTACGAAGAGCATCTCGGCGCAGCCTGCAAGACCGTGCTTCCTACGATGTGTCAGCGCGGCGCGGTGATGTGCTTGATGCCGAGGAACGCCAACAGCCCCCTGGGCCCCAGCTCGCGCCCCATGCCGCTGGCCTTGCCGCCGCCCCAGGAGGTCTGCGGGAACACCACCTGCGGCGAAAAGCCTCGCACTCAGGCGGGAAACTGCGCCCGCATCCAGGCCAGGTATTCAGCCGCGCCGGGCTCGCCCTCGCGCGGGGCCCAGGCGCCGCGTTCGTCGTCGGCCAGGGCCTGGTAGGGGCCGGCCTTGCATTCGAAGATCAGGCTGTCCGGCGCCAGCGCCACCAGGGCGTGGAAGGTGCCCGGCGGCAGGTCCACGCCGGGGCAGTCGCCTTCGGGCGACAGCTCACGGGTGGCGAGCAGTTCGCCGGCCTCGGAGAAGATCAGCAGGCCCAGGCGCCCCCTGAGCACGATGATGCTCTCGGCCTTGTCGGGGCTGCGGTGGCAGTGCGGCTGCACGTAGGTGTCCGGCTGCAGCGCATTGAGCAGGCGATGGCAGGGCTCTTCCATCGCGTGCAGGTTGTGGTGCTGGCGGCGGCGCGGGTTGGCGGCCGCCTGCCCGGCCAGCCCGGCGAACAGGGCCTGGTCGAGGAAACGCGGCCCGGCCACGGCTCAGAGGCCCTTGACGGCGAAGATGCCCGGGGCGTTGCGCCAGTAGCCCTTGTAGTCCATGCCGTAGCCGAAGATGTAGCGGTCCACGCAGGACAGGCCGACGTAGTTGGCCTTCAGGTCCGGGCGCGCCTTGCGGTCGTGGTCCTTGTCGATCAGCACCGCGGTGTGCACTTCGCGGGCGCCGGCATGGCGGCAGAAGTCGATGATCGCCGAGAGGGTGTGCCCTTCGTCGAGAATGTCGTCGACGATCAGCACGTCGCGGTCGATGAAGGAGATTTCCGGCTTGGCCTTCCAGAACAGCTCGCCGCCGGTGGTCTCGTTGCGGTAGCGGGTGGCGTGCAGGTAGGACAGCTCCAGGGGGAAGTCCAGCTTCGGCAGCAGCTTGCCGGAGAAGATCAGCCCGCCGTTCATCACGCAGAACACCACCGGGTTGCGCTCGGCCAGGTCCGCGTTGATCGCCTGGGCGATGCGGCCGATGGCGGCGTCCACTTCGGCGTCGTTGTACAGGCAATCGGCTTCGGCCATGACTTGGCGGATGTGCGCGAGATCGACGGACATTGGCGGGCTCTCCCGGAAAAAGTGCGCAAAGGTACCCATCCCTCTGCCCTGGAGCAAGTACCGGCGGACGAAAGTCGCCGACAATCCCGCGCCAGGCCAGGCGGGTTCCGGCAGTAGGCGGCCGGCGGCTATTTGTCGCGCACCGACTGCCAACTGCCCCTAAGATGCTTTACGCTACCGCAATTTTTTGCCAGCCCCCTCCCGGAGACCCGTCCATGCCCGTGCACGAGATTCGCCATCCCCTGATCCGCCACAAGATCGGACTGATGCGCCGCCACGATATCAGCACCAAGAATTTCCGCGAGCTGGCCCAGGAAGTGGGCGCCCTGCTGACCTACGAGGCGACCGCCGACCTGCCGCTGGAGAACTACGAGATCCCCGGCTGGGCCGGCTCGGTGCAGGTGGAGAAGATCGCCGGCAAGAAGATCACCGTGGTGCCCATCCTGCGCGCCGGCATCGGCATGCTCGACGGCGTGCTCAGCCTGATCCCCGGGGCCAAGGTCAGCGCCGTGGGCGTGGCGCGCAACGAAGAGACGCTGCAGGCGCACACCTACCTGGAGAAGCTGGCGCCGGACATCGCCGAGCGCCGCTCGCTGATCATCGACCCGATGCTGGCCACCGGCGGCTCCATGGTCGCCACCATCGACCTGCTGAAGAAGGCCGGCTGCAGGGAAATCCGCGCCATGGTGCTGGTGGCCGCGCCCGAGGGCATCAAGGCGGTGGCCGAGGCGCACCCGGACGTCATCATCTATACCGCCTCGATCGACCAGGGGCTGAACGAAAACGGCTACATCATCCCCGGCCTGGGCGATGCCGGCGACAAGATCTTCGGCACCAAGCAGAAGGAAAACTGATCCATGGCCGACGAATTCCATGACCCGCTGTGGCGCCAGGTCATCGCCGGCGCGCAGATGCTCTTCGTCGCCTTCGGCGCCCTGGTGCTGATGCCGCTGATCACCGGCCTGGACCCGAACGTGGCGCTGTTCACCGCCGGCTTCGGCACCCTCATGTTCCAGCTGGTGACCGGGCGCCAGGTGCCGGTGTTCCTGGCCTCCAGCTTCGCCTTCATCACCCCGATCATCCTCGCCAAGGGCCAGTTCGGCCTAGCCGCGACCATGGGCGGGGTGGTCGCCGCCGGCTTCGTCTACACCTTCCTGGGCCTGGCGGTGAAGATCAAGGGCACCGGCTTCATCGACCGCCTGCTGCCGCCGGTGGTGATCGGCCCGGTGATCATCTCCATCGGCCTGGCCATGGCCCCCATCGCCGCCAACATGGCCATGGGCAAGGCCGGCGACGGCGCCGAGCTGATCCCCTACCGCACCGCCATGCTGATCTCCATGCCGGCGCTGGTCACCACCCTGATAGTCGCGGTGTTCGGCAAGGGCATGCTGCGCCTGGTGCCGATCATCAGCGGCGTGCTGGTGGGCTACGCGCTGTCGTTCATGTTCGGTGTGGTCGACGTGGCCAAGATCGTCGCCGCGCCCTGGCTGGAGCTGCCGAAGTTCACCGCGCCGGAATTCAACTGGCAGGCCATCCTGTTCATCGTCCCGGTGGCCCTGGCCCCGGCCATCGAGCACATCGGCGGGGTGATCGCCGTGGGCGGGGTGACCGGCAAGAACTACCTGAAGACCCCGGGCCTGCACCGCACCCTGCTGGGCGACGGCATCGCCACCTCCGCCGCCGGCCTGTTCGGCGGCCCGCCGAACACCACCTACGCCGAAGTCACCGGCGCGGTGATGCTGACCAAGAACTACAACCCGAAGATCATGACCTGGGCGGCGGCGTTCGCCATCGGCCTGGCCTTCGTCGGCAAGTTCGGCGCCATCCTGCAGAGCATCCCGGTGCCGGTGATGGGCGGCATCCTCTGCCTGCTGTTCGGCACCATCGCCTCGGTGGGCATGAACACCCTGATCCGCCACAAGGTCGACCTGTCCCAGGCGCGCAACCTGTGCATCGTCTCGGTGACCCTGGTGTTCGGCATCGGCGGCGTGCTGATCGGCTCGGGCACCGGCCCGGACGACTTCGGCCTGAAGGGCATCGCCCTGTGCGCCATCGTCGCCATCGTCCTGAACCTGATCCTGCCCGGCGAGGAAGGCTGGCAGAACAAGGCGCTGGAGGAAGGCGCCAAGGAAACCGAACACCCGTGAGCCCCGGATGCCCCGGACCGACGAAAGGACCGGGGCGCCACTGCCGAGGCTGCCGTAGACTCCCCTCAGCGACTGCGAACGCCTGCCCGAAGCGGTAGTCCACAGAAGAGGGAAGCGCACAGTCCCGGAGGTAACCGTCATTTTCGTCTGCCGTAACGCCCCGCGCCCCGAGCTGAACGGAGCGCACCCCACCCGCCGCGAGGTCCGGCCGTGAGCCGCGCCTGGTGGCTGCTGATCGCCCTGCTCGGCGCCTCGCTGGTGCCGCTGGTGTTGGGCGGCCGGCCGATGCTCGAGCAACTGGCGAGCTTCCCGCTGGACAACCTGCTGCTGTTGCTCGGCATGATCCTGCTGTGCTGGCTGATCAACGCCCAGAAGCTGCGCGTGCTGCTGGCCGGCCGCGCCGGGCCGCTGAGCCAGCGGCAGTCGATCGGCATCATCATGGCCTCGGAATTCGCCTTCTACGCCACCCCCGGCGGCAGCGGCGCGCCGCTGACGCTGATGGCCCTGCTGGCCCGCCGCGGCCTGCGCCCGGCGCAGAGCAGCGCGATCTTCGCCGTCGACCAGTTGAGCGACCTGCTGTTCTTCCTCAGCGCCCTGCTGGTGGTGCTGTGCTACACGCTGTCCCACAGCCTGAGCCCGAACCTGGAATCCTCGCTGCTGGTCAGCGCCGTGCTGCTGGGCGGCATCCTGTTCGGCGTGGTGCTGCTGGCGCGCTTCCAGCGCCGGGTGATCCGCGCCAACGGCCGCCTGCTGGCGCGCCTGGGCGTCAAGCCGCGGCGGCGCCTGCACTGGGCGCGCAAGCTGCTGCACTTCCGCGACAGCATCGCCACCAGCCTCAAGCAGCCGCGCCGGCGCCTGGCGCTGGTGTTCCTGCTCACCAGCAGCCACTGGCTGCTGCGCTTCTCGGTGCTCTATCTGATCCTCCAGGCCATGGGCGTGGAGCTGCATTGGGCCTGGACCTTCCTGATCCAGCTGCTGTCCCTGGCCGCCGGCCTGGCCACCCTGCTGCCGGGCGGCGCCGGCGGCACCGAGCTGACCTCGCTGGCGATGCTCAGCCCGCTGGTGGGCAAGCCGACCGCGGCCGCGGCCATCCTGGTCTGGCGGGTGGTGACCTACTACTTCTACCTGGTGGCGGGCGCGCCGGTGTTCGCCATCATGGCCGGACGCCCGCTGCTGCGCCGCCTGATCGGCCTGCGCAACCGCGACGCCTAGCGCCGGCCCTGCCGGCGATTTCGCGCGCAGGGCGCGCTCCTACAGGGGAATGGCGCGGATGGGGAGGTGTAGGAGCGGACCTTGTCCGCGATAGCCGGAACCACCGGCGCGTTTCGCGGATAAGATCCGCTCCTACACCGTCCGGCAAACCCATCGCCATGGTCCGATGGGTATCGCAAGCTCAACCCATCCTACGAAAAGCACCTCGGCGCAGTCGGCAAGACAGTTGCGCCTACCGCACAGGCAGGCACGGCTCGTTCCCACGAAAAGCCGGGGTATCCCGCTGCCCCCTTACGGCACCAACACCGCCGCGCCCTGAAAACGCCCGTGGCGCAGGTCGTCCAGGGCCTGGTTGGCCTGCTCTAGCGGGTAGCGCTGCACCTCGGTACGCACCCCGGCCCGGGCGGCGACGGGGAAGAACTCCAGGCCGTCGCGGCGGGTCAGGTTGGCCACCGAAACCAGCTCGCGCTCGCCCCACAGGATCGAATAGGGGAAGCTCGGGATGTCGCTCATGTGGATGCCGGCGCACACCACCCGGCCGCCCTTGCGCACGGCGCGCAGCGCGGCGGGCACCAGTTCGCCAGCCGGGGCGTAGATGATCGCCGCGTCCAGCGGCTGCGGCGGCACCTGGTCGGATGGGCCGGCCCAGACGGCGCCCAATGAGCGGGCGAAAGCCTCGGCGGCGTGGTCGCCGGGGCGGCTGAAGGCATAGACCTCGCGCCCCTGCCAGCGCGCCACCTGCAACACGATATGCGCCGCTGCGCCGAAGCCGTAGAGGCCCAGGCGCCGGCCGTCGCCGGCCTTGACCAGCGAGCGCCAGCCGATCAGCCCGGCGCAGAGCAACGGCGCCAGCTCGGCGTCGTCGCCCGCCTCGCCCAGGGCGAAGGTGAAGCGCGCATCGGCCACCACGTACTCGGCATAGCCTCCCGGCCGGGTGTAGCCGGTGAACTGCGGCGCGTCGCAGAGGTTTTCCTGGTCGCGGGTACAGGGCGGACAGTGACCGCAGGTATGCCCCAGCCAGGGCACGCCGACCCGCTGGCCCAGGGTGAAACCCTCGACGCCTGCGCCCAGGGCATCGACGTAACCGACGATCTCGTGCCCGGGGATCACCGGCAGGGGCACCGCCGGCAGCTCGCCGTCGACCACGTGCAGGTCGGTACGGCACACCCCGCAGGCCGCCACGCGCACGCGCAGCTCACCTGGGCCGGGTTGCGGCACGGGCAGCTCGCGCAGTCGCAGCGGCTGGCCCACCTGTTCGAGCAGCATGGCGCGCATGGGTCACCTCCACACGGGCGAATCGGCTAGGGTTTCTTCGGCGGCGCCTCGGGGCGCCCCCCTTCGTCCAGCAGTTCGCGCCAGAGTTCGGCGGCGCCGGGGAACTCGGTGCCGTCCTCCTCGCTCAGCGCATCGATGTCGTAGCGGCTGGTACAGCCCTCGCCCAGGGTGGGCGGCAGGGTGGCTGTGCCGGGGGCTTTCTCGTCGGACATGGCCGGGCTCTCCTGCAATGCGGGTTCGCCCGGCCGACGCGGCTCAGGGCCTGTTTACGATCTCGCGGGCTAGAGCAGAACAAGGCAGAAACAGGCGAGAGAGCGCAGTTTAGTCCGCTAAATGAGCATCGCTCGCCTGTTTTTAACGCCGTTATGCCGACGCGCAGCAGATCGTGGACAGGTCCTCAGTCGAACACCACGGTCTTGTTATCGTGCACCAGCACGCGGTCTTCCAGGTGATAGCGCAAACCGCGCGCCAGCACCATCTTTTCCACGTCCTTGCCCAGGCGCACCATTTCCTCGACGTTGTCGCGGTGGCTCACGCGCACCACGTCCTGCTCGATGATCGGGCCGGCGTCCAGTTCCTCGGTGACGTAGTGGCAGGTCGCGCCGATCAGCTTCACGCCGCGCAGCGACGCCTGGTGATAGGGCTTGGCGCCGATGAACGAGGGCAGGAAGCTGTGGTGGATGTTGATCACCTGGTGGCGGTACTTCTGGCACAGGTCCGGCGGCAGGATCTGCATGTAGCGCGCCAGCACCACGTTGTCGGCCTGGTGCTCGTCGATCAGCCGCGACACCTCGTCGAAGGCCGGCTGCTTGTTCTTCGCATCCACCGGTACGTGGAAGTAGGGGATGCCGTGCCACTCGACCATGCTGCGCAGGTCGTCGTGGTTGGCGATCACGCAGGGGATCTCGCAGTCCAGCTCGCCGCTGTGCCAGCGGTGCAGCAGGTCGGCCAGGCAGTGCGACTCGCGGCTGGCCATCAGCACCACGCGCTTCTTCACCGCCGAGTCGGTGATGCGCCAGACCATGTTGAACTCGCGGGCGATGGGGGCGAAGGCCTGGCGGAACCCGTCGAGGTCGAACGGCAGGGAGTCGGCGCGAATCTCGTGCCGCATGAAGAACCAGCCGTTGTCGTTGTCGGAGTGATGACTGGCCTCGGTGATCCAGCCGTTGTAAGTGGCCAGGAAATTACTCACCTTGGCGACGATGCCGACCCCGTCGGGACAGGCGATCACCAGTCGGAAAGTGCGCATGGGTGTGGCTCCAGATACTTCGCGAAGGCCGCCATTCTAGCGGCTGCCCGGGAAAACCGCGACCGCCGCCAAGGGACATTCGGACAGGTCCTGATTTAAGTGCGCGGACAATACGTCTATCGAAGCAACTTAAATATTACGTTAAGTAGCCAGAAAACTTTATCCAATGGTTTACTCGAACAAATCGGCTGACTATTATTGGGAGTACTAATATTCCAGCAACGCTTGACCTCAAGACAAGGTACGCCGACATGTCACTGATCAATGAGTACCGCGCCACCGAAGAAGCCATCAAGGAACTTCAAGAGCGCCTCAAGTCCCTGGAAAAGGACGACAAGCTGAAGAAGGAACTGGAGTTCGAAGAGAAACTCCGCACGCTCATGGGCAGCTATGGCAAGTCCCTGCGCGACATCCTCGCGCTGCTCGATCCGGATGCCAAACTGAGCAAGGCCCCGCGTGCCGCCAAGGCCACCGGCAGCAAGCGCGCGCGCAAGGTCAAGCAATACAAGAACCCGCATAACGGCGAAGTCATCGAAACCAAGGGCGGCAACCACAAGACGCTCAAGGAATGGAAGGCCAAGTGGGGCGCCGACACCGTCGAGAGCTGGGCCACCCTGCTGGGCTGAGCCCGCCCCGCCGCGTCACGCGCATTGCGAAAACGCCAGCTTCGGCTGGCGTTTTTTATTGCCCGCGAAGAACTCGCGGAACACTAAAGGCAATAACGCTGACGCAAGACTGCCGCATATGCCTGCCACTCCTGCAGCAATGCCCTGCCCTGCAGCCCAGTATTTTCGAGCTGTTCGGCCAGAGCCACTTCGAAGTTCGCCAGGGTATTGGGCGCGCCGTACTCGTCGAGCATCAGCCGGCAACGGCAGAACTCCCGCCATTGTTCCTGCTCGGCCGTAGACAAAGTTTCCGGAAAATTCCGCGCGCGATAACGGAACAGAAGTTCCACCAGGCGCGGATCGTCGAATGGCCATTGTTCTCGCCCCAGGCGCACGGGGTCCGCCTGGCGTACCTGTTCGCAGAGCCGCCGGTCACGGTCGCCGATAAACCCGTCATATAGCTGCTGTTCCGGATCGGCGACGCCGGGGAAGTTCTCTTGTTCATATATCGCGGCCAGCTTGTCCTGCCACTGCGGCTTGCCTTCGACCAGCACCTGCGCGCGCGCCTGCCAGGCCGCCAGGTCGATGCCCAGGCGCGCCTGGTCCTGCTCGCGCAACACAGCCAGCGGCGCGAGCACCGGGCAGCGGTTGACGTGCACCAGCTTCAGCGGCACCGGCAGCTCGCCCTCGCCCAGTTCCTCGCGGCGGGTGTACAGGCGCTGGCGCAGGGTCTCGGCGTCCAGTTCCAGCAACGGCGCCGGGTCCAGCCCCAGGTCGCAGACGATCAGGGCGTTGCGGTTGCGCGGATGCCACGCCAGCGGCAGCACCAGCGACAGGAAGCTGCGCGCCGCCGAGAAACGCCCGGACACATGCACCAGCGGCTTGAGCAACTGCACTTGGTCGAGCACCGCGTGCTTGCCGCGCAGGCGGTAGAGGAAGTCGTAGAGCTTGGGCTGGCGCTGGCGGAGCAGCCGGGCCATGGCGATGGTCGCGCGCACGTCGGACAGCGCGTCGTGGGCCTGGCCGTGCTCCAGGCCGTTGGCCTCGGTCAGGCGCTCCAGCTTCAGGGTGACCACGCCTTCGTCGTTCAGCGGCCACTGGATGCCTTCCGGGCGCAGCGCGTAGGCGGTGCGCACCAGGTCGATGAGGTCCCAGCGGCTGTTGCCGCCTTGCCATTCGCGGGCGTAGGGGTCGAAGAAGTTGCGGTAGAGGCTGTAGCGGGTGACTTCGTCGTCGAAGCGCAGGGTGTTGTAGCCGGCCACGCAGGTGCCCGGGCGCGACAGCTCGGCGTGCAGGCGGGTCATGAACTCGGCTTCGCCCAGGCCCTGCTCTTCCAGGCGCTGCGGGGTGATGCCGGTGATCAGACAGGCTGCCGGATGCGGCAGGATGTCGTCGCTGGGGCGGCAATAGAAATTCAGCGGCGCCTCGATCTCGTTGAGCGCCTCGTCGGTGCGGATGCCGGCGACCTGCAACGGGCGGTCGCGGCGCGGGTCGATGCCGGTGGTCTCGTAGTCGTACCAGAAGATGCTGGCGGTCATGACGCTCTCCCTTGGCCTGGCCGGGCAGTCTACCATCCCCCCGCGGGCTGCCCGGAACCTCGGTATGGGTTATGGTGTAGGCGCGGTTTCTTTCACATCACCAGGGATTGGCTCATATGAACCAGGAATTCGAACAGAACCCCTACGCGACACCGGCCAGCCAGCTGCAGCAGAACCCCACGGGCGCGGGCGCGCCCAGCATCGAGGAAGCCCTCGCCCGCGGCTACGACTTCCGCATCGGCGACGTGCTGGGCGAAGCCTGGCACAAGGTCAAGGGCATGAAGGGCACGCTGGTGGTCGCGGCGATCATCTACGGCGTGGCGGTCAACCTGCTGAGCTTCGTCATCGCCTTCGTCCTCGGCCTGCTGGGCCTGATCCACGACTCCGAACCCGGCGCGCTGCAAATCATCGTCAGCGTCCTCGCCAGCGCGCTCTGCTACCCGCTGCTGGCCGGGCTGAACATGATCGGCATCCGCCGCGCCGCCGATCAGCCGGCGACCATCAACGAGCTGTTCGCCTACTTCGGCCTGTTCGTCCCGCTGCTCATCACCGGCCTTGCGATCACCGTGCTGACCTACCTGGGCCTGTTCCTGCTGGTGCTGCCGGGCATCTACCTGGGCGTCTCCTATGCCCTGGCCATCCCGCTGGTGGTGGAGCGCGGTCTGTCGCCCTGGCAGGCCATGGAGGCCTCGCGCAAAGCCATCGGCCAGCACTGGTTCAAGGTCTTCGGCCTGTTCCTGGCGCTCGGCCTGATCATGCTGCTCAGCGCCATCCCGCTGCTGATCGGCCTGGTCTGGACGCTGCCGCTGGCCTTCATCGCCATCGGCGTGCTCTACCGCACCATCTTCGGCGTCTTGCCGCCGGCCAACTGAGAAACAGCCCGGAATTGCCCGCCGCCCTGGTTGCCTAGCAGGGCGGCGCTGGCTAGCATCGGACTTTCCCTCTAGCGACTGCCAACGCCCTTGATCGCCGCCGCGCCACCACGCCCCGCCAGCCCGCCGCTGGACACCCGCTACCAGGTGGAAACCCCGGAAGGCATCGACCTGCTCCTGCGCCCGGCCGGGCCGGTGGCCCGCGCCCTGGCCTACCTGATCGACCTGGGCATCCGCGTGCTGCTGATGCTGGTGATGTACATCCTGCTGGCCTTCCTCGGTCAACTGGGCACCGGCCTGGGGCTGCTGCTCACCTTCCTCGTCACCTGGTGGTACATGGTCCTGTTCGAAGTGCTCAACCAGGGGCGCTCGCCCGGCAAGCAGGTCATGGGCCTGCGCGTGGTCCACGACGACGGCACGCCGGTCGGCTGGCCCGCCTCGCTGCTGCGCAACCTGCTGCGCTTCGCCGACATCCTGCCCTTCGGCTACACCCTGGGCCTGCTGGCCTGCCTGTCCAACCCGGCGTTCAAGCGCCTGGGCGACCTGGCCGCCGGCACCCTGGTGATCTATCGCGACCCGCCGCCGAGCCGGCCGCCGGTTCCCCAGGTGCCGCCGCAACTGCCGCCGTGCCCGCTGAGCCTGGCCGAGCAGCGCGCCGTCACCGGCTTCAGCGAACGTGCCGCGGGCCTGTCGGCGGCGCGCCGCGAGGAGCTGGCGGGGATTCTCGCCGAGCCCCTGGGCGTGCCCGCGGAACAGGCCGAGGCGCGCCTGGCCGGCATCGCCAGCGGCCTGCTCGGCGGAGGCCTGGCGCCATGAAGCAGAGCCTGTTCGAGCAGCGCCACCGCAACGACTGGAAGCGCTTCGCCAAGCGCCTGGAGCAGTTGGAGAGCGGCAAGCGCGAGGAATCCACCCGCGACGGCGACTTCGCCAGCGACTACCGCAGCCTCTGCCAGCAACTGGCCCTGGCCCAGGACCGCGGCTACAGCAGCCACCTGATCGACCACCTGCAGCAATTGGCCATGCGCGGCCACCAGCAGTTCTACCGCCACCGCAGCCACCTCGGCTCGCGGCTGATCGGCTTCCTGCTGGCCGGCTTCCCGCGCCTGGTGCGCGAAGAGTGGCGCGCCATCGCCGTCGCCAGCCTGCTGTTCTACGGCACCCTGCTGCTCATGGGCGTGCTGGTGTACTGCTTCCCCGACCTGGTCTACAGCGTGCTCAGCGCCGAACGGGTGGCGGAGATGGAAAGCATGTACGCCCCCGACGCCGCGCGCCTGGGCCCGCTGGGCGAGCGCGGCGCCGGGGACAACTGGCAGATGTTCGCCTTCTACGTGATGAACAACATCGGCATCGCCTTCCAGACCTTCGCCAGCGGCCTGCTGTTCGGCCTGGGCAGCCTGTTCTTCCTGTTCTTCAACGGCCTGATGATAGGCGCGGTGGCCGGCCACCTGACGCAGATCGGCTACGTGCAGACCTTCTGGTCCTTCGTCATCGGCCACGGCGCCTTCGAGCTGACCGCCGTCACCTTCGCCGGCGCCGCCGGGCTCAAGCTCGGCTGGGCGCTGCTCGCCCCGGGGCGCCTGAGCCGCGGCGAGGCACTGCGCCAGGCCGCGGCCAAGGCCATCCAGCTGGTCGCCGGGGTGATCCTGCTGCTGCTCGTCGCCGCCTTCGTCGAGGGCTACTGGTCCTCGCTCACGCGCTTCCCGGCCACGGTCAAGTACGGCGTCGGCGCCGCGCTCTGGCTGCTGGTCGGCAGCTACTTCCTGTTCGCCGGACGCCAACGCCATGCGCCTGACTGACGCCAGCGTGGCGATCCGCCCGCGCAGCGCCTGGGAAGCGCTGGACCTCGGCGTGCTCCTGGCGCGGCGGCATGCCGGGCTGCTGATGGCCAGCTGGGCGCTGGTCACGCTGCCGGTGTTCGCCGTGCTCAGCCTGCTGCTGTGGGACTACTCCAGCCTGGCCATCCTGATCTTCTGGTGGCTGAAGCCGGCCTTCGAGCGCCTGCCGCTGTACATCCTCTCCCGCGCCCTGTTCGCCGACACCCCGACGCTGCGCGAAGCCCTGCGCGCTTTCCCCGGCCTGCTGCGGCGCCAGCTGCTGCCCAGCCTGCTGTGGCGGCGCTTCAGCCCGACGCGCAGCTTCGACCTGCCGGTGCTGCAACTGGAAGGCCTGGCCGGTGCGGCGCGCAGCCAGCGCCTGGTGGTGCTGGGCCAGCGCAACGCCGGCGGCGCCACCTGGCTGACGGTGGTCGGCATGCACTTCGAGCTGGCCCTGTACCTGGGGCTGATGGCGCTGCTCTACCTGATGCTGCCGCAGCAATGGCTGTCGGACTGGAAATGGCAGGCCCTGCTGGATGCCCTGCAAGGCGACTGGCAATGGCTGGAGCACCTGTCCAACCTGCTCTACGCGCTGGTCCTGGTGGTCTGGGAGCCGGTCTACGTGGCCTGCGGATTCACCCTCTACCTCAACCGCCGCACCGAGCTGGAGGCCTGGGACATCGAACTGGTGTTCCGCCGCCTGCGCCAGCGCCTGGTGGGCAGCGCCTACGCCCTGCTGCTGGTGTGCGCCGGCGCCCTGGCGATGCTGCCCGGCAGCGCGCCCTGGGCCGCGGAAAGCGCCACCAGCTGCCCGCTGCCCAACCAGGACCCGAACGGCCCCGAAGCCGCGCGCCTGCTGCACCAGAAGCTGACCAGCGAGCAGTCGCGCCAGGCCGTCGACGCCCTGCTCGACGCCCCGCCCTTCCGCAACAGCGAGACGGTCACCCGCTGGCGCCTGGGCGAGCCGCCCAGGGAGAAGGCCGGCAAGGGCAACGAGGACGACCTCAAGGCCTTCTTCGAGGCCCTGGCCCACTGGCGGCCGCTGGGCCTGATCCTGCAATCGCTGCAGACGCTGCTGTGGGCCGCGCTGATCGCCGCCGTGGTCCTGCTGCTGTGGCGCTACCGCGAATGGCTGCGCCTGTTCGCCAGCCGCCTGGGCCTGCCGCAGAAGGCCCCGCGCGAGGCGCCGGCGGTGCTGTTCGGCCTGGAACTGGCGCCGGAAAGCCTGCCCGAGGACGTCGCCAGCGCCGCCGAGCGGCTCTGGGACGAGCAGCCCCGCGCGGCGCTGGGCCTGCTCTACCGCGCCCTGCTCAGCCGCCTGCTGCACGACTACCGGGTGCCGCTGCGCGACTCCAGCACCGAAGGCGAAGTGCTGGGCCAGGTTGAAGGCCTGCAGCAACCCGAGCTGGACAGCTACGCGCGGGAACTGACCGGCCACTGGCAGGCCCTCGCCTATGGCCACCGCCTGCCGCCCGGCGAACTGCGCCAGGCGCTGTGCGACGGCTGGCGCCGGCTGTTCGGCCCGGGAGCGCCGGCATGAGCCGTTCCACCCGCTGGCTGCTCGGCGTGCTGGTGCTGCTGGTCGGCGCCGCCGTGGCCTGGTACCTGTACCTGAACCTGCGGCCCTACCCGGAGAAGATCGAACACGGCCCCTCCCCCGAGGTGCGGGCCAACCCCTACCTGGCCGCCGAGCGCTTCCTCCGCGGCCGCGGCCTGCGGGTCGACAGCGCCAAGGGCCTGGAGGTGCTCGACAACCTCCCCAGCCAGGGCCACACCCTGATCCTGCTGGGCGGCCGCGAGAACGTCACCCCCGCGCAGAACCGCGCCCTGCTCGACTGGGCGCGCCGCGGCGGCCACCTGATCGTCACTGCCGAACGCCTGTGGGACGAGAAGGACGGCAAGAGCGGCGACCTGCTGCTCGACCCGCTGGGCATCCAGCAATACCTGACCGAGGACCTGGACAAGGGCGCCAGCGCCGACAAGCCCGAAGCCGATGGCGAGGCCGCGGCGCCGGCCAAGGTGCCGCCGCCCAAGGGCGTCGAGCAGCCAGCGTCCCCCGCGGCGGACCCGGCCAAGGCCGGGGAAGAAGAGGACGCGGACGCCTACCCGGACCTGACCAAGCTCTACCTGGAAAACGAGCAGGCCCCGGCCTACATCGGCTTCGACACCGAGTACCACCTCTACGACTCGAAGAACCTCGCCTACGCCTGGGCCAACAGCCACGACGCCACCCACCTGCTGCAACTGCAGCTGGGCGACGGCCTGGTCACGGTGCTGACCGACAACTGGATCTGGCAGACCGCCAACCTCGACGCCTACGACAACGCCTGGCTGCTCTGGTACCTGACCCAGGACAGCGCCGTGACCCTGGTCTACCGCGCCGAGGGCGACAGCCTGCTCAACCTGCTGCTGCGCAACTACCCGCAGGCGCTGGTCGCCCTCGCCCTGCTGCTGGCGCTGCTGCTGTGGCGCGCCGGCCAGCGCCAGGGCCCGCTGCAACCGGTGCCCAGCCGCGCCCGCCGGCAACTGGTGGAACACCTGCGCGCCGGCGCCGACTTCCTGCTCCGCCAGCGCGGCCACGTGGCCCTGGTGCAAGGCCTGCAGCGCGACGTGCTGCGCCGCGCGCGGCAGCGCCAGCCGGGCTTCGAACGCCTGCCGATCGCCGAACAGTGGCAACTGCTCGGGCGCATGACGCGCCTGCCGGTCAGCGCCATCAGCCAGGCCATGCGGCCCTACCCGGCGCCACGCATGAGCGCCGCCGAATTCACCCGCCAGGTCGACCACCTGCAAAGCCTCAGGAATGCCCTATGATCCGGCACCTTGTAAAGGTTAGATCGCCGAGGCGCAGAAGCACCGCCATGCGCTCTTCCTCGGCTTGGCTCTGGGGGAAAAGCAAGCACGCACGCTTTCGAGTGGCGCTTGGGGCATCTATCTTAAGGCATTCGCCAAGGACTGCGGTCTGAGCTGGAACCTCACCAGCCACCAATTCCGCCGCAAATTCGCTAACTACGTCGCGCATAGCCGCTTTGGCGACTTGCGCTATCTCAAGCAGCACTTCGCACACTGGTCGATGGACATGACTTTGGGCTACGCCATGGACGGCAGTTGGGGGCAACACCTGGACCTTGAGCTGCATGACAAGATTCAGGCGGAGCTGGAAGACATCAAGCTCGGCGTTGTTGGTAGCTGGATGCACTACTGTCCGGAATATTTTCGAGGGGGCGTCTGGAGGGCTTGCGGGGGCTGAAGGCACGGGTTAAACCGTTGAGCGCCAACTCAACCTCACAGCCCCCGCAAGATGTTCAGGATAAGCCGTTTTCACGATGTACTAAAAGCGCTGCCTCGCGGCGTCTTCGATCGACTGGTCGCCGAACACGGCGCCGACAAGCACAGCAAGCGCTTTGGCAGCTGGGATCACCTGGTCGCCATGGTGTATGCCCAACTGGCCGGCGTGAGCAGCCTGCGGGCGCTTGAAACCAGCTTCAACAGCCATCCCCATCAGCACTATCACCTGGGGACGGGCCCGATCCGGCGTTCCACCCTGGCCGATGCCAACGAACGCCGTAATACCGAGGTCTTCGCCCAGGTTGCGCACTACCTGATGGCGGGCGTCTGCCGGCAGTTACGCCGTGACGGGAAGGAACTGCTGTACCTGCTGGACTCCACCACGATCACCCTCAAGGGCCCTGGCTTCGACGAATGGACGCTGTCCAATCGAACCCGCTCCCAGGGGCTGAAAGTCCATGTGCTGTATGCCGAGCAGGCGGCAGCACCGGTGCATTGCAGCTTCAGCGCAGCCAACGTCAACGACATCGACGAAGGCCGGACGCTGGGTATCGAGCCACAGGCCACCTACGTATTCGACAAGGGCTATTACGACTTCAACTGGTGGGCGAGCCTGGATGCCCAGAAGGCCCGCTTCGTCACACGATTCAAGTCCAATGTGCGGCTCAAGGTCCTGGCCCAGCGCGAGGTTCCCCAGCAAGACCGGGAAACGATCCTGCGAGACGAAGAGGTGAGCTTCTCCAACCGCAACCCAGGTGGCCGACGGCGTAATCACTACACCCAGCCCCTGCGGCGGATCCTGGTGAACCGCCCAGGCGATGAGCCGCCTCTGAGCCTGGCGACCAACGACCTGAGCAGCCCGGCGGCAGAAATCGCCGAGCGCTATCGGGATCGCTGGCGGATCGAGCTGTTTTTCAAATGGATCAAGCAACACCTGAAGGTCAGGCGTTTCCTGGGCCGTAGCGAGAATGCCGTGCGCATCCAGATTCTCTGTGCGCTGATCAGCTACTTGCTGCTGAACCTTTACCAACGCAGGACGGGAACGCGGCAAAGCCTGTGGATGCTGATGGTGGAGGTACAGGCAACGCTGTTTCAGCGCCCAGGCCTGGAGGCCGAACGTTACCGACGACGGCAGGAGCGAATACGCGAGATCAACCTGCGTCAGGGGCAGCTGTTAATAGCATGAGGCGTGCCGGACAGCAGTGTAGCTGGATGGGGACGTCTCCCTGGCCGGCGGCTACGGTCGCGCACTGAAACAGTGGCAGCGAGAGCCGCAGAACCTGCTGATCTTCAAGGACCACGCATCCATGCTGAAGTCCATTGCCAAGAGCACTGCAATTCGCAGTAACGGCCATGCCTGGTGTACCGTAGACAATGACGGCTGTATTGGTAATACCCTTGAGCGCACTCGCTGCAGCAACTGCACCAATGCCGTGATCGGGCGCCGCCACATGCCCATTTACCAGCGACTCTACGATGACCTGAAAGGGCTGCTGCACTGCTCGGACATTGGCGAGGGCGGCCGCCAACGCGTTGAGCGCGACCTAAATCGCTGTCGTGACGTATTGGCCCAGTTAGGCATCGCGTCGGAGACACTGATCGCATGAGGCCAAAGGAAAAGGCAGTCAAAAAAGCAAGCCAGCCGTGGACCGTGAAAAGGACTTGAAGCTCGCCCTCTATCGAATCCAGAAGGGCCGCGCTCACACCGGGGAAACCAAAGTCACCATCGCTGCAGTAGCCCGAGAAGCGAAAGTATCGACGGCACTGATCCACAACTACTACCCAGACATTGCCGAGGCTATCCGCGAGGCTCAGGGACGAACCAGTCGTGCCATGCGCGATGCAAAACACCAAGACTTGATCGCCGAGCGCAAGAAGTCCGCAGACTACCGTCAGGAGATTGAGGGATTGCGAGCCAAGGTCGCCCTCCTCGCGTCGATCAACGAGGTTCTGCTGAACGAAAATGAGGTCCTAAAATCCAAGCTGAAAGACCGAAAGGTGGTCGATCTGGACTCGAGGAAGCCACATGACTACTGCTGAAAACTGGAAGGCATTTGACTTGGCAGAATGGTGTCTGGACTTGATGATCAGCCACTATGCGCGGCAGATCCACGCTGAGCGACAGCGACCTGAGCCTGATTATGCATTGATCGCCTCCTGGCAGTTGGAACAGGGCCGCCTAGACGATGAACGCGATGCCCTGCGCATCGAGGATCAGGCGAACAACGAGCGGGTATTAAGGGCCTATGGCCCGCTTGCGCGCACCCCCTATAAGCCCCGGCCAGCATAGCGTGAGAGTTCTTCATCACCAGACTATGAGTTGTTCATCATCAAGTGAACTTCTCCCGCTCCGGTAGACATCTCCGTCCTATGCTCGGGTCACAATCTCAAAGTGGCACTTGTCCATAACTGCTTTCGGGCATTCGCTCCCTAGCCCGACTTTTTCCCATGCAGCATTGGCTTCCCTCGCATACGTCCAGCGAACAGCCCCCACATGATTCCGGGGCGCGCTGTTGGATTAAAGTAGCGGCTGCTGACATCACTTAGGGAACCGAATTATGACCGAAGCCTGGATTCTTCAAACCTCTGAAATTCGGCGTCCGTTCTCGCGGGCGACCTGGATCCCCCTTCGTGCGTCGTTGAATGACGAGAAAGGCAACGTGAAGGAAGTGGGGTATGTCGCGGACGTATTCGCCTGCGGCTCCGTCGCCTTTCCAAAGCAGCATCACGGGCTCGCCGAGCGCTTGAGTTGGAGTGACATCGGCACCGGGCATACCGTGGCGCCGTTTGCCTACTCGGATGGCCATTACTCGCCGATCGATGTGTATCAATACAACGACAAAGAGCCCATCGGGATCAACCTCGTTTTCGAGCATCCGCAGCCCGTCATCGGAGGCCGGCAGTGGATTCTGAATCCAGACTTGGTGGTCGCGCTTGGCCTGATTAAGGAGGGCCCGAACTGGGTTAGGCCGGAAGAGGACTTTGTCGTGGTCGCAAGGGAGACAATGGACAGCGACGGCAGCCATCGCCTGATCGAGATCAAGCGGGAATTCCTGATGGATTACCTGGCCGCTCGCGGCCTGTCCCTCCGCCTCTCCTATTACCGTCAGCGCGTCGAGAACGTCGCCAGCCTCAAGGACAGTCTTTATGCAGGCTTGAACGAGATCCAAGAGCAGCGTGAAGGCGGAAGATATGAATTGCGAATCAAGGAGCTGGACGCCGTTTTCGGCGGCAGTTGGGCGTTAATGCGAGTGTGGCGCACCGATGTCGACGAAGAGGAAGACGCCCCAATCATGGGGCCCGAGACGAACCGCAACACCGCATCGGAGAGCGCCAAAGGCCATCGAAGCGGATATCCGGGGGTGCGCGTCGAAGGCGAGTTCTGGCGAGACGAGTGGATTGAGCACCAGGGCAAGAGCACCCGAGTGCGCAGGGATCAAGATCAGAACCTTCCGCACTTCATCGTTGATACCGACGGCTCGCGAGAGTTCTCAGCCAAACTCAATGACGAAGACATTGGACGATGGCTCTGGTTCCGCCCATCCGTGGTCACCGACCTTCTGACCCATCGCGGCTTCTCCTTGAAATGGTACACGGCTGAAACCGGCGCGATAAATTCCACATCGGGGTACTCGACCCATTTCGGGATCAACGCCTCGGAGCTCATCACCGTCTACGCTTACGACATCGCCAGGCTACCAGCTTGGGAACAATTCCTCTGGGCCGCGAGTAACGTCGCGCCGGAGGGCAAGGTCAGCGCCGAACTCCTAGCCTCTCAGGTCAAAGCCCAGCCAGCAGATACCAATGCCGTGGAGGAGATGCTATTCGGATGCATGCGGCTGCTGGAAGCCGAATTCCGCCAAGCATTCGGCGTGTCGCTGTTCTCGCACGAGATTGACGACGCAGCGTCGATGCAACACATCTCACGCTTTTCAAGCAAAGATCAGGCTTCGCTCTTACGGCTGGCCAAAGAACTCGTTCGCGTCTTCTCAGATCGACTCGATGTTCGCTCTCTTCGGAAGCTGTCCGAGCACCCTGACAAGGAGAAACTGGGGTCCAACAAGTTGCTGCAAAGTATCCTGGCCCAGAAGGCCGGACAGGAGCGTGCGAGAGAGGTCTTCGCAGCTATCGCCGGCGCCTACGACATGCGCCTTGGCGATGCGCACCCGACGAGCTCGAAGATCGGCGAAGCCCTCAAGCTCGCAGGCATCGACACCACGGCGTCGTATCTGCGGCAGGGCGAGCAGTTGATCCGTAACTTCGGCTACGCCGTTTGGCGCACAGGGAGTCTGCTCTTCGGAGGCAACGAAAAGAGCGAAGGATGAGCCATTCACTGTCGGACTATTCAATGGTGGCCGGTCGGCGCATCGGCGATGAGCGGCGCCAACACGAATCTGGCCGCCCCGTTGCCCCAATGTTCAAGGTATGGCTAAAGCCACGACCTGACTTGTGCTATGCGGAGTGAGGAAGCACAAATTTCGCGAATGTAATAGGGTTGGAGAAAATCACCACTAGCCGTGAATAATCATCGCCAGATAGCGAACTGGCGCCACGACTTTTGCTATGAGCCGCTACTTCACCAAGTGTATCTAGACTGCGAGGGGCAATTGCACCTGAGTCGGAGCTGTAGCCCGGCGCCAGAGCCAGGCGTCGAACTCTCGGCGTGGGAGTGAAAGAAGATCAGCCGCACAGCAAAACGATTTGCGCAGAAAGTGGTAGTCATCATTCTCGACACCAGCCGCTTTCGCGAACGTTCGAACATGGCGGTCAACGGCGATTGAGTCAATGCCGACAAGACAGGCCATGTAATCGACGGTCTTCGGCCCAATACCGTTGACGGTTTGAATTGCATTGCAAAATTCGTCGGATGCTAGACTCGAGCGCAAATCCCGTACGTCTTCGATCCCCCGCCCCTGCAGAAAAACCACCAGAGCTTCGAAACGACGCACCTTCTCATGGTGGCGCCAGTTCAAGAATGCAGCCGTATCTCCGTCCTGAATCAGCGAAATCAGTGAGGAAATCGTATGTCGATTCGGATGTGCCCGAAGGATGGAAAGCACCCGCGGACGCACCACAGTGGTGTAATTGAGCCCTGCCTGGAGCACCGAATCAGCGAGAACGGCCCCCAAGTGCGCGCAAGTAGCACGCAGGGGCTTCTCATCAATCAGCGCACCTTCATCCTTGGCATAATTGGCGATGCGGCGCGCTACGATCAACACCTCGATTAGGGAGCTGCTCATACCAGCTTCGCCTCTTTCAAAGCGTTCAGACGCTCGACGCAGTTCGGACAAGCGCCGCACGGAAACTGTGCGGACGCCTGGCACGAATAGGTTCGTCCGATAGGCACGCCGAGCTCGGCCGCTGTCTTGGCAACATCAGCCTTGGACGAATAGCGGAACGGCGAATGAAAGCGAACCGGGCCAATGCTCGACGTGAGTCCGTCAAGGCTATTCATAAACGCGGCAGTACAGTCAATTTCTTTGGCGTGGTTGCTGTTGATGAAGCCGGTATAGACATCCAGGATACCAATAGTCTGTGCGCGCGCCGCGGCGGCGGCGAAGAACAGCATTGTCCGGTACGGGATGTATAGATCGTCGTCCTTGACCTCTTCAGTCCAAAGGTCGGCTTCGCAAATCAGCCGCGACTGCGAACCTCGGAAGATGTCCGATATGTCAAAGCGCTGTGGCCGCTGCATATCGGACGGCAGGACTTCATTTACACGACTCCACTCTAGGTCTACACAATGCTGCCCGTAGTCAAAAAAAATTGGCACGACGTCAAGGCCCGCTGCTGCGAGCTGATATCCAACAGTCGTTGAGTCCAGGCCGCCAGAGGCCAGAAGGAGCGCTTTACTCACCGTGATTCGGCCCTCAATTCAGCAAGTGCGTTGAAGGTGCCGTTGAGACACGCATCAAGGGCCGCGGAGTATACAGAACTTCCGACGACCACCATCGTGTTCTCATTTTCACGCCGAGGATCGTAAGTGATGACCGGCTTGCCCATCTCGATTGCCATACCGATTTCGACGAGCGTTCCAGGGTCACGGCCAAGAGGAATCGCGAAGACTGCATCGCATTCCTTCAGCAGTTGACAATCCATGTGGTACGTGCGGCGCAGGTCTTCTTCACTTGCGGGGGACGTCAGCTCTCCATTCTCCAAGATGGGGCGTCGCACCCTGAAATTGTGATATGTGAGGCTATCCACTGCACGATCGAGCTCCTGCTTTTCGATGTACGTGAAGTCCGGGCCGGCGAGGTAGATCGAGTAGCTTTTCCGGTCGTGCCATGGGAGAACCGTCCCGCCAAGCGCTTCCAGCACCGCTAGCGAGAGTCGGAAACCACGTTGTACATCGCGCTTGATGTCGTCGGGAAATGTCGACTGCGAATAAACCGTGGCGGCCTGGCAGCCGCGCCACGCTGCTTCAGTCCATCCCTTGTGAGAGAGGCCCACCATGACACTGGAATAGACATCCCCAACGCCGACCGAGTTGGCGGTATGGCCCAGAGTTGCTGGTATCTCTATGACGTTGTCGTCACGCAAGTCAAAAAGGCGGCTCCCGCCACGATTCTCTTTGAGTAGGAAAACCTCTGGCAGAAGGGTCTTCACCGAATCTAGCAGACCATCGATATCATCCTTTCCAAGCTTCATGAACAGCGAGGACGATGTTGAGATTATGAGGGCCTGCACACGCCCCCTGAACGCATCGAGCGACGATAGGTCCTCAAGGTCGTACGCGATATCGAACGAGAATCGTGCATCCGCAGCGAACGCGCTGGTGAGTGCGTTGATATCAAACCTACCGGGGAAAATCACAACCTTCTGGTAAGCATCAAGGCGAGGTAATGGATCATGGAACCTCACAACCTTGGTATCACGCATCAAGTCTTCGTAGCCTTGGTGCGAAACCTCTGTCACGTCACCAATAAGGACAACGTTCGGTGCACCGACTACATCACCAAGCCAGATGAAATCTTTGCATCCGAACTCTGAGAGATAGCTCTTTGCTTCGTCAACGAGGTATTGCGGGCAGAAAGCTGCTACTGAGTATTCCAGCTCTGCGGCCCATAACCCTCTCGCAGCGTGCGCGACGCCACCTAAGCGGAGTTTGCACATTGCACCATGCTGGGCAAGCGTGTAGTCGACGACAAGCTCCCCAACAACTAGGACAGTATCTGTATGGCGCATGATTATTGCGGAACGAAGTCAGCAGCTACGGTGGGGACGGGTGTTACTGCGGAGGAGCTCACCAATCCGACATAAGTGACGCCGTCTTCCAGACAGGCCACGAGATAGTTAAATGATGTGGGAAGCGCTCCAACCTTTACTCCATTCACATCGACTGCGAAGACACGCCTTTTGTCGAAGAGAATGCCGAGTTGGTCGCCGACAACTGGGACCCTCTTGAACTGCGAATAGAGGTCGCTGTTTCCAACATCATCGAGCAGTACGTGAAATGCTTGCTTGCATTTGTCGACGCCGCTAGTGCCACCCGCCACGCCTGTTCCATTTCCAGCGACCTCCTTGGCCTTTGTCCCTGGATAGTCCGAAAAATTACCCGAACCTGAGCTGCCCATAGCACTCTCCCTGTGTGGTTGATAGGACCTTCTTGCGGTGCGTATGTTTTTATTCTCTTTAGAGGGATAAATCAATCCGACCTTTCGACTGCAATACGTGCTAGCGAACGTCGCCTTGTGGTCGGTAGCTGCCTTAGGCGAGAAGCAGCTACCGGCTCAGAGCAGAGACAACTGACTGAGCTACGTTGCATCGCGAAGCAGCGGCGGGTTGAATGGCTTACTCAAGAACATTTTCTCTAGAGCTATAGCGCGACCAGCTCAGCAATTTTTTGCGCGACCACTGCCATTGAGTCCTCCGCGGTATCTAGACCGCTTCGGGAGGCGAGCATAGGGCTGACATTGCGAAGAGCTTCATACGTCGTGGTGTGCACGATGGGAATGAGCCGGTTTCCTGCCAGAAGCGTGGAAAGCTCCTTATCAGCGACGCTTTCTTTGGGGAGGCGGGCCAGAAGCGCGGGAGTGACCAGCACAAGCCCGATTCGTGAATTCGCCAAGCCCTTGTCGATGGCCCGCATCATCGGAACGCCTAGTCCAAGGTCCTTTTCGCTGAACCACACTTTGACACCAGCGGCTACGAGCAGCTCATGCAGCTCCTTAGCCGCACCTTGGCGGTCGTCCCAAGCGTGGCAGAGAAATACATCACGCAGGTCAGGCTGCTCCGCTGCTCGGGCCTCAACTGCTTGACGAACTGGTGTAAGTGACACCACTTGCGCCGAAGTATACGAAATGGAAGAACCAGCTTTCGACCAGCGCGGCTTGGAACCGCCCCCCGATCGCCCACCGCCGCTACCATAGCTGCTCACGCTGCTGCCTGACGAGGAAGAGCTTGAAGAGTACGACGAGGAGTAACCGCCAGAGCGGTAACTGGTACGATATCGGCATGCAGGGCAGGCCGCTGCGGCCGCCGCTGAGCTATGTCCCCGAACTGGCGCTGTGCATCTAGCCATGTTGTAACTATCCCTTCTGTATTTGCTCTAAGGGCGAGGTTCAAGCAACTAATGCGTACTACCGTTGGTGGTAGCCGCTATGCCATTGCATGCCCATCTCGACCGACCTGTCAGCCGGCATTCACATCATGTCGGCCTCTGCGCCCTAACCACACTTATCGATCATAGTGGCCAGGTACTGGCAATGTAGCGGGGAGATACAGGATTTCAAGGGGACTATGGATAATGATCAGCCCGATAGTCGCTTACGGCTAAGGTGACCGCTTCCTGCCGAAAGCAGACGTTATCGAGCAACCGTGATCGGTCGCTGCGTTAGCCGAAAGGTCGTTCGAAAAAATCTACTAATTCGGGCCGGCCGCATTCACTAGGTGGTAGATTCCACGTCATCGCGATAACCACTGAATGCGGATGGACGGCTTGATCTTGGTTAAGGCCGGGCGACAGGTGCCAAGATTGAAGTGCATTAGTAGAGGTTGGCAGCCCCCTTTCTCGCATCCAAAAATTCCAAAAAAATTAATTTAGGTAAATGATTGATTTATGGAAGAAAAATCACAAGTAACAATTAACAAAGCTCCAGATCGCATGAGCGAACAGACGCCCGAACCCAGCGCCACCCCGTCCGCCAACCCGGCGGCCCAGCGCCAGCGCGCCAGCCAGCTGGCCCAGGCCCTGCGCCACGAACTGCAGAAGGCCCTGATCGGCCAGGTCGGGGTGATCGACGACGTGCTCACCGCCCTGCTCGCCGGCGGCCACATCCTGGTCGAAGGCGTGCCGGGGCTGGGCAAGACCCTCTTGGTGCGCGCCCTGGCCCGTTGCTTCGACGGCGCCTTCGCGCGCATCCAGTTCACCCCCGACCTGATGCCCAGCGACGTCACCGGCCACGCCGTGTACGACCTGGCCAGCGAGCAGTTCAAGCTGCGCAAGGGCCCGGCCTTCACCAACCTGCTGCTGGCCGACGAGATCAACCGCGCCCCGGCCAAGACCCAGGCGGCGCTGCTGGAAGTGATGCAGGAACGCCAGGTCACTCTGGAAGGCCGCGCCCTGCCGGTGCCGCAGCCGTTCATGGTGCTGGCCACGCAGAACCCCATCGAGCAGGAAGGCACCTACCCGCTGCCCGAGGCCGAGCTGGACCGCTTCATGCTCAAGCTGCGCATGGACTACCCGCAGGAGGCCGAGGAACAGACCCTGGTGCGCCAGGTGACGCGCTCGGCGCGCAGCGACATGCTCGACGTGGCGCCGCTGCGCCCGCTGCTCAAGGACAAGGACGTGCTGGCGCTGCAGAAGATCGCCGCCGACCTGGCCATCGACGACCAGGTGCTCGACTACGCCGTGCGCATCGCCCGCACCACTCGCAGCTGGCCGGGCCTGGCCCTGGGCGCGGGGCCCCGCGCCTCCATCGCCCTGGTGCGCTGCGCCCGCGCCCGCGCGCTGCTGCGCGGCGGCGACTTCGTGATTCCGGACGACGTGAAAGGCTGCGCCCTGGCCGTGCTGCGCCACCGCGTGCGGCTGTCGCCGGAGCTGGACATCGAAGGCCTGTCGGTGGACCAGGTGCTGCAACAGCTGCTCGACCAGGTACCGGCGCCGCGCCTATGAAGCCATCGCGCGTCCTGCTCGCGCTGCTCGCCGCGCTGGCCCTGGCCGCCATCGGCCTGGGCAGCGCCACGGCCCTGGGCAGCCCGGCGCCGGCCTGGCTGCAACAGCTGTGGTGGGTCCTGCTGCTGGCCCTGCTCGGCCTGGCCCTGGGCGACGCCCTGTGGCTGCGCCGCCTGCCCAGCCCGCGCCTGCAACGCCAACTGGCCGGCAACCTGCCACTGGGGCGCTGGAGCGAGGTACGCCTGCAACTGCAGCATGGCTTCGGCCAGCGCCTGCGGGTGACGCTGTTCGACCACCTGCCCTCGGGCATGGACTTCGAGCATCTGCCCCTGGCCGCGGAACTGCACCCGGGCGAGACCACCCAGCTCGGCTACCGCGTGCGGCCGCTGCAGCGCGGCCACTTCGTCTTCCCCCGCTGCGAGCTGGAACTGCCCAGCCCGCTGCGCCTGTGGTGCGGCCGGCGCTTCCTCGAGGTGCGCGACGAAACCCGCGTCTACCCCGACTTCGCGCGCATCTACGGCGCCGAGCTGATGGCCGTGGACCACTGGCTCAGCCGCATCGGCGTGCGCCCCGGCCAGCGCCGCGGCCTGGGCCTGGAATTCCACCAGCTGCGCGAATTCCGCGACGGCGACACCCTGCGCCAGATCGACTGGAAGGCCACCGCGCGCAAACGCACGCCCATCGCCCGCGAGTACCAGGACGAACGCGACCAGCAGATCCTCTTCCTGCTCGACTGCGGCCGCCACATGCGCAGCAAGGACGGCGACCTCTCGCACTTCGACCACGCCCTCAACGCCAGCCTGCTGCTGGCCTACGTGGCCCTGCGCCAGGGCGACGCCGTGGGCCTGCAGACCTTCGCCGGCGAGCGGCCGCGCCACCTGCCACCGGCCAAGGGCAATGCCCAGCTGGGCGCGCTGCTCAACGCCGTCTACGACCTGGACAGCAGCCAGCGCCCGGCGGACTACGCGGCCGCCGTGCAGGCCCTGCTCACGCGCCAGCGCCGCCGCGCCCTGGTGGTGCTGGTGACCAACCTGCGCGACGAGGACGACGAGGAACTGCTGGGCGCGGTGCGCCGCCTCGGGCGCCAGCACCGCGTGCTGGTCGCCAGCCTGCGCGAGGAAGTGCTCGACCAGTTGCGGCAGACACCGGTGCAGGGCTACGAGGAAGCGCTGACCTATTGCGGCGCCCTGGACTACCTGAACGCCCGCGCCGGCCTGCACGAGAAACTGCTGGCCAACGGCGTGCCGGTGCTGGACGCCAGGCCCAGCCAGCTGGGCCCGGAACTGGTCAGCCGCTACCTGGGCTGGAAGCGCGCCGGGACGCTGTGACCGGCGCCTGCATTGCGCGTAGGTTCCAGGGAAGCACGGATGTAGGAGCGGACTCCGTCCGCGATTGGATTCACCGGCCCCGCCGGACGTCCCGGTGGCACGGCCGACGGTGGCGATGGGTATCGCTTCGCTCAACACCATCCTACGACGGCGTTTCTCCCGCACTCGTAGGAGCGGACCTTGTCCGCGATAGCCTGGCGTATCGGCGCGATTCGCGGATGAGATCCGCTCCTACGGGTCGCCCCACACGCCACGCCCATGTAGGAGCGCGCCCTGCGCGCGAATCGCGGGCAGGGCCCGCTCCTATGTATGGACTCACCCCCACCGTCAACCCGCTTTTGAACATGAAAACCCGACTGCATCTATGTATTAGGCCTGTTCGAGGAAGCCACGTCGGGCTTCTGGCCAACATTGGGTAAGCCCGCGGAATGCCGATTACAAAGAGGCCTCGAAGGCCGGTAGGAGCGTAGGCATCGATCCGCGACGGTCTGACCAGGGGTCAATGTTCTTCAGCAAGGGTTGGAGCGACTTGGCGCCCCGTTGGCGGGAACTCGTTGATCAGTGGCTCATTTCCATCTCCCGGCAAGCATTCGGCTTGCGCTGGTAGGTTTGTTCGCTGCACAGCAGCACCCAGGCGATACGCAGGTTGCGGTTGGCCAGTCGCACTGCCGCGCCCTTGCGCCCCAGACGTTGTAGCCAGCGCTGCAGGCGCCGATCGTCCGGGTGTTCGGAATCGGGCCGCAGTTGCTTCAACACCGCATGCGAGCCCACGACCATCAGGCTGCGCACATAGGCGTCGCCACGTTTGGTCATCTTGCCCAGCCGTACCTTCTGCCCGCTGCTGTGCTGGTCGGGCACGATGCCGAAGTAGGCAGCGAACTGACGCGCATTGGCGAAACGTTCCGGCTCGACCTGTTTGGCCAGCAAGGCCGTGGCCGTGATCGGACCGATACCACGTACCGTCATCAGCCGTTTCGCTGTCGGGTCGGCGGCGGCACAGGCTTCCAGACGCCCGGTCAGCGCGGCGATACGCTCGCCCAGCCGTTGCCATTCCTTCAGCATCTCGTCGATCAGCTCGCGCAGCAGCGCCGGCAACGGCTGGCTGGCGTCTTCCAGCACCCGGGTGACACCTTGCTTCAAGCCCACATCCCCCTGCGCCAGGGCGATGCCCTGCTCCAGCAGCAGCCCGCGGATCTGATTGCCCATGGCGGTGCGCCGCTGCACATAGCCCCGCCGGACACGGTGCCAGGCCTGCATCGCCAGCGCCGCGACGCTCTTCACCGGCACCGACGCGATACTGCTATCCCGGCCCGCCCGCAGAATGGCGTGGGCATCATTGCGATCATTCTTCGCTCCGCTCCGGTGCTCGGCCACCCGCTGGGCCGGCAGGATACGCACCGGGTTGCCCTGCGCCTGCAGCAGCCGGGCCCAGGCTTGTGCTCCAGGGCCGGTCTCCATCAGCACCGTCACGCCCTCCGGCAGCTTCTGCAGAAACACCTGAAACGCTTCACGCGACTTGATTCGCTGTTCGTACGCCAGTTGACCCTGGGCGTCTTCCCCCGCCACCTGGAAGACCTTTTTCGCCAGATCCACGGCGACTGTCGTGCACACCGATACATCGGTTGCAGACACCGGCTTATTCATCGTCGTATGCTTTTTCATGGACTCACCCTCACTGTCGGTGGCTTCTTAGACCGCCACCGTGGCGCCTCGACGCCTCGGTGAGGGTGAGTCCATCCAATTACACGTATCATTCGCGTACTGCCGATGTTTCCCTTTCCTTCACTACCGCCCAGGTCGGTTCAGCGCATCCCGCGGCTCAGACCGACTCCACCTGGCGGCGAAAACTGAAATAACGGCGCAACGCTTCGACCAGCTCGACGTATTCCGCCGGCGGCGCCACCAGGCTGAAGCCGGAGTCGAAGCTGCCCGGGGTGACGTCTTCGTGGCACCACTGGCAGGTGCCGCTGAAGTCGATGTGCTGGAGCTTGCCGTCCTGCCCGGGAATCTTCAGGCGCATGTCGAATCGCCCGCCCACCAGCATCGGCAGCTGGCTGATCAGCAGCATGCCGTCCAGCGATACGTTGCCCAGGTAACCCATGGGCTTGTCGGTGATGCTATTGAACACCTTCAGGTAGTACGGCAGCTGATGGCGCTCTATGTGTCGTTGATGACGCATAATGGCTATTCGCTATGAGTTTTACCCAGTATGACGGCGCGACCGCCCTGCGGCCAGCACTAACGGCAACCTTCGGCCACCCGCTCGGCCAGCGAGCGACGAGCGGCATCGATCTGCTCGTCGCTATAGTAGAGGCGTTCACCCTTGGTATCTGTGGAGTAGTAGCGACCTCCGCGCTGCAAGGTCGCCAACTGGTCGCGCAGGCGGTCGCACTCGGCGCCCGCCTTGGCCTGCTGCTCGGCGGCACGGCTGCGCGCCGCGGCCTGCTCCTCGCTGCGCGCCTGGTAGAACTGGCGGGTACGCTCCTCGCGCTCGCGCGTGGCGGCATCGCGCTCGACCACCTGCGGCCGGACCTCGACGCGCTGCGCGCCGGGCGGCGGGGTTTCGCTGAAATGCACCTTGCCCTGGGCATCGGTCCAGCGATAGATGTCGGCCGCTGCCAGCAAGGGAGCCAGGGCCATGCACAGGCACAGCAACGCACGCATCGCAACCTCCTCCTTGAAGGCAGCCTCTTGAGCTTAGCGAGCACCCGGGCCCGCTCAAGGCGGCAACGACCGGCGGTCAGGGACGCACCGGCAACGGTTGGGCGGCCTCGCCCGTCAGGCGCCCATTCTGGCGCAGCGTCTCCAGGCGCGCCTTGGCGCGGTAGGCATATTCGCTGCTCGGGTAGCGGGCGATGATGAAATCGTAGGTCTGCGCCGCGTCGACGTAGTACTTCTGGCGCTCCAGGCACAGGCCGCGGAGCATCGAGATCTCCGGCTGCAGCCAGGGCCGCGCGCGGCTCTTGCGCTCGGTGCGCGACAGGTCGAGCATCACCTGCTCGCAATCGCCGCGCGCGTAGGCGCGGTAGGCGTCGTCCAGGTTCTTGTTGGTCGACCAGCTGTTGCAGCCGGTAACACTCGCCGCCAGGGCCAGGATGCACAGGGTTCGCATGGGGCATATCCTCCGTTGGGAACTGTATCGGCGCGCCTTGGCCGCGCTGAAGGGCATCACTAGACTGCGCAGGGAACCCGCCCCGGCGCCAAGGAGATGCCATGCGCTTGCACCCCGCCCTGCCCCTCGCCGTCCTGCTGGGCCTGCTGGCCGCCTGCTCGCCGACCACCCCGCTGTTCGTCGCCCAGGTCACCACCGGCGAAGTCGCCGAGTACAAGAAGCTCAAGAGCGACCGCATGACCGCCGCGGTGGAGGAAGAAGGCGACCTGCTCACCTACAGCGCCCAGGCCATCCGCGACAACCAGAGCGCCGAGGCCGAGCGGCTCTACCTCAGCGGCTACGACAATAGCCGCTACAGCCCGGACGTGCGCGCCATCGCCCTGTACCAGATCGGCCTGATCTACATGAGCCGCTACAACGACCAGCGCGACGACGCCAAGGCCCTGGACTACTTCCAGCGCATCGACCGCGAGTTCCCCGGCACCGCCGCGGCCAGCCACGCCGACGCGCGCATCCTGATGATCCGCCAGCGGGCGAAGGAGCCGGTGCAGAAGAACGCCCGCGAGCTGCTGGCCACCTGGAAGCCGCAGCAGAACCTCGACCTGAACAAGACCAGCCTGGACCCGGACATGACCCTGCTGTCGCGCCGCGCGGTGCTCAAGGACCGCGTCGCCGAGGCCGAGCAGCTGTATCTGCTGGCGGTCAACGACCCGGCCATCCCCGCCGACATCAAGCAGAAGGCGCTGTACCAGCTGGGCCTGATGTACATGGCACCCGACAACCCGCACCCCAGCCGCGCCAAGGCCATCGGCTACCTGCGCCACCTGCTGGTGGACTACCCCGACGGCGAGCTGGCGAACAAGGCCGCGCGCCACCTGGACCAGGCGCTGAACCAGGGCGGCGACTGACGCAGGTCAAGCCGGGCCGGCTACGCTTGCACTGCAATGGCAGCAGCCAAGCGAGGAGCCGACCATGAAACTGCAGCACCTGCTGGTGGTCATCGACCCCACCCGCGACGACCAGCCAGCCCTGACCCGCGCCCAGTGGATCGCCGAGCGCAGCGGCGCCAGCGTGGCGCTGCTGGTGTGCGACTACAACCCGGCGCTGGACAACGGCCTGCTGATCCCGCAGCACGAACTGGAACGGGTGCGCATCCTGCAGCAGACCGAGCGCCTGGACTGGCTCGACAAGCTGGCCGCGCCGCTGCGCCAGGCCGGCCTGGACGTGCGCTGCCACACCCGCTGGGGCAAGCCGCTGTACCGCGAGATACTCGCCGCGGTGGCCGAACACCAGCCCGACCTGGTGCTCAAGTCCAGCAGCCGCCACGGCCTGCTCAAGCGCCTGTTCCTGACCAACACCGACTGGCAGCTGATCCGCCATTGCGAGGTGCCGCTGTGGCTGGTCCACCACGGCACCTGGGAAGGGCGCAAGCTATGCGCCGCCCTCGACCCGCTGCACGAGGGCGACAAGCCGGCGAAGCTGGACCGCCGGCTGATCGCCGCGGCGCTGGAGCTGAACCGCCGCCTGGGCCTGCACGCGAGCTACCTGCACGCCTACGTGGCGTTGCCGCAGACCCTGGCCTTCGACGCCCAACTGCTGGGCAGCTACGACGAACACCTGAAGGCCACCGAAGCACACCACCGCCAGGCCCTGCACATGCTGATGGCCGCCCACCCGGCCATGGCCGCCGGCGACACCCACCTGCTGCAGGGCTTCCCCGAGGAGGTGATCCCCGAGTTCGTCCGCAACCAGGGCATCGACCTGCTGCTGATGGGCGCGGTGGCCCGTGGCCAGCTGGAGAGCGCGCTGATCGGGCATACCGCCGAGCGCGTGTTGGAAGAAGTCGAGTGCGACCTGCTGGTGCTCAAGCCGGCAGGCGAACCGTCATCGGAAAAGGGGTAAGATGGCCGCCGGGCCGGCCCGGCTCCCGCCGCCGGCCCGCACGCTCGTCTTCCAAGGAGTCCCGCATGTCCGTCCGCCGCACCAAGATAGTCGCCACCCTCGGCCCAGCCAGCCAGTCCCCCGAAGTCCTCGAGCAACTGATCCTCGCCGGGATCGACGTCGCCCGCCTGAACTTCTCCCACGGCACCCCCGACGAGCACCGTGCCCGCGCCCAACTGGTGCGCGACCTGGCCGCCAAGCATGGCCGCTTCGTCGCCCTGCTCGGCGACCTGCAAGGGCCGAAGATCCGCATCGCCAAGTTCGCCAACAAGCGCATCGAACTGGCCGTGGGCGACAGCTTCCGCTTCTCCACCAGCCACCCGCGCGACGCCGGCACCCAGGAAGTCGTGGGCATCGACTACCCGGACCTGGTCAAGGACTGCGGCGTGGGCGACGAGCTGCTGCTGGACGACGGCCGCGTGGTCATGGTGGTGAAGCAGGTGAAGGCCGACGAGCTGGTCTGCGAAGTACTGATCGGCGGCCCGCTGTCCGACCACAAGGGCATCAACCGCCGCGGCGGCGGCCTGACCGCGCCGGCCCTGACCGAAAAGGACAAGGCCGACATCAAGCTGGCCGCGAGCATGGACCTGGACTACGTCGCCGTGTCCTTCCCGCGTGACGCCAAGGACATGGAATACGCCCGCAGCCTGCTCACCGAAGCTGGCGGCAAGGCCTGGCTGGTGGCCAAGATCGAACGCGCCGAAGCCGTGGCCGACGACGAGGCGCTGGACGGCCTGATCCGCGCCAGCGACGCGGTGATGGTGGCCCGCGGCGACCTCGGCGTGGAAATCGGCGACGCCGAGCTGGTCGGCATCCAGAAGAAAATCATCCTGCACGCCCGCCGCTACAACAAGGCGGTGATCACCGCGACGCAGATGATGGAGTCGATGATCCACAACCCGATGCCGACCCGCGCGGAAGTCTCGGACGTGGCCAACGCCGTGCTCGACTACACCGACGCCGTGATGCTCTCGGCCGAGAGCGCCGCCGGCGAGTACCCGGTGGAAGCGGTCCAGGCCATGGCGCGCATCTGCCAGGGCGCGGAAAAGCACCCGACCACCAAGAAATCCAGCCATCGCCTGGGCCAGACCTTCGAGCGCTGCGACGAGAGCATCGCCCTGGCGGCTATGTACACCGCCAACCACTTCCCGGGCATCAAGGCGATCATCTGCCTCACCGAGAGCGGCTACACCCCGCTGATCATGTCGCGCATCCGCTCCTCGGTGCCGATCTTCGCCTATTCCCCGCACCGCGAGACCCAGGCCCGCGTGGCGCTGTTCCGCGGCGTCGAGACCATCCCCTTCGACCCGGCCGCGCTGCCGCCGGAGCGCGTCAGCCAGGAAGCCGTGGACGCGCTGCTGCAACGCGGCGTGGTGACCAAGGGCGACTGGGTGATCCTGACCAAGGGCGACAGCTACACCACCCAGGGCGGCACCAACACCATGAAGGTGCTGCACGTGGGGGACCTGTTGGTCTGAGTGGGATGGTGGGTGACGGAGGCCGCCTTTGGGCGGCCTTTGTTTTTTTGGGGAGGGAGTCACCTGTGGTTCATTACTTTCGCCCAGCCCCGCACCCTCTCCCCAGCCCTCTCCCTGAAGGGAGAGGGGGCTTGTCCGTGCCGGCGGAGGCTATGGCGTTCGCCGGCTATTTCCTCAATCACCGGCTGACTCCAGAACATCAGCACCTGCCCAACAGTCCCCTCTCCCTTCAGGGAGAGGGTTAGGGAGAGGGCCGCGGCCAAGCCACCATCCAAAACCAACCAGCGTGCGCCCCCCATCGCCACGGCCGCATGGGTTTCGCAAACTCAACCCATCCTACGAAAGCACCTTGGCGCAGTCGGCAAGACCGTCCGCCTCCTACATTGCAAGCGAGCCCAGCTTTTCGTAGGAGCGAGCTTGCTCGCGAACAGGCACCGCTGCAGGGCTCATTCGCGAGCAAGCTCGCTCCTACGAAGAGCACCTCGGCGCAGCCTTATAGTTTTCTGGGTTCCCGCGAACGCGGGAACCCAATAGAACAACTGCTCCTACGCACTGGTCAAAACCCCGCCAGCGCCACCCAACCCCAGCAACCACGCGCCCCCGACACATCCGCCCCAAGCTTATCCACAGGCCTTCCCACAGTTATTGTGGGCAAGCCCGGTGCGCTGATCGCACAACCCTCTCCACCGGCCAGCTGTAGGACAATCCCAGCAAATCAGGCACTTACGCAGACCCCGGCCAACAGCAAAACGAACGATGGATCAAATACCGCACAACATCGCCCAACCCAGGCCCGGCGGGCGCCCGGGCAGTTGGCCCCAAGGTTGTCCACAACTCTGCCCACAGTTTCTGTGGGCAGTTGGCCAGCTCAGGCGAGGCGCGAGAAGTCCGGCTGGCGGCGCTGGGTGAAGGCGCTCAGGGCTTCCAGGGCTTCCGGCGAACCGAGGCGCTGGACGAACAGTTCGCCCTCTTCCGCCACCACCTTGCGCAGCTCGTCCATGTACGGCGCCTTGAGCAGACGCTTGCTCAGCGCCAGGGCCGCCGGCGGCAGGGCCTGCAGGCTCTGGGCCACGTCGCGGGCGCGTTCGAGGGCGGCGGCGCCGTCGGCCAGTGCCTCGTTGGCGATGCCGAAGGCCACCGCCTGTTCACCGCTGAAGCCGTCGCCACGCATCAGCAGGCTGGCGGCGCGGACGTGGCCGAGCAGGCGCGGCACCAGGAAGCTGGAGCCGAACTCCGGGCACAGGCCGAGGTTGACGAAGGGCATCTTCAGCTTGGCGCCGCGGGCGACGAAAACCTGGTCGCAGTGCAGCAGCAGGGTGGTGCCGATGCCCACCGCCGGGCCGGCCACCGCCGCCAGCACCGGCTTGCTGAACTCCATCAGCGCGCGCATGAAGCGGAACACCGGGCTGTCCTGGCCGCTGGGCGGGTGCTGGAGGAAATCGTGGATGTCGTTGCCGGCGGTGAAGCACTCGGCGTTGCCGGCGATCAGCACCACGCGCACGCCGCGATCGTGCTCGGCGGCCTCCAGGGCGTCGGCCAGGGCCGCGTACATTTCCCGGGTCAGCGCGTTCATCTTGTCCGCGCGGTTCAGACGCAGGGTCAGCAGGCCCTGCTCGCGCTCGACGAGAATCTGTTGGCTCATGGCAACTCCTTGGCAGCAGGCTGTGGCGGCCGGGCTCTGCGGCCCGGCTCAGGCGTGGGAGAGGAACAGGTCGGCCAGGGTCTGGCCGCGCGGCACCCCGGCCAGGTACAGGTGGCGGGCGAAGCGCTCGACGCTGGCGGGCTGGCCGCAGAGTAAGGCGATGCTTCGCCGCGAGACAAGGCGGAATTGCGCCAGATGCGCGTCCAGATCGGCCGGCAGCGCCAGCGCCACCTGCAGGTCGGGATGGGCCACAGCCAGCGCCGCCAGTTCCGCCGCCAGGTAGTGCTCGGCCGGCGTGCGCGCCAGGTGCAGCAGGCGGATCGGCCCCTGGTGCCCTTCGGCCAGGGCCTGGCGCAGGATGCCCCACAGCGGTGCCAGGCCGGTGCCGCTGGCCATCAGCAGCAGCGGGCGCTCCTGCCATTCGGCGTCGTAGTGCAGCGCGCCACCGCGCAGCTCGCCCAGGCGCAGTTCGTCGCCCACCCGCAGCTGGCGCGCCGCGTCGCAGAAGGCGCCGGGGGCCTGGCAGGCGATGTGGAATTCCAGCCAGGGCTCGGCGCCCGGCAAGCTGGCCAGGGAATAAGGACGCGCCACCTCGCCCAGCCACAGCACCAGGTGCTGGCCGGCTCGATAGCGCAAGGGCCGTTGCGGCTGTAGGCGCAGGCGCAGGATGTCCGCCGCCGGCCAGTGCAGTTCGGCGACCGTCGCCGGCAGGCCGTCACGTTGGGGGTCGAAGACCTCGACGACGCAGTCCGCTACCACCCGGCACTGGCAGGCCAGGCGCCAGCCCTCGGCGCGGCGCGCGGCGTCCAGCGCCTCGGGGCGATCGTCGAGCAGCTCGCCGCCGCTGCAGCGCACCAGGCAGGCATGGCAACTGCCCGCGCGGCAGCTGTAGGGAATGGCGATCCCCTCGGCGCGCAGGGCATCCAGCAGGTTGCTTCCGGTGGCCACTTCCCAGTGTCGGCCGCCGGCACGCAGTTCAGGCATCGCTCTCCTCCCATGCCGCCTCGCAGCGATTGCGTCCGCTGCGTTTGGCACGGTAGAGCGCCTGGTCGGCCCGCTGCAAGGCCTCGTCGAGATCGTCGCCGCTGTGCAGCAGCGTCATGCCGGCGGAAAGGCTCAGCACCGGCACTTCCACGCCCATCGGCTCGGCCGCCGCATAGGCCTGGCGCAGGCGCTCGCAGCAGGCGGCGAGGCGGTCGCTGTCGGCCTCGGGCAGCAGCAGCACGAACTCCTCGCCGCCGTAGCGCGCCAGCACGTCGCCCTCGCGCAGGCAGGCCCGCGCCACCGCGGCGAAGGTCTGCAGCACGCGGTCGCCGGCGGAATGGCCGTGGACGTCGTTGATGCGCTTGAAGTGGTCCAGGTCGATCAGCGCCAGGCCATGGCGCTGCCCCTCGTCCAGGTCGTCCAGCGCGCGCCCGGCCAGGCGCAGGAAGTGGCGGCGGTTGAACAACCCGGTGAGTTCGTCGGTGGCCACCAGGTCTTCCAGCTGGCGCATCATCCCGCGCAGGGTGTCCTGGTGCGCCTGCAGCGCGTAGCGGCGTTGGCGCATGCGCTGGCGCAGGGCCTGCACGTAGCCGGCGAACAGCGTCAGCCAGACCAGCACGATGAACAGCACCAGCAGTTGCAGCACGGCCTGCCCGGGCAATTGCAGGCGCTGGCGGAAGGCCTCCCAGAGATTGAGGCCGGCGAAGGCGATGAAGGCCAGGCCCGCGCAACGGGCGAACACCCGCGGCTGCAACTGGAACACGCCGAACAGCAGGATCAGCACGTAGAGCACCATCAGGGTGCCGCGCACGCTGTCCACGTGGGCCAGGAAGAAGGTGGTCCAGACCAGCGCCACCAGCACCTGCGGCTCGGTCAGGCTGGCGTCGACGAAGCGCTGGTTGCGGCCGCTGGCGAACAGCCAGAAGAACACCGCCTGGCTGGCCACGGCGCACAGGGTGGCGGCCAGCGCCAACGCCGGGGAGCCATGGTAGAAGTCGCCGATCACGGTCAGCCAGAGCAGCAGCAGGGCCATCGCGTAGGTGCCGAGGGCCATGCCGAACCGCCTGAACAATAGTTTTTGGAGGGCGCGCTGCTTCAGCGGGGAACTCGGTGTGCTCATGGGGGCTCCATCCCGTAATGGCACTTGGCCCTCACTCTACTATCAAAGCCACAGCATGCCTAGCCGACCGGAAAGTGGGCGCTTGCCGCCCCTGCCGACCAAGGTCGGATCGCCGGCGCGTGCGCCCGGCCCTGGCACGGCGCTATACTACGGCGCCCTTTTTGCGCCGGTGCCTGACCGGACGCGTTCGGTGTACGTGGCTTAGCCGCCTGAGATTCCCGCCTGACATACCCGCCTGAAGAGGACCGTGCTCCATGGCCGTGATCAAGCAAGACGACCTCATCCAGAGCGTCGCCGATGCCCTGCAGTTCATCTCCTACTACCACCCGGTCGATTTCATCCAGGCCATGCATGAGGCGTACCTGCGCGAAGAATCGCCGGCCGCCCGCGATTCCATGGCGCAGATCCTCATCAACTCGCGCATGTGCGCCACCGGCCACCGTCCGATCTGCCAGGACACCGGTATCGTCACCGTGTTCGTCCGCGTCGGCATGGACGTGCGCTGGGACGGCGCCACCATGAGCGTCGACGACATGATCAACGAAGGCGTGCGCCGCGCCTACAACCTGCCGGAGAACGTCCTGCGCGCCTCCATCCTGGCCGACCCGGCCGGTGCGCGTAAGAACACCAAGGACAACACCCCGGCGGTGATCCACTACTCCATCGTCCCGGGCAACACCGTGGAAGTGGACGTCGCGGCCAAGGGCGGCGGCTCGGAGAACAAGTCGAAGATGGCCATGCTCAACCCGTCCGACTCCATCGTCGACTGGGTGCTCAAGACCGTCCCGACCATGGGCGCCGGCTGGTGCCCGCCGGGCATGCTCGGCATCGGCATCGGCGGTACCGCCGAGAAGGCCGCGGTGATGGCGAAGGAAGTCCTGATGGACCCGATCGACATCCACGAGCTGAAGGCTCGCGGCCCGCAGAACCGCATCGAGGAACTGCGCCTGGAGCTGTTCGACAAGGTCAACCAGCTGGGCATCGGCGCCCAGGGCCTGGGCGGCCTGACCACCGTGCTCGACGTGAAGATCATGGACTACCCGACCCACGCCGCCTCGCTGCCGGTGTGCATGATCCCCAACTGCGCCGCCACCCGTCACGCCCACTTCGTGCTCGACGGCTCCGGCCCGGCCGAACTGGAAGCGCCGCCGCTGGACGCCTACCCGGAAATCGTCTGGGAAGCCGGCCCCTCCGCGCGCCGCGTCGACCTGGACAAGATCACCCCGGAAGAAGTGCAGAGCTGGAAGCCGGGCGAGACCCTGCTGCTCAACGGCAAGATGCTCACCGGCCGCGACGCCGCGCACAAGCGCATGGTCGACATGCTGAACAAGGGCGAAGAACTGCCGGTGGACCTGAAGGGCCGCTTCATCTACTACGTCGGCCCGGTCGACCCGGTAGGCGACGAAGTGGTCGGCCCGGCCGGCCCGACCACCGCCACCCGCATGGACAAGTTCACCCGCCAGATCCTGGAAAGCACAGGCCTGTTGGGCATGATCGGCAAGTCCGAGCGCGGCCCGATCGCCATCGAGGCGATCAAGGACAACAAGGCCGTGTACCTGATGGCCGTCGGCGGCGCCGCCTACCTGGTGGCCCAGGCGATCAAGAAGTCCAGGGTCCTGGCCTTCGCCGAACTGGGCATGGAAGCGATCTACGAGTTCGACGTGAAGGACATGCCGGTGACCGTGGCGGTCGACACCAACGGCGAGTCGGTGCACATCACCGGCCCGGCGATCTGGAAAGACAAGATCGCCCACAGCCTGGCGGTGGAAGTGAAGTAAGCCTTCGCTTCAGCGCCAGGAAAAAGCCCGGCCATGCGCCGGGCTTTTTCATATCTGCGGAAACCGTAGGGCGCATAACGCCCCAGGCGTTATCCGCCACCGCGCCAACGCCAACGGCGGATAACCGCGAACGGTCATCCGCCCTACGATCCGATGGGTTGGCCGATGCAGCGCGCGAAGATGCGTTCCAGCGCCCTGTAGTCGCAGAGCACTGCGTCGATATTGGCGCCAATCCACTCGTTCTCTTCCACCGCCCACCAACTGACCTCGAAGCCGACGTTGACGATCAGGTGCTCGAACAGGATGCGCTGGGCCCTGCCATTGCCCTCGCGGAACGGGTGGATCATGTTGAGGTCGCCGTAATGCTCGGCCACGGCCACTATCAGTCGCTCACGCTCATGGCCCTCGAACCAGTTGGCTCGCGCCATGGCCCGGAAGATCTTGTCGGCCTCCGGTTCGATGCGATTGACGTTGCAGAAATGGGTATCGCGCTTGGAGATATCCACGCTACGAATCTGCCCGGCCCAGTCGTAGAGGTCCTGGAACAGGGCATGGTGGATGCGTTTCAGGTATGCCAGGTCGTAAGGCGGCGGTTCGAAGTCGAGATGGCTGGCAGCGATTTCGGAAAGGTCGCGCTCGGCGCGGGACAGCAGGTCATCGCTGTGAAGATCGAGGCGATTGCGCAGGACGCTCGTACCCGGATAGCAGTACGGGTCCTGGCCGGCACCGTACTTATCCAGGCTCAGGCCTGCTTGCGGTAGGCGCGCAGGACCGCTTCGCGGCTGGGCAATTCGCGGGCGGCGTCGCTCTCAGTAACTTCGTAGCCTTCCAGACGCAGGCTGGCCGCGTAGTTGGAACGACGGGTCTTGGCGCAGTAGGCTTTCTTGACTTCCAGGCTGGGGGTTTTCACCAGTCGATGCCTCGCTTCAGGGGCTGAAACTCCATTATACGTGAGCTGGCGCGACTTGGCCGCGTATTCCCCGGCGCGGATTCCTCCGCGATTGCGCCAAGGCGCTCTTCGTAGGATGGGTTGAGCTTGCGAAACCCATGCGGTTGCGCTGATGGGTATCGCTTCGCTCAACGCCATCCTACGAAAAGCGCCACCTGCGGCATTCCCATGTAGGAGCGGGGATCAGGCGCTGCGCGGCACCCGGCTCAGCTCCACGATGTTGTCGCGGCGCTGGGCCAGGTAGCGGGTGCAGCTCACGCGCAGGAAGGAGGCGAAGTTGACCACTTCGCCGCGGTAGTCCATCACCTCGTCGTAGAGCTTGGCGATCAGCTGGTTGGTGGTCATGCCGTCCACTTCGGCGATCTCCCGCAGGATGTCCCAGAACTGGTTCTCCAGGCGCAGGGTGGTGACCACGCCGCGGATGCGCAGGGACCGGGAGCGCGACTCGTAGAGGATCGGATCGGCCTTCACGTAGAGTTCGCACATGCTCTGCCTCCTTCTTTAGGCGCGCTCGCCAGTCTACAGGCTGATCTTCGTGCCGAGCACTTCGAGGAACTTCGCCAGCCACGCCGGATGCGCCGGCCAGGCCGGGGCGCTGACCAGGTTGCCGTCGATGTGGGCGGCGTCCACCGGGATGTCCACGTATTCGCCGCCGGCCAGCTTCACTTCCGGGCCGCAGGCCGGGTAGGCGCTGCAGGAGCGGCCTTTCAGCACGCCGGCCGCGGCCAGCAGCTGGGCGCCGTGGCAGACGGCGGCGATGGGTTTCTTCGCGGCGTCGAAGGCCTTCACCAGTTCGATCACCTTGGCGTTCAGGCGCAGGTATTCCGGGGCGCGGCCGCCGGGGATCAGCAGCGCGTCGTAGTCTTCAGCGCGAACCGTGGCGAAGTCGGCGTTGAGGGCGAAGTTGTGCCCCGGCTTCTCGCTGTAGGTCTGGTCGCCCTCGAAGTCGTGGATGGCGGTGCGCACGCTCTGCCCGGCCTTCTTGTCCGGGCACACCGCGTGGACGACGTGGCCGACCATCTGCAGCGCCTGGAAGGGCACCATGGTTTCGTAGTCCTCGGCGTAGTCGCCGACCAGCATCAGGATCTTCTTCGCGGCCATCGCAGCATTCCTCCGGGCAGGGGCCCGGCCATGGGCGGCCGGGCATGCCAGACAGGTTAGCCACTCCCCGCCACGGCGGGTAATAGGCCGCTACTACACCGCCAGGCGCTGCGGCGCTTCGGCCCGGACCAGGCGGGCATCCTCCAGGATCAGCTCGGCGCCCTTCTCCGCCACCATCATCACCGCCGCGTTGGTGTTGCCGGAGGTGACGTTGGGGAAGATCGACGCATCCACCACGCGCAGGCCCTCGATGCCGTGCACCCGCAGGCGCTTGTCGACCACGCTGGACTGCGGGTCGGCACCCATGGCGCAGCTGCCGCACAGGTGGTAGATGGAGCCGCAGTTCTCGCGGAAGTACTGCAGCATGGCCTCGTCGGACTGCACCGCCGCACCCGGCAGCACTTCCTCCACGGTCACCGCCTTGAGCGCCGGTGCGTTCATGATCCTGCGGATCAGCCGGCTGCCCTGGATGGCCTCGTCTATGTCCTTCTGCGTGCTCAGGTAGTTGGGGTCGATCAGCGCCGCGTCGGCCGGGTTCTTCGAGGCGATGCGCACTTCGCCGCGGCTGGTCGGGCGGCACGGGTTGAAGCACAGCAGGAAGCCCGAGTACGGCTCCGGCTTGAGGCTGGCCTTGCTGCTCTTGGGAATCTGGTAGGACAGCGGGTTGAAGTACAGCTGCAGGTTCGGGTGCGCCTGCTCGTCGTCGCTACGGAAGAAACCGCCGCTCTGGTTAACGCTCATCGACAGCGGGCCCTTGCGGGTGAACAGGTACTCCAGGCCCAGCCTGGCCTGGCCCAGCAGCGAGCCGAAGTCGTCGTTGAGGGTGCGCACGTTGGCCTTGTAGTAGTAGCTGACGCACAGGTGGTCCTGGAGGTTCTTGCCCACCGCCGGCAGGTGCAGCACTTCCGGGATGTGGTGCTGGCGCAGCAACTCGCGGTCGGCCACGCCGGAGAGCTGCAGCAGCTTCGGCGAATCCACCGCGCCGGCCGCCAGGATGACTTCGCGGCGCGCGCGGAATTCTCGCTGCACGCCATGCTGGCTGAGGCTCACGCCGACGGCGCGCCTGTTCTCGTCGAACAGCACGCGTTCCACCTGGGCGTGGCGCTCGATGTTCAGGTTCGGCCGGTCCAGCGCCGGGTGCAGGTAGGCGAAGCTGCTGGAGCAGCGCTGGCCGTCGCGGGTGTTGACGTCGTAGATGCCGGCGCCTTCGAAGTGCGCGCCGTTGAAGTCCTCGCTGCGCGGGTAGCCGAGTTCCTCGCAGCCCTCGAGGAAGGCATCGCAGATCGGGTGGGTGTGGCCCTTCATCGGGCTGATGCGGATCGGCCCGCTGCCGCCGTGGTACTCGCTGTCGCCCAGCGGGTGCGATTCCAGCTTGCGGAAGTACGGCAGCACCTCCTTGAACGACCAGCCGTCGTTGCCGTTGGCCGCCCAGTCGTCGAAGTCGTGGGCCTGGCCGCGCACGTAGATCATCGCGTTGATCGAGCCGGAGCCGCCCTGCACCTTGCCGCGCGGCGCATACAGCTGGCGGCCGGCGAGCTGCTGCTGCGGCTGGCTGTAGTACATCCAGTTGAAGGTCGGGTTGTAGTAGAGCTTGGCGAAGCCCACCGGCACCTTGAACCAGGGCGAGGAATCCTTGCCGCCGGCCTCCAGCAGCAGGACGTTGTACTCGCCGGACTCGCTCAGGCGGCTGGCCAGGATGCAGCCGGCCGAGCCGGCGCCGACGATGATGTAGTCGTAAGTCATGAATCTCGTACCGCAAGTAAGGGGGCCCGCGCCGGCCGGCGCGGGCGCGGGTGTCAGCCCTTGGCCGGGGCGTTGTCCTTGACGTCGACCGGGTCCGGGCCCATCTGCAGGTGCAGGCGCTCGCCGGTGTAGGGGGAATGCCGGCGCACCACGTCCATGTCCAGTTCCACGCCCAGGCCGGGCTCGCTGGAGGGGATGATGTAGCCGTCTTCCCAGTGCAGCGGCTTCTTGAGGATTTCCGCGTGGAAGCCGTCCCAGGTGCCGATGCTTTCCTGGATCAGGAAGTTCGGCGTGCAGGTCGCCAACTGGAAGCTGGCCGCCGCGCCAATGGGGCCGTTGTACAGGTGCGGGGCGATCTGCGCGTAGAAGGCCTCGGCCATGGAGGCGATCTTCTTGCCTTCGAGCAGGCCGCCGCAGCGCCCCACGTTCATCTGCAGGATGGACGCGCCGCCGGCCTGCAGTAGGCGGAAGAACTCGTACTTGGTGGTCAGCCGCTCGCCGGTAGCGATGGGGATGCTGGTCTTGGCCGCGACCTGGCCCATGGCCTCTTCCTGGCCCGGCGGAATGGGCTCCTCGAACCACAGCGGGTCGTACTTCTCCAGGCGCCTGGCCAGGCGGATGGCCGAGGACGGCACCATCTGCCCGTGGGTGCCGAACAGCAGGTCGCACTGGTTGCCCACCGCTTCGCGGATCTTGCGGCAGAAGGTCTCGCAGCGCTCCAGCACCTCCAGCGACAGCTGGTGGCCGGAGAACGCCGTGTAGGGACCGGCCGGGTCGAACTTCAGCGCAGTGAAGCCTAGGTTCATGTTGTGCACCGCGCATTCGGCGGCCAGGTCCGGGTCGGAATAGTCGTACTCGCCCTGGGCATTCTTCGGGTACAGGTAGGTGTAGGAACGCAGGCGCTCGTGGACCTTGCCGCCGAGCAGCTCGTACACCGGCTTGTTCGCCGCCTTGCCGACGATGTCCCAGCAGGCCATCTCCAGGCCGCTGACCACGCCCATCATGGTCAGGTCCGGGCGCTGGGTGAAGCCGCTGGAGTAGGCGCGGCGGAAGAAGCGCTCGATGTGGTGCGGGTCCTGGTCCAGCAGGTAGCGCTGGAACACGTCCTCGATCACCGGGACCATCGCCCTGGGGTGGAAGGTGGCGGCGTAGATCTCGCCGACGCCCTCGATGCCGCAGTCGGTCTTGAGGGTCACGAACAGCCAGTACATGCCGCCGATGTGCGGCGGCGGGACGGCGACCACGTGGGTCTGCAGGGAGACGACTTTCATGCTTGGCGCGCTCTCTTGTCGATGCGTTTCTTCAGGATCAGGGTGGCGACCACGCCCAGCAGGCCCACCGCCACGACGTAGGAGAAGTAGATCTGGTAGCCGACGAAGCCGGGGAAGCGGTCGGTGATCCAGCCGTTGAGCAGCGGCAGGAACACGTCCGGCGAGTAGCCGACCAGGGAAATGATGCCGATGGCCAGGCCGGTGACGCGCAGCGGAATGTGGCAGTCGTCGAGGATGGCCCAGTACAGGCCGCGGATGGCGTAGGTCATCAGGCCGATGAAGATCACCAGGAACACCAGCACCGCGAGCACGTGCAGGCTCGGCAGCAGCACCAGGCCGAGCATGCCCAGGGCCGAGAGCAGCATGGCCCAGGTCAGCACCCCGGTCTTGGAGAAGCGGTCGCCCAGCCAGCCGCCGCCGATGCCGCCAACCGGGCGCATCCACAGCTTGATGGTGGTGATCAGCCCGGCCATGGTCGCGCTGAGGCCGAAGCCGCCTTCCTGCAGGTAGGCCGAGAAGCTGTAGGTGGCCCAGAAGAAGTGGTAGCCACAGAAGACGATGGCGGTCACCAGCCACAGCTCGGGGATGCGCGCCAGGGTGCGCAGGTCTTCCAGCAGGTTGCCCTTGCCCGAAGCGGCGCGCTCGCCGCGCACGCCCCGGGGGTCGCGCAGCATCATCAGCACCACGCCGAGGACGATGCAGCAGGCGGCGTAGAGGTGGATGACCAGTTGCAGGCCCTCGGCGTTGCGCTCGCCGCGGGTCTCGGTGACATAGGCGAACAGCGCGATGGCCACGGTGGCCAGCAGCGCCTCCACCAGCCCGCGGCCGCCGTCGAGCACGCCGAAGAAGCGGCCCTGCTCGGCCTCGCCGGCGAGCATGTTCACCCGCTTGATCAGCGAGGCCCAGAAGGTCAGCCCGGTGGTGATGCCGAAGCCGCAGAAGATCGCCAGCAGCGCCTGGAAGCCGGGCAGCTGCGCGTACCACAGGCCCAGCACGCCGGTGCCCAGCAGCGAGAAGCTGATCAGGTAGCGCGGCGAGATGCGGTCGGCCAGCCAGCCGCTGGGCAGGTAGCTGACCAGGAAGGCGCTGCCGAGGATGGAATACAGGTAGCCCAGCTCGCTGTTGCTGATGGCCAGGGCCTCGAGCATGGTGCTCTGGTACACCTGGCGCAGGTAGAGCATGGGGTAGATGGCGCCGGCGGCGAGCACCAGCAACGCCAGTTGCAGGTAGCGCGACAGGTTGGCGCTGGACGGAACGGCCATGGGCATGGCCTCTGCACTTATTGTTTTTTTCATCATGCGTCTCGTGGCCGGCGCTGGCACCGGCGGGTTGTCGGAAAAGCGCGGCGCGCGCCGGGCGCAGGCAGGCGCCCGGCGCGGCTCGTCAGTACTTCAGGACCACCAGGCGGGTCTGGGTGAACTCCAGCATCCCGTGCTTGCCGTCGTCGCCGCCCAGGCCCGAGCGCTTCCAGCCGGCGTGGAAGCCCTGGTAGGGATCGGCGGGGGTGCGGTTGACGTACAGCTCGCCGGCCTCGATGGCGTTGGCCACCTTCATCGCCGTGCGGTAGTTCTCGCTGTAGAGCACCGAGGACAGGCCGAACTGGTGGTCGTTGGCCATGGCCAGGGCTTCGTCGAGGCTCTCGTAGCGCAGCACCGGCAGCACCGGGCCGAAGATTTCCTCCTGGACGATCTCCATGTCCTGGCGGCAATTGCTCAGCAGGGTGGCCGGGTAGAAGTGGCCCGGCCCTTCCGGCAGCACGCCGCCGCACTCGAGCACCGCGCCTTCGGCCAGGGCGCGTTGCACCTTGGCATGGATTTCCTGGCGCGAACGTTCGTTGACCAGCGGGCCCATGCGGCTCGGGTCCTCGCTGCGGTCGCCGCTGCGCACCGCGGCGAGCTTGTCGCGCAGCAGGGCGAGGAAGCGGTCGTGCACGCTGGCCTGCACGTACACGCGCTCGATGGCGGTGCACAACTGGCCGCAGTGGGTGGTCTTGGAGGCGGCGATGGCGCTGGCCGCCTGCTCCAGGTCGGCGTCGGCCTCGATGATCGCCGGGGTCTTGCCGCCCAGTTCCAGCGACGGTTTGGCGATGTTGGCCTTGCAGTAGTCGAGCACGGTGCGCCCGGCGCCGACGCTGCCGGTCAGGGTGATCATGCCCACCGCCGGGTGCTGGCAGAGCGTGGCGGCGACCTCGTGGACCATGGTCAGCACGTTGAACACGCCAGCCGGCAGCTCGGCCTCGGCGGCGGCGCGGGCGATCTCGAAGGCCGAGGTCGGGGTGTTGTTGCTCGGCCGCACCACCACCGTGTTGCCGGTGATCAGCGCCGGGGCGACCTTGCGCAGCAGGGTGTAGACCGGGTAGTTGAAGGGGATCAGGCAGGCCACCACGCCGATCGGCTCGCGTTGCAGCAGGATGGTTTCGTCGCGGGAGTCGCTGGGGATCACCTCGCCCTCGATGCGCCGCGCCCATTCGGCGTGGTAGCGGGTGATCTGCGCGGCGTAGACGGCCTCGTTGGTGGCGTCCTGCAGGCTCTTGCCGGACTCGCGGGCCAGCGCCTCGCCGATGCGTGCGGCATTGCGCTCGATGGCCTCGGCGAAGCGCCGCAGGTATTCGCCGCGCTCGATGGCCGGCAGCTTCGCCCAGTCGCGCTGGGCGCGTTGCGCGGCTTCCACGGCCTGGCGCACCTCGGCCTCGCTGGCGGCCGGCACCTCGGCGATGCAGGCCCCGGTGGCCGGGTCGGACACGGCGATGCGGGCGGCCACGGAGCAGTCGCGGAAACGGCCGTCGATGAAGTTCTGGTCAGTACGCATGGGTATTCCTGTGGTTCAAGCAGCGCGGTGGCGGAGGAACGACAGGAGCGACGCGGGGCGGGCGCTAGGCCGCGCCGGCAGGCGGGTGCGGGCAGGCATGGGAAACACTCTTGTCGTTCTTGGATGGCCAAGTTTCGACAGGCGCGGCAGGCCGGACAAACGATTAATAATGCCGGGCAACCTGCGTTTTCCGCATGTTACCCGGCGGCATTTCAGCGCGGGCTGACGATGTGCGCGGCGTTGTCCAGGCTGCGCTCGGCCAGGCGCACCTCTTCCAGCAGCCAGTCGCGGAAGCGCTCCACGTGCTCCGGCAGTTCCTGCCCCGGGCGGCTCACCCACCAGTAGGACTGGTGGCCGTCCACCTGTACGTCGAGCAGCTGCACCAACTGCCCGGCCACCAGCTCGCGGGCCACCATCTGGCGGTCGGCCATGGTCACGCCCAGGCCGTCAATGGCGGCGCGGATGGCCATGTCCAGCAGGTCGAACTCGTAGCCGCCCTGCAGGTCGACGCCCTGGATCTTCGCCGCGTCCAGCCAGTGGCGCCAGGTCAGGTAGCGCTGGTCATCGCGGGCCAGCACGTGCAGCAGGGTCATGCCGTTCAGCGGCATCCCCTGCTCCGGTTCCTCACGCTGCGCCAGCAGGCCCGGCGCGCATACGGCGATGTGCTTCTCGTGCATCAGCAGCGAACTGTCCAGGCCCTCCCACTCGCCGTTGCCGAAGCGGATGGCGCAGTCCAGGGTGCCGGTCTCGGCCAGGCTGTCCTGCAAGTGCGTGGTGAGGGTCACCTCCAGCCCCGGATGGGCCTCGCGCAGGCGCCCCAGGCGCGGCAGCAGCCAGCGGCTGGCGAAGGTCGGCGGGGCGTTCAGGCGCAGGCGGTTGAGGTGCTGGCGCTGCTGGATGCCGCGCACCGTCAGCTCGATACGGTCGAACGACTGCTGCAACGCGCGCAGCAGCATGCGCCCGGCGTCGGTCAGTTGCAGGTGGTGGTGGCGGCGTTGCAGCAGCGGCTCGCCGAGCTGCTCCTCCAACTGGCGCACCTGGCGGCTGACCGCGCTCTGGGTGACGTTGAGCAGTTCGGCGGCGCGGGTGAAGCTGCCGGTGCTGCCGGCCACCTCGAACGCCTTGAGTGCATTGAGCGCCGGGATCTTGCGCTTCATCGCTGGCCCTCCCCTCGCGCCCCCGTTGGACGCGGCATGCGCATTGGAGTATGGCAGCGGCCGCGGAGTCACCGCGGCCGCAAGGGCTCCTCACTCAAAACCTGTTTACGACCTCGCGAGCTAGAGCAGAACAAGGCGAAGACAGGCGAGGAAGCGGAGTTTAGGCCGCTAAATGAGCATTCCTCGCCTGTCTTCAACGCAGTTATGCCGACGCGCAGCAGGTCGTAGACAGGTTTTCAGAAGTAATAACCGACGTTGGCGTACAGCTGGTTCTCCCAGTGGTCGGTGCCACCCTGGGCCAGGCTGTCGGTGTAGCTGCTGCCGCCGATGTAGGGGTCGTTGCGGCCGTTGAGCCATTCCACGGCGATGTAGAAGGAACGCACCGAGAACGAGGTGCCGAGGATGAAGCGCTCGGAGGCGTCGAAGCCGCTGGCCGACTTGTCGAAGCGGCTGTAGTTGCCGTACACCTTCATGCCGCTCACCCAGCCGCCGACGAAGGTGCCGGGGAAGCTGTAGCTGAGGTCGCCGACGTAGAGGTTGCCGCGGCTGGCGACGTTGAAGGTGCCGTCGTAGCCGCCGAAGCTGACCACCTCGTCGCTGCCCGGGTTGCGCGGCGACATCTGCTGGCGCCCGGCCTGCAGCTGCACGCCCCAGGGGCCGTTCTGCCCCAGGTAGTGCAGGGCGTAGGCGTTGCGCCGGCCGGCGTCGTGGGTGTCCTTGTTCTCCAGGCGCGAAGTCAGGGCCGACACGCCCACCTCGGACTTCCAGTCGCCCAGCTGCAGCGAGCGCGCCAGGCGCGCGACCACGATCTGCCGTTCCTGGTTGCGGGTGCCCCCGGGCACGTAGTCGTCGGCCGAGGTCACCACCGTGGAGTAGGTGCTGCCGTTGCTGGTGCCGCGCCCCGGCCAGGCCGGGCGGCCGTACAGGCCCGCCTGCAGGTTCCAGTCGCCCTGCTGCTGGATGTACTTGGCGCCCACCGCCGAGACGTCCTCCAGGCCCACCACGTTGCCGAGGGTCTCGTAGAAGGTGCTGCCGAAGAACGGCTGCAGGCCGAAGGGAATCTGGTTGAGGCCGACCTGCACCTGGCGCTCGGCGTCGAAGCGGTAGCCGACCCAGGCGTACTCGGCGAAGGCGACGTCGCCGATGTGGTCGGTGTACTGGTAGGGATACTGCTTGCCGTAGAAGCGGTAGCGCGCCGCGCCTATCCAGCTATCGGAGGTATAGGTGGCGCGCAGCATCAGGGTGTCGAAGCCGGCCTTGTCGATGTCGCGGTCCGGGTCGTGGTCGAAGCGCGCGCGGATGGCGCCGCCGACGTCGAGTTCGTCCGTTACCGGCACCGCCAGGGCGGCGGCGCTGCAAGTCAGCAGAACGGGAAACAGCAGGTGCGCACAGCGGCGCGGCAGGGGAAATCTGGCCACAATGGAAAGCCTCGGCGAAGTTCTTGTCGTTATTCGGCGCACCGGCGCGGACACTCCCCCCACACCTTGTGCGCGGCCGAAACTAGCCCCTGGCGCAAGCCGCGCACAAACGACTAAATCGCCGGGCGAACCGGAGAAAAACGCATGTTTGCAGAACCGGCCCCGGCGCTAGAATCGGCGCACCACGACCAGCCCGCGCGCGCCACCCCGCGCGCCCTTTCGGAAGCCGCCCCATGCGCAGCCTGCCGCCCCTGAACATGCTCCGGGTCTTCGAGGAAGTCGCCCACCACCGCAGCTTCAACCGCGCCGCCGAGGCGCTCAACGTCACTCAGGGCGCGGTCAGCCGGCAGATCAAGCAACTGGAGGACTACCTGGGCGTCAGCCTGTTCGTGCGCACGCCGCGCGGCCTGACCCTCACCGAGACCGGCAGCGCCCTGGCGCCGCACCTGGGCGAGGCCTTCGACCGCATCGAGCGCGCCCTGCAGGCGGTGCGAGTGCCCAACCTGCGCCAGCGCCTGCGCATCCTCGCGCCGCCGACCTGGGGCACGCGCTGGCTGTCGCCGCGGCTGCGCAGCTTCCTGCAGCGCTACCCGGACATCAGCCTGAGCGTGACCAACGCCCAGGACGCGGACAACCCCGGCGAGCTGGACTGCCGCATCCGCTTCGGCCTGGAGGCCGCCGCCCACTGCCACAGCCAGTTGCTGGTGATGGAACGGCACATCGCCGTGGCCAGCCCGGAACTGTTCGACGGCGAACGCCCGCCGGAGCTGCACGCCCACCCGCTGCTGCACATCCTCCACGAGGGCAAACGCCTGAAGGTCTGGGAGAACTGGCTGGAAGCCGTCGGCCGCAACGACGTCGACGCCGGCAGCGGCATCGAGTTCAGCACCCTCGACCAGGTCATCCACACTGCCCTGGCCGGCGGCGGCCTGGCGGTGATCGACCGGCAGATGATCGAACGCGAACTGGCCGCCGGCAGCCTGCTGCCGATCACCCCGGTGGAAGTGCTCGGCCCCTACGGCTACTGGCTGGACATCCCCGCCGACAAGCGCGGCCTGTCCAAGGTGCAGCGCTTCCAGGACTGGCTGGAACTGATGAGCAATCCCTAGCCGTTTTGAGGATTTGCCGACAGCTTCGCCCCTCGCGTGGAAATCTCCCCCGTCCGACTCGGAGGAATTGCACAGGCCTTCGCGCTCCTCCCAAAGGCATGGCGGTCCAAGATCATGCGCTGGAGTCCGCCCCCGCTCACGGACGCCGGAAATCGCCACCGCAAGGACCCGATCATGTCTATCAAGCACACACTGAACCTGCTGGACGAGCGACTGCTGAAGGAGTTGCTCGACGCAGCCCAGGAAGCCCTGAACGACACCGCCACCGCCAAGCGCGTCGCCCACGTGCTGGGCGTGGAACCCGCGCGGGTCCACGCCCTGGCCAACGTCGCCCTGGGCCTGTCGCAGGCGGACGACGAACGCGCCCACGACGTCGGCACCCTGCGCCAGCTGGACGACCTCACCCGGCGCATCCGCGGGCTGATGAGCCCCTAAGGCCACGCGGCCGTCTCCCGGCGCCTGGCAGCCCTGGAGGGCACCCTCGGCGTGGCCCTCTTCGACCAGGCGCCTGGAGCAGGACATCCCCCGACCGTAGGGCGCATAACGCGAAGCGTTATCCGCCGTTGCCGGATGGCACCTCCAGAACAGCCTGAGGTGCCTAGCGGTATCTACTTACGGATGCCGGTAGCTGGGGGCCGCCCGCTCGAATCCTGATGGGCTAGCTCTTCAAAAAGAGGCGCTGTCGGATACACCAGGCGTAACCGGTCCATATCGGAAGATTCGAAACCCAGCGACTTGTAGTACCTTGCCGCCGCCTCATCCTTGGCGTCGACTGCCAGGAAAGCGATACCGGCATGCTTCGACATTGCATAGAGGCGGCGAAATACATCAGCGAGTAGTCGTTGCCCCAACCCCTGCCGTTGGCACGACCTATCCACTGCCAGACGACTCAGCAGCACTGCCGGAAGCGGATAGCGCGGGAGCCGTTTCCGCTCCTGCTCGGCCACGTCCTCGAGGCGAACCGACGTACTCGCCAGCGTGTAGTACCCGAGGAGCGTTCGCTCCCTTCCCAGCGCCAGGAATGTCCTGGACAGATGGCGCTTCTGATCCTGGGAGGCGTATTTGACGATGTAGTCGTTGAGGTCTGGAGAGACGCAGTCAAACGTCCTGCGGTTCACCGACTTGTCGAAGTCGACAGTGATGAAATCCATTCATTCTTCTTAGCGCCAGCAGTCAGCGCAGCGAGAGGATCTTCTTCAAGGCCTTGTTAGCCTTCGGTGGGTTCTCCAGCATGTCCAGTGCCCGTCGGACATTCAGAACCGTCTCACCACAAGCTGCGAATCGATCGGTATCCCGTGACGCATCCCTCGCCTGGAGCGACGCCACGTGCATCGGCTCATGACCTCTCACCGCTTCGGACAAGGCGCTCGCAATCCGACTGCTGCTGTATTGGAAACTCCGCATGGCATGATTGTATGGCTCGATATGTTCCGCCACGATTTCCGGGCTTTTCATGTCCGCGGCACGAATGATGGCGGCATAGAGATTCTTCTGCTCTTCCTCGTCGTCCAGATGGACATGCAGGTAGCGTCCGGTCTCTTCAGGATCGGTAACAGGCACTTCAATGGGAACAGCTCCGGGCTGGATAGCCTTTCTTTCCTTCCCTGTCTTCGCTTTTGCAGTCATGAGCACCTCGTGCAGTGCTCAATTATTGCACAAGCTCATACAGCGCATGCATCCCCGCTCCATGTCCGAAACGTCCCGATCGGGAATGGGAGAAAAGCCATTTCGCCTCCCAACCTGAACAGGGAGCCCCTTCACCGCAGGCTCCCTGACACGGCCGGCTAGAGCACCGCCATCACCTTCGCCGCCGGCTGCGCCGGCCCCGCCTCGCCTTCGCCCTTGCCGGCATCGGTCAGCGTCAGGTACTTGGTCTCCGGCGCCCAGGCCATGGAGATCAGCGCGCCGAACAGGAGGATGCCGGCGAGGATGGCCATGGTCGGGTTGAGGCCGATGCCGGCCACGCTGACCGGCAGCAGGAAGGTGCTCAGCGCCGAGCCCAGGCGGCTGGCGGCGGTGGCCAGGCCGATGCCGCCGGCGCGCACTTCGGTGGGGAAGCTTTCCGCCGGGTAGACGCCGACCAGGTTGCTCACCGCCGAGAGCACCAGGGTGAACAGGCCGAAGGTCGCCACCATCAGCCAGGCCAGGCTGCCGGGCAGCAGCACCAGCAGGAAGAGCGCGGCGGAGAGGATCAGGAAGGCGCCGATGAGGAAGCCGCGGCGGGTGAATTTCACCGTGCACCAGATGCCCAGCAGGGCGCCCACCACCAGCAGCGCGTTGAGCAGCATCTCGGTGCCGAAGCCCTCGGCCAGGCCCATCTTCTGCAGGATCGACGGCAGGAAGGTGTAGATGGCGAAGTACGGCATGACGATGCAGATGAAGAACAGGCAGTTGAACGCGGTGCGCTTGCGGTACTGCGCGCTGAACAGCTGGCGGAAGCCGCCCTTGTGCTCCTCGGCGATCTCGTCGTCGAGCACCACGTGCGCGCCCAGGTGCTTGCGCACTATGGCCCGCGCTTCTTCCACACGGCCCTTGTGCACCAGCCAGCGCGGCGATTCCGGGGTGCCGATGCGGGCGATCAGGATCATGGCCGCGGGGATCGCCGAGGACGCCAGCATCCAGCGCCAGGCGTCGTCGCCCAGGCCGAGCATGGCGGTGCCGACGAAGGTGGCGGCGACGTAGCCGAAGGTCCAGATCACGCTGAAGGAGCCCAGCAGCACGCCGCGGTGCTTCTTCGGCGAGAACTCGGCGAGCATGGCGTGGCCGACGCTGAAGTCGCCGCCCAGGCCGATGCCGATCAGCACCCGGCAGAGGAACAGTTGCAGCGCCGTCTCGGCGAAGAACTGCAGCAGCGAGGCCAGGGTGATCAGCACGAAGCTGATGAGGAAGATTTTCTGCCGCCCCAGGTGGTCGGAAATCCAGCCGAAGAACAGGCTGCCGAAGAACAGGCCGAGCAGCGCCGAGCTGCCGATCAGGCCCTGCCAGAAGGGGTCGAGGTTAAGTTGCGGGTTGATCAGGGTGAAGGCGATGCCGATCAGCCCGAGGATGTAGCCGTCGGTGAAGTGGGCGCCGAAGGTGAGGCCGGCGATCTTGATGTGGAACCTGCCGATGGGCAGGTCATCGATTCTGACTGTGTTACCCGACATGATCGTCTCCGAGTTTTTTCTTGTTGTCTGAACGGAAGGATGACCGCCGCACCGGTCGGGGCGGCGGCGGTTGGCGGAACTCCTTAGCGGCGTGGCCGCGGCTGTATGCGGGGCGGCGTCAGTCGGACAGGCCACCGAGCAGCAGGTACTTGATCTCCAGGTAGTCGTCGAGGCCGTACTTGGAGCCCTCGCGGCCCAGGCCGGACTCCTTGATGCCGCCGAAGGGTGCCACCTCGGTGGAGATGATCCCTTCGTTGATGCCGACCATGCCGGCCTCCAGGCCCTCGGCCATGCGCCAGACGCGGCCGATGTCGCGGCTGTAGAAGTAGGCGGACAGGCCGTAGGGCGTGTCGTTGGCCAGGCGCAGCGCCTCGGCCTCGTCGCGGAAGCGGAAGCAGGCGGCCACCGGGCCAAAGGTTTCCTCGCCGGCGATCAGCATCCCGGCGTTCGCCTCGGCCAGCACCGTAGGCTCGTAGAAGGTGCCGCCCAGGGCATGGCGCTGGCCGCCGCAGAGCAGCCGGGCGCCCTTCTCCAGGGCGTCGCCGACGTGCTGCTCGACCTTGGCCAGGGCCGCTTCGTTGATCAACGGGCCCTGCTCGGTCTCGCCCTCCAGGGCGTTGCCCACGCGCAGCGCGCGCACCGCTTCGGCGAGCTTGGCGGTGAAGGCTTCGTACACCTCGTCCTGCACGTAGAAGCGGTTGACGCACACGCAGGTCTGCCCGGTGTTGCGGAACTTCGAGGCCATGGCGCCGCGCACCGCGGCGTCCAGGTCGGCATCGGCGAAGACGATGAAGGGCGCGTTGCCGCCCAGTTCCAGGGAGACCTTCTTCAGGGTGTCCGCGGCCTGGCGCATCAGCAGCTTGCCGGTGCGGGTGGAGCCGGTGAACGACAGCTTGCGCACCACGCCCGAGGCCTGCAGCGCGCCGCCGATGGCCGGGGCGTCGCCGGAGACGATGTTGAATACGCCGGCCGGGATGCCCGCCTGTTCGGCCAGCACGGCCAGGGCGAAGGCCGACAGCGGCGTCTCTTCCGAGGGCTTGAGGATCAGCGTGCAGCCCGCCGCCAGAGCCGGGCCGACCTTGCGGGTGACCATGGCCAGGGGGAAGTTCCACGGGGTGATGGCGGCCACCACGCCGATCGGCTGCTTGGTGACGACGATGCGCGCGTCGGCCTTGGGCGAAGGGATCACGTCGCCGTATACGCGCTTGGCTTCCTCGGCGAACCATTCGAGGAAGCTGGCAGCGTAGGCCACCTCGCCTTTCGCCTCGGCCAGCGGCTTGCCCTGCTCACGGCTGAGCAGGCGCGCCAGTTCGTCCTGGCTGGCCAGCATCAGTTCGGCCCAGCGGCGCAGGCGCGCCGCGCGCTCCTTGGCCAGCAGAGCGCGCCAGGCCGGCAGGGCGCGCTCGGCGGCGGCGATGGCGGCGTTGGTTTCCTCGGCGCCGCCGCGCGGCACCTCAATGATCACCTCGCCGGTGGCCGGGTTGCGGACCGCGTAGGTCGGGCCGCCGCTGTGCCACTGTCCGTCGATGTAGTGGCCGGCTTTCAGCAGTGCGCTCATGCCACGGCCTCCGTCAGCGAAAAGGTCTCGCGCATCGGCCGGGCCACGCGGAGGATGCGCTTGCCGGCGGTGTAGTCGTTGATCAGGTCGCAGGGCGTGTAGTTGCGCTCCAGCTCGTAGAGTTCTTCCTCGTCCAGGCGCGTCTCCAGGGCGGCCAGGGCGCTGTCGAACTGCGCCGTGGTGTCGGCGCCGACCAGCATGCAGTCCACGCCGGGGTGGTTGAGCACCCAGGCCTGGGCGACCTGCGCGTTGCTCACGCCGCGGCGCTGGGCCACGCGCTGCACCGAGCGGGCGATCTCGAAGGAGGCCTCGTCGGCGTACATCTGCTGGGTGAAGAAGTCGGTCTGGTTGCGCGTGGATTGCGCATCGCCGGTCAGCAGGCCGCGGGCCAGCGGGCTGAACACCGAGACGCCGAGGCCCTGGTCGCGGCAGAAGGGGATCATCTCGCGCTCTTCCTCGCGGTAGGCGCAGTTGAGCTGCAGCTGCATGTTGATCGGCTTGACCCAGCCGTTGCGCTCGCAGGCCATGAGGATTTTCGCCAGTTGCCCGGTGAGCATGGTGGATACGCCTATGTAGCGGGCCTTGCCGGCGCGGACGATGTCGTTCAGCGCGCCCATCGCCTCTTCCACGGGGGTGTTCAGGTCATAGAAATGCAGCATGTAGATGTCGACGTAGTCCATGCCCAGGCGCGCCAGGGAGGCGTCGATGCTGTCCATGATGTGCTTGCGCGAATGGCCGCTGGCGTTGATGCCCTGGCGGGTGCCGTAGCCGACCTTGGTGGTGACCACGATGTCCTCGCGGCGCACCAGGCGCTTGAGGATGCGCCCCACCACTTCCTCGCCGACGCCGGCGGAGTAGAAGTCGGCCAGGTCGATGAAGTTGACCCCGGCGTCCAGTGCGTGCTTCACGATCGGTTCGCTGCGCTGTTCGTCGAAGATCCACGGCTTCCAGTCCGGGGTACCCATGTTCATGGTGCCCAGGCACAGCTTGGAGACCTGCAGGCCGGAGTTGCCGAGACGGATGTATTGCATGGCGGCGACCTCAGGCTTTGGGGGTGTAGAAGGGGTTGGCGATCTGCCCGACCACGTCGGCCAGCTGCGCGCGCTCGGGCTTGCAGGCCAGCGCCGCGCGGATGGCGGTGCGGCAGGCGTTGTAGTTGTTCAGGTAGACGGCATCCAGGTCGTCGCAGGCCGGGTTGACCCAGTTGGCGGTGACGATGGCCCACTCGTCCTCGGCTTCGGCCGGCAGGGTGCCGTCCAGCAGGGCCTCGGTGACGGCCTTGGCGATGCCGGCCTGGGACGCGCCCCAGGTGGCGTTGGCGTGCAGGTCGCCGCCGATCGGGGCCTTGTTCACGTAGAGGGTCATCGGCTTGACCGGGAGGTTCGGCTGGGCGATCACCATGAACGGGCAGTGGCCCTGGCTGGGCGAGGCCAGGCTGCCGGCGAAGGCCTGGCCGGCGGGGCCGTTACGCGGGCCGAGCAGGATGTTGATGTGCGCGGCGTTGACGCCGGGGCCTTCGAAGCCTTCACCGATGTAGAGATCGAGCTGTTTCATGGGTACCTCGTGGGATCGTCAGGGCGAGCGGGGGCGCGGGCCGCGAAGGTCCGTGCGCAGGGCTGCGGGGCAGCCGGGTTCAGTAGGCGGTTCGCGACGGAATTGGAGGAGGAACGAGCGGGAAGCGGGAAAGCAGCGGGAGGAATGAAGGCATGGCGCAGTCGCTCGTTGTTGTTGTCGGGAGCCGTTGCGCGATTTTTTAGCACCGGCCCGTTGCGGGCCGGTAAGCATAAAAACTCAAGGAGCTATGAGTTCAGCTCATAACCTGGAGGGGTTCAGATGCCGACCTTGTCCAGGGCCTTGCCGACGCCTTCCCAGAAGCGCCGTTGGCGCCGCACCTCGTAGCCGCTGGCGGCGATCTGCGCCGGTTCCTGGACCAGGCGGGTGCTGGCGATCTCGGGCTCGGCCAGACGCGCCTCGATCAGTTGCAGCGGGCCGTCGCCCTCGCTGTGGCTGCGCTTGGCGGGCACGCGGTCCTCGTCGTAGCGCAGGTAGTAGACGCCGCCGGCCTTGGCTTCGAGCATGAAGCTGGAAATACGGGTGAAATCCAGCGGGCCGTCGGCGAAGAAGGTCCAGAAGCTGCCGAACAGCGGCCGGCGCATTTCCAGCTTGAAGCTGCCCGGTTCGAACTCCAGGGCCAGGTAGCCGTTGCTCGGCAGGCTGCCGATCAGCTCGTTGTTGAGGAACAGGCCGGGGGCTTCCAGTTCCTCGTCGGCCCACTGGTTCTGCGGGCGGTAGAGGTAGACCAGGGCGTGCTGCGCGTCGCCGGGTCGCAGCGGCGCGAAGGCCTGGCCGTCGGTGGCGCCGAAGAAGGCGCCGGGGGAACTGCAACCGGCCAGCAGCAGGAGAACCAGGCCCAGCAGCGATCGCAACATGCGTCAGTCCCTTCTTGTGGTCATGCCGCGAGCATAACCAGCGCCGGCCGCCTAGCCACCCGCCGAAAGTCCGGGTGGCGGCGCCTCAGGGCAGCGTGGCCGGGCGCCTCTGCGCCGCCTGCGGTAACAGGTGACGCACCAGCCACTTGCGCGTGGGTACCACCAAGCGCTCCTGGAACAGCACGCAGCTGACCACCATGAACAGCAGGAACAGCGGGTACAGCCACAGCGACAGCTGCTGCTCGGTGGCCGCGGTGATGCAGTAGGCCCAGTCGGCCAGACAGTCGCCCGGCGCGCGGATCAGCTTCTCGGCGCGGGAGAACAGGGTGAACAGCGGCACGTGCAGGGCGAACAGCGACAGCGAGGCCGCCCCCAGGCGCGGCGACCAGTGGCGGATCGCCGGGCTGTGCGGGTCGCGCGGCAAGGCGCTGATGTACACCAGCGCCAGTTGCGCCGGCAGCAGCAGGCCGTTGTGCAGCAGGAAGTACCAGTGTCGCGCGCCCTGGGTGTAGAGGTAGTCGGCGGCGAGGAAGTTGGCCACCACGAAGGCGCCCAGCGCCAGCACCGCGCCGGTGCCGGGCAGGCGGCCGCTGTCCTTGTGCTCGCGGAACAGGCCGTAGGCGAGGATGCCGCCGAGGAATTCCGGCAGGCGCAGGATGGGGTTGCGGTGCAGCAGGCCGGTCCAGGGCATGCCGTACTGCTGGTGCAGCGCCAGCAGCAGCGGCGGCACCAGGTACAGCAGCCAGAGCGCCAGCAGCGCCCGCCGCTTGTTGCCGATGCGCATCAGCCGCGGCGCCAGCGCCGGGAAGCAGAGGTAGAAGAAGAACAGCGTGGACAGCGACCAGAGCGGCGCGTTGAAGGTCAGGTACAGCGGGTTCCAGGCCTGCAGCATGGTCAGTTGGAGGATACTGTTGAGCAGCAGCTCGCGGTCGCTCATCCAGTGGCGGAACAGCTCCGGGTGGCTCTGGCCGAGGCGCTCGTGGGTGTCGTAGACCACGAAGCGCGGGGTGGCCTGGTCCAGGTCCGGGCCGATGCCCAACTGGCTGATCAGCAGCAGCACACCGATGGTCAGCAGGATCGAGAAGATGTGGATCGGGTAGAGGTTGGAGAAGCGCTTGGTGAGGAAGCTGCGCGGGCTCTCGCGCAACTGGCCGTCGGTGACGTAGACATGGGCCAGGAGGAAGCCGGAGAGCACGAAGAAGGTGCTGGTGGCGAAGAAGCCCAGGCTGGTCAGCTCGTCCAGCCCGCGGAACTTCTGCTCCGCCGGGTAGGCATGGAGGGTGTGGTAGACCACCACGTATATCCCGAGCAGGAAGCGCAACCACTCCAGCCCGATGAACCTTTCCTTGCCGATCTTGTTCACGACCCTGCTCCCGTTCTCCCCGGGGTGCCTGCCCCAGCGGACTGCTCAACGGCGACGATCGAGGAAGTTCACCACCACCCGGTCGAGCCAGCCCCACAACCGCTGGTGCAGGCGCATCCACAGGGAGCGGCCGTGCCACAGCGTGAAATCGATCTCCCGGCTGGCGGCGAAGTCGGCGATCAGGCAATCGGCCACCGCCGCCGTGAAGTCGGCGTCCAGTATCTCGATATTGGCATCCAGATTGAACCGCAAGTTCCAATGATCGAAGTTGCACGAACCGACGCTCGTCCAATCGTCCACCAGCACCACCTTCATGTGCAGGAAGCGCGGCTGGTATTCGAAGATGCGGATGCCGGCGCGCAGCAGGCGCGGGTAATAGCGCTGCCCAGCATAGCGCACGGGGGCGTGGTCGGTGAGCCGGCCGGTCAGCAGCAGGCGCACCTCCACCCCGCGCCGCGCGGCCTTGCGCAGGGCCCGGCGGACCTTCCAGGTGGGCAGGAAATACGGCGTGGCCAGCCAGATGCGCTGCTGCGCGCCGTTCAGGCTGCGCACCAGCGACTGCAGGATGTCGCGGTGCTGGCGGGCGTCGGCGTAGGCCACCCGGCCCAGGCCGCTGCCGCCCACGGGCGTGGGCGGCAGGCGCGCCGGCGGCAGCATCTGCTGCGGGCGCCAGGCCTTGGCCTGCAGGCAGGCATGCCACTGGCGCTCGAACAGCACCAGCCAGTCGGCCAGCACCGGGCCCTGCATTTCCACCATCACCTCGTGCCAGGCGCTGGCGTTCTCCGGCACCGACCAGAACTCGTCGGTGGCGCCGGCGCCGCCGACGTAGCCAACATCCTGGTCCACCAGCAGCAGCTTGCGGTGGTCGCGGAACAGGTTGCGCCAGCCGCCGCGCCAGCGCAGCGGGTTGTACAGGCGCAGCTCGCCGCCGGCCTCGCGCAGCCGGCGGCCCCAGGCGCTGCCCAGGCGCAGGGCGCCGAAGCCGTCGAACAGGCAGCGCACGGCCACGCCGCGGCGCAGGGCGTCGATCAGGGTTTCCAGCAGCAGCTCGGAACAGGTGCCGCCCTCCACCAGGTACAGCTCCAGGTCGACCTGGCGCTGCGCCCGGGCGATGGCCGTGAGCATGCTCGGGAAGAAGTCCTCCCCGTCCACCAGCAGGGCGAAGCGGTTGCCGCTGCGCCAGGGGAAGACCGGCCCGCTCACCGCTGGGCGAAGATCAGCACGGCGCCCACCGGCACCGCCAGGTTGATGGTCTGCAGGCCGGCGAGCTTGCGCAGTTTCTCCACCCCCGGCGCCAGGCCGAAGTCGGCGGCGTCGAGGATCAGCGGCGACAGCGTCACCACCTGGAAGCGCCGTTCGTCCAGGCGCGTCACCAGCACCTCGGCGCGGTAGGCGCGGCTGGCGCCGTGCAGGTCCAGGCGCAGCGGCAGCGGCATCTCCAGCTGCGCGCCGTTGGCCAGGCCGAGGATCGGCCCCAGGTCCAGTTGCGCGTCCACGCTGGCCTCGGGGTAGCGTTCGGTCTCGAACAGCAGCTCGCGGATGCGCTCGTCGCGCAGCGGCACGCCGCTGAGCACCGAGTCCAGCTCGATGCGCAGGCTGGCCTTGCCGTGGTCGTCGACGCTGCCGTGCATGACCAGGAAGCGGTTGTTGTCGGCGCCGGCGGCGCCGCGGCCGGTGACGAAGTTCAGCCGCGAGGACTCGTAGTCGAGGTACCAGGCCGCCTGGGCGGAGGCGGCGAAGCAGGCCGCGAAGAGGAAGGCGAACAGCGAGCGCATGAAATCCCTTACATGGAAAACGGCTGGATCAACGGCCAACGATAGCCGCCCGCCGTCGGCTTGCAAACCAGCCGGCGAGCCCGTTGGGCAGGCGGCAGCGCCATTGGTTCAGACGTAGGGCGAATAACCGTTCGCGGTTATCCGCCGATACACCGAGACCGCAGCCAATGCCCAGGTCAACCCAGGCGCCGCCGGGAACCAAGGCCAAGCGGCGGATAACGCCGTAGGCGTTATCCGCCCTACGGCTGCGGCAGCAGCCGGCAGCCCTCGCGCGGGCCGAGCCAGGCGGCGGTCTGGGTGCTGCCCAGGCCGCGGGCGGTCACGCGCTTGTGCTCGGCGTCGTCGAGGAAGGCGCTGGTGGGCACGTACTGCTTGGTGTAGCCCTGGCAGTACTCGGCGCTGTTGCCCATGACGTAGCGGCAGGAGCAGTACTCCTTGGCCGTGTAGGCGCCGATGATCGGCGGGAAGGATTCCAGGTGCACGCGGTTGGCCCAGGCCCAGCCGGCCAGGGCGACCAGCGCCAGGAGCAGCAGGCTGAGCAGCGGGTGGCGGCGGATCATGGCTTGGCCTCCGGCTGGGCGAAGGCCGCGAGGGCCCGCTTGAGGAAGTCGTCGTGGCGGTAGCTGCCGTCGCGGTCGTCGGCGTAGCGCACTATCACCAGCTTCTGGTCGGGCAGCACGTAGAGCGCCTGGCCCCAGTGGCCGAGGGCGGCGAAGGTGGTTTCCGGGGCGTTCGGCCAGGGCAGGCCGGCGCCGGCCGGGGCGCGGTTGAGCCACCACTGGCCGCCGGGCACGCCGTCGCTGGCGTCTTCCGCGCTCGGGCGGTAGTTGGCGAACGGCGTGAGGGCGAACTGCATCCAGGCCTGGGGCAGCAGCTGGCGCTCCTTCCAGCGTCCGCCGCGCTGCATCAGCAGGCCGATGCGCGCCAGGTCGCGGGCGCTCATGTAGGCGTAGGAGGAGCCGACGAAAGTGCCGCTGGCGTCGCGCTCCCACACCGCAGAGCGGATGCCCAGGGGCTCGAACAGCGCGGTCCAGGGGTAGTCCGCGTAGGCGTCGCCGACCATCTGCTTGAGGCTGGCGGCGAGCACGTTGCTGTCGCCGCTGGAGTAGCGGAAGCGCTGCCCCGGCTCGGCGTCGGCGGGGAAGCCGGCGACGAAGCCGGCCATGTCGTCGCGGCCGCGGGTGTAGAGCATGGCCACCACCGAGGATTTCAGCGGGGCGTATTCGTAGTCTTCTTCCCAGGCCAGGCCCGAGGCCCAGTTGAGCAGGTGGCGCATCTTCACCTGCGGGTGCGCGGCGAAGGGCGCGAAGTGCTGCGCCACCGCGTCGTCCAGCTGGAAGCGGCCCTCGCCATAGGCCACGCCGAGCACGCAGGCCATGATGCTCTTGCTCATCGACCAGGCCAGGTGCGGGGTCTGCGCCCGGGTCGGCCCGGCATAGCGTTCGTAGACCAGTTGGCCGTCGCGGATCACCACCACGGCGTCGCTGCGCACACCCTGGCGGGTGGCGTCGTCGCGCGCCGGGAAGGCATAGGCTTCGAAGGCCTGCAACGCCGGGCCACTGGGCGCGGGGCCGGGCTGCCAGTCGGCGTCCGGCCAGGTTTCCGCATGGGCCGGCGCCAGCAGGCACAGGCCGGCGGCCAGGGTGAGGCCACGCAGCAGCGGGCGCAGGGAGGGCATGGGCATCGGCGGGCCTCTTGTCGTCAGCTCCGGCGGAACCCTAGCACGCTGCCATGACGGCTATAAGCGCCGATCACGCCGTAATGGCGGACGGATTCAGCGCGGCACCTGGTAGTCGGCCGGGCCGAGCAGGTCCATGCCGCATTCCAGGACGCTTATCCAGTCCAGGAAGGCGTCGATCATCGGCCGCCCGACGAAGGGCCGGCCGTGCTGCGGCACCATCATCTGCACGTCCAGGCCGCGCACCATGTCCGCCCACAGCCGGCACACCTTGTTGCTGGCCATGTAGCGGCGGTGGAAGCCGAGCATGTGCGGCAGGTGCTCGGCGAAGTCCTGCACCGGGCTGGCGTCGTCCACCAGGGAGGCGCCCATGTCGCCGGAGAAGAGGATGCGGCTGACCGGGTCGTAGATCTGGAAGTTGCCCACCGAGTGCAGGAAGTGCGCCGGCAGCACCTTCAGCTGGCAGCGCCCGAGGTTCAGCGACTGGCCGCGGTCGGGCACGGCGATGACGCGGTCGTAGGTGGAGATGCCGTGGCTGACCGCCAGGTAGCTGGCCGTCAGGTGCGGCAGGAAGCGCGCCCAGAGCTTGGAGCAGACGACCTTGGCGCGGGTGTGCAGCAGCCACTTGTCCAGCGCGGCGATGATGTCCGGGTCCTGGTGCGAGGCGAAGATGTAGTCCAGCTCCTGCAACGGCATCAGCTTCGACAGTTCCAGCGACAGCGGCGTGTAGGTCAGGTCGCCGCCCGGGTCGAGCAGCAGGTACTGGCCGTGGTCGACGATGAGGAACTGGTTGGACTGCACCCCGTCGCCACTGACGAGGTCGTCGAAGCACAGGCATTGGTGGGTGCCGTTGTCGAACAGCACTATGGGTTCGCGACGCATGGAGCTTCCTGCGGGTCATGCCGGTGGGGCGGCGGAATGTCGCGCAGGGTACCCAGGCGCGCGCGCCGGCCTCACTGACCTGGGTCAAGCCCCAGTGCCGCCCAGGCCTTGTCCAGGCGCCTGGCGCGGGCGCTGCCGCCCAGGGCGAGCACCGCGCGGTCGCGCTTCCACAGCTGCGCCCAATGCTCCGGGCCCTGGGCGATGGCGGCGTCCAGCGCCGGGGCCAGGGCGTCGAACTGGGCGAACAGGCCGCCCAGCAGCAGGTGCGTCGCCGTGTCGCCCACCGGGTGCCGCGCCACTTCGGCGCAGCCGGCCAGCAGCCCGGCCAGGCGCAGGGGCAATTCCCGCGGCCAGCGGCTGGCCAGGCCCACGCCGTACAGCCAGGCCAGCAGCGCGGCCATCACGTGCAGGTCTTCCAGGCCGCGGAACGGCTTGCTGTAGGCGTCCCAGCCGTCGCCCGGCAGGCGCTCGCAGTGGGCGCCCTCGAGGATCAGCCGGGCGTGGGGGATGTCGGGAATCAGCGGCATGGCCGGCATCGGCTCCAGGCGCGCGCCGGGGGCGCCGGCCAGCACCACGGTCATGGCCAGGCGCGGGGCCTCGCCGTCCGGCTCGTCGCGCGCCGCCACCAGGTACCAGGCGGCGCTGTCGGCGGCGGTGGCGAAGTCCTTGCGGCCGTGCAGGGTCAGGCCATCCAGGCGGGTGGCCAGGTCCGCCGGGCGCAGGCTCTTGCCCTCGCTGACGCAGAGCGCGCCCAGCCCGGCCGGGGCCGCCGGCCACAGGGCGCGCAGGGCCGCCTGGTAGCCGCCGAGGAAGGCCAGGCCGGGGGTGGCCGCCAGGCGCCCGGCGAGCACCGCCAGCTCCAGCGGCCCGGCGCCTGCGGCGCAGGCCAGCAGTTCGGCGTACCAGTCCTCCAGCGCCAGGCCGGCGGGCAGTGGCTCCAGCGGGCCGAGCAGGCGGTTCCAGGGCATGGGGCGATCCTCATCGGGGGGTGGTGTTGTCATACAAGCATCACGCCAGGGTCACAAGCGTGACACCGCCGCTTCCTAGCCTGAGCTTGCACAACAAAGGCGACCGGCCGCAACCCGCCTGGCCGGCCCATGGAGGCCTCCGCATGAGTCAGACCGCCCACGCCTGCGACACCCCGCGCGAAGAACGCCGCCTGAAGGCCGTGCGCCTGCGCGGCGCCCGCGCCCTGCGCGAAGCCCAGGCCCTGCGCTTCCGCGTCTTCAGCAGCGAATTCGAGGCGCGCCTAAAAGGCGCCGAGCTCGGCCTGGACCTGGACGACTACGACAGCCACTGCCAGCACATCGGCGTGCGCGACCTGGCCAGCGGCGCCCTGGTGGCCACCACCCGCCTGCTCGACCACCGCGCCGCCGAGCGCCTGGGGCGCTTCTACAGCGAAGAGGAATTCCACCTCGACGGCCTGGCCGAGCTGCAGGGCCCGGTGCTGGAGATCGGCCGCACCTGCGTCGACCCGGCCTACCGCAACGGCGCCACCATCGCCGTGCTCTGGGGCGAGCTGGCCGAAGTGCTCAACGAGGGCGGCTACCGCTACCTGATGGGCTGCGCCAGCATCCCCATGCGCGACGGCGGCATCCAGGCCCTGGCGGTGATGCAGCGCCTGCGCGAGCGCTACCTGTGCCGCGAGAACCTGCGCGCCGAGCCGAAGACGCCGCTGCCGGCGCAGGAACTGCCGGACAACCTCACCGCCGAGCTGCCGCCGTTGCTCAAGGCCTACATGCGCCTGGGCGCGAAGATCTGCGGCGAGCCCTGCTGGGACCCGGACTTCCAGGTCGCCGACGTGTTCATCCTGCTCAAGCGCGACGAGCTGTGCCCGCGCTACGCCCGCCACTTCAAGGCGGCCGTGTGATGCGCGGCGCCTGGCGAAGCGCCCGCCTGCTGGCGGTGGTCGGCCTGGGCCTGGCGCTGGCCGCCGGGGTGGCGCTGCTCGAACGCCTGCCCGGCTACGACTGGACCGCGCTGCGCCAACGCCTGACGCGCTGGTGGCTGGCGCGCCTGAGCCGCGCCCTGCCGCTGCGGGTGAAGGTCTATGGCGAGCTGCCCCGGGAGCCGGCGCTGTGGGTCAGCAACCACGTGTCCTGGCTCGACATCCCGCTGCTCGGCGCCCTGGCCCCGCTGACCTTCCTGTCCAAGGCCGAGGTGCGCCAGTGGCCGCTGGCCGGCTGGCTGGCGGAAAAGGCCGGCACCCTGTTCATCCGCCGCGGCTCGGGCGACGGCAGCCGCCTCGGCGAGCAGATCGCCGGGGCCCTGCAGCTGGGCCGCTCGACGCTGATCTTCCCGGAAGGCACCACCACCGACGGCCGCGGCCTGCGCAACTTCCACGGGCGCCTGCTGGCCGGCGCCATCCAGGCCGGGGTGCCGCTGCAGCCGGTGGCACTGCGCTACCTGCGCGACGGCGAGCCGGACCACCTGGCGCCCTTCATCGGCGACGACGACCTGCTCAGCCACCTGCTGCGGCTGCTGCGCAACGACCGCGGCTGCGTGGAGATCCACCTGCTCGCGCCGCTGCCCAGCCAGGGCCGCGACCGCGCCCAGCTGGCGCAGCAGGCCCACGCCGCCATCGGCACGGTGATCTACGGGGAAGTCGCTCGGGACCAGGCGCTGGCCGCCTGAAAGAGCCTGAAAGAGAAAGTCGAACCTGCCGGGCGCCACGGCTGGCAGGTTCCGCCCCGGACGGCGGCGCAGGCTTGGGCGCCAGCCGGAAAGACCGGCGCCCGCCATTGGCGGGCGCCGTCGTTCCCTTGGCGCGCGGGCCTGCGCCGCGCCGTCCTACACGCCGGTTTCCGGCGGCACGACCAGGATGTCGCAATCCAGTTCGCGCAGGGCGTAGTCGGCGACACTGCCGATCAGGGCACGCTTGATCCCTCCCATGCCCCGGGTACCCATCACCAGCAGGTCCGGCCGGTGCTTTTCGGACATGCGCTCCAGCACGTTGCCCGGCAGGCCGACGGCGACCAGCTGCTCGTCGATCCAGGGTTCCAGTTGCTGGTCGCGCAGGAACGCCTTGAACTCGTCCACCGCCTGGCGCGTCTCGGTGCCGACGAACTCGTCGATGCGCTCCTCGCTGACCCCCGAGTACTGCATCATGCCCTTGGCCAGCGGGCTGAAGGCATAGATGGCGCGGCGCACCGCGCCCTGCAGCAGGCCCAGGCGCTCGGCGACGCGCACCGCGTTGGCCGAGGCCGGCGAGGTGTCCAGCGCCAGCAGCAGGTCGCGGTATTCGCCGACCGCCGGCTGGTTGACCATCAGCACCGGCAGCTTGCCGGCGCGCACCACGCGTTCCACCGTGGTGCCGACGAAGATGTCGCGCAGCACGCTCTTGCGGTGCGAGCCCATCACCAGCAGGTCGACGTCCTCCTCCAGCGCGCAGCTGACGATCTTCTGGTTCGGGTCACCGACCTCGACGCGGATGCGCGGGCAACCGCCGCCCAGGGCGGTGAGTTCGACAAGGCGCGCCTCCAGCAGCAGCCGGACCTGCGTCGCCTCCTGTTCGACCAGCGCCACCGGCTGGTCCTCGTCCACCACGCAGAGCACCGTCCACGGGCAACCGAAGCGCTTGGCCAGGGCGCCGGCGCGTTGCAGGGCCTTCTCCGAGCGCGAAGACAAGTCCGTGGCGATCATCAATGATTTGAGCATGCTGCACCTCCCTCTCCGTCGTGGGTTCTATTGCATCCTTTCATGGCTTTCCTACGTTTGATGCATATCAAGCCGGGGGGCGATCCCCAGGCAGATTGTCGCGCCGCCCGGCCAGCGCCAGCAGTTGCGGGTAGAACGCGCGGAAGTCGTCGCTCAGCGGCTGGTAGCGCTCGGCCAGTTCCTCCCAGGCGCCGTCCAGCAGGCCCGGGCGCGACAGCCGGCGGGCCATGCCGGCGAGCACGTCCTGCAGCACCGTGAACTCGCGGTAGCTGCCCAGCCAGTCCTGCGCCGCCATGCGCGGGGCGATGCGCGCCAGGCGCTCGGGCAACTGCGGGGTGGTGTTCAGTACACCATAGACGCGGCGGGTGAATTCGCTGAGCGGCTCGTTGCTGAATGTGTCCCAGTCCCGCGCCAGGCAATGGTCGAAGAACACGTCCAGCAGCACGCCCGCCAGGCGCCGCCGCTCGGCGGGAAAGCGCAGCTTCGCCGCATGCACCAGCGGATGGCTGTCGGTGAAGGCATCGATGCGCCGGTGCAGGCGGATGGCCGCCTCGATGTCCGCCGGCCAGCGTCCGGCCAGCGGCCCCTTGACGAAATCGCCGTAGAGGCTGCCGAGCAACTGCGCCGGCTGCGAACCGCCGAGGTGGAGATGGGCGAGGTAGTTCATGGCCCAAGCTTAGCGCGAAACCCGCGTCGCCGGGATGCCGGGCAAGGCCCGCGGATTTGCCCGCAAGGCCCGTCTCTGCTAGTGTCGCCGGGTTCCGAATACCCCGCCGAGATGTCCCCATGGCCCGCAAGAAAGCCGTCGATTTCGAACAGTCCCTCGCCGAACTGCAAACCCTGGTGGAACGCCTGGAGAGCGGTGAACTGTCCCTGGAGGACTCGCTCGGCGCCTTCGAGCAGGGCATCCGCCTGACCCGCGAATGCCAGGCGGCGCTGAGCCAGGCCGAGCAGAAGGTGCAGGTGCTGCTGGAGCGCGACGGCGAGCTGAGCGAGGCGCCGTTCGACAGCGAAGGCGAAGACGCATGATCGCCGCCTACCAGGCGCGCTGCCAGGCGCGCGTAGACGCCGCCCTGGAAACCCTGTTCACCCCGCCCCGCGAAGACCTCCAGCGCCTCTACCGGGCCATGCGCTACAGCGTGGTCAACGGCGGCAAGCGCGTGCGCCCGCTGCTGGCCTACGCCGCCTGCGAAGCCCTCGGCGGCGACCCCGCCCGGGCCGACGGCGCGGCCTGCGCGGTGGAGCTGATCCACGCCTACTCGCTGGTCCACGACGACCTGCCGGCGATGGACGACGACGACCTGCGCCGCGGCCAGCCGACCACCCACATCGCCTTCGACGAGGCCTGCGCCATCCTCGCCGGCGACGGCCTGCAGGCGCTGGCCTTCGAAGTGCTGGCCGAGGCCCGGCTGAACCCGCAGGACGCCGAGACGCGCCTGGCCATGGTCACCGCCCTGGCCCGCGCCGCCGGTTCCGCCGGCATGGTCGGCGGCCAGGCCATCGACCTCGAGGCGGTGGGCCGCAGGATCGACCAGACGGCCCTGGAAACCATGCACCGGCACAAGACCGGCGCGCTGATCGAAGCCAGCGTGCGCCTCGGCGCCCTGGCCAGCGGCCAGGCCGACGCCGAGCGCCTGGAAGCCCTGGCCCGCTACGCCGGGGCCATCGGCCTGGCGTTCCAGGTGCAGGACGACATCCTCGACGTGGAAAGCGACACCGCCACCCTGGGCAAGACCCAGGGCAAGGACCAGGCCCACGACAAACCCACCTACCCCGCCCTGCTCGGCCTGGAAGCCGCCAAGGCCTACGCCCTGGCCCTGCGCGACCAGGCCCTGGCGGCCCTGGAAGGCTTTGGCGAGGGCGCCGAGCCGCTGCGGGAGCTGGCTCGCTATATCGTCGAGCGGCGTAGCTGAGGGGGCGGCGGTACGGGCCAGGCGGCGAGGTGTCGGCGAAGTCCGCAACCCTCACCCCAGCCCTCTCCCAGAGGGAGAAGGGGCCGTCCTGAGTGGGTGGATAACACAGCGTCAGCCGTCAGGTTCCGCGGTTATGCGCCGTAGGCCAAATGCACCGGGACGCCCGGTGTGGCCGGTGAGTCCGCTCCTACGGTTCCAGGAAGCACGGCTTTTCGTAGGATGGCGTTGAGCGAAGCGATACCCATCACCACGGCAGCATGGGTTTCGCAAGCTCAACCCATCCTACGAAGAGCACCTCGGCGCAAGACAGTTGCTCCCAGGGTTCAGGGAAGCACGGACGCAGGAGCGGACTCCGTCCGCGATTCGGCACATAACGCCGCACGGATTTCCAGAGAAACATCCGCGTGCATAGAAGGCCAAGCGCTCTGGCCCAAGGCCCACAGGCAAAACCAGCCCCGCCCCACAGGAACGACCGCAAGAAAACCACCCCCTCCCCCAACCAAACAGCACCCCCACCTTGCTTGGGCCTGTCAGAAGCATCAGGTAAACTGCCGCATCTTTGCCTCTCATAACGATCAGCCTGATGCCCACGACGTTCCACGAGATCCCCCGCGAGCGCCCCGCCACCCCCCTGCTCGACCGCGCCAACACGCCGGTCGAGCTGCGCCGGCTGGGCGAGGCGGAGCTCGTCAGCCTCGCCGACGAACTGCGCCAGTACCTGCTCTACAGCGTCGGCCAGACCGGCGGCCACTTCGGCGCCGGCCTGGGGGTGATCGAGCTGACCATCGCCCTGCACTACGTCTTCGACACCCCGGACGACCGCCTGGTGTGGGACGTCGGCCACCAGGCCTACCCGCACAAGATCCTCACCGGCCGCCGCGAGCGCATGGGCACCCTGCGCCAGAAGGACGGTCTGGCCGCCTTCCCGCGGCGCTCGGAGAGCGAGTACGACACCTTCGGCGTCGGCCACTCCAGCACCTCCATCAGCGCCGCCCTGGGTATGGCCATCGCCGCGCGCATGCAGGGCTCGGGGCGCAAGTCGGTGGCGGTGATCGGCGACGGCGCGCTGACCGCCGGCATGGCCTTCGAAGCGCTGAACCACGCCTCCGACGTGCAGGCCGACATGCTGGTGATCCTCAACGACAACGACATGTCGATCTCGCACAACGTCGGCGGCCTGTCCAACTACCTGGCCAAGATCCTCTCCAGCCGCACCTACAGCAGCATGCGCGAAGGCAGCAAGAAGGTGCTCTCGCGCCTGCCCGGCGCCTGGGAGATCGCCCGCCGCACCGAGGAATACGCCAAGGGCATGCTGGTGCCCGGCACCCTGTTCGAGGAACTGGGCTGGAACTACATCGGCCCGATCGACGGCCACGACCTGCCCACGCTGATCGCCACCCTGCGCAACATGCGCGACCTCAAGGGCCCGCAGTTCCTCCACGTGGTGACCAAGAAGGGCAAGGGCTTCGCCCCGGCCGAGGCCGACCCCATCGGCTACCACGCCATCACCAAGCTGGAACCGGCCGGCGCTGCGCCGAAGAAGGCCGGCGGGCCAAAGTACTCCAACGTCTTCGGCCAGTGGCTGTGCGACATGGCGTCGCAGGACCCGCGCCTGGTCGGCATCACCCCGGCGATGAAGGAAGGCTCCGATCTGGTGGCCTTCGCCGAGCGCTTCCCGGAGCGCTACTTCGACGTCGCCATCGCCGAGCAGCACGCCGTGACCCTCGCCGCCGGCATGGCCTGCGACGGCATCAAGCCGGTGGTGGCGATCTACTCCACCTTCCTGCAACGCGGCTACGACCAGCTGATCCACGATGTCGCGGTGCAGAACCTCGACGTGCTCTTCGCCATCGACCGCGCCGGCCTGGTCGGCGAGGACGGCCCGACCCACGCCGGCAGCTTCGACCTTTCCTACCTGCGCTGCATCCCCGGCATGCTGGTGATGACCCCCAGCGACGAAGACGAACTGCGCAAGTTGCTGACCACCGGCTACCTGTTCCAGGGCCCGGCGGCGGTGCGCTATCCGCGCGGCAGCGGGCCGAACACCCCGATCGACCCGACGCTTGCACCGGTGGAGATCGGCAAGGGCGTGCTGCGCCGCCAGGGCAAGGCCGGCAAGGTCGCCATCCTGGCCTTCGGCGTGCAGCTGGCCGAGGCCCTGCAGGTGGCCGAGCGCTTCGACGCCACGGTGGCCGACATGCGCTTCGTCAAGCCGCTGGACGAGGCCCTGGTGCGTGAGCTGGCCGACAGCCACGAGCTGCTGGTGACAATCGAAGAAAACGCCGTGATGGGCGGCGCCGGCGCTGCGGTCGGCGAGTTCCTCGCCCGCGAGAACCGCCAGCAGCCGCTGCTGCACCTGGGCCTGCCGGACTACTACGTGGAGCACGCCAAGCCGGCGCAGATGCTCGCCGAATGCGGCCTGGACGCCGCCGGCATCGAGCGCGCCATCGCCGAACGCCTGGCCCTGCTGGCCAAGCCCGCGCCCGAGGCCTGAGCCCCGGCGCGCGGCGTCAGCCCAGCAGCGCCAGCGTGTCCAGGGCGATCATCCCTTCCTCGGCGGTGGGCACCACCAGCACCCGCGGCGAGCCGGGCCGGTGGATTTCCCGGCAGCGGCCGCCCACGCAGGCCGCGTTGGCCGCCTCGTCGACGGCGAAGCCGAGGAACCCCAGGTGGGCCAGGGTCCTGGCGCGCACCAGCACCGAGTTCTCGCCGATCCCGCCGGTGAACACCAGGCCGTCGATGCGCGGCATGGCGCAGCCCATCGCCGCCAGGGACTTGGCCAGGCGGTAGCAGAACACCTCGATGGCCAGGGCCGCGCCCGCGTGGCCCCGGGCGCGCGCCTGTTCCAGGGTGCGCATGTCGTTGGACAAGCCCGACAGGCCGAGCAGGCCGCTGTCTTCGTTGAGCATCCTGTCGACCTCCTCGATGGTCCAGCCCAGGCTGCGGATCAGGTGGCCGTGCAGGTTGGGGTCGACGTCGCCGCTGCGCGTGCCCATCACCAGGCCCTCCAGCGGCGTCATGCCCATGCTGGTGTCGCGGCTGCGGCCGTTGACGATGGCGCAGGTGGAGCAGCCGTTGCCCAGGTGCGCCGACAGCCAGCAGCTGTCCTCCGGCGGCAGGCCGCACAGGGTGGCGGCGCACTGGCTGACGTAGCGGTGGCTGGTGCCGTGGAAGCCGTAGCGGCGCACGCCGAAATGCCGGTACAGCCTTTCCGGCAGGGCGTAGCGGTAGGCGTGCTCGGGCAGGCTCTGGTGGAAGGCGGTGTCGAACACCGCCACCTGCGGCAGCTGCGGGTACAGCGCCAGGGCCGCCTCGATGCCGGCCAGGGCGCCGGGGTTGTGCAGCGGCGCCAGGGCGACGGTGTCGCGGATGTTCTGCATGACCTGCGGGTCGATGCGGCAGGCCTGGCTGAAGTGCTCGCCGCCATGCACCACGCGGTGGCCGATGCCTTGCAGGCGCCCTTCGGCGGCTACCTGCACCAGCGGCAGCAGGCGCGCCAGGGCCTGGCGGTGGTCGGCGTTCGGCAGGGCGAGGTCGACGCGGCCGCCGGCGTCGACGATGCGCAGGCTGGCCTGGGGCGTGCCCAGGCATTCGACGATGCCGCTGGCGCGGAACTCGGGGGCGCTTTCGTCGACCAGGGCGAACTTGATCGACGAACTGCCGCAGTTGATGACGAGGATGCTTCGGTCGGACATGGAAGGGTTTCCTGCAAAACAAGGGAGAGCCCGGCGCGCCACGCCGCCCCGGACCGCGAAGGGCCGGGCGCGGGCGCGCCGGGGAGAAGAGGTGCGGCCTACCAGGCCGCGCTCAGGCGTTCGCGGTTGGCCAGGGTGGCCGAGGGCCGCTCGCCGAAGAGCCGCTGGTAGTCGCGCCCGAACTGCCCCATGTGCCAGAAGCCCCAGGCCATGGCGGCGTCCTGCACGGTCGCGTAGGGCGAGTGGGGGCTGCCCAGCTCGCGGTGCACGGCGTTCAGGCGCACGGCCTTGAGGTAGTGGATGGGGCTGCGCCCGAGCACGTCCAGGAAGCAGTTGCGCAGCGTGCGCTGGCTGACGTGCAGGAGCCGGCAGAGCTCCAGCGCGCTCACCGGCCGGCTGGGGTTGTCCAGCACGTATTCGCGCGCCCGGGCGACCACCCAGTGCTTGCGCAGCAGGGTGCGGGAGCACGCATGGCGGGCGGGTTCTGCGCCCTGCAGCAGGTCCAGCAGGCAGAGCAGCAGGTCGTGGTTCAGCTGCCGCGCCACCGCGGGCTCGCGCAGGCTCAGTGGCTCGACCTGGGCCAGCGCCAGCGCGGCGCGCATGAAGTCGCACAGGCGCCGCCGGGCGCCGGGCTCGACCTGCAGCAGGCGCGACTCATCCAGCAGCAGGCCGAGGTGGCGCAGTTCCTCCAGTTCCAGGTGCTCCAGCAACGCCTCGCGCTCCACCACCAGGCCGAGGATGTTGTAGTCGTCCGGGGTGCTCAGCTCGAACTCGCGGCCGCCCGGGCGCACGGCGATGGCCTGGGCGTCGATGCAGTCGCGGCCGATGTAGCCGACGTCCTTGTCGCCGTAGGGGATGCCGAACCAGAAGGCGCCGGGCCAGACCATGCAGGACTGGTGCAGCGCGTGGCTGGTGTATTCGCGGAAGAACTGCAGGCCGTCGAGCCAGACCTCGGTCAGCTCGCCGCGGAAGGGCCCGGGGTCGAGCTGGTCGTAGAGTTGCTGCCAGGCGGTGATGTTGCAGGCGTGGGCGTAGACGTCGCGGGTCTGCCGCCGGCGCACGCCGTCGCAGTGGCCCAGGGGTTCGTCCAGCCTGCCCGGCGTGTCGTCGCACGCCCAGAGGTGATGCAGATCGATTGCGCTTTTCTTGTCCGACATGACGTCTTGCCCGATAACTTCAGGGACCCGCGCGAGCGGGTCGGGTTTCGTCATGCAAGGCACGGTCAAGTGGGTGCTCTATGGCTACCTCACACTGTGGAGAATTGCTCAGAGCAGGTGTTGCCACAGGTCAAGGTGCGGCCTGGGCACGGTCATGCCGTGGACCAGCAGCCCCTTTTCCCCGGCGCTGGCGCAGGCCACCCGCACCGCCGCCTCCACGTCGGCGACCTCGCCGGTCAGCACCAGGTAGCACTTGCCGCCGATGCCGAAGGCCATGTGCACGCGCACCAGGGTGACGTTGGCCGCCTTCACCGCGGCGTCGGCGGCCTCGATGCAGGCCGCCACGCTGAAGGTTTCCACCACCCCCAGCGCGCGCGGCCGCTCCACCGGGTTGACGCCGCTGATGGCCGGCAGCACCGACTCGTGGATGTTCGCCAGGACGAACTGGTCCACCAGCATCTGCCCACCCTCGGCTGCGCCGGCCTGCACCGCCTGGCGCACCGCGGCGACCTCGCCGCCGACCATGGCGATGTACTTGCCGGGGCAGATGGTCTTGGCCGCCAGCAACTGCACGTCGGCGCTCTTCAGCATCAGGTCGGCGAGCTGCACGCCGCGGGCGATGCTGGTCAGTTCGATCAAACCTATGGCGTGGTGCATCAGGCTTCTCCTGGCGGGTTGGCGACGAGGCGGATGTGGCTGTCGCCGACCTCCGCCACGCGGCCGGCGATGCTGGCGTGCAGCGGCACGCCGAGTTGTCCTTCGGGCGCTTCGGCGATGCACTCGCCCAGCGCCACCTGCTGGCCCACCACGACGCAGGGCCGGGCGGCCACGCCGATGTGCTGGCGCAGCGCCAGGCGCACTTCGGCGGGGTGATGTTCCTGCGCCAGCAACGGCGCCTTGTGGTTGTAGGCCTGCAACTCCAGGCGCGAGACCAGGCGGCTGACCGGCAGCAGGCGGTATTCGGCCATGGGGTCGGCGCCGCGCAGTTCGCCCTGGTAGCGGGCGCCCTCTTCGCGCAGGCGGGCCTTGAGCGCCTGGTTCAGGCGCATCGGCGAGATTTCCACCGGACAGGCGTAGGCCTCGCAGATGCCGCATTCGGAGCAGGTCAGCGCCGACAGCAGCACGCTGGGCTGGGCGACGTGCTGGTAGTTGGTGGCGCGCACGATCAGGTGCGGCGGCAGCTCGTGGCCGATCATGTGCCGCGGGCACAGCTCGGTGCACAGCGTGCACTGCTCGCACACCGAGCGGGCCATGGCCAGCACCGAGTCCATGCTCTGCCGGCGGCGGCGCACCAGCAGGTGATCCTGCGGCAGCACCAGCAGGCCGCCGGTGGTCTTGCTGACCGGTTCGTCGAGGTCGTCCAGCAGGCGCCCCATCATCGGCCCGCCGTTGATGAAGGCTGGGCGCTCCAGGGTGCTGCCGCCGGCCAGGGCCAGGGCCTCGCGCAGCGGCGTGCCCAGCGGCAGGCTGAGGGTCAGCGGCTGGCGCACCGCGCCGTTCACGGTCAGGGTGCGGTGGGTCACCGGCAGTTGCAGCTCCACCGCGCGGCCGACGTTGATCAGCGTCTGCACGTTACTCACCACCACGCCGATGGCCAGCGGCAACGCCGCCGGCGGCACGCGCCGGCCGGTGGCCAGCCAGATGGTGATGACCTCGTCGCCGGCCGGGTAGACGTCCGGCAGTATGTGCAGGCGCACGCGCTCGGGCAGCAGCGACTGCAGGCGCTCGATGGCCGCGCGGTACTTGGCCTTGAGGGCGATGATGCCTTGCTTCGCGCCGGTGGCGGCCATGCCGTGGAGCAGGCCCTTGAGCAGCCATTCGGCCTGCTCCACGGCGAGCTGCTGGTCGACCTTGAGCAGGGGCTCGCACTCGGCGCCGTTGACCAGGTAGATCTCCGCCTCGGCCTTAAGCTTGACGTGGGTCGGGAAGCCCGCGCCGCCCGCCCCCACCACGCCGGCGGCGAACACCCGGCGGCGGATTTCCCCGGCGTCCAGGGCCTCGACGGCGATCATCGCGGCACCCCTCCCGGCAGGCGGTAACGGCTACTGCGGCGGCGCAGCCGACCCTGGGCGAAGAGGCCTTCCAGCCAGGCCCGGGCCTGCGCCACCGGGATGTCGAAGGCCGCCGCCACCTCGCTGGCGCTGTAGCCGTGCTTGCGCCGGGCGAGCAGGCCGAGCAGCGCCTCCTGCGGGGCCGCCGCCGGGGCCGGGCCTTGCCCGGCGTCCAGCAGGCTGCCCAGCAGGTAGGCGGTGTCGTCTTCCGGGCGGCCGATCTCCTTGCGGCTGACCAGGCAGCCGCGCCGGGTGGCCAGCGCCGCGCCGGCGTCCAGCGCGGCGCGGCAGGCGGCCAGGTCGCCCTCCACCACCAGGGTGACCAGCGCCGGGTTGGTCACGGCCTGGCGCAGCAGGCGCACCGACGCCGCCTTGAGCATGGCGTCGGCGGCCTCTATGCCGCAGGCCAGGCCCCTGACTTCCAGCAGGCCCAGGGCATCGATCATGGCGCTCACCTCCTCAGGCCCGCTGGATGGGGTTGCGGGCGATCTCCAGTACCGCCTCGGAGAAGGCGTTGCAGGCGGCGCGGCAGGCCGCCTGGCTGCCGGCGAGGAAGGCCGCCGAGTAGTTGGTTTCCGAGGGCGGCGGCACGTAGGTCACCAGTTGCACGTCGGCGGCCTTGAGCGCGGCGTCGATGCCGTAGGTGGCCTCCAGCGGCGGCGCCACCAGGTAGGCGATGGGGTCGCCCAGGGCGATGCCGGCGCCGGCCGACAGGTAGCTGCCGGTACGCGATACCACGTGGGCGAGGAAGGCCACGCTGTGGGCGTCGTCGGCCCAGCGGAAGCTCGGGCCGGCCTCGATCACCTCGCTCATGGCGTCGAGCCCGGCGCGCACCTCGGCGGGGTTGGGGCCGCCGAGCATGATCAGCACCTCGCCGGCGGTGGACGAAGGCCCGTTGGCCGCCCCGGCGTACAGCGAGCGGCCGTACACCACTTCCACCTGGGCCTGCTTGGTGGCCTCGTCGGCGGCGATGTAGGCGACGTCGTCGGAGTCGACGCTGATCAGCCCGAGGCTGCGGATGTGCTCGCCCACCTTCAGCTCGCGGCGGAAGTCTTCCTGCAACGAGGCGATCAGGCGCATGGCCGTGACGCTCGGTTTGATCGGATCGAGAATGCTCATGTCGGGTTGCTCCTCAGCAATGGGCTCAGCGGTTCAGGGCGATGCCGGAGGCCTGCTTTTCCAGCATCCGCCGGGCCAGGTCGACGATCACCGCCGCCGCTTCCACCGGCGGCGTGCCGCCGCGGTGGATGTTCGAGATACAGGTGCGGTCGGCTTCCACTGTGCCGGCCAGGGTCGGCTTGTACACCGCGTAGCAGGACAGGCTCTCGGACTGGCCCAGGCCGGGGCGCTCGCCCACCAGCAGGATCACCACCTGGGCGCCGAGCAGTTCGCCGATCTGGTCCTCGACCTTGACCCGCCCGTAGCGCACGAAGAACGGCGTGCCGACGTCCAGCCCGGCGTTCTTCAGGCCCTCCAGCAGCGGCGGGAGGATTTCCTGGAAGTTCACCGTCACCGCGTCGGTGGACAGGCCGTCGGAGATCACCACCTGTACCTGCGGGTTCTTCCTGCACTCGGCGAGCAGGGTCGCCACCGCCTTCTCGCTGAGGCGGCGGCCCATGTCCGGGCGGGTCAGGTACTGGTCCTTGGTGTCGATTTCCGACTGCACTTCCAGCAGGCCCTGCTGGGCCACCCACTCGGCGGGCACCTCCTTGAGCACGGTGTCCTTGGAGCGCGAGTGGTCGGCGAGGAAGCGCAGCAACGCCTGGGTGCGCGGGCGTACGCCGGCGCGCCCCAGGCACACCCGCGCGGCGGTGGCCTTGCGGAATTCCTCCAGCACCTCGGGGCGCTGCGGGGCCTGGACGCCGATCCACTGGCGGGCCTGTTCCGAGCCCAGGTCCCAGGCGCACAGGCCCTCTTCCACGGCGCTCGGCGCCGCTGCCGCAACGTCAGGCGCCGCCGGCGCGGGGCGCGCCTGGAGTTCATTCAATACCGAACGGACGATGTCCTCGATCTGCTGCTGATGCATGTCGCTTCCCTCAGAAGAAAATGGATGGATCGCCGGCGCGGGCGGTCAGCCGGCCGTCGCTCATCAGGCCCATGCGTTCGAGCCAGCGCTCGAACTCCGGCGCCGGGCGCAGGCCCAGCAGCTGGCGGATGGTGGCGGTGTCGTGGAAGGCGTTGGTCTGGTAATTGAGCATGATGTCGTCGCCCATCGGCATGCCGATGATGAAGTTGCAGCCGGCGGTGGCGAGCAGGATCATCAGGTTCTCGTTGGAGTTCTGGTCGGCGTCGGCGTGGTTGGTGTAGCAGCAGTCGCAGCCCATGGAGATGCCGCTGAGCTTGCCCATGAAATGGTCTTCCAGGCCGGCGCGGATGATCTGGCGGTCGTTGTACAGGTACTCCGGGCCGATGAAGCCGACCACGGTGTTGACCATGAAGGGGTCGAAGTGGCGGGCCAGGCCGTAGTTGCGCGCTTCCATGGTCAGCTGGTCGGCGCCGTAGTGGGCGCCGGCGGACAGCGCCGAGCCCTGGCCGGTCTCGAAGTACAGGCAGTTGGGCCCGGCGATGCGGTTGTACTCGGCGCCCACCGCGCGCGCCTCCTCGAGCATCTCCAGCTCCACGCCGAACTCGCGCAGGCCCTTCTCGCTGCCGCAGATGCTCTGGAAGATCAGCCCGCCCGGCGCGCCGCGGCGGATCGCCTCCATCTGCGTGGTGACGTGGGCCAGCACGCAGCCCTGGGTGGGGATGGCGAACTTGTCGATGGCCTCGTACACGGTGTGCAGCACGCGGGTGAGGTTCTCGACGTTGTCGGTCACCGGGTTGACGCCGATCACCGCGTCGCCGATGCCGTAGGACAGGCCCTCGTACATCTGCGCGGCGATGCTCTGCACGTCGTCGCGGGTGTCGTTGGGCTGCAGCCGCGCGCTGAAGCGCCCGGGCAGGCCCATGGTGTTGTTGGCCTTCTTCACCACCGGCATGCGCTTGGCGGCGTAGATCAGGTCGGCGTTGGAGCAGATCTTCGCCACCGCCGCCACCACCTCGGAACTCAGGCCCTTGCGCAGGAAGGCGATGTCGTCGGCGCCGGTGTCGTCGGCGAGGATGTATTCGCGCAGCTCGCCGATGCGCCACTGGGCGATGCGCCCGTAGGCGCTCTCGTTGATGCCGTCCTGGATCAGCCGGGTGACGCTGTCCTCCTCGTAGGGGATCACCGGGTTCATGCGCACGTCGGCCACCGTCAGCTCCGACAGCACCTGCTTGGCCGCCACCCGTTCCTGGGCGGTGCCCGCCGCCACGCCGGCGAGCACGTCGCCCGAGCGCGGCTCGTTGGCCTTGGCCAGGACCTCCTTGACGTCCTTGAACTGATAGGTCTTGCCGAACAACTGGGTCTTGAGTTTCATCACACCACCTCAGGAAGGGAAAGCCAGTGACTTGACGGTGACCGGAAGGATCTCGCCGTCGAACAACGGGCTGCCGATATCGATGTAGTCGCCATCGCTGGTCGCCACCTCGTCGATGACCGCCAGGGCGCGGCCGGCCAGGCGCGGCTGCAGGAGCATGCCGAGGACCTTGCCGAGGTCCTGGGCGGCCACCACCAGCAACGGATGGGCTTGGGATTCATGGCGCTGGAAGCCGGCGAGTTCTTCCACGCAGCGCTGGATGGCCCGGTAGGCCACCGGCAGGTCCGCCGGCAGGGCCAGGGCGTAGAGGTCTTCGTCGGCGCGCAGGTCCATGCGCAGCAGGTTCTGCCGCCAGCCGTCGGCGAGGCCCGCGCCCTGGCCGGCGGCCCAATCGGTTGCGCAGGGCACCACCGGCACGTTGCGCATCGGCAGCTGCATTTCGCGCAGCCAGATGGTGCTGCCGGACAGCGACAGGCTGTGGGCGCCGGCGCCGATCACCGTGGCGCGCACGGTCTGCTTCGGCTCGGCCAGCGGCAGGCGCCGGAAGCCGGGGTCCTCGTGCAGCGCCGCGGCCAGCAGCGGGCCGATGTCGCCGAAGCGGAACGGTGCCTGCTCCGCGCCGTGGTAGAAGCATTCGCCGACGCCGCCGGAGAGGGTCAGCGTCTGCAGTTGGCCCACCGCGGGCAGCGGCTCGGTCATCAGCAGTTCCCGGGCCAGCGGCGAAAGCGCGCCGTCGATCACCTCATGGAGCAGCGCCGCCATGCGCCGCGCAATCGTGCGCAGTTGCTCGATGGACAGCGCCTGCGGCTCGCCACCGAACAGCTCGCGGCAGATCGCCCGCGCCGGCCCGTGCAGGCGCAGCAGCGCGCCGCGGCTGTCGGTTTCCACCAGGCGCCCGCCGACGTTCAGGCAGGCCGAGCCGATCACCCGGCCGGCCTCGAACAGCACGTAGTTGGCGGTGCCGCCGCCGATGTCGATGTTCAGCACCCGCCCGGCGCAGGCGGCGGACAGCTCCGCCGCGCCGGCGCCGCGCCCGGCGATCACCGATTCCAGGTGCGGCCCGGCGCTGGCGACCACGAAGTCGCCCAGCCGCTCGGCCAGGCGCAGCACCGCCGGGCGGGCGTTGCGCGCCTTGGAGGTCTCGCCGGTGATGATGATGGCGCCGGACTCCACCTGCGCGGGCTCCAGGCCCGCGGCGCGGTACTGTTCGAGGATGAAGGCGAGCAGCTCGTCCTCGCGCAGGTGGCCCTCGAAGTCGATCGGGGTGAAGGCCACCGGGCTGACGTAGGTGACCTCCCGCGCGGCGAACTCGTAGTGCGGCACCTGGGACAGCGAGGCACGGTTGACCAGCACCAGGCGCGAGAAGATCACCTGGGTGGTGGTGGTGCCGACGTCGATGCCGACGCTGCGCAGCTCGCGCCTGCTCATGGCCGCGCCCTACTCGGCCCGCTGCAGGTCGGCGTCGGGCAACGCCACCGGCTCGGGCTGGGCTTCGGACCTGGGCGCGATGAGCATGGCCACGGCCACCGCGGTGATGCCGCCGAACAGCTTGCCCACCAGCATCGGGAAGATCATCGCGGACATGTTCGCCGCGGTGAAGCCGAGGTGGTCGCCCAGGGCGAAGCCGGCGGACACGGCGAAGGCGCAGTTGATGATCTTGCCGCGCGCATCCATCTTGCCGAACATGCCGAACATCGGGATCACGTTGGCCAGGGTCGCCACCATGCCGGCGGCGGCGTCCTTGTTCATGCCCAGCAGGCCGCCGACTTTCATCAGCGGGGTGCCGAACCAGCGCGTCAGCAGCAGCACCATGGGGTAGGCGCCGAGCAGCACGCAGGCGATCGAGCCGATCACTTCCATGGCGCGCATCACCGCGCCGGGCTCGTCGCCTTCGCTCATGAATATCGGGTCCAGCCCCGGGATCAGCGTCCAGCCCACGGTGAACTCCACCACCGCGGCGGCCAGGCCGAGGGTGATCAGCCCCACCAGCAGTTTGGCGAACACCTCGAAGCCGGCGATGATCTTCTCCGGGCAGAACTTCAGGCCCAGGGCGATCAGCGCCGCGACCACCAGCACCGGGATCATGTTGATGAGGATCATCGCCAGCGAGAAGCTCACCGGCTCGCCGTTGACCTCGATGCCCGAGTACATCGCCACCAGCCCGCCGGCGATGCAGCCCAGGGGCACGGTGACGATCCCGGCCAGGGTGCCCAGGGCCAGGTAGCGGCGGTCGGCGGGGTCGATGATGCCCAGCGCCACCGGGATGATGAACACCAGGGTCGGGCCCATCATGGCGCCGAGGATCAGCCCCGAGTACAGCCAGGCGGCGGTGTCGCCGCCGGCCAGCTCCTTGGCCAGGGAAAAGGCGCCCATGTCGTTGGCCAGCAGGGTGCCGGCGAACATCGCCGGGCTCGCCCCGACGCTCTCGTACAGGGGGATCACCAGCGGCCCCAGCAGGTTGGCCAGCACCGGCGCCAGGGCGGTGATGCCGACCATGGCCAGGCCCAGCGCGCCCATGGCCATGAAGCCTTCCTCGAACTGCCCGCCGGAGCCGCCGATGCCGCGCCCGAGCCAGCCCAGGCCGAGATGGCCGAGGACCTTCTCGGAGCCGCCGAACTGGCTGAATACCCGGTCCACCGCCCCGATCAGCAGGAAGACCATCATCACGTACAGGATGATTTCGTTGATGCTCATGACAACTGCTCCTGAACAGAATTGTTTCCTTGCTGGCAGGCGCCTCGGCGCTGCCAAGCGTCCTGGTAGATCGCGACGATCTGTTGCGCGCAGGCGCTGCGCGGGTTGCCGGCCAGGCAGATGTCCTGCAGGGCCGCCTCGGCCAGCGCGGCGAAGTCCTCGCGGCGCACGCCGTGGGTCTGCAGGTCGCGGCCGGCGGCGCCGACTTCGTCGATCAGGCGCTGCACCGCGGCGATGCTGCGTTCGGCATCCAGGCTTTCGCGGCTGAGGGCATGGCCGATGTCGGCGTAGGCGCGCTTGCACACCAGCTGGTTGAAGCGCATCACCGCCGGCAGCATCAGGGCGTTGGCCTGGCCGTGGGGGATGCCGTAGCGCGCGCCAAGGGGGTGCGCGGTGGCGTGGCACAGGCCCAGGCCGGAATTGGAAAAGGCCATGCCGGCCATGTACGAGGCGAGCATCATCGACTCGCGGGCGCCGACGTTGCCGCCCTGCCCCACCGCCAGCGGCAGGGCCTCGCCGATCAGCGCCACGGCGCGCAGGGCCAGGCCCTGGGTCAGCGGCGTGGCGTTCGGCGCGACGTAGGCTTCTATGGCGTGGGTCAGCGCGTCGATGCCGGTGGCGGCGGTCACCGCCGGCGGCACGCCGAGGGTCAGGCAGGCGTCGATGATCGCCAGGTCGGGAATCAGGTCGGTGTGCACCAGCACCTGCTTCAGGTGCCGCTGGCTATCGGTGATCACCGCCACGTTGGTGGCCTCGGAGCCGGTGCCGGCGGTGGTCGGCACGGCGATCAGCGGCATGCGCCGGCGCAGCGCCGGGCCGTCGCCAAGCTCGCTCACCCGGCGCTCCGGGTTGGCCGCCAGCAGCGCGGTGGCCTTGGCCGCGTCGAGCACCGAGCCGCCGCCGAAGGCCAGCACGCCGTCGCAGTCGGCGGCCAGCAGTTGCCGGCCGGCGGCTTCCACCACTTCGCTGTGCGGCTCGCCGCCGGCGTAGACCAGGCACTCGCAGCCCAGCCCGGCGTCGTCCAGCGAGCGCAGCAGGCCCTGGTCCAGCGCCTGCTCGTGCAGGCGGCCGTCGACCATCACGAACAGCCGGCGGATGCCCAGCGCCGCGCAGGCCTCGCCGGCGCGCACGGTGGCGCCGGGGCCGATGTAGGTGCTGGGCGGCACGCGGAATTCGCGCACCGCGCGGGCATTGAGCATGTCCAGGGCGCGATAGATCACCCGGCCGACGTCCTGCTCGTGCATGTCAGCGTTCCTCCTCGGCTTGCAGGCCGCAGGCGGCGATGGCCAGCGGCGTGGTGAACAGCGGCGGCGCGGGCAGGATCACCCGCTGCGCGGGGAAGGCCGCGGCGAACAGCGGCTGTACGCCGGGCAGGGTGCAGGAGCCGCCGGACAGGTAGATGGCGTCCACGTCCTGGCCTTGCAGGTGCGTGTGGACGATGTCGGCCATCTTTTCGAACACCGGGCGCACCAGCGGCCACAGGATCTGGCCCTCCTCGCGCTTGCGCCGTTCGGCCATCTCCAGCGACACGCCGAGGTGGCCGGCCAGCACCAGGCTGACGTGATGCCCGCCGGTGGGTTCGTCGGCGGAATAGGTCACTTCGCCGTCGTGCACCACGGCGACGCCGGTGGTGCCGCCACCGATGTCCACCACCGCGGCGCGGTCCAGGCGCAGCATCCGCGCCACCGCCGAGGGCTCGTCGATCACGTGGGAAACCTCCAGGTCGACGGCCTCCAGCACGTGAGTGGAAATGCCCGGTTCGGTGCCCGGCGGGTACGAGGTCGCGGCGCGCTGGAAGCACACGCCCAGTTGCCGCTCCAGGCTTTCCACCTGGCTGCGCACCAGCTTCACCGCGCCGAAGAAGTCCCAGACCACGCCGTCGCGCACCACGTCGGCCCAGTCCAGGCGCACCGCCACCGGCAGCGCCTGGGCGTCGAGCACCACCGAGACCACGGCGCTGGTGCCCAGGTCGATGCCCAGGCTCAGCGGCCCGCGGTCGCCCGGTTGCGCGACGGGGTGCGCCAGGCAGTAGGCGGCGCGTTCCAGGCGTGGCAACAGCCAGTTTTCGAGATCGCGTTGCATGGCCGCCTCAGACGATCCGCAGGTGGTCGACCATGACGCAGCGGCGCAGGCGCACGAAGGTGCGCGCCGAGGTCACGCCCTCGCCGGTCGGCGTGGTGATGGTCATGGTGGTCCAGCCCTCGCCGCCGAAGCCCAGGCCGGCCAGGCACGGCCCGTTCTTGACGAAGATGCTGGTGTCCATGGCGTTGGCCATGCGGTCCAGGTGGTCGAGGTTGCGCGAGTGCATGGCCGCCGTGTGGTGGCAGCCGCCCTCCAGCTTCACGGCCAGGGCGATGGCCTGGTCGACGTTGGCCACGCGCACCATCGGCAGCACCGGCATCATCATTTCGGTGATGGCGAAGGGGTGGTCGGCGGCGGTTTCCAGCAGCAGCAGGCGCGTCTGCTCCGGCACCTGCAGGCCGATGGCGGCGGCGATCTTCGCCGCGTCGCGGCCGACCCAGTCGCGCGAGACGCTGCCGCGCCCCTGCTCGTCGACCTTCGGCAAAAGCAAGGGCAGCAGTTGCTGGCCCTGGGCGGCGCTCAGCTCCACGGCCTGGTGCTTGAGCATCTCGGCCTTGAGGGCGTCGGCGACGCTGTCGACCACGATCAGCACCTTCTCGTCGGCGCAGATGATGTTGTTGTCGAACGAGGCGCCGAACACGATGTCGCGCGCGGCGCGGGCCAGGTCGGCGGTCTCGTCCACCACCACCGGCGGGTTGCCGGCGCCGGCGGCGATCAGGCGCTTGTCGGTGTGCTTGCGCGCGGCTTCCACCACCGCCTCGCCGCCGGTCACCACCAGCAGGCCGATGCCCGGGTAGCGGAACAGCCGCTGGGCGGTCTCGATGTCCGGGCGCTGCACGGTGGTGATCAGGTTGGCCGGCGCACCGGCTTCGACCATGGCCTCGTTGAGCAGGCTGACGGTGCGCTGCGACACCCGCTTGGCCGCCGGGTGCGGGGCGAACACCACGCTGTTGCCGGCGGCGATCATGCTGATGGCGTTGTTGATCACGGTGGCCGCCGGGTTGGTCGAGGGCGTCACCGAGGCGATCACGCCCCAGGCCGCGTTCTCGATCAGCGTCAGCCCGCGGTCGCCGCTGAGCACCTGCGCCTGCAGGCATTCGCTGCCGGGGGTGTGGCGGGCCTGGGCGATGTTCTTGGCGGTCTTGTCGGCCACCCGGCCCATGCCGGTTTCCTCCACCGCCAGCTCCGCCAGCTCCTGGGCGTGGCGCTCGCCGGCGGCGCGGATGGCGGCGATGGCCCGGTCGCGCATGGCCACCGAGCGCAATGCCTTCTGCGCCTGCGCGGCGGCGGCCACGGCGGCGTCCAGTTCGACGAACACGCCGGGGGCGCAGGTCGCGCCCGGCGATGCGACAGCAGCCGTGGAGGTCGCCCCTATCGAGGCGAGCACCGCCTTGACCACCTGTTCGATTTCCTTCGGGTTGATGTCCACGTCGTGCCTCACAGAATTCAGGGATGAGCCGGGCCACTCCACCTGGCGCGGGCCGGTGGAGGACGCTTGTCGTGAATGACCGCCGGGGGCGGGCCTATTTGCGGTAGAGCAGGCTGCCGTCGAGCACCGCTTCGTCGACGATGCCGACCACGCACAGGTCGATCGGCGCGCGCACCTCGGCCAGGGCCTGGCGCGCGGCGCTGCCGCCGGCCAGCATCACCCACTCGCCGTTGCCGGCGCCGAGGCTGTCGCTGGCCACGTGCCGTTCACCGTCGGGGCGGCCGGCGCGGTCGAGCATCTCGACCAGCAGCAGCCGGTCCAGGCCCACGCCCGGATGCTTCACGGTGCACACCACCTGCCCCACGACAATCGCCAGTTTCATCGCCTGTTACCTCGTCGGGCCGCGTCCCTCGCGGCATACGCATGGATCCTCAATGGCGGCGCCCGGAACGCGCAGGGCGGGCTCGGGCGCCGCTCGGACGGTCGCGGCGAGCCGCTCAATCCACCGGGCGATCCGCCGCCAGCTTGATCGGAAAGACCTCTTCCAGGTCCGAATGCGGACGCGGGATCACCTGCACCGAGACCACTTCGCCGACGCGCTGCGCGGCGGCCGCGCCGGCATCGGTGGCCGCCTTGCAGGCCGCGACGTCGCCGCGGACCATCGCAGTGACCAGGCCACCGCCGATCTGCTTGACGCCCACCAGCTTCACCCGGGCGGCCTTGACCATGGCGTCGGAGGCCTCGATCAGCGCCACCAGGCCCTTGGTTTCGATCATGCCTAATGCTTCCATCTCACTCTCCTCGAACAATCGATCGCCCTTCGCAGGGCCTCTTCGGAGTGGCTAGCCACTCGCGTTACCCCCGGACGGCGGGGGCCGCCGTCCGGCTCAGGCGACTCGCCCGACAGCCTCGGCGCCGCCGGCCATCTTGTTGGCCAGCAGCACCGTCTGGATCATTTCCTCGCTCGTGCAGCCGCGCGACAGGTCGTGCAGCGGCGCGTTCATGCCCTGCAGCATCGGGCCGATGGCGTTCATGCCGCCGAGCCGCTGGGCGATCTTGTAGCCGATGTTCCCGGCCTCGAGACTGGGGAACACGAACACGTTGGCCGCCCCGCCCAGCGGGCTGCCGGGCACCTTCGCCGCGGCCACCTCGGGAACGAAGGCGGCGTCGAACTGGATCTCGCCGTCGACGCACAGCTCCGGCCGGCGCTCGCGCACAAGCTCGCAGGCCTGGCGCACCGCCTCGGCGTCGGCGTGCCTGGCGCTGCCGTGGCTGGAGAACGAGAGCATCGCCACCCGCGCCGGCTCGCCGGTCACCTGCTCGAAGCTGGCCGCCGAGGCCAGGGCGATGTCCGCCAGTTGCTCCACCGTCGGCCGCGGCACCACGCCGCAATCGGCGAAGGCCAAGGGGGCGCCGCCGTCCGCTGGCAGCATGAAGAACACCGAGGACAGCGTGCGGTTGCCCGGCGCCAGGCCGACCACCCGCAGGCCGGCGCGCAGCACGTCGGCGGTGGCACTGAGGTTGCCGGCGATGCACAGGTCGACCTGGCCGGCCGCCAGCAGCGCCGCGCCGAACCACAGCGGGTCGTGCAGTTGTTCCAGGGCCTGCTCGGGGCTGAGCTTGTCCTGGCGCCGGGCCAGGTCCTGGGCGAAGCCGTGCAGCCAGGGCGAGCGCGCGGGATCGATCAGCCCGAGGTCGCCCAGGCGGATGTGCCGCTCCAGGCAGTAGCCGCGCAGGGCGAAGGGGTTGCCCAGCAGCAGCGGCTCGGCCAGGCCCTCGGCCTTGAGGAACTGCGCCGCCTCGATGGCGCGGCGGTCCAGGGCGTCGGGGAAGACCACCCGCGGCGGGTTCTGCCGGGCGGCCCGGCGGCAGTCGTCGAACAGTTTCATGGGGCCTCTCCCTGCACGCGCCGGCTCAGTTCCGCGGCGCTCGGCCAGGGTTGCCCGCGCAGGTGCAGCAGGCTCAGCAGCATGGCCACGTAGAGCGCGCTGGACAGCCGGTTGAGGGCGTGCAGCAGGTCCGCGCGGCGCAGCTTGAAGCCGGTCTCCATGAACACCTGGGCGGCGCAGATTTCCACCTCGCGGACCTTGGCCCGCAGCAGGTTGAGCAGCGCCGGCGCGCGGCCGTGGCCGCACTCGGGCACCAGGTGGTCGTGGCCCAGGTATTTCAGCGGCGCGTGGGACAGGCGGTGCAGCACGGCCTCGTCGAGCCCGCCGACGGCGAACCCGGCCAGCTCCTCGTCCAGCACGTCGGCGCGCATCAGTTGGCCGAGCAGCGAACGGATGTCGGCCAGCCAGGCGGCCAGCTCGGCCGGCTCCGGCAGCTCCACCTGCAGCCACACCGCCAGGGCGATGGCCGCGTCCAGCTGGGCGCGGAACTGCAGGCGCGGGTCGTTCTTAGCCACCAGTTCGTGGGCGTTCAGATGGGTCATGCCGGCGGGCTTGTCGGCCGGCGCCGAGCCGCACAGCTGGCAGGTCGCGGCGACGCGCCGGGCGCTGCCGGTCAGCCCGTGCACCGCCTGCAGGCACGGCGCGCCGTCCGCGTCCGGCTCTTCGGTCGCCCGGTACAGGCGGCCCTGTTCGTCATGGAACTTCAGCGACAGGTGGCGCTCGTCGATCAGCGCGCGGGCGGCGGGGGTCAACCGCGCGTCGGCGGGCAGCCGCAGCTCGGTGCCTTCGCTCAGGCCGTGGCGCTCGCGCAGCCAGCTTTCGGTGATGAAAGTGCTCATGGCCGCCTCACTGTTCCTGCCAGTTGGCCGGCCAGGCCACGTAGAGGAAGCGCACCCGGCTGGGGGTGCCGAACTCGATGGCGCTGCCCTTGGGAATGAACAGCAGGTCGCCGGGCTGGCCCACCAGGGTCTCGCCGTTCTGGCGGATGTGCAGCTCGCCCTCCAGCACCAGGTCCACTTCGTCGTAGTTCAGCGTCCAGGGGAAGAAGGCGTTTTCCCACTGCATGAAGCCGGCGCCCATGCTGCTGCCGTCCTCGGCGCCGACCACGTCGGTGATGCCGATCTGGTATTCGCCCGGCACGCCTTCCAGGCGGCCGAAGCGCACGCTGCCGCCCTTCACCAGCTTGATCCCGCCGGCGCCGGTGCGCGCCTCGAAGGCCGCCCGGGCCACGCTGGCGCCGCCCTGTTGCGCGGCCTTGCGCACCAGTTGGTCGACCAGTTGCGCATCCACTTCGGCGGGCAGCCGCGCCAGCACCTCGGCGCGAATCCGCGTCAACTCGTCCTCGCTCGGCCCGGCCGCGGCCGGTTCACTCGCGGCCGCCGCCGGCTCGCCGGCCACCCGCTCGACCAGCGCCAGGCCAGCCTGCTCGGCGACCGTACGCGCCTCGGGGGTGACGATGCAGCGCGGCAGCTCCACGGCCAGGGAACTCTGCCCGGCGGCGATGGCTTCACGGATGTCGTTGGCGGTAATCAGCTTCTTCATCTCAACAGGTCCTCGATCGGATTCCGTGCGTTCAACAGCGCGCGCAGGCGCTCGATGCTGGCGGGGTCGTCGCTGGCGGTGTGGACGATCGCGCCGTCGATGCCGTGGGCGCGCAGCAGGCGCTCGATGGCGGGCAGGTCGACGCCGGGCAGGTCGCACTTGCTGATCACCCCGATCAGCCGCTTGCCGGCGTGGATGTCCAGCAGCCCGGGCGGCAGCCGGCACTCCGTCGCATCGGCGGGGTGCACGTAGACCAGGGTGTCGACGTCGTCGGTGCTGGTGATCAGCGCGCGGTACAGGCGCGGGTGGCTGACGAACTCGCCGGGGGTGTCCAGCGCGCCGCCGGGGCCGTAGTCCAGCGCCTGGGTCTTGCGCGCCGCTTCGGGGTTGCCGCACAGGGCATTGAACAGGGTGGTCTTGCCGGCTCCAACGCCACCGATCAGGGCATAACGCGGCGCGTCCATGGTCAGCTCCTGGTCACCGGGCAGACGCTGTAGTCCAGCAGCCGGCCGAGGGCGGCGCAGGTCTGCGCCAGCGCCTCCTCCACCGCGCCGACGCTGCCGTGCAGCACCAGCGCGCCGCTGAAGCGGTCGAGGAAGCCGATGCGCACGTCGGCGGCCTTGGTGGCGAAGTCGCCGGCAATCATCGCGGTCTCGCCCGGGGTGAGGGTCATGATGCCGATGGCCTGCGCCCCAGGGACGCCGATCTTGCTCGACAGCTCCTCCTGGGGATGCGCGATCAGGTGCGCCAGGGTCACCTGCTTGCCCGGGACGAATTCCTGGATGATGCGCTCTTTGGACACGTGCTCCCCTCCTCTACTGCTTAGGAAGCTAACAAGTGCCCGGACGGCGGCCCTATCAAAATCCGGCAAAGTTTTCCGCCGCCCCGAAAGACCAGAAAACTCCTACAAAAACCGGCTGGAACGCCCGCGCGGCGCCGCATTGGCGGCTGCTGGCCGGAGCTTTCCGGCCGCGGTTCGCAGCGTGCTGAGTGACTTTGTCGCAGCCGCCGGGAAGCGCCCGGGCGCAGGCGGGGCGCCGCCATGGACGTGACGGACCGCAGAGGAAAGGGACGTCTGACGGACAGGTTCCGCATCGGCCCGACTTGCCCGGCCGCCGCGTTGTTCGTAAGGTGCGCACGTTTTCGTTCGAGGTAACGGGAAGCAGGTGAAAGGCCTGCGCTGCCCCCGCAACGGTAACCGACCGCAGGCCCCGTGCCTGCCGCGCTCCAATCCGCCACTGTGCGCCACGCATGGGAAGGCCGGGAGCGTGCGAGTCGGCAGCCCGGAGACCGCCCTCGACACGCATGACAGGTGTTGCGGAGGGCCGCACCTTCAAGCGCGGCCACTCCCGCCCTTGCCAGCCCTCCTCGAAAGTCCACTTTTGAGGAACCCCAGCGATGAAACTTTCCCGTCTTGCCCTGGCCGTCGCCGTGCTGCCCGCGGCGGCCTTCGCCGGCGACGATGCCGAACAGGCTTACCAACTGCCGTCGATGGTCATCACCTCGGCGCGCCAGGCCGAACCCCGCGGCCAGGCCACCGCGGCCAACACCGTCTTCACCCACGACGATATCGAGCGCCTGCAGGCGCGCAGCGTGCCCGAGCTGCTGCAGCGCGTGCCCGGCGTGCAGCTGAGCAACGCCGGCGGCCTGACCAGCTACTTCCTGCGCGGCACCAACCCCGGCCAGACCCTGGTGCTGGTGGACGGCCAGCGCATCGCCTCGGCCAGCAGCGGCATCGCCCGCCTGGACTACCTGAGCATCGACAACATCGAGCGCGTGGAAGTGACCCGCGGCCCGCGCTCGGCGCTGTACGGCGCCGACGCCATCGGCGGGGTGATCCAGATCTTCACCCGCCGCGGCGAAGCCGGCCTGCACCCGCAAGTGCGCCTGGCCGCCGGCAGCAACGGCACCTTCCAGCGCAGCGCCTCGCTCGCCGGCGGCGACGAGCGCACCCGCTTCGACCTCGGCGCCAGCCTCGACGAGAGCCGCGGCTACGACTACACCCGCGACAACGTCGGCGCCGACAGCGACCACGACGGCCAGCGCAACAAGGCCGTGCACCTGAACCTGGACCACCGCCTGAACGACGACTGGAAGGCCGGCTTCAGCCTCAACGACCAGCGCGGCGACAGCGAATACGACGACGCCTACAGCTACGCCCCCGCCGAGCCCCACGACGAGTTCCGCGTCAGCAGCTACAGCGGCTACCTCGAAGGCCAACTGACCTCGATGTGGAACAGCCGCGTGGAGCTGGGCCGCAGCTTCGACCGCAACAAGGCCGTCGGCGCCGCCGAGGTATGGAACAACGGCACCCTGGAAACCACCCGGCATTCGGCCAGCTGGCTCAACCGCCTGCAGCTGGATACCCGCAACCAACTAGCCCTGGGCGCGGACTGGTACGAGGACAAGGTCGAGGGCAGCACCGCCTTCGCCGAGGACAGCCGCACCAACCACGCCTTCTTCGCCCAGCACAGCTTCAAGGGCGAGGCCTTCTCCACCGAGCTGGGCCTGCGCCACGACGACAACGAGCGCTACGGCTCGCAGAACAGCTGGAACGCCGCCTTCACCCTGCCGGTGGGCGCCAGCCAGAGCTGGGTCGCCAGCTACGGCGAGGGCTTCCGCGCGCCGACCTTCAGCGACCTCTACTACCCCGGCGCCAGCAACCCGGACCTGAAGGCCGAGACCTCGAAGACCTACGAGCTGCAATGGCGCGGCGACTTCGCCGGCACGCACCTGGAGGCCGCGCTGTACCGTACCGAGGTGGACGACCTGATCGCCTGGGACAGCGCCAGCAACATGCCGCAGAACATCGCCAAGGCGCGCATCGACGGCTTCGAGGCCAGCCTGGCCCGTGAGGTCCTCGGCTGGCAGGCCAACCTCGGCCTGAGCATCCTCGACCCGCGCGACCGCGACACCGGCCACACCCTGCCGCGCCGCGCCCGGCGCACCCTGAGCCTGGACCTGGACCGCCAGTTCGGCGCCTTCGGCGTCGGCGGCACCTGGCGCGCGCTGAGCAACAGCTACGCCGACGCGGCCAACCAGGACCGCCTGGGCGGCTACGGCGTGCTCGATGTGCGCGGCAGTTGGCAGTTCAGCGAAACCCTGCGCTGGGACCTGAAGCTGCAGAACCTGCTGGACCGCGACTACGCCCGCGCCAGCTACCAGCGCCCGACCGATCCCATGGGCTTCCCCAGCGAAACCCTGCACTACAAGGAAGCCGGCCGCACCGCGCTGCTGGCGCTGACCTGGACGCCGGAGTTGTAGCCATCGCGGGCAGGGCCCGCTCCTACGAAGAGCACCTCGTCACGGCCCAGTAGGGGCAACTGTCTTGCTGACCGCGCCGAGGCGCTCTTCGTAGGATGGGTTGAGCCTGCGAAACCCATGCTGCCGTGGTGATGGGTATCGCTTCGCTCAACCCATCCTACGACGGCGTTTCTCCGCACTTCGAACGGACCTGGTCCACGATAGCCGGAACCACCGGCGCGTTTCGCGGATGAATCCTACGCAACCCCACCCACGCCATTCCAATGTAGGAGCGCGCCCTGCGCGCGATTTCGCGGGCAGGGCCCGCTCCTACAGGTTGCCGTGAGGCATGGCATTCTCACCCGTAGGAGCGGATTCATCCGCGATTCCGCCGGCAGGGCGGAGGCGCCCAGGCCAACCTTGGCGCCGCCGGGGATCGCCGTTAAACGGCGGATAACGCGGAGCGTTATTCGCCCTACGCATTCGCCATGCTGCACGGCATGTCCCCGTTGGGACAACTTGCGCCGAGGCGCGCTTCGTAGGATGGGTTGAGCCTGCGAAACCCATGCTGCCGTGGTGATGGGTATCGCTTCGCTCGACCCATCCTACGACGGCGTTTCTCCGCACTTCGAGCGGACCTTGTCCGCGATAGCCGGAACCACCGGCGCCATTCCAATGTAGGAGCGGATTCATCCGCGATTCCGCCGGCAAGGCGGACGGCGCCCAGGCCAACCTCGGCGCCGCCGGGGATCGCCGTTAAACGGCGGATAACGCGGAGCGTTATTCGCCCTACGCCAACACCCCGGCCAGGCGTCCCAGGGCTGCGCAATCCACGGCGTGCCAGTCGCTCAGTTCCGGCCAGGGGTTTTCCGCCAGGTTGACCAGCGCCGTGTAGCTGCCCGCCGCGCGGCCGCATTCCAGATCGAAGCGGTAGTCGCCGACCATCAGCATCTCCCTGGGCTGCACGCCCCAGCGCTCGGCCAGGTGCAGCAGGCCGTCGGGGTTGGGCTTGGGCCGGGCTTCGCCGCGGCCGAGGATGTCGCCAGTGGCGAAGCAGTCGCCCAGGCCGATGGCCTGCAGGGTCACCAGCGCCAGCTCGTGGGCGTTGCGGGTGAGGATGCCGAGGCGGTAGCCGGCCTCGTGCAGCGCGCGCACCAGGTCCACCGCGCCGGGCGCGGCGGTGGAGGCCAGCGCCAGCTCGCGTTCGTGCTCCAGCAGCCAGGCGTGCTTGGCCGCCGCCTCGGCCGCGGGCAGCGCCGCCAGGTGGGTGAGGATGTCGTCTTCCTGGGGAATGCCCAGGGCCCGCTTGATCGCCGGGAAGTCGTGCACCGCCAGGGTCAGGGTGCCGTCCATGTCGAACACCCAGTGACGGATCAGGCCCGGTTTCATGCCCAGTCCTCGCGGCGGCGGATCAGGCCTTCCTGGGTCGACGAGGCCACCAGTTGGCCGTCGCGGTTGAAGATGCTGCCGCGCACGAAGCCACGGCCGTTGCCGGCCCAGGGGCTGTCGATGGCGTACAGCAGCCACTCGTCCGCGCGCAGGTCGCGGTGGAACCACACGGAGTGGTCGATGGTGGCCACTTGCATGTCCTTCTGCCACACCGAGCGGCCGTGGGGCAGCAGCGAGGTGGTGAGGAAGCCGAAGTCCGAGGCGTAGGCGAGAATGTACTTGTGCAGCGCCGGCACGTCCGGCAGCTTGCCGTCGGCGCGCAGCCAGAGGTACTTGATCGGCTCGCCGACCTGCGGGTCGTAGGGGTCGTTCTGGGTGACCGGGCGGATCTCGATGGGCTTGGGGTACAGCAGCTTGTCGCGGATGCGCTCGGGGAACTGGGCGATGCTGCGCTGCTTGAGCTCCAGGTCCGTCGGCAGGTTCTCCGGGCCGACCACGTCGGGCATCGGGATCTGGTGCTGGAAGCCCTCCTCGTCGTACTGGAAGGAGGTGCTCAGGGCGAAGATCGGCTGGCCCTTCTGGATCGCCGTGACGCGGCGGGTGCTGAAGGTGCCGCCGTCGCGCACGCGGTCGACCTGGTAGACCACCGGCATGCTGGCGTCGCCCGGGCGCAGGAAGTAGCCGTGCATGGAGTGCACGTGGCGCGCCGGCTCCACCGTCTGGCTGGCCGCCGACAGCGCCTGGCCGAGCACCTGGCCGCCGTACAGCTGGCGGAAGCCGAGGTCCTGGCTGATGCCCCGGAACAGGTTTTCCTCGATGGGTTCCAGGCTCAGCAAAGCCACCAGGTTGTCCAGGATCTGGGTCATGACGTTTCCTCGGAATCGGTACTGCGAATGGGATGCGGGCGGCGCGGCTGGGGGTACGCGGGCGAACTGCTCAGGCGAGTGTCCCATACCGCGCGGCCGATGGTGAAATGATAGAGGCTGACCGGGCGGTCCGGGCCTTCGCCGAGCAATTCCCGCAGCGCCTCGTCGAAGTAGCAGCCGATACCGGTGCCCGAGAGCCCGGCGGCCTCGGCCTCCAGGTAGAGCAGCTGGCCGATCTGCCCGGCCTCCCAGTACAGTCGCGGGTAGGTCCAGGGGCCTTCGGCCAGGGCGGCGTCCAGGTCGGCGAGCATGGCGAAGGCCACGCAGCCGTCGCTGGCGATGTCCTGGCCGCAGGAGAGGAAGGCCGAGAGCTGGCGGGCGTCGCCTTCCAGCAACAGGTACAGCGGCAGCTCGGCGTCCGCCCGGCGCCACTGGAAGTCCCCGCGCAATCCGCCCGGCGCGCGGCCGCTGCGGCCCAGCCAGTAGAGCCCCGGGGCAAGGCCCTGGACGCGGTGGACGAACAGCAGCAGGTCGATGCGCGGCGGCTCGCCCGAGCAGGCGAAGGGCACCGGCGAGTTATCCGGCAGCAGGCGGCGCAGCCAGGCCAGCAGCAGTTCGGCGTGGATGCCGCTGCGGCCGTCCAGGCTCTGTGCGCTGCGCCGGCGGTGGAGGATCGGGCGCAATGGCAGGCCGGGGTTTTCCGCAGTCGCCTCGGCGCACGGCAGGCGCCAATCGGCGGGAGCCAGCGCCGGCGCGCGGCACAGCGCGTGGACGCGCTCCAGCTCCGGCCAGTGCCGGTAGCTGCGCGAGAGGCGATTCGGAGCGCCCTGAAACTCCAGCGCCGCCAGCCCCCGCAGCAGCGCCTCGGGCACACGGGGCTCGCCGTCCTGGGGCGGACCTATCCACAGCAACGCATCCACCGCTTCGCGCTCGTGGAAACCTTCGCGGTCGAGGCCGAACGCGGCATCCAGACTGCGCTCGTCCAGCGCGCGCAGCAGCCGCACTTCCCAGCCCTGGATGGCCGCGGCGATGGCCAGGGCCGCCAGCGCGTGGCCGAAGTCGTGCTGGCAGTAGCGGTAGGCGCGCTCGCCGTACTTCCAGGCTTCGCGCCAGGGAATGCTGGCCAGCGCCAGCAGCAGACCGGTGTCGGGCAGTTGCTGCGCCACGGCGGGTGGCAGCTCGGCGCGCACTTCCAGCAGGTGTTCGTCGGCGGTGTAGTGGGCCAGCACGGCGGACTTGTCCACAGCCCCGGCCGGCAGCAGCAGGTAGGCCTCGGTGGGGTGCAGGTTGCCGCTGGAGGGGTTGACGCGCAGCGCCCAGCGGCTGCCGCCGGCTTGCTTCCAGGCGGAGATCGCCAGGCTGTCGTAGAGCAGTTGCGAGACGCTTTCCAGGCCCAGCGGCGCGGGCTCGCCGAGGGGGCCGGCGAACACGCCGTCGTAGCCCGGCGATTCCTCCTGCGGGCGGTGCAGCAATTCGATCGGCCGCGCCCCGGCGTAGCGGCGGAAGGGCGCCGGCTGGGTCGCCCAGTTCAGTTGGCCGGGCCCAGGGGCGAAGCGCTCCGGGGCATGGCAGCTCAGCGCGTGGTAGGCGCGCACATCGTCGGCGGCGCTCATGTCTGCGCCTCCAGCCATTGCTCGCGGCTGATGCGGAACAGCACGTGCGGGCGCAGCGCGTGGCCCTGGGGCAGGCGCGGGTGCTCGAAGTCGGCAGCCGCATCACGCCGCATGCCCAGGCGCCGCATCAGGCCCTGGGACGGCAGGTTGGCCGGCACGGTGAAGGCCACCACCTCGGTAAGGCGCAGGTGCGCGAAGGCGTACTCCAGCACCGCCCGCGCCGCCTCCAGCGCATAGCCCTGGCGCCAGAACGCCCGGTTCAGCCGCCAGCCGATCTCCACCGCCGGGGTGAAGGTGGCCTCGAAGCCCACGTGCTGTACGCCCAGCACGCCGAGGAAGGCGCCGTCGTCGCGGCGCTCGACTATCCACTGGCCGAAGCCGTGCTCGGCGAAGTGCGCGTGGATGCGCGCGGCCAGGGCGTCGCTGTCCTCGCGGCCCATGCAGGCGGGGAAGTGGAGCATCACCTCGGGGTCGGCGTTGAGGGCGGCGAAGGCCTCCAGGTCGCCGTCGCGCCAGGGGCGCAGCAGCAGGCGCGGAGTGCTCAGGCTGGGCAGGTGCATGGTTCGCCTCGGCAAGGTTCGTCAGCTGCCTATTGTGCCCCATGCGCGGCCCTGGCGCCCGGCCGCGGGGCCGGCTTACCCTTGCCGCTGAACAGCCCGAGCCCCGCCCCATGCCGTTGCCCCTGGTCTACCACGACGACTACAGCCCGCCCTTCCCCGCCGGCCACCGCTTCCCCATGGAGAAGTTCCGCCTGCTCAAGGAACACCTGGTGGACAGCGGCCTGACCAGCGACGCGGCGCTGCTGCGCCCCGAGCCCTGCCCGGCGGACATCCTCGCCCTGGCCCACGACCGCGGCTACATCGAGCGCTATTGCAGCGGCGACATGAGCCGCGAGGAACTGCGCCGCCTCGGCCTGCCCTGGAGCGAGGCCCTGGCCCGGCGCACGGTGCGCGCGGTGGGCGGCTCGCTGCTGGGCGCGGAGCTGGCGCTAAGGCACGGCCTGGCCTGCCACCTGGCCGGCGGCACCCACCACGCGCACCACGACCACGCCTCGGGCTTCTGCATCTTCAACGACCTGGCGGTGATCGCCCTGCACCTGCTGGCAAGCGGCCGAGCCGGGCGCGTGCTGATCTTCGACTGCGACGTGCACCAGGGCGACGGCACCGCGCGCATCCTGGAACAGGTGCCGGACGCCATCACCGTCTCGCTGCACTGCGAGAAGAACTTCCCCGCGCGCAAGGCGCACAGCGACTGGGACATCCCCCTGCCGCTGCACATGGGCGACGCCGACTACCTGCGGGTGGTGGACGAGGCGCTGGACTACCTGCTGCCGCTGTACCAGCCGGACCTGGTGCTCTACGACGCCGGGGTGGACGTGCACAAGGACGACGCCCTGGGCTACCTGAACCTCACCGACGCCGGCCTGGCCGCCCGCGACGAGCGCGTGATCGAACGCTGCCTGGCCCGCGACATCCCGGTGCTGGGGGTGATCGGCGGCGGCTACGACAAGGACCGCGCGGCCCTGGCCCGGCGCCACGGCATTCTCCACCACAGCGCGCAGCGCGTCTGGCAGCGCCTGGGCCTGGGCTGAGTTGTCCACGGCAACTGTGGAGCAACCTGTGGAAAACCTGCGGGGAGTCTGCCCTGGCCCACGCCGGGCCTGGGCCGCAGCCGGATGTACGAAAGATGACCAGACAGCGTTCGGAGGAAAAGGTGCGACTTTTCCACGGATGCTGTGGAACCTCCTGTGGAAAAACTGCGGGGCATTCGCTGCAGCCCAGTATTCACGGGCCATCCAGCCCAACGAACAAAATATGACCAGCACACCCGTAGGATGGGTTGAGCTTGCGAAACCCATGCTGCATTCGATGGGTATCGCTACGCTCCACCCATCCTACGTGGGGCAACGTTGTCCCCGAAAGCTGTGGAGCCGCCTGTGGATATCCTGGGTACAAACCTGTGACTTGCTTACGCGCCGGGGCCCCCGCGCAGGCGCCGGCGAATTGACCAGCCCCGGCCGCCAGCGGCTAGGCTAGAATGCGCGCCCTTTCCACCGACCATGCCCAGCCCATGACCGAGCACAGCTCCCTGCCCTCCCCCAGCGCCATCGTCATCGGCGGCGGCCCCGCCGGCCTGATGGCCGCCGAAGTGCTGGCCGGCGCCGGCGTGCGCGTGGCGCTGTACGACGCCATGCCCTCGGTGGGGCGCAAGTTCCTGCTGGCCGGCGTCGGCGGCATGAACATCACCCACTCCGAAGACCAGGCAGCCTTCGTCGGCCGCTACGGCGAGCGCCGCGCGGAAATCGGCGCGCTGCTCGCGGATTTCGACAGCCAGGCCCTGCGCGAGTGGATCCATGGCCTGGGGATAAATACCTTCGTCGGCACGTCCGGCCGCGTCTTCCCCACCGACATGAAGGCTGCGCCGCTACTGCGCGCCTGGCTCAAGCGCCTGCGCGACAGCGGCGTGGTTATCCACACCCGCAGCCGCTGGCAGGGCTGGGACGAGCAGGGCCGCCTGCTGGTCGACGGCCCCGAAGGGCGCCAGGCCCTGCAGGCCGACGTGACCGTGCTGGCCCTGGGCGGCGGCAGCTGGCAACGCCTGGGCTCCGACGGCGCCTGGGTGCCGATGCTGCAGGCGCGCGGCGTGGCGGTCGCGCCCCTGCGGCCGTCGAACTGCGGCTTCGAAGTCGCAGGTTGGAGCGAGTTCTTCCGCGACAAGTTCGCCGGCGCGCCGGTCAAGCCGGTGGCCATGGGCCTGGAAGGCGAGGCGCCGCGCCAGGGCGAATTCGTGGTCACCGCCGGCGGCATCGAGGGCAGCCTGGTCTATGCGCTGTCCGCCGGCATCCGCGAGCGCATCGCCCGCGACGGCTCGGCCAGCGTATTGCTCGACCTGCTGCCCAACCGCAGCATCGAGCAGGTGGCGAAAGCCCTGGCCCAGCCGCGCGGCTCCAAGTCCATGGCCAACCACCTGCGCGGCCGCCTGGGCCTGGACGGCGTGCGCGCCGGCCTGCTGCGCGAGTTGTCCACAGCCGCCGACTACGCCGAGCCGCAGCGCCTGGTCGCGCTGATCAAGGCCCTGCCGCTGACGGTAGTGCGCCCGCGCCCGCTGGACGAAGCCATCAGCAGCGCCGGCGGCGTCACCTTCGAGGCTGTGGATAAGCAGCTGATGCTCAGCGCCCTGCCCGGCGTGTTCTGCGCCGGCGAGATGCTCGACTGGGAGGCGCCCACCGGCGGCTACCTGCTCACCGCCTGCTTCGCCAGCGGCCGCGCCGCCGGCCTGGGCGCCTTGCGCTGGCTGAAGATGGAACCATAGTGCTAGATTTCGGATTCTCCCCAGCAGAGTCCGCGCCATGCCCCTGAGCTTCCGCCCGGCCCGCCCCGAGGACGTCGACGCCGCCGTCCCGCTAATCTACAGCTCTGGCCCCGATGCCTTCGACTACGCCTTCGCCCGCCCGGGGCGCAACAGCGCCCAGGACTTCCTGCGCCACGCCTTCGTCCAGGGCGGCGGCCAGTTCGGCTGGCGCCAGCACACGGTAGGCGAACTGGACGGGCGGGTGGTGGCGGTGGGCACCGTGTTCGGCGGCGAGGCCAACCTCGGCTACCTGCTCGCCGCCAGCCGGCAGATATTCGGCTTCTTCGGCCTGGGCGCGGCGGCGGTGATCCGCCGTGGCCTGCAACTGGAGCGGATCATCTGCCCGCCGCCGAAGCGGACGCTGTACCTCGCCCATCTCGGCGTGGCCCCGGAGTTGCGCGGCGAAGGCCTGGGCAGCCAGTTGATCGACCACTTCCTCGACCACGGCCGCCGCGCCGGCCTGCCCATGGCCGCCCTCGACGTGTCGGTGGCCAACCCGCGCGCCCAGGCGTTGTACGAGCGCCTGGGCTTCACGGTGCAGGCCGAGCGCCACTCCAACCTGCCGGGCGTGGCCAGCCACCGCTACATGCAGCACGCCCTCTGAGCCTGAGCTAGACTGCGCGCCAGCCGCCCGGCAGAGGCCAGTGCCACGACAAGGAAGCGCCATGAGCAAGCTGAACAGCATCGAGCTGAAAGTCTTCGTCCCGGCCCGCGACTACGCCCAGTCCCAGGCCTTCTACCGCGACCTGGGCTTCGCCAGCCCGTGGAGCTCGGAGGAGCTGAGCTACTTCCATCACGGCGACCACTGCGCCTTCCTGCTGCAGAACTACTACGTGAAGGAATTCGCCGAGAACCTGATGCTGCACCTGCTGGTGGAAGACGCCGACGCCTGGTGGCAGCGCCTGCGCGAGATCGATATCGCCGGGCGCCATGGGGTGCAGTTGGGGGAGCCGGAGGACCGGGCTTGGCGGATGCGGGACTTCACGCTGCATGATCCGAGCGGGGTGTTGTGGCGTATCGGCCACAACCTCGATTGAGCGGGGGCACGGCTTTTCGTACCACCTCGCGCCCTCAGCGGCCCTTCGGCTTGCCCTTGCCGGCCGGCGCCTTGGCGAAGCCCGGCGCCTTGCGCACCGCCTTCACCTGGGGCTTGTCGGCCAGCAGCTCGCCCAGGTGGATATTGCCCGGCTTGGCCGGCACCTTGGGCTGCTTGGGTTTCTTCGGCTTCTTCAGCACCTGGCCGCCCAGGGTCGTCTGCGGCACCCTGTGCTCGGCCTCGAAGCCGTCTTCTTCGGAGCGCGGCAGCAGTTGCCCGATCAGCGTCTCGATGGCCGCCAGCTGCTGCACCTCGTCGGCGCACACCAGCGACAGGGCCTGACCACTGGCGCCGGCGCGGCCGGTGCGGCCGATGCGGTGCACGTAGTCCTCGGCGACGATGGGCAGGTCGAAGTTGACTACCAGCGGCATCTGGTCGATATCCAGGCCGCGGGCGGCGACGTCGGTGGCCACCAGGAAGTCCACCTCGCCGTCCTTGAACCGCTGCAGTGCGCGCAGGCGCGCCGGCTGCGGCTTGTCGCCGTGGATGGAGTCGGCGGCGATGCCTTCGGCCTGGAGCACGCCGACCAGTTCGTCGACGCCCTTGCGCGTCTTGGCGAACACCAGGGCCTGGCGCCAGCGGCGAGCCTGCAGCAGGTGCAGGAACAGCTCGGCCTTGCGCTTCTTGTCCACGGTGATCAGTTGCTGCTTCACCGTCTTCGCCGCGGTGTTGCGCGGCGCCACCTCGATGGACAGCGGGTCGCGCAGCAGGCCGCCGGCCATCTGGCGGATCGCCTCGGAGAAGGTGGCGGAGAACAGCAACGTCTGGCGCCGCTTCGGCAGCGCGGCGAACACTTCTTCCAGCTCGCGGGCGAAGCCCAGGTCGAGCATGCGGTCGGCCTCGTCCAGCACCAGCACCTGCAGCTGGGTGAATTTCAGGGCGTTCTGCCGGTACAGGTCGAGCAGCCGCCCGGGGGTGGCCACCAGCACGTCGACGCCCTTGCGCAGCTTCATCATCTGCGGGTTGATGCTCACCCCGCCGTAGGCCACCGCCGTGCGCAGCGGCACGTGCTGGCCATAGGCGCGGAAGCTGTCGTGCACCTGCTCGGCCAGTTCGCGGGTGGGCACCAGCACCAGGGCGCGCACCGAGTTGGCGGCCACCTGCGGGCCTTCCTGCAGCAGCTTCTGCAGCAGCGGCAGGGCGAAGCCGGCGGTCTTGCCGGTGCCGGTCTGCGCCGCGGCCAGCAGGTCGCGGCCCTTGAGCACGGCGGGGATGGCCTGGGCCTGCACCGGGGTCGGGTTCTGGTAGCCGAGGCCGTCGAGGGCGCGCAGCAGGGGTTCGATCAGGCCGAGGGCGGCGAAGGTCATGGAGCACTCACGCAACGGAAGGTGGAATGGGCGGCATTGTAGCCGCTAGTGGCGCAGCAGCAGCTCGCCCTCGATGGGCACATAGCGCGTCGCCGAGCGGATCAGCGCCTGCGCGGTCAGGCCCGGTACGCCATAGGCGGCGGCCGTCTTGCCCTGGGCGCGGACGCGTTGCAGCAGCAGGTCGAAGTCGCCGTCGCCGGAACACAGCACTATTTCGTCCACCCGCGCCACGGCGTCGAGCACGTCGATGGTGATGCCCACGTCCCAGTCGCCCTTGGCCGAGCCGTCGCTGCGCTGGATGTAGGGTTTGAGCTTCACCTCGAAGCCGAGGTTGCGGAGGATCTGCTGGAACTGCTGCTGGCGCGGGTCGCCACGCTCGATGGCGTAGGCATAGGCTTCGACTATGCGGCCTTCGCGGCTCAACTCGCTCCACAGGGCAGCGTAGTTGAAATGGCAGCCGTAGGCCTGGCGAACCGTGTAGTAGAGGTTCTGCACATCGGCGAACAGGGCGAGGGTTTTCAACGGCGGCTCCGGATCAGGCGGTGGGCACGCATTATCGCAGCCCACCGCCGCGCCGCCAGCCCCGCGTCGTCGGCGCGGGGCCATCGATCAGCTGAACATGTCGCCGTCGTCGTCGAAGAAGCTGGAGTCGTCGGCGAAGCCGCCATCGTCGTAACCGGTGTCGGTGAAGCCGTTGTCGGCGTAGCGATCACCGTCGAGGGAGGACTGGCTGGAGTCGTCCAGCCCGGAGGATTGCGGGTCGAAATGCTCGGCGGGGACCTCTTCCTGGATCACCTCGACGATTTCCTGCGGCTGCGAGTGGTGGAACATGTTGGTCAGCAGGTCCGCCACCATCATGCCGCCGGCCACGCCCGCGGCGGTCTGCAAGGCGCCACGCAGGAAGCCGCCGCCCTGGGCCGGCGCGGCCTGGGGCGCGGCGGGGCGGAAGTCGTTGGGGTTGCTGGCGTAGCTGGCATTGGCGCCGGGCTGGGAGAAGCGCGTCTGGCCCCAGCCGTCCGGGCGCTGTTGCGCTTGCTGGGGTTGCGCCGCTGCTTCGCGCTGGCCGCCGCCGAACAGGCCGGCGAGGAAGCCGCCGCTGCTGGGGCGGTTCTGCTGCAGGCTGGCGACCTGGGCTTCGAGTTCCTTGACGCGCTGGTCCAGGCGCTTGATCGCCGCCTCCTGGATCAGCATCGCCTGCGCCATGTAGTAGGGCGCGGCCGGCTGGCGCACGAGGTGCTGGTTGATCTGCGCCTCGGCCTGGGCGTCGCGCGGCGCGGTTTGCCGCTCGGCTTCCTGCAGGCGGGTGAACAGGCCATCGATCAGGGTTTGCTCTTCGGAATTCATCTGGGGCCTCGAGTGAGCACCGGGGGAGGGAACGCATCACTAGATTGGATCGGCCGGCGAAAAAACAAGTTCCGGTCGATGAAAACTTCTTCATCCACGCTGGCGGGGACTCTGGTCTGCGCCGCCGGGCATGGGTTAGAGTCGATTGCCAACTGGTCCCCTAGACGAGCCGATGAATCCCATCTCCATCCTGCGCGATACCTGGTACTTCTTCAGCCGCCACATCGGCACGCTGCTGCCGCTCTGCCTGCCCTGGATCGTCCTGGAGACGCTCACCCAGCAACAGCTGAGCATGGCCGCCAATTCCCAGCAGTTCGCGCCCTGGGGCATGGCCGCCGGGTTGATCTTCTACCCCATCTACACCGCCAGCCTGCTGCTTTACCTGGTCGACTTCGGCGAGGGCCGCCAGCGCGGCGTCGGCGAGCTGTGGCGCGCGGCGCTGCGCCTGTGGCCGGCCTTCGCGCTGCTCTCGGCGCTGAGCTCGCTGCTGATCGTCATCGGCCTGTCGCTGATGGTGCTGCCGGGCATCTACGTGATGATCAAGCTGGCCTTCGCCGAGGTGCTGCTGGTCAAGCGTGGCCTGCGCCCGATCGATGCCATGCGCGAGAGCTTCCGCCTCACCGGCGGGCACTTCTTCCTGCTGCTCAGCACCGTGCTGGTGATCCTCGCCCCCACCTGGGCCCTGCAGGGCTGGATCGAGCAGCTGAGCGAGAACGCCCTCGGCTACAGCCTGGCGCTCAGCGCCCTCAGCGGCTTCTTCCAGTTGCTGCTGACCGTCGCCGCCTACCGCATCTACATCCTCGGCCCGGAGCGCGAGGAAGCCTGAGGTCTGCTCCGCGCAGCGCAGGAGCGCTCAGCGCCGGCTCGGCTTCAGCCCGGACATGCGCGGCACCAGCAGGCGCTCGAACAGCCAGGGGCAGTAACGGGCCAGGATGCGCGCGCGCCAGTTGACGTTGGACAGCACCAGCAGGCGCTTGCGCTGCAGGGCGCCCTGGTAGATCGCTTCGGCCACGTCGCGCGGGGAAGCCACTTCGCTGCCCAGCACCACGGCCGGCTGGCGGATAACCGAGCCGTCGCCGACCAGGGCGTTCTTGCGCAGATCGGTGGCGGTGAAGCCGGGGCAGGCGAGGGTCACCGAGACGCCGGTGCCGTCCAGTTCCATGCGCAGGGTGTCGAACAGGCCATGCAGGGCATGCTTGCTGGCGTTGTAGGCGCTGCGATAGAGCAAGGGGGCGAAGCCGGTCAGCGAACTGAGCACGACTATCTGCCCCTGGCGGGCGATCAGGCTGGGCAAGGCCGCCCGGGTGCAATGCAGGGCGCCGTAGAAGTTCACCGCCATCACCCGCTGGAACACCTTCAGGTCGGTCTCGGCGAACAGGCTGCGGTGGGTGATGCCGGCGTTGTTGATCAGCACGTCGATGCCGCCGAAGCGTTCGATGGCGACGGCCACGGCCTGCTCCACCGCGGCGGGTTCGGTGATGTCGCAGCGCAGCCCCAGGGCCTCGACGTTGAGGTGCTGCTGCAGGTGCTGCACCAGGCTGTCGAGCGCGGCCTGGTCCAGGTCGAGGATCACCGGCCTGGCGCCCGCCTGGGCGAAGCGCAAGACCAGCGCACGGCCGATGCCCGAGCAGCCGCCGGTCACCAGGACCGTCTTGTGCAGGTAGACCTTGCTGGAGAAGACCTTGCGTGGCATGTGCGGAGCCCTCGGCCAGGCCCGGGTGCGGCCGGCAGCCCCTCAAGCATAGCCCCGTGGCGGTCGCGCTCCGGCCGCCCCTTGTGCCGCTGGTCGCAGCCCTTGAATGTCGCCGCCGCTTTGCCGGCCGCGGACTGGACAAGCCCCGGTTGGCGACTCATGCTCAATGCAGACACCAACACAAGAACGATAAAGGTGCGGCGCAGCAATGCTCAAGAAACTCCTGTTCCCATTGGCCTCGTCGCTGCTTCCGGCGTCGCTGGCCCATGCCCTGCCAGGCCCGGCCGGTGGCCCCCAGTCGCTGGCGGTCGGCTATTACGAGTTCCCGCCGTACATCTATACCGACGATGACGGCAGCACCCAGGGCGAAGGTGCCGAACTGATCCGCAAGCTGCTGCGCCAGGCCGGCTACCGCGCCGAACTCCGGGCCCTGCCCAGTGCCCGCCTCTACCAGGGCCTGCGCGACGGCAGCGTGCAACTGTGGGCCGGGGCCCCCGGCAAGCCCGAGCTGGCCGAAAGTACCCTGGAGTGCGAGCACGTGCTCGGCCAGGTCACCCTCAACCTCTATCGCCTGGCGTCCCATCCCGCCCCGCGCCTGCCCCAGGGCCTGGCCGGCAGCCGGGTGATTCTGATCAGCGGCTACAGCTACTGGCGGCCCGCTACCCAGTTGCTGGACGACCCCCGGCTCAACCTGGAAGTCCACCGCACCAGTACCCACAGCGCGGCGCTGCAGATGCTTCTGCGCGAACGAGGCGACTACCTGCTGGACTACCAGGCCCCGGTGGAAGAAGCCCGCAACGCCGCCGGCCTGCCGCCGCTGGCCTACGACACCCTCTACCGTCTGCCGCTCAAGCTCATCGTCTCCCGTCGCACGCCCGATGCCGAACAACTCCGCCAGCGCCTGGACCAGGCTTTCGAGCAGTTGAATGCGAAAGGGGAGAAGGTGGAGCTGAACTGAGGCCACCGGCCTGCCGGCCGGATCGCGGATGAATCCGCTCCTACGGGATGCAGCCCCGTAGGATGGCGTTGAGCGAAGCGATACCCATCACGCCATGGCTTTCACGCAGGGCGCGCGCCTACAGGGGAGCGCCACGGGTGGGGCGGCGTAGGAGCGGATCTTATCCGCGAAGTGCGCCGGGACCTCCGGTGATCGCGGACAAGGTCCGCTCCTACAGGGAGATGCGCCGGCTTTTCCGCGCGCCAAAGCAAAACCCCCGACCAGCCAGGCTGATCAGGGGTTTTGGGATAGGTGCTTGACGATGACCTACTCTCACATGGGGAAACCCCACACTACCATCGGCGATGCGTCGTTTCACTGCTGAGTTCGGGATGGGATCAGGTGGTTCCAACGCTCTATGGTCGTCAAGCAATTCTTTCGGATGCTCGTGGCTTGCGCTCACGCTCACCCAGATTCGGGTATGTGACAGGTCTTCTTTGCGGTTCACACGAACTTTCGGTTCGTCGACTTCACCGTCTAACACACAAATTGTTTGGGTGTTATATGGTCAAGCCTCACGGGCAATTAGTATCGGTTAGCTCAACGCCTCACAGCGCTTACACACCCGACCTATCAACGTCGTAGTCTTCGACGGCCCTTCAGGGGAATCAAGTTCCCAGTGAGATCTCATCTTGAGGCTAGTTTCCCGCTTAGATGCTTTCAGCGGTTATCTATTCCGAACATAGCTACCCGGCAGTGCCACTGGCGTGACAACCGGAACACCAGAGGTTCGTCCACTCCGGTCCTCTCGTACTAGGAGCAGCCCCTCTCAAATCTCAAACGTCCACGGCAGATAGGGACCGAACTGTCTCACGACGTTCTAAACCCAGCTCGCGTACCACTTTAAATGGCGAACAGCCATACCCTTGGGACCGGCTTCAGCCCCAGGATGTGATGAGCCGACATCGAGGTGCCAAACACCGCCGTCGATATGAACTCTTGGGCGGTATCAGCCTGTTATCCCCGGAGTACCTTTTATCCGTTGAGCGATGGCCCTTCCATACAGAACCACCGGATCACTAAGACCTACTTTCGTACCTGCTCGACGTGTCTGTCTCGCAGTCAAGCGCGCTTTTGCCTTTATACTCTGCGACCGATTTCCGACCGGTCTGAGCGCACCTTCGTACTCCTCCGTTACTCTTTAGGAGGAGACCGCCCCAGTCAAACTGCCCACCATACACTGTCCTCGATCCGGATCACGGACCAGAGTTAGAACCTCAAGCATGCCAGGGTGGTATTTCAAGATTGGCTCCACGCGAACTGGCGTCCACGCTTCAAAGCCTCCCACCTATCCTACACAAGCAGGCTCAAAGTCCAGTGCAAAGCTACAGTAAAGGTTCACGGGGTCTTTCCGTCTAGCCGCGGATACACTGCATCTTCACAGCGATTTCAATTTCACTGAGTCTCGGGTGGAGACAGCGCCGCCATCGTTACGCCATTCGTGCAGGTCGGAACTTACCCGACAAGGAATTTCGCTACCTTAGGACCGTTATAGTTACGGCCGCCGTTTACCGGGGCTTCGATCAAGAGCTTCGCTTTCGCTAACCCCATCAATTAACCTTCCGGCACCGGGCAGGCGTCACACCCTATACGTCCACTTTCGTGTTTGCAGAGTGCTGTGTTTTTAATAAACAGTCGCAGCGGCCTGGTATCTTCGACCGGCGTGGGCTTACGCAGTAAATACTTCACCCTCACCGGCGCACCTTCTCCCGAAGTTACGGTGCCATTTTGCCTAGTTCCTTCACCCGAGTTCTCTCAAGCGCCTTGGTATTCTCTACCCGACCACCTGTGTCGGTTTCGGGTACGGTTCCTAGTTACCTGAAGCTTAGAAGCTTTTCCTGGAAGCATGGCATCAACCACTTCGCTCTCTAAAAGAAAGCTCGTCATCAGCTCTCGGCCTTGAACACCCGGATTTGCCTAAGTGCCCAGCCTACAACCTTAAACTTGGACAACCAACGCCAAGCTGGCCTAGCCTTCTCCGTCCCTCCATCGCAGTAACTAGAAGTACAGGAATATTAACCTGTTTCCCATCGACTACGCATTTCTGCCTCGCCTTAGGGGCCGACTAACCCTGCGTCGATTAACGTTGCGCAGGAACCCTTGGTCTTTCGGCGTGGGAGTTTTTCACTCCCATTGTCGTTACTCATGTCAGCATTCGCACTTCTGATACCTCCAGCAAGCTTCTCAACTCACCTTCACAGGCTTACAGAACGCTCCTCTACCGCGCATCTTGCGATGCACCCGTAGCTTCGGTGTGTGGTTTGAGCCCCGTTACATCTTCCGCGCAGGCCGACTCGACTAGTGAGCTATTACGCTTTCTTTAAAGGGTGGCTGCTTCTAAGCCAACCTCCTAGCTGTCTAAGCCTTCCCACATCGTTTACCACTTAACCACAACTTTGGGACCTTAGCTGACGGTCTGGGTTGTTTCCCTTTTCACGACGGACGTTAGCACCCGCCGTGTGTCTCCCACGCTGACACTTCCAGGTATTCGGAGTTTGCATCGGTTTGGTAAGTCGGGATGACCCCCTAGCCGAAACAGTGCTCTACCCCCTGGAGTGATACGTGAGGCGCTACCTAAATAGCTTTCGAGGAGAACCAGCTATCTCCGAGCTTGATTAGCCTTTCACTCCGATCCACAAGTCATCCCCTACCTTTTCAACGGGAGTGGGTTCGGTCCTCCAGTCAGTGTTACCTAACCTTCAACCTGCTCATGGATAGATCGCCCGGTTTCGGGTCTATACCCAGCGACTAAACGCCCTATTAAGACTCGCTTTCGCTACGCCTCCCCTATTCGGTTAAGCTCGCCACTGAATATAAGTCGCTGACCCATTATACAAAAGGTACGCAGTCACCCAACAAGTGGGCTCCCACTGCTTGTACGCATACGGTTTCAGGTTCTATTTCACTCCCCTCTCCGGGGTTCTTTTCGCCTTTCCCTCACGGTACTGGTTCACTATCGGTCAGTCAGTAGTATTTAGCCTTGGAGGATGGTCCCCCCATGTTCAGACAACGTTTCACGTGCGCCGTCCTACTCGATTTCACTTCCAAGAACCTTTCACATACGGGGCTATCACCCACTATGGCCGCACTTTCCAGAGCGTTCTGTTAGATTCTAAGAAGCTTAAGGGCTAGTCCCCGTTCGCTCGCCACTACTAAGGGAATCTCGGTTGATTTCTGTTCCTCAGGGTACTTAGATGTTTCAGTTCCCCTGGTTCGCCTCACACACCTATGGATTCAGTGTGTGATAACCAGCTTGTGCTGGCTGGGTTTCCCCATTCAGAGATCTCCGGATCAAAGTCTGTTTGCCGACTCCCCGAAGCTTATCGCAGGCTACCACGTCTTTCATCGCCTCTGACTGCCAAGGCATCCACCGTATGCGCTTCTTCACTTGACCATATAACCCCAAGCAATCTGGTCATACGTCTCGAACGTGAAGACGACATTCGCCGAAAATTCGCGCTTGAACTCGCAAATTTTACCTTGACTTGAACAATCCCCAGTGAAAGAGATCATTCAGTCTACTTCTATCACATACCCAAATTTTTAAAGAACGGTTCCGGTACAAAGACCAGACAGCAAGGTTCGTTTCTTCGAACATTCCTGTCTGAGCTTTACGACGATTTGGAGATGGTGGAGCCAAGGAGGATCGAACTCCTGACCTCCTGCGTGCAAAGCAGGCGCTCTCCCAGCTGAGCTATGGCCCCCTAATTTCCAACGATTGGTGGGTCTGGGCAGATTCGAACTGCCGACCTCACCCTTATCAGGGGTGCGCTCTAACCGACTGAGCTACAGACCCATATAGGGTTGCCTAACCGTCGCTTACCAGTGAATCAAGCAATTCGTGTGGGAGCTTATGAGAAAGCCGGGATCTTCGATTAAGGAGGTGATCCAGCCGCAGGTTCCCCTACGGCTACCTTGTTACGACTTCACCCCAGTCATGAATCACTCCGTGGTAACCGTCCCCCTTGCGGTTAGACTAGCTACTTCTGGAGCAACCCACTCCCATGGTGTGACGGGCGGTGTGTACAAGGCCCGGGAACGTATTCACCGTGACATTCTGATTCACGATTACTAGCGATTCCGACTTCACGCAGTCGAGTTGCAGACTGCGATCCGGACTACGATCGGTTTTCTGGGATTAGCTCCACCTCGCGGCTTGGCAACCCTCTGTACCGACCATTGTAGCACGTGTGTAGCCCTGGCCGTAAGGGCCATGATGACTTGACGTCATCCCCACCTTCCTCCGGTTTGTCACCGGCAGTCTCCTTAGAGTGCCCACCATAACGTGCTGGTAACTAAGGACAAGGGTTGCGCTCGTTACGGGACTTAACCCAACATCTCACGACACGAGCTGACGACAGCCATGCAGCACCTGTGTTCCGATTCCCGAAGGCACTCCCGCATCTCTGCAGGATTCCGGACATGTCAAGGCCAGGTAAGGTTCTTCGCGTTGCTTCGAATTAAACCACATGCTCCACCGCTTGTGCGGGCCCCCGTCAATTCATTTGAGTTTTAACCTTGCGGCCGTACTCCCCAGGCGGTCGACTTATCGCGTTAGCTGCGCCACTAAGATCTCAAGGATCCCAACGGCTAGTCGACATCGTTTACGGCGTGGACTACCAGGGTATCTAATCCTGTTTGCTCCCCACGCTTTCGCACCTCAGTGTCAGTATCAGTCCAGGTGGTCGCCTTCGCCACTGGTGTTCCTTCCTATATCTACGCATTTCACCGCTACACAGGAAATTCCACCACCCTCTACCGTACTCTAGTCAGGCAGTTATGGATGCAGTTCCCAGGTTGAGCCCGGGGATTTCACATCCATCTTACCAAACCACCTACGCGCGCTTTACGCCCAGTAATTCCGATTAACGCTTGCACCCTTCGTATTACCGCGGCTGCTGGCACGAAGTTAGCCGGTGCTTATTCTGTTGGTAACGTCAAAACAGCAAGGTATTAACTTACTGCCCTTCCTCCCAACTTAAAGTGCTTTACAATCCGAAGACCTTCTTCACACACGCGGCATGGCTGGATCAGGCTTTCGCCCATTGTCCAATATTCCCCACTGCTGCCTCCCGTAGGAGTCTGGACCGTGTCTCAGTTCCAGTGTGACTGATCATCCTCTCAGACCAGTTACGGATCGTCGCCTAGGTGAGCCATTACCCCACCTACTAGCTAATCCGACCTAGGCTCATCTGATAGCGTGAGGTCCGAAGATCCCCCACTTTCTCCCGTAGGACGTATGCGGTATTAGCGCTCCTTTCGGAACGTTGTCCCCCACTACCAGGCAGATTCCTAGGCATTACTCACCCGTCCGCCGCTGAATCCGGGAGCAAGCTCCCTTCATCCGCTCGACTTGCATGTGTTAGGCCTGCCGCCAGCGTTCAATCTGAGCCATGATCAAACTCTTCAGTTCAATACTGATCGGGTTTTGAGAAAACCCTAAACTTGGCTCAGCAATCGCAAAAAACTCTCGAATTCACGAGTGTTACTTGTGATGCTGATAATCTTGCGATCACCAGTCTTAACTCACAAGCACCCACACGAATTGCTTGATTCAACTTGTTAAAGAGCAGTTGGTTGACTCTTTCGTCTCAACCGAGGCCGCGCATTCTACGCCAACCTCTTATTTCGTCAAGCGTTATTTTCAGAATTTTTCGTTCCTACTCAACCGCTTGCGCTTTCGATCGACCGGAGCTTCTCGTCAGCGGGAGGCGAATTCTACAGCGATCAAACTCGCTGTCAAGCACCTCGGCGATCTTCCTTTTGGCTCGCTGCCGGAGCAGCTGTCGAACCCAAAGGCGGCGAGTGAATCACCGGCCTGATCACCACTCTCAACTTCTAACCCGCTTAAGTGCTTGATTTTCAAGCTCTTTCAGCGCTTCGTCGCTGGGAGTGGTGCGCATTATAGGGAGTTAAAACCCCCCGTCAACACTTTTCTGAAAGAATCTTCAGCGGGATGCGAAACGGGCCCGCAGCGCCGGCAATTGCCGCGCCACCGGCGGCAGGCGCAGCAACAGCAGGAATACGCCTATGGCGGCATATAGCGACCAGCGCTCGATGTCCGAACGCACCACCCACAGCATATGCAGGAGCCCCAGAGCGAGGATGACATAGACCAGCCGGTGCAGCTTCTTCCAGCCGCTGCCCAGTTTGCGCATGCTGTATTTGTTCGAGGTCAGGGCCAGCGGCAACAGGCCCAGGAAACCCAGGGTCCCGACGATTATGTAGGGCCGCTTGCGTAATTCGACGCCCAGTTGCGTCCAGTCCAGACCGAGGATGAACACCAGGTAGGCGCACAGGTGCAGGCATATATAGGTGAAACACCACAGGCCGAGCTGCCGGCGCACCAGGATCCAGCCGTTCCAGCGCGTCAGCCTCTGCAGCGGGGTCATGGCCAGAGTCAGCAGCAACAGGACCAGGCCGCCCTGCCCCAGGTTGTCGACCAGCGCCTTGCCCGGGTCGGGCCCCAGGGCGAAGATCCAGGCCAGGTACAGCCAGTAGAGCGGCGGTATCAGCGCCAGCAGGAATACGCTGGCGCGCCAGATGGGATTGCGCATCTGCATCAATAGTTCTTCCTCAGGTCCATCCCCGCGTACAGCGAGGCCACTTCGTCGGCGTAGCCATTGAACATGAGGGTGGGACGAACATTGGGGCTGAATAGTCCGCTGGGCAGGCGCCGCTCGCGAGCCTGGCTCCAGCGCGGGTGGTCCACCGTCGGGTTGACGTTGGCGTAGAAGCCGTACTCGTCGGGCGCCAGGCTTTCCCAGGTGGTCTTCGGCTGTTCGGCGACGAAGCTGATGCGGATGATCGACTTGGCGCCCTTGAAGCCGTACTTCCACGGCACGATCAGGCGCAGCGGCGCGCCGTTCTGGTTGGCCAGGATGCGGCCGTACATGCCCACGACGAGAATCGCCAGCGGGTGCATGGCCTCGTCCATCCGCAGGCCCTCCACGTAGGGCCAGTCGATCAGGGCGAAATTGGATTGCACGCCGGGCATGCGTTCGCGGTCGACCAGGGTTTCGAAGCGCAGGTACTTGGCGTTGCCCGTCGGCTCGACACGCTTGATCAGCTCCGACAGCGGGAAGCCGATCCAGGGGATGACCATCGACCAGGCCTCCACGCAGCGCAGGCGGTAGATGCGCTCTTCCAGCTGGTAGGGCTTGATGAAGTCCTCGAGGGCGTACTTGCCGGGCTTCGCCACCTCGCCATCGATCACCACCGACCAGGGCTCGGTCCTCAGCGCGCCGGCGTTGGCGGCCGGGTCGCCCTTGTCCGGGCCGAACTCGTAGAAGTTGTTGTAGGTGGTCGCATCCTTGAAGGGGGTGATGCTCTCCCCTTGCACGGTGACGGCATCCCATTTGATCGAGGGGAGCTTTTCGCTGAACCAGCCCGGCGTGCTGGCCGCGGCCTCGACATCGGCATAGCGGGAAGGATCGGCCAACCCCATGGCCGGCAGGCCGGCAAGGGCGGCGCCTGCCGCGCTGGCGGCGAGGAAACGGCGGCGGGAGAGGTAGAGGGCTTCGGGGGTGACTTCCGACTCGTGGCAAGCGGAAGGTCGGGCAATACGGATCAGCATGGCGGGCTCCGCAACGACTGGCTGTGTGCGCCAATAGACTGCGGAGCCCGGGGGAAATTACATCAGCTCGGACGGCGGCGGCGGCGCAATTGCAACAAGTATTGCACCGGACCGGACGCGGCATAAGCGAGGAACAGCAGCAGCAGGATGCGCGGCGGGTCGGTGAAGACCACGGCGAAGGCCAGCACCACCACCAGGATCGCCACGAAAGGCACGCGGCCACGCAGGTCGAGATCCTTGAAGCTGTGGTACTTGATGTTGCTGACCATCAGCATGCCGGCGGCGGCGACCATCAGCGCGACCAGCAGGGAGACCTTGGCGCCCTGGATGTCGAAGTCGGCGAAGGCCCACACGGTGCCGGCCACCAGGGCCGCGGCGGCCGGGCTGGCCAGGCCGATGAAGTAGCGCTTGTCGGCCTTGCCCACCTGGGTGTTGAAGCGCGCCAGGCGCAGCGCGGCGCCGGCCACATAGATGAAGGCGACCATCCAGCCGACCTTGCCCAGGCTGCTCAGCGCCCACTCGAAAGCGACCAGCGCCGGGGCCACGCCGAAGGCGACCATGTCCGACAGCGAGTCGTACTCGGCGCCGAAGGCGCTCTGGGTGTTGGTCAGGCGCGCAACGCGACCGTCCAGGCCATCCAGGACCATGGCGACGAAGATGGCGATGGCGGCGTTGGAGAAGTCGCCGCTCATGGCGTTGATGATGGCGTACAGGCCGGTGAACAGCGCCGCGGTGGTGAACAGGTTGGGCAGCAGGTAGATGCCGCGGTGGCGCACCTTGCGGCCGTCGGCGTCGTGCCCTTCCTCGACGTGCTCGTCGATGGGCAGCAGGCTTTCGGTTTCTTCGGAGGCCTTGTTCGGCTCCTCGGGACCTTCACTCATGGAGACTTCCTTAGGGAACTCAGCGGAAAAAGATCGAGCGCGGGGCACGGACGCCCTGGCGCACAGGCTTTATACCAGAACCCCGGGCAAGAACGAAAAAACGCGGCCGGGGCCGCGTTTCTTCGAGTGTCGCTAAGCCCTTAGTTCTTGGACTTGTCGACGATCTTGTTGGCGGCGATCCAGGGCATCATGGCGCGCAGCTGCTCGCCGATGACTTCGATGCCATGGGCCGCGTTGTTGCGGCGGTAGGCGGTCATCGACGGGTAGTTGGTGGCGCCTTCGCTGATGAACATCTTGGCGTATTCGCCGTTCTGGATGCGCTTGAGGGCATTGCGCATGGCAGCACGGGATTCGGCGTTGATGACTTCCGGGCCGGTCACGTACTCGCCGTACTCGGCGTTGTTGGAGATCGAGTAGTTCATGTTGGCGATGCCGCCTTCGTACATGAGGTCGACGATCAGCTTCAGTTCGTGCAGGCACTCGAAGTAGGCCATTTCCGGCGCATAGCCGGCTTCGACCAGGGTTTCGAAACCGGCTTTCACCAACTCGACGCAACCGCCGCAGAGAACGGCCTGCTCGCCGAACAGGTCGGTTTCGGTCTCGTCCTTGAAGGTGGTTTCGATGATGCCGGTACGGCCGCCGCCGACGCCGCAGGCGTAGGACAGGGCGACGTTCTTGGCATTGCCCGAAGCGTCCTGGTAGATGGCGATCAGGTCGGGGATGCCGCCGCCCTTGACGAACTCGGAACGCACGGTGTGGCCCGGAGCCTTCGGCGCGATCATGATCACGTCGAGGTCGGCGCGCGGTACGACCTGGTTGTAGTGGATGGAGAAGCCATGGGCGAAGGCCAGGGTAGCGCCCTTCTTCAGGTTCGGCTCGATCTCGTCCTTGTACAGGCGGCCCTGGAACTCGTCCGGGGTCAGGATCATCACCAGGTCGGCGGCGGCGACGGCGCTAGCCACGTCGGCCACTTTCAGGCCATGGTTCTGCGCCTTGACGGCGGACGGCGAGCCCGAACGCAGGCCGACGGTGACGTCGACGCCGGAGTCCTTCAGGTTGCAGGCATGGGCGTGGCCCTGGGAACCGTAACCGATGATGGCAACTTTCTTGCCCTGGATGATGGAGAGGTCACAGTCTTTATCGTAGAAAACGCGCATTTGGGTAATCCCCTGGTCTAGTGGCCTCGTGGGCCGTCTTTCAAATTCAGATGCTGAGAGTCTTGTCGCCGCGGGCGATGCCGGTCACGCCGGTGCGCACCGTCTCGATGATCGCAGCGGTACCGATGGCCTGGATGAAGCTGTCGAGCTTGTCGCTGGTGCCGGCCAACTGCACGGTGTAGACGCTGCTGGTGACGTCGACGATCTGCCCGCGGAAGATGTCGGTGGTGCGCTTGACCTCGGCGCGCTGGGCGCCGGTGGCCTTGATCTTCACCAGCATCAGCTCGCGCTCGATGTGGGCGCTTTCCGACAGGTTCACCAGCTTCACCACCTCGATCAGCTTGTTGAGGTTCTTGGTGATCTGCTCGATGACTTCGTCATGACCGGCCGTGGTCAGGGTGAGGCGCGACAGGGTCGGGTCCTCGGTCGGCGCCACGGTCAGGGTCTCGATGTTGTAGTTGCGCTGGGAGAACAGGCCGACCACGCGGGACAGCGCGCCGGGTTCGTTTTCCAGCAGCAGGGAAATGATGTGTCGCATGATCAGGTACGCTCCGTCTTGCTCAGCCACATGTCGCGCATCGCACCGCCGCGGATCTGCATCGGATAGACGTGCTCGCTGGTGTCGACCTGGATGTCGAGGAAGACCAGGCGGTTCTTCATGGCGAACGCCTCTTCCATCTTCGGCTTCAGGTCCTTGAGGTCGGTGATGCGCATACCGACGTGGCCATAGGCCTCGGCCAGCTTGACGAAGTCAGGCAGGGATTCCATGTAGGAGTGCGAGTAGCGGCTGTTGTACTGCATGTCCTGCCATTGGCGGACCATGCCCAGCGCACCGTTGTTCAGGTTGACGATCTTCACCGGCAGGTCGTACTGCAGGCAGGTCGACAGCTCCTGGATGTTCATCTGGATGCTGCCTTCGCCGGTCACGCAGGCCACGTCGGCCTCCGGGAAGTTCAGCTTCACGCCCATGGCCGCGGGGAAACCGAAGCCCATGGTGCCCAGGCCGCCGGAGTTGATCCAGCGATTGGGCTTGTTGAAGCGGTAGTACTGGGCGGCGAACATCTGGTGCTGGCCCACGTCGGAGGCCACGAAGGCGTCGCCGCCGGTGACTTCCCAGAGGGTCTCGATGACGCTCTGCGGCTTGATGATGCTGCCGTCGCCCTTGTCGTAGGGGAACAGGCCGCGGTTGCCGCGCCACTCGTCGATCTGCTTCCACCAAGCAGCCAGGGCTTCCTTGTTCGGAGTCTCGCCGATTTCCTTGAGGATGGTGGCCATCTCGGCCAGCACGCTGTCCACCGGGCCGACGATCGGGATGTCGGCCTTGACGGTCTTGGAGATCGAGGCCGGGTCGATGTCGACGTGGATGATCTTGGCGTTCGGGCAGAACTTGGCCGCGGTCTCGCCGTTGATGACGCGGTCATCGAAGCGCGCGCCGACGGCGAAGATCACGTCCGCGTGGTGCATCGCCAGGTTGGCGGTGTAGCTGCCGTGCATGCCGAGCATGCCGACGAACTGGCGGTCGTTGCCGGGGAAGCCGCCCAGGCCCATCAGGGTGTTGGTCACCGGGACGTTGAGCAGGCGCGCCACTTCGGTCAGCGGCTCGGAGGCATTGCCCATGATGACGCCGCCACCGGAATAGATGATCGGGCGCTTGGCCGACAGCAGCAGCTCGGCGGCCTTGCGGATCTGGCCGGAGTGGCCGCGGACCGCTGGGCTGTAGGAGCGCAGCTTGACCTTCTTCGGATAGGCGTACTCGAACTTCTGCGTCGGGTCGCCCATGTCCTTCGGAATGTCGATCACCACCGGGCCGGGACGGCCGGACTGGGCGATGTAGAAGGCCTTCTTGATGACCTCGGGGATTTCCGAAGGGTGCTTGATGATGAAGCTGTGCTTCACGATCGGCCGGGAAATGCCGACCATGTCGGTTTCCTGGAAGGCGTCGGTGCCGACCATGTTGCTCGACACCTGGCCGGAGATCACCACCATCGGGATGGAGTCCATGTAGGCGGTGGCGATGCCGGTGATGGCGTTGGTCGCGCCGGGGCCGGAGGTCACCAGGACCACGCCGGGCTTGCCGGTGGCGCGGGCATAGCCGTCGGCCATGTGGGTAGCGGCCTGCTCGTGACGCACGAGGATGTGGGTCACGTCGTTCTCTTTGAAGAGAGCGTCGTAGATGTGCAGGAGGGCACCGCCCGGGTACCCGTAGATGTACTTAACGCCTTCGTCACGCAACGAGCGGACGACCATTTCAGCGCCGGATAAAAGCTCCACGTTGTCACCTCTAGAACGCTAAACGATCTCCCAGGGGCGGGGGACCGAAACTTGGTTGGCTGCCCGGCAGACAATTGGGCGAATGTAATCGCCGGCTACGTCGACTGCCGAATGAGCAGAACTTGGAGGCGCACCTGGTGTGTTACGGAGGGCCTCCACCCAGCGCGAGGTAACGCGAAGCAGGGTGAAACTTAGCGGCGCGGGTAGCGCCTCTTGTCTGCCGAGTAAAACCAGCTTGCGGCCGGCCCACTGCAGCGAACCTTGGATTCTTCTGATTCGGCCGCGTCAAGTCAAGCCATATATGGATTTGTGTCTAACGCAGGTTGTGATCTTTCTCTGCGGACGCATCGACACTTTTGGTTATAGTTACCCGCAGTTTCCGCATCCAAGGACCGAAATCGCATGCGACGGACGATTGTGATGGGCGCTCTGATGTTCGCCCTGAGTGCTCCGCTGATGGCCGCCCAGGTATACAAGTGGGTCGACGCCCAGGGCGTCACGCATTTTGGCGCGCAGCCGCCGCAGGGCGCCGAAGCCGCCACCGTGGACACCAAGGTCGCCCCGCCGCCCTCGGGCTTCCCGCTGCCGCCCAGGCCGGCTCCCGCGCCGGCGCCTTCGGCCAGCGACAAGCAGAAGGCCGCCGACGAGAAGGTGCGCCAGGAGGTCGCCCAGCAGGAGGCCGAGCGCGCGCGTTACTGCGACACCCTGCGGACCAACCTGGCGCAATTGAAGAACAACCCGCGGGTGCGGGTGGCCGACGACGACGGCGAGATGCGGCGCATCCCGGAAGAAGAGCGGCAGGCCCGCATCACCCAGACCGAGCAGGACCTGCAGAAGAACTGCAACTGACAGGCGCGGCTCAGGGCGCCTCGCCGATCAGCCGGTCGAACTCGCCCAGGGCCTCGAACAGGGCGTGCATGTGCTCGCCCTCGTCCACGTAAACCATTTCGGCGATGGCGCGGATGCCCGAGGCGCGCGGCAGCTGCGCGCCCGTCTCGATGATCAGCTTCATGCGCGGCAGGAAGATCCACTGCAGCCATTCCTCCAACTCCAGCGTATCCACGCAGAACGGCTCCTGGCTGGCCAGCGCCTCCTCCGAGGGCGGCTGTTCCCCCCACAGCGACAGCGCGCGCAGCTCCCGCTCGATCAGCAGGAGCTGGTCGGCCACGGCCGGCAGGCGATCGTCCATCACAGCGTTGCCTTGGCGTTCTGCCGCGCGGTGGCCGCGCCGGCCGCGTCACCCTGGGCTTCGCGGGCCTTGGCGATCACGTCCCACAGGCTGGCCTGCAGCGTCGGCCGGCCATTGGCCAGCGACAGGCCGCGGCGCGCCACCTGTTCGGCCTGGGCGGCATCGCCCTGGGCCAGGCGCACCTGGGCGAGCTTGTAGAGCACCTGCGGCTCGCGTGGGGCGATGCGCTGGGCGCGCTCCAGGCTGGCCGAGGCGCCGTTGAGGTCGCCGCCGCCCTGCTGTTGCTGAGCGGTGGTGAGCAGCGCCAGGACCGGGCCATCGAGCTGCTCGTCGGCGGCCAGCGGCGCGTTGCGCGAGGGAATGCCCGACGGCGCCTGCACCGGCGCGGCCGGGGCCTGCTGCTGGTAGCTGGGCTGTTGCTGCTGGTAGACCGGCTGCTGGTAGGTCTGCTGGCTGAAACCGCCGGTGGCGCTGATGTTGCTCGGCGCGCTGGCGGCGGGGGCCGCGGGGACGCTGCCGGATTGCACGCCCGGGGTGATCGGGCCGGTGGAGATCGGCGCTGCGCCAGTCTGCGCCGGGAAGGTCTGGATCGGTGCCATGCCGGCATCCTGGGGCACCATCACGGTCACGCCGGAATCACCCGCCGGCTGCGATGCCGCGCTCGGCGCGGTGCTGGCATTGGCCGGGCGATTGGCATTGGAATAGCCGACCCGCTCCTGGTTGGACACCGAGGTGCCGGAATCCCGCACCGGGATGGCGCCCTGCTGCGGGGAAGCGCAGCCGGACAGCACGGCCGCGGCGGCAGCCACGGCAAACCACGCGTTTTTCACTTCGAATCCTCTCGCCTCAGTTCAGCCAGCCACGGACCCAGTCCATGACCTCGCCGGCCGGCGTCTGGTTGTTGCCACAGCCGGCGCCGGGCGCCGGCTCGCTTCCGCGAATATAGGGCATCTGCACGGCGCCCGGACAATTGGCGTCGCTGCCCTGGCCGGTACGCGGATCGACCCAGGCCATGCTGACATTATCCGGCATCGGCATGTCCAGCGGCAGGGGGTCGGCCTTGCGCATGAAGCTGGTCCAGATCTGCAACGCGCCGGTGGCGCCGGTGAAGGGCGTCTTGCCGTTGTCGTCGCGGCCCAGCCAGACCACCGCCAGCAGGTCCTGGCCGAAACCGGAGAACCAGCTGTCGCGGGAGTCGTTGGTGGTGCCGGTCTTGCCCGCCAGGGTCAGGTTCGACGGCAGCTGGTTGTAGGCCGAGCGCGCGGTGCCCTCGCGCATCACCCGCTGCATGGCGTTCTGCAGCAGGTAGATGGAGCCCGAGTCGAAGCGCTGCTGGACCTGGAACGGATAGCGCTTGAGCGGCTGGCCGTCGGCGGCGACCACGCTGCGGATGCTGCGCAGCGGGGTGTTGAAGCCGCCGCTGGCGATGGTCTGGTACATGGTCGCCACCTGCATCGGCGTCATGGCGCCGGCGCCCAGCAGCATCGACGGGTAGGCCGGCCAGTCCACCTGCACGCCCAGACGTTCGAGGGTCTTGAGCACGTTGGGCACGCCCAGGTCCAGGCCCAGCTTGGCGGTGGACAGGTTCAGCGAACGCGCCAGCCCCTGGTAGAGGAAGATGGTGCCGTTGGAGCTGCCTTCGTAGTTCTTCGGCGTCCACACCTGGCCGTCCTTGCCCTTGATGGAGAACGGCTGGTCCTGGATCCAGGTGGTCAGGGTGTACTGGCTGGGCCGTTCGAGGGCGGTCAGGTAGACCGCCGGCTTGACCAGCGAGCCGATCGGCCGGGTGGCGTCCACCGCGCGGTTGAAGCCGGCGAAGCGCGAATCGCGGCTGCCGATCAGCGCCTGCACCTCGCCGGTCTCCGGATTGGTCACGACCATCGCGGTTTCCGTCTGGTCCAGGCCCTTGCGCCCGGCGAAGCGCTTGAAGGTCTCGCTGACCGCGGTTTCCGCCTTGTACTGCAGGATGGGGTCGAAGCTGGTGAAGATGCGCAGACCTTCCTCGGTCAGGTCTTCCTCGCGGTAGTCCTGGCGCAGCTGGCGCTTCACCAGGTCGAGGAACGCCGGGTACGAGCTGTTGGCCATGCTGCCCTGGCGCGTCACGCCCAGGGGCGCCTGCTTGGCCGCCGCGGCCTGCTCGGGGGTGATCACGCCCTGCTCGGCGAGCACGTCGAGCACCACGTTGCGCCGCTCCATGGCGCGCTCCGGGTTGCGCCGCGGGTTGTAGTAGGACGGCCCCTTGACCATGCCCACCAGCAGCGCGATCTGCGGCAGCTTGAGCTCGGCCAGCGGCTGGCTGAAGAAGTACTGGCTGGCCAGGCCGAAGCCGTTCACCGAACGCTGGCCGTCCTGGCCGAGGAACACCTCGTTGAGGTAGCCCTCGAGGATCTCGCGCTTGTCGTAGTGCAGCTCCAGCAGCACCGCCATCATGGCTTCGGTGAGCTTGCGGCTGAGGCTGCGCTCGTTGGTCAGGAAGAAGTTCTTCACCAGCTGCTGGGTCAGGGTGCTGCCGCCCTGGCGCAGCTGCCCGGCGCTGGCGTTGACCCAGACGGCGCGGGCGATGGACTTCAGCGAGACGCCGTGGTGGGACCAGAAGTCGCGGTCTTCCACCGCCACCAGGGTGTCGACCAGGTACGGCGGCACCTCGTCCAGCTTGATGAGGATGCGGTCTTCGTTGTGCGAGGGGTACATGCCGCCGATCAGCAGCGGCTCCATGCGCGCCACGTCCAGCTTGGAACCGTCGGCGCGGGACAGGCCGGCCACGTAGTCGCCCGAGAAACGCACGCGGATGCGCTGCGCGGGCTCGGCGCCCTCGTAGAACTGGAAGCCGCGGGTATTGAGGTCGACCGTGCCGCCGGACACGGCCACCATGCCCGGGCCGCTGACCGTGCCGTCGCGGCGGTAGCCCAGGGCGCCGAGTTCCTGGAGGAAGTCGTCCTTGTTCAGCTTCAGGCCGACGAACAGCTCCAGCGGCCGGGCATAGACCTTGGCCGGGATGGTCCAGCGCTTGCCGGAGAACTTCTCCTGCACGACCGCATCGAGGTACACGGCGAAACCGGCCAGCACGACCAGGCCGACGAGGCTGAGCTTGAGCAGCCAGCCCAGCCACTTGCGCGACGGAGCTGCTTTTTGATTCTTACGGGAACGGGGGGATCGGGGACGCGTCATGGCGGCGCATTATACGTACTTTATCCACAGGGGACAGACGCCGCGCGAGGCGGTGTCCGGGCTCTGTCGCAGGCGCGCGGAAGTGCCCCGGCCAAAGCGACGCAGCTTCGACCAGCGGGCGGCCGATTGGTTGCCTGCGGCGCCAGGCAAGTTTGCAGCCACCGGCGATGCCGCCATAATGCCTGCCTCCCGAATCCGGACAGCCAAGGACAATATCCCGTGAGCCAGACTCTGATCGCTGCCCTGCAGAACCCTGCCCTGTACCCCCACCCGGTGGAGCAGGTGCGGGTCATCGAAACCCACATTTCCTGGGTCCTGCTCACCGGCCAGTACGTTTACAAGATCAAGAAGCCGGTGAACTTCGGCTTCCTCGACTTCACCGACCTCGCGGCGCGCAAGCACTTCTGCGAGGAGGAACTGCGCCTGAACCAGCGCCTCACCGAAGGCCTGTACCTGGAAGTGCTGCCGATCACCGGCAGCGAGGCCGCGCCACAACTGGGCGGTGAAGGCCCGGCGATCGAATACGCGCTCAAGTGCCGCGAATTCCCGCAGAACGCCCTGCTCAGCGAGGTGCAGACGCGCGGCGAGCTGAGCTCCGAGCACATCGACGCCCTGGCGAAGCAGATCGCCGGCTTCCACCTGCGCACCCCGCAGGTGCCGCAGGACAACCCGCTGGGCTCGGCCGAGGCGGTGATGGCGCCGGTGCGGCAGAACTTCGAACAGATCCGCCCGCTGCTCAGCGACAAGGCCGACCTGCTGCAGCTGGACGCCCTGGAAGCCTGGGCCGAAAGCTCCTACGACCGCCTGGAAGCGCTGCTGCAGGCGCGCAAGGCGAACGGCTTCATCCGCGAATGCCACGGCGACATCCACCTGGGCAACGCCGCGCTGATCGACGGCCAGGTGGTGCTGTTCGACTGCATCGAGTTCAACGAGCCGTTCCGCTTCACCGACGTCTGCGCCGACTACGCCTTCCTCGCCATGGACCTCGAGGACCGCGGCCTGAAGTGCCATTCGCGGCGCTTCGTCAGCCAGTACCTGGAGCAGACCGGCGACTACCAGTCCCTGGAAATCCTCAACTTCTACAAGGCCTACCGCGCCCTGGTGCGGGCCAAGATCGCCCTGTTCAGCCTGGCCCACCAGAACGACGCCGTGCAGAAGGCCGCGACCCTGCGCCAGTACCGCAACTACGCCAACCTGGCGGAGAGCTACAGCGCCATCCCCTCGCGCTTCCTGGCCCTGACCATGGGCGTTTCCGCGGTGGGCAAGAGCTCGGTGGCGCTGCGCCTGGTCGAGGCCCTGGGCGCCATCCGCCTGCGCTCGGACGTGGAGCGCAAGCGCCTGTTCGGCGAACAGCAGCAAGCCCAGCGCGGCGCCCTGCAAGGCGGCATCTACAATGCCGAATCCAGCGTGGCCACCTACGAGCGCCTCAACGCCCTGGCCGGCGACATCCTCCGCGCCGGCTACCCGGTGGTGCTCGACGCCACCTTCCTCAAGCACGCCCAGCGCCAGGCCGCGCGCCATATCGCCGACGACACCGGGGTGCCCTACCTGATCCTCGACTGCCAGGCGCCGGAAAGCGTGATCGCCGGCTGGCTGGCCCAGCGCCAGGCGCAAGGCGGCGACCCGTCCGACGCCACCCTCGAAGTGGTGCAGGCCCAACAGGCCGGACGCGAAGCCCTGGACGCCGACGAGCAGGCCCACAGCAAGCGCGTCGACACCCAGGACAGCGCCAGCCTGGATACCCTGGTGGAAAGCATCCGCCAGCGCCTGCCGGGCATCTGACCCCCTCGACGCAGCCCGGGCACGATCGATGCCCGGGCTGCCGTTCGTCATGCCGAGGGCGCTTTGGCGCCTGCCGATATCACAAAGCCACATTGCCCCGCCAAGGGCCCGCTACACTTCATCGTCAAGTGAGCCGGCCGTCTCCAGCAGTTCACGGCCCTCGCCGCCATGCATGACCCACCCCGAGTGCCGCATCGCAAGGACCGACGATGAACGACGAACTGCTGCATCTGAAGAATCTCGGCAAGACCTCGGCCCAGTGGCTGCACGCCGTGGGCATCCACAACGCTTCCGACCTCCGCCGCCTGGGGGCGGTTGGCGCCTACCGCGCCGTTCGGGCCCGCGGCTTCCGGGCCTCCAAGGTGCTGCTCTATGCCATCGAGGGCGCCCTGCTGGACGTCCACTGGAACGACCTGCCGCCGGCGCACAAGGCCGAACTATTGGGCCAATTGGAGACTTTTCCTCAAAGGAATCAGAGTTAGCTCACAAGCCTTCCAGGAAATGATTTACGGCCGCGGGCCAGAACCCTATCGTTTCAGGGCCCTTCGTGCGCCCCGACCGCCAACGTCCGTCCAAGGAATTACGGCCCATGTACCTACTCGGTGAACAACCGGCCTATGCCGACCAGCTGATCAGCCGTCTGCAGGGGATTCCCGCCCAGCTGCTTTCCGGCCTCGCCCCCTGCGCGGAGCCCATCCGCCTGGAACGTACCGACGACCTGTCGGCCGAGCTGCCGAACCAGCAGCTGTTCCTGATCGAGAACGGCCTGCTCCACGCGCTGGTCGACGAACGCCCGCTGTTCTACCTGCAAGAGGGCGACCTGGTAGGCCTGCGCCAGGGCATCGACCTGCCGCCGTGCCGCTACACCAGCGACGAGCCGCTGTGCCTGGTGCCCTACTCGCGCAGCGACGTGTTCCGCCACATCCACGCCGACGAGCAGCGCCAGGAACTCTTCCTGCACTACCTGATCGGCCACACCGCCCTGCTTTCCGACGCCCTGGCGCACCTCAAGCAGCCGGACATTCGCCCGTCCACCGGCTTCCGCCACTTCGCCGCCGGCGACCAGTTGATACAGCAAGGCGACGACGCGGAGCATGTGTTCATCATCATCGAGGGCCATGCCGAGGCCTTCGTCGACGGGCAGAAGGTCGGCGACGTGCAGAAGGACGAGATCTTCGGCGCCATGGCCGTGTTCACCGGCGAGAAGCGCAGCGCCAGCGTGGTCGCCAGCGAACCCTGCACCGTGATGGTGATCCCCAAGGACCAGTTCCTCAGCCTGATGCAGAGCAACCCGCGCATCGCCCACAGCCTGATCGAGGGCATGGCCCGGCGCATCGACCTGCTCAACCGCGAGGTCACCCAGCTGCGCCTGCAGCTCGGCGCCGGCTAGCCGAAGCCCGGTCCAGACGAAGCCCGGCCATGTGCCGGGCTTCGTCATTTCTGCAGGACAGACTTTTTTTGCGAAATGCTGTTGACTCACAAATGATAATAGTTATTATTACCACAGCTGGCCGCGAGGTCGGCGGGTAAGCTGAGAGCCCTACCGCAGTCGGACGCTCAGGTTATCTCCTCATCAGGCTAATCACGGTTTTCGACCCGGCTCATCGCCGGGTCTTTTTTTGCCCGCGTTTTTTCCAGGGCCCCTTCCCTCTGACCGTTCGCCGGAAATTGCCGGGGCGATGAAAAAAGCATTGACTCGCGAATGATAATTGTTATTATTAACTCAACTGGTCGCGAGGCCAGTCGGTAAGCTGAGCGACCACGCAGTCGGACGATCAGATTATCTCCTCATCAGGCTAATCACGGTTTTCGACCCGGCTCATCGCCGGGTCTTTTTTTGCCTGAAGGAAAGTCATGGGCGGGGGATTTCTTTTCGTAGGAGCGAGCTTGCTCGCGAAAGGCTCTGGCGCTGGCGTCCAGTCGAAGAGCGCCCTCTCCCTAACCCTCTCCCTGAAGGGAGAGGGGACCGTTCGGAGCGTGTGGATATTCCCGAGTTAGCCGGCAACACCGAAAGTTTCCGGCTGAAAGCATCACTTCTCTCGGCACGGACAAGCCCCCTCTCCCTTCAGGGAGAGGGATGGGGAGAGGGAACGGAATATCCCCGAAACACCAACGCAGCCGGGAGCGCTGTTCGCGAGCAAGCTCGCTCCTACAAAAGAGGAGCCCTCCCGTCAGGCTATGCCCACATCAACGCAACTTCGCACAATGATCCTGCGGCGGCAGCGCCGGCGTGTACCAGACGTAGTCGGCCTGCTGCGGCGACACCGTCTTGCCGACCTCGGCCAGCATCAGCACCTGCATGCCCTCCCCCGCCTCCAGGTCTTCCAGGTGCAAGGGCACGCCCAGGTCGCGGCGCACGTGGAAGCCGCCGGCGATCAGCACGGCGGGCGCGGGCGCCGCCTTCAGCCGTTCGGCCATGCGCCGGTCGCGCTGCTGCTGTACCGCCAGCATGGCCGGCATCTGGCTCTCCGGCAGCAGGCCGCAGTGGGACTCGCGGATGTCGTCGAGCAGCACCCGGCGGACTTCCTCGGCCGTCGAACGGGTACCGGCGAGGGCCGGTTGCTCCCCGTAGATGCGCTTGATCTCGCTGCGGTCCAGATTGGCCGCCAGCAACGGCGCCGGCTGCTTGACCAGCCAGGTCACCATCGGGCCGTAGAGCGACCAGTCCCAGCCCGGCTGCCAGGCCAATGCGGCGTACAGGTCCTGCGGCGCCTTGCCGGCAGCGCTGGCCTCCTGGGCCGCCGTCACCCGCTGCTGCTGGTTGGGATTGAGCATTTCCAGCAGCACGCTGCCCTGCTCGCGGCGCTGGGCCAGGGCGCGCACCAGCCACAGCTCCAGGGCGTGGTGGTCGGGATTGTCGTGCTGTTCGCCGACCAGCACGCGGGGCGCGGCCTGCAAGCGTTCGAGCAATTGTTCCGGGGTCAGCACCTGACCGCTGCGCAGGTCGCGGATGACGCCCAACTCGGCGCTGTCGCGGCCCTCAGGGCTCTGCCAGGCCGGCAGGGGCGGCGCGGACGGCAGGCTCTGGCAGGCCGCCAACAGCGCCACCAGCGGGATCAGCAGGTATTTCATGTGAACTCCTTTCAGCGGGCGACGATCAGCGGATGGCCGCGCTCGGGGTGGCGCTGCACCAGCACGTCCAGGCCGAACACCTCGCGCAGCGGTTCCGCGCGTAGTACCTCGTCAGGCGTACCGAACAGGTGCGGGCGGCCATCGTGCAACAACAGCAGGCGGTCACAGTAGCGCGCGGCGAGGTTGAGGTCGTGCAGGATGACCAGCACCGCGGCGCCGCGTCCGGCGAATTCGCGCACCGCATGCAAAGTGGTGTGCTGGTGCAGGGGGTCGAGCGCCGAGGTCGGCTCGTCCAGCAGCAGCACCTGCTCCGCGCCGCCCGGCCACAGCTGCGCCAGGACCCGTGCCAGGTGCACGCGCTGGCGCTCGCCGCCGGACAGCGCCAGGTAGCTGCGCCCGGCCAGGTGCGAGGCGTCGGCCGCCGCCATGGCTTCGGCGATGATCTGCAGGTCGCGCTGGCGGCCGCTGTCGTGGGGCAGCCGGCCGAAACCCACCACCGACTCGACGCTGAAGGCGAAATTCAGCGACGAGGACTGCGGCAGCACCGCCAGGCGCTGCGCCCGCGCCGTACCCTGCCATTGATCCAGCGCGCGACCATCGAGGCTCACGCTGCCGCCGGCCAGCGGCAGCTCGCCATTGAGGGCGCCCAGCAGTGTGCTCTTGCCCGCGCCGTTGGGCCCCAGCACGCCGAATACCTCGCCCGGCTGCAGCGCCAGGCTCACGCCTTGCAGGACGACCTGCTGCCCACGCTTCACCGTCAGGTTCTCCGCCGTCAGCATCAGGAACGCCCCCGGATCAGCAGATAAAGGAAGAAGGGCGCGCCGATCAGCGCCGTGACGATGCCGATCGGCAGCTCCGCCGGCGCCAGCGCCAGGCGCGCCACCAGGTCGGCGAGCAGCAGCAGGATGGCGCCGCCGAACATCGAGGCCGGCAGCAGCACCCGGTGATCGGGGCCGACGATCAGGCGCAGCAGGTGCGGCACCACCAGGCCGATGAAGCCGATCAGCCCGGCCGCGGCCACCGCGGCGCCAACGCCCAGCGCCGTGCAGAGGATCAGTTCGACCTTCAGCCGCTCGACGTCGAAGCCCAGGTGGCGCGCCTCGGACTCGCCCAGCAACAACGCGTTGAGCGCATCCACCCGGCGCGGCAGCCAGCAGGCCACCAGCAGCGTGACCAGCAGCAGCGGCCACAGCCGCGGGTAGCTGGCGCCGTTGAGGCTACCGAGGTTCCAGAAGGTCAGGGTGCGCAGCGTGGCGTCGTCGGCGAGGTAGGTGAACAGGCCGATCAGCGCGCCGGCCAGCGCGGTGAGGGCGATACCGGCGAGCAGCATGGTGGCCACGCTGGTCTGCCCATTGTGGCGGCCGAGGCGGTAGACCAGCGCGGTCACCAGCAAACCGCCGCCGAAGGCGCAGGCGGACAGCAGGTAGGGCGCGAAGGCTTCCGGCAGGCCACCCATGGAGGCGCCGAAGACGATAGCGATGGCAGCACCCAGCGCGGCACCGCTGGACACCCCGATCAGCCCGGGGTCGGCCAGCGGGTTGCGGAACAGCCCCTGCATGGCCACCCCGGCCAGCGCCAGCACGCCGCCGGTGGCGATGCCCAACAGGGTGCGCGGCAGGCGGATCTGCCCGACGATCAGCTCGGCCTGGCCGAGGTCGTCGGCGGACACCGGCAGGCCGCACAGGCGCGCCAGCGCCCGCAGCGTGTCGCCCAGCGGCAGGCTGACCGGCCCCAGGGCCAGGGACAGCCAGAGGACCAGCAGCAGAAGAAAACCAAGGAGCAGGAACAGCGGTCGGGCAGCGTGCTTCGCAGTCAAGGACGACCTTCCGGGTTCAGGGCCTGCGCGGAAGGATAAAAGGCCTTGGAGAGGCTGGCCAATGCGTCCGGAACGCGCGGACCGAGACCGCCGACCAGCAGCGTCGGATCGAGCACCAGCACGCGGGCCTCACGCGCCGCGCGGGTAGCGGCCAATCCGGGGTTCTGTCGGATCAGCGCCTCGCGGGCCTTGTCGCCATCCAGGCTGCGGTCGGCCAGCACCACCACCTGCGGATCGAGGGCGGTCAGGGCTTCGCCGGACAACGCCTTGTAGCCCTTGTGGCTGGCCAGGTTGCGCCCGCCGGCGTGCTGGATCATCCAGTCGCCGGCGGTGTCCTGCCCGGCCACCAGCAGGCTGCCGCCGGCGTTGCCGACCAGCAGCACCACGCCCGGCGCGGCCTGCCCGGCCTGGGCCTTGGCCACCCAGGCCTGCTGCGCCGCCAGGCGCGCCTGGAAGTCCGCCGCCGCCTTGCCGGCCTGCTCGGGCGCGCCCAGCAGCTCGCCCAGGCGTAGCAGGTTGTCGTGCACGGTCTTCTCGTCGGCCTTGGCCGACAGGGTTTCGATCCGCACGCCCGCCGCGCGCAGTTGCTGCAGCACCGGCGGCGGCCCCATCTCCTCGCTGCCGAGGAGGATGTCCGGCTTCAGCGCCAGGATACCTTCGGCTGCCAGCTGGCGCTGGTAGCCGATCTTCGGCAACGCCTTGAGGCTGGCCGGGTGCAGGCTGGTGGTGTCGACGCCGACCAGGCGCGACTCGCCGCCCAGGGCCACCACCCACTCGCTCAGCGAGCCGCCGGCGCTCACCCAGCGCTTGGGCAGGCTGTCGGCGATGGCGCTGGAGGCGGCGAGGCACAGCCCGGCGAAGAGGCCGATCAGCAGGGGACGCGCTGTCATGGTTGCCTCCTCAGATGGCCGCGAAGGATTCGGCGAGGCTACGCCATTCTTGCAGTTCCGGCACACCCGGCTTGCGTGCGCCGAACACCTGCAGGACCAGCTCGCCGTCGGCGTCGAAGGCTTCCCAACTGGTGACGATGCCGTCGCTGCTCGGCTTGCGCACGCGCCACAGCTCGCGCACGCCGGAGGTCTTCAGGTGCAGGTTGAACTGCGGGTCGAGCACGTTGAACCAGTCGTCCAGCCACTTCAGGTTGTCCACGGTGCCGGTGTGGATCTGAATGCAGTGGGCGTTGCCGACGAAGATCATGATCGGCAGGCGGGACTGGCTGGCGGCCTCCAGCAGGCGCGGCAGCTCGGCGACGTCCAGCGGCTCGGCCCATTCGCGGCCGGCCAGGCGCAGCGCCTGGGTGCGCTCGGCCTTGTGCTTCTTCAGCAGGGCGAAGAAGTGGTGGGTGTCCTTCAGCGCCGCCCAGCCCTGGCGCAGGGAAGCGACGTCGATCTCGCCGTCGGCCAGCGGCGCGGCTTTCGCCTCGGCCGGACGCAGCTCCAGGCGCTCGCTCTGTTCCTCGGCGCGGAAGCGCTCCACCAGCGGCGCCCAGGCGGCGACGTCGCTGTGCTCGGTGAGGAACACCTTGTGCACCGCGGTGCCCTGGCGGTCGAACACCTGGATGCTGCGCTGGGTGCCGTGGGCGGTTTCCTCGCCGATGGCGAACACGCTGTCCCAGCCGCCGAGGAACAGGCGCAGGTCGATGTCCGGGGACACCACCAGGCCCATCTGCCCATTGCCCGATACGGTGACCTCCTGGTACGGCCCCTTGCGCTCATGTACGCAGTGCTCGTTGCGCGTCAGCGCCATGATCGGGCCCAGCTCGCCGAGGGCCGGCAGCAGCGCGGCCCATTCCGGGCGCAGGCGCACGGCATCGACGCCGAGGCGGCTGGCGGTCAGCTCGGCCTCGCTCACATCCAGGTGTTGCGCGGCATCGCGGGCGCGCAGGCGCGGTTTCTCGGCACGCAGCGCCTGCCAGGCGCGGTACAGCTCGGAAGCCGGCGCGGAAAGGGTAGTCATCGCAGAAATCCTCGTTCGCAAGGGGACCTGCCGCATCGCGGCGGCACCGACGAACTGTGCCACAACAAATTTAATAAATCTATTTGATAATAATTTGCATTTAGATTTGAGAAGAATTATGGTCTGCGCCGCCTTCTGCCAACGGCCATTTGCCATCTGCCATTTCCAAGAAAAACAGGTATCCCATGTCGATCACGCCTCCGTTCGCCCGCCGACACTGGCTGGCCCTGCTGCTGTTGAGCCCTTCCCTCGCCCTGGCGGACAACGCGGTTTCCCTCGGGGAGACCACGGTCACCGCGACCCGTAGCGAACAGCCCGTGGATGCGGTGCCGAGCACCGTGAGCGTGCAGACCGAGCAGGACATCGACCGCAACAACGCCAACGACATCAAGCAACTGGTGCGCTACGAGCCCGGCGTGTCGGTGAGCGGCAGCGGCAGCCGCTTTGGCCTGTCGGGCTTCACCATCCGCGGCATCGGCGGCAACCGCGTGCTGACCCAGGTGGACGGCGTCGGCGTGCCCGGTGCCTTCGCCTTCGGCCCCTTCATGGACGCGCGGCGCAACTACATCGACCTGGACACCGTGAAACGCGTTGAAATACTTCGCGGCCCGGCCAGCTCGCTGTACGGCAGCGACGCCCTGGGCGGCGCGGTGAGCTTCCTGACCAAGGACGCCGCGGACTACCTGGAGGACGGCAAGGACTTCTACGCCCGCTTCAAGACCGGCTACGACGGCTCCGACGACAGTTGGCTGGGCAGCGCCACCTTCGCCGGGCGCCAGGGCCCGGTGGACGGCCTGCTGACCATCAGCCGCCGCGAAGGCCACGACAGCGAGACCTTCGGCGGCCAGAGCGGCATCGGCAGCAGCCGCGGCGAAGCCAACCCGGTGGACTTCGACACCGACAACCTGCTGGCCAAGGTCGGCTGGGACTACGCCGAAGGCAGCCGCCTGCAGCTGGCCTACGAGCGCTACGCCGACGACGCCGACACCCGCCTGCTCAACGAATACAGCGCCACCGGCACCACCCGCACCTCCGATGCCAGCGACAGCACCGACCGCGAGCGCATCAGCCTGCAGCACCGCTTCCAGCTCGACAGCGCGCTGGCCGACCTGGTGCAGTGGCAGCTCAACTATCAGGACAGCCAGATCCGCCAGCAGACCTACCAGGAGCGCTTCAGCGGCGGCCGCCTGCGCGACCGCACCCGGGATTCGAAATACCAGGAAACGCTCTGGGGCCTGAACAGCCAACTGGACAAGCGGTTCGCCCTGGCCGACACCCAGCATCACCTGATCTACGGCTTCGATCTCAAGCGCCTGGAGAGCAGCGACCTGCGCAAGGGTGGCGAGACCTTCCAGAACAACGGCCAGCCGGTGCCGCCGGCCTTCGGTAGCGAGACCTTCCCGCTCAGCGACTTCCCCGACCCGGTCACCCACGAATACGCGGCCTTCATCCAGGACAGCATCGACATCGGCCGCTGGACCCTGCTGCCGGGCCTGCGCTACGACTACTACGAGATGCGCCCGGAGGTCAGCCAGCGCTACCTGAACAGCAACCCGCTGGATACCAACCCGTCCAACTTCAGCGATCACGCGCTGTCGCCCAAGTTCGGCGTGACCTACCGCATCGACGACCACCACAGCGTCTACGGCCAGTATGCCGCCGGCTTCCGCGCACCCGAACCGGTGGATATCTTCGGCGAGTTCGTCAACACCGCCATCGGCTACCAGACCATCGCCAACACCGACCTCAAGCCTGAAACCAGCGACAGCTACGAGATCGGCCTGCGCGGCAAGTACGCCATGGGCAGCTTCGGCGTCGCCCTGTTCTACAACCGCTACGACGACTTCATCGAGCAGGTCACCCTGCCCAACGACCCCACCGGCAACGGCCGCCTGACCTACCAGTACACCAACCTGGACAAGGTCACCATCCGCGGCGCCGAGGCCCGCGGCGACCTCGACCTGCACCTGGCCGCCGGCCTGCCCGACGGCACCCGCCTGCGCGGCGCCGTGTCCTACGCGCGCGGCAAGGACGAGGAAACCGGCGAGCCGATCAACAGCGTCGACCCGCTCAAGGGCGTGTTCGGTTTGGGGTATGATGCGCCCGGCGGACGCTTCGGCAGCGAGCTGACCTGGACCCTGGTGCAGGCCAAGCAGCGCATCGACGACAACGAAGTCCCCAGCCAATTCAAGCCCGGCGGCTATGGTCTGCTCGACCTCAGCGGCTGGGTGCGGATCACCGACGGCGTGACCCTCAACGCCGGCCTGTTCAACCTCACCGACAAGAAGTACTGGCAATGGGGCGACGTACGCGGCCTCACCGAGAACAGCCCCAGCCTGGATCGCTACACCCAGCCCGGCCGCTACGCGGCGGCCAACCTGATCTGGGAGATCTGACCGACTTCAGCACAAGGACGTGCACCCTATCCCGACGTCAGAGGGCGCGATGCGCCCTGCTGTCGGCGCCGGGAGCGTCCGGATGATCCGGCTGTGCCATCCGGGCGAACTGGCCGAGGGGCGGACCCGCGGCTTCCAGGTCGAAGGCCTGAAGGTCTTCGCCGTGCGCCGCCAGGGCCGCGTCCATGTCTACCGCAACCGCTGCCCGCACCGCGGCGTGCCCCTGGAATGGGAGGCCGACCGCTTCCTCGACGCCAGTGGCGCGCTGCTGCAGTGCGCCCAGCACGGCGCGCTGTTCCTCATCGAATCCGGCGAATGCATCCAGGGCCCCTGCCTGGGCGAGGTGCTCGACAGCCTGCCGTGCCGCGAGGACGAGCAGGGGTTGTGGATAAGCCTGCCCGAGTATGACTGAGAACCAGCCTACGACCTGCTGCGCGTCGGCATAACTGCGTTAAAAACAGGCGAGCGATGCTCATTTGGCGGACTAAACCGCGCGCTCTCGCCTGTTTCAGCCTTGTTCTGCTCTAGCTCGCGAGATCGTAAACAGGCTCCGAGCGCCCTACAGCTCGATGCGCAGCGGCCGGCTCAGGCGGATTTCGCTGACGTCGATGTCCGCGCCGTAGGCCAACATCTCGACGCCAGCGTCACGCGCCTCGCGCAGCGCCGCGGCATAGGCCGGGTCGATTTCCTCCGCCGGGCGCACCGCCTCGATGCCGGACAGGTTCACGCAATACAGCAGCACCGCCCGGGTGCCCTGCCGCGCGAGCGTCGCCAGCTCGCGCAGGTGCTTGGCCCCGCGGGTGGTGACCGCATCGGGGAAGGCCGCCACCGGCGTGGCGTCGAAGCCCAGGGTGACGCTCTTCACCTCGACGAACACCGGCCCGGCGGCGAACTCCAGGCGGAAGTCCGCGCGGCTGTTCTCCATGCCGTATGCGACTTCCCGGCGCAGCGCGGCGAAGCCGGCCAGTTCGGCGACGCTCCCGGCCAGCAGGGCCTCCTCCACCAGGCGGTTGGCGCGCCCGGTGTTGACGCAGGCCAGGCGCCCCTGGGGCGTTTCGCTCAGCTCCCAGGTGCCCGGCAGCTTGCGCCTGGGGTCGTCCGAGCGGCTGAACCAGACCCGGCAACCCTCGCTCATGCAGTTGAGCATGGAACCGGTGTTCGGGCAGTGGATGGTCAACTGCTCGCCGCCGGCGGTTTCGATATCGGCGAGGAAGCGCTTGTAGCGGCGCAGCAGGCGCGCCTCTTCCAGTTCCGGAGCGAAGCGCATCAGGGCCGCCAGCTCTTCAGGCCGCGGGCGATGCGCTCCACCGCCTGTTCCAGGCGCTCCAGGTTCTGGGTGTAGGCGAAGCGCACGTGGTGGTCGGCCTGGTAGCGGCCGAAGTCCACCCCCGGGGTGAAGGCCACGTGCTCGGTCTCGATGAAGTGCTGGCAGAAGCGGTAGGCGTCGCCGCCGAAGGCGCTGATGTCGGCGTACAGGTAGAAGGCCCCTTCCGGCTCCACGGCGATGCCGAAGCCCAGCTCGCGCAGGGCCGGCAGCAGGTAGTCGCGGCGCCGGGCGAACTCGGCGCGGCGCTCTTCGAGGATGGCCAGGGTGCCTTCCTCGAAACAGGCCAGCGCGGCGTACTGGGCCATGCTCGGGGCGCTGATATAGAGGTTCTGCGCCAGCTTCTCCAGCTCGCCCACCGCTTCCGGCGGCGCCACCAGCCAGCCCAGGCGCCAACCGGTCATGCCGAAATATTTGGAGAAACTGTTGAGGACGAAGGCCTCGTCGTCCACTTCCAGCACGCTGCTGGCGTCCACGCCGTAGGTCAGGCCGTGGTAGATCTCGTCCACCACCATGTGCCCGCCGCGGGCCTTCAGCGCCTGCGACAACGCGGCCAGTTCATCCTTGTGCAGCAAAGTGCCGGTAGGATTCGCCGGCGATGCCAGCAAAGCGCCTACACTGTCCTGATTCCAGTGCGCATTCACCAGCTCCGGGGTGAGCTGGTAACGGCTCTGCGGGCCCACCGGCACCAGCTGTGCGGCGCCCTCCACCAGGCGCAGGAAGTGGCGGTTGCACGGGTAGCCGGGGTCGGCCAGCAGCCAGTGGCGGCCCGGGTCGACCAGCAGGCTGCTGGCCAGCAGCAGGGCGCCGGAACCGCCCGGGGTGACCAGGATGCGCTCGGGGTCGATGGCCAGGCGGTAGCGCGAGGCGTAGAAACCGGCGATGGCCTCGCGCAGCTGCGGCAGGCCACGGGCCGCGGTGTAGCGGGTATGGCCGGCGGCCAATGCGGCCTGGCCGGCGGCGACTATGGGCGCGGCGGTGCTGAAATCCGGCTCGCCGATCTCCAGGTGAATGACGTCGTGGCCGGCGGCCTGCAGCTCGTTGGCTCGCGCCAGCAACGCCATGACGTGGAAAGGTTCGATGGCGCGGCTGCGGGCACTGAAGGAAGAAACCATGGGAAATACCGAACTTTGCGACGAAGAGGCGATTCTAACCAAGCCATCGGCGGGTGGCAGCAGGCTCGACAACCGGGAGTAGCATCGCGATTATCGATCTGGTAAGTTCGCCCGCTTGCGAGCGCGGGGCCGGCGTCGACCGGAGAGGGACCATCCGCGACAGGATTAGCGAGAGTGAGAGGCGGCCACACATGCCCACCAATGCAAAACAGCAGAGCAGCCAACTGATTCGTGGCTTCGAGCCCTACCAGGAAACCAAGGGCGAGGAGTACATGAGCGAGCGCATGCGCGCCCACTTCACCTCCATCCTCAACAAGTGGAAAGTTGAGCTGATGGAAGAAGTCGATCGCACCGTGCACCACATGCAGGACGAAGCGGCCAACTTCCCGGACCCGGCCGACCGCGCCAGCCAGGAAGAGGAGTTCAGCCTCGAACTGCGCGCCCGCGACCGCGAGCGCAAGCTGATCAAGAAGATCGACGAGACCCTCCAGCTGATCGAGGACAACGACTACGGCTGGTGCGACTCCTGCGGCGTGGAGATCGGCATCCGCCGCCTCGAAGCCCGCCCCACCGCGACCCTCTGCATCGACTGCAAGACCCTCGCGGAAATCAAGGAAAAGCAGCTCGGCTCCTGATGCCGGCGGCTTTTCGCGAACGGGGCGCCTAGGCGCCCCGTCGCGTTTGTGCGGCGCTCCCCGCCCCTGACCACAAGCCTGCGCCATGCCCGACTCCCGCTACACCGGACGCTTCGCCCCCACCCCCAGCGGCTACCTGCATTTCGGCTCGCTGGTCGCCGCCGTCGCCTCCTACCTGGACGCCCGCGCCGTTGGCGGGCGCTGGCTGGTGCGCATGGAAGACCTCGACCCGCCGCGGGAAATGCCCGGCGCCCAGGCCGCCATCCTGCAGACGCTGGAGCGCTACGGCTTCGAATGGGACGGCCCGGTCGAACGCCAGAGCGAACGCGGCGAAGCCTACGCGGCGGTGGTCGAGCAATGGCTGCGCAGCGGCCTGGCCTACGCCTGCACCTGCTCGCGCAAGCAGCTCGAAGGCACGGGCGGCATCTACCCCGGCACCTGCCGCAACGCCGGCCACGACTGGCACGGCGAGGTGGCCATCCGCATCCGCGTGCCGGAACTGGAATACGCCTTCGTCGACCGCGTCCAGGGCGAGTTCCGCCAGCACCTGGGCCGCGCGGTGGGCGACTTCGTCATCCGCCGCCGCGACGGCCTCTATGCCTACCAGTTGGCGGTGGTGCTGGACGACGCCTGGCAGGGCGTGACCGACATCGTCCGCGGCGCCGACCTGCTGGACAACACCCCGCGCCAGCTGTACCTGCAGGAACTGCTCGGGGTGGCCCATCCGCGCTACCTGCACGTGCCGCTGATCGTCCAGCCCGACGGCCACAAGCTGGGCAAGTCCTACCGCTCGCCACCACTGGCCGCCGAGCAGGCCGCCCCGCTGCTGCTGCGCGCGCTGAAGGCCCTGGGCCAGGCCGCGCCGGCGGAACTGGCCGGAGCCACCCCGGCCGAGGTGCTGGCCTGGGGCGTGGCGCACTGGGACGCCGCGCGCATCCCCCGCGTACTGACGCTGGAAGACGCCCGGCTCTAAGATGATGGGAGGGGCCATGCGCCCCGGCTTGCAGGCGCCCATCGGCTGCCTGTAGCCTGCCGTCCGCACAACGAGAGGCATGACATGTACATCTACCGACTGGTGCTGCTCCTGGTCGTGGGCATCTACCTGTTCTCGCCCGCCATCATGGACTGGTGGATCGACCCCAACGGCGCCTGGTATCGCCCTTACCTGCTGTGGCTGATTCTCATAGTCGTGACCTTCATCCTGCAGAGCCAGCGCGATGCTGACGAGCTTTAGCCTCACCCAGCTGATCCTGATCAGCGCCGCCTACCTCACCACCCTGTTCGGTGTCGCCTGGATCACCGAGCGCGGCTACGTGCCGCGCCGCCTGGTGCGCCACCCGCTGGTGTACACCCTGTCGCTGGGCGTCTATGCCAGCGCCTGGGCCTTCTATGGCACCGTCGGCCTGGCCTACCAGTACGGCTATGGCTTCCTGGCCATCTACCTGGGGGTGTCCGGGGCATTCCTGCTGGCCCCGGTGCTGCTCTACCCGATCCTGCGCATCACCCGCGCCTACCAGTTGTCGTCGCTGGCCGACCTGTTCGCCTTCCGCTTCCGCAGCACCTGGGCCGGCGCGCTGACCACGCTGTTCATGCTGATCGGCGTGCTGCCGATGCTGGCCCTGCAGATCGAGGCGGTGACCAACTCCATCAGCCTGCTGACCCGCGGCGCCGACGCCCACAGCGCGGCGCTGGCGTTCTGCGCGCTGATCACCCTGTTCGCCATCCTCTTCGGCGCCCGCCACATCGCCACCCGCGAGCGCCACGAAGGGCTGGTGATGGCCATCGCCTTCGAATCCCTGGTCAAACTGATCGCCCTGGGCTCCATCGGCCTGTTCGCCCTCTACGGCGTGTTCGGCGGCCCCGACGGCCTGGAGGTCTGGCTGCTGCAGAACCAGGAGGCCCTGAGCACCCTGCACACGCCGCTGGCCGAAGGCCCCTGGCGCACCCTGCTGCTGGTGTTCTTCGCCTCGGCCATCGTGATGCCGCACATGTATCACATGACCTTCACCGAGAACCTCAACCCGCGCGCCCTGCTCAGCGCCAGCTGGGGCCTGCCGCTGTTCCTGCTGCCGATGAGCCTGGCGGTGCCGCCGATCCTCTGGGCCGGCCTGCACCTGGGCGCCTCGACCAACCCGGAGTACTTCACCCTCGGCCTGGGCATGGCGGTGGACAGCCCGGCCCTCGCCCTGGCCGCCTTCATCGGCGGCATCTCGGCGGCCAGCGGGCTGATCATCGTGATGACCCTGGCGCTGTCGGGCATGGTCCTCAACCACCTGGTGCTGCCGCTGTACCAGCCGCCGGCCGAGGGCAACATCTACCGCTGGCTGAAATGGACGCGGCGGGCGCTGATCGCCACCATCATCCTGCTCGGCTACGGCTTCTACCTGCTGCTGGGCTCGGAGCAGGAACTGTCGAACCTGGGCATCGTCTCCTTCGTCGCCACCCTGCAGTTCCTCCCCGGCGCGCTCTCGGTGCTCTACTGGCCGGCGGCCAACCGCCGCGGCTTCATCGCCGGCCTGGTGGCGGGCATGCTGGTGTGGGGCGCCACCATGCTGGTGCCGCTGATGGGCAACGTGCAGACCCTGCACATCCCGCTGTTCGACTCGCTGTACGTGCTCGACGAGGCCAGCTGGCACCTGGCTGCGCTGGCCTCGCTGGCGGCCAACGTGCTGGTGTTCACCCTGGTGTCGCTGTTCAGCGAGCCCAGCGACGAGGAAAAGGGCGCCGCCGAAGCATGCGCGGTGGACAACGTGCGCCGCCCGCAGCGCCGCGAACTGCTCGCCGTCTCGCCCCAGGAATTCGCCAGCCAGTTGGCCAAGCCGCTGGGTGCGAAGACCGCGCAGAAGGAAGTGGAGCAGGCCCTGCGCGACCTGCACCTGCCCTTCGACGAGCGCCGCCCCTACGCCCTGCGCCGCCTGCGCGACCGCATCGAGGCCAACCTCTCCGGGCTGATGGGCCCAAGCGTGGCCCAGGACATGGTCGAGACCTTCCTGCCCTACAAGGCCAGCAGCGAGAGCTACGTCACCGAGGACATCCACTTCATCGAGAGCCGCCTGGAGGACTACCACTCGCGGCTCACCGGCCTGGCCGCCGAACTGGACGCCCTGCGCCGCTACCACCGGCAGACTCTCCAGGACCTGCCGATGGGCGTGTGCTCGCTGGCCAAGGACCAGGAAGTGCTGATGTGGAACCGCGCCATCGAGGAACTCACCGGGGTGCCCGCGCAGCGCGTGGTCGGCTCGCGCCTGTCGGCCCTGCCGGATCCCTGGAAGGGCCTGCTGGAAGGCTTCATCGAGGCCCCCGACCAGCACCTGCACAAGCAGCGCCTGGCCATCGACGGCCAGACGCGCTGGCTGAACCTGCACAAGGCGGCCATCGAGGAACCCCTGGCGCCGGGCAACAGCGGCCTGGTGCTGCTGGTCGAGGACCTCACCGAGACGCAGTCCCTGGAAGACAAGCTGATCCACTCCGAGCGCCTGGCCTCCATCGGCCGCCTGGCCGCCGGCGTGGCCCACGAGATCGGCAACCCCATCACCGGTATCGCCTGCCTGGCGCAGAACCTGCGCGAGGAACGCGAGGGCGACGGCGAGCTGACCGAGATCAGCGCGCAGATCCTCGAACAGACCAAGCGCGTCTCGCGCATCGTCCAGTCGCTGATGAGCTTCGCCCACGCCGGCGGCAAGCAGGTGGCCGCCGAGCCGGTGTGCCTGGCCGACGTCACCCAGGAAGCCATCAGTTTGCTATCGTTGAACCGACGCAGCGTCGAAGTGCAGTTCTTCAACCTGTGCGACCCGGACCACTGGGTGGAGGGCGATGCCCAGCGCCTGGCCCAGGTACTCATCAACCTGCTGTCCAACGCCCGCGACGCCTCCCCGCCCGGCGGCGCCATACGGGTACGCAGCGAAGCCTCGGAGAACACCGTCGACCTCATCGTCGAAGACGAAGGCAGCGGCATTCCCAAGTCCATCATCGATCGCCTGTTCGAGCCCTTCTTCACCACCAAGGACCCCGGCAAGGGGACCGGCCTGGGCCTCGCACTGGTCTATTCGATCGTGGAAGAGCATTATGGGCAGATCACCATCGACAGCCCGGCCGATCCGGAACGCGAATGCGGCACCCGCATCCGCGTGACCTTGCCGCGGCATCCTGGCCCGACGGCCGAGCAGTAGACGAGCACGTCGAGAGAGCTGAATACATGGCACATATCCTCATCGTCGAAGACGAAACCATCATCCGTTCCGCCCTGCGACGGTTGCTCGAGCGCAACCAGTACCAGGTCAGCGAGGCCGGCTCGGTCCAGGAGGCCCAGGAGCGCTACAGCATTCCGTCCTTCGACATGATCGTCAGCGACCTGCGCCTGCCCGGCGCCCCCGGCACCGAACTGATCAAGCTGGCCCAGGGCACCCCGGTGCTGATCATGACCAGCTACGCCAGCCTGCGCTCGGCCGTGGACTCGATGAAGATGGGCGCGGTGGACTACATCGCCAAGCCCTTCGACCACGACGAGATGCTCCAGGCCGTGGCGCGCATCCTCAAGGACCGCCAGGAAGGCCGTGGCGCCAGCGCCGAAGCGCGGGGTAACACCCGCGCGGCGGGCGAGCGCGGTAACGGTAACGCCGCCCCGGCCGAGGGCGAGATCGGCATCATCGGCTCCTGTCCGCCGATGCTCGAGCTGTATTCGAAGATCCGCAAGGTCGCCCCCACCGACTCCAATGTCCTGATCCAGGGCGAGTCGGGCACCGGCAAGGAACTGGTGGCGCGCGCCCTGCACAACCTCTCCAAGCGCACCAAGGCGCCGCTGATCTCGGTGAACTGCGCGGCCATCCCGGAAACCCTGATCGAATCCGAACTGTTCGGCCACGAGAAGGGCGCCTTCACCGGCGCCAGCGCCGGCCGCGCCGGCCTGGTGGAAGCCGCGGACGGCGGCACCCTGTTCCTCGACGAGATCGGCGAACTGCCGCTGGAAGCCCAGGCCCGCCTGCTGCGCGTGCTGCAGGAAGGCGAGATCCGCCGTGTCGGCTCGGTGCAGTCGCAGAAGGTCGACGTGCGCCTGATCGCCGCCACCCACCGCGACCTGAAGATGCTGGCCAAGACCGGGCAGTTCCGCGAAGACCTCTATTACCGCCTGCACGTCATCTCGCTGAAGCTGCCGCCGCTGCGCGAGCGCGGCGCCGACGTGATGGAGATCGCCCGCGCCTTCCTGGCGCGCCAGTGCTCGCAGATGGGGCGCGCCCCGCTGAGTTTCTCCCACGAGGCCGAACAGGCCATCCGCCATTACCCGTGGCCGGGTAACGTGCGCGAGCTGGAGAACGCCATCGAGCGCGCGGTGATCCTCAGCGAAGGCCAGGAAATCCCCGCCGACCTGCTGGGCATCGACATCGAGCTGGACGATCTGGAGGACGACTTCGTCGACGAGGCGGAGGTGCGCAACGCCGTGGCGGCCAACAACCACGAGCCCACCGAGGACCTGTCGCTGGAGGACTACTTCCAGCATTTCGTCCTCGAGCACCAGGACCACATGACCGAGACCGAGCTGGCCCGCAAGCTGGGTATCAGCCGCAAATGCCTGTGGGAACGGCGCCAGCGCCTGGGCATCCCGCGGCGCAAGTCGGGGGCCTCGGCCGACTCCTGAGGTGCGCACAGCTGTTACCGCGGACATCCCGCGTAACAAAAGCCGGGTTCATCGGTAACGATAACCCGGCTTTTTTGTGCCTGCCCGAAACCCCTTCCTACAGCTAAACCCTTGAAAAATAAGGATTCTCAAAAGTTGGCACGGCATCTGCTTTGTTATTGGCACAACAACAATAACAAGCACGAAACCACAGAACAAAAACAACACGTAACGACTCCAGCACAACAAAAACAAAATCGCGGAGGCGCAGCTAACTGATTCTTTTGGAGGAGAGTAGCTGGCGGGAGAAATCCCGCAACCGATCGAAGAACAATAAAACTGCCTCGAGGCAGCGGCGAAATCGGTTGGATCGAAAGATCACTGCTCACTCAGCGACCAAAGCAATCCGTTTGCTCTTGTCGATCCCGAATGGGAATGCCTCGAAGCGGCTAGCCTCGAGGACGGGTCTACAAACAAAAACAACAAGCCCGGCATCATAACAAGAACAAAGCACGCACCTACTTGGGGGGGAGCTTCGGCTCCCCCAGTAGCTTTCCCCGCTCTCCCCTGCTTTCCTCTCCTTCCTTCGTTCCCCATCTCCTGCGCCCCGATGCTAGAATCCGAACCCGTTCGGATATACAACGCATCAGAATTACCGCCGATTGTTTCCGCTGGCCATGCTTTTCAAGCATGATGGGCTGCCTGCCGACTGCGACCACCGGCCAGGGCACGCTGCGTTGCGCGACGCAATCCACCCCAACCTGTTAATAGTGCCTCCATGCTGAAAAAGCTGATCTCCTCCCTTCGCTCTCCCTTGCGCCGCAAGCGCGCAGTCCGCACCACTCCGGAAATCGTCGGCAGCAACCAGCATCCGCTGCGTCGCGAGCAGTTCAGCCGGCATGCGGTGAGCGTGGTGGACCGGCTGCAGAAGGCGGGATACCAGGCCTACATCGTCGGCGGCGGCGTCCGCGACCAGTTGCTAGGCATCGCCCCCAAGGACTTCGACGTGGCCACCAGCGCCACCCCCGAGCAGGTGCGCGCCGAATTCCGCAACGCGCGGGTGATCGGCCGACGCTTCAAGCTGGTGCACGTGCACTTCGGCCGCGAGATCATCGAGGTGGCCACCTTCCGTTCCCACCACCCGCAGGAAGAAGGCGAAGGCGACAGCAACCAGGCGTCGCGCAACGAGGCCGGGCGCATCCTGCGCGACAACGTCTACGGCACCCTGGAAGACGACGCCCAGCGCCGCGACTTCACCATCAACGCCCTGTACTTCGACTGCAGCGACGAGCGCATCCTCGACTACGCCCACGGCGTGCACGACATCCGCAACCGCCTGGTGCGCCTGATCGGCGACCCCGAGCAGCGCTACCTCGAAGACCCGGTGCGCATGCTGCGCGCGGTGCGCTTCGCCGCCAAGCTGGACTTCGAGATCGAGAAGCACAGCGCCGCGCCGATCCGCAAGCTGGCGCCGCTGCTGCGCGAGATTCCCTCGGCGCGGCTGTTCGACGAAGTGCTCAAGCTGTTCCTCAGCGGCCGCGGCGAGCGCACCTTCGAACTGCTGCTCGAATACGAGCTGTTCGCCCCGCTGTTCCCGGCCAGCGCCAAGGCCCTGGCCCGCGACCCGGAATACACCGGCAAGCTGATCCGCCAGGCCCTGGCCAACACCGATCTGCGAATCCACCAGGGCAAGCCGGTCACTCCCGCCTTCCTCTTCGCCGCCCTGCTCTGGCCGGCCCTGCCGGCGCGCGTGGCGCAGCTGCAGGAGCGCGGCATGCCGCCGATCCCGGCGATGCAGGAAGCCGCCCACGAACTGATCAGCGAGCAGTGCCAGCGCACCGCCGTGCCCAAGCGCTTCACCATCCCGATCCGCGAGATCTGGGACATGCAGGAACGCCTGCCGCGGCGCCAGGGCAAGCGCGCCGATCTGCTGCTGGAGAACCCGCGCTTCCGCGCCGGCTACGACTTCCTGCTGCTGCGCGAGAGCGCCGGCGAGGAAACCGGCGGCCTCGGCGACTGGTGGACCGACTACCAGGACGCCAGCGACGGCGAACGCCGCGGCATGATCCGCAACCTGGCGGCCAGCCCGGACGATGGCGGCGCCGCCCCGCGCAAGCGTCGCCGCGGCGGTGCTAGCCGTCGCCGCCGTGGCCCGCGCAGCGAGGGGGCCGGCAACGAGTGAGCGAGCGCGTCTATCTCGGCCTGGGCAGCAACCTTGCCGATCCCCTGGGCCAACTGCGCGCCGCCATCGAAGCCCTGCGGGCCATCCCGCAAACCACGGTTGCCGCGGTTTCGCCCTTCTACATCAGCGACCCGCTGGGCCCGCCGGACCAGCCGCGCTACGTCAACGCCGTGGCCGCGCTGGACACCGAGCTTGCGCCCCTGGCCCTGCTCGATGCCCTGCAGCGCATCGAACTGGAACAGGGCCGCGTGCGCAAGGACGAACGCTGGGGCCCGCGCACCCTCGACCTGGATATCCTGCTGTTCGGCGAGCGCCAGCTCGACGAGCCGCGCCTGACCGTGCCGCACTACCACATGCACGCCCGCGCCTTCGTCCTCTACCCCCTGGCGGACCTGGCGCCGCAGCTGCGCCTGCCCGACGGCCGCAGCCTGTCGGAACTGCTGGCGGATTGCCCATTCGCCGGTCTCGAACGGCTATCCTGATCGTCACCCCAGTTGGCGGTAACGCCGTAACAGTCCGGTAACACCTGCGATTGACTTCGCTCCGCCCCATCCGGACTATAGGTGCCCCGCGCCGGCGCCAGCCGGCCCAACGAGGACCGTTTTCATGCCTGATGTCACCCTGACCACCCTGCAAGGCCTGAAGCAAAGCGGCGAGAAGATCGCGATGCTCACAGCCTACGATGCCACCTTCGCCCAGGCGGCCAGCGCCGCGGGCGCGGAGATGCTGCTGATCGGCGACTCCCTCGGCATGGTGCTGCAAGGCCACGACAGCACGCTGCCGGTCACGGTCGAGGAAATGGCCTACCACACCGCCTGCGTGAAGCGCGGCAACCAGGGCGCGATGATCGTCACCGATCTGCCCTTCGCCTCCGGCACCTCGCTGCAGCGCCTGCTGGACGACGCGGTCAAGGTCATGCAGGCCGGCGCCCACATGGTCAAGCTCGAAGGCGGCGCCTGGCTGGCCGAGCCCATCGTGCGCCTGGCGCAGATGGGCGTGCCGGTGTGCGCGCACCTGGGCCTGACCCCGCAATCGGTCAACCTGTTCGGCGGCTTCAAGGTCCAGGGTCGCCAGGAAGCCCAGGCCCGCCAGCTGCGCGCCGACGCCATCGCCCTGGAGCAGGCCGGCGTGGCCATGCTGCTGCTGGAGTGCGTGCCCAGCGCCCTGGGCCAGGAGATCAGCGAAGCGGTGAAGATCCCGGTGATCGGCATCGGCGCCGGCCCCGGCACCGACGGCCAGGTCCTGGTGATGCACGACATGCTGGGCCTGTCGCTGTCCGGCCGCGCGCCCAAGTTCGTGAAGAACTTCATGGAAGGCCAGGACAGCATCCAGGGCGCCTTCGCCGCCTACGTCAAGGCCGTGAAAGACGGCACCTTCCCCGGCCCCGAACACGGATTCTCCGCATGAACACCGTCAAGACCGTCCGCGAACTGCGCGCCGCCGTCGCCCGCGCGCGCGGCGAAGGCAAGCGCATCGCCCTGGTGCCGACCATGGGCAACCTGCACGCCGGCCACGCCGCCCTGGTGGCCAAGGCCGGCCAGCGCGCCGACTTCGTGGTCGCCAGCATCTTCGTCAACCCGCTGCAGTTCGGCCCCAGCGAAGACCTGGACAAGTACCCGCGCACCCTCGCCGCCGACCAGGCCAAGCTGCTGGAAGCCGGCTGCCACCTGCTGTTCGCCCCGGGCGTGGAAGAGATGTACCCCGACGGCATGCAAGGTCAGACCAAGGTCAGCGTGCCCGGGGTTTCCGAGGGGCTGTGCGGCGGCAGCCGCCCGGGCCACTTCGACGGCGTCGCCACCGTGGTCTGCAAGCTGCTGAACATGGTGCAGCCGGACATGGCGCTGTTCGGCGAGAAGGACTTCCAGCAACTGGCGGTGATCCGCAAGCTGGTGCGCGACCTGAACATCCCCGTGCAGATCTTCGGCGAACCCACCGTGCGCGCCGAGGACGGCCTGGCGCTGTCCTCGCGCAACGGCTACCTGAACGACGACGAGCGCGCCCGCGCGCCGGTCATCCAGCGCACCCTGCGGCAGCTCGCCGAGGCCCTGCGCGGCGGCTCGCGCGACTTTCCGGCGCTGCTCGAAGAGGGCCGCCGGCAGATCGAGGCCGCCGGCCTGCGCGTGGACTACCTGGAAATCCGCGAGGCCCTGAGCCTGCGCCCTGCCGACGCCGGCGACCGGCAGGTGGTGGTCCTGGCCGCCGCCTTCCTCGGCAAGACCCGCCTGATCGACAACCTGCCGCTGCAGCTCGACTGACCCGCCGTTACCCGCCCAGGCCGCGCCGCACGCGGCTTGAGGCCGGGTAACAGGTTGGGCATACTCTGCCGCCGTCCGCGCCAAGCCCCACAACAACAGGAGCGCCGCCATGCACAGCATCATGCTCAAGGCCAAGCTGCACCGCGCCGAAGTCACCCACGCCGTCCTCGACTACGAAGGCTCCTGCGCCATCGATGGCGAGTGGCTGGACCTCGCCGGTATCCGCGAGTACGAACAGATCCAGATCTACAACGTCGACAACGGCGAGCGCTTCACCACCTACGCCATCCGCGGCGAGGAAGGCTCGCGGATGATTTCGGTCAACGGCGCCGCCGCGCACAAGGCCAAGGTGGGTGACCGGGTGATCATCTGCGCTTATGCTCAGTACAGCGACGCCGAGCTCGCCAACTACCAGCCGCGCATGCTCTACATGGCCCCGGGCAACCAGCTCAGCCACACCAGCAACGCCATCCCGGTGCAGCTCGCCTGAACCGTCAAAGCCCGGAACCCCCGGGCTTTTTCACGCTCCAACGCACGTCACACCCCCGAAGGTACCGCATGGAACACCACCTCACCCCGCTGGATGCCACTCGCCTGCCGAGCTGGCAGGCACTGGCCGAGCACCGCAAGGATCTGCAGGACTTCAGCATGCGCCAGGCATTCGCCGGCGATCCGAAGCGTTTCGAGCGTTTCTCCCTGAGCGCCTGCGGCCTGTTCCTCGACTTCTCGAAGAACCTGATCCGCGAGGACACCCTCGGCCTGCTGGTCAAGCTGGCGGAAGAAGCCCAGCTGGGCGAGGCCATCCAGTCCATGTTCCGCGGCGACGTGATCAACGCCTCCGAGCGCCGCCCGGTGCTGCACACCGCGCTGCGCCGACCGATCGGCGACAAGGTGCTGGTGGACGGCGTCGACGTGATGCCGGAAGTGCACCGCGTGCTGCACCAGATGACCGAGCTGGTCAGCTACGTGCACAACGGCCTGTGGCGCGGCTACACCGAGAAGCCCATCACCGACGTGGTGAACATCGGCATCGGCGGCTCCTTCCTCGGCCCGCAGCTGGTCTCCGAGGCCCTGCTGCCCTTCGCCCAGAAAGGCGTGCGCTGCCACTACCTAGCCAATATCGACGGCAGCGAGTTCCGCGAGCTGACCAGCAAGCTGAACGCCGAGACCACCCTGTTCATCGTCTCCTCCAAGTCCTTCGGCACCCTGGAGACGCTGAAGAACGCCCAGGCCGCGCGCGCCTGGTACCTGGCCCAGGGCGGCAACGAAGCCGAGCTGTACCGCCACTTCATCGCGGTTTCCAGCAACAAGGAAGCGGCGGTGGCCTTCGGCATCCGCGAAGAGAACGTGTTCCCCATGTGGGACTGGGTCGGCGGGCGCTACTCGCTGTGGTCGGCCATCGGCCTGCCGATCGCCATGTCGGTGGGCATCAACAACTTCAAGGAACTGCTGTCCGGCGCCTACAGCATGGACCAGCACTTCCAGAGCGCGCCCTTCGCCCGCAACATCCCGGTGCTGCTGGGCCTGCTCGGCGTCTGGTACGGCGACTTCTGGGGCGCGCGCAGCCACGCCATCCTGCCCTACGACTACTACCTGCGGAACATCACCGACCACCTGCAGCAGCTGGACATGGAGTCCAACGGCAAGAGCGTGCGCCAGGACGGCACCCCGGTCAGCGCCGGCACTGGCCCGGTGATCTGGGGCGGCGTCGGCTGCAACGGCCAGCACGCCTACCACCAGTTGCTGCACCAGGGCACCCAGCTGATCCCGGCGGACTTCATCGTCCCGGTCTCCAGCTACAACCCGCTGGCCGACCACCACCAGTGGCTGTACGCCAACTGCCTGTCGCAGAGCCAGGCGCTGATGCAGGGCAAGACCCGCGCCGAAGCCGAGGCCGAGCTGCGCGCCAAGGGCCTGGACGAGGCCGAGGTGCAGCGCCTGGCGCCGCACAAGGTGATCCCCGGCAACCGCCCGAGCAACACCCTGGTGCTGGAGCGCATCAGCGCCCGCCGCCTGGGCGCGCTGATCGCCATGTACGAGCACAAGGTCTACGTGCAGAGCATTCTCTGGGGCATCAACGCCTTCGACCAGTGGGGCGTGGAACTGGGCAAGGAGCTGGGCAAGGCCGTCTACGGGCGCCTGGTCGGCAGCGAGGAAAGCCCGGCCGAGGACGCCTCCACCCAGGGCCTGATCGACTTCTTCCGCGGCCGTCACCGCGGCTGAGTCCCTGCCTTGGCAAAAAGCGCCGTTTCCTCCATGGGGGAAGCGGCGTTTTCATTTCCGGTACGGCATACGCCGCCCCACCATTCCCCTGTAGGAGCGCGCCCTGCGCGCGAAATCGCGGGCAGGGCCCGCTCCTACAATTCGCCGGAAGGCATGGTGTTCCCGTAGGGCGCATAACCGTCCGCGGTTATGCGCCGATACACCGGGGCCACAGCCAGCGCCCAGGTCAACCCCGGAGCTGCCGGGCACCAAGGCCAAACGGCGGATAACGCCGTGGGCGTTATCCGCCCTACGCCTCCCCAACCGAACTGCCGGCCATCCCTCCAAGGCTTGAACCGGGCCGCGCATTGGCCCAGTCTTGAACCAGACGCCTTAGCAAAACATCACAACAACAAGGATATCGTCATGTTCGAAATCACCGCTCACCCGGTGCCGGACGCCGTTCGCCAGCGTGCCTACCTCGACGAGGAGGGCTACCGGCGCCTCTACCGCCAATCCATCGAACAACCGGACGTGTTCTGGGGCGAACAGGCCAAGGCCCTGCTCGACTGGTTCAAGCCCTGGCACTCCGTGCACCACGGCGACCTGGCCCGCGGCCAGGCCAGCTGGTTCAAGGGCGGCCAGCTCAACGTCGCCTACAACTGCATCGACCGCCACCTGGAACAGCGCGGCGAACAGGTCGCCATCATCTGGGAAGGCGACAACCCCGCCGAGTCCGCCCACATCACCTACCGCAAGCTGCACAGCCACGTCTGCCGCCTGGCCAACGTGCTCAAGAGCCGCGGCGTGGAGAAGGGCGACCGGGTGTGCATCTACATGCCGATGATCCCCGAGGCGGCCTACGCCATGCTCGCTTGCGCGCGCATCGGCGCCATCCACTCGGTGGTGTTCGGCGGCTTCTCGCCGGACTCCCTGCGCGACCGCATCCTCGACGCCGACTGCCGCACCGTGATCACCGCCGACGAAGGCGTGCGCGGCGGCAAGTACATCCCGCTCAAGCAGAACGTGGAAAAGGCCCTGCAGGACTGCCCGAACGTCTCCACCGTGGTGGTGGTGCAGCGCACCCAGGGCAAGGTGCCCTGGGTCGAGGGCCGCGACCTCTGGTACCACGAGGCCCTGCACGGCGTCAGCGAGGACTGCCCGCCCGAGCCCATGGACGCCGAGGACCCGCTGTTCATCCTCTACACCTCCGGCTCCACCGGCAAACCCAAGGGCGTGCTGCACACCACCGGCGGCTACCTGCTGGGCGCGGCCATGACGCACAAGTACGTGTTCGACTACCACGAAGGGGACATCTACTGGTGCACCGCCGACGTCGGCTGGGTCACCGGGCACAGCTACATCGTCTACGGCCCGCTGGCCAACGGCGCCACCACCCTGATGTTCGAGGGCGTGCCCAGCTACCCGGACGCCTCGCGCTTCTGGCAGGTGATCGACAAGCACCAGGTGAACATCTTCTACACCGCGCCCACCGCCATCCGCGCCCTGATGCGCGAAGGCGAGGAGCCGGTGAAGAAAACCTCGCGCGCCAGCCTGCGCCTGCTCGGCTCGGTGGGCGAGCCGATCAACCCCGAGGCCTGGGAGTGGTACTACCACGTGGTCGGCGAGACGCGCTGCCCGATCGTCGACACCTGGTGGCAGACCGAGACCGGCAGCATCCTCATCACCCCACTGCCCGGCGCCACCTCGCTCAAGCCCGGCTCGGCGACCCTGCCGTTCTTCGGCGTGCAGCCGGTGCTGCTGGACGAGCACGGCAAGGAGATCGACGGCCCGGGCGCCGGCGTGCTGGCGATCAAGGCCAGTTGGCCGAGCCAGATCCGCAGCATCTACGGCGACCACCAGCGCATGGTCGACACCTACTTCAAGCCCTATCCCGGCTACTACTTCACCGGCGACGGCGCGCGCCGCGACGAGGACGGCTACTACTGGATCACCGGGCGCGTCGACGACGTGATCAACGTCTCCGGCCACCGCATCGGCACCGCCGAGGTGGAAAGCGCCCTGGTGCTGCACGACGGCATCGCCGAGGCCGCGGTGGTGGGCTACCCCCACGACCTCAAGGGCCAGGGCATCTACGCCTTCGTCACGCCGATGAACGGCGTCGAGCCCAGCGAAGAGCTGAAGCAGGAGCTGCTGGCGGTGGTCAGCAAGGAAATCGGCAGCTTCGCCAAGCCGGAAGCGCTGCAGTGGGCGCCGGGCCTGCCGAAGACGCGCTCGGGCAAGATCATGCGGCGCATCCTGCGCAAGATCGCCTGCAACGAGCTGGACAACCTCGGCGACACCTCGACCCTCGCCGACCCCAGCGTGGTCCAGGGGCTGATCGACAACCGCATCAACAGGTGAAGGGCGGCTGCAAGCTGCAAGACAGAGCGCCTGCGGTTAAGCTAACCGTATGCACCACTTGTAGCTTGAGGCTTGCAGCTCCCCGTCATGGAAACCGTTCGCCGTCATATCGAAAGCCAGGTCCTGAGCCTGACCGGACTCGCCCTCGGGGGCGTCGATTTCGAATCCCCCAAGGGCGACCCGGGCCTGTTCGGCCCCGACTCGGCCTGCTGGAAAGTCCATGGCGACTTCAGCTCCATGCTCATCGGCGGCATCAGCGCCCTGCTCCTGCAGATGCTCCATCCCGCCGCCCTGGGCGGCGTCTGGGACCACTCCAACTTCCGCGCCGACATGCTCGGCCGCCTGCGCCGCACCGGCCAGTTCATCTCCACCACCACCTACGGCTCGGTGGCCGACGCCGAGAAGCTGATCGCCCGGGTGCGGCGCATCCACGACAACGTCAGCGGCACCCTGCCCGACGGCACGCCCTATGCGGCCAGCGATCCGGACCTGCTGACCTGGGTGCACGTCGCCGAGGTCAGCTGCTTCCTCAAGTCGCACCTGCGCTACCTGAACCCCGAGCTGCCCGGCAGCGAGCAGGATCGCTACTACGACGAGATCGCCCTGGTCGCCGAACGCCTGGGCGCCCGCGACGTGCCGCGCTCGCGCCTGGAGGTGGCCGAGTACCTGGAGCGCATGCGCCCCCAGTTGCGCTACAACGAGCGCACCCGCGACGTGGTCGAGGTGCTGCTCGACGCCCCGGCGCCCAGTTCCCTGGCCAGGCCCTTCAGCGCGCTGATGATGCGCGCCGGCATCGACCTGCTGCCGGACTGGGCCGCCGACATGCTCGGCTTCTCCCTGCGCCCGCTGCAACGCCAGCTGATCCGCACCAGCGTGAAGCGCAGCGTGCCACTGCTGCGCTGGGCGGTGCGCAACGGCTCGCTGCACCGCGCGCGCCGGCGCATGGGCCTGCCGCCGCTGCGCTGACCGGCCGACCCCGCGCCGACTCAGCGGTTCGGAGAGTGGTCGGCCATGCCCGCCTGTGCAACCATGCCCGCTCGTTCGCCGCGGCCCGCGCCGCCCCATGCTGAGGATTCGTGTCATGCAAGATGTCGTCATAGTCGCTGCCACCCGCACCGCCATCGGCAGCTTCCAGGGTTCCCTGTCGGCCCTGCCGGCCCATGAGCTGGGCGCCGCGGTGATCCGCCGCCTGCTCGAACAGACCGGCGTCGCCGCCGAGGCGGTCGACGAAGTCATCCTCGGCCAGACCCTCACCGCCGGCGCCGGGCAGAACCCCGCGCGCCAGGCAGCCATCGCCGCCGGCCTGCCGAACAGCGTACCGGCGATGACCGTCAACAAAGTCTGCGGCTCAGGCCTCAAGGCCCTGCACCTGGCCGCCCAGGCCATCCGCTGCGGCGACGCCGAAGTGATCGTCGCCGGCGGCCAGGAAAGCATGAGCCTGTCGCCCTACGTGCTGCCCAAGGCCCGCACCGGCCTGCGCATGGGTCACGCGCAACTGCTCGACAGCATGATCGTCGACGGCCTGTGGGACGCCTTCAACGACTACCACATGGGCATCACCGCCGAAAACCTGGTGGACAAGTACGGCATCAGCCGCGAGGAGCAGGACGCCTTCGCCGCCGAGTCCCAGCGCAAGGCCGCCGAAGCCATCGCCGCCGGGCGCTTCGAGGCGGAGATCACCCCCATCGAGATTCCCCAGCGCAAGGGCGAGCCGCTGCGCTTCGCCACCGACGAACAGGTTCGCGCCGGCACCAGCGCCGAGTCCCTGGCCAAGCTCAAGCCGGCGTTCAAGAAGGACGGCAGCGTCACCGCCGGCAACGCCTCCAGCCTCAACGACGGCGCCGCCGCCGTGCTGCTGATGAGCGCCGCCAAGGCCGCCGAACTGGGCCTGCCGGTGCTGGCGCGCATCGCCGCCTACGCCAATGCCGGCGTCGACCCGGCGATCATGGGCATCGGCCCGGTCTCCGCCACCCGCCGCTGCCTGGACAAGGCCGGCTGGCAGTTGGCCGAGCTGGACCTGATCGAGGCCAACGAAGCCTTCGCCGCGCAGTCCCTGGCGGTGGGCAAGGAACTGGGCTGGGACGCCGCCAAGGTCAACGTCAACGGCGGCGCCATCGCCCTCGGCCACCCCATCGGCGCCTCCGGCTGCCGCGTGCTGGTCACCCTGCTGCACGAAATGCTCCGCCGCGACGCGAAGAAGGGCCTCGCCACCCTCTGCATCGGCGGCGGCCAGGGCGTCGCGCTGGCCCTGCAACGCTGAGCCTCGCCGGGCGCGGCCGCAAGGTCGCGCCAACTGGGCTATCTTCATTGGGCGGATCGCGCCTTAAAGGATTGCCCATGAACAAACGCGTCATCGTGGTGGAGGATCACCCGGCCATGCGCCTGGCGATTCGCTCGCTGCTCGCCCAGGACCCCCAGTTCGAAATCGTCGGCGAGGCCGACGACGGCAACGCCGGGCTCAACCTGGTGCGCCAGCACAAGCCCGACCTGGTCATCCTCGACCTCAACCTGCCGGGCATGGACGGCATGGACCTGCTGGCGCGGGTGCACATCTTCGACGAGAACATCCGCCTGCTGGTGCTCAGCTCCCAGGACGAGCGGCTCTACGCCAGCCGCGTGGAAGCCGCCGGCGGGCACGGCTTCGTCAGCAAGAACAAGGACACCACGGCCATCCTCAACGCCGCGCGCATGCTGGTCGCCGGCTACCGCTGCTTCCCCGAACGCCCCCTGGGCGCGCCCGGGCAGCCCGGCGACGACCCGGTGGCGGCGCTCACCCCGCGCGAGCTGGTGGTGCTGCGCAGCCTGGTGCGCGGCCAGAGCAACAAGCAGATCGCCGAGGAGCTGTTCCTCAGCCAGAAGACCGTCAGCACCTACAAGACGCGCATCCTCGAGAAACTGCAGCTGAACAGCCTGGTGGACCTGGTGGAGTTCGCCCGCCAGCACAACCTGCAGGCCTGAGCGCCGCGGCCGCGCTGCCACGGCTCAAGACTTGGAACTTTGCACGCGTGCCATACTCCGAGGTACGCCACGACGGAAAATGACTCCCGCTATGCCCAAAGGATTGATTCGCGCGATCGGCACCCTGGTGCTGCTGTTCCTCCTCTATTGCCTGCTGGGCTTCCTGATCCTCCCCGGCATCGCCCTGCGCGTGGCCAACCAGCAACTGGCCCAGTACGCCACCGTGCCGGCGCACATCGAGCGCATCGAACTCAACCCCTTCAGCCTGGAGCTGAACGTCTGGGGCCTGCGCATCGGCCAGCCCGGCCAGGAGCAGGTGGCCTTCGAGCGCCTGTACGCCAACCTGCAGCTCGACAGCCTGTGGACGCGCCAGCTGCACCTGGCCGACGTGCAACTGGACAAGCCCCATGGCGAAGTGGTGTTCGCCGAGGACGGCAGCCTCAACCTCGGCCGCCTGTTCAAGCTGCCGCCCAGCGAGCCCAAGCCCGAGCAGCCGGACAGCAAGCCCTTCCCGCTGCGCATCGAGCGCGTCGCCCTGAGCCAGGGCAGCGTGCACTTCCAGGACAACCGCCCGAGCGAGCAGGTGGATTTCGTCTTCGACCCGCTGGGCTTCGAGCTGCACAACCTCAGCACCCTGCCCGACAGCGGCGCGCAGATGACCCTGAGCGGCGCCGGCCCCCACGGCGGCAAGGTCGACTGGAAGGGCGACCTCAGCCTGACTCCGCTCGCCTCCAGCGGCAGCCTGTCGATCCAGGGCATTCCGCTCAAGGCCTGGTGGCCCTACGTGCGCGACAACGCGCCGCTGGAGTTGCAGAAGGGCATCCTCAGCGTTGCCACCGAGTACAAGCTGGACCTGAGCAAGGACACCCAGCTGCAGTTGGAAAAGACCAGCGCCAACCTGCGCGACCTCGACCTCAAGAGCCCGGCCGGCAAGCCGCTGGTCACCCTGGCCAGCCTCGATGTGGCCGAGACCAGCCTGGACCTGGCCAAGCGCGAAGTGCTGGTCGGCCAGATCCGCAGCCAGGGCCTGGAAACCTGGGCGGCCCGCGAGAAGGACGGCCAGCTCGACTGGCAGAAACTCTTCGCCGACTTCCAGAAGCCCGCGCGCAAGCCGGCCCCTGCCGAGCAGCCGGAACCCGCCGCCGATGCGGCAGCGCAACCCGCCGACACCGCGCCGGCCGCCAAGCCCGTAGCGGACGCGGCCAGCCCTGCGCCCGCCAAGACCGATGCGGCCCCGGGGGACAAAAGCGCAACCCAGGCCGCGGCGAAGCCCGAGGCCAAACCTGAAGCAGAGGCCCAAGCCCAAGCCCAAGCCCAAGCCCAAGCCCAAGCCCAAGCCCAAGCCCAAGCCGACCAGGCTGCGGCCGCCGCCGACAAGCCGGCAAGCCCGCCGCCGGAACCGGCCAAACCGACCGAACCGCAGAAACCCTGGCACGTGGTCCTGCGCGACACCCAGCTGCGCGGCTACAAGGTGCACCTGGCCGACCGCGTACCGGCCAGGTCGGTGGCCCTGGACATCGGCCCGCTGGACCTCGACCTGCAGGACCTCGACAGCTCGCTGACCCAGGCGCTGCAGCTCAAGCTCAAGACCGGCATCGGCAACCGCGGGCTGATCGAGGCCAGCGGCAGCGTCATCCCCAACCCGGTCAGCGCCAGGCTCAAGGTCGCCACCCGCGACATCGACCTGCGCCTGGCGCAGTCGTACCTGGAGCCCTTCATCCGCCTGGAGCTGCGCAGCGGCTTCCTCGCCAGCAAGCTCGACGTCGACCTCAAGAGCACCGAGCCGCTGGCCTTCAGCGTCGGCGGCAGCGCCGAGGTCAGCCAGCTGCACACCCTGGACACCCTGAAGAGCCGCGACTTCGTCAAATGGCAGAAGCTCACCCTCGACGGGCTGGCCTACAAGCATGGCGACAGCCTGGTGATCCAGAGCGTGTCCTTCGAGCAGCCCTACGCACGCTTCATCATCAACGAGGACCGCAGCACCAACGTCAGCGAGCTGATCATCGCCCAGCCCGAGCAGCCGGCGGCCAAGGGCGCCGCCAGCCCGGCCAAGGCCGGCAGCGACAAGCCCCTGGGCATCCACATCGGCGGCATCCGCATCAACGACGGCTCGGCCAACTTCGCCGACCTGACCCTGCGCCCGGACTTCGCCACCGCCATCCAGCAACTGGGCGGCGAGATCGGCACCCTGGACAACCGCAATCCGCAGCCGGCCAGCGTCGACATCAAGGGCAAGGTCGACAAGTACGCCCCGGTGACCATCAAGGGCAGCCTCAACCCCTTCTCGCCGCTGGAGAAGCTGGACATCGCCACCAGCTTCAAGCGCGTCGAGCTGACCACCCTGACGCCCTACTCCGGCAAGTTCGCCGGCTACCGCATCCGCAAGGGCCGGCTCAACCTCGACCTGCACTACCAGATCACCAAGGGCCAACTGAAGGCCGACAACAAGGTGCTGGTGGAACACCTGCAACTGGGCGAGAAGGTCGACAGCCCCGACGCCGTCGACCTGCCGGTGAAGCTGGCGGTGGCCCTGCTCAAGGACACCAACGGCAACATCGACATCCAGCTGCCGGTGGAGGGCGACCTGAACAACCCGCAGTTCAGCGTCATGCCCATTGTCTGGCAGACCCTGCGCAACCTGGTGCTGCGTGCCGTGCAGGCGCCCTTCAAGTTCATCGCCGGCCTGGCCGCCGGCGGTGGCGACGAGGACCTGGGCAACGTGCCCTTCGCCGCCGGCTCCAGCGAGCTGACGCCCGCGGCGCAAGGCAACCTCGACAAGCTCGCCGCCGCGCTCAAGCAGCGTCCGGCGCTGAAGCTGGAAGTCGAGGGCGTGAGCGCCGCCGCGGCCGACGGCCCGCTGCTGGCCGAGCAGCGCCTGCAGCAGGAATTCCGCAGCAACTACTACAAGATGCTGCAGCGCCGCGGCGACAAGGTGCCCAGCGACGCCAGCCAGCTGGAAGTGCCGGAAGACCTGCAGCCGGCCCTGCTCGAAGGCATCTACCGCACGCGCCTGAAGAAACAGCCGCCGGCCGAGTGGCAGGAACTGGGCAAGGACGAGCGCACCGCCAAGCTGCGCCAGGCGGTGGTCGACTCCTGGAGCGGCAGCCAGTTGCTGCTGCGCAAGCTGGCCCAGGAGCGCGGCGCGCACATCAAGGACTATCTGGTCACCAAGGGCGGACTGGGGGATGATCGCATCTACCTGATCGACGTCAGCCAGGCCGAGGCGGAAAAGGGCGGCGAGGTCGTCACCCAGCTCCACCTCGACAGCGAATGAGGCACGCCCCGATGAAGTCCCTTCCCCTGCTGGCCGGCGCCCTGCTGCTGGCCAGCGCCGCAGCCCAGGCCGACAGCATGCGCTGCGGCAGCGCCCTGGTCAGCGTCGGCGACCGCGCCTGGGAAGTGGAGCAGAAGTGCGGCGCGCCGGACCATCGCGACGACGTCGGCTATACCCTCGGCGGCTACGACCGCCGCGAATTCAAGGTCGAGGAATGGGTGTACGGCCCGCGCAACGGCGCCACCTACATCCTCACCTTCGAAGCCAACCGCCTCAAGCGCATCGAATTCAAGCGCGACTGACCGCAGCGGAGCCGCCATGCGCCTGTTCGTCCTCCCCCTGCTGCTGCTCGCCGCCGCCCCGGCGCTGGCCGACAGCCTGCGCTGCGGCAGCCGCCTGATCAGCAGCGGCGACAGCAGCAGCGACGTGCTCGAACGCTGCGGCCAGCCGGTGGACCGTTCCTACCTGGGCAACCGCATCGTCGTCGGCGACTGGGGCCAGCGCGAGGAGGTGCGGGTGGAGGAATGGATCTACGGGCCCTGGAACGGCATGCTGTATTTCGTGCGCTTGCGCGGCAACCGCGTCGACGCCATCCAGAGCAAGCGCAGCAACTGACAGACAGCGCCCGATGCCGGTGATAGTCTCGCGCCATCACCGCCAAGGACAGGTCGCCCATGCTCATCGTGCCCGCCGAACACCCGCTGGACTGGAAGAAGCCGCCGCTGGTCACGCTGCTGCTGATCCTGCTCAACTGCCTGATCTTCTTCGTCTACCAGGGTGGCGACCGGGCCCGCCAGGAACAGGCCGTCGGCGTCTACCTGGAACTGGACCTGCTGGGCCGCGAGCGCGCCCTGTTCGGCGAATCGCTGGCGCGCCGCGAGAAGCTGGACGACAACCAGAAACGCGCCATCGAGGGCCTGCGCCGCCAGGACCTGGCGTGGCTGATCCTCCGCGACCTGGAGTTCGGCCATGAACTGCGCGGCCAGCCGGCCTTCCAGCAGGACCCGGCCTGGCAAGCGGCGCGGGCCAGCGCCGAGGCCGCGCGGGACCGCCTGAGTTCACTGCGCTTCGGCTTCATCCCCGCGCAATTCAGCCTGCAGGGGCTGTTCGGCTCCATGTTCCTGCACGGCGACTTCTGGCACCTGGCCGGCAACATGGTGTTCCTGTTCATCTTCGGCTTCGCCCTGGAAATCGCCCTGGGCCGCCTCAAGTACCTCGCCCTGTACCTGGTCAGCGGGCTCTGCTCCGGGCTGCTGTGGTGGGCGCTGGACCCGGTGTGGATCACCGGCATCGGCGCCTCCGGCGCCATCTCCGGGCTCATGGGCATGTACATCGGCGTCTATGGGCTGCGGCGCATCCGCTTCTTCTACTGGCTGGGGCCGCTGCTCGGCTACTTCAGCGCGCCGGCGCTGTGGATACTGCCGCTGTGGATGGGCAAGGAGCTCTACGGCCTGCTGCGCGCCGCCGACCACGTCAACTACTACGCCCACCTCGGCGGCCTGGCCTCGGGCTTCCTGCTGGTGTGGCTGCCGCGCCGCTTCGGGCGGCTGAAGGTCGACGAAGCCTACCTGGCCAAGGAAGACCCCGACGCCGGCTTCAAGCGCGACCTGGCCGCCCTCGACGCCCTGATCGGCCGCTTCGCCCTGGACCAGGCGGCGAGCCGCGGGCAGGACCTGCTGCAACGCCACCCCGGGCGCCTGCTGCTGATCGAACGTCTGTACGGCGTGGCCGTCTCCCGCCAGGACGCGGCGCTGCTCGGCGCCGTGCTCAAGCAATTGTTCGCCCTGCCGCCGAGCGAGGCCGCAGCGCTGCTGCGCCGCCTGGCCGACGACAGCGCCGCGGAGAAACAGCGCCAGCTGGCCCACCCCGTGGTGCAACTGCACCTGCTGCAACGGCTCCTGCAACTGGAGGACGGACCACGAGCCCTGGGGGCCTGGCGGCGCCTGGCGAAAAGCGGCCAGCACCCGGCGCAGCTACCGCAGATGACGCTGCAACTGGCCAAGCGCCTCGGCGCCCAGCGCGACAGCCAGGGCCTGCGCGAACTGGCGCAGTTCCTTCGTCATCGCTACCCCGAGGCCGAGCAGACGCGCCAGCTGGCGCTCTACCAGCAGCAACTGGCGCGCTGACGAAAAGGCCCCGCCGGCTTGCGCCGGCGGGGCCCAGTGAAACCTCGCGCTGGATTACAGGCGGTCGCTGAAGTCGCGGACTTCCCGCTCCGCGCGGTCGCGGCTCCAGCCGTAGCGTTCCTGCAGCTTGCCGACCAGGTATTCGGCATGTCCGTCCGCCACTTGCAGGTCGTCGTCGGTCAGCTTGCCCCACTTTTCCTTCAGGGTGCCGGACAGCTGCTTCCACTTGCCCTTGATCACGTCGGAATTCATCACGCTATTCCTCGTTCGATGGGCAGGCCCGGCGCGAGCCGGGCCGCCATTGTCAGTCCACGGCCTTCAGGCCGTCGGCGGAAACCGCCTTGACGCCCTTGATGCCCTTGGTGGTTTCGATCGCCAGGTCACGCTCGGCGTCGGTCTTCACGGTACCGGACAGGGAGACCACACCCTGGTTGGTTTCCACCTTGATGCTGGTGCCGCTGATGTCCTTGTTGGCGATCAGGCTGGATTTCACCTTGCTGGTGATCCAGGTATCGGAAACCGCTTCCTCGGTCTTCTGCACGGTGTCATTCGCAGCGAGGGTCGTCGGTTGCGCGAACACCGGGCTGGCGAGCGAGAAGCTCAGGGCGGAAGCGGTGGCAGCGGCAAGGGCCAGTTTGCTGAAACGGTGTTTCATGGCGATCTCTCCTGTACTTTGCAAGGAACTGCGACCATGCCTGGCGGCAGTTTCACAAGGGATATCGCAAGCTCCGGGCCAGTTTTTCCGCGAAGGCTAATTCCTTTTAAATCAAACACCTAGCAAAAGCGCCCGGGGCCCCTGGACCGGCAAATTGCACACTGGGGGCCAAGGCGCCGTGCAATTTGCACGGGCTAACCGCCCTGGCGGGCCATCTTCTCCAGCACCTGTTCCAGGCTGGCCACCTCGGCGAGCAACGGCGTGTCCGGGTAGCGCTGGCGGATGAACGCCAGCAGCTTGCCGGCCGGCTCCAGTTGCCCGAGGCCTTCGGCGAAGCCGCGCGCGGCCAGCAGGTACGCCCGCGGAATCTGCGGGTACTGCGGGAAGCGCTGGTGCAGGTTGCGCAGCAGACTCAGGGCCTCGCGGGCCTTGTGCCGCTGCAGCAGCACCTCGGCGATGCGTTCGCACACCAGCGGGTCGTCCGGCAGGTAGTCAGCCTGCAACTGCCGGGCATTGAGCAGCGCGCCGGCCGCCAGTTGCGGGTTCAGCCGCGTCGCCAGGGGCAGGTAGTCCGCCAGGTGGGCCAGGCAGGCCTCGCGCTCGTTCAGCCCGTACAGCAGCTGGTGGTAGCGCTCGTTCAGGCGCAGGTCCTCGGGGTCCTGGCGCAGGGCCGCCGCCAGTGTCTCCACGGCCGCGCCGCCCTGCCCTTCCTTCACCCTCACCTCGGCTTCGGCCAGCGCCCGGCGCCGACGCCATTCGGCCTCGGGGAAGCCCTGCACGACGTCGTCGCCTGCCACCGCATAGCCCAGCGCGCCCTGGTACTGGAACACGGCGTAACCCATCATCGCGCACATCACCACACCGAAGTAGCCGAGCAGCGCCACCAGTATCGGCATCAGCACCACCTTGGGCAGGCCGAAGCCGAGCAGCCAGGCCAGGTAGTTCGGCGATTGCCAAAGGATGAACAGGAAGACGCAGAGGATCAGGTATCGCCAGCCCATGGCGCCGATCACCTGGCCGACTTCCACCGGGCTGAGCGCCGCGCCCAGGCTCTTGTCCAGGGCCAGGCGGATGACGCTGGCCGGCAGCACCAGCACCAGGGCGAGGTTCACCGCCCAGAACAGCGAGGGATTGTCGAAGTCCGCGGCCAGCCAGAGCACCACCGCGGCCACGACGAACACCGCCAGTTGGCGCAGGAAGGCGCCCAGGCTGGAGAGGTCGAAGGCCTCGCCCAGGCCGGGCGCATCGTTGCTGCCCAGGCTGACCACCTCGATGACGCTGTGCAGGTACTTGGTGGCCACGCTCAGCAGGGCCAGCCACAGCAGCAGCATGCTGGGCATGAACAGACTGGCCAGGGCCAGCGCCGCGGCGAACATCAGCGGGCCCGGTTGCAGGGCGTAGGCGAAGAACTTCGGCAGGCGCTCCCAGAACGGCTGGGCGCTGTTGGCCGCGCCCAGGTACTGCAGGCCGTTGCGGCACAGCGGGCAGGCCGGGGCGTATTCCGGTGCGTCGGCGTTCAGCGGCACGCAGCAGTCGCCGTAGTGGCGCTGGCACGGCAGGCAGAACCAGGTGGCGGGCTGCGCCTGGTGGTAGTGGCAGTAATGCTTGTCCATCGGCCTGGCTGTCCTTGCGTGCTGGCGAGACGCCATTTTCCAGGCAAAAAAAGAGGGCCCGCAAGGGGCCCTCTTTCATTTTGCTACCGCTTAGACGCCAGAGGCTTCGGCAGCGGCCACGTCCTTGATGGACAGCTTGATGCGGCCGCGGTTGTCGACGTCCAGAACCAGGACCTTGACTTCCTCGCCTTCCTTGAGCACGTCGGTGACCTTGTCGATGCGCTTGTCGCTGATCTGCGAGATGTGCACCAGACCGTCCTTGCCCGGCAGGATGTTGACGAAGGCGCCGAAGTCGACGATGCGCTCGACCTTGCCGACGTAGATCTTGCCGATCTCGGCTTCCGCGGTGATGCCCAGGACGCGCTGCTTGGCGGCCTCGGCGGCTTCCTTGGTTTCGCCGTAGATCTTCACGCTGCCGTCGTCCTCGATGTCGATCGAGGCCTTGGTCTCTTCGCAGATGCCGCGGATGGTGGCGCCGCCCTTGCCGATGACGTCGCGGATCTTGTCCGGATCGATCTTCATCGACAGCATGGTCGGGGCGTTTTCCGACAGCTCGGCGCGCGGCTGGGCGATGACCTGGTTCATCTGGCCGAGGATGTTCAGGCGCGCTTCCAGCGCCTGCTCCAGGGCGATCTCCATGATCTCTTCGGTGATGCCGTTGATCTTGATGTCCATCTGCAGGGCAGTGACGCCCTTGGCGGTACCGGCGACCTTGAAGTCCATGTCGCCCAGGTGGTCTTCGTCACCCAGGATGTCGGTCAGGACGGCGAACTTGTCGCCTTCCTTGACCAGGCCCATGGCGATGCCGGCAACCGGAGCGCGAACCGGCACGCCGGCGTCCATCAGCGCCAGGGAGGCGCCGCACACGGAAGCCATGGAGCTGGAACCGTTGGATTCGGTGATCTCGGAAACCACGCGGATGGTGTAGGGGAACTCGTCCTGCGACGGCAGCATGGCGGCGACGCCACGACGGGCCAGACGGCCGTGGCCGATTTCGCGACGGCCCGGGCTGCCCATGCGGCCGCACTCGCCCACCGAGAACGGCGGGAAGTTGTAGTGCAGCATGAACGGGTCCTTGCGCTCGCCTTCGAGGGTGTCGAGCAGTTGGGCGTCACGGGCGGTGCCGAGGGTGGCGACGACCAGGGCCTGGGTTTCGCCACGGGTGAACAGGGCCGAGCCGTGGGTCTTGCCGAGCACGCCGACTTCGATCTTCAGCGGACGCACGGTGCGGGTGTCGCGACCGTCGATACGCGGCTTGCCGTTGACGATGTTCTCGCGAACGGTGCGGTATTCCAGCAGGCCGAAGACGTCCTTGACCTCGCTGGCCGAGTACTGGCCTTCGCCTTCGCCGGCGAACCTGGCGACGATCTCTTCACGCAGGGCGTCCAGGGCGGCGTAGCGCTCCTGCTTGATGGTGATGGTGTAGGCGTCGGAAATGGCGGCGCCGAACTCGGCCTTGATGGCCTCGATCAGGGCGGTGTTCTCGGCCGGGGCGCTCCAGTTCCAGCTCGGCTTGCCGGCTTCGGTGGCCAGTTCGGCGACGGCGCGGATGACCGCCTGGAATTCTTCATGGGCGTACAGCACGGCGCCCAGCATCTGGTCTTCGGTCAGCTCGTCGGCTTCGGACTCGACCATCAGCACGGCGTCGGAGGTACCGGCCACGACCATGTCGAGGCTGGAGCTCTGCAGTTGCTCGTAGGTCGGGTTGAGGATGTAGCCGACTTCCGGGTGGAAGCCCACGCGGGCGGCGCCGATCGGGCCGGCGAAGGGAATGCCGGAGATCGCCAGGGCGGCGGAGGTGCCGATCATGGCGGCGATGTCCGGATCGGTCTTCTTGCCGGTGGAAACGACGGTGCAGACGACCTGCACTTCGTTCATGAAGCCTTCGGGGAACAGCGGGCGGATCGGACGGTCGATCAGGCGCGAGGTCAGGGTTTCCTTCTCGGAAGGACGGCCTTCACGCTTGAAGAAACCACCGGGGATGCGGCCGGCTGCGTAGGTCTTTTCCTGGTAGTGGACGGACAGCGGGAAGAAGCCCTTGTTCGGGTCGGCCTGCTTGGCGCCCACGACGGTGACCAGCACGGTGACGTCGTCCATGGTGACCAGCACGGCGCCGGTGGCCTGGCGGGCAATGCGGCCAGTCTCGAGGGTTACGGTCGATTGACCGAACTGGAATTTCTTGGTTACCGGGTTCACGGTGTCTTTACCTTCACTTAGTTGCCTTGGGGGAAATCGTGGAAATGCCGGGAGTCGGACCCAAAATCATTCCCTAAAAAAGCCGAAAGCTGGAAGCCGAAAACCGGAAGCAAGAGCAACGCCCCACTTCCAGCTTCCCACTTCCAGCTTCCGGCTCGCTCACGTCTTAGCGACGCAGGCCCAGGCGACCGATCAGGGCGCTGTAACGAGCAGTGTCCTTGTTCTTCAGGTAGTCCAGCAGCTTGCGGCGCTGGTTGACCATGCGGATCAGGCCACGACGGGAGTGGTGGTCTTTGCCGTTGGCCTTGAAGTGGTCCTGCAGCTTGTTGATGTTGGCGGACAGCAGGGCAACCTGCACTTCCGGGGAACCGGTGTCGCCTTCAGCTTGCTTGTACTCGTTTACGATCTGGGCTTTCTCTTGGACGCTCAGTGCCATGATGGGCTTTCCTCTGAGGTAACAGGCCAGGGACTTTTCCCTGTGTTCATAAAGGAGGTGTGACCGTGCCTGTTGACAGCCACCCTCGGGTTTCCGGCCTTACGACCGAATCAGTCGACGCGGCGCGATGCGCCCGTCGTCGGTCACCTCACCGATACCGATGAAGCGACCTTCGTGATCCTGTACCCGTAGCATGCCGAACTTCGGCGCCTCGGGTGCGCGTACCGGCTGCCCATGCAGCCAATAGTAGGCGCTGTGCTCGGACAGCTGCAGCAGCGGCCAGTGTTCCAGGCCGGCGTCCACCGGCAGCAGGAAGCGGTCGAGGGCCTCGTTGCCGCCCTCGGCATGGACCTGCACCAGTTCCTCCAGCGTCACCGCCTGGGCCAGGCCGAAGGGGCCCGCCTGGGTGCGCCGCAGCGCAGCCACGTGGGCGCCGCAGCCCAGCTCGCGGCCGATGTCCTCGACCAGGGTGCGGATGTAGGTGCCCTTGCTGCAGGAAACGGCCAGGGTGGCGCAAGGCGCCTCGAAGGCCAGCAGTTCCAAGCGCGCAATAGTAACAGAACGCGCCTCGCGCTCCACTACCTCTCCTGCGCGGGCCAACTTGTACAGCGGCTGGCCGTCCTTCTTCAGTGCCGAATACATCGGCGGCACCTGCTCTATTTCGCCGCGGAAGCGCGGCAGCAGGGCCTCTAGGGCCTCCCGACCGACGGTCACCTGGCGTTCCTCGAGCACTTCGCCCTCGGCGTCGCCGGTGGTGGTGGTGACGCCCAGCTGGGCCAGGGTCTCGTAGCCCTTGTCGGCATCCAGCAGGTACTGGGAGAACTTGGTGGCCTCGCCGAAGCACAGCGGCAGTACGCCGGTGGCCAGGGGGTCGAGGCTGCCGGTGTGCCCGGCCTTTTCCGCATTGAGCAGCCAGCGCACCTTCTGCAGGGCCTGGTTGGAGCTCATGCCGCGCGGCTTGTCGAGCACCAGCACGCCGTTGACCGCACGGCGGATACGTTTCACCTGGGCCACGCCTTACTCCTCGGAACCGCCACCGTGACGACGGTCTTCCGCCACCGCCCGCTCGATCAGCGCCGACAGCTCGGCGCCGCGGCGGATGCTGGCGTCGTAGCTGAAATGCAGCTGCGGCACGCTGCGCAGCTTCATCGCCTTGCCCAGGTGCATGCGCAGGAAGCCGGCGGCGTCGTTGAGGATCGAGACGTTCTGCTTGATCAGCTCGGCGTTGTCGTCCTGCCCCATCACGGTGATGAACACCTTGGCGTGGGACAGGTCGCGCGCCACGTCGACGCCAGTGATGGTCACCAGGCCCAGGCGCGGGTCCTTGACCTCGCGCTGGATCAGCAGCGCCAGTTCGCGCTGCATCTGATCGCCGATGCGTTGGGTACGGCTGTACTCTTTTGCCATTTTCCTAACCTGCTTCCGGTGGCCCATGGGCACCGGACGAATAAGCGGCAAACGCCCGGATCAGCAAGGCTGACCCGGGCGCTGCGTTCACGCTCGTCGGCCCTTACAGGGTACGAGCGACTTCGACCTTCTCGAACACTTCGATCTTGTCGCCGACGCGGACGTCGTTGTAGCTCTTCACACCGATACCGCACTCCATGCCGGCACGGACTTCGGCCACGTCGTCCTTGAAGCGGCGCAGCGATTCCAGCTCGCCTTCGAAGATCACCACGTCGTCGCGCAGTACGCGGATCGGACGGTTGCGGTGCACCAGGCCCTCGGTGACCATGCAGCCGGCGACCGCGCCGAACTTCGGCGAACGGAACACGTCACGCACTTCGGCGATACCCAGGATGTTCTCGCGGACATCGCTGCCGAGCATGCCGGTCAGGGCTTTCTTGACGTCTTCGATGATGTCGTAGATCACGTTGTAGTAACGCATGTCCAGGCCTTCGGCCTCGACGATCTTGCGCGCACCGGCGTCGGCACGGACGTTGAAGCCGAACAGCACCGCGTTGGAGGCCAGCGCCAGGTTGGCATCGGATTCGGTGATGCCACCGACGCCGCCGCCGACCACGCGGACCTGCACTTCTTCGTTGCCCAGACCGCTGAGCGAGCCCTGCAGGGCTTCCAGGGAACCACGCACGTCGGCCTTGAGGACGATGTTGAGGGTCTTTTTCTCTTCCTGGCCCATGTTCTCGAAGATGTTTTCCAGCTTGGCCGACTGCTGGCGAGCCAGCTTGACCTCGCGGAACTTGCCCTGGCGGAACAGCGCGACTTCGCGGGCCTTCTTCTCGTCGGCGACCACGGTCACTTCGTCACCGGCATCCGGCGTGCCGTCCAGGCCGAGGATCTCGACCGGGATGGACGGGCCGGCTTCCTTGATCGGCTTGCCGTTCTCGTCGAGCATGGCGCGCACGCGGCCGTAGTTCACGCCGCAGAGGATCATGTCGCCCTGGCGCAGGGTACCGTCCTGGACCAGCACGGTGGCTACCGGGCCACGGCCCTTGTCCAGGCGCGACTCGACCACCACGCCACGGCCGGGGGCCGACGGGGTGGCTTTGAGCTCCAGGACTTCGGCCTGCAGCAGCACGGCTTCGAGCAGCTCGTCGACGCCGGTACCCATCTTCGCCGAGACCGGCACGAAGGGTGCGTCGCCGCCCCACTCTTCCGGGATCACGTCGAGCGCGGCCAGGCCGTTCTTGATGTTGTCCGGGTTGGCGTCGGGCTTGTCGATCTTGTTGATCGCGACCACGATCGGCACGCCAGCGGCTTTCGCGTGCTGGACGGCTTCCTGGGTCTGCGGCATGACGCCGTCGTCGGCCGCCACCACCAGGATGACGATGTCGGTCGCCTGGGCGCCACGGGCACGCATCGCGGTGAACGCGGCGTGGCCGGGGGTGTCGAGGAAGGTGACCATGCCGCGGTCGGTTTCCACGTGGTAGGCGCCGATGTGCTGGGTGATGCCGCCGGCTTCGCCCGCGGCCACCTTGGCACGGCGGATGTAGTCGAGCAGCGAGGTCTTGCCGTGGTCGACGTGGCCCATCACGGTCACTACCGGCGCACGGGCTACCGCCTCGCCTTCGAACTTCAGCGACTCGGCCAGTTGCTCTTCCAGGGCGTTCTCGCTGACCAGCTTGACCTTGTGGCCGAGTTCCTCGGCGATCAGTTGGGCGGTCTCCTGGTCGAGTACCTGGTTGATGGTCACCGGGGTGCCCATCTTGAACATGAACTTGACGACTTCGGCGCCCTTCACCGACATCTGCTGAGCCAGCTCAGCAACTGTGATGGTCTCACCGATACTCACTTCACGCACAATCGGTCCTGTCGGGCTCTGGAACCCGTGCTGGTTACGCTTCTTCAGCTTCGACTTGCCGCGACCGCCGCCACGGCGACCGAAACTGTCGTCGTCATCCACACCGGTGCGAACAACGCGCGGCGCGGAGGTCTTTTCCTTTTCCTTGATCGACGGGCGATGCTGGGCATGCTTGCGATCGCGACGCTCGTCTTCCTCTTCGCGCTTGGGCGGACGGCGTACTTCGGCTTCCTTCTTGCGCTCCTCGCCAGCAGCCGGAGCGGCGGCGGGCGCGACAGGCGCGGCAGCCGGAGCCCCGGCAGCGACAGCGGGGGCCGCAGGCTGGGGAGCCTGGTCAGGCTGGCGACGAGCCGCTTCCTCGGCCTGACGGCGGGCTTCGGCTTCGGCCTTCTGACGGGCTTCTTCCTCGGCCTTCAGGCGAGCCGCTTCCTCGGCGGCGCGCTGCTCTTCCAGCTCGCGCTGGCGCTCGGCCTCGATCTCGTCGGGGCTGCGCTTGACGTAGGTCTTCTTCTTGCGGACCTCGACGCTCACCGTCTTGCTGCCGGCCACCCGCAGGGTGGAGGTGGTCTTACGCTGCAGGGTGATCTTGCGCGGTTCTTCCAGGCGATCGCCGTGGCTACCCTTGAGGTGCGCCAGCAGAGCCTGCTTTTCGTTATCGGTCACTACCTGCTCGGCACTGCTGTGCGGCAGGCCCGCCTCGCGCATCTGCTGCAGCAGGCGCTCGACCGGCGTATCGACCGTTTTGGCCAGTTCTTTCACCGTGACTTGCGTCATGCATTTCTCTCCTCAGGCCGCGAATGCTTACTCGAACCAATGGGCCCGGGCGGCCATGATCAACTTGCCGGCACGCTCTTCGTCCATGCCGTCGATGTCGAGCAGGTCGTCGATAGACTGCTCGGCAAGATCTTCACGGGTGGTTACGCCACGCAGCACCAGGTCCAAGGCCAGCTCTTTGGTCATGCCATCGAGGCTGAGCAGGTCTTCGGCCGGTTGCGCGTCGGCAAGTTTTTCCTCGGTCGCGATGGCTTTGGTCAACAGACGGTCCTTGGCGCGCGAGCGCAGCTCGTTGACGATGTCTTCGTCAAAGCCGTCGATGTTGAGCATCTCTTCCATCGGTACGTAGGCGATTTCTTCCAGGGTGGTGAAGCCTTCCTCGACCAGTACCTGGGCCAGCTCCTCGTCGACATCCAGCTCGTCGATGAAGCGCTGCAGGATGTCACCGGTCTCGGCCTGCTGCTTGGCCTGGATGTCGGCCTCGGTCATCACGTTCAGCGTCCAGCCGGTCAGCTGGCTGGCCAGGCGGACGTTCTGGCCGCTGCGGCCGATGGCCTGGGCCAGGTTGTCCTCGGCGACGGCGATATCCATGGTGTGGGTATCTTCGTCGACGATGATCGCCGCCACTTCGGCCGGAGCCATGGCGTTGATGACGAACTGCGCGGGGTTGTCGTCCCACAGGACGATGTCCACGCGCTCGCCGCCCAGTTCGCCGGACACGGCCTGGACGCGCGAACCGCGCATGCCGATGCAGGCGCCCTGCGGGTCGATGCGCTTGTCCTTGGAGCGTACCGCGATCTTGGCGCGCGAACCCGGGTCGCGGGCAGCGGCCATGACATCGATCAGCTGCTCGGCGATTTCCGGCACTTCGATGCGGAACAGCTCGACCAGCATCTCCGGCGCGGTGCGCGAGAGGACCAGTTGCGGGCCGCGGTTCTCGCTGCGGATTTCCTTGAGCAGGGCACGCACGCGGGTGCCGACGCGGAAGGTCTCGCGCGGGATGATCTGGTCGCGGGCCAGCAGCGCTTCGGCGTTGTTGCCCAGGTCGACGATGACGTTGTCGCGGGTGACCTTCTTGACGGTGCCGGAGATGATCTCGCCGACCTTCTCGCGGTAGGCGTCGACCACCTGGGCGCGCTCGGCCTCGCGGACCTTCTGCACGATGACCTGCTTGGCGGTCTGCGCGGCAATGCGGCCGAACTCGATGGACTCGATCTTCTCTTCGATGACGTCGCCGGCCTTGGTGCCCGGGTGGCTTTCCTGCACGTCCTCGACGGTCAGCTCGGCGGCCGGGTTGGAGTAGTCCTCGTCCTCGACCACGGTCCAGCGGCGGAAGGTGTCGTAGTTGCCGTTGGTGCGGTTGATCTGCACGCGCAGGTCGACCTCGTCCTCGAAACGCTTCTTGGTGGCGGTCGCCAGAGCCAGTTCCAGCGCCTCGAAAATCACGCCGGGCGGTACACCTTTCTCGTTGGATACCGACTCAACAACCAGCAGTACTTCTTTGCTCATCGTACGCCTCGCCTTTCAATCCATTGGAATCCGCTTGATCCGCGGCTCACTCAAATCGGGGAATGATGTTGGCCTTATCGATCGAATCGATCGGCAGCAGGTATTCATGGTCGTCCACCAGGACCACCACGTCCTGCTCCTCCACACCGCGGAGGACGCCCTGGAAGTTGCGGCGACGCTCGAAGGGCACGCGCAACTTGATCTTCACTTGCTCGCCAACGTAGCGGGCGAACTGCTCGAGGGTGAACAGCGGGCGGTCCATACCCGGGGAGGAAACTTCCAGGGTGTATTCGCCGCTGATCGGGTCCTCGACGTCGAGCACGCCGCTGACCTGACGACTGACCGTCTCGCAGTCCTCGATCAGGATGCCGTCGGCCTTGTCGATATAGACCCTCAGCAGGGAATGACGTCCCTGGGACAGGAACTCGAGGCCCCAGCACTCGTAGCCGAGCGCCTCTACCACAGGGGCCAGCAAGGCCTGCAACTGTTCTAGCTTGCTCGACACCTGATCGCCTCGCGTATGCCGTAGAAACGAAAAATGGGCGAAACGCCCATCCCTAAAGGGCCGCCCAGCAACGGCGGCGCGGACTGTCCAGCTAGCAAAAAGCCCCTGAAAAGGGGCTCTGCCATAACTGGTTGCGGGAGCTGGATTTGAACCAACGACCTTCGGGTTATGAGCCCGACGAGCTACCAGACTGCTCCATCCCGCGTCAAAGCTGGTGCGAAATTATACGGTTACACCCTATCCAGGTCAACCGACGCACCGGAAACGAAAGCCCCGCATGCGGGGCTTCGTATATGGTACCGAGGAGGGGACTCGAACCCCTACAGCCTATGGCCACTACCACCTCAAGGTAGCGTGTCTACCAATTCCACCACCTCGGCAAAAACCTTTGCCTTACTTCTGCTCAGGAGCTGCCGGAACGTCACCGTTACCAGCTGCCGGGGCTTGTTGCTGCCCCTGGGTCGCCGGCACGTCGGAGGTTGCCGGGACCTTCTCCTGATGCTGCTCCATCACTGCCGGATCAGGAAGTCCGATGTGACGTATCATATCAGCTTTTTCTTTAGCGAAATACGCTAAACCCAAGCTGGTAATGAAAAAAATTGCAGCCAGTACAGCAGTAAAACGACTGAGGAAGGTTGCGGAACCCTGGCTACCGAAAACGGTACCCGAAGCACCAGCGCCAAAGGAGGCACCGGCATCCGCACCCTTGCCATGCTGAAGCAGGACCAGTACAACCAGACCCAGCGCCATCAGCAGGTGAATCACGATTACAACTGTTTCCAGCATCTTCAGCTTCCCGCGGCGCGACAGATCGCACCGAACTCATCCGCATTCAGGGAGGCACCACCAATCAACCCCCCATCGATGTCCGGCATGCCGAACAGTTCGACCGCATTCGCTGCCTTGACGCTACCGCCGTAAAGCAGGCGAACCCCGCGGGCGACCTCGGCATTCTCTGCCGCCAATTGCGCACGGATGGCCGCATGTACTTCCTGGGCTTCTTCAGGCGAGGCGGTAAGCCCCGTCCCGATTGCCCACACCGGCTCGTAAGCCACTACGGCGCGGGAGAAAGCCCCGACGCCCAAATCTTCTATCACCGAGCTCAACTGACGCCCGACGACCTCGAGGGTCTTGCCGGCTTCGCGCTGCTCGCGGGTCTCGCCCACGCACAACACGGGAACCAGGCCACAGGATTGCGCCGCGGCGAACTTGCGACTGATGACACCGTCGCTTTCGCCCAGCACCTGGCGGCGCTCGGAGTGCCCCACCAGAACCAGGGAGCAACCGGCATCGGCCAGCTGGCTGGCAGCAATCTCGCCCGTGAGGGCGCCCTGCATCGGCTCGATCGCGCAGTTCTGCGCACCGACCGCAACCGCCTTGCCATCCAGGCCCTGAAGAACCTGGTTGATGTACAGACAGGGCGGCAGAACCGCCACGTCGACACCTGTAGGCAGAGCCAGTTGTCGCAAGCCTTTGATCAGCTCCGCAACACTGGAGCGGGTACCGTGCATTTTCCAGTTCCCGGCCACTAAGGGTCGACGCATGCTGTACCTCGCTGAGCAAAGTGGGCGCAGATGTTACTCGACAAAAATCGGACTGACAAGAGAAATCAAGCACATACCTCGGTTACGACCTTCGCCAGCTGTTCGGCGTAGGCACGCACCCGGGTCTCTTCGTCGCCCTCGACCATCACCCGCACCAGCGGTTCGGTGCCGGACTTGCGCAGCAGCACGCGGCCACGGCCGGCCATGCTTTCGGTGACGCGGGCGCAAGCCTCCTTGACCGCCGGATGCTCGATGGGATCGACGTCCTTGCCCTGGTAGCGCACGTTGATCAGCACCTGCGGGAACCTGCGGATGCCCTGGCGCGCCTCGGCGAGGGTCTGGCCGCGGCTCTTCAGCGCCATCAGCACCTGAAGCGCGGCGATGATGGCGTCGCCGGTGGTGGTGTGCTGGGCGCAGACCACGTGGCCGGAGTTCTCGCCACCCAGCTGCCAGCCGCGATCGAGCATTTCCGCCATCACGTAGCGGTCGCCGACCTTGGCCCGGGTGAAGGGGATCTGCAGGTCGGCCAGGGCCAGCTCCAGGCCCAGGTTGCTCATCAGGGTGCCGACCACGCCGCCCTGCAGGCGGTTGCGCTCCTGCATGTCGCGGGCGATCAGGAAGAGGATCTCGTCGCCGTCCACCACCGCGCCGGTATGGTCGACCATCATCACGCGGTCGCCGTCGCCGTCGAAGGCGATGCCCATGTCGGCCTGCTCGGCGATGACCGCCGCCTGCAGCGCGGCGACGTGGGTGGAGCCGCAGTTGTCGTTGATGTTCAGGCCGTTGGGCTGCGCGCCGATCACCGAAACCTGGGCACCCAGCTCGCGGAACACGCTGGGCGCGACCTTGTAGGTGGCGCCATGGGCGCAGTCGACGACCAGGCGCAGGCCGGAGAAGTCGGTGCTGGTGGGCACGCTGCTCTTGCAGAACTCGATGTAGCGGCCGGCGGCGTCGTTGATCCGCGAGACCTTGCCCAGGCGCGCGGAGTCGACCACCGTCATGGGCGTGTCGATCAGTTCCTCGATCATCAGCTCGACGTCGTCGGGCAGCTTGGTGCCCTGGCCGGAGAAGAACTTGATGCCGTTGTCGTCGTGCGGGTTGTGCGAGGCACTGATGACGATGCCCGCCTCGGCGTGGAAGGTCCGCGTCAGGTAGGCGATGCCGGGGGTCGGCATCGGGCCCAGCAGCATCACGTCGGCGCCGGCGGCCGACAGGCCGGCCTCCAGGGCCGATTCGAACATGTAGCCGGAAATCCGCGTGTCCTTGCCGACCAGCACGCGGCACTTGCCCTGCTGGCGGAAGGCCATGCCCACCGCCCAGCCCAGCTTGAGCACGAAGTCCGGCGTGATCGGCGGCGTGCCGACGCGGCCACGGATGCCATCGGTACCGAAATATTTCCTGCTCATGCTGTCAGTCCTTCTTCCTCAGCTTGTTCCACCGCATCGATCATGCGGACCACATCCACCGTTTCGGCAACGTCGTGCACGCGAATGATGCGCGCCCCCTTGGCCACGGCCAAGGCCGCCAGCGCCAGGCTGCCATACAGACGGACACCGACCTCGCGCCCCAGGGCGCGGCCGATCATGCTCTTGCGCGACACTCCGACCAGCAGCGGGCAGCCCAGTTCCAGCAGACGCTCCATGCGCCGGAACAGCACCAGGTTGTGCGCCTGGGTCTTGGCGAAGCCGAAGCCGGGGTCGAGCACCAGGCGCTCGCGCGCGATTCCCGCCGCCTCGCAGACGGCGATGCGCTCGGCGAGGAAATCATGCACCTCGGCCAGGATGTCGGAATAGCGCGGGTCGTTCTGCATGGTGCTCGGCTCGCCGCGCATGTGCATCAGGCACACGGCCAACCCGGTATCCACCGCGGCGTCCAGCGCGCCATCGCGCTGCAGCGAGCGCACGTCGTTGATCAGCCCGGCGCCCAGACGCGCGGTCTCGCGCATCACGGCGGGGGTCGAGGTGTCGACGGAAATCACCACGTCCAGTTCGCGGGCGATGGCTTCCACCACCGGCGCCACGCGCTCCAGTTCCTCGGTCGGCGACACCAGGCGCGCGCCCGGGCGAGTCGACTCGCCGCCCACGTCGATCAGGCTGGCGCCAGCCTCGACCATCGCGGCGGCGTGGCGCAACGCGACGTCGCGCTGGCTGAAGCGGCCGCCGTCGGAAAAGGAGTCCGGGGTGACGTTAAGGATACCCATGACATGGGTACGCCCTAAATCAAGAACCCGGTTGCCGCAAGGCAACCGGGTCGGGTACAGCTCGAAACTCATCTAGTGCTCTCAGTGCTCGCCGGCGGGCCCACCGATGGGGTTTTCCTTGCGGCCACCCTCGTCGCGGCTGGCTGTCGCCGAGCCGGAGGAACCGGAACCGCCGCCCTGCCAGTCGCGCGGCTCGCGCGGCACGCGGCCGGCCATGATGTCGTCGATCTGGTCGGCGTCGATGGTTTCGTACTTCATCAGTGCGTCGGCCATCATGTCGAGCTTGTCGCGGTTCTCTTCCAGCAGGCGCTTGGCGGTGCCGTAGCAGTCGTCGATGATGCGCCGCACTTCCTGGTCGATCAGCTTGGCGGTCTCGCCGGAGACGTTGGCGTGCTGGCTGCCGGCGCTGCGGCCGAGGAACACCTCGCCCTCCTCTTCGGCGTACATCAGCGGGCCGAGCTTCTCGGACAGGCCCCACTTGGTGACCATGTTCCGCGCCAGCTGGGTGGCACGCATGATGTCGTTGGAGGCGCCGGTGGTGACGCCTTCGAAGCCGAGGGTCATCTCTTCCGCGATACGGCCGCCGAACAGCGAGCAGATCTGGCTTTCCAGGGCGCGCTTGGACAGGCTGTAGCGATCCTCCTCGGGGAGGAACATGGTCACGCCCAGGGCGCGGCCGCGGGGGATGATGGAAACCTTGTAGACCGGGTCATGCTCCGGCACCAGGCGGCCGACGATGGCGTGGCCGGCCTCGTGGAAGGCGGTGTTCTTCTTCTCCTTCTCGGACATGACCATGGTCTTGCGCTCGGCGCCCATCATGATCTTGTCCTTGGCCAGCTCGAACTCGCGCATGTCGACGATGCGCTTGTTGGCGCGGGCGGCGAACAGCGAGGCCTCGTTGACCAGGTTGGCCAGGTCGGCGCCGGAGAAGCCCGGGGTGCCGCGGGCGATCACCGCCGCGTCGACGTTGTCGCCCAGCGGGACCTTGCGCATGTGCACCTTGAGGATCTGCTCGCGGCCGCGGATGTCCGGCAGGCCGACCACCACCTGGCGGTCGAAGCGGCCCGGGCGCAGCAGCGCCGGGTCGAGCACGTCCGGACGGTTGGTGGCGGCGATGACGATGATGCCGTCGTTCATCTCGAAGCCGTCCATCTCCACCAGCAGCTGGTTGAGGGTCTGCTCGCGCTCGTCATGACCGCCGCCCAGGCCGGCGCCACGATGGCGGCCGACGGCGTCGATCTCGTCGATGAAGATGATGCACGGGGCGTGTTTCTTGGCCTGGTCGAACATGTCGCGCACGCGGGAGGCGCCCACGCCGACGAACATCTCGACGAAGTCGGAACCGGAGATGGTGAAGAACGGCACCTTGGCCTCGCCGGCGATGGCCTTGGCCAGCAGGGTCTTGCCGGTACCGGGCGGGCCGACCATCAGCACGCCGCGCGGGATGCGGCCGCCCAGGCGCTGGAACTTGCCCGGGTCGCGGAGGAACTCGACCAGCTCGCTGACCTCTTCCTTGGCCTCGTCGCAGCCGGCGACGTCAGCGAAGGTGGTCTTGACCTGGTCCTCGGACAGCAGGCGCGCCTTGCTCTTGCCGAAGCTCATCGGGCCGCCGCGGCCACCGCCGCCGCCCTGCATCTGGCGCATGAAGAACATGAACACGGCAATGATCACCAGGATCGGGAAGCTGGCGACCAGCAGTTGCGTCCAGATGCTCTGCTGCTCGGGCTGCTTGCCCTCGATGACCACGTTGTTGTTGACCAGGTCGCCGATCAGGCCGTTGTCCTGGATCGCCGGACGGACGGTCTTGAAGGTATCCCCGTCCTGGCGCTTGCCAGTGATCACGTAGCCGTCGACGGTAACCCGCTCGACCTTGCCTTCCTTCACCTGTTGGATGAAGTCCGAGTAGTTGAGCGTCTGCGGCTCGCTCGGACTGGAGAAGTTGTTCATCACGGTGACCAGCACCGCCGCGATGATCAACCACAGGATCAGGTTCTTTGCCATGTCGTTCAATTGATTACCCTCTGAAGCCGGCTCCGCCCTGGAAACCGCTTCACACGACGGCCAGACTCCTGCCGGCCAAATTACTACACAACCCCTAGCGACGTAGGAGGCGTCTGTAACCCTTTATGAACCCCGGCGCGAGCCGGGACAAGCCCTACTTGCGTGCAGTGGACGGACAGACGGCCCATTCGTCGCAGTCTAGGCCCCGCGGAAGCCCCGCGCGAGCAGATATTGCTCGCGGGAGCGGTCGCGGGAGGACAGCGGCTTGCGCATCTGTACCTTCTCGAAATTCTCGCGGACCGTCTTCAGGTAGGTGTCGAAGCCCTCGCCCTGGAAGATCTTGATCAGGAAATCGCCGCCCGGTCGCAACACCCGGGCGCACAGGTCCAGCGCCAGCTCGCAGAGGAACATGGCACGGGGCATGTCCACGGCGGGCAGTCCACTCATATTGGGGGCCATATCGGAAATCACAAGGTCTACCGGATTTTCTCCGATGGCCTCGAGCAGCCGGGCGAAGACCTCGTCTTCGGTGAAGTCGCCCTGGATGAAGGTGACGTCCGGGATGCTGTCCATCGGCAGGATGTCCGAGGCGATCAGCGTGCCCTTGTCGCCGATCACCCGGCTGGTGACCTGCGACCAGCCGCCCGGCGCGGCGCCGAGGTCGACCACGGTCATGCCCGGGCGCAGGATGCGATCCTTCTCCTGGATTTCCAGCAGCTTGTAGCTGGCGCGCGAGCGGTAGCCGTCGCGTTGCGCCATCTTCACGTAAGGATCGTCGAAGTGTTCTTTCAGCCAGCGATGGCTAGTCTTGGAACGGGCCACTTGTTACCTCGTCTGAGCGGGCACCCGGTAAACCGAAACTCGGGTAGAATATCCGCCTTTTTTCCCAGGGGTCTGATTATGGCGCTCACTCAGGAGCAGAAGAAACAGTTCAAATCTATCGGCCACCACCTGAAGCCTGTATTGACCGTTGCCGAAAACGGTCTTACCGAGGGCGTCATGGCCGAACTGGAGCGTGCGCTCAACGATCACGAACTGATCAAGGTGCAGTTCCGCATCACCGAGCGCGACGACCGCCGCGTGCTGATCGACGAGCTGTGCCGGAACGGCAGTTGCGAGCTGATCCAGACCATCGGCAAGATGGCCCTGGTCTACCGCCGCAACCCCAAGCCGAACCGCAACCTGTCGAACGTCAGCCGCTACAGCGGCCTGTGACAGCATAGGCCGGGCGCCCAGGCGCCCGGCCGAGGCTCCCCGCCGGCGCTCAGCGCGCCGCGTCCCGCCCCGGTACCGGCTGCAGCACCAGCAGCACGCCGCACAGGGCCAGCACCAGGTAGTTGAACAGCAGCCAGCGCTGGGCATCCGGCGCCAGTTGGTTCACCACCAGGTAGCTCGCCACCATCGCCAGCACCGTCAGAAGCAATTGCCCGCGCATCTCGCGCCAGAGGCTCGACAGCCCCTGCGCAGTCACCAGCACCAATACCTGGAGCAGCGCGCAGAAGCCGGCGAACCCCACCAGCAACGGCGTCAGCGCGTCGGCCACCGACTGCACCAGCAGCGGCGCCAGGCCGACCTTCTGCAGCGCCGGCAGGACCACGAAACGCAACAGCCAGAGGCCGCCGACCCAGAAGGTCTGGGCCAGCAACCAACTGGCTGCGGCGGCTTTCAGCGGACGCGACTCAGGCGTGGCGGACTTCAACGATCTCGTACTCGACGTCGCCGCCCGGGGTCTTCACCAGCACGGCGTCGCCCTCGGTCTTGCCGATCAGCGCGCGGGCGATCGGCGAGTTGACCGAGATCTTGCGCGCCTTGATGTCGGCCTCGTCGTCGCCGACGATCTGGTAGGTCACGGTCTCGTCGGTCTCGACGTTGGCGATGTCCACGGTGGTGCCGAAGATCACCTTGCCGGTGTGCGGGATGGTGGTGACGTCGATGATCTGCGCGTTGGACAGCTTGGCCTCGATGTCGCGGATGCGCGCCTCGGACATGCCCTGCTGCTCGCGGGCGGCATGGTACTCGGCGTTTTCCTTGAGGTCGCCCAGCTCACGCGCTTCGGCGATGGCCTGGGTGATCTGCGGGCGCAGAACGGTCTTCAGGTGTTTCAGTTCTTCTTCCAGGGCGCGGGCGCCCTGGACGGTCATCGGGAATTTGCTCATGCGTTGATTCCTGCATGCAGGTCCTGCAGCCGGCGAACGGTCTTCTCGGGACCGAACTTGAGCGCCTCGCAGATCGCCTGCCCCGCCGCGATGGTGGTGGTGCAGTAGATCTTGTGCTGCAGGGCGTTACGACGGATCGAATAGGAATCGGCGATCGACTGGCGGCCTTCGGTGGTGTTGATGATCAGGGTGACTTCGTCGTTCTTGATCATGTCGACCACGTGGGGGCGGCCCTCGGTCACCTTGTTCACGCGACGCACCGGCAGGCCGGCCGCCTCGATCACCTTGGCGGTACCAGCGGTGGCGACCACCTCGAAGCCCAGCGCGACCAGGTCGCGAGCGACCTGCACGGCCTGCGGCTTGTCGTCCTCGCGGACGCTGATGAAGGCGCAACCGGCGTTCGGCAGGATCTCGCTGGCGCCCAGCTGGGCCTTGGCGAAAGCCTCGCCGAAGCTGTCGCCCACGCCCATGACCTCGCCGGTGGATTTCATTTCCGGGCCGAGGATGGGGTCGACGCCAGGGAACTTGGCGAACGGGAACACCGCTTCCTTGACGCTATAGTACGGCGGGATCACCTCTTCGGTGAAGCCGACTTCGGCGAGGCTCTTGCCAGCCATGACGCGCGCCGCGATCTTGGCCAGGGATTCGCCGATGCACTTGGAGACGAAGGGCACGGTACGCGAGGCGCGCGGGTTCACCTCGATCACGTAGATGTCCTCGCCCTGCACGGCCATCTGCACGTTCATCAGGCCGACCACGCCCAGCTCCAGGGCCATCTTCTTGACCTGTTCGCGGATCTCGTCCTGGATGTGCCTGGGCAGCGAGTACGGCGGCAGCGAGCACGCGGAGTCGCCGGAGTGCACGCCGGCCTGCTCGATGTGCTGCATGATGGCGCCGATCACCACGGTCTCGCCGTCGCAGACCGCGTCGATGTCCACTTCGATGGCGCAGTTGAGGAAGCGGTCGAGCAGCACCGGGCTGTCGTTGGAGACCTTCACCGCCTCGCGCATGTAGCGCTTGAGCTCTTCTTCCTGGTAGACGATTTCCATCGCCCGGCCGCCCAGTACGTAGGACGGGCGCACCACCATCGGGTAGCCGATGTTCTTCGACAGGCTCAGGGCCTCGTCTTCGCTGCGCGCGGTGGCGTTGGCCGGCTGGCGCAGGTTCAGGCGCTGGACCATCTGCTGGAAGCGCTCGCGGTCCTCGGCGCGGTCGATGGCGTCGGGGCTGGTGCCGATGATCGGCACGCCGGCCTCTTCCAGGGCGCGGCAGAGTTTCAGCGGGGTCTGGCCGCCGTACTGGACGATCACGCCCTTGGGCTGCTCGACGCGGACGATCTCCAGCACGTCTTCCAGGGTCACCGGCTCGAAGTACAGGCGGTCGGAAGTGTCGTAGTCGGTGGAGACGGTCTCCGGGTTGCAGTTGACCATGATGGTCTCGTAGCCGTCTTCGCGCATCGCCAGCGCCGCGTGCACGCAGCAGTAGTCGAACTCGATGCCCTGGCCGATGCGGTTCGGACCGCCGCCGAGGATCATGATCTTGTCGCGGCCGGACGGGTTGGCCTCGCACTCTTCCTCGTAGGTCGAGTACATGTAGGCGGTGTCGGTGGCGAATTCGGCGGCGCAGGTGTCCACGCGCTTGTACACCGGCACGACCTTCAGCTTGTGGCGGTGGCTGCGCAGGTTCTTCTCGGTCACGCCCAGCAGCTTGGCCAGGCGCGCGTCGGAGAAGCCCTTGCGCTTGAGCTTGCGCATCAGGTCGGCGTCGATGCCGGACAGGCCGAGGGTCTTGACCTTCTCTTCTTCCTTGATCAGGTCCTCGATCTGCACCAGGAACCATTCGTCGATCTTGGTCAGGGCGAAGACTTCTTCGATGCTCTTGCCGGCGCGGAAGGCATCGGCCACGTACCAGATGCGCTCGGCGCCCGGCACGGTCAGCTCGCGGCGCAGGATGCCCTCGGCTTCCGGGTCGGCCAGGTCGAGTTTCGGATCGAAGCCGGCAACGCCCACTTCCAGGCCGCGCAGGGCTTTCTGCACCGACTCCTGGAAGGTACGGCCGATGGCCATGACCTCGCCCACGGATTTCATCTGGGTGGTCAGGCGGGCGTCGGCCTTGGGGAATTTCTCGAAGGCGAAGCGCGGCACCTTGGTCACGACGTAGTCGATGGCCGGCTCGAAGGACGCCGGGGTGCGGCCGCCGGTGATGTCGTTCTGCAGTTCGTCGAGGGTGTAGCCGACGGCCAGCTTGGCGGCGATCTTGGCGATCGGGAAGCCGGTGGCCTTGGAGGCCAGGGCCGAGGAACGCGACACCCGCGGGTTCATCTCGATCACGACCATGCGCCCGGTGTCCGGGCAGATGCCGAACTGCACGTTGGAACCGCCGGTCTCCACGCCGATCTCGCGCAGCACCGCCAGGGAGGCGTTGCGCATGATCTGGTATTCCTTGTCGGTCAGGGTCTGCGCCGGGGCCACGGTGATGGAGTCACCGGTGTGCACGCCCATGGGGTCGAAGTTCTCGATGGAGCAGACGATGATGCAGTTGTCCTTCTTGTCGCGGACAACCTCCATCTCGTATTCCTTCCAGCCGATCAGCGATTCGTCGATCAGCAGTTCGTTGGTCGGCGACAGGTCCAGGCCGCGGGCGCAGATTTCTTCGAACTCTTCTCGGTTGTAGGCGATGCCGCCGCCGGTGCCGCCCATGGTGAAGGACGGACGGATGATGCAGGGGAAGCCGACCTGCTCCAGCACGCCGTAGGCCTCTTCCATGCTGTGGGCGATGCCCGAGCGCGGGCAGGCCAGGCCGATGGCCTTCATGGCCTTGTCGAAGCGCGAGCGGTCCTCGGCCTTGTCGATGGTGTCGGCATTGGCGCCGATCATCTCGACGCCGAACTTCTCCAGCACGCCGTGGCGCTCCAGGTCCAGCGCGCAGTTCAGCGCGGTCTGGCCGCCCATGGTCGGCAGCAGCGCGTCGGGGCGCTCCTTCTCGATGATCTTGGCCACGGTCTGCCACTTGATCGGCTCGATGTAGGTGGCGTCGGCCATGGCCGGGTCGGTCATGATGGTGGCCGGGTTGGAGTTCACCAGGATGACGCGGAAGCCTTCTTCCTTCAGGGCCTTGCAGGCCTGGGCGCCGGAGTAGTCGAATTCGCAGGCCTGGCCGATGACGATGGGGCCGGCACCGAGGATCAGGATGCTCTTGATGTCTGTACGCTTGGGCATGGGACTCTCGTTGCAATATTCAGGAAAGGGTTGCGCTGGCCAGCTTCACGCCGAAGCCGACGAACAGGGCGCCGACGCCGCTCGAGGCGCCGGCCGCCAGTCGTTGCCGGCGGCGGAACCAGGCCGCCAGGCGCACACCGGAAAAGATCAGGAAGCTGAGGTAGAGGGCGCTGATGACCTCGAGGATCGTGCCCAGCACCAGGAACGACACGCCGGGGTAGGCATAGCCCGGGTCGACGAACTGGATGAAGAAGGACACGAAGAAGAGGATCGCCTTGGGGTTCGACAGGCTCAGCAGCAGCGCCTTGCGGAACGGCTGGGCGACGTCCACTTCCTTCGCCGGGGCAGCCTGTTCCAGCGGCTGGCGCAGCTTCTGCAAGCCGCCGCGGAGCATGCCCAGGCCCAGGTAGAACAGGTAGGCGGCGCCGGCGTACTTCAGGCCGAGGAACAGCACCGGCTCGGCCTTGAGCAGCGAGGCGATGCCCAGGGCCGACAGCAGCATCAGGATGGCATCGCCCAGGAACACCGCGCTGGCCGCCCGGTAGCCGGCGCCGACGCCACGCTGGGCGGCGGTGGCCAGCACGAACAGCGAGTTCGGGCCCGGCAGCAGGACGATGAACAGCGTACCCAGGACGTAGGTCCAGAGGTCGGTGATTCCCAGGGTCGGCATCATCTTCGCTTACCTCTTCGCAGCCCTCAGCGACGCTCGGCCATGGCCGAGATGAAACGGTCGAACAGCGGCGCCACGTCGTGCGGGCCGGGGCTGGCTTCCGGGTGGCCCTGGAAGCTGAAGGCCACCTTGTCGGTGCGCTCGATGCCCTGCAGGGTGCCGTCGAACAGCGACTTGTGGGTGGCGCGCAGGTTGCCCGGCAGGGTTTCCTCGTCCACCGCGAAGCCGTGGTTCTGGCTGGTGATCATCACCACGCCGGTATCCAGGTCCTGCACCGGGTGGTTGGCGCCGTGGTGGCCGTGGCCCATCTTCATGGTCTTGGCGCCCGACGCCAGGGCCAGCAGTTGGTGACCGAGGCAGATGCCGAAGACCGGGATCTCGGTGTCAAGGAACTCGCGGATGGCCTGGATGGCGTAGTCGCACGGCTCGGGGTCGCCGGGGCCGTTGGAGAGGAAGATGCCGTCCGGGTTCAGCGCCAGCACTTCGCTGGCCGGGGTCTGCGCCGGCACCACGGTCAGGCGGCAGCCGCGGGCCACCAGCATGCGCAGGATGTTCAGCTTGACGCCGAAGTCGTAGGCGACCACGTGGTAGGGCAACTCGGCGGCGGGGATTTCCGGGTGGCTGTCGGTTTCCAGGTTCCACACGCTGGAGCGCCACTCGTAGCGCTCGGTGGAGGACACCACCTTGGCCAGGTCCATGCCCTTCAGGCCCGGGAAGGAACGCGCCAGTTCCAGCGCCTTCTCTTCGGTGGCGTCGTCGCCGGCGAGGATGCAGCCGTTCTGCGAGCCCTTCTCGCGCAGGATGCGCGTCAGGCGGCGGGTATCGATACCGGCGATGGCGACGGTGCCGTTTTCCTTCAGGTAGTCGGGCAGCGACTGCTTGTTGCGCCAGCTGCTGGCCAGCAACGGCAGGTCGCGGATGATCAGGCCGGCGGCCCAGACGCGGTTGGCTTCGGCGTCTTCCGGGGTGGTCCCGGTGTTGCCGATGTGCGGGTAGGTCAGGGTGACGATCTGTTGGGCATAGGAAGGATCGGTAAGGATTTCCTGGTAGCCGGTCATGGCGGTGTTGAACACCACCTCGCCGACGGTCTGACCGTCGGCACCGATGGCTTCACCGCGAAAAATGCTGCCGTCGGCAAGTGCAAGTATGGCTGGCTTAGTCAAGAAGACCTCCCGTGAATCAAGCCTGGCTGGGCGTGCGCAGGTTGTAAAAAAGCGGGATGACATCAGAAGAGGTCATCCCGCTTTTTATATGGTTCATGCTGCGCTGCTTTTAGTGGACACACTAAATCTGTAGTTTACAGAAACGCGACATAATGGTCCACCTTTTGCACGACGCGTAACGCTACCGCTGGGTCATTTTTGCCCCGTCATGCCGACGCGCGGCAGGCGCTCAGCGCAGCCCGAGCACGTCCTGCATGTCGTACAGGCCGCTGCCCTGCCCTTCCAGCCACAGCGCCGCACGCACCGCGCCGCGGGCGAAGGTCATGCGGCTGGAGGCCTTGTGGGTGATCTCCACGCGCTCGCCCTCGGCGGCGAACAGCACGGTGTGGTCGCCCACCACGTCGCCGGCGCGCACGGTGGCGAAGCCGATGGTCTCGCGCTCGCGGGCGCCGGTCTGGCCCTCGCGACCGTAGACCGCCACCTTCTCCAGGTCACGCCCCAGGGCATTGGCCACCACTTCGCCCATGCGCAAGGCGGTGCCGGACGGCGCGTCGACCTTGTGCCGGTGGTGGGCCTCGATGATCTCGATGTCCACTTCGTCGCCCAGCACGCGGGCGGCGGTGTCCAGCAGCTTCAGGCAGAGGTTGACGCCGACGCTGTAGTTGGCGGCGAAGACGATCGGGATGTCCTTGGCGGCTTCGGCCAGCAGGGCCTTCTCCTCCACGGAGAAACCGGTGGTGCCGATGACCATGGCCTTGCCGGCCTTGCGGCAGACTTCCAGGTTCTTCAGGGTCACGGTGGGATGGGTGAAGTCGATCAGCACGTCGAACTCGTCGACCACCTTCGCCAGATCGCCCGACAGCGGCACGCCGATGCGGCCCAGGCCGGCCAGTTCACCGGCGTCGGCGCCCACCAGGGTGCTGTCCGGGCGGTCGATGGCGGCGGTCAGGCCGGCGCTGCCGTTGGTCTGCTGCACCGCCTCGATCAGGTTCTTGCCCATGCGCCCGGCGGCGCCCATTACGGCTATACGTCGCATAACAGAAAGCTCCAAGCTGGAAGCCAGAAGCCGGAAGCCCGAGCCGGCCCGCTTCAAGCCTCCAGCTTCGAGCTTCCAGCCCATCACTTATAAATCGTCGAAGAAGCGCTTCATGCCTTCGAACCAGCCACTGGCGCGGGGCGAGTGGGAGGTGTCGCCCTGCAGGCTGCTGCGGAACTCCTCGAGCAGTTCGCGCTGGCGCTTGTCCAGGTTCACCGGGGTCTCGACCACCACGCGGCACATCAGGTCGCCGGCGCCACCGCCGCGCACCGGGGCCACACCCTTGCCGCGCAGGCGGAACAGCTTGCCGGTCTGGGTGCCTTCCGGGATCTTCAGCTTCACCCGGCCATCCAGCGTCGGCACTTCCAGCTCACCGCCCAGGGCGGCGTCGGCGAAGCTGATCGGCACTTCGCAGTACAGGTGCTTGCCGTCGCGCTGGAAGATGTCGTGCTCGCGCACGTTGACCACCACGTAGAGGTCGCCCGCCGGGCCGCCATGGGCCCCGGCCTCGCCCTCGCCGGTGAGGCGGATGCGGTCGCCGGTGTCGACGCCGGCCGGCACCTTGACCGACAGCGTCTTCTGCTCTTCCACGCGGCCCTGGCCATGGCAGGTGCCGCAGGGGTCGCTGATCATCTTGCCGCTGCCATGGCAGCGCGGGCAGGTCTGCTGCACCGAGAAGAAGCCCTGCTGCATGCGCACCTGGCCGATGCCGCCGCAGGTGGTGCAGGTGACCGGCGAGGTGCCGGGCTTGGCACCGCTGCCGCTGCAGGTCTTGCAGCCGACCAGGGTCGGCACGCGGATGGTCACGGTGGTGCCGCGGACCGCGTCTTCCAGGTCCAGGTCCAGGGTGTAGCGCAGGTCGGCGCCGCGCTGCGGGCCGCCGCGGCCGCCACGGCCACCGCCGCCGCCACCGAAGAAGTCGCTGAAGACGTCGCCGAAGATGTCCGAGAAGCTCGCGCCACCGAAGCCGGCGCCACCGCCGCCCATCTGCGGGTCGACGCCGGCGTGGCCGTACTGATCGTAGGCCGCGCGCCTGCTGGCGTCGGACAGGATCTCGTACGCCTCGTTGGCCTCCTTGAATTTATCCTCGGCTTCCTTGTCGCCGGGATTGCGGTCCGGGTGGTACTTCATGGCCAGCCGGCGGTAGGCCTTCTTCAGGTCCGACTCGCTGGCGCCACGCTCGACACCCAGTACCTCGTAGAAATCACGTTTGGCCATAAATTCTTTGCACCTTGAAAACCTCTCCCCCAGACACGCCGACGCGGGAGCAAGCCCCCGCGTGACGTTTCATGCGCACCGACACGCTGGTCGGTGCGCCGGAGCGCAAGCTTGCACGAGGCTTACTTGTTCTCCTTGACCTCTTCGAACTCGGCGTCGACCACGTCGTCGCCGGCCTTGTGGTCAGCATCGCCGGACTGGGCTTCGGCGCCCGGCTGCGGTTGCTCGGCGTACATCTTCTGCGCCAGCGGGGTGGACGCCTGGGACAGCGCGTTCATCTTCGCTTCGATCTCGGCCTTGTCGTCGCCCTTCACGGCGGCTTCCAGGTCGGCCAGCGCCTTCTCGATGGCAGCCTTCTCCTCGGCGGTGGCCTTGTCGCCAGCCTCGGTGACCATCTTGCGAGTCGCATGGACCAGCGCATCGCCCTGGTTGCGGGCAGCAGCCAGTTCCTCGAACTTGCGGTCTTCCTCGGCGTTGGCCTCGGCATCGCGCACCATCTGCTGGATCTCGTCCTCGGACAGGCCCGAAGAGGCCTTGATCACGATGGACTGCTGCTTGCCGGTGGCCTTGTCCTTGGCGGACACGTGCAGGATGCCGTTGGCGTCGATGTCGAAGGTCACTTCGATCTGCGGCACGCCGCGCGGCGCCGGCGGGATATCGGCCAGGTCGAACTTGCCCAGGGACTTGTTCTGCGCGGCCTGCTTGCGCTCGCCCTGCAGCACGTGGATGGTCACGGCGCCCTGGTTGTCGTCGGCGGTGGAGAACACCTGCGACTTCTTGGTCGGGATGGTGGTGTTCTTGTCGATCAGCGCGGTCATCACGCCACCCAGGGTCTCGATGCCCAGGGTCAGCGGGGTGACGTCGAGCAGCAGCACGTCCTTGACGTCGCCGGCCAGCACGGCGCCCTGGATGGCGGCACCCATGGCCACGGCTTCGTCCGGGTTGACGTCCTTGCGCGCTTCCTTGCCGAAGAACTCGGCGACGGTCTTCTGCACCAGCGGCATGCGGGTCTGGCCGCCGACGAGGATCACTTCGTCGATCTTCGACACGTCCAGGCCGGCGTCCTTCAGGGCCACGCGGCAGGGCTCGATGGTGCGCTGCACCAGGTCTTCCACCAGGGACTCCAGCTTGGCGCGGGACACCTTGACGTTCAGGTGTTTCGGGCCGCTGGCGTCGGCGGTGATGTACGGCAGGTTGACGTCGGTCTGCTGGGTCGAGGACAGCTCGATCTTGGCCTTCTCGGCAGCCTCTTTCAGGCGCTGCATGGCCAGCGGGTCGCCCTTGAGGTCCATGCCGGTCTCTTTCTTGAACTCGTCGACGAGGTAGTCGATCAGGCGCAGGTCGAAGTCTTCGCCACCGAGGAAGGTGTCGCCGTTGGTGGCCAGCACTTCGAACTGGTGCTCGCCGTCGACTTCGGCGATCTCGATCACCGAGACGTCGAAGGTGCCGCCGCCCAGGTCGTAGACGATGATGGTGTGGTCGCCCTTGGCCTTGTCCAGGCCGTAGGCCAGCGCAGCCGCGGTCGGCTCGTTGATGATGCGCTTGACGTCCAGGCCGGCGATGCGGCCGGCGTCCTTGGTGGCCTGGCGCTGGCTGTCGTTGAAGTAGGCCGGCACGGTGATGACCGCTTCGGTGACCGGCTCGCCCAGGTAGTCCTCGGCGGTCTTCTTCATCTTCTTCAGGACTTCGGCGGAAACCTGCGGCGGGGCCATCTTCTGGCCCTTGGCTTCGACCCAGGCGTCGCCGTTGTCAGCCTTGACGATGCTGTACGGCACCATCTTGATGTCTTTCTGCACGACGTCTTCTTCGAAGCGACGGCCGATCAGGCGCTTCACCGCGTACAGGGTGTTCTTCGGGTTGGTGACCGCCTGGCGCTTGGCCGGCTGGCCGACCAGGATTTCGCCGTCGTTGGCGTAGCCGATGATCGACGGGGTGGTGCGAGCGCCTTCGGCGTTCTCGATCACCTTGACGCTGCCGTTTTCCAGGATGGAGACGCAGGAGTTGGTGGTCCCCAGGTCGATACCAATGATTTTGCCCATATTCACTCTCCAGAAATTAGATTCCGTGCTGATCCCGCTGCGGACCTTGTGCTCGGTTGATTACCCAGATGGGGACCGGGTGGCGGATTTCAAGCCTTCTCGTCGATCGAAGGCGGGGTTTGCTCGGGTGCCTTGCTGACCACGACCATGGCCGGGCGCAGCAGGCGACCGTTGAGCAGGTAGCCCTTCTGGAACACCTTGACCACGCTGCCGGGCTCCAGGTGAACGCTCTCCTCCATCGCCATCGCCTGGTGGTGCTCGGGGTTGAACGGCTCGCCGTGGGGGTCGACCGGCTCCAGGTTGTAGCGCTTGAGGGTGTCGTGGAACATCTTGAGGGTCAGCTCGATGCCTTCGCGCATCGGCTTGATCGCCTCGTCGTCCGGGCTGGACATCTCCAGCGCGCGCTCCAGGGTGTCGACCACCGGCAGCAGGTCGCCGGAGAACTTCTCCAGGGCGAACTTGTGCGCCTTCTCGATATCCTGCTCGGCGCGGCGACGCACGTTCTGCAGCTCGGCGGCGACGCGCAGGCTCTGGTCCTTGGCCGCGGCCAGCTGTTCCTCGAGGTCCAGCACGCGGGCGTTCAGGTCGTCGCCGGCAACCTGTTCCGGCTGCTCGTTCAGGTGCGAATCCTGAGTCTGTTGCTCGTCAGACATGCCACTCTCCTAAAAAAGAAAAAGCCTTTGAAAACAAAGCGAACCCAATGGCTCGCGGCTCTGCCGGCTATATGGGGGCCATTTGCGCCGGTTCAAGGGGCGGGCGATGAATTGCCAGCGGCAAAAAATACTGTATAAATAAACAGACCTTTTCACCGGAGCCGCCTCCATGCTGGTTCATCTCTCCGTGCACAACTACGCCATCGTCGAGCACCTCGATCTCGAGCTCGCCGCCGGCATGACCGTGATCACCGGCGAGACCGGCGCCGGCAAGTCGATCATGCTCGACGCCCTCGGCCTGGCCCTGGGCGACCGCGCCGACAGCGGCGTGGTGCGCCCCGGCGCGGACAAGGCCGACATCCTCGCCAGCTTCGACGTCGGCGCCATCGCCGAGGCCCGCGACTGGCTCGCCGAGCGCGACCTGGAGCAGGACGGCCCGTGCATCCTGCGCCGGGTGATCACCGCCGAAGGCCGCTCGCGCGGCTACATCAACGGCACGCCCTGCACCCTGGGCGACCTCAAGGCCCTGGGCGAACTGCTGATCGATATCCACAGCCAGCACGAGCACCAGTCGCTGCTCAAGGCCGACACCCACCGCCGCCTGCTCGACGAATACGCCGGCAGCCAGGACCTGGCGCGCCAGGTACAGCTGGCCGCGCAGCGCTGGAAGCAGACGCGCCAGGAACTCGACCGCCTGTCGCGCAGCAGCGACGAACAGCGCGCCCGCCACCAGTTGCTCAGCTACCAGCTGGACGAACTGGAGAACCTGGCCCTGGGCGAGAACGAACTGGAGGCGCTGGAGGCCGAGCACAAGACCCTGAGCAACGCCGGCGCGCTGATCGGCGCCTGCCGCCAGGTGGTGGACATGTGCAGCGAAAGCGACGCCGGCAACGTGTTGTCGGTGCTGACCGCCAGCCTCAACCGCCTGACCGCCTTCCAGAGCCAGCCCGCGGCGCTGGCCGAGGCGGTCAACCTGCTGTCCAGCGCGCAGATCCAGGTAGAGGAAGCGGTGGGCGAGCTGAACCGTTTCGTCGACAACTTCGATGCCGACCCCAGCCGCCTGCAGCTACTGGAAGAACGCATGGACGCCATCTACAGCCTGGCCCGCAAGCACCGCGTGCAGCCCCACGACCTGCAAGCCCTGCAACAGCGCCTGCTGGAGGAACTGGAGGCACTGAACGCCGACGACGAAGCCGCGGAACGCCTGGGCGAGGAACTGGCCGCCTACGAGCGCCATTACCAGGAAAAAGCCGCGGAACTCAGCGCCCTGCGCCGCCAGGCCGCCCCGCAGCTGGCCACCCTGGTGGAAACGGAAATGCAGCGCCTGGGCATGCCTGGCGGGCGCTTCGCCATCGAACTGAGCGACGCCCCCGCCGACGAGCCCCAGGCCAACGGCCTGGAGCAGCTGGAATTCCTGGTCAGCGCCAACCCCGGGCAGCCGCTCAAGGGCCTGGCGCGGGTCGCCTCCGGCGGCGAACTGTCGCGCATCAGCCTGGCCATCCAGGTGATCACCGCGCAAACCTCGCGCACGCCCACCCTGGTCTTCGACGAAGTGGACGTCGGCATCGGCGGCCCCACCGCGGAAGTGGTCGGCCAACTGCTGCGCCGCCTGGGCGAAGGCGGCCAGGTGCTGACCGTCACCCACCTGCCGCAGGTCGCGGCCCAGGGCCACCAGCACCTGTTCGTGCACAAGGAGCGCGGCAGCAGCGAAACCCGCACCGCGGTGGCCAACCTGAAGAAGGCCGAACGCATAGAAGAGATCGCCCGCATGCTCGGCGGCGTGGACATGACCAAGGAATCCCTGGCCCACGCCCGCAAGATGGTGGACCGGGCGCTGCAGGGCTGAACGATCGCGAACAAAGCCCTACGAACACGGCGGCTTCTCGTAGGAGCAGGCCCTGCCTGCGATTCGCGCGCAGGGCGCGCTCCTACAAGGGCACGGCGCATGGGCAACCTGTAGGAGCGGATCTCATCCGCGAATCGCGCCGAGACCTCCGACTATCGCGGACAAGGTCCGCTCCTACCGCATGAGCGAGCATGGCTTTTCGTAGGATGGTGTTGAGCGAAGCGATACCCATCACCACCACCGCATGGGTTTCGCAAGCTCAACCCATCCTACGAAAAGCGCCTCGGCGCAGACAGTTGCGCCTACGCGCCAATCTCACCTGAAATCCCCCTGAAAATGAAAACGGCGGCCCCAGGGCCGCCGTTTTCCGTTCGTTGCAAGGCTTTATTTCTTCTTGCGCACGTACAGGACCAGGTTGTGGTCCACCAGCTCGAAGCCGCGCTCCTTGACGATTTCCTTCTGGCGCTTCTCGATCTCGCTGTCCATGAACTCGATGACCTCGCCGGTATCCACGCAGACCATGTGGTCGTGGTGGCCGCTGTCGGCCAGTTCGAACACGGCGTGGCCGCCGTCGAAGTTGTGGCGCACCACCAGGCCGGCTGCCTCGAATTGGGTCAACACGCGGTACACGGTGGCCAGGCCGACATCCTCGCCAGCCTCCATCAGCGCCTTGTAGACGTCCTCGGCGCTCATGTGGCGTTGCTCGGCGGAATCGAGCATCTGCAGGATCTTGACGCGCGGCAGGGTGACTTTCAGGCCGGCCTTGCGCAGTTCGCTATTTTCAACCATGTGTGCTTTCTCGGCGCGGAATGCTTCGCAGCATCCTTCAATGCGGGTATGATCGGGGTTTCGTCGCCCAGCCAAGATAGTGGAAGTCACCCCCCGATGCAAAACACCAAGCTCATGCTGACCAGTCTCGCATTCGCAATGGGACTAGCCGCACTCGCCGGTTGTTCGTTCCCGGGGGTCTACAAGATCGACATCCAGCAAGGCAACGTCGTAACACAAGACATGATAGACCAACTGAAGCCGGGAATGACCCGTCGGCAGGTGCGTTTCATCATGGGCAACCCGCTGATCGTGGATACCTTCCACCCCGACCGCTGGGACTACCTGTACAGCATCCAGCCCGGCGGCGGCCAGCGCCAGCAGGAGCGCGTCAGCCTGATGTTCAACGGCAACGACCAGTTGATCGGCCTGAACGGCGACTTCCGCCCGGGCGTCAGCCGCGACGAGGCCATCCTCGGCAAGGAATCCACCCCCGCTTCACCCGAGCAGCCGCAACAGCAGAAGCCGGAGCAGCCCAAGGAAGAGCCGGCCAAGCCGGGCTCGGTGGAAGAACAGCTGCAGCGCGAAGTCGACGAGGCCAAGCCGGTCGCCGTGCCCACCCCGGAACCGCTGGAAACCAATCCGCAGTAACCGGCACATCCATGAAAAAGCCCGGCATCGACCGGGCTTTTTCATGTCCGCGTGTTTCGCTCAGCCCTTTCTGGCCTTGGCGCGGGCGGCACGCTGCTTGCGCACTTCCTTGGGGTCGGCGATCAGCGGCCGGTAGATTTCCACCCGCTCGCCCTCCTCCAGCACCCGGCCGTCCGGGTCGGCGACCGCCTTGCCGAAGATGCCCAGCGGGCTGTCGAGCACGTCCAGCTCGGGGAACTGCGCAGCGATGCCGGACAACCTCACCGCCTCGCGCACCCGCGTGCCATAGGGCACACTCAGGCGCAGCAGGCGCTGGCGCTCGGGCAGCGCGCAGACCACCTCGATGGCGATGCTGCGCTTATCAGCCATACAGCTGCTTGGCGCGCTGGCAGAAGGCGTCGACCATGGTGTTGGCCGCCTGGGTGAACAGCGGCCCGAGGGTCGCCTTGACCAGGGCGCCGGCGTAATCGAAGGTCAGGTCCAGGGTGATCTTGCAGGCCTTGTCGCCCAGGGCCTTGAAGGTCCACACGCCGTGCAGCTCGGAGAACGGGCCGTCCTCGAGGTTCATCTCGATGCTCTGCCCGGGCACCAGCACGTTGCGCGTGCTGAAGCGCTGCGACAGGTTGCCCTTGGCCACACTGAGCTCGGCGCGCATCGCCGTTTCGCTTTCCTCCAGCACCTTGCTCGCCGAGCACCAGGGCAGGAACTCCGGGTAGCGCGCCACATCGTTGACCAGGTCGTACAGCGCCTTCGCGGGATAGGGCAGCAGGGCCGAACGCTGGATATGCGTGCTCATAGGGGTCTCGCTTCTTCAGTGGCGGACGCCGGCGAACCGGCCTCCAACGGTACGAAAAACAGCGCGCATTCTCCGAGATTAGCCACCCACCCTCAAGCGCGCATCCCGCCGCACCCGGAATTGGTCGTCCCCGATGGCGGCGCGACGAGCGACTCCCTATAATGCGCGGCCTATGGCTAAACAGAAGAAACACCCCCAGGGGACCATCGCGCAGAACAAGAAGGCTCTGCACGACTACTTCATCGAGCAACGCTTCGAGGCGGGCATCGCCCTGGCCGGCTGGGAGGTCAAGAGCCTGCGCGCCGGCAAGGCCCAGTTGGTCGACAGCTACGTCCTGCTCAAGGACGGCGAGGCCTGGCTGCTGGGCAGCCACATCACCCCGCTGACCACTGCCAGCACCCACGTGATCGCCGACCCGGTGCGCACGCGCAAGCTGCTGCTGCACAAGCGCGAGCTGGGCAAGCTGTTCGGCGCGGTGCAGCAGAAGGGCTACGCCTGCGTGGCGCTGTCGATGTACTGGAAGAAGCACCTGATCAAGTGCGAGATCGCGCTGGCCAAGGGCAAGAAGGAATACGACAAGCGCGACACCGAGAAGGAACGCGATTCCAATCGCGAGATCCAGCGCGCCATGCGACACGGCAAGGACGACTGACGCCAGGCTTTTCGTAGGATGGGTGGAGCGAAGCGATACCCATCACCGTGACAGCATGGGTTTCGCCAAGGCTCAACCCATCCTACGAAGCTGACGCCAGCCCCCGCTTTTCGTAGGAGCGAGCTTGCTCGCTCCTGCAGGTTCCTGCCGTTAAACCCCCAGCCTGCGCTGCGCCCGCTCCAGGCGCCGCACTTCGTCCTGTGCCTCCTCCAGCACTTCCCGCACATAGGAAATGTGCCGGTGGGAAATCTCCCGCGCCTCTTCCGCCCGGCCCTGCATGATCGCGTCGTACAGCTCGCGGTGCTGGCTCATCAGTTGCTCGCGGGTTTCCGTGCGCTGGGCGTACATGCCGCCGATGTTGGTCACCACGTTGTGCTTGAGCAGGTCGAACAGGCCGCGGATGGTATGCAGCAGCACGGTGTTGTGGCTGGCCTCGGCAATGGCCAGGTGGAAACTGGCGTCGGCCGCCCCCTCCTCCTCGCTGACCTTGTCGTTGCGCTGATAGCAGGCCTGCAGCGTCTCGAAGGCGCTGGTCAGGCGCTGGTGGTCCACCTCGGTGGCGCGCAGCGCGGCGTAGTAGGCGCAGGAGCCTTCCAGGGTGTGGCGGAACTCCAGCAGGTCGCGCTGCGCCTCGGGGTTGCTCTCCAGCAGGTGCAGCAACGGGTCGCTGAAGGTCGAGCCCAGGGACTGCGCGACATAGTTGCCGCCGCCCTGGCGGCTGACCAGCAGCCCCTTGGCCACCAGCTTCTGGATCGCCTCGCGCAGCGAAGGCCGCGACACGCCGAACTGCTCGGCCAGCACCCGCTCGGCCGGCAGGCGTTCGCCCGCCTTGAGCGTGCCCTCGAGGATCATCGCCTCCAGACGCTCGACGATATCGTCCGACAAGCGGCGCTGCCGTACCTGATTGAAAGCCATCTTTTCCCCACCTCTCGGCCCGCCTGGCGGAAGGCCCCGTTTCGCAGGGGCGGCAGCCTAACCAGCGGCGCCCACCACAACAAGCCCGGCGATCGCCTGGATCGCCCGGTCCGACAAAAGTTGTAGCGCCGCAAATTGACAGCCTACAGGGATGCTTTTACTCTGAGCGCTCGCTTTTGTAAATTGGTATTACCAATTTTCGCGAGATACGCCGAGACGGTCGTCCGCCTGCCGCCAACCCCGCCCGGGGCGGCGCCAAACCCACGACACGGCGCAAGACTAGACTCCAATCAAAAAACAATTAGGAGCCAAAACAGCATGCAAACCTGGCAGCAGATCTATACCCCGCTCGGCAGCCTCGGCCTGTCCGCGCTGGTCGCCGTGATCCCGATCGTCTTCTTCTTCCTCGCCCTCGCCGTGTTCCGCCTCAAGGGCCACGTCGCCGGCACCATCACCCTGATCCTCTCCATCGTCGTCGCCATCGCCGCCTACGGCATGCCGGTCGGCAAGGCCCTGGGCGCCGCGTTCTACGGCTTCCTCTACGGCCTCTGGCCGATCGCCTGGATCATCGTCGCGGCGGTGTTCCTGTACAAACTGACGGTCAAGAGCGGGCAGTTCGAGATCATCCGCAGCTCGGTCCTGTCGATCACCTCCGACCAACGCCTGCAGGTGCTGCTGATCGGCTTCTCCTTCGGCGCCTTCCTGGAAGGCGCGGCCGGCTTCGGCGCGCCGGTGGCGATCACCGCCGCCCTGCTCGTCGGCCTGGGCTTCAACCCGCTATACGCCGCCGGCCTGTGCCTGATCGCCAACACCGCGCCGGTGGCCTTCGGCGCCCTGGGCATTCCGATCATCGTCGCCGGCCAGGTCTCGGGCATCGACGCCTTCAAGATCGGCGCCATGGCCGGCCGCCAGCTGCCGCTGCTGTCGCTGCTGGTGCCGTTCTGGCTGGTGTTCATGATGGACGGCCTCAAGGGCGTGAAGGAAACCTGGCCGGCCGCCCTGGTCGCCGGCGGCAGCTTCGCCGTCAGCCAGTACTTCACCTCCAACTTCATCGGCCCGGAACTGCCGGACATCACCTCCGCGCTGATCAGCCTGGTGTGCCTGACCCTGTTCCTGAAAGTCTGGCAACCGGCCAACGCCGTCGAAGTGGTCGGCGTCTCCGGCGGCGCAGCCGTGGTCGGCGGCGGCAACGCGCCGCGCTCCGAACCCTCGCCCTACAGCACCGGCGAGATCATCAAGGCCTGGTCGCCGTTCCTGGTGCTCACCGTGCTGGTCACCATCTGGACGCTGAAGCCGTTCAAGGCCATGTTCCTGCCCGGCGGCGCGCTCTACAGCCTGGTGTTCAACTTCCCGATCCCGGGCCTGGACCAACTGGTATTCAAGGGCCCGCCGATCGCTGCCGCCGCCACCGCGCTGCCGGCCGTGTTCAAGTTCGACCCGCTGGCCGCCACCGGCACCGCGATCATGATCTCCGCGATCGTCTCGATGTTCATCCTGCGCATCGCCGCGAAAACTGGTCTGACCACTTTCAAGGAAACCCTGGTCGAGCTGAAGTGGCCGGTGCTGTCCATCGGCATGGTGCTGGCCTTCGCCTTCGTCACCAACTTCTCCGGCATGTCCACCACCCTGGCCCTAGTCCTGGCCGGCACCGGCGCGGCCTTCCCGTTCTTCTCGCCGTTCCTCGGCTGGCTGGGCGTGTTCCTGACCGGTTCGGACACCTCGTCCAACGCACTGTTCGGCGCCCTGCAGGGCACCACCGCGCACCAGATCGGCGTCAACGACACCCTGCTGGTGGCCGCCAACACCACCGGTGGCGTGACCGGCAAGATGATCTCGCCGCAATCCATCGCCGTGGCCTGCGCCGCCACCGGCATGGTCGGCAAGGAATCCGACCTGTTCCGCTTCACCCTGAAGCACAGCCTGCTGTTCGCCGCGGTGATCGGCGTGATCACCCTGCTGCAGGCCTATGTCTTCACCGGCATGCTCGTTCACTAAGCTGTACCTGCCGGGTCCCAGCGCTACGGGGCCCGGCCTTCACCGTCCACCCCAACCGGTGCCCTGCCAGATGATCATTTCCGCCTCCACCGACTACCGCGCCGCGGCCCAACGCAAGATTCCGCCCTTCCTGTTCCATTACGCCGACGGCGGCGCCTACGCCGAGCACACCCTGCGCCGCAACGTGGCGGACCTGTCGGACATCGCCCTGCGCCAGCGCGTGCTGAAGAACATGTCCGAGCTGAGCCTGGAAACCCGGCTGTTCAACGAGACACTGGCGATGCCGGTGGCCCTGGCCCCGGTCGGCCTGACCGGCATGTACGCCCGCCGCGGCGAAGTGCAGGCGGCGCGCGCCGCGGCCTCCAAGGGCGTGCCCTTCACCCTGTCGACCGTCTCGGTGTGCCCGATCGAGGAAGTGGCGCCGGCCATCGACCGGCCCATGTGGTTCCAGCTCTACGTGCTGAAGGACCGCGGCTTCATGAAGAACGCCCTGGAGCGGGCCAAGGCCGCCGGCTGCTCGACCCTGGTGTTCACCGTGGACATGCCGGTGCCCGGCGCCCGCTACCGCGACGCGCACTCCGGCATGAGCGGCCCGAACGCCCCGCTGCGGCGCATGTGGCAGGCCATGACCCACCCGCAGTGGGCGCTGGACGTGGGCCTGCTGGGCCGCCCGCATGACCTGGGCAACATCTCCAAATACCGCGGCAACCCCACGGGCCTGGCCGACTACATCGGCTGGCTGGGCGCCAACTTCGACCCGTCGATTTCCTGGAAGGACCTGGAGTGGATCCGCGACTTCTGGGAAGGCCCGATGGTGATCAAGGGCATCCTCGACCCCGAGGACGCCAAGGACGCGGTGAAATTCGGCGCCGACGGCATCGTCGTCTCCAACCACGGCGGCCGCCAGCTCGACGGCGTGCTGTCCAGCGCCCGCGCCCTGCCGGCCATCGCCGACGCGGTGAAGGGCGATTTGACCATCCTCGCCGACTCCGGCATCCGCAACGGCCTGGACGTGGTCCGCATGATCGCCCTGGGCGCCGACAGCGTGCTGCTCGGCCGCGCCTTCCTCTACGCCCTGGCGGTGGATGGCGAGGCCGGCGTGCGCAACCTGCTGGAGCTGATCGAGAAGGAAATGCGCGTGGCCATGGTGCTCACCGGCGCCAAGTCGATCGGCGAAATCACCCGCGATTCGCTGGTGCGCGAACTCGGCGCCTGAAGGCGCCCCCCTGTAGGAGCGAGCTTGCCCGGCTCCGAGCCGCCCAGCGGGTTCGCGAGCCAGCTCGCTCCTGCAAAATCAAAAGAACACCGATGGGCCGTCCAGCGGTCCACGCTCACCGATGATGACTGGAGCCGCCATGAGCCTGCCCGCCGCGTTCCTCGACACGGTAGAACACCTGATCCCCCGCGAGCGCCGCTTCGACGACCCGCTCTCGACCCTGGCCTTCGGCACCGACGCCAGCTTCTACCGGCTGATCCCCAAGCTGGTGATCCGCGTGGAGAGCGAAGACGAGGTGCGCACCCTGCTGCGCGCCGCCCACGCCCAGCAGGTGGCGGTGACCTTCCGCGCCGCCGGCACCAGCCTTTCCGGCCAGGCGGTCAGCGACTCGGTGCTGCTGGTGCTGGGCGACAACTGGAACGGCCGCGACATCCGCGCCAGCGGCGGGCAGATCCGCCTGCAGCCCGGTGTCATCGGCGCCCAGGCCAACGCCTGGCTGGCGCCCTTCGGCCGCAAGATCGGCCCGGACCCGGCCTCGATCAACGCCTGCAAGATCGGCGGCATCGTCGCCAACAACGCCAGCGGCATGTGCTGCGGCACCGCGCAGAACAGCTACAACACCCTGGCCGGCCTGCGCCTGGTGCTGGCCGACGGCACCCTGCTGGACAGCGAGGACGCAGCCAGCATCGAGGCCTTCCAGGCCAGCCACGGCGAGCTGCTGGAACAACTGGCCGAACTGGGCCGGCAGACCCGCGCCAACACCGAGCTGGCGGCGAAGATCCGCCACAAGTACCGCCTGAAGAACACCACCGGCTTCTCGCTCAACGCCCTGGTGGACTACGACCAGCCGCTGGACATCCTCACCCACCTGATGGTCGGCTCCGAAGGCACCCTGGGCTTCATCAGCGCAGTGACCTACGACACCGTGCCGGACCACCCGCACAAGGCCAGCGCGCTGATCGTCTTCCCCGACGTGGAAACCTGCTGCAAGGCCGTGCCGCTGCTCAAGCAGCAGCCGGTGTCCGCCGTGGAGCTGCTGGACCGCCGCAGCCTGCGCTCGGTGGAGAACATGCAGGGCATGCCGGTGTGGGTGAAGAGCCTGTCCGTCGGCGCCTGCGCGTTGCTCATCGAATCCCGCGCGGCGACGCAGACGCTGCTGCACGAACAGCTCGCGCAGATCATGGCCTCCATCGCCGAATTCCCGGTGGAGAAGCAGGTCGACTTCAGCGAAGACCCGCTCGTCTACAACCAGCTCTGGCGCATCCGCAAGGACACCTTCCCGGCCGTTGGCGCGGTGCGCGAGACCGGCACCACGGTGATCATCGAAGACGTCACCTTCCCCGTCGAACAACTGGCCGAGGGCGTGAACCGCTTGATCGAACTGTTCGACAAGCACGGCTACGACGAGGCGATCCTGTTCGGCCACGCGCTGGAGGGCAATCTGCACTTCGTCTTCACCCAGGGCTTCGACTCGCCCGAGCAGGTGGCGCGCTACTCTGCCTTCATGGACGACGTGGCGCACCTGGTGGCGGTGGAATACGGCGGCTCGCTGAAGGCCGAGCACGGCACCGGGCGCAACATGGCGCCCTTCGTCGAACTGGAATGGGGCCACGACGCCTACCAGCTGATGTGGCAGCTCAAGCGCCTGCTCGACCCCAAGGGCATCCTCAACCCCGGCGTCATCCTCACCGACGACCCGCAACTGCACCTGAAGAACCTCAAGCCGCTGCCGGCCGCCGACGAGATCGTCGACAAGTGCATCGAGTGCGGCTTCTGCGAGCCGGTCTGCCCGTCCAAGGGCCTGACCTTGAGCCCGCGCCAGCGCATCGTCATGTGGCGCGACATCCAGGCCAAGCGCCGCAGCGGCGTCGACACCACGCAACTGGAGCGCGACTACCAGTACCAGGGCATCGACACCTGCGCCGCCACCGGCCTGTGCGCCCAGCGTTGCCCGGTGAACATCAACACCGGCGAGCTGGTGAAGAAACTGCGCGGCGAGCAGGCCCGCCACGCCGGCACCGCCACCTGGCTGGCGCGCAACTTCGCCACGGCTATGCAAGGTGCGCGCTTCATGCTGCATGCCGCCAACGGCGCGCGCAGGCTGCTCGGCGCCCCGCGCCTGGCCAGCCTCAGCGCCTCCATCAGCCATGCCAGCAAGGGCCGCGTGCCGCAGTGGACGCCGGCCATGCCGCAGCCGGTGCGCTTCAGCCTGCCGGCAGCCAGCGATATCGCCGACAAGCCGCGGGTGGTCTACCTCACCGCCTGCGTGTCACGCGCCATGGGCCCGGCGGCCGGCGACGAGGAACAGGTGCCGCTGATCGACAAGACCCGCCAGTTGCTGGAGAAAGCCGGCTACCAGGTGGTGTTCCCGGACAACGCCGACAACCTCTGCTGTGGCCAGCCCTTCGCCTCCAAGGGCTACAAGCAGCAGGCCGACGACAAGCGCGACGAACTGCTGGCCGCGCTGCTGCAGGCCAGCCGCGGCGGGCTCGACCCGATCTACTGCGACACCAGCCCCTGCACCCTGCGCCTGGTCCAGGAGCTGGCCGACAGCCGGCTGCGGATCTACGACCCGGTGAAGTTCATCCGCAGCTTCCTGGTCGAACGCCTGGACTTCCAGCCGCTGGACAAACCGGTGGCGGTGCACGTCACCTGCAGCACCCAGCACCTGGGCGAAAGCCAGGCGCTGATCGACCTGGTGCGCCGCTGCACGAACGAAGTGGTGATCCCCGAAGGCATCCACTGCTGCGGCTTCGCCGGCGACAAGGGCTTCACCACCCCGGAACTCAACGCCCACTCGCTGCGCAGCCTGAAGGACGCGGTGCAGTACTGCGAAGAAGGCATCTCCACCAGCCGCACCTGCGAAATCGGCCTGAGCGCCCACAGCGGCATCGACTACCACGGCGTGGTCTACCTGGTGGACCGGGTAACCCGCCCCCGCGCGCAGGCGCAGCGGATCGACGCACCGTAGGGCGAATAACCGTTCGCGGTTATCCGCCGTTGCCCCGGCACGCAACCATCCGGCGAGCTCCCCGTAGGATGGGTTGAGCGAAGCGATACCCATCGCCACCACCGCATGAGTTTCGCAAGCTCAACCCATCCTACGAAAAGCGCCGGCCTTAACTCCACGTTAAGCGAGCCCTGCCAGCCTCTGCCGCGAAGCCGCCGCTGCGGCTATCCTGCTCGGCGACAGCATGCGAATGGGGGTGAAGATGAGAATCCTGCTGGCTGAAGACGACCCGCTGCTGGGCGACGGCATCCGCGCCGGGCTGGGCCTGGAAGGCGACACCGTGGACTGGGTGACCGACGGCGTGGCCGCCGACCAGGCCCTGGCCACCGACGAGTTCGACCTGCTGGTGCTCGACCTCGGCCTGCCGCGGCGCGACGGCATGGAAGTGCTGCGCGGCCTGCGCAAGCGCGGCGACATGACCCCGGTGCTGATCCTCACCGCCCGCGACAAGGTGGCCGACCGCGTGGCCGGCCTGGACGCCGGCGCCGACGACTACCTGAGCAAGCCCTTCGACCTCGACGAACTGCTGGCCCGCGTGCGCGCCCTCACCCGCCGCCACACCGGCCGCGCCCAGCCGCTGCTGGAACACGGCCAGCTGCGCCTGGACCCGGCCACCCACCAGGTCAGCCTGGGCGGCGAGCCGGTGGAACTGGCCCCGCGCGAATACGCCCTGCTGCGCCTGCTGCTGGAACAGCGCGGCAAGGTGCTCTCGCGCACTCGCCTGGTCGAGGCCCTGTATGGCTGGGACGGCGAGCTGGAAAGCAACGCCATCGAAGTCCACGTCCACCACCTGCGGCGCAAGCTGGGCAACGAGCTGATCCGCACCGTGCGCGGCATCGGCTACGGCATCGACCGCCCGGCCAAGGACGCGCCTTGAGCGCCACGCCCGGCCGCACGCGCCGCGCCGGCTCGCTGAGTCGGCGCCTACTGCTGCTGCTGATCGGCGGCGTGACGCTGTGCTGGCTGCTGGCCGGCACCCTCACCTACCACCTCGCCTCGCGCCAGGTGGACCGGCTCTACGACGAAGACATGATCGACTTCGGCGAGGCCGCCCTGCGCCTGGTGGACGTCGCTGGCGGCCAGGGCGAGCTGATCGCCCGCAGCCGCAAGGCCATCGAGGGCCTGCCGCTGATCAAGCGCGAATCCGCCCTGGGCTACAGCCTCTGGTACCAGGGCCAGCCGCTGTTCGCCACGCCCGGCCTGCCCACGGGCCTGGAAACCCTGGAGACCGGCTTCTCCGAAATCAGGCACGGCGGCATCACCTGGCGCGTCCTGCAACTGAGCACCCGCGACGAAAACGCGCGCATCTGGGTAGTGGAAAACCTCCACCACCGCAGCCACACCCTGCACCTGCTGCTGCTCAGCGCCCTCTTCCCGCTGCTGCTGGCCCTGCCGCTGCTGGCCCTGCTGGTGTGGTTCGGCGTCAACAACGGCCTGGCGCCGCTGCGCAGCCTCACCGCGCAACTGCACCAGCGCAGCGCGCGCAGCCTGCAGCCGCTGGCGCTCAACCGCGCACCGGTGGAAGTGCACAGCCTGGTCAACGAACTCAACCTGCTGCTCGAACGCCTGGGCACCGCCATGGAGGCCGAGCGCCGCCTGACCAGCGACGCCGCCCACGAAATCCGCACGCCCCTGGCCAGCCTGCGCACCCATGCCCAGGTGGCGCTGCGCTCCTCCGACCCGGCGGTGCTCGCCCACGGCCTGCAGCAGGTCAGCCGCAGCGTCGAGCGCATCGGCACGCTGATGGAGCAGATCCTCCTGCTGGCGCGCCTGGACAACGAGGAACTGCACGAGACCTTCACCCGCGTCGACCTCGGCCAGCTCAGCGAGGAAACCATCGCCGACCTGGCGCCCCAGGCCATCGACAAGGGCATCGAACTGACCCTGGAGAGCCAGGGCGCCGTGGTCATGGGCGTGCCGGTGTGGCTGGGCATCATGCTTGGCAACCTGGTGAGCAACGCCCTGCGCTACACCCCCGAGGGCGGCCGCGTGGAAGTGCGCCTGGGCACCGAGGGCAGCAAGGTGCAGCTGTGGGTGCTGGACTCCGGCCCCGGCGTGGCCGCCGCCGAGCAGGCCGCCATCTTCACCCGCTTCTACCGCAGCCCCGGCGTCGCCTCCGGCACCGGCGGCAGCGGCCTGGGGCTGCCCATCGTCAAGCGCGTGGTGGAAATCCACCAGGGCCACATCAGCCTGCACCCCGGCCTGGACGGGCGCGGCCTGGGCGTGCGGGTGGAACTGCCGTCCGCGCAACTTTCCTGAACCCCGGCACCTGCGGTGCAGTCCACCGTGCAGGCCCCGCTCGCCTGGCGAGTCGCCGCCTGTGACATGTTCAGCCGTACAGGTACCGCATCATGAAAACCACCATCCTGTTCATCAGTGCTGCGCTGCTCGCGTCGCCGGTGTTCGCCGCCGACCGCTGCAGCGACAACCTGCAGAGAATCGACGAGAGCATGCAGAGCACCAACCGCAGCGACAGCGTGCAGGAGCAGGCCATGCGGCTCCAGGAAAAGGCCGCCCAGGCCCAGGAACAGGGCAATACCCAGGCCTGCGTGGCCATGACCGAGAAGGCCCTCAAGCTGCTGAAAGCCTCGTCCAGCAGCTGAACCGACGCCCGGCGGGCGCCGCCGCGAGCGGGGAAACGCGGCGGCCCCGGGCCGCGGCAATCGACACATGAGGAAACAACCCCTTGAGCGCGCCGGGCAATCCGCTAGAATGCCCGGCGTCATTGGGGAGTAGCCGCCCGCCCGGAACACCGGCGGGGACCACGTCAACATCCTTGGCCGGCAGGCCATGGCGTGGCCAGCGCAAAGCCTGGCAAGACCTTTGACCATGCAACCTCCGCAACGGCCGGGGAGGCGCATGGTCATGGGTACTACACCGGCCGGGAGTTCCACCGTGATGCACCGCCTCCGCCCCGAATCGCCCTCCATCCGCGAGGAGCGCGCGCCATGCTGACCTTCGTCCTCGAACTGCTCGGCATGCTGTTGCTGATCCTGATCGCCGCCGAACTCTTCACCAACGCCCTGGAACACCTGGGCGAGCGCCTGGGCATCTCCGAAGGCGTCACCGGCTCGCTGTTCGCCGCCATCGGCACCGCCCTGCCGGAAACCCTGGTGCCGCTGCTGGCGCTGGTGGCCGGCACCAGCAACGTCTCGCTCAACGAAGAAGTGGGCGTGGGCGCCATCCTCGGCGCGCCGCTGATGCTCTCCACCCTGTCCACCTGCCTGATGGCCTGCTTCGTCCTCCGTGGCCGCGGCCTGCGCGGGCGCCTGGTGCCCGAGCGCAGCGGCCTGCTGCGCGACCTCAACTTCTTCCTCCTGGCCTTCTGCCTGGCCACGGTGGCGATGTTCGTGCCCTCGCAACTGCACAGCTACCGCATTGGCCTGAGCCTGCTGCTGGTGCTCACCTACATCGGCTACATCACCCTCACCCTGCGCGCCTCCCGCGACCTGGTGGAAGACGGCCACGGCACCGCGGCGGAAAACCCCATGTTGCTGTCGCGCCTGGGCCTGCCGACCAACGTCGTCACCATCCTCGTGCAACTGGCGCTGGGCCTGGCCCTGCTGGTGCTCGGCGCCAAGGGCTTCATCCACGGCGTGGAGGGCCTGTCCGATCTGCTCGGCATCTCCGCCCTGCTGCTCTCGCTGCTGATCATCCCCATCGCCACCGAACTGCCGGAGAAGGTCAACAGCATCCTCTGGGTGCGCCGCGGCAAGGACACCCTGGCCTTCGGTAACATCACCGGCGCCATGGTCTTCCAGGGCACCCTGCTGCCGGCCATCGGCATCCTGCTGACGCCCTGGCAGCCGCGCATCGAAGTGCTCACAGGGGTGCTGGTGACCCTCGGCGCGGCGCTCTGGCTGCGCCTCAACGCCCGCCACGACGGCATCGCCGCCTGGGCGCTGCTGGGCAACGGCGCGCTCTACGTCGCCTACCTGGCCATCACCCTCGGCCGCTGAACGCCGGCGCCGCCGTGCAAGCCACGGCGCAGCGCCTAAACTGACGGTTCCGCCAGGCGCCCGGCCGGCGCCTGCCGACACACCGCTGCATGCAAGGAGAGGCCATGAAGATCCTGGTAGTGCTCACATCCCACGACCAACTGGGCGACACCGGCAAGAAAACCGGCTTCTGGCTGGAGGAGTTCGCCGCGCCCTACTACGTGTTCAAGGACGCCGGCGCCGAGCTGACGCTCGCCTCGCCCAAGGGCGGCCAGCCGCCGCTGGACCCGAAAAGCGACGAGCCCGACGCCCAGACGCCGGCCACCGAGCGCTTCCGCAAGGACCCCGAAGCCCAGGCCGCCCTGGCCAACACGCGCAAGCTGGCCGAGGTGAACGAAGCCGACTACGACGCCGTGTTCTACCCCGGCGGCCACGGCCCCCTGTGGGACCTGGCCGAGGACAGGTACTCCATCGCCCTGATCGAATCCTTCGCCAGCGCAGGCAAGCCGGTCGCCGCCGTCTGCCACGCCCCCGGCGTGCTGCGCCACGTGAAGAACGGCGACGGCAAGCCGCTGGTCGAGGGCCGCCACGTCACCGGCTTCTCCAACAGCGAGGAAGAAGCCGTGGGCCTGACCGCCGTAGTGCCCTTCCTGGTGCAGAGCGAACTCAAGGCCAAGGGCGGCCGCTACGCCAAGGCCGACGACTGGCAAAGCCACGTGGAAGTGGACCGCCTGCTGATCACCGGGCAGAACCCCGCATCGAGCGAAGCGGTGGCCGCCGCCGTGCTGAAACTCCTGGTCTGACAGGGGCTTGCAGAGCCCCCGGTGGACTCGCCGGGGGCTTTGCCGTACACTGGCCGGGACCTTCAAAGGTTCTGGGGCCGATTAGGATTCGACGCCGGTAACAAAACTTGAGGGGCATGCCGAGTAGGTGACAGTTCTCGTAAATCCGCTGCCACAATTCATAGTTGCCAACGACGACAACTACGCTCTGGCCGCCTAAGGGCGCCAGCAGACCCTAGGGGATGCCTGTAAACCCGAAGATTAGGTCTGTCAGATAGAACAGGATCGCCGCCAAGTTCGCTGTAGACGTAACGGCTAAAACTCATACAGCTCGCTCCAAGCGCCCTGCCACTCGGGCCGCGCGGAGTTAACTCAGTAGAGATGGCTAAGCATGTAGAACCGATAGCGGAGAGCTGGCGGACGGGGGTTCAAATCCCCCCGGCTCCACCAAACAGACAGATCAGGCACTTGGCGACTCACGCAAGTGCCTTTTTTGTGCCTGCGATTCTTGCTCTGGCTGGTCCGTCGACGACATTTCGTCCAACAAGGCCTTGGCTTTGGCCTCAAGGCGGGCCTGAGCTTGCTGCGACATCTTAGCCTTGAGCTCAGAAAACTTTCTGGCCATCAGAACCTCCTTCCACACCACTTCCTGACAGACGCCAATTAGCGCTGCTTGCTAATCAACACTTTCACTTGGTCGGCAAACCTTGTCGTTGAAGCGTTCGGCGTTCAGCCGTCCCAAATCGACCAAGCGAATGCCAGCGATAGTCCGGCTCGGCAACACGCCAGCCTCGATCCACTCGGCTACCACCTCGTCAGGCAAAACACACATCCCGCCAAAGGCTTCGATGGGTGCACAAGTCGAGGTTCAGGTCTGGTTGGCTCATAGCACTCCCCCTTATGGGCTTTCTTCCATCTCCATGGCTTTTTGCTGCACTATTCGGGCGTGATTCAGCGGCGCCGGGCTCCTCAACCCAGAAGGCTTACCTCACCCCCTTTGTAATATACGAAAGACACAGAGGTATTTGTATATTACAAATGTAAAATACCATTTCACATGGATTCGATAGACGACCGAGTGAGAGCGCTTGTCGACAGGACAGGCCTGGACGAACTGGTGAAGCGCACCGAGATCAGCGGCACCCGCTGGCGAACGGTCCGCTACGACAAGCGAACCCGGATCAGCACCCAGGAAGTGGAAACGCTGGTGCGTTTGTATCCGCAGTACGCGCTTTGGTTGGCGAGCGGGGAAGTGGCGCCAGAGGTTGGGCAGATTAGTCCGGATGGCGAGGGGTCTGAGCGAGATGTTTAAGTCTTGGGGCGTGCAGGGACTGCAAGGATTAGAGCAGGAAAAATAAAGTGGAGTTTCTCCACGTGTGCGAGCAGATATGTGCAGATCCGCACGAGGTAATCCAAAAGCTGCTTGATGGAAATAGATGAAAAAGAAAGGGGCCGCAGTTACTTCGGGATCAACAAAGCGGCCCTAGAGAGCACAAACTAAATGGGCCTAAGAGCGTGCTCTCGCTTCCGCAGACTCCCAGTCCTCCCTGCTCAGCAAGAAATGCCCTTCAATCCACCGGTAAATATAATCGCTGATCCTCAACGCAGGGGTTTTGCTCAAATAACCAAGGAGCCCGAGCGGTTCCGGCATACGGATGACGTTTTCCAATAGGATACTGGTAGCCTTCATCGCCTTGACGCTCGGGTTCTCTCTACTTGCAGACCGATTTAAGTAAAACTTCACTACCGAGTTACTATTAGGAATGACATCATCGGACCAGAGCATTTTCAAGAACTGCTTGCTTACGCTAATGTGGCTCGATACCTCCGCATTTTCAATCCCTATATATTTCGCAGCAGCGGAAAACTCAATCAAATCTGAAGTACTATCATCCTCATATATTTTATAGAGGGTATGCGGAACCAGCGAAATATGACTATGACGATGAAATGCCAGATTAACAATAGATGCACAGTACTCAGCAGGGGTTATTCGACCATCATTAGCTGCAAAATCTAGCAGAGGCTGCAACCATGTAGATGAGCCAAGTTGAAAAAGCCCCTTTGCAAAATCTCTTGAACAGAAGTCATCAGAGCAAAAAACCGCATTATATTTAAGAGCAATAAAGTACGGCTCAAATATTTCAAACCCTAGCAACTCTACAAGCTGATCCGTCATATTATCAACGGACTCAGGAAGGTTATAAGTCTCAATAGAGCATAGCTCTTCCAAAACTTTCAAACGTCGTTGGGCTTCGGCGATGAAAGAGTCTCTTTCTTCGGGACTATTTATAGTCCTCTGAAATTGCCCGTTCATCCAACCTAGTGAAAGGCTTGACCCAGCCGCACCTTTTAGCTCTTCGCAAAGATGCATTAACTCCACTATTGTTGCTCGACCAACAATTACTTTACCAAAACACCTCTGTAAAATCTCGAGAATCTTGGAACCTGAGACTACCCAGGCTGTATAAGTATCTAAAACAATTCCATTATCGGAATACTCGTCAATTACTTTGTACGCTGCATGACGCTCTTCCAATGTACCGGCGCAGGTAAAAATCTCTCCATTCTGACCTCGTACAAGATCAGATACCTTAATAGTATTTTTCTTCCATATTCGACTCATCGCGCCAAGAGGAAACCTCTTCTCGCAGAGTTCAGATATTATACTCTGATCCTTTTCAGAGCTGCGCTTTACAAAGTCCAAGATGGGTTGTACATCGCCCTCCTTCATCTTTATCGCCCAGAGACCTCCAGCCTGGGGGAAATCAATCTCATAATTTGCAAGAATATAATGAAAAGCTCTTAAATACTTATGTTTAATCTCTGAGACCGTCCAAACCACGTCACCTTGGAGCTTTGACTGAGTAAAGCTCTCACCTGATTTGAACCCATAGACCTTTCTAACATATTCATCTATACTATCTGGATCAAGTTGAAATATATCATTATAATTCTCATCGACAATTCGCTCTAAATTAACGCCATCACTTGAAACGAGAGAGAACCAAACTCCTGGCGAAACTGTATCTATCGATTCAATTTCTATGCTCTTTCCTGAAAAGAGGAATATATGAGCATATCCAAGTGCCACTTCTGCGCTCTTTGGATTCTCACTATATATCTTAAAACCCAACTCCAAGCCAGTTCTTGCATCACCGTGCAATGTCAGCAGCCTAGATAAATGGATAATTTGCTCCGGCGACCCAATAATTTCTCGCGGATCATATTTCTTAAGGAGTTCACCCAAAACGGCTTCATCGTTTTCAAGCCTAGCAATATCTGTCAGCGACAATAGTCCGAAAGCATCTCTCCCACCACTTTCAAAGTATTGATTCAGATGCTTTTTAGCGGACGCGAAGTCTTTATGTTTGTAGCTAAAAATTCCTGCAAGAAGCCTAAGATGGTTTGATGCATGGTTAGCCTTCATGAGGGAGTCAAAAAACTTTACAGCACCCTCTCGGATTGGATATTCGTTAGTATAAGCAAGAGCCAGAAGCCGAGTCTCTTCACAATTTTTTGTTGGCTCCGCAACATTTTTAAGAAGCTCAACAATTCGGCGCCAATCGTGAAGACTCTGGGCGACCCTACAATAAGCAAGGATCTCAGAGTGAGTGCTCTTTTCGGTAACATCAGAAAGCCCATAATCATAGGCAATTTGAATAATTGGCTTTATCTCTGACGCTATCGCAAGTTCGTAAAGAGAGAGTTTCGCACGAACGGGAAGTACTTCCTCTGTCAGAAGCGACTCTAGATCAAGTTTTCCTTTTGCACTTCCTTGCTTAGCCTGAGCGATAAAGGTAGCTACCTTAGCAGCTGACCTGAATTCCATATCAAATTTTTCAAGAGCATAATCTTGGTATTTTGCAATCTCGCTCCAGTTTCTCTCTTGAAGCAGATTCACAAACTTATATCGCCTAGACATTTCATCTGGAAGCAATTGGATGGCTTGATGGAATATTTCGCCAAGGTGAAAGTCTAAGGAGATCTGAACTATAGCCTCGATTATCTTGCTGCTGGAGGGATATTTCTTTATAAAGTTCGAACTAAATTCAACCAATTTTTCTACATCAGCACGAAGTGCATAGCAAAGCAGCAGATTGTTCGCATCCGCTTCATTGGTCTGATGAATCACTCTCTCGCTATTTTCAAAAAAACTCCAGCTTCGTTCTAGAACATTAACCGCGTCATCTAGTTTCGATGAATTCTCAATAGGAAATATATTGGTTCCCAACTCATTGTGCTTATCTACGACAGCCTCCATCGCTGTCAGCGCAACAATATTGCGAATAGATTCATTATTTGGGAATCGCTCAAGATATTCTTGAGCGATATCAGCCAACCCCTCAGCCTTGCGACTTGAGAGATAGTCAATGTGAGCAGTACAAACACATTCACTTTCTTTAACTTCGTCCGCTATAAGAGTATAGACATCCTCGTCATCTGAACAAAGCCTAGCCGCTTGAAGAGCATTAGCTGCTAGCCATTCATTCTTTGGATTTTCTTTTAACGAAGCTACTGCTAGTCTGTATGCTTCCTCTACCTTGCTCTCCAAAAGAAATGCGAGAACTTGGTTTGCAATGGCCTTTGGTTCGTTTGGCGCAAAAGAACAAGCTTCATGTAACAGACAGGCCGCTAAGGGAGCATTTCCCAAATGAAGTTGACAAATTGCTATATTTGCTTTTATCCGAAAAATTTGAATTGATGAGAGCTTTTCGCTTTGCCGTGAGAAGAGATCGTTGAAAAGCTCGAGGGCTGTCCTTGCCTTTCCAGCCTCGATTTTCCGCCTATATTCGTCGATAAGCTCTTCAAACTCACCACGTAGAGCCTGATCAATATCAACTTGAGAAGAATTTGCACTAGCAAATCCAGCTTCCTGTATAACCGATCTGAAAACTCTTTCCATTGCCTCCACATCATTGTGGGTATAGGTTACTGGAGCATTAATTCCTCCAGAAACAGCAATGCTTCCGCTCTCAGCGTGAACGTTTGTTACTTCACTATCTGTTTTCTTACCCATGCTCGCATCCGTACGACAGGCCTATTTTTTCTCTGTTTTTTTCATCGTTATCGGTGCATTAACCCCACCATCAACAGCAATAGACCCATCCGTTGCCGTGATGCTCTTATTGACACTAACTTTATTTCTTACAATTTTCACGGTGACAAAGATTGATAGTGCGAATACAAGCACTATACCTAGATATAACTTCCAGTTTTCTAGAAAGGAGAAATTAACATCCATTTTTTCACCTAAATCGTTAGGAAATGTGCCGACCCACATAAGAATATATCAGTGTTGCGCCTAACGGGCACATCGCCAGCGTGGAGGCAATTGGTTCGTTTGCCAAGCAGCTTCTCTGGCGCCTCTATCGGCTAAAAGCGATACTGCCGCAATTTCACGTACGCGTCAGGGGCGGCAATTTCTGCGCAGAAAGGGAGGTTTCCGGGGATCGGACTAATGCCTAACCATTTGATAAATAAATACATTTATCAGAATGATCAGCAGCATTCTCTTCCCCCTGGCTCCACCAAACAGACAAATCAGGCACTTGGCGACTCATGCAAGTGCCTTTTTTGTGCCCGCTCGATCACTGGCAGCCTTCCCCTTCGTCCAGCGTCTCCCGCCTATTTCCCACACGCCGAAGCGCTCTCCTTGCCGCTAAGCTGCGCAACAAAAAGCTTCCGCAGATCGACCAAGCAGATACCGGCAATGCTCCGGCTCGGCAACACGCCAACCTCGATCCACTCGGCTACCACCTCGTCAGGCAAAACGCACATCCGACCAAAAGCTTCGATGGTGCACAGGTCGAGGTTCAGGTCTGGTTGGTTCATAACACCCACTCCCTAATGGCTTTCTTCCACACCCATAGCCTTTGCTGCACTATGGCGGCTTATGGACGACTTATTTCATGAACTATGTTCATGCACATAGTCAAAATACCTTCCAGGCCTATGCTTTGTACATAGTCCAAAACAATCAGTTACCAATTGAATGAGCATCACCGAGAGAGCACTTCGACTGATAAGCCAGAGCAACCTGAGCGAACTGACGCGCGCAGGCGACACGGACTACAACCGCTGGGTCAGCATCAAACGCGGGAGGGCGCGGGTCGGCGCCGATGAGGTGGAAATCCTCGGCAAGGTCTACCCGCACTACCGCTGGTGGCTGAGCACGGGCGAGGTGCTGCCGGAGATCGGGCAGACAAGTCCCGATCACGACCAGGCCAACCCTGCGGGCTAGGGATATCCACAAGGTTCGATCACAGGAAGTGCGGCAAGGAACGCGGCAGGTATGGCAAAGCGCGAAATCGACGAGCAACTGAAAAGCCTCAGCCTCGACATGGACGAGGAAATAGACGATCGCAACGAACGTCTTGGCCGCAGGCTGGCCCCAACCCGCCGCGCCCATCAGCCGATGGACCCCAGCCACGCCATCATCCTGGCCGCCTTCATCGTCGTGGGCGGTATCTGGGGCGGAAAGCTGCTTTACGACTACATCCAGGAGCAGCGCATCAAGGCCGCGCTCAATGACGCCGGCCTCTACCTGCAGCAAGCCATGCGCCAGGCCGAACGGGATTCGCAAAGAGCCCAGGCCGAGTTACGCCAACGAGTAGCGCAGGAAGAAGAGGCGCTGCGACAGCAGAAAGCCGAACAACTCGCCCAGGCTCAGGCGGAACAGGCCAGGGTGGCGCAGGAGAAACGCTTCGCGTCAGCGCAGTGTCAATTCTGGTGGCAGCAGCATGAGCAGCATCCAACCGAGAGAACTGCGCAGAAAAAAGCCGAGGCGTGCGCAGGCGGTAATTGAAATCGGACATACTTCGGCATCGAGTTCGATCCACATGAATCGGCCGCCCTCCTCTTCCGCTTTCGCGTCCTTCCCGAACGAAGTATCCAGACCGATACCAAGCCGCTAACAAACCCCACTAAAGGTTTCCCCGCGAAGGCCGCCATGCCGGGTATCCATCACGATCCGGAGCCTTCCGATGTCCAGCATCTCGTCCGTCAGCAACATGAATCTCCGCTTCACCACCTCCTCAAACTCATCCACCACCACCGCGTCGACGAGTGACGACAGCAGCACCGCCTCTAGTGCAACGAGCACATCCCAAACCAATGCAAGCGGTTCGGCGCAGGGTGCTGGTGGGGCCGGTGGAGCCGGGGGAAGCGGCAGCAGTTCCAGCAGCACCTCGGACAGCACGCTGGAGAAGCTCAAGGAGGCTGTGGAACAGGCGCAGAAGGAACTACAGGAAGCCGAACAGGAACTTGCCAAGGTCAGCCAGAGTGGCGGAAACCAGACCGAGGAAGAGAAGCAGGCCCGCCAGGTTCAGGAGCAAGCAGCCCGGGCGCGTGTCGCGACGGCCTATGCGGCGTACTCCGAGGCGTTGACGGAGTCCGGCAGCAGCACCAGCGGGACCGGGGTGAATACCACGGCTTGAAAGCGAAAAAGGGGGAGTATTCCCTTCTGGCACAGCCTGGAGCAGCGACACCGCCGCCAGCTCTGGCATAATCCCCCCCATTCAGCCGATGGACTCGGCGCTCGCTTTCATCAACGACACGGAGGTCGCCATGCGCGCCATCAAGACCGTTCTGTTCCACCTGCTCTACACCTTCCGCGGCCTGGTACGGCTGGTCTGCAAGCTCCTTTCCGGGCTGTTCCTGTTCGGTTTCATCTTCGGCCTGTTCGCCATCGCCGACCGCGACGGCATGGTTGGCGGCACCTTGAGCATGTTGGTGTTCTGCGTCGGCTTCGGTGCGCTGGCGTTCTACTACGACGTGCTGCTACTCAAGCTGAAGCCCGAAGGCATCGACCTGGTGCTGCTGCAGTAAGCGCTGCGCCGCCGCCATAAGCCCTCGCCTCGTCGGGGGCTTTTTGTTGCCGGGCCTGTAATTACACACTGTGTTCCATCCCTCCCCCACCACGAGGCAAGGCAATGGAAGTGCTCTGCGCCCTCATCCTGCTTTCGACGAGCTACTGGTATTTCAAGACTGCGCCTGCCGGCACCCCGATGGCCCTGCGGCTGATTTCATCTGCCCATGGGGTGTGCGCGCTGTTGCTGTTTTCGCTCGCGCTCGTCATCGGGTTCGGCGGTTGGCATCGGGAGGTGAATGGGCAACTGTTCGCCTGGCTGCAGTTGCTCCCCCTGGCCTTGATAGCCTCGTCCTTCTGGTCGTTCCGCGGCCCCAGGGCGCTTCATTGGCTGCAGTTGCTCAACGTCCCGGCCACGCTGTGGCTGGCGCTGATCGACAGCATGCTGGTCAGCGGGAAATGGCTTTAGGCGTAGCCACCGGCCTCAACGCATCCGCTTCACCACCGCCATCAACTGCCCCCGCAGCCACTGGTTCCCAGCCTCGCCATCGGCGTGCCGTGACCAGTAGAGGTTCAGCGTCACCGGCGGCAGTTCCAGGGGCATTGGCAGCAGGCGGTTGCCCAGGCCGCGGTTGAGCAGTTCGGCGTAGCGCCTGGCCATGGTCAGCAGGCAATCGCTTTGCGACACCAGCAGCGCGGCCGACAGGTAGTGCTGGCAATGCTGGCGCACCTGTCGGGTCAGGCCGAGTTGGCCGAGCGCCAGGTCTTCTATGCAGATGCCGCGGCGCCGTGAGGTGACGGCGACGTGTTCGGCGGCCAGGTAGCGTTCTGCCGTCAGTTCGCCGGCGAAGGCCGGGCCGGCCATTACGCACAGGTCGTCGCGCCACAGTTGCCGGTGGCGCAGGGTGGCGTCGGTGGGGCGGGCGATCTCGATGGCGAAGTCGATGCGGCCGGCGGCCAGTTCCTGTTTCAGTTCCGCCCAGTGCACGCTGCTGCTGCGCACGCCGACCTGCGGGGCAGTGCGCTGCAGGTGGTCGAGGATGCCCGGCAGCACCACCGGCTCCAGCTGTTCGGGCATGTTCAGGTGGAAGGTGCGTTGGTCGCGCTGCGGGTCGAAGTCCTGGCGGCGGATCACGCTGCGGCGCAGGCCGTTGAGGGCATGCTGAATGTCCGGCGCCAGCTGTTCGGCCAGCGGTGTCGGCGCCACGCCGCGGCCGTGGCGGACGAACAGCGGGTCGCCGATCTGCTCGCGCAGGCGCGCCAGGGCGTGGCTGACCGCCGACTGGCTCAGGTGCAGGACGTCCGCCGCGCGGGTCAGGTTGCGCTCGCGGTAGACCACCTCGAAGACGCGGAACAGGTTCAGGTCCAGACGACCGAGAGTCGACCATTCATGCGCTTGATTCATGCCTATCACCCTCTATCCCCAGCCGCTCCATCCTAGCAGCGATCCCTACCGGAGCAACCATGCATAGCGTTCATGGATATCGATGAATAGGCGTCAGTTCTTTCGCTCTCCCCGGCTTTTTAAGATGCAGCACAACAAGAACGACAAGAGTGCCCGCCATGAACGAAGCCCGTTACCTCCAGGCGCTGCATCGCCTCCAGGCCGCCGCCTGGCCAGCCGGCACGCCGCGTGAGCCACACTACCCGCATGGGCAGCAGCCGCTTGGCGACTACCTGCGCACCTGGGCACGCCTGAAGCCGGAAGCGCCCGCGCTGGACTTCTATGGCCACAGCCTGGCCTGGGCCGAGCTGGACCGCCTGGCCGACCGCTGCGCCGCGTTGCTGGCCGAGCTGGGCGTGCGCCCCGGCGAGCGCGTCTCCGTGTTCCTGCCCAACTGTCCGCAGTTGCACATCGCCTTCTACGGCATCCTGCGCGCGGGGGCGGTGTACGTGCCGGTCAGCCCGTTGTCGAAGGCGCTGGAGCTGGGCTACCAGCTCAACGACAGCGGCGCCGAAACCCTGCTGTGCTTCGACCAGTTGCTGCCGATCGTGCGCCAGGTGCGCGGTGAAACGCCGTTGCGCCGGCTGCTGGCCACCAGCCTCAGCGAGCTGTGCCCGGCCACACCCAGCCTGCCACCGCCCGACATGCTGCTGGCGCCGAAACTGGCCGGGGACGACTTCATCGACTTCCTCCCGGCCCTGGAGGCTTGCCGGGGACCGGTGCCGCAGCACCAGGCGCGGCTCGACGAGGTGGCGGCGCTCAACTACACCGGCGGCACCACCGGCCTGCCCAAGGGCTGCGTGCATACCCACGGCGACATGCTCTACACCTGCGCCAGCTACCTGTCGGTGGCGAACCGGCTGGAGCAGGACAGCGTACTGCTGAACTTCCTGCCGGAATTCTGGATCGCCGGGGAGAACGGCGGTCTGCTGTTCCCGGTGTTCGCCGGCTGCCGCCTGGTGCTGCTGGCGCGCTGGGACGCCGAGGCCTTCATGGCCGCCGTGCAGCGCTACCGCGTCAGCCACTGCACCCTGCTGGTCGACAGCGCGGCCGAGGTGCTGGAGCACCCGCGGGTCGGTGAATTCGACTTCTCCTCGCTGCGGATGTCGGGCGCCATTTCCTTCATCAAGAAGCTGACACCCAGCTACCGCCGGCGCTGGCGCGAGCTGACCGGCACCACGCTGGTGGAAACCAGCTTCGGCATGACCGAGACCCACACCTGCGACACCTTCATCGTCGGCTTCCAGCAGGACGATTTCGACCTCAACAGCGCGCCGACCTTCGTCGGCCTGCCGGTGCCGGGCACCGACTTCAAGGTCTGCGATTTCGAGACCGGCGAGCTGCTGCCCCTGGGCGCGGAAGGCGAGCTGTGCATCCGCAGCCCGTCGCTGCTCAAGGGCTACTGGAACCGCCCCGAGGCCAGCGCCGAGGCGCTGCGCGACGGCTGGCTGCATACCGGCGACCTCGGCCAGATCACCGAGCTGGGCTTCATCCGCTACCTGGGCCGGCGCAAGGAGATGATCAAGGTGAACGGCATGAGCGTGTTCCCCAGCGAGCTGGAGGCGCTGCTCGGCCAGCACCCGGCGGTGCTCGCCAGCGCGGTGCTGGCCCGCCCCGACGCGCGCCGCGGCCAGCAGCCGGTGGCCTTCGTGGTGCTCAAGCCGGGCGCCGGCGAAAGCGCCGAGAGCCTGCTCGCCTGGTGCCGCGAGGCCATGGCCGTCTACAAGGTGCCGGAGGTCCGCATGGTCGCAAGCCTGCCGATGACCGCCACCGGCAAGATCAAGAAGAACGAACTGGAGCCTCTGCTGTGACCCCGCCCTTCGCCAAGCTGCTGATCGCCAACCGTGGCGAAATCGCCATCCGCATCGCCCAGGCCTGCGCCGACCTGGGCATCCGCAGCGTCGCGGTGTTCGCCGAGGACGACGCCGCCAGCCTGCACACGCGCAAGGCCGACCTGGCCGTGCCGCTCAAGGGGCGCGGCGTGCCCGCCTACCTGGACATGGAGCAGTTGATCGCCATCGCCCGCGAGCAGGGCTGCGACGCGGTGCATCCCGGCTACGGCTTCCTCGCCGAGAACCCCGGGTTCGCCCGCCGTAGCCAGGCCGCCGGGCTGACCTTCGTCGGGCCGGCGGCCGAGGTGCTGGAGCTGTTCGGCGACAAGGCCGCCGCCCGCGCCCTGGCCGAGCGCTGCGGCGCCCCGCTGGTGGCCGGCCTGAACCACGCCATTGACCTGGCCGAGGCGCAGGCGTTCGCCGCGCAGCACGGCGCGGTGATGCTCAAGGCCCTGGCCGGCGGTGGCGGCCGGGGGATGCGCGCAGTACGCGAGCCGGCGGAATTGGCCGAAGCCTATGCCCGCTGCCAGTCCGAGGCGCAGGCCGCCTTCGGCAATGACGCGCTGTATGTGGAGCAGTTGCTGGAGCAGGCCCGGCACATCGAGATTCAGGTGCTCGGCGACGGCACGGGCGCCGTCAGCCACCTGTGGGAGCGCGACTGCAGCCTGCAGCGCCGCCACCAGAAGCTGGTGGAAATCGCCCCCAGCCCCGGCCTGGACGCGGGCCTACGCGAGGCCATCATCGCCTGCGCCCTGCGCCTGGCCGGCGCGGTGAACTACCGCGGCCTGGGCACCTTCGAATTCCTGGTGGCCGACGGGCGCTTCTACTTCATGGAGGCCAACCCGCGGATCCAGGTGGAGCACACGGTCACCGAGCAGGTCACCGGCGTCGACCTGTTGCACGCCCAGCTGCGCCTGGCCGCCGGCGCCACGCTCGGCGAACTCCAGCTGGACAAGCCGCCCGCCGTGCGGGGCTGCGCCATACAGCTGCGACTGAACCTGGAAACGCTCCAGGCCGACGGCAGCGCGCGGCCGGCCGCCGGCGTGCTGAGCGCCTACCAGCCGCCGTCCGGCCCCGGCCTGCGTGTCGACGGCTACGGTTACGCCGGCTATGCGGTCAGCCCGGCCTACGACTCGCTGCTGGCCAAGCTGATCGCCAGCGCCGGCGACTATCCCGGTGCCCTGCGCCGCGCCTACCGCGCGCTGTGCGAGTTCCGCCTGGAAGGCGTGGCGAGCAACCTGCACCTGCTGCAGAACCTGCTGCAACGCGAGGAGGTCGCCGCCAACCAGGTCGATACCCGCTTCGTCGAGCGCCACCTGGGCGAACTGCTCAGCGCGCGCGGCGAGAGCCACCCGCACCGCTATTTCAGCGGCGCCGGCAGCGTGGCCGAAACCCGGCGCCAGAACGTCGATGCGCCGCCCGGCACCATCGCCCTGAACGCGCCGAGCACCGGGGTGGTGGTGGCCCTGGCAGTCGCGGAGGGCGACAGCGTGGCCGCTGGCCAGACCGTCGCCGTGCTGGAGGCGATGAAGATGGAGTTCGAAGTCAAGGCCACAAGCGGCGGCATCGTCCGCCTGCTGGCGGCGGCCCCGGGCGATGCGCTGGCCGAGGAGCAGCCGCTGCTGTTCCTCGAACCGGCCGAGGTCGAGGGCGGCGCGATGCTGAGCGAGCAGGCCGTCGACCTCGCCCACATCCGCGCCGACCTGGCCGAGGTCAGGGAACGCCACGAGCGCCTGAGCGATGCGCGCCGCCCCGCGGCGGTGGCCAAGCGGCGCAGGACCGGCCAGCGCACCGCCCGGGAGAACCTGGCGGACCTGCTGGACGAAGGCAGCTTCAGCGAATACGGCGCCATGGCCCTGGCCGCGCAGCGCCGGCGCCGCTCCACCGAGGAACTGCTGGAGCTGAGCCCGGCCGACGGCCTGGTGGCCGGCATCGGCACCGTGGGCGCCGCGCGGTTCGGCGAGCAGGCGGCGCGCTGCATGGCCATCGCCTACGACTACACGGTGTTCGCCGGCACCCAGGGGGTGATGAACCACAAGAAGACCGACCGCCTGCTCGCCCTGGCGGCGCAGTGGCGCCTGCCGGTGGTGCTGTTCGCCGAGGGCGGCGGCGGCCGCCCGGGGGATACCGATTTCGTCGGCGTGGCCGGGCTGGACTGCCACACCTTCGTCAGCTTCGCGAAGCTCTCGGGGCGGGTGCCGACCGTCGGTGTCGTGTCCGGCCGCTGCTTCGCCGGCAACGCCGCCCTGCTCGGCTGCTGCGAGGTGATCATCGCCACCCGCAACGCCAGCATCGGCATGGCCGGCCCGGCGATGATCGAGGGCGGCGGCCTGGGCAGCTACACGCCGGAAGAGGTCGGCCCGACCAGTGTGCAGGGCCCCAACGGGGTGATCGACGTGCTGGTGGAGGACGAGGCCGAGGCGGTGCGGGTGGCCAAGCAGTACCTGGCGTACTTCCAGGGCGAGACGGGCGACTGGCAATGCGCCGACCCACGCGAGCTGCGCCATGTGATCCCGGAAAACCGCCTGCGCATCTACGACATCCGCCGGGTGATCGAGCTGCTCGCCGACCAGGGCAGCGTGCTGGAGCTGCGCCGCCAGTTCGCCCCCGGACTGGTCACCGCGCTGGTGCGCATCGAGGGCAAGCCGTTCGGCCTGATCGCCAACAACCCCGCGCACCTGGGCGGCGCCATCGACGCGGTGGCCGGCGACAAGGCCGCGCGCTTCATGCAGCTGTGCCAGGCGCGCGGCCTGCCGATCGTCTCGCTGTGCGACACCCCCGGCTTCATGGTCGGCCCCGAGGCGGAAAAACAGGGCACGGTGCGCCACGTCTCGCGCATGTTCGTCACCGCCGCCAGCCTCAGCGTGCCCTTCTTCACGGTGGTGCTGCGCAAGGGCTACGGCCTGGGCGCCCAGGCGATGGCCGCCGGCAGCTTCCACGCGCCGCTGTTCACCGCCGCCTGGCCCAGTGGCGAGTTCGGCGCCATGGGCCTGGAGGGCGCGGTGCGGCTGGGCTTCGCCAAGGAGCTAAGCGCGCAGCCGGACGAAGCGGCGCGCCAGGCACTGTTCGACAAGCTGGTGGCCAAGGCCTACGAGAGCGGCAAGGCGCTGAACATGGCGAGCTACCTGGAGATCGACGCGGTGATCGACCCGGCGGATACCCGCGCCTGGCTGCTGCGCGGCCTCAACGCCGCCTCCGGCGCCGCGCCCGCGGACGCCGGCGGGCGGTCGTTCATCGATACCTGGTGACGGCAGCAGCGGGGCGAAATCGCGCCGTTGGTTCCGGTTATCGAGGACAAGGGCACGGCCTCTCGTAGGATGGCGTTGAGCGAAGCGATACCCATCGCCACGGCAGCATGGGTTTCGCAAGCTCAACCCATCCTACGAAGAGCACCTCGGCGCAGCCTGCAAGACCGCGCTCTACGACGCCGTCGTAGGATGGCGTTGAGCGAAGCGATACCCATCGCCACGGCAGCATGGGTTTCGCAAGCTCAACCCATCCTACGAAGAGCACCTCGGCGCAGCCTGCAAGACCGCGCTCTACGACGCCGTCGTAGGATGGCGTTGAGCGAAGCGACATCCATCGCCATGGCAGCATGGGTTTCGCAAGCTCAACCCATCCTACGAAGAGCACCTCGGCGCAGCCTGCAAGACCGCGCTAGGTGGAGGAGAAACACCGTCGCAAAAAAAAGCCGCCCCTGGCGGAGCGGCTGGAAGGACGTTGAATTGAGCAATCACGATTTAATCAACGTCAGGAGCAGGGATTCGGGAATAACCGCTATGCGGCAGGCCGAATCGGATGGGTAATACATTAACGACCAGCCGGCGTCAGATAAATTCCCTGTCCTGGGAAACACCTTCAGCGAAAACGTAACAATCTGCGGGGAACTCTTGGGGAAGCTGCGTTCATCGCGCGGCAACTTCCCCAAGAAAGAGGCGCCTCAGAGGATCGACAGCGGGTAGTCGACGATCAGCCGTAGTTCGTTGTTGTCGTCCTCGGCCTGATCGGCGTTGCTGCGGTGGAAGGCCTGGCGCAGGCGCAAGGACAGGTCCTTGGCCGGGCCGGACTGGACCACGTACTTGGCCTCCAGGTCGGTTTCGTGGTGGCTGCCGTCGCGGCCGTATTCGTAGCCGCGGTACGAGCTGTCGGCGGCCATGTGCTCGCCGTTGATGTTGGTGCCGTTGATGTAGCGGGCCATGAAGCTCAGGCCGGGCACGCCGTAGGTGTCCATCGCCAGGTCGTAGCGGGCCTGCCAGCTGCGCTCGCCCGGGCCGTTGAAGTCGGAGTACTGCACCGAGTTGGCCAGGAAGATGGAGTCGCCGGCGGCGCCCGCGCCGTTGTCGCCGAAGCCCACGTAGTCGAACGGGGTGTCGCCCTGCACCTTCTGGAAGGCCAGGGTCAGGGTGTGCGCCTGCAGGAAGGAGTAGGCGGTGGCGAACGACCAGGCGGTGTTGTCGATGCGCCCGGCCTTGGCCTGGCCGTAGTCGTTGGTGCGGTAGATGTTGAAGTCAAAGCCCAGCGACTGGTCGCCGCCCAGCGCCAGGCTGTAGTTGGCGTTGCCGTAGTACTGGCGCCAGATGTCTTCCAGCTCGGCGGCGTAGAGCGACACGCTCAGGTCCGGGGTGATGGCGTAGCGGCCACCGACGAAGTCGGCGCTGTCGGCCTCGACGTTGGCGTAGGTGGCCCAGATGCCGCCGGTGTGGCTGGTGGTCACCGGGCTGGTGCCGGCGGTGTAGTGGCCGGCTTCCAGGTCCAGGCCCTGCAGTTCGCTGCTCATCAGCGCGAAGCCCTTGGCGGTCTGCGGCATCAGGCGGGTGCCGCCGGCGGCGAAGACCGGGGCGGTGGGCTGCATGTCGCCGAATTTCAGCTCGGTCCTGGAGATGCGCACCTTCAGCGCGCCGCCGGCCTTGCCGTAGTCGTCCTCGGGGTTGCCGTCGCGGTCCACCGGAAGGTTGCCGCTGTCGGCGGTGCCGGAGCCGCCGTCGAGCTTGATGCCCAGGTAGCCGAAGGCGTCGACGCCGAAGCCGACGGTGCCCTGGGTGTAGCCGGAGCTGTAGGTGGCGAAGATGCCCTGGGTCCAGTCGCGCTGGTCGCCGGCGCCGTTCTTGCCGTCGTGGTCGTAGTAGAAGTTGCGCAGCAGCAGGTCGAGGTGGCTGTCTTCGAGGAAGCCCTTGGCGTCGGCCTGGTCGCTGACGAAGGGTTCGGCCTGGGCCAGTTGCATGGCGGCGGTGGAAACGGCGAGCACGAGCATGCTGCGTTTGAGGTGCTTCATGGAGTTGCCCCTTGAGTCTTGGAGTGCCGGCCAGTGGTAAGCGTGATGGCCGACTTTTCTTGTAGGCAGGAACAAATGTTCGGCCATGCGTAACAGTCATGGTCGAGCGAACGTAAGTTTCTGTAGTGGAAGTACTTCCGCGCCCCGCTCTATTCCCCTGGCGGAGTGGGGACATGATGCCGGATCGAAGCGCTATTTGAATCCGGATATGGACAAAGGTCTTTTAACAAATACGTAACAATTACCCGACCTTGTCCGCGCGCCACGCGGCGCGCCTCAGCTCAGGCCGAGGGCTTCCAGCTGGCGCTGCAGGCGCCAGTCCATCACCTGGGCGGCGCCCATCGGGCGGCCGAAGTGGTAGCCCTGGGCAATGTCGCAGCCCAGCCGCGCCAGGGCGGTGGCCGTGGCCGCGTCCTCCACGCCCTCGGCCACCACCTGCATGCCGAAGTTGTGCCCGAGGGCGATGGTCGACTGCACGATCATGGCGTCGGAGAAGTTGTCGGCCATGCCGGAGACGAAGGTGCGATCGATCTTCAGCACCTGTACCGGCAGGCGCTTGAGGTAGGCCAGGGACGAGTAGCCGGTGCCGAAGTCGTCGATCGACAGCGTCACCCCGAGGTCGCGGATCGCCTGCAGGCTGCGCAGGGCCATCTCCGGGTCTTCCAGCAGGGTGCCTTCGGTGACTTCCAGCTCGACCAGGGCGCCGGCGATGCCGTGGCGGGCCAGCAGGCCCTGCAGCTCGCTGACGAAGTGCGGGTTGCGCAGGTTGTTGGCGCTGATGTTCACCGCCATGCAGGTTTCCAGGCCATGTTCGCTCCAGGCGCGCAGTTGGCGCAGGGCCTCGTCCAGCACCCAGCGGGTGAGCGGGTGGATCAGCTCGGTGGACTCGGCCATGGGGATGAACTCGCCGGGCGGGATCATGCCGCGCTCGGGGTGTTCCCAGCGCAACAGGGCCTCGAAGCCGATTACCTGGCCGTCTGCCAGGCTCACCTTGGGCTGGTAGTGCAACTGCAGCCCGCCCTCGCGGATGGCCCGCCCCAGGCCGGTGTGCAGGGCCAGGCGCTCGGGGGTGTAGGTGTCGTCGCAGCGCTGGTAGAGGAGGAAGTCGCGGCGCCCGTGCTTGGCCTGGTACATGGCGATGTCGGCGCAGCGCAGCAGGTCGCTGGGGGTATCGCCATGCTCCGGGTAGAGGGCCACGCCGATGCTGGCCGACAGCTCCAGCTGGATGCCGCCGGCGAACAGCGGCTGGCGCAGCACGCGGGCGATGCCCTGGCACAGGCCGGGCACGCTGCGCTCGTCGTCCAGCTCGCGGGTGATCACCGCCATCTCGTCGCCGCCCAGGCGGGCGATGCCGGCCTCCTGGGTGCGCAGCCAGGCGCCCAGGCGCGCGCCCACCTGCTGCAGCACGCTGTCGCCGTGCTGGTGGCCGAGGGTGTCGTTGACTTCCTTGAAGCGGTTCATGTCCAGCAGCAGGATGGCGAAGCGCCCGTCGCCGCGGGCGATGCGCTGCTCGATGTGGCGGCGGAACCAGTAGCGGTTGGGCAGCCCGGTGAGCGAGTCGTGGTTGGCCAGGTACTCCTGCTCGGCGAGGTAGCGCTTGCGTTCGGTGATGTCGTGCAGCACCAGCAGCAAGAGGATGTTCTGCTGCCAGCTGAACAGCGTGGCGTGCGCCTCGCAGTCGAACGGCAGACAGGTGTCGCGGCGCTGGAACTGCCATTCGCTGTCCACTTCGTGCAGCTCGCCGCTGAGCAGCCCTTCGAGGTTGGCGCGGCTGGCCACCAGCGACAGGCGCCCGTCCGGCTGGCGCTCCGGCGACAGCTCCGAGGGCAGCAGGCCGATCAGGCGCTCCGGCGAGTCGACGCCGAACATGCCCGCGGCGCGTTCGTTGGCGGCGCGCACCCGGCCGTCCACGCCAATCAGCAGCACGCCGTCGTTGATGTTGGTGAACAGCTGGCGGTAGAAGCGCCCGTTCTGGCTGATCTCGCCGATCAGCCGGCGCAGCTGCCAGGCGGAAAGGCCCAGGGCCAGGGCGCAGATGGCCAGCAGCACGGCGCTGAAGCCGGCGCGCTTGAGCCAGGGCTGCAGGTAGCTGGCCGAGGCCTGGCCGACCACGGCATGGATCGGGAAGCTCGCCGAGGGGGCGTCGGCGAACAGCGACGGCTCGCCGGTGATGCTCAGGCCTTCGACCAGGGCGAAGTCGGTGCTCCCCAGGCGCGGGAACAGCGGCGACCACTCCGGCAGGCGGCGACCGATGGAGTTCAGGGTGTCGGGGGTGCGGTAGAGCACGGTGCCGAGGTTGTCGAACATGCCGGCGTTCATGTGCTCGGCCAGGCCCAGGCGGCGCAGCAGGTCGCCGACGCGCTCGGTGTCGATCAGCGCGCCGACGCGCTGGGTGCGGCCGTCGGCGCCGCGCTGGCCGACGTACATCGGCAGCAGGAAGGCGCCGTTGGGGCCGCGCAGCGTGTGGCCGAAGGCCGGGCGCTCGCTGGCCGGCAGGTCGCCCAGGGCGAGCAGCGGGCGCAGGTGCTCCTCGGCCGGCTGGCCGTGGCCGTCCACGGCGTAGAGGTGGCCGTCGCGGAGCACGAACAGGTAGGTCGACACCGGGTCGTAGCGCATCGCCTGCGCCAGCTTCCCGCGCACCTGGCCGGCGTCGGCGACCTCGCCCAGGCCCTGCAGGTCTTCCGACACCGCGTAGATGCTGCCGTAGCTCTGCAGCAGCAGCGCGCTGATGTAGCCCTCCAGCGAGCGGGCCAGCGCCGAGAGGTTCTGCCGCACCTGGTCGGTGCTGCTGCGGTAGTCGCGGTACACGCTCCAGCCGCTCAGCCCGACCAGCAGGGTGAGGACCAGCAGCACGCCGGCATAGAAGAGCACGCCGATGCGCTGCCGGCGCGAGCCTCCCCGGGCGTGGGTGAAGACATCGAAATTGCTGGTCATGTAGATCCGTCTGTGACTGCAGCGAGAGTGTCGAACCCGGTTATGTCACTTAGCCATCATCCGATCAACCACCGGGCGGGTACCTGATGCCTATCGGCAGACCGGCGGCATTCCCCAGTACCGGCCGTCGAACGATGGGCGGGGCGCTCTGCAACGCGCCTGGCCGGCCGTGAAACAGGGCGACCGCAAGGCCCGGGAAATGAAGCGCGGCGGCAGCGGACGCAGCGAGATCGGCAGAAATACCCTGTGCATGTTTCAACTGCTCTCGCGCACCATCAGTTCGAAGCCCAGGTCCTGCACCGGCTCGGCGATCGGCCGCCCGGCGATCAGCGCCAGCAGCGTCTCGGCGGCACGGCGGCCGATGGCCTCGCGCGGGGTGCGGATGCTGGACAGGCGCGGCACCATGTAGGCCGAGCTGGGCAGGTCGTTGAAGCCGACCACGGCGACCTGCCGCGGCACTTCGATGCCCTGGCGCAGCGCCTCCAGCAGCGCGCCCTGGGCCAGGTCGTCGTTGCCGAAGAAGATGCCTTCCACGTCCGGCCGCGCGGCCAGCAGCTGGCGGAACAGCTCGCCGCCCAGGCCCACCGAGGACGGCCGCGGCGTCAGCATCTCCAGCGCCGGGTCGTAGCAGCCGGCCTTCTGCAGGGCGCGGCGGAAGCCCTCGCCGCGCAGCAGGGTGCGCTGGTCCAGTTGCGCGCCGACATAGGCCAGGCGCTTGCGCCCGCCGGCCAGCAGGTGTTCGGCGGCGGCCATGCCCGCGGCGATCTGCGAGAAGCCCACGCAGTGCAGGCCGGGGCTGTGGTCCAGGTCCATCATGTAGACGCAGGGCACGCCGCTGGCCTCGACCATCCGTCGCGCGCTCTCGGTGCGCTCGAAGCCGGTGAGCAGCAGGCCGCGGGGCTGGTAGGCCAGGTAGTTGCGGATCAGGTCTTCCTCTTCGTCGCGCGAGTAGTGGAAGTTGCCGATCAGCACTTCCAGGCCCTGGGGCCGCAGCACGCCGTGGATGGCCTCCAGGGTGTCGACAAACAGTTGGTTGGACAGCGACGGCACCAGCACCACCACGCTGTGGCTCTGCGCCGAGGCCAGCGCGCGCGCCGCGGGGTTGGCCACGTAGCCCAGCTCGGCGGCAGCCTCGCGGACCTTCAGCACCAGTGCCTCGGCGACGCTGCTGACGCCGCGCAGGGCGCGGGAGGCGGTGATGGGGCTGACGCCGGCGCGCTGCGCCACTTCGTTCAGGGTGGGGCGGCCGCTGGCGCGGGAGTGCTTGTCGTTCTTCTTCTGTGAGGACATCGGCTGGCTTGCCAAACGAAAATCGAGGCACTAAGGTAGCGCTGTCTCGCGAACCCGGCAATTGCCTGAAAGCCCCGGATCGCGCTGCGGCGAAAAAACCGCGGAGACCATACGCAAACACTAGAATGACAAGAAAGCGGAGGCAGCCCCATGCTCTTGGCTTCGACTTTTAAAGACAGCGCTGTCTCCCCACCGAGGTGCGATATGCTCCCCCCCATCCACGCCCTGCTGATCATGGGTGTCTCCGGTTGCGGGAAGACCAGCGTCAGCCAGGCGCTGTGCCGCGCCAGCGGCGCCCACGAGATCGAAGGCGACACCTTCCACCCGGCCGAGAACATCCGCAAGATGAGCGCCGGCATCCCCCTGACCGACGACGACCGCGCCGGCTGGCTGGCCACCCTGGCCGAGCTGCTGCGCCAGGCCGTGGCCGCCGGCCAGCGCCCGGTGCTGACCTGCTCGGCGCTCAAGCTGGCCTACCGCGAACGCCTGCGCGAGGCCGTGCCGGGCCTGGGCGTGGTGTTCCTCGAACTGCCCCGCGAGGAAGCCGCGCGCCGCGTCGCAGAACGCCCCGGGCACTTCATGCCGGCGACCCTGGTGGACAGCCAGTTCGCCGCCCTGGAACCGCCCCACGACGAACCGCTGACCCTCGCCGTCGATGCCACCCTGCCGGTGGAGCGCATCGTCGAGCAGGCCCTGGCCTGGTGGCGCGCCCACGAGCCGGCCTGAACCGTTTTTTGCCGCGCGCTGAAGACAGCGCTATCCCAAAACGCCCGTAAAAACAACGACAAGGGAGCCCCGCCATGTTCGGTCTGTCCCACGACACCTACCTGCTGCTGGATGCGCTGGTCACCATCATCGGCCTGATCCTGCTGATCACCCGCTTCAAGATCCACCCCTTCCTCGCCCTGATCATCGCCGCCGGCTTCCTCGGCCTGACCTCGGGCATGCCCGTGGCGCAGATCGTCAAGGCCTTCCAGGACGGCTTCGGCGGGGTGCTCGGCTTCGTCGGGGTGATCCTCGCCCTGGGCACCATGCTCGGCAAGCTGATGGCCGAGTCCGGCGGCGCCGACCAGATCGCCCGCACCCTGATCGACGCCTTCGGCGAGCGCAAGGTGCACTGGGCGATGATGCTGGCGGCGTTCCTGGTGGGCATCCCGCTGTTCTTCGAGATCGGCTTCATCCTGCTGATCCCGCTGGTGTTCATCGTCGCGCGGCGCAGCGGCGTGTCGCTGATCAAGATCGGCATCCCGCTGCTGGCCGGGCTTTCCGCGGTGCACGGGCTGGTGCCGCCGCACCCGGGCCCGCTGCTGGCCATCGGCGTGTTCGGCGCCGACATCGGCAAGACCATCCTCTACGGCCTGATCGTCGCGCTGCCCACCGCGGCCATCGCCGGCCCGCTGTTCGGCGCCTGGATCGCCCGGGTGATCCCCGGCAGCCCGTCCGAGGAACTGGTGGCGCAGATCGCCCACGAGCCGGAGAGCAGCGACCTGCCCAGCTTCGGCATCACCCTGCTGACCGTGCTGCTGCCGGTGTTCCTGATGCTGCTGAAGACCTTCGCCGACGTGCTGCTGCCCGACGGCCACGCCTTCCGCGCCTGGATGGACATGCTCGGCCACCCGATCACCGCCCTGCTGCTGGCGCTGCTGCTGGCCCTGTACACCTTCGCCTACGCCCGCGGCTTCGGCTCGCAGAAGATCCTCAAGCTGCTCGACCAGAGCCTGGCGCCCACCGCGGCCATCGTGATGATCATCGGCGCCGGCGGCGGCTTCAAGCAGATGCTGGTGGCCAGCGGCGTGGGCGACGTGATCGGCCACCTGGCCGTGCACGCGCAGATTTCGCCGATCCTGCTGGCCTGGCTGGTGGCGGCGGTGATCCGCGTCGCCACCGGCTCGGCCACGGTCGCCACCATCACCGGCGCCGGCATCGTGGTGCCGGTGGTGGGCATGATCCCGGGGGTCAACCGCGAGCTGCTGGTGCTGGCCACCGGCGCCGGCTCGCTGATCCTCTCCCACGTCAACGACGCCGGGTTCTGGCTGGTCAAGCAGTACTTCAACATGAGCGTCGCCGAGACCTTCAAGACCTGGACGGCCATGGAAACCATCCTCTCCGTGGTCGGCCTGGTGTTCATCCTGCTGCTTTCGCTGGTGGTCTGAGGACCGCCGGCTTCCCCCGTGAAAGGAGTACCGCCGATGTCCACCCAAGCCCGCGATCCCAAGCCTTCCCCCGCCAACGACTGGCCGCGCGACTTCGACGTGCGCGAGCGCTATGCCGAGCAGCAGGAGTTGCTCGGCGAAGCCAGGGCGCCAGCCGCGCCCCGGCCGTCCGGCCGCACCCGCTGAAAGCCCCTTGCCGGGCTTTCCGACGAACGCAGGCTGAAACGATTCACCTTCAGGCCGATCCAGGCTAAAAACAACATTCCGGGCGCCCTTCCCTTCTGCCCCAGCGGCGCCCGTTCCTGAGGGAGGAACCATGAGCCACAACCTCGACACCCTGTTCCCCGCCATCGACGACATCCCCGAGGCCTGGCGCCCCGACGCCCCGGTCGAGCAACGCGACTACCTGGTGAACGGCCAACTGCGCCGCTGGGACGGCCCGCTGGCGCCGGTGCGCAGCCCGATCTTCCTGAAGACCGCCGAGGGCGAGCGCCAGGTGATCCTCGGCAGCACCCCGCTGCTGGACGCCGACGCCGCGCTGGCCGCCCTCGACGCCGCCGTGGCCGCCTACGACAACGGCCAGGGCCTGTGGCCCAACCTGCGGGTGGCCGAGCGCATCCAGCACGTGGAGACCTTCCTGGCGCGCATGCGCGAGCAGCGCGAGGCGGTGGTGCGCCTGCTGATGTGGGAGATCGGCAAGAACCTCAAGGATTCGGAGAAGGAATTCGACCGCACCTGCGACTACATCGTCGACACCATAGACGCGCTCAAGGACCTGGACCGCCGCTCCAGCCGCTTCGAGCTGGAACAGGGCACCCTCGGCCAGATCCGCCGCGTACCGCTGGGCGTGGCGCTGTGCATGGGCCCGTACAACTACCCGCTGAACGAGACCTTCACCACGCTGATCCCGGCGCTGATCATGGGCAACACCGTGGTCTTCAAGCCGGCCAAGTTCGGCGTGCTGCTGATGCGCCCGCTGCTGGAGGCCTTCCGCGACAGCTTCCCGCCGGGGGTGATCAACATCATCTACGGCCGCGGCCGCGAGACCGTCTCGGCGCTGATGGCCAGCGGCAAGGTCGACGTGTTCGCCTTCATCGGCACCCACAAGGGCGCCGCCGATCTCAAGCGCCTGCACCCGCGCCCGCACCGCCTGCGCGCGGCCCTGGGCCTGGACGCGAAGAACCCCGGCATCGTCCTGCCGCAGGTGGACCTGGACAACGCCGTGGAAGAAGCCATCACCGGCGCGCTGTCGTTCAACGGCCAGCGCTGCACCGCGCTGAAGATCCTGTTCGTCCACGAAAGCGTGCTGCAGGGTTTCCTCGACAAGTTCAGCGCGCGCCTGGCCCAGCTCAAGCCGGGCATGCCCTGGGAGCCGGGCGTGGCACTGACGCCGCTGCCCGAGCCGGGCAAGGTGGACTACCTCAACGGCCTGCTGGAAGACGCCCTGGAAAAAGGCGCCAGGGTGATCAACGCCGGCGGCGGCCAGTCGCGCGAGAGCTTCTTCTACCCGGCGCTGCTCAGCCCGGTGACGGCGCAGATGCGCCTGTACCACGAGGAGCAGTTCGGCCCGCTGGTGCCGGTGGTGCCGTACCGCGAGCTGGAGGAAGTGATCGACTACGTGCTGCAGTCCGACTACGGCCAGCAGCTGAGCCTGTTCGGCAGCGACCCCGGGCAGGTCGGCCGGCTGGTGGACGCCTTCGCCAACCAGGTCGGCCGCATCAATATCAACGCCCAGTGCCAGCGCGGCCCGGACAGCTACCCGTTCAACGGCCGCAAGAACTCCGCCGAGGGCACCCTGTCGGTGCACGACGCGCTGCGCACCTTCTCCATCCGCACCCTGGTGGCGACGCGCTTCAATGCCGCCAACAAGGCGCTGATCAGCGAGATCATCCAGGGCCGCGAGTCGAACTTCCTGACCACCGACTACATCTTCTGAAGCCTGCGCAGGCGCCGCCCTAGATACGGATCAGTGTCTCGGTCGGCGGCGCCTGCTCGTTCAGTTCCTCCATCTGCAGCGCGTAGGGGCGGCGCAGGCGCAGCCGCTCGGCATCGCAGAGCAGCGGGCCCTGCGCGTCCTCGACGCCGAAGGGGTCGTCACGCAGCACGCCGGTGATGCGCCCCTGGCGGAACAGCTCGCGGATCGCCAGCAGGTTGTTCTCGCGCTGCCCGCTCAACTCGGCGAGCGAGCGCGGCTGGCTTTCGGACAGCTGGCACAGCACCGACACCAGCAGCGCCTGCGTAAGTCTGGGCCCCATGGAAGCTCCCCTGTGCAGCCATGAAAACGGTCCTGGCACTATGCGGACGAATTCTTAAAGAATGCTTATCCGGCCGTTTCCATGGCCATCGCTGGTTTCAGTCCAGACCGTTGTCGCGGTCCTGTTCCAGGCGCGCCAGGCGTTCCTCCAGGGCGGCCACGCGGGCCTCCAGCTCGAGGATGCGCGCCTCGTCCTGCACGCTGTGCTCGCCGCGCGGCGCCGAAGCGCCACGGCCACTGGCGGCAATGGCCGCCTCGCGGTCGGCGGCGCTGCCCAGCAGGTGCATGTAGCGGTCCTCGCGCTGGCCGCTCTGGCGTTCCAGCTGCACGGCGAAGCCACGGGCGGCCAGGCGTTCCAGCTGGTGGCGGACTTCCTCGGTGTCGTCGAAATCGTGCATGCGCATGCTGCGGGTGAGCAGCTCGTTGAGCGTCTGCGGGCCGCGCAGGAACAGCAGGCCGAGCAGCACCCACTGCGGCTTGACCAGCTCCAGCGCCTTGTCCAGGCGCTGCTCCCAGCGGTCGGCGCGGCTGCCCATCACCAGGCGCACCATCTCCAGGCCCTCCAGCCTGCGCAGGGCCTGGCCGACCTGGCCGGGGTTGAGGTCCATCACCGGCTCGCGACTGGTCTTCTGGTTGCAGGCGGTGACCAGGGCATTGAGCGTCAGCGGATAGGTTTCCGGCGTGGTCAGCTGCTTCTCGATCAGGCTGCCGAGCACGCGGATGTCCACCGCGCTGAGGGGCTCACGCTCGGGCAGGCTTGTGGATTCTTCGTTCATGTTGTTTCCAGGGGTCGCGTCGAGGCCCTTAGCCTAGCCGCGTCCGTCGGCTTTGGCACCCTCCATGGCGTCGCGCCTCATGCCGAGCCTCCTTGCTGGCGGCTGACCGGCAGCGCTTCGCAGGCGACTATTGGCACTGGCGAGGGCTTAAGATATGGTCTCATATGTATTATTCGGCTCGCCTACCCGGCGGCCATCCACACCACAACAACGATCAGGAGCGACCCCACCATGACCCAAGCGACCCGAGCCGACTGGGAAGCCCGCGCCAGCCAACTGTGCATCGAAGGCCGCGCCTTCATCGACGGCCAGTACCGCGACGCCGCCGACGGCGCCACCTTCGACTGCCTCAGCCCGGTGGACGGGCGCCTGCTGACCAAGGTCGCCAGCTGCGACGCCGCCGACGCCGAGCGCGCCGTGCACAGCGCCCGTGCCGCCTTTGAGTCCGGCGCGTGGTCGCAGCAGGCGCCGGCCGCGCGCAAGGCCGTGCTGGTGCGCTTCGCCGAGCTGCTGGAAGAACACGCCGAGGAACTGGCGCTGCTGGAAACCCTGGACATGGGCAAGCCCATCGGCGATTCGCTGAACGTCGACCTGCCCGGCGCGGTGGACAGCCTCCGCTGGAGCGGCGAGGCCATCGACAAGGTCTACGACGAGGTGGCCGCCACCCCGCGCGACCAGCTCGGCCTGGTCACCCGCGAGGCGGTGGGCGTGGTCGCCGCCATAGTGCCGTGGAACTTCCCGCTGATGATGGCCAGCTGGAAGCTCGGCCCGGCCCTGGCCACCGGCAACTCGGTGATCCTCAAACCGTCCGAGCGCTCGCCGCTGACCGCCATCCGCATCGCCCAGCTGGCGCTGGACGCCGGCCTGCCCAAGGGCGTGCTCAACGTGCTGCCGGGCTACGGCCACACCGTCGGCAAGGCCCTGGCGCTGCACATGGACGTGGACACCGTGGTGTTCACTGGCTCGACCAAAATCGCCAAGCAGCTGCTGGTCTACGCCGGCGAATCGAACATGAAGCGCGTGTGGCTGGAGGCCGGCGGCAAGAGCCCGAACATCGTCTTCGCCGACGCCCCGGACCTGCAGGCGGCCGCCGAAGCCGCGGCAGCTGCCATCGCTTTCAACCAGGGTGAAGTCTGCACCGCGGGCTCGCGCCTGCTGGTGGAGAAGTCCATCAAGGCGCAGTTCGTGCCCATGGTGGTCGAGGCCCTGAAAGGCTGGAAAGCCGGCCACCCGCTGGACCCGGACACCAACGTCGGCGCCCTGGTGGACAGCCGCCAGCTGGAGCAGGTGCTGGGCTACATCGAAGCCGGCAAGGCCGAGGGCGCCCAACTGATGACCGGCGGCCGCCAGGTGCTGGAGGAAACCGGCGGCACCTACGTGGAGCCGACGCTGTTCGACGGCGTGAGCAACGCCATGAAGATCGCCCGCGAGGAAATCTTCGGCCCGGTGCTCTCGGTGATCGAGTTCGAAGGCGCCGAGGAAGCCATCCGCATCGCCAACGACACCCAGTACGGCCTGGGCGCGGCGGTCTGGACCCGCGACATCACCAAGGCCCACCAGACCGCCCGCGCCCTGCGCGCCGGCAGCGTGTGGGTGAACCAGTACGACGGCGGCGACATGACCGCGCCCTTCGGCGGCTTCAAGCAGTCGGGCAACGGTCGGGACAAGTCGCTGCATGCGTTCGACAAGTACACCGAGTTGAAGGCGACTTGGATCAAGCTCTGAGGCGGCGCTTGCCGGCTGCGTCGAGGCGCCTTTCGTAGGATGGGTTGAGCTTGTGCGAAACCCATGCGGTGGCGTTGATGGGTATCGCTTCGCTCCACCCATCCTACGGGGCTGACGACACGGCGCTTTTCGTAGGAGCGAGCTTGCTCGCGAACGGCGTTTCCCGGCGGCTACGGTGTGTGGGGTTAGCTCCGTCCCCTCTCCCCAACCCTCGGCTGCGCGCCCCGCCCTGAAGGGAGAGGGGGCTGTCCGTGCTGCCGGGAAACATGGTTTACGCCGATACCTCCGGGGCAGCCGGCTAACGCCAGCACAGCCAAGCGCACCGAACGGTCCCCTCTCCCTCTGGGAGAGGGTTAGGGTGAGGGAACGAAGTCCAGCCGTGCTCTGGAGCGTCGTCGAAGTCCGTCACCCTCACCCCAGCCCTCTCCCAGAGGGAGAGGGAGCTATCCGTGCGGCCGGGAAACATGGTTTACGCCGATACCTCCGAAGCAACCGGCTAACGCCAGCACAACCAAGCGCACCGAACGGTCCCCTCTCCCTCTGGGAGAGGGTTAGGGTGAGGGAGCGGAGCCCATCCGTGCTCCGGAACGTCGTCGAAGTCCGTCACCCTCACCCCAGCCCTCTCCCAGAGGGAGAGGGGGCTGTCCGTGCGGCCGGGAAACATGGTTTACGCCGGCTCCTCCGGGGTAGCCGGCTAACTCCAGAACAGCCAAGCGCACCGAACGGTCCCCTCTCCCTCTGGGAGAGGGTTAGGGTGAGGGAACGAAGTCCAGCCGTGCTCCGGAGTGTCGTCGAAGTCCGTTACCCTCACCCCAGCCCTCTCCCAAAGGGAGAGGGAGCTGTCCGTGCCAAAGGGGAATGTGGCTCACGCCGGCACCTCCGGAGTAGCCGGCTAACGCCAGAACATCCGAGCACACCGAACGGTCCCCTCTCCCTTCAGGGCGGGGCGCGCAGCCGAGGGTTAGGGAGAGGGGACGGAGCCAAACCCCACACACCGCAACCGCCGGCAGACTCCGTTCGCGAGCAAGCTCGCTCCTACAACAAGCAACAAGCAACAAGCACCAAGCCCCCCCTCACAACCGCCCCAGAAAATCCCCCAGCAACCCCCGGCAATTCCCCTTGTTCACCCCCTCCCGCTCGGCGATCTCCGCACGAATCCGCTCCGGCAAATCCCCCGCCTCGGCCATGAAGCGCCGCCCCTCCTCGCTGCGCCGCCAATAGGCGATCCAGGTATCGAACATCGCCGTGTCGATCTCCGGGTGGAACTGCACGCCCAGGCTGCGCCCATGGCGGTATGCCTGGGCCGCCAACTCAGTGGCACCCAACAGGGTGGCACCCGGCGGCGGAGTGAAGGCATCGAAATGGAAATTCAGCCAGGGACCACGGAAGGCCCAGTCCGCCTGCGGGGTGTCGATGGGCGTCCAGCCGATCTCGGCCTGGCGGTTGCGGTACACCTCGCCGCCCAGGGCGCGGGCCAGCAGTTGGCTGCCGAAGCAGATGCCCCAGGTCGGCACGCCGCGCGCCTGCACGGCCTTCAGCCAGACCAGTTCGCCGCCCAGCCAGGGCACGCGGTGGTCGTAGGCCGACTCGGGGCTGCCCAGCACCAGCAGCAGTTCCAGGCTCTCCGGCGACGGCAGGCCTTCCTCTACGCAGCGCAGTTCCAGGTCGATGCCCTGCTCGGCGAACAGTTCCGGCAGGCAACCGGCGACGTCGGCGGCGTCGTGCAGCACGGCGATGGCACGGGATGGTTTCATGGCGCTTCCTCCTTAAAAGATTTTAAAACAGATTTTTTATTTGCCTTACCCGCGGCGCTGAAACCCGCATGAAACCTGGACTCTCACTTTCACGAGCAACCAGGCCCCACCCAAAAGGCACCGGAAAGGCGAAAAAAGTCTGTTGAAAACTATGAAACCATATTTTAAATTCAAATCCATTCCCCGCCGCCCACCGACGGCGGATGGCGGCGCCGCCCGGCATCGCCCATCACAACAACAGCGCACCGCTCACTGGCGGCAAGCGCCAGAACGGAGGTGTCCGAATGACCACCAGCGCCCCTACCCGCCTCGATGACGCGCCCTACCTGGATGTCAGCGACCCGAGCTTCTCGATCCGCTCCCAGGCGGTGATGGATGCCCGCGCGCAAAGCTGGTTCGCCCGCACGCCCTATGGCATCGCCGTGCTGCGCTACGACGAGGTGAACAAGCTGCTGCGCGACCAGCGCCTGCGCCAGGGCAGCTACGCCTGGCCCGCGCACAACAACGCCAGCGGCAGCTTCGCCGACTGGTGGATGCGCATGCTGCTGAGCAAGGAAGGCGCCGACCATTCGCGCCTGCGCCGCCTGGCCAACCCGGCCTTCGCGCCCAAGCTGGTGAAGCAGATGATGCCGGACTTCCAGCGCCTGGCCGGCGACCTGATCGCCCAGTTCGAAGGCCGCGGCGAGTGCGAGTTCGTCAGCGAGTTCGCCGAACCCTACGCCACTCAGGTGATCTGCCTGCTGCTCGGCCTGCCGATCAGCCAATGGAAGGGCCTGGCGGACCTGGCGGTGGAGATGGGCCTGGCCCTGGGCGTCACCTTCAAGCGCGACGAGGCGCGCATCAACGCCGCCACCGACAAGCTGTTCGGCTACGCCCGCCAGGCGGTGGAAGCGCTCAAGCGCAACGGCCTGGGCGAGGACTTCCTCAGCAGCCTGGTGCGCGCCAACGAAGAGGACAAGAACGCCCTCAGCGACCAGGAGCTGTACGACATGATCGTCCTGGCGATCTTCGGCGGCATCGACACCACCCGCAACCAGCTCAGCCTGGCCATGGACACCTTCCTCCAGCACCCCGCGCAATGGGAGCTGCTGGGCAACGACGCGGAACTGGCCCGCGCCGCCGTGGAAGAAGTGATGCGCGTGCGCCCGACCGTCACCTGGGTCACCCGCGAGGCGCTGGAAGACTTCGAGTACCAGGGCCTGCACATCGCCAAGGGCACCACCGTGCACCTGTTCAGCCAGGCCGCCGGCAGCGACCCGCACGCCTTCGAGGACGCCAGCTTCGACATCACCGCCAAGCGCCTGCCGCACTTCGGCTTCGGCGCCGGCGCGCACCACTGCATCGGCCACTTCATCGCCCGCGGCGACATGACCGCGGCCCTGGCCCTGCTCGCCCAGCACCTGAAGCATCCGGCGCCCAACGGCGAGGCCGAGTGGCTGCCGGACAGCGGCAACACCGGCGCCACCCGCCTGCCGATCCGCTTCGACGCGGTGCCGGCGAAATGAACGCACCCAGCGTAGCCATCGTCGGCAGCGGGCCCTCGGCCTGCTACCTGGCCCAGGCCCTGCGCAAGCACTGGGCGGACGCGCAGATCGTGCTGATCGAGCGCCTGCCCGCGCCCTTCGGCCTGGTGCGCTACGGCGTAGCGCCGGACCACCAGGGCACCAAGGCGGTGTGCCGGCAGTTCGAGCGGCTGTTCGAGCGCGAAGGCGTGGCATTCCTCGGCAACCTGGAGATCGGCCGCGACCTGTCCCTGGAGCAATTGCGCGAGGCCTTCGACCTGGTGGTGCTCGCCACCGGCCTGTACGGCGACCGCCGCCTGGGCATCCCCGGCGACGAGCTGCCCGGCGTCTACGGCTCCGGCCGCGTCACCCGGCTGTTCAACGGCCACCCGGACGAACAGGGCTTCGCCCCGGCGTTCGGCCGCCGCGTGGCCATCGTCGGCAACGGCAACGTGGCCATCGACGTGCTGCGCCTGCTGGCCAAGTCGGCCGAGGACTTCGCCGGCTCCGACATCGCCGAGGCGCCGCTGCAGGCGCTGCTGGCCGAAGGCGTGGAGCGCATCGACATCCTCGGCCGCTCGCCCGCCGCCCAGGCCCGCTTCGACCCGGTGATGCTGCGCGAGCTGGGCAAGCTGGCCGGGGTGCGCATCCGCATCGAGGACCTGCCGCCGGCAGACGCCCCCTGTGCCGACGCCACCGAGCAGGCGCGCCTGGACGTGCTGCGCGCGCTGGCCGCCCAGGAGCAGCCGGCAGCCGGCCGCGAACTGGTCTTCCACTTCGGTTGGACACCCCAGGCCATCCACGGCGCCGCAAGCGTCGAAGCCCTGGAACTGCGCCACGCCGACGGCCGCGAACTGCGCCTGGAGGTGGACAGCCTGGTCAGCGCCATCGGCTTCGAGGAAGCGGCCGAGGGTCTGCTGCAACGCGACGCCCTGCTGGGCGCCAGCGCCGACCTCGAACGTGGCCGCCTGGACCACGGCCTCTACTGCGTCGGCTGGCTGCGCCGCGGCCCGCGCGGGACCATCCCGGAAAACCGCCAGGACGCCCGCCTGGTCGCCGAGGCCATGGTCGCCGACCAGCAGGCCGCGCCGCGCAGCGGCCGCCCCGGCCTCGCCGCCCTGCCCGCCGGGCTGCGCGAACGTGCCGTCGGCTACCCGCAGTGGCAGCGCATCGACCACGCCGAAACCCGGGCCGCCGCCCCCGGCCGCGTGCGCCGCAAGATCACCGACCGCGCCGGCATGCTCGCCATCGCCCGCAGCCCCCAGGAGAACCCCGCATGAACATCCTCATCCTCTTCGGCACCGAGACCGGCAACGCCGAGATGGTCGCCGACGACCTCGCCGACGCCCTGGGCGCCGACTACCCCACCCAGGTCCGCGACATGGCCGCCTTCGACCCGGCCACGCTGAACCCGCAGGACTTCCACGTCATCGTCTGCTCCACCTACGGCGACGGCGAGCTACCCAACAGCGCCCAGCCCTTCCACGCCGCGCTGCAGGGCCAGCGCCCGGACCTGGCCGGCCTGCGCTTCGCCACCTTCGGCCTGGGCGACAGCTTCTACGAGACCTTCAACCGCGGCAGCCGGATCATCGCCGACGCCCTGGTGGAGCTGGGCGCGCAGCAGGTCGGCGAACACGGCCAGCACGACGCCTCCAGCGGCGAGCTGCCCGGCGACGCGGCGCTGGCCTGGGCCAAGGGCCTGCTCGGGCAGATCTGAGGAGAACGCCATGCGCCTGTGCATCATCGAAAACGGTGTGATCCCCGAGGACCTGCAGGCCGAGTTCGGCAGCTACCCGGCGATGATCGAAAGCTGGCTGGCCCCGGCGCTGCCCGAGGCGGACTTCACCTACGTCTCGGCGGTGCGCGGCGAGCCGCTGCCCGAGGCCACCGCCTTCGACGGCTACCTGCTGACCGGCTCGCGCCATAGCTGCTACGAACACAGCCCCTGGATGCTGCATCTGGTCGCCCTGCTGCGGCGCCTACGCAGCCTGCGCCGGCCGGTGTTCGGCATCTGCTTCGGGCACCAGATCATGGCCGACGCCTTCGACGGCCGCACCACCCGCGCCGAGGTCGGCTGGGGCGTCGGCGCCCAGGCCTACCGGTACGACGCCGAGGGCCTGGAGGACGCGGCCACCCTGGTGTTCCATCAGGACCAGGTCAGCAGCCTGCCGCCGCAGGCGCGGGTGGCCGGCGGCTCCGCGCATTGCCCGCACGGCGTGCTGGAGTACGCCTTCCCGGCGCGCTCGGTGCAGTTCCACCCGGAGTTCACCGCCGGCTACCTGGCCGCCCTGCTCGACCGCTACGGCAACGGCCTGCTGCCGGCGGACGTCACCGCGCGGGCCTGGGAATCGCTGCGGCAGCTGAGCCCGGACAACCGGCAGATCGCCCGCTGGGCTGCCGCCTTCTTCCGCGAACACGCCCGCCCGGTCTGTTCCCCGTTCATCCCCTAGCCCGGCGCTTCGCAGAGAGGTTCCGTTCTTCGCCACAAAACATATAAACACAGTTTACAAATTTAAATTCATCCGCCATCGCAGCGTGCCTTGCCTGCCGCTGCCCGAGGAGAACCCCGAAATGACAGCGCTCGATCTACACAAGGAATACAACACCAGCTCCGCCGTCGCCCAGGACCTCGCCGCGCGCATCCGCGAATCCGGCGTGGAGTACCTGTACTACCAGGTGGTCACCCTCAGCGGCCGCGTGCTGGCCAAGGTGGTGCCGGCCAAGCACCTGCTGCGCAACCTGGAGAAGGGCGTGCAGTTCCACCGCACCGCGCTCTCCGACCTGCAGAGCACCCGCGCCGGCGTGCTGCTCGGTGGCGGCGCCCAGGCCGCGGAATTCACCGCCATCCCCGACGTCAGCAGCTTCAACGTGCTGCCCTGGGACAAGTCCATCGGCAGCTTCTTCTGCCGTCTGTACGAGCCCGACCACCGCCAGGAAGTGGCCGGCCAGGTGCTCGCCACCGACGCCCGCGGCCTGCTGATCGACAGCCACAAGGCCTTCACCGCCGACACCGGGCTGAGCCTGAAGACCGGCTGCGAGCCGGAGATGACCTGGTTCGGCGACAAGCTGGAGGTCAAGGTGCGCCCCGGCGCCAGCCCGGCCTACCACCTGGGCAACCTGGAGACCATGCGGCCGATCTTCCAGCGCGTGATGCAGTACGCCGGCGCCATGGGCCTGGACATGATCGAGGGCGACTACGAGGACCCGGGCCAGCTCGAACTGAACTGGATGTTCGACGACTGCCACCTCACCGCCGACCGCCTGGTGACCTACCGCCTGATCTGCCGCCAGGTGGCCAACGAGTTCGGCGTGCGCGCCAGCTTCATGCCCAAGCCCACCACCGGCAGCATGGGCAGCGGCTGCCACCACAACTTCAGCCTGTGGCGCGGCGAGCAGAACGTGCTGGCCGAAGCCGGCCGCCGCGAACTGCACCTGACCGACACCGGCCGCCACGCCCTCGGTGGCCTGCTGGCCCACGCCCCCGGCTCGATGCTGGTGATGGCCTCCACCGTGAACTCCTACAAGCGCTTCTGGGACGCCGGCCTGTTCGCCCCCAACCGCCTGAACTGGGGCATGGACAACAAGACCTGCACCGTGCGCCTGTCGGCCAACGGCCGCCTGGAATACAAGCTGCCCGACGCCAGCGTGAACCCCTACCTGTCGCACACCCTGCTGCTGGCCGGCATCCGCGACGGCCTGGAAAACCGCACCGACCCGGGCGCCCCGGACAACAGCGACAGCATCCCCGTGGCCCGCGAGAACGTGCGCATGCCGATGACCCTCGGCGAAGCCGTGCAGGCCTTCGACGAAGACGCCGTGGTGCGCGGCGCGCTGCCGCCGGCGATGGCCGAGCTGTACCGCGACCTCAAGGCCGACGAATGGGCGCGCTATTGCTCCATCGTCACCGAGTGGGAAGCCAAGATGTACATGGACTACCTGCCATGAGCGGCGTACTGCGCGTTCTCTGCGCCGACCTGCCGGCCCCGCCGCTGTTCCACAAGGACGCCGAGGGCTACCGCCACGGCTACGAGTCCGACGTCGCCCGCGCCCTGGCCAGGCGCCTGGGCCGCGAAGCGCAGTTCGTCTACCGCAACTGGGCGGACTTCTACCCGGCGCTGCAGGCCGGCGACGCCGATATCCTGCTGTGCGGCCAGGGCATCTCCAACTACCGCCTGACCCTCGCCGACTTCACCGCGCCCTACGCGGTGTTCGACGAGGCCGTGATGGTGCTGCGCGGCAGCCTGGTGCGCAGCCCGGCGGACCTGGTCGGCAAGCGCGTCGGGGCGATCGCCAACAGCCTCAACATGGCCCTGGCGGAAACCTTCGAAGGCTGCATCACCGTGCCCTTCGGCGGCGACACCGACGACGTGCTCGGCGACATGGTCCGGGCCCTGCGCGAAGGCCATATCGACGCCCTGGTGGACGACGACGTGGCGCTGGTGCCGCTGGCCGAGGAGCCCGACCTGGCCATCGGATTCAGCGTGCCCACCCACAACCGCTGGGGCATCGCGGTGAAGCGCGGCCAGGGGCCGTGGCTGGACGAGGTGGACAGCGCCCTGGCGGCGCTGAAGGCAGACGGCGAACTGCAACGCATCTGGCAACGGTGGATGCCGAGCCTGGCCTACCCGTTCTGACACAACTCGCGGCAATCGGCCGCCCCTTTGGGGCGGCCGCTTTCTACATTGAACTCTGAGTATGAGGTTATACTGCGCCAGCCCCTCACCCCCTCCGGCCCTTACAGGAGTTCTGGCTCCGGCGCCCAGCACCCGCCGCGGCTGCAACGCAGTATGAATGGATCCTCACCCACCGCTCCCGGCCCGTTCATCCGCCTGCGCCAGGAAGGCCGCACCGAAGAGGTCGTGCGCCGGCTGATGGACGCCATCGACCTCGGCCTGTTCGCCGAGGGCCAGCAACTGCCCAGCGAGACCGAGTTGGCCATGCAGTTCGGCGTGGCCACCGTGACCCTCCGCGAAGCCCTGGCCTACCTGCGCCAGCGCGGCGTCATCGAGACCCGCCGCGGGCGCAACGGCGGCAGCTTCATCCGCGCCATCGAGGAAATCCCCGCCGAGATCGTCTTGAGCCGCCTCGACGAGCTGAGCACCATCGACCTGCGCGACCTCTGCGACGAACACATCGCCATTTCCGGCACCGCCGCCCGCCTGGCCGCCCGCCGCGCCTCCCGCGAGCACCACCAGCACCTGGCGCAGTACATAGAGACCCTGGGCAAGGCCGGTACCCGCCACGAACGCCGCCGCGCCGACGCGCGCTTCCACATCGAGATAGCGGTGGCCTCGCAGTCGGTGCGCCTCACCCACGCGGAAATCCGCCTGCAGGCGGAGATCGGCGAGCTGCTCTGGCTACCGGTGCCCGGCGCGCCCGGCGTGGAAACCATCCAGCAGGAGCACACGGCGATCCGCGAGGCGATAGTCGCCGGCGACCCGAACCTGGCCGGCGCCCTGGTCGAGGCCCACGTCAACCGCGGCATCAAGCGCCTGATCGACATGAAGCTGGAACTCCTGGCCCAGGAAGCGCCCTAGGCCGAACGGCCCCACGCAGGAGCGCGCCCTGCGCGTGTATCGCGGACAAGGTCCGCTCCTACGGTTCCAGGAAACACGGCTTTTCGTAGGATGGTGTTGAGCGAAGCGATACCCATCGCCAAGGCAGCATTCACAGCTCAACCCACCCTACGTGGAAGTCGACTGCGTACACCTGTAAGCGGGCCCTGCCCGCGATTCGCGCGCAGGGCGCGCTCCTACAGGTGGATTCGGAGCCAATTGGCACAACCCTTGCCCTGTTTTTCCCGTGCAAACCTCTGATTTAGGATTTTTATCCGCCGGAGGTCCGTTTCCCCTTAGAACAAGAGACTCCAGGCCATGGCGAGCGCAGTGTGTGAAACCCCGTTGGACGAGTGCGCCCAGCGCATCGACGTGTCGATCAGTAACATCTTTGCCCAGATCGACACCCTGGCCAACGCCATCGACAGCATCTGGCGCGAGGCCGACGGCAGGCCCGTGGATTCCGCCGACCTGGCCAGCCTGCGGCCGCTGATCGAAGGCTGCCTGACGCAGCCCGGCGCCTGCCTGCAGGGCTGTGGCGTGGTGCTGCAGCCGGGCGTGCTGCGCGACAAGGAGATGTACCTGGAGTGGCGCCAGCTGGGCGCCGGCGGGCGCACCGTGCCGCTGAGCCTGAACTTCAACCGGCGCAGCGAGAACTTCTACGACTACTGCGCCATGCCCTGGTTCGCCATCCCGCGCGACAGCGGGCGCAGCAGCGTGGTCGGTCCCTACGTCGACCTCTACGGCCAGGACATGTACATCCTCACCTTCTCCCGCCCGCTGCTGCTGGAGGGGCGCTTCCTCGGCGTGGCCGCCGCGGACATCGCGCTGAACCGCTTCGAGCGGGTGGTCACCGCCAAGCTCATGCGCCTGGAGCACGAGGCGCTGATCCTCAGCGGCGAGGGCCGGGTGGTGGCGGCCAACACCGCCAATTTCATCGCCGGCGAGATAGCCAGCCTGGGGCTGGCCAGCGATACCCGCTGCCAGCGCGCCAACCTGGCCGAGCAGTCCGCGCACTGGACCCTGGTGCAACTGCCGGAGAAGCGCCACCGCGCAGCCTGAGCCCGCCAGTGCTCCCGAAGGGAGCAATGCGGCGTTACTCCGCCCCATTTTCGTCCCCCGCCGGGGCGCTGCGCTGCCCTGGCGGCCCCGTCGCCCGGGCCGTTGCGCGCAAGAGCCCGCCGCTCTAGCTCCAGCCTTCCCCCCCTCCAGCGCAGAGCGCCCAACAAAACATTTTAAATCATATGTAATATGGCATAGGCTGTGCTTGCTCCACGCAGGCGGCTGCCGCTGTTACCCAGGCACGGCCGCCCCGGTTTTCACCGCTGCCGCCACACGCCGTGGGCAGCGGGCTCCCAGTCCCGATCCATCTGTTCAATGCCGACGTGCATAGCCATACAGGAACAATAACGATGAACAGTCCGATCCAACCCGGCATCGCCCCGGTCGACCGCGACGCGGAACAGCTCCGCGCGCTGGGCTATTCCTCCAACTTCGAACGCAGCATGAGCCTGTGGCAGAACTTCGCCCTGGGCTTCACCTACCTGTCGCCGGTGGTCGGCGTGTACAGCATCTTCGGCCTGTGCCTGGCCGCCGGCGGGCCGCCGATGTTCTGGTCGTACCTGCTGGTGGGCCTGGGGCAGATGCTGGTGTGCCTGATCTTCTGCGAAGTGGTCTCGCAGTTCCCGATCTCCGGCGGCGTGTACCCCTGGGCCCGACGCCTGGTGGGCAAGCGCTGGGCGTGGATGGTCGGCTGGATCTACTCGGTGTCGCTGTGCGTGACCATCGCCGCGGTGGCCCTGGGCGCCGGCCCCTACGTCGCCACGCTGCTCGGCTTCGAGGCCGACCCGGCGACCAACACCCTGATCGGCCTGAGCCTGACGCTGGTCGCCACCCTGCTCAACCTCAGCGGCACCAGGCTGCTGGCGCGGGTGGCCATGTTCGGCTTCCTCTGCGAGCTGATCGGCGCCATCGTCATCGGCGGCTACCTGCTGATCTTCGAACGCCACCAGCCGATCTCGGTGCTGTTCAACACCTTCGACATCCGCATCGACGGCGCCTACTGGCCGGCGTTCCTCACCGCCTCCCTGGCCGGCATGTTCCTCTACTACGGCTTCGAGGCCTGCGGCGACGTCGCCGAGGAAACCCCGAACCCCAGCCGGCGCATTCCCAAGGCCATGCGCATGACCATCTGGATCGGCGGCGGCGCCTCGATGTTCGCTGCCCTGGCGCTGATCCTCGCGGTGCCGGACATCGGCGCGGTGATCTCCGGCGCCGACAAGGACCCGATGAGCACCATCTTCGACGGCGCCTTCGGCCCGCTCGGCGCGCGCCTGGTGATGCTGGTGATCCTGGTGTCGTTCGTCTCCTGCGTGCTCAGCCTGCAGGCCGCCGCCAGCCGCCTGCTGTACTCCTACGCCCGCGACGAGATGGTCATGGGCAGCCGCCTGCTGCAGCGCCTGTCGCCCAACACCCACGTGCCCACCGCGGCCCTGGTGGTGTGCGGGGTGATTCCGGCGATCATCGTGTGCATCGGCTTCTACCTGCAGAACGCCATCGGCACCGTGGTCAGCTTCGCCGCCATCGGCATCTACCTGGCCTTCCAGATGATCGTCGGCGCCGCCCTGTTCGCCCGCCTGCGCGGCTGGAAGCCCAGCGGCGCCTTCACCCTGGGCAAGTGGGGCTGGCCGGTGAACATCGCCGCCCAGGTCTACGGCCTGCTGGCGATCATCAACATGTCCTGGCCGCGCACGCCGGACGCGCCCTGGTACATCAACTACGGGATCATCCTGGTGGGCAGCATCGTGATCGCCGTGGGGCTGGTGTACATGACGGTGTTCAAGCCCTACGACAAGGGCACGGCGCCGGCTGGGGACGCCTGGAAGCTGGCTCGGCATTGAGGCCTGGCCTGAAGAAGAACGCCCGGTGAATGCCGGGCGTTTCTTTTTGAAGAGGGGTCAAGGGCTGGGGAGAGGGAGCAACTGTCTGCGCCGAGGCGTTTTTCGTAGGATGGGTTGAGCTTGCGAAACCCATGCGGTTGCGCTGATGGGTATCGCTTCGCTCAACGCCATCCTACGAAAAGCCATGCTCGCTCATGCGGTAGGAGACTTTGTCCGCGATTGGGCCCACCGGCCACGCCGGATGCGCCCCGCCGCTCACCCCACGATCGCCTCGAACCCCTGGCGGATCTGCTCCTCCGGCAGGTTGTCGCCGATGAACACGATCACGCTCTCGCGCGCGTCATCGCCCCAGGGCGTGTCCCAGTCGAAGCCGTACAGCCGCAGCACGCCCTGGAACACCAGGCGGCGCTCCTCGCCCTGGATGTTCAGCACGCCCTTGTAGCGCAACAGCGAGTTGCCGTGCCATTGCAGCAGGTCGTCCATGAACTCGCTCAGGCGCTCGATGTTCAGCGGCTTGTCGCTGCGCAGCACCAGGGTGCGGATGCGGTCGTCGCTGGCCGCCACCGGGCGCAGCGGCTGCAGCGGGCGCAGGCCGAGGTCGGCGTTGAGGTTGAAGCCGCGCACGTCGAGCAGGCGTTCCAGTTCGATGCGGCCGTGGTCCACCGGGTACAGCTCGGCGCGCCGGTTGATGCGCTGCAGGCGCTCGGCCAGGGCCTGGTACTGCTCGGCGCTGACCAGGTCGCGCTTGCTCACCAGGATGCGGTCGCCGAAGCCGACCTGGGCCTGGGCGATGGCTTCCTGCAGGTGGCGGTCGGCGTTGGCGGCATCCACCAGGGTGATGATGCCGTCGAGCAGGTAGCGCTCGCGCAGCGTCTCGTCGACGAAGAAGGTCTGCGCCACCGGCGCCGGGTCGGCCAGGCCCGTGCATTCGATCACCAGGCGGTCGAAGGCGATCTCGCCGCTGTCGCGCTGCTCCAGCAGCAGGTACAGCGAACGCTCCAGGTCGTTGTTGATGGTGCAGCAGACGCAGCCGTTGGACAGCGTCATGACCTGCGCCGGGGCATCGCCCAGCAGCTGGCCGTCGATGGGGGCGTCGCTGAATTCGTTCTCGATCACCGCGATCTTCAGGCCGTGCTCGGCCTGCAGGATGTGGCGCAACAGGGTGGTCTTGCCGGCGCCGAGGAAGCCGGTGAGCACAGTCACCGGAATCTGCGCGGGCACTACGGAATCACTCATGGGAACCATCCGGGCAGGAAAATGAAAACGGGCCGCTCGCTGGCGGCCCGTCCGTTTATACACCCATCCGCGGCTTCAGCAGCAACGGATCGGTCGCCCCTTGCCGCCGCCGTAGCGTGCCTCCTGGCGTTCGCGGAAGAACTCCTTGTAGCTCATCACCGGCTTGTCCGGGTGCTTGTTGCGCATGTGCTCGACATAGGTGTCGTAGTCGGGCATGCCCACCAGCATCCTGGCGGCCTGCCCGAGGTACTTGCCCATGCGGCTGAGGTCATTGAACACGTGTCACCTCCTGCCTCAGGCCTCGGGAATGGGCTGGAACGGCGCTTCCTTGTCGGTGCGCTCCTTCTTGGTCCAGGCCTTGGCGCCGACCTTGATGGAGTACACCAGCACGCTGAACACCACCAGCAGGAACAGCACGGTGAGGCCGGCGTTGATGTAGGCGTTGAGCATCACCGTCTTGACCTGGGCGAGGTCCTTGGCCGGGGCCAGGACCTGGCCGGCGTCCAGCGCGGCGCCGTACTTCTGCGCCAGGGCGACGAAGCCCACCGCCGGGTTGCCGTCGAAGATCTTGATCAGGCCCGCGGCGCTGGTGCAGATCAGCAGCCAGGCCGCCGGCAGCGCGGTGACCCACACGTACTGCTGGCGCTTCATCTTGATCAGCACCACGGTGGCGAGCATCAGGGCGATGCCGGCGAGCATCTGGTTGGAGATGCCGAACAGCGGCCACAGGGTGTTGATGCCGCCCAGCGGGTCGACCACGCCCTGGTACAGCAGCCAGCCCCACAGCGCCACGCAGCCGCCGGTGCCGACGATGTTGGCGCCCCAGGAGTCGGTCTTCTTCAGCGACGGGACGAAGTTGCCCAGCAGGTCCTGCAGCATGAAGCGCCCGGCGCGGGTGCCGGCGTCCACCGCGGTGAGGATGAACAGCGCCTCGAAGAGGATCGCGAAGTGGTACCAGAAGGCCATGGTGTTCTCGCCCGGCAGCACCTGGTGGAGGATGTGGGCGATGCCCACGGCCAGGGTCGGGGCGCCGCCGGCGCGGGCCAGGATGGTGGTCTCGCCGATGTCCTTGGCGGTCTGGGTGAGTATTTCCGGGGTGATGGCGAAGCCCCAGCCGCTGACGGTCGCGGCCACCGCGGCGACGTCGGTGCCGACCACCGCCGGCGGGCTGTTCATGGCGAAGTAGATGCCCGGCTCGATCACCGAGGCGGCGACCATGGCCATGATCGCCACGAAGGATTCCATCAGCATGCCGCCGTAGCCGATGTAGCGGGCGTCGGGCTCGCGGTTGAGCAGCTTGGGCGTGGTGCCCGAGGAGATCAGCGCGTGGAAGCCGGACACGGCGCCACAGGCGATGGTGATGAACAGGAAGGGGAACAGGCTGCCCTTCCACACCGGGCCGGTGCCGTCGGTGAACTGCGTCAGAGCCGGCATCTTCAGCTCCGGCATGACGATCAGGATGCCGATGGCCAGGGCGACGATGGTGCCGATCTTCAGGAAGGTCGACAGGTAGTCGCGCGGGGCCAGCAGCAGCCACACCGGCAGCACCGAGGCGATGGCGCCGTAGCCGATCAGCATCCAGACGATCTGCACGCCGTGGAAGGTGAACACCGGCGCCCATTCGGGGCTGGCCGCGACCTGCCCGCCGAGCCAGATGGAGCCCAGCAGCAGGGCCACGCCGACCACCGAGATCTCGCCGATGCGGCCCGGGCGGATGTAGCGCATGTACACGCCCATGAGGATCGCGATCGGGATGGTGGCCATCACCGTGAACATGCCCCAGGGGCTTTCCGCCAGGGCTTTCACCACGATCAGGGCAAGCACCGCGAGGATGATGATCATGATCAGGAACGCGCCGAACAGGGCGATGGTCCCCGCCACCTGCCCCATTTCCTCGCGCACCAGTTCACCCAGCGAGCGCCCGTTGCGGCGGCTGGAGATGAACAGGATCATGAAGTCCTGCACCGCGCCGGCCAGGACCACCCCGGCGATCAGCCAGAGGGTGCCGGGCAGGTAGCCCATCTGCGCGGCGAGCACCGGGCCCACCAGCGGGCCGGCGCCGGCGATGGCGGCGAAGTGGTGACCGAAGAGGATGTGCTTGTTGGTCGGGACGTAGTCCAGGCCGTCGTTGTTGAGCACCGCGGGGGTGGCTCGGTTGGGGTCCAGTTGCATCACCTTCTCGGCGATGAACAGGCTGTAGTAGCGGTAGGCGACCAGGTAGATGGCGACCGCCGCTACCACGATCCACAGGGCATTGATGGCTTCGCCGCGGCGAAGCGCCACGACTCCTAAGGCACATGCTCCGACTATCGCCACGATCGCCCAGGCGATGTGACGTAGCAGGCTGTTGTTATTGTTCATGGCGATGCTTCCGACTGTTGAAGGGCGAGAATTCGCAGGAAAAATTCTAGTCCTTTCCGGCGAGTCATTCATACGACCTTAGTCTAGAGCCGTTGCAACGATATTGCTGCCTGAAAAGGGGCGGTCTGGTGTCGCGGCCAGCGCCGCGCAGACCGCTCTGCGTCGAGGGTTTGCGCGCGGGCCGGCGCGGGCTGGGAAGCTCAGGCGGGTTGCTTGGTGTAACGCGCCAGAACTCCGAGCCCCTTTCCCGGAATCTTGTTGTCCATGCTCCGCTGCGCCTTGGTTTGATGGGGAACCGCCCTAGCAGCTTTGGCGACGCCCGGACGGCTGTCAAACCGCCGGCCGGCGATGCGACGGGCGACAGGGGCTTGGCTATAGTGAGGCGAACGCAAATCGGCCGGAGAGCCCACCCATGAGTGACGATCACGCTGAACGACGGCGCTTCAGCCGCATCGCCTTCGACGCCAGCACCGAGGTCGCCCAGGACGGCCAGCGCTGGAAGGCCGAATTGCAAGACCTGTCGCTGCAGGGCCTGCTGGTGACCCGCCCGCCGGGCTGGAACGGCGACCCGGGCAAGCCCTTCGAGGTGCGCATCTACCTGGGCTTCGACGCCAACATCTACATGGAGGCGGACCTGGCCTGGGAACGCGAGGGCCTGCTGGGCTTCATCTGCCGGCACATCGACCTGGACTCCATCAGCCACCTGCGCCGCCTGGTGGAACTCAACCTGGGCGACGCGAGCCTGCTGGAGCGCGAGCTGACGGCGCTGGGGGAACAGGCGTAGGGCGTACAACCGTTCGCGGTTGTACGCCGTTTGACCCAGGGTATGGCCCGCGCCCAGGTCAGCCTCGGGGCTGCCGGGAATCACGGTTAACCGGCGGATAACGTCGAACGTTATCCGCCCTACGCCGCCCCACCCACGCCATTCCAATGTAGGAGCGCGCCCTACGCGCGATTCGCGGGCAGGGCCCGCTCCTACAAGGTTGCCGGGGAGCACGGCATTCCTCCCCCGTAGGAGCGGACCTTGTCCGCGATAGCCGGAACTATCGGCGCGATTCGCGGATGAGATCCGCTCCTACGCCGCCCCACCCACGCCATTCCCCTGTAGGAGCGCGCCCTGCGCGCGAATCGCGGGCAGGGCCCGCTCCTACAGGTTGCCGGGGAGCACGGCATTCCTCCCCCGTAGGAGCGGACCTTGTCCGCGATAGCCGGAACTATCGGCGCGATTCGCGGATGAGATCCGCCTACGCTGCCCCACCTGCGCCATTCCCCTGTAGGAGCGCGCCCTGCGCGCGAATCGCGGGCAGGGCCCGCTCCTACCGTATGGGCGGGCGGTGCGCGCTATTCGAACAACGCATCCAGCGCCTGCTCCAGGCGCGTCACCGGGATCACCTGCAGTCCCGGCGGGGCCTCCTTCGGGGCGTTGCCCTGGGGCACGATGGCGCGCTTGAAGCCGTGCTTGGCGGCTTCCTTCAGGCGTTCCTGGCCGCTGGGCACCGGGCGCACCTCGCCGGACAGGCCGACCTCGCCGAACACCAGCAGCTGGTGATCCAGCGGCCGGTTGCGCAGGCTGGACATCACCGCCGCCATCAGCGCCAGGTCCGACGCGGTTTCCAGCACCTTCACCCCGCCCACCACGTTGAGGAACACGTCCTGGTCGTAGGTGGGGATGCCGCCGTGGCGGTGCAGCACCGCCAGCAGCATGGCCAGGCGGTTCTGGTCCAGGCCCAGGGTGACGCGCCGCGGGTTGGCCAGGTGGCTGGTGTCGACCAGCGCCTGCACCTCCACCAGCATCGGCCGCGAGCCTTCCCAGGTGGCCATGACCACGCTGCCGGGCACCGATTCCTGGGCGCGGGTGAGGAAGATCGCCGAAGGGTTGGAGACCTCCTTCAGGCCACGGTCGGTCATGGCGAACACGCCCAGTTCGTTGACCGCGCCGAAGCGGTTCTTCACCGCCCGCAGCAGGCGCAGGCGGCCGTCGGACTCGCCCTCGAAATACAGCACGGTGTCAACCATGTGCTCCAGCACCCGCGGGCCGGCCAGGGCGCCTTCCTTGGTGACGTGGCCGACCAGGAAGATCGCCGTGCCGCTCTGCTTGGCGAAGCGCACCAGCAACGCGGCGCTCTCGCGCACCTGGGCGACGCCGCCGGGGGCCGATTGCAGCTGTTCGGTGAAGATGGTCTGGATGGAGTCGATCACCATCACCTTGGGCTGCTCGTGGCGAGCAGTGGCGATGATGCTTTCTATGCAGGTCTCGGTCATGACCTTGAGCTTGTCTTCCGGCAGGCCCAGGCGCCGCGCGCGCATGGCCACCTGCTGCTGCGACTCTTCGCCGGTGACGTAGAGCGCGGGCATGCGGTTGGCGATGCTGCACAGAGTCTGCAGGAGGATGGTCGACTTGCCGATGCCGGGGTCGCCGCCGATGAGCACCACGGAGCCGTCCACCAGGCCGCCGCCGAGGACGCGGTCGAGTTCGTTGGAGGCGGTGCTGAAGCGCGGCATCTCCTCGACGCTGACTTCCGCCAGGGTCTTGATGTTGGCCTGCTGCCCGGCCCAGCCGCCGCGTCCGGAACTGCCGGAGCCGCCGGTAGGCGTGGTGTCGAGAACGGTCTCCACCAGGGTGTTCCAGGCGCCGCAGTCGGCGCACTGGCCGGCCCATTTGGGGAAGGTGGCGCCGCACTCGGTGCAGCCGTACATGCGCTTGGCCTTGGCCATGGGCGGACTCCGTCGAAGACAAAGCCCGCATCATAGCGGTTCGCGCCTGGCGCTTCAGCCCGCTGCGACAGTGGCCGACGGATACGGCCGAAGGATCAGCCCGCCAGCAGGCGGTACTGGCTCTCCATGTCGTAGCGCAGGCCTTCGCGGCGCATGATCAGCGCGGCCAGGGTGCCGTCCGGACGCTCGATGCCCTCCTCCACCCGGCTGATGCGCTGGTCCAGCAATTCGTACTGCAGTTTCAGACGTACCAGACGCTCCTGGGCCCGGTGCGGATCGAACGAGGTCTTGGCCTGCTTGCGGAGGGTCTTGCCGAGGGGACGCTGCTCTTTACGCATGGCTGATCACCAGCAGTAGAAAAAGTTGTCCGAAGACTACGCCCGACCTCGGCGAGCTCCCTTGATATCGATCAAGCTCAGCTTGAACGCTGCAGCAGCTCGGCGATCTCGTCCTTCAGGGCGACGCGCTGCAGCTTGAGGTTGTTCAGGGCCAGGTCATCCAGCGGCTCGCGGCCGTCCTCGATGTCGTAGATGCGCCGGTCCAGCTCCTCGTAGGTGCCGGCCAGGCGGGTGAAATGGCTGTTCTCGCCGATGAGCTTGGCGATCTTGGCGCGCTGATCGGGAAACTCACGGGCCAGGGGATGGTGCTCCAGCGGCATGGCGGTCCTCCTTACTGCGTGGGTGGATGATTCCCTTCAGCCTAGACCACCACCGAATTTCGCCCAGCGCCGCCGGTCATGCCGGAACTTTTGCGCTGGCGGCTGTCCATGCCGGCTCGGGGGAGTGTTCAACACCGGCGCGGCCGCTAAACTCCCCCCTGTCCCCTCTATCCCTACAAGGAGTCTGTGCATGAGTCTGCTTAGCGAGTTCAAGGCCTTTGCCGTCAAAGGCAACGTGGTCGACATGGCCGTCGGTATCATCATCGGCGCCGCCTTCGGCAAGATCGTCTCGTCCTTCGTCGGCGACGTGATCATGCCGCCGATCGGCCTGCTGATCGGCGGGGTCGACTTCTCCGACCTGGCCATCACCCTCAAGGCCGCCCAGGGCGACGCTCCGGCGGTGGTGCTGGCCTACGGCAAATTCATCCAGACCTGCCTGGACTTCCTGATCGTCGCCTTCGCCATCTTCATGGGCGTGAAGGCCATCAACCGGCTCAAGCGCGAAGAGGCCGCCGCCCCCGAGGCACCGCCGGCGCCGACGCCCCAGGAAGTGCTGCTGACCGAGATCCGCGACCTGCTGAAGAACCAGCAGAACCGCAGCTGAGCCGGCCCCGCGCGCCGTCAGGCGGCGCGCGGCGGCTGCAGCAGCAGGCGCTCGACGCGCCGCTCCTTCACCTCCAGCACCCGCAGGCGCCAGCCGCGGTGCTCCAGTTCGTCACCGGCCGCTGGCAGGCGGTCCAGCAGGTGCAGCGCCAGGCCGCCCAGGGTGCGGCAATCCTCCGGCGCCTGGCCGCGGAAGCCGATGCGTTCGGCCAGCAGCGCCAGGGTGGTGGCGCCGCGCACGCGCCAGCCATCGCTGCCCTTCTCGATGTCCGGGCCGGTCATCTCGCTGGCGTCCGGCAGTTCGCCGGCGATCGCCTGGAGGATGTCGGTCAGCGTCAGCAGGCCCTCGAAACCGCCGAACTCGTTGACCACGAAAGCCACGTGGGTCGAGGCCTGGCGCATCTGCTCCAGGGCGCCGAGCACGCTGCAGCTGTCCGGCAGGTTCAGCGGCGCCCGCAGCAGCGGCTCGATGTCCGGCTGGCGGCCGGCGAGGATGGCCTTCAGCAGTTCCTTCTTGTGCACGTAGCCCAGCGGCTCGTCGACCTGGCCGGCGCGGATCACCAGCAGGCGCGAGTAGGGCGAATCCAGCAGCACCTGGCGCGTCTGAGCGGCATCGGCGTCCAGGTCGATGCGGTGTACCTCGGTGCGTTCGGTCATCACCGAGCGGATGGAACGCTCGGCCAGCTCCAGCACGCCGCTGATGAGCACCCGCTCGCGGCGGTCGAAGGGCGCGTCGGCCGGCTCTTCGCCCAGCATGTCGGCGATTTCCTCGCCCACCTCGTCGGCCTCCACCTTGCCGCCCAGCAGGCGCAGCACCGCGTAGCGCGTGCGCTCGCGCGGGCCGCGGCTGCCCTGCAGGCTGCGCCGGCGGCGCCAGCGCACCGCCTGGTTGGCCAGCTCGATGAGGATCGAGAAGCCGATGGCGGCGTACAGGTAGCCCTTCGGGATGTGCAAGCCCAGGCCCTCGGCGGTGAGGCTGAAGCCGATCATCATGAGGAAGCCCAGGCACAGCATGATCACCGTGGGGTGGGCGTTGACGAAGGCGGTCAGCGGCTTGCTGGCGACCATCATCAGGGCCATGGAGAAGACCACCGCGATCATCATCACTTCCAGTTGCTCGACCATGCCCACGGCGGTGATCACCGCGTCCAGGGAGAACACCGCGTCGAGCACCACGATCTGCGCCACCACCGGCCAGAACGCGGCGTAGACGCGCGGGCCGCCAGCCTTGTGCACGCGGCCTTCCAGGCGCTCGTGCAGTTCCAGGGTGGCCTTGAACAGCAGGAACAGGCCACCGAACAGCATGATCAGGTCACGCCCGGAGAAGGCCTTGTCGAACACCTCGAACAGCGGTTCGGTGAGGGTCACCAGCCAGGAGATGCTGGCCAGCAGGCCCAGGCGCATCAGCAGCGCCAGCGACAGGCCGATCAGCCGGGCGCGGTCGCGCAGCTGCGGCGGCAGCTTGTCGGCGAGGATGGCGATGAACACCAGGTTGTCGATGCCCAGCACCAGCTCCAGCAGGATCAGGGTGAGCAGGCCGAGCCAGGCCGTAGGGTCCAGGAGCCACTCCATGGTCAGCTCCAGGGCGCGCGCAGGGGCGCGGCGAGGGTGTGGGGGAAGAAGGTATTACCGAAGGGGTCGTCGGCCGCCGGGGGCGGCTCGCTCGTGTGGCAGTCCATGGGGGTCCAGGGGCTATGGATGGACGGCCATCCTAAGGGCAAAGACGCCCGCCCCTTAAGCGGGCAATCTTTTCCAAATCTTGCCTACCAGTAGTTCTCCACGGCGATCTGCCCGGGCTTGCGCGTCAGCGCCAGGCTCATGCCGCGGGTCTTCAGCGCCGTGCGGGTGTCCTCGATCATCTGCGGGTTGCCGCAGAGCATCACCCGCGAATGCTCGGGGGTGAGTTCCAGGCCGGCGGCGCGTTCCAGCTCGCCGTTCTCGATCAGCGTGGTGATGCGCGCGCCCAGGCAACCGGGCACCTGCTCGCGGGTCACCACCGGGATGAACTGCAGCTTGTGCGCGTGCTCGGCCAGGTAGTCGCGCCCGGCCAGGCCGGCGATCAGCTCGCGGTACGCCAGCTCCTTTTCCTCGCGGGCGCTGTAGACCAGCTTGATGGTCTCGAAGCGCTCCCACACCTCGAAGTCCTGGAGGATCGACAGGAAGGGCGCAAGCCCGGTGCCGGTGGCCAGCAGCCAGAGGTCGCGGCCGTCGGGGAAGCGGTCGAGGGTGAGGAAGCCGAAGGCCTGGCGGTCGACCAGCAGCTGGTCGCCCTCGCGCAGGCGGCTCAGCTCGCTGGTGAACTCCCCGCCCGGCACCACGATGGAGAAGAACTCCAGGTGCTCGTCGTGGGGCGCCGAGACCATCGAATAGGCGCGCCAGACGATGCTGCCGCTGGGCTTGTACACGCCCAGGCGGGCGAACTGCCCGGCGCGGAAGCGAAAGCCCGCGTCGCGGGTGGTGCGCAGGGTGAACAGGCTGGGGGTCAGCGTCTGCACGTCGAGCAGCGTCTGACGGGTGAACTTCTCTTCGCTGGCGGTCATACTCCGCTCCCGATCCAATCTCTGCCTACAGTTTCTCCCATCGCAAGAGCGAGAAACACCGTCAGATATCAGGGCCTTTGCCGCAAACCGCGGCGGGCCTGACCTGGCGCAACGAAAAAGCGATGCCCATGCCGACCTTCCACACGCCCTTCGCCGAACTCGACCTGATCCGCCAGCCGGAGCAACGCAACGACCCGCTGCAAGCCTTCGACGCCGCCGACGAATACCTGCTGCGCCAGGTGGCCGCCGACGGCCTGGCCGGCGATTGCCGGGTGCTGGTGCTCAACGATGCCTTCGGCGCCCTGGCCGCGGGCCTGGCCGGGCACGCGCAGGTGACCAGCAGCGGCGACTCCTTCCTCGCCGCCCTGGCCCTGGGCAAGAACCTGGCGCGCAACGGCCTGGCGGAGGACGCGGTGGCCTTCGTGCCGGCCAGCGAAACCCCGGCGGGCCCCTTCGACCTGGTGCTGCTGCGGGTGCCCAAGACCCTGGCCCTGCTGGAGGAACAGCTGATCCGCCTGCACGGCCGCCTGGCGCCGGGCGCGCGGGTGATCGCCGGGGCCATGGTCAAGCACCTGCCGCGCGCCGCCGGCGACCTGCTGGAGAAATACATCGGCCCGGTGCAGGCCTCGCTGGCCGAAAAGAAGGCCCGCCTGCTATTCGCCACGCCTGTGGATAAAGCTCCGGTCGCCTCGCCCTACCCCACCCGCTACACGCTGGACGAGCCGAAGCTGGAACTGCTCAACCACGCCAACGTGTTCTGCCGCGAAGGCCTGGACATCGGCACCCGCGCCTTCCTCCCGCACCTGCCGCGCGGCCTGGGCCACGCGCGGGTGGCGGACCTGGGCTGCGGCAACGGCGTGCTCGCCATCGCCAGCGCCCTGGCCAACCCGGAGGCCCACTACAGCCTGGTGGACGAATCCTTCATGGCTGTGCAGTCGGCCCGCGAGAACTGGCGCGCTGCCCTGGGCGAACGCGAGGCGGAATTCCGCGCCGCCGACGGCCTGGCCGGGCAGCCGGCGGACTCGCTGGACGTGGTGCTGTGCAACCCGCCCTTCCACCAGCAGCAGGTGGTCGGCGACTTCCTCGCCTGGCGCATGTTCCAGCAGGCCCGCCACGCGCTGGTCAGCGGCGGCCAGCTGTGGATAGTCGGCAATCGCCACCTGGGCTACCACGCCAAGCTCAAGCGCCTGTTCCGCGGCGTCGAACAGGTGGCGGCGAACCCGAAGTTCGTGGTGCTCAAAGCGAGCAAGTAGGACCGACGGTCATTGCCTTCCGCAGGGCGACGGCGCAGGATACACACATAGCTGTACACACATATCTGTGGAGGCCCTTGCCATGTCTTCGCCCACACTCCCCAGCCGCGTCTTCATGAACGGCAACAGCCAGGCGGTGCGCATTCCCCAGGAGTTCCGCCTGGACGCCAGCCGCGTGGAAATCCGCCGCCAGGCCAATGGCGACCTGGTCATCCACCCGCTGCCCGAGGACCGCGGCGAGGCGTTGCTGCAGGCGCTGTCCGGCTTCGACGACGAGTTCATCGAAGCACTGGAAGAAGGGCAGCGCGAACAGCCGCCGATGCAGGAGCGGGAAGAGCTGTGAAATACCTGCTCGACACCAACATCCTCATCTACCTGCTGAAGAACCGCCCGGAATCCGTGGCCCGACGGGTCAACGCCCTGCCCGCCGACGCCGGCCTGTGCATGTCCTTCTTCACCTACGCCGAACTGCTCAAGGGCGCCGAACGCAGCACCCGGCGCAGCGAGGTCCTGCGCCAGCTGGAGCGCCTGACGCGCCAGGTGACGGTGGTCTACGACGGCACTCCGCGCCTGTGCGAGCACTACGCGACGCAGTTCACCCGCCTAAAGCTGGCCGGCACGCCGATCGGCGCCAACGACCTGAGGATCGCCTGCCACGCCCTGGCGCTGGAGGCGACCCTGGTGACGCACAACACTCGCGAGTTCGAACGCATCGACGGGCTGAGCCTGGAAGATTGGGCGGCCGAGTAGGGCATCGCGGATGGAGTCCGCTGCTACGCGGCCCCAACCGCGCCGCTCCCCTGTAGGAGCGCGCCCTGCGCGCGAATCGCGGGCAGGGCCCGCTACAAGTTACCGGGAGGCACGGTATTCCTCCCCCGTAGGGACCTTGTCCGCGATAGCCGGACGTATCGGCGCGTTTCGCGGATGAGATCCGCTCCTACGCTGCCCCAGCCGCGCCATTCCCCTGTAGGAGCGCGCCCTGCGCGCGAATCGCGGGCAGGGCCCGCTCCTACAAGTTGCCGGGGAGCACGGTATGCCCCCGTAGCGGACCTTGTCCGCGATAGCCGGACGTATCGGCGCGGATCGCGGATGAGATCCGCCTACGCCGCCCCACCCGCGCCACGCCCCTGTAGGAGCGCGCCCTGCGCGCGAATCGCGGGCAGGGCCCGCTACAAGTTGCCGGGGAGCACGGTATGCCTCCCCCGTAGGAGCGGACCTTGTCCGCGATAGCCGGACGTATCGGCGCGGTTCGCGGATGAGATCCGCTCCTACGCTGCCCCAGCTGCGGCATTCCCTTGTAGGAGCGAGCTTGCTCGCGAACCATGCCGTGCCTGTAGCGGTTCGCGAGCAAGCTCGCTCCTACGAAGAGCCGGGTGTTAGGGCCGCGGGGGTGTCTACGTCGCGCAGGACGCCGGGGTCGTTCACGTCGATGGGTTGCCAGGCTTCGCAGTGGGCTTGCAGCACCGCGCGGGCGCCTTCGTCGCCTTGCAGGGCGCGGAGTTCCGGCCAGAAGGCTCGGCCGAAGAGGACCGGGTGGCCGCGTTGGCCTTGGTGCTGGGGGAAGACGATGCGCTGTTCGCTGGCCTGCGAAGCCAGCAGGCGCAGGGTTTGCGGGGCTATCCAGGGCATGTCGGCGAGCAGGATCGCGACGCTGGTGGCCGGGTTGTCGGCCAGCGCGGCGACGCCGGCGGCGAGGCTGTGGCCCAGGCCGGATTCCGCCTCCGCGCAGCGCACGATGGAGATATCCACAGGTACGCCAAGCGCCGCCGCATCATCCTCCGGGCGCAGCACCACGCAGACCTCGTCGAACGCCTCGCAGGCATTGGCCAGGCTAGCCGCCAGCAAACCACGGCCATCGGCCAGGCGCGCCTGGCGCTTGTCGGCGCCGAAGCGCCGGCCGAAGCCGGCCGCCAGCAGCAGCGCGACGGTCGTCACAGGCTTTCGCGCTCGATGCCGCTGCGGGTGCGGAGGATGTCGGCGAGCACCGCCAGGGCGATTTCCGCCGGGGTCTTGCTGCCCAGGTTGAGGCCGATGGGCGCGTGGATGCGCGCCAGCTCCGTCTCGCCCAGGCCGCCGACGCGCTCCAGGCGTTCCATGCGCCTGGCCGAGGTGGTGCGCGAGCCCATCACGCCGATGTAGAAGGCCTCGGTGCGCACCGCTTCGAGCATCGCCAGGTCGTCGATCTTCGGGTCGTGGGTCAGCGCCACCACCGCCGTGTCCGCATGGCAGCCGCCGTTGGCGATGAAGATCGACGGCAGCTCGCGGCGAATCTCGATGCCGTCCAGCTCCACGCCATCCAGCGCTTCCTCGCGCGGATCGCAGAGGATCACTTCAAAGCCCAGGCCCTTGCCGAACTCGGCGCAGGCATGGGCCACGCTGGAATAGCCGGCCAGCAGCAGGCGCTGGGCCGCGCCGACGCGCAGCTGCACCGTGCCGGCGTCGCGTTCCACCCGGGGGCCGTGGCTGTGGTCGTCGTTCAGGCTGCGCGCGCCGCTGGCCAGGTCCACCCGGCGCAGCAGGCGGCGCTGGCCGAGCAGCGCCGCTTCCAGTTCGCGCAGGTGCGCCTGGACTTCGCAGTCCGGCGCCAGGTTTTCCACCAGCACGTCGAGGATGCCGCCGCAGGGCAGGCGGATGTTGCTGCGCTCGTCGCCTTCGCCGTAGCGCACCACCTTCACCGGCTCGGCGAACTCCCCGGCGGCCACGCGCTCGAGGAAGTCATCCTCGACGCAGCCGCCGGACAGCGAGCCCACCCACTGCCCGCCCTGGTTCACCGCCAGCAGCGAGCCCGGCGCGCGCGGCGCCGAGCCGTAGGTGAAGAGCACGGTGCAGAGCCAGACACGCTGGCCCTCGCGGGACCAGCGCAGCGCCTGGCGGATCACTTGCAGATCGAGATGTTGCACTTCACATCGCCTTGCCGGCATGGACCGGCACACCATCGGACTTCAGTTGCGCAACCGCCTTGGCGTCGAGGTCGCCAGGCAGACCACCCCAGCTTTGACGCAGGTAGTTGAGCAGATCGGTGAGTTGCGCGTCATCCAGTTTATCCGCGAAGCCGGGCATCGGCTGCATGCGTTCGAAGCCGCCGAACTGCTGTTCGCCGATGCCGTCGACGATCACCCGCAGCAGGTTGCGCGAGTCGGCCAGGCGCAGGGTGGTGTTGCCCTGCATGGCCACGGCGATGTGCGGCTTGCCCTCGCCTTCGGTGCCGTGGCAGCCGGCGCAGACGTTGAGGTACTGCTGGCGGCCGCGCTTGGCGCTGGCGGACAGCTGTGGATAAGCCACCGCCTGCACCGCCCTGGCCGCCGGCGGCTGGTCGCCCAGCAGGTAGCTGGCCATGGCCTGCAGGTCGGCGCTGTCCAGGTGCTGGGTGCTGTGGTGCAGCACCGGGAACATCTCGTTGAACATGCTGCCCTGGGCGCTCATGCCGTGCTCCAGGAAGGCCGACAGATCGGCGTGATTCCAGCCGCGCGCGGCCAGGTCCCCGGGCAGCAGGCTGGGCGCCAGGTAGCCGTTGAGCAGGGCGCCGGACAGGCGCTTGTCCTGCTGCAGCGCGCCGATGGCGTTGCGCGGGGTGTGGCATTCGCCGCAGTGGCCGAGCACTTCCACCAGGTACTGGCCGCGCTGCCAGGGCTCGCTCTTGCCCTCGGCGCTCTGCAGCTGGACGCTCTTGCCGTACAGCAGGTTCCAGCCCGAGAGCCCCGCGCGCACGTTGAACGGGAAGCTCAGCGCGGTCTCGGGCGCGGCGCGGTGCACCGGCTCGACGGTCATCAGGTAGGCGTGGATGGCGTCGGAATCCTCGCGCCTGATCAGGTGGTACGAGGTGTAGGGCATCGCCGGGTAAAGGTTGGCGCCGTCCTTGCGCTTGCCCTCGGTGAGGGCGGCGAAGAAGTCGTCGGCGCTGTAGTTGCCGATGCCGTAGTCCTTGTCCGGGGTGATGTTGCTGCCGTAGATGGTGCCGAACGGCGAGGCGATCGGCAGGCCGCCGGCGAAGGGCGCGCCGCCCGCCGCGGTGTGGCAGGCCATGCAGTCGGCGGCGCGGGCCAGGTACTCGCCGCGCTTGACCAGGTCGGCGTTGGCGGCCTGGGCGCCGGCGACCAGGCCCGCACTCAGCAGCAGGCCGGTTAGCAGTCGAGCCATGCTCAGCCCTCCTTGACCAGGCCGAGGTCGCTGAGGACCTCGGCGGTGGCGTTGTAGTAGCGCACGTAACCGGTACAGCGGCAGATGTGGTGGCCGAGGCTGGCCTCGATCGCCGACTCCAGCTCGCTTTTCTTCAGCGGCTGGCGCTGGGCCTTTTCCACCAGCACGGTGGCGGCGTTGACGAAGCCCGGCGCGCAGTAGCTGCACTGGAAGGCGAAGCGCTCGACGAACTTCTGCTGGATCGGGTTCAGCTCGCTCACCTGGCCCTGCGCATCGCGCTTGGCGTGGCCTTCGATGGTGCGCACCTTCTTGCCGTCGAACCAGTTGGCGCCGGTGATGCAGGTGCGCACTTCCTCGCTGGTGCCGTCGGGGTTGTCGACGATCACCACGCAGGCGTGGCAGATGCCCTGGCCGCAGCCCAGGCGCGAGCCGGTGAGGTTCTGGTATTCGTGCAGGTAGTCGATCATCGGCAGGTCTTCGGGGACCTCGACCGGGCCGACGCCTTGACCGTTGAGGGTCAGCTGGAGCTTAGCCATTGAGGGCCTCCTTGATGCGGGCGGGGGTGGCGGGCAGGTCGCGGACGCGCTTGCCGATGGCGTGGGCGATGGCGTTGCCCACGGCGCCGGCGATGGGGATCATCACCACTTCGGCGATGCCCTTGGACGGGTCGCTGGGCGACAGCGGCGGGAGGATCTCCGAGGTCTGCTGCCACACCGCCACGTCCTTGGCGTGCGGCAGGCGGTAGCGGTTGAAGTTCCAGTCGCCCTCGGCCGGGCCGCCCTCGTGCAGCGGCATTTCCTCCAGCAGCGCGTGGCCCAGACCCATGGCGGTGCCGCCCTCGATCTGGCCCTTGACCAGCTCCGGCACCAGCACCCGGCCGCACTCGACCCAGGAGTGGTGGTTGAGCACCTGCACCTCGTGGCTGCCCTTGTTGACCTTCAGCTCCACCAGGGTGGCCACCGGGCTGTAGTAGGTGACCGCGGCGTTGTTCAGCTGCACCGGCGGGTAGTTCACGTTCCTGCGGTCCAGCAGGTGGAAACCGGCGCTGGTCATCTGCGCCTTCTTCGCCTGCGGCGCGCCGTCGCCGTACTTCACCGCCAGGCCGTCCAGCGGCAGGCGCTCGCTGACGCCGTCGATGCTGAACTCGCACTCGGCCCAGCTCCAGCGGTTGAAGGCGTGCACCGTGGCGCCGGTGACCAGGCCGCGCTCGTGGGCGCGTTTGGCCAGCACGGCGAAGGGCAGCGGCTGCATGCCGTTGGCGGTGAGTTCGCCGTTCACCCAGTGGGCGTCCTCGCGGCGCACCACGTAGGGGTTGGCCTGGCCGCCGTAGGGGCCCTGGCGCCAGATTTCCAGGGCCGCCGGCCACAGGCCGTGGTTGAACAGCACGCGCGCCGCCTCGCGGGTGGCGTGGCTGAAGTAGTAGGCCGAGTTGGTGGCCGAGGACGCCGAGGCGTACTTGCCCACCCAGCGCGGGTTGCGCAGCTTCTCGTCCTGGGTGGCCTGACTCATGGTGTAGGGGTCTTCGCCGCTGAGCAGCTGCAGCTCCGGCCACTGCGTCTCGGCGGTCTTCACCTCGTCCGCCGGGCGGCCGAGGAAGTCGGCGGCCACCAGGGCCTGGGAGGTGGACATGCCGGTGCCGATCTCGATGCCGATGTGGCGCAGCTGGATGCGCCCTTCGGCGTCGAACTCCAGGCTGGCCATGGGCGCCTCGGAGCCGGTGCCGAAGTCCTTCTGGCAGATGGCGAAGCCGACGCCGTACCAGTTGTCCGGGTCCTGCGCGTCGAACTGCTGCTTGCGCTCGGCGCGGTTCTTCCACACCTCGTGGGCGGCGGCCTTGTCGAGGATCTCGTGCAGGCGCAGGGCGCCGGCGGGCACCGCGCCCTGGGTGTTCTTCATGCCCGAGACCAGCGCGTTGCGCCGGCGCAGTTCGATGGGGTCGACGCCCAGGCGCTCGGCGATCTCGTCCACCATCATCTCGGTGGAAGCCATGCTCTGCAGGGTGCCGTAGCCGCGCATGGAGCCGGCCTCGACGCCGCGCGAATGGTAGGCGGTGGCCTGCAGGTCGCTCTGCGGCATGTAGTAGATGGACTGCGCGGCGGTGGCGCCCACGGCGGCCACCGAGGCGCTGTAGTTGGCGCGGCCGCCGCCGTCCAGGCTCATCTCGGCGCGGAAGATGCGGAAGCCCAGGTCCTTCTTGTCCACCGCCAGTTGGTAATGGATGTCGAAGGCGTGGCGCTTGATGCCGCTCTGGAACTGCTCGTAGCGGTCGTTGGCCAGGCGCACTGGCACGCCTTCGCCGTACAGCGCGGCGAGGGCCGCGTAGTAGACGAAGATGTTGTGGTCCTTGGAGCCGTAGCCGACGGTGTAGCCGGGGTGGATGTTCAGCGTGGCCAGGCCGAAGCGCGACGGCGCGATCATGTGCACCGTCTCGTAGGCGGCCTCGAACGGGCACTGGCTGGCGACCACGAAGTGCAGGGTCTTGCTGGCCGGGTCGTACCAGCCGTTGCCGTTGTCCGGTTCCAGCGCGGCGGGCTCGATGGACGGCGTCCTGTAGCGCTCGTCGAAGACCAGCCAGTCGGCCGGCGGGTTGTCCACCTGGTCCTTGATCTTCTGCGCGTAGAACAGGCCCTGCTCGGTGAGGTTGCCGTGCTGGCTGGGCTGCTGGTCCCACACCGGCTTGCGGTTGCGGATCATCGGGAAGAGGATCGAGGCCTTGAGGCTGGAGAACTCGTCCTCGTCGGCCGAGGTCTTCCCGCCCACCCGCACGTAGCGGAAGCTGCCGTAGGGGTCGCCCTGGTACAGCGGCGCCTGGGCGCCGTAGCGGATAGCCTTGTCGTTGAACTTCAGCTTGAGCTTGGCCCGGCGGAAGCGCTCGAAGTCATGCCAGATGAGGATGGCCACCGGGTGGCCGATGAACATCGGCACCTTGCCGGTAGGCAGCAGCGGGTCCGGCCCGTGGGCCTCGGGGAAGGCGATGCCGTCTTTGGCCAGGTCCTCGGCGGTGACGATGCGGTCCGGCTGCAGGTCGTCGCCCAGCCAGGCGAGGTCGTAGCCTTCGTAGATACGGTCGGCCTTGAGCGTCTTCAGCAGCATGGCGTGGCCCTGCTGCTGCGGCCAGCCGGGCATGTCTTTCGCGCGGATGTCACGGGCGAACACCTTGTTGCCGCAGACCTTGGAAATGGCGTCGTTGCGCAAGCGCACCTTGCCGTCATGGCCGAGCCACTGCTCGGCCGGCACCGTCACGCTCTTCTCCATCAAGGCAGCGAAAGCCCGGCTGCCCAGCGGCGCCAGGGTGACGCTCACGCCGGCGATCAGACCGCCCTGGAGGAAGGCGCGCCGGGAGATATCACGGTTGGACATGGATCATCCTCTGGGCGGTGCACTACCCGCCCATGTCGTTATGGAGTTCTGGAACCGGCGGAACCGAGGCGTGGAACGGCGCGACGACGGCGTTGCGGGCCGCGTCGTCCTACGGAAAATCCTGACCGATACGTCAACTTTACCCAAATCGCACGCCTCAGGCAAAAGTTAAGCAGGGCGGTCAGCGAACCGAATGCGCCGTGGCCGTCCACTCGTCTGAAGGAAAATGCCTACCGAATTTGTTACGGCGTGCTACGCTCACCGGCCTTTGCTTAGCTCCCTAACCAGTCGTCCGCGCACCATGTCCGCCGAAGCCACCTCGCTGCTCCGCCACCGTCCCTTCCTCGCCTTCTGGCTCGCCCGCGTGTGCACCGCCAGTGGTTTCCAGATGCTTACCGTGGCCATCGGCTGGCACATGTACGAGCTGACCCACAACGTGCTCGACCTCGGCCTGGTGGGCCTGGTGGAGTTCCTGCCGCGGGTGCTGTTCATGCTGCACACCGGGCACGTCGCCGACCGCTACGACCGGCGCAAGGTCGCCGCCCTGTGCCAGGTGGCCCAGGGCCTGGTGGCGCTGGCCCTGGTGCTGGGCGCCAGCACCGGCAGCGTGACCCGCGAGATGATCTTCGTGCTGGCCTTCCTGCTCGGCAGCGCGCGCTCCTTCGAGATGCCGACCACCCAGGCCCTGCTGCCGAACATCGTGCCCAGCGCCCTCTTCCCCCGCGCGGTGGCGGCCTCGGCCTCGGCCATGCAGGCGGCGACCATCGCCGCGCCGGCCCTGGGCGGCCTGCTCTACGCCTTCGGCGCCTTCTGGGTGTACGCGCCGACCACGCTGCTGTACTTCATGGCCTGCGCGCTGTCGCTGAGCCTGCAGGTGCGCCGGCAGAACGGCATCCAGGGCAAGGCCAGCCTGGCCTCGCTGATGGCCGGCATCCATTTCATCCGCAGCCGCCCGGACATCTTCGGCGCCATCTCCCTGGACCTGTTCGCCGTGCTGCTGGGCGGCGCCACCGCGCTGCTGCCGGTGTTCGCCAAGGACATCCTGCTCACCGGCCCCTGGGGCCTGGGCCTGCTGCGCTCGGCACCGGCGCTGGGCGCGCTGCTGATGTCGTTCTGGCTGGCGCGCTTCCCCATCGAGCGCAACGTCGGGCGCATCATGTTCCTGGCGGTGGGCATCTTCGGCGTGGCGACCATCGCCTTCGGCCTGTCCACCTCCTTCTGGCTGTCCCTGGGCGTGCTGGTGGTGCTGGGCGCGGCGGACATGATCAGCATGGTGATCCGCGGCGCCTTCGTGCAGCTGGAAACCCCGGACGAGATGCGCGGCCGCGTCAGCGCGGTGAACGGGCTGTTCATCGGCGCCAGCAACCAGCTCGGCGAGTTCGAGTCGGGGCTGACGGCGCATTGGTTCGGCACGGTGCCGGCGGTGGTCATCGGCGGCGTGGGGACGCTGGTTGTGACCGGGGCGTGGATGAGGCTGTTTCCGACGTTGGCGAAGAGGGACAAGCTGCACTGAGGCGCTCTTCGTAGGAGCGAGCTTGCTCGCGAACGGCGTTTCCCTGTCGCTACAGCGCCTGAGGTTGACTCCGCTCCCTCTCCCTAACCCTCTCCCTGAAGGGAGAGGGGACCGTTGGGCAGAGTCGGGCGTTCTGGAGTTAGCCGGCAGGTATGGTGTTTCCGGCGGAAACCATATCGTTCTCGGCACGGACTAGCCCCCTCTCCCTTCAGGGAGAGGGCTGGGAAGAGGGCGCTCTGAAACCCGAACTCCAGAATCGCCGGGGAACTCTGTTCGCGAGCAAGCTCGCTCCTACGAAAAGCCCAAAAGCCCCCCAATAAAAAAGCCCCCGCCAAAGCGAGGGCTACAGGCGCCCGAAGGCGCCCAAGTGGGAGTCTCAGTGCGGCGTCCCCAACCCCGCCGCATTCATCAACAGGCGCATCAGCCACGCCGCCACGCCCAGCGCAGCGACGCTGCCCGCCCAGATCAGCACCAGCCAGCCCAGGCGCTTGTACAGCGGTGCCTTCACGGTTTGCGGTTTCATCGCCCGGCCCTCAGTGGTAGCCATCGCCGTGCTTCACCTTGCCGCGGAACACGTAGTAGCTCCAGGCGGTGTAGCCGAGGATGAAGGGGATGATGAACAGCGCGCCCACCAGCATGAAGCCCTGGCTCTGCGGCGGCGCCGAGGCGGCCTGGATGCTCACCCCCGGCGGGATGATGTTCGGCCACAGGCTGATGCCCAGGCCGCTGTAGCCGAGGAAGATCAGCACCAGGGTGAGCACGAAGGGCAGCGCGTTGTCGTTGCGCGCCACCGAGCGCAGCAGGGCGTAGAAGGTCAGCAGCACCAGCAGCGGCACCGGGGCGAACCAGAACAGGTTGGGCAGGCTGAACCAGCGCTGGGCGATCTCGGCGTGGGCCAGCGGCGTCCACAGGCTGACGATGCCGATCACCGCCAGCAGCACCAGCGCCAATGGCCGCGCCAGGTCGTGCATGCGTTCCTGCAGCTTGCCCTCGGTCTTCATGATCAGCCAGGTGCAGCCCAGCAGGCTGTAGGCCACGATCAGGCCCAGGCCGCAGAACAGCGGGAAGGGCGCCAGCCAGGCCAGCGAGTCGCCGGCGTACTGCCCGTCGACCACCGGCAGGCCCTCGATGAAGGCGCCCAGCGCCACACCCTGGAAGAAGGTCGCCGCCAGCGAGCCGCCGATGAAGGCCTTGTCCCAGATGTGCCGCTTGTGCGCCTTGGCCTTGAAGCGGAACTCGAAGGCCACGCCGCGGAAGATCAGCCCCACCAGCATCAGCACCAGCGGCAGGTACAGCGCCGAGAGCACCACCGAATAGGCCATCGGGAAGGCGCCGAACAGCCCCGCGCCGCCCAGCACCAGCCAGGTCTCGTTGCCGTCCCACACCGGCGCCACCGTGTTCATCATCACGTCGCGGTCGCGCTCGTCCTTGAAGAACGGGTAGAGCATGCCGATGCCGAGGTCGAAGCCGTCCATCACCACGTACATCATCACGCCGAAGATGATGATCACCGCCCAGATCAGCGGAAGGTCGATACCCATGCTCAGTTCCTCCCCGCCGGGTGGTCGTCATCCTCGTCGAAGCCCTCGGCGGTGGCCGACAGCGGCCGCGCCGCGGTGCGCTGGCGACCGGCGCCGCCCTCGTTGTGCTCGCGGCCCTCGTCGGTGACCGGGCCCTTGCGCACCAGGCGCATCATGTAGCCGATGCCCACGCCGAACAGCGAGAAATACACCAGCACGAACATCACCAGGGTCAGGCTCATCTGCAGGGTGCTGTGGTTGGACACGCCGTCGGCGGTGCGCATCAGCCCGTAGACCACCCAGGGCTGGCGGCCGACCTCGGTGGTGAACCAGCCGGCGAGCAGCGCCAGCAGCCCCGAGGGGCCCATCCACAGCACCAGGCGCAGGAAGGCGCGGTTGCGGTACAGCCCCTCGCGCCAGCGCAGCCACAGGCTCCAGACGCCGACCAGGATCATCAGCATGCCCAGGCCGGCCATGATGCGGAACGACCAGAAGACGATGGTGGAGTTGGGCCGGTCCTCGCGCGGGAAGTCCTTCAGCGCCGGGATCGGCTCGGTCAGGCTGTGGCGCAGGATCAGGCTGCCGAGCACCGGGATCTCGACCTTGAAGCGGGTTTCCTCGCGCTGCATGTCCGGCCAGCCGAACAGGATCAGCGGCGTCGGGCCGCCTTCGGCGTTGTCCCAGTGGCCTTCGATGGCGGCGATCTTCGCCGGCTGGTGCTCCAGGGTGTTCAGCCCGTGGGCGTCGCCGATCATGGCCTGGATGGGCGCTACCAGCAGCGCCATCCACATGGCCATGGAGAGCATCTTGCGGATCGCCGGGTTGTCGCGCCCGCGCAGCAGGTGCCAGGCCGCCGAGGCGCCGACGAAGAAGGCGGTGGCGAGGAAGGCGGCTATGGACATGTGCAGCAGGCGGTAGGGGAAGGACGGGTTGAAGATCACCGCCAGCCAGTCCACCGGGATCACCCGCCCGTCGACGATCTCGAAGCCCTGCGGGGTCTGCATCCAGCTGTTGGAGGCGAGAATCCAGAAGGTCGACATCAGCGTGCCCAGGGCCACCATCACCGTGGCGAAGAAGTGCAGGCCCGGGCCGACGCGGTTCCAGCCGAACAGCATCACGCCGAGAAAGCCCGCCTCGAGGAAGAACGCGGTGAGCACCTCGTAGGTCAGCAAGGGCCCGGTGATGCTCCCGGCGTAGGCAGAGAAATGGCTCCAGTTGGTGCCGAACTGGTAGGCCATCACCAACCCGGAGACCACGCCCATGCCGAAGTTCACCGCGAATATCTTCGACCAGAAGTGATAGAGGTCGCGGTAGACCTCCTGGCCGCTCTTCAGCCACAGCCCTTCGAGCACGGCCAGGTAACTGGCCAGACCGATGGTGATGGCGGGGAAGATGATGTGGAAGGAGACGGTAAAGGCGAACTGCATACGCGCCAGTTCCAACGCCTCTAGACCCAACATGACGTTTCCTCTTCAGGGTGACGCCCGTCGTCGCACGCAGCGGGCAACTCGCCGGCCCACGGGAGCCGACAGTTTCAGTGGTGATCCTGGAATCGGATTCTTGTTCGGGCCGGCGGACCTGTGGTCGCGGCGGTACGCCAAGCAAAGACTAGCAGGGCGTGCATTGACGCAGCTCAAGAAAGCCCGTCGATGGTACCCCCGCCCCCGGAAAATGCCGCCGTGGCGGGTTGCCGCGCGGCAGCTTGCCTCAGTCTGAATATGAATTTCAGTCATATAAAAATGAATAAATAATATTTTAATGGAATAAAAAATCCCGGTAGCTTTCGCTCCAACGGCGCCCGCAGAGGCGCCGGAGCCAACCCCCGCCGCCCGCGTCGCCGCCACGAGCGCGACCTGCCCGGCACGCTGCCCTACAAGGACGCCGTCATGAAGAAACTGCTGCTCATCACTGCCCTCGCCGCCGCCTTCAGCGCCTCGGTCAACGCCAACGAGAAACTGGTGGTGGCCGCCACTCCGGTGCCCCACGCGGAAATCCTCGAGCTGATCAAGCCGACCCTGGCCAAGGAAGGGGTGGACCTGGAGGTCAAGGTCTTCACCGACTACGTGCAGCCCAACGTGCAGGTGGCCGAGAAGCGCCTGGACGCCAACTACTTCCAGACCAAGCCGTACCTGGACAACTTCAACAAGGGCAAGGGCACCAACCTGGTCACCGTGACCGGCGTGCACGTCGAGCCCTTCGGCGGCTACTCGAAGAAGTACAAGTCCCTGGCCGAGCTGCCCGACGGCGCCACCGTGGCCCTGCCCAACGAGGGCAGCAACAGCGGCCGCGCCCTGCTCCTGCTGCAGAAGGCCGGCGTCATCAAGCTGAAGGACCCGCACAACGCCCTGGCCACGCCGAAAGACATCGCCGAGAACCCCAGGCACCTGAAGTTCAAGGAGCTGGAATCGGCCCTGCTGCCGCGCGTGCTGGACCAGGTCGACCTGGACCTGATCAACACCAACTACGCCCTGGAAGCCAAGCTCAACCCGGTGAAGGACGCCCTGATCCTCGAAGACCGCAACTCGCCCTACGTGAACTACCTGGTGGCGCGCCCGGACAACAAGGACAGCGACGCCCTGAAGAAACTCTCCGCGGCCCTGACCAGCCCGGAAGTGAAGGCCTTCATCGAGAAGAAATACGACGGCGCGGTGATCCCCGCCTTCTGATCGATGCCCAGCCGGCGGCGCCGCGCAGCGCCGCCCATCCCCCACGCCGGTGAGCATCCGCACCGGCGTTTTCATTTCGAGATCGCGCAGATGAAAGTCCCCCAACCGCTGCTGACCTTCCCCGACGCCGACAAGAGCCCGCTGAGCATCCGCGCCAAGGCGCTGGTGTTCTTCGACCCGCGTTCGCACCAGGTGCGCGACGAGGTCGAGCGCCTGGCCCCGGGCCTGCAGCCGGTGCTGATCCGCGGCGAGACCGGCACCGGCAAGGAACTGCTGGCCCGGCACATCCACCGCGCCAGCGAGCGCCCCGGGCTGTTCGTCGCGGTCAGCTGCAGCGCGCTGAGCCGCAACTTCGCCGAGGCCGAGCTGTTCGGCTACGCCCCCGGCGCCCACAACGGCCCGGTGGGCAGCCGCGCCGGCTGGCTGGGCTCGGCCAACGGCGGCACCCTGTACCTGGACGAGATCGCCGACCTGCCGCTGGCCTTGCAGGAAAAACTCCTGCGCGTGCTGCAGGAACGCGAAGTGCTGCGCGTCGGCGCCCGCGAGCCGATCCCGGTGGACGTGCGCCTGGTGGTGGCCACCAGCATCGACCTGGGCCAGGCGGTGGCGGCCGGCAAGTTCCTAGAGCCGCTGCGGCAATACCTGGTGGACGGCGACCTGGAACTGCCGCCGCTGCGCCAGCGCATCGGCGACATCCTGCCATTGGCCGAATACTTCCTCGGCATCCACGCCCAGCGCCTGGACCTGCCGGTGCCGCACATCGGCGAAGCGACCCAGGCGGCGCTGGAAGCCTACCCCTGGCCGGGCAACATCCGCGAGCTGGAGAACGTCATCCACTTCGCCCTGCTGGTCAGCCCGGGCGCGGAAATCCAGCCGCAGCACCTGAACCTGCCCGAAGCCGCGCCGGCGGACCTGCGCCAGCTGCTGCGCCGGCCCGGCGTGCGCGAACAGTTGCGCGCGTTATTGGAAGAAGACCCGCTCCCGTAACACCGAGCTGCTCTTCTGCTCGCCTGCAATGTAGGAGCAACTGTCTTGCAAGCCGCACCAGAGTGCTTTTCGTAGGATGGGTTGAGCTTGCGAAACCCATGCGGTTGCGCTGATGGGTATCGCTTCGCTCAACACCATCCTACGAAAAGCCATGCGCGCTCCTGCAAGGAGCTCGGCCCCCGCGAAAAATCGGCCCCGCGCCCCGAACATCCGCGAAAAGCGACGAATGGTCGCAGTGAAACGATTCGCCTACCCCGCCGCCGGCAGCAGGGAATCCTGATGGAAAGGTCAAAAACAGGAATTTCTCTGACATTTACATAAAAAAGCAGCCTCATCGACCACACCGATACCGATCATCAGGCGCATCAACTTCTTTTTGTCATGAAGATCAGGGAAAATGGCTGTCAGGCAGTCGGGACCCAATTTCCCCGGCGCCTTTGGAGACTATCGTGACCAGCTTTGCCGCTCTTGCCAGCTTTTTCGCCGCCACCGCTTTCCTCAACGTACCTCAGCAGGTCGATCCGGAACGCCGTGAAGTCCGCCGCGTGAAGCGCCGCCGCAAGTAAAGCAGTACCCGCTCCGCTCGGCCCCCGCACGGGGCCGGCGGCGGGACCATCGGTCCCGAGGATTGGCCCTGGCCCGGCCTTTCGTGTTTATATTGATTGGTTGATCAATTAAAAACACGAGGAACCCCGCCCGTTTTGTCCGCCGTTCCCTCCCCCTCCGTCACCGCGCCACCCATCCCCGCCATGCGCATGAACCCACCGGTCTTCTACGGTGCGGCAGCGCTGATCCTGTTGTTCGTCGCCCTGGTCATCGGCTTTCCCGCCGAGGCCGGCCAATGGCTGCTCGACGCCCAGGCCTGGGCCGCCGCCAACGTCGGCTGGTACTACCTGCTGGCGATGACGCTGTACCTGATCTTCGTGGTGGTCACCGCGCTTTCCGGCTACGGGAAGATCAAGCTCGGTGCCGACCACGACGAGCCGGAATTCAGCTACCTGTCCTGGGCCGGCATGCTGTTCGCCGCGGGCATCAGCATCACCCTGTTCTTCTTCTGCGTGTCCGAGCCGCTGACGCACTTCCTGCAGCCGCCCCAGGGCGCGGCCGGCGGCGCCGAGGCCGCGCGCCAGGCCATGCAGCTGCTGTTCCTGCACTGGGGCCTGCACGGCTGGGGCGTGTTCGCCCTGGTGGCCATGGCCTTGGCCTACTTCGCCTACCGCCACAACCTGCCGCTGGCGCTGCGCTCGGCGCTGTACCCGCTGATCGGCAAGCGCATCAACGGGCCCATCGGCTACACCGTGGACTGCTTCGGCATCGTCGCCACCGTGTTCGGCCTGGGTGCGGACATGGGCTTCGGCGTGCTGCAGCTCAACGCCGGGCTCGACTACCTGTTCGGCGTGGCCCACAGCCACCCGGTGCAGATGACGCTGATCGCCCTGATGATGGGCGCAGCCATCGCCGTGGCGGTGTCCGGCGTGGACAAGGGCATCCGCCTGCTGTCCGACATCAACATGCTGCTGGCCTGCGGCCTGCTGCTGTTCGTGCTGTTCGCCGGGCCCACCCAGCACCTGCTCAACACCCTGGTGCAGAACATCGGCGACTACCTGGGCGCGTTGCCGACCAAGAGCTTCGACCTCTACGCCTATGGCGAGGGCGGCGACTGGCTGGGCGGCTGGACGGTGTTCTACTGGGCCTGGTGGATCGCCTGGGCGCCCTTCGTCGGCCTGTTCATCGCGCGCATCTCCCGCGGGCGGACCATCCGCGAATTCGTCTTCGGCGTGCTGTTCATCCCCCTGGGCTTCACCCTGGCGTGGATGTCGATCTTCGGCAACAGCGCCCTGGACCAGGTGCTCAACCACGGCGCCGTCGAACTCGGCCGGGTGGCCGTGGCGGAGCCGCAGATGGCGCTCTACCAGCTGCTGCAGGACTACCCCGGCAGCCGCGCGCTGATCGCCGTGACCGTGCTGGTCAGCTTCGTGTTCTTCGTCACCTCGGCCGACTCCGGCACCGTGGTGCTCTCCACCCTCTCCGCCCGCGGCGGCAGCGCCGACGACGACGGGCCCAAGTGGCTGCGGGTGTTCTGGGGCCTGGCCACCGCGCTGGTCACCGGCGGCCTGCTGTTCGCCGGCAGCATCGACGCGCTCAAATCAGCGGTGGTGCTCACCTCGCTGCCCTTCTCGCTGATCCTGCTGCTGATGATGTGGGGCCTGCACAAGGCCTTCTACCTCGAATCCCAGCGCCAGCGCGCGCGCAGCCACTCCCTGGCGCCGCCGCTGGCGGCCAAGGCCGGCGGCTGGAAGCGGCGCATCTCCCAGGCCGTGCACTTCCCCACCCGCGACGAGGTGTACCGCTTCCTGGCGGACGTGGTCAGCCCGGCGATGGCCGAGGTCGCGGAGGTGTTCCGCGACAAGGGTCTGCAGGTGGACGCCGACCTCGACCCGGGCAACCTGGAGCTGAGCCTGGAGATCGGCCACGGCGAGCAGCACCCGTTCTACTACCAGGTATCGATGCGCGGCTACTTCACGCCGTCCTTCGCCCGCGCCGGCATGGGCGGCCTGCACCTGAAGAACCGCCGCTACTTCCGCGCCGAGGTGCACCTGGCCGAGGGCAGCCAGGACTACGACCTGATGGGCTACGGCAAGGAGCAGATCATCAACGACATGCTCGACCAGTACGAGCGGCATCTGCAGTTCCTGCATCTGGTCCGCTGAGAAGCCGTCTACGATCCGCCATGCGTCGGCATGGCTGCGTAGACAGTTTCCAGACGCGACCAAGGGAGGCCTGGAAATAGGCAATTGATAGTGATTATCATTGGCCATTATTTTTCCAGGCCATTCCCATGTCGGCGACCGTCCTCGACCCACAGCACGCCCTGCGCGACCTCTACAGCGAGCACCACGGCTGGCTGCACGGCTGGCTGCGGCGCCGCCTGGGCAACGCCTGCGATGCCGCCGACCTGGCCCAGGACACCTTCGTCCGCGTGCTGCGCGCGCGCAACGCCAGCGAAATCCGCGAGCCGCGCGACTACCTGGCCACCGTCGCCCGCGGCCTGATGGTCGACCACTTTCGCCGCCGCGCGCTGGAACAGGCCTACCTGGAAGCCCTGGCCAGCCTGCCGGAAGACGAGCAGCCCTCGCCGGAGACCCAGGCCCTGCTGTTCGAGGCGCTGATGGAGATCGACCGCCTGCTCGACGGCCTGGGCGCCAAGGTCAAGCGCAGCTTCCTGCTGGCCCAGGTGGAAGGCCTGACCTACGCCGAGATCGCCGAGCGCCAGGGCATTTCCCTGCGCACGGTGAACAACCACATGGCCAAGGCCATGGAACACTGCTGCCTGATGCTGCCATGAGCACCGCCACTCCCAGCGAGACCGAGCGCCAGGCCATCCGCGCCGCGGCCCAGTGGTACGCGCGCCTCTACTCCGGCCAGGCCAGCGATGCCGACCGCAACGCCTGGCAGCACTGGTACGCCGCCAGCGCCGAACACCAGCACGCCTGGGCCCGGGTGGAGCAGGTGCGCCAGCAGTTCGCCCGGGTGCCGGGGCAACTGGCCGGGCCGACGCTGGGCGCCCGCGCGCTGTCGCGCCGGCAGATGCTCGGCGGCCTGGGCAGCCTCGCCCTGGGCCTGCCCCTGGCCTGGCTGGCCTGGCGCGACACGCCCTGGCAGGCCTGGCTGGCCGACTACCGCAGCGCAGTCGGTGAACGCCACGAAGTCACCCTGGCCGACGGCTCCTCGCTGACGCTCAACACCGACAGCGCGGTGGACGTGCTCTTCGACCCCCGACAACGCCTGCTGCGCCTGTTGCGCGGGGAAATCTTCGTCAGCACCGCGCCGGACCCCAGCGGCAGCGCGCGGCCCTTCCGCGTGGAGACGCCGCAGGGGCGCATCCTCGCCCTGGGCACCCGCTTCAGCGTGCGCCTGCTCGACGGCCGCACCCGCGTCGCCGTGCTCGACAAGGCCGTGGAAGTCCGCCCCCAGGCCGCGCCGCAGCGCAGCCGCATCCTGCACGGCGGCGAGCAGCTCGACCTCGACGCGCTGGAACTCGGCCAATTGCGGCACAACGACGCCAACACCGCGGCCTGGCTGGCCGGCAGCCTGATCGCAGTGGACCGCCCGCTGGGCGAGCTGCTGGAGGAACTCTCGCGCTACCGCAACGGCGTGCTGCATTGTGACCCGCAGGTGGCCGGCCTGAAGGTCTCCGGCAACTTCCCCATCGGCGACACCGACCTGGCCCTGGCCGCTCTGGAATCCGGCTTCGACCTGCGCATCGTGCGCCATACGCGCTTCTGGATCAGCGTGCAGCCACGCGCCTGAACGCCGGGGGCGAAAAAAATCCGCCCGCCCTTGCACTTTTTTCCGCCCTCGCCCGGCCCCCTCTTATTCCGGGCCATCTGGCCCAACTTGGGGGAGCTTGCATGAACCGCTACACCGCCCCGGCGCCGACCACCGGCAGCCGCTCGTTGCACAAACCGCTGGCCCTGGCCATCGCCCTGGCCCTGGGCGCCGGCGCGCTCGCCGCCACCACGGCCCAAGCCGCGGAAGCCGCGCGCTACGACATCGCCGCCGGCCCGCTGGCCGAGGTGCTCGGGCGCTTCGCCAGCGCCGCCGGGGTGGCCCTGTCGTTCGACGCCGCGCAACTGCGCGGCCGCCAGTCCACTGGCCTGCACGGCAGCTACGACGTCACCGGCGGCTTCAGCGCGCTGCTCGCCGGCAGCGGCCTGGAAGCCGAGCCCCAGGCCAACGGCAGCTACGTGCTGCGGCCACTGCCCACCGACGGCGCCGTGGCCCTGTCGGCCAGCACCATCACCGCCAGCCTCGGCGCCGAGACGCTGCCGCCCGCCTATGCCGGCGGCCAGGTGGCCAGCGGCGCGCGCCTGGGCATGCTGGGCAACGCCGACCTCATGGACACGCCCTTCAGCGTCACCAGCTACACCGCGCAGACCATCGAGGCGCAGCAGGCGCGCAGCGTCGCCGACCTGCTGGTGGCCAACGACCCGTCGGTGCGGGTGGTCGGCGGCCGCGGCGACCTGGTGGACACCTACGTCATCCGCGGCTTCAACGTGAACAACGCCGACGTCGCCCTCAACGGCCTGTACGGCGTGCTGCCCTACTGGCGGGTGCCGATCGAGTTCGCCGAGCGCGTCGAAGTGCTCAAGGGCCCCACCGCCCTGCTCGGCGGCATGTCCCCCGGCGGCAGCGTCGGCGGCACCATCAACCTGGTGCCCAAGCGCGCCGAGGACCAGCCGCTGAACCGCGTCAGCCTGGACTGGACCGACCGCTCCCAGGTCGGCACCCACCTGGACATCGGCCGCCGCTTCGGCGAGGGCAACGCCTTCGGCGTGCGCTTCAACGGCGTGTACCGCAACGGCGACACCGCCATCGACCACCAGAGCCGCGAGTTCCCGCTGATGTCCCTGGCCCTGGACTTCCGCGGCGAGCGCCTGCGCCTGTCCAGCGACCTGCTGTACCAGAAGGAAAGCCTGGAAGGCGTGGTGCGCCCGGTGATCACCGGCACCGCCACCAGCATCCCCCACGCGCCGGACTCCAAGACGCGCTTCGGCCTGCGCGATTCCTACCTGGACCAGGAGGACTACTCCCTGGTCAACCGCGGCGAGTACGACCTCAGCGACCACCTCACCGCCTTCGCCAGCGTCGGCGGACGGCAGAGCAACTACGAGACCATCGCCGCCAACAGCATCCTCAACGGCAACCAGGGCGACATCATCAACGGCCTGGCGCGCCAGCGCGCCGACCGCCGCACCTACTCCGGCGAGGCCGGCCTGCGCGGCGACTTCGACACCGGCGCGGTGCGCCACGACTGGACCTTCAGCGCCAACCGCCTGCACGAGCGCGTGGGCATGGTCTACGTGTTCACCGGCATACAGCCGGGCAGCCTCTACGAGACCTCGCCGCACACGCCGATCCCGGACTTCTCCAGCCTCGACGGCGGCATCCCCAAGACCAACGAAACCGACCTTTCCGGCGTGGCCCTGGCCGACAAGCTGTCGATCCTCGACGAGCGCGTGCAGTTCACCGCCGGCGTGCGCCGGCAGACGGTGCAGTCCAAGGACTACGACCCGTCCAGCGGGGCGCGCACCAACAAGTACGACGAGCACGCCTGGACGCCGATGTTCAGCCTGCTGGTCAAGCCGCTGGACGAGCTGTCGCTGTACGCCAACTACATCCAGGGCCTGAGCCAGGGCGACACCCCGCCCTCCACCGCGGCCAACGCCGGCCAGGCGCTGGCGCCGTACAAGGCCGAGCAGTACGAGGTCGGCGCCAAGTACGAACTGGGCAGCTTCACCACCACCCTGGCGCTGTTCGAGATCAAGAAGCCCAACGCCTTCCTCGACGCCGACAACGTGTTCCGCGCCGACGGCGAGCAGCGCAACCGCGGCATCGAGCTGAGCCTGTTCGGCGAACTGACCGACAACCTGCGCGTGCTGGCCGGCGCCACCTACATCAAGGCCGAGCAGAGCAAGACCGCCAACCCCGCCAGCGAAGGCCAGGACGCCCCCGGCGTGCCGCGGCGCCAGGCCAACCTGGGGCTGAGCTGGGACACCCCGTTCGTCCGGGGGCTGACCCTCGACGGCCGCTGGATCTATACCGGCGCGGCCTACCTGGACACCACCAACGACCTCAAGGTCCCGCACTGGAACCGCGTCGACGTCGGCGCCAGCTATGCCTTCCAGGTCGCCGGCAAGCCGCTGGTGGCGCGGGCCAACCTTGAGAACCTGCTGGCCAAGGACTACTGGACCGCGTCCAACGGCTACATGACCGTCAGCTCGCCGCGCACCCTGTCGCTGTCGCTGACCGCGGACTTCTGAGGCGCCCATGACCGCGAAAGCCCTGCGCACCTGGTACCTGGTGCACAAGTGGACCAGCCTGGTGTCCACGCTGTTCCTCCTGCTGCTGTGCCTGACCGGCCTGCCGCTGATCTTCCACGAGGAGATCGAGCACTACCTGGAACCGCACCCGGAGCTCAAGCCGCTGACCGCCGAGTCGCCGCGCATCGACTACGACGACGTGGTGGCCCGCGCCCTGGCCGCGCGCCCGGGCGAGGTGGTGCGCTTCGTGGTGTTCGACCCCGACGAGCCGCTGGGCGCGGTGATCACCGCGCCCAGCCTGGTGCCGCCGCCTGAGATCGGCCACGTACAGCCGTTCGACGCGCGCACCGGCGAGTTCTTCGACCCGGAGCCGCCGCCCGGCGGCTTCATGTACCTGATGCTCAAGCTGCACACCGACCTGTTCATGGGCCTGCCCGGCTACCTGTTCCTCGGCTTCATGGGGCTGCTGCTGGTGGCCTCGCTGGTATCCGGGGTGGTGGTCTACACGCCCTTCATGCGCAAGCTCGACTTCGCCGCGGTGCGCACCAGGCGCAGCCGCCGGGTGAAGTGGCTGGACCTGCACAACATGCTGGGCATCGTCACCCTGGCCTGGGTGCTGGTGGTGGGCGCCACCGGGGTGATCAACACCCTGGCGCTGCCGATCCTCATGCTCTGGCGCAGCGACCAGCTGGCCGACATGACCGCGCCCTACCGCGACGCGCCGCCCATGGCCGACAACGGCTCGCTGCACAAGGCGCTGCAGACCGCCCAGGCGGCGGCACCGGACATGACCATGAGCTTCATCGGCTTCCCCGGCACCCAGTTCAGCAGCCAGCACCACTACGCGGTGTTCATGCACGGCGCCACGCCGCTGACCAAGCGCCTACTCAAGCCGGCCCTGGTGGACGCGCAGACCGGCGAGCTGACCGACATCCGCGAGATGCCGCTGTACGTGAAGACGCTGTTCCTCTCGCAGCCGCTGCACTTCGGCGACTACGGCGGGCTGCCGCTGAAGATCGTCTGGACGCTGCTCGACCTGGTGGCCATCGTCGTGCTCGGCAGCGGCCTGTACCTGTGGTTCGCCCGGCGCAAGACCCAGGAGAAACGCCTGGCCGACCTGCAGGCCGGGCACCTGGCCGCGGAGGGCGAGGCATGAAGCGCAACCTGTGGAGGGTGTTCCGCTGGCCCCTGGCGCTGGCCGTGCTCAGCCTGGTGGGGCTGATTTCCGCGCTGGTCGGCGACGGCCCCTGGGACGCGCTGTCCTGGTTCGCCCTGGGCATTCCCCTGGCGGTGATCCTGGCGGCGCTGGCCCGCGCCCGCAGGCCGTCGCCATGAACCCGATCTATGGCGACCGCGCCCTGCGCCTGTGCGGCTACGCCGGACTGCTGGCCGCGGTGTTCTGGATGATCGGCGACGCCGGCCTGCTCGGCGCCCGGGCCAACCTCGCCGACTACCCGCCGCTGCAGGGCTACCTGGCGCGGATCAGCTTCGAAGGCCTGGACTACATGCTGCCCAACAGCGAGCCGCGCCTGGCCTTCGGCGCCCTGGTGGCGGTGCTGGCCATGCCGCTGTACCTGCTCGGCGCCTGGCACTGGTTCCTGGTCGCCCGCGGCCGGGGCTGGATGGCCTGGACGCTGTTCGCCCTGCTGGTCTGCGGCAACGCCTACTCGCCGCTGGGCCACGCCGCCTTCTACCACCTGGGGATGGTCTACAAGACCCTCCTGCTGGTGCCGGCGGACGCCCACCCGGCGCTGCTGGCGCTGGGCGAGCAGTTCCACCGCCTGCTGATGATCGCCTGGGTGGCGGCAGTGGGCGGTCTGGTGGCCGGGCTGGGCGTGCTCACCCTGGCCATCGCCTGCGGGCGCACGCGCCTGCCGCGCAGCAGCGCGCTGCTGCTCAACCCGCTGAGCCTGGGGGTGCTGGGCCACTTCGTCCCCGCCGTGCTACCGGAGCCGCTGGGCACCTGGCTGCGCGGCGCCGGCATCAACATCGGCTGGTTCGTCGCCTACGCCTTCTCCAGCCTGTGGTTCGCCCGGCGCGGGGCTCAGAGCCGGTAGGGCAGGCGCACGCCGGCGTCGTCGACGGGGAAGTCCCTGGTGTTGCGGGTGACCAGCAGGCGCCCCTGCACTTCGGCGCTGGCCTTGATGATGGCGTCCGGCAGCTTCACCCGCAGCGCCTGGCGCACCGCCACGGCGCGCTCGGCGACGGGCGCGTCGAGCGGCACCAGGGCGAAGCTGTCGAGGAAGGCGCGGGTGGCCGCGGCGGTGGCGGGCGTGGCGCCGATCATCACCTCCATCCAGGTGACGATGCTGATGGCGGGGTCATCGTAGCGGCGCAACTCGTCGCGGGCCTGCTCGTGGCCGTTGAGGTAGTCGATGAGGATGTTGGTGTCGAACAGCGCCTTCACCATTCCTCGCGCACCTTCTCCTGGTAGGCCAGGCCGTCGCCGGCGCTGCCGTTCCACAGGCCGAAGGCGGCCTCGGCATCCTGTCGGCGGTGCCGGACCAGATACTCGGCGACCGCCTCGCGGATCAGCGCGGCGCGCGATTGCTGCTGTTGCTCGCCCAGGGCATTGAGCGCTTCGAGATGTTCGGCGGGGATGTCGACCAGGGTACGCATGGCGCCCTCCATATGTGATATCGATAACATATATCACACATCCCCGATCGACCAAGCCTGCGTTTGTATCAGCGTTTGCCCAGCACCTGGCGGTGGAACAGCACGCAGACCACCACGAACACCAGCAGCCCCAGCCACTGCGCGCTGTCCTCGAAGCCGGCGCCGACCAGCGCCAGGGGCGCGTCCTTGCCGCTGGTGCCGATCAGCGCGGCGAGCAGGATGCCCATCAGGCTCTCGCCGACGATCAGCCCCGAAGCCAGCAGCACGCCGCGGCGGCGCGGCAGGTCGGCGTACTTCTCCTCGTCCACCCCGGCGGCCTGGGCGCGCTTCTTCAGCGCGCTTTCCAGCAGCCAGGCGAGCACCGCGCCCACCACCAGGGTCATGCCGATGGTCGGCGGCAGGTAGATGCCCAGGCCCACGGCCAGCACCGGCAGGCTGGCCTTGCCGGTGCGGCGCAGGAGCACGTCGACGAGGATCAGGGCGATGCCCAGGGCCACGCCGATGAGGATCATGTTCCAGTTCAGCGCGTTATGGAAAATCCCGCTGGCGATGGCGGTCATCAACGTCGCCTGGGGCGCGGCCAGGGCCGCGCCGGGGTCCATGCCCTCGCGCGGCAGGGCGCCGGTGAAACCGTAGGCGTTGTACAGCAGCTCCAGCACCGGCGGGATCACCAGCGCGCCCACCAGGCAGCCGACGATCAGCGCCACCTGCTGGCGCCAGGGCGTGGCGCCGACCAGGTAGCCGGTCTTGAGGTCCTGCAGGTTGTCGTTGGAAATGGCGGCGATGGCCAGCACCACCGAGGTGGTGAACAGCGCCAGGGCGATCGCCAGCTTGCCGCCCTCGCGGTCGAGGAAGCCGGTCTCCAGCGAGCCGACGCCGAGGATCAGCAGCGACACCAGGATCACCGCGATGATGCCGATGCCGGAGATCGGGCTGCTGGAGGAACCCACCAGGCCGGCCATGTAGCCGCAGGCGGCGGCGATCAGGAAGCCGAAGAAGAAGGCGAACACCACGCAGGTGGCCACCAGGCCCCAGAAGGCGAAACCGGCGAGGTCCGGCGCGGCCTGGCCGAGGAAATAGGCGAAGACCACGAACAGCGCCACCAGCAGGACCGCGGCGATGGCCAGGATCCAGGCCGCCGGCATGTCGCGCTCGGTGCGCAGGTCGCTGGCCTCGACGCGTCCGCTGATGGCGCCGAGCGAGGCCCAGACGCCCTGCACCATGGGCTTGAACAGGGTGGCCAGGGTCCAGAGCGCGGCTACGCCTATGGTGCCGGCGCCGAGGAAGCGCACCTGGCTGCTCCACAGCTTGCTGGCCAGCTCCGGCAGGCTCTGCCCGGCGGCCAGGGTGCTGTTCACGGTGAGCAACGGCACCGCCACGCCCCAGGCGATCACCACGCCGATGAGGATGGCGATGCCGGCGGTGATGCCCATCAGGTAGCCGGCACCCACCAGCGCCAGGGAGAAACCGGTGGACAGGCGGAAGGCCGCCTGGCCGGCAGTGAGCCAGAAGCTGAAGCCCTCGGCCAGCAGCTTGAAGCCGCTGCTGAACAGGCTGAACAGCGCCGCCACCAGGCCGCCGGCGAGGATGTCGCGCAGGCCCGGCTTGCTGCCGTCGCCGGCCTGCGGGTGTTCCTCGTCATGGCTGCCGACACGGAGGATTTCCGCCGCCGCCACGCCCTCGGGGTACGGCAGGCTGCTCTGCACCACCATCACCCGGCGCAGCGGGATGGTGTAGAGCACCCCGAGGATGCCGCCGATGGAACAGATGGCCGCGGTCTGCCAGAACGGGAAGCCGGCCCAGTAGCCGATCATCAGCAGCCCCGGGAGGATGAAGATGATCGACGACAGGGTGCCGGCGGCCGAGGCCTGGGTCTGCACCATGTTGTTCTCCAGGATGTTCGAGCCGGAGAAGTAGCGCAGCACCGCCATGGAGATCACCGCGGCGGGGATCGAGGAGGCGAACGTCAGCCCGACCTTCAGGCCCAGGTAGACGTTGGAGGCGGTGAAGACGACGGTGATGAGGGCGCCGAGGATGAGCCCGCGCAGGGTCAGTTCGGCCAGGTTCGATTCGTCCGGAATCCGTTCGAGCATGGAAGGAAGTCTCTGAAAGGCAACCTGCCAAGCTTAGGCCAGAGCGGCGCGCGCGCCCACGTCACCGAATGTCGCCCAGGCGACGCCCCCCGCTTTTCGTAGGAGCGAGGGTTGGCGTGCGGGGGTCAGAACGGCTTGTCGCCGAGGATGGTCGCGCGGTGCATCACCCGGCGCTGCGGGCGGTAGTCGTCCACCGCGTAGTGCTGGGTCACGCGGTTGTCCCAGAAGGCCACGTCGTTCTCGCGCCAGCGCCAGCGCACGGTGAACTCCGGGCGGGCGACGTGGGCGAACAGCAGGTCGAGGATGGCCCGGCTCTCGGCCGCCGACAGCTCGTTGATGCGGGTGGTGAAGCCGTCGCTGACGAACAGCGCCTTGCGCCCGGTGACCGGGTGGGTGCGGATCACCGGGTGCGAGCGCGGCGGGTTCTTCTTGCGCGCCTCCTCCAGCCGCGCCAGGTCGGCGTCGGTGGCGCCGAAGCGTTCCTGGGGGAAGGACTTGCTGATGTCGTGGGTGGCGGTCAGGCCGTCGAGCAGGCGCTGCAAGGGTTTGGACAGCGCCTCGAAAGCGGCGATGCCGCTGGCCCAGAGGGTGTCGCCACCGTAGGGCGGCAGTTGCTTGGCAGCCAGCACCGCGCCCAGGGCCGGGGTTTCCAGGAAGGTCACGTCGGTGTGCCAGATGGCGTTGTCGCGCACGTCGGTGACGGCGGTGTCGAGCACGATCACCTCGCGCTGCTCGGGCACGCTGGGGTAGATCGGGTGGATGTGCAGGTCGCCGAAGCGCGCGGCGAAGGCGGCCTGCTGCGAAGGAGTCAGCGGCTGGTCGCGGAAGAACAGCACCTGGTGGGTGAGCAGGGCCTGCTCGATGGCCTGCTGCTGGGCGTCGTCCAGCGGCTGGCGCAGGTCGATGCCGGAGACTACGGCGCCCAGGGCGGGGCTGAGGGGGGCCAGGGTCAGGGTGGTCATTTCTTTTCTCTCTTGAGTTCTGTGCGGGGAAGAGCACCCTCTCCCCAGCCCTCTCCCGCAAGCGGGAGAGGGAGCCGTTCGGTGTATTCGTCGAGCGCCGAGCTAGCCGGCAGCTCCGATCAGTCCCCTCTCCCTTCAGGGAGAGGGTTAGGGGGAGGGGCTCTTGCTCTTACCCCAGCTCCAGGCCCTACTCCCAGGAAGCAAACCGCCCCTGCAACCAGCGCAAGCCCACCTCGAAGCTCAACGCGATCCCGGCGATCAGCAGAATCCCCAGCACCACCACATCGGTCGCCAGGAACTGTGCCGCCGACTGCACCATGAAGCCCAGCCCGCGGTTGGCGGCGATCAGCTCGGCGGCGACCAGGGTCGACCAGCCCACGCCCAGGGCGATGCGCAGGCCGGTGAGGACTTCCGGCAGGGCGCTGGGCAGCACCACGTGGCGCACCACCTGCCAGCGGTTGGCGCCCAGGCAGCGCACCGCCTGGATGCGCGACTTGTCCACGCGGCGCACGCCGGCGGCGGTGGCGATCAGCAGCGGGGCGAACAGCGCGAGGTAAATCAGCAGCACCTTGGACAGCTCGCCGATGCCGAACCAGATGACGATCAGCGGCAGGTAGGCCAGCGGCGGGATCGGCCGGTAGAACTCCACCAGCGGGTCGAGCGCGGCGCCCACCAGCGGGTTGAGGCCCATGAGGATGCCCAGCGGAATCGCCGTGAGCACCGCCGCGCCGAGTGCCAGCAGCACGCGCAGCAGGCTGGTGCCGATGTGCTGCCACAGCGTGGCGTCGACGTAGCCTTCGGCGAGCACCCGCTGCAGGGCTTCGTAGAGTTGTTCGGGGGCCGGCAGGAACAGGGTATCGACCCAGCCGAAATGGGTGGCGAACCACCAGAGCGCGGCGAGTGCGGCGATGCTCCCGGCGGCGGCCCAGCGCCGCGCGTCGCGCGGGCGGGCAGGCTTGGCGCGACGGCGGGCGGGCAGCTTGGCGCTGAGGGTGTCAGTGGGCATGTTCGGCCTCCGGCTCTTCGAGGAACTCATCCAACAACTCTTGACGCAGGCGGCCGAACTCCGGGTCGGCCTTGATCGAGCGCACCGGCTCGCCGGCCGCGTAGCGCCGCGCGAAGTCCGGGCGCAGGCGCTTGACGATGCGCGCCGGCGGGCCGTCCATGACCACCAGGTCGGTGGCCAGGAACAGCGCCTCGTCGACGCTGTGGGTGATCAGGAACAGGCCCTTGCCGGTCTTGCGCCAGAGGTCCAGGGTGAGCACCTGCATGCGCTCGCGGGTCAGCGCGTCGAGGGCGCCGAAGGGCTCGTCCAGCAGCAGGAAGTCCGGCTCCACCGCCAGCGCGCGGGCCAGGCCCAGGCGCTGGCGCTGGCCGCCGGAAAGCTGCGAGACGCGGTAATGCGCGTGCTCCTGCAGGCCCACCAGGGCCAGCACCGCGCGGGCGCGGGCCTCGCGCTCGGCGCGGCCCAGGCCGCGGATGCGCAGCCCCAGGGCGACGTTGTCGAGGGCATCCAGCCAGGGCATCAGGGCGTCGTCCTGGAACACCACGCCACGCTCGCCGCCGGGGCCTTCGAGAGTCCGGCCGTCGATCTGCACGCGGCCGCGGTCGGGCTTCTGGAACCCGGCCAGGACGTTGAGCAGCGTGGACTTGCCGCAGCCCGAAGGGCCCAGCACCACCAGGGACTCGCCCTTGGCCACGTCCAGGGTCAGCTCATGCAGCACGCGCCGGGTCTGGCCATGCTGCTGGAAAGAAAGGCTCACGGCCTCGGCCGTCAGACGGCTCATGTTTCTGCCCTCCGCAGGGTAAGAAGTGGCTCGCTGGAGCACCCTCTCCCCCCGCCCTCTCCCGCAAGCGGGAGAGGGGGCTACCCGTGCCATCCCCGGGAATCGGTGCCCAGGCCTGGCGACGGACGGCTCCCTCTCCCTTCGGGGAGAGGGCTGGGGAGAGGGACTCTTCAGCGGGCTTCCCAGTACTCTCAGCGCTGCCCCACCTGCACGCTCTCCGCCTGGCGCACGTACTCCGCGCTGACGTAGGGCGAGTAATCCTTGAGCACCGAAGGCACGCGCTTCTGCTCCTTCAGGAATGCCGCGGTCCCGGCGATGTCCTTGGCGGTACCGCCGCCCAGCAGCGCGCTGGAAAGCTGCTCCTTGGTCTCGGGGAAGGCGCTGCCGGCCAGCAGCTCCGGCACGTCCTCAGGCGCCGCGCCGGTCAGCCGGGCGATCTTCTTCGCCTGCTCGGAATCGGCGGTCCACTGGGCCTTGTGCGCGTTGTAGTCGGCGAAGGAATCGAGGGTCACGCGGGCGAACTTGGCCAGCACCTCCGGGTGCTTCTCGGCGAAGTCCTTGCGCGCCACCCAGACCTCGAAGGTCGGCGCGCCCCATTTGCCCACTTCCGCGGCGTCGGTCAGCACCTTGCCGCTCTTCTTGATCTCGCCCAGGGCCGGCGACCAGACGAAGGCGCCGTCGATGTCGCCACGGCGCCAGGCGGCGGCGATCTCGGTGGGGTTGAGGTTGACGATCTTCACCTTGGCGGGGTCGATCTTCCAGTGCTTGAGCGCGCCCAGCAGGCTGTAGTGCGAGGTGGAGACGAAGGGCGTGGCGATGGTCTTGCCGACCAGGTCCTCGGGCTTCTCGATCCTGCTGCCGTTGCGCACCACCAGGGCCTCGGCCGCGTTGATCTGCGCGGTGACGATGAAGGCCACGATCGGCAGGCCGCGCGAGGTGGCGGCGGCCAGCGGGCTGGAACCCAGGTTGCCGAGCTGCACGTCGCCCGAGGCGATGGCGGCGACCACTTCCGGGCCGCTGTTGAAGCGGCGCCAGTCGAGCTTCTCGCCGATGGCTTTCTCGTAGGTGCCGTCGGCCTGCGGGACCTTGGTCGGGTCCACGCCGGTCTGGTAGCCGAGGGTGATGTCGGCCTGGGCGATGCCGGCGACGCCGGCCAGGGCGAGCGCGGCCAGCAGGCGGCGCGGGGCGAAGGTGCGTTTCATGGGGTGCTCCTGGAAATGCATTCGGGGCGGCCGGCCGGGCCGTGACGGGCCGCCCCTCGCGGAGCGGCGGGAAATTCGCTTCAGTTGCGCGCCAGGTCCGGCTGCCACACCTGCACGGCGCGGGCGTCCACCGGCTTGGGCAGCAGGCCCTCGGCGTAGAAGGCATCGGCGATACGCTGCTGCTCGTCGAGGCCGTCGGCGCGCACCGGCTGCACGTCGTAGCTGCGGCGGGCGTTGGCCTGCTCCACGGTGGCGGCGTCGAGGTTGCCCCACAGCGGGCCGAGCAGCCTGGCCGCGTCGGCCGGGTGTTGCTTCACCCAGCGCCCGGTCTTCTGCAGTTCGGCGAAGACCTGCCCGAGCACTTGCGGGTGGGCCTTGGCGTAGTCGCTGGAGGCCAGGTAGTAACGCTGGTAGCTGGCCAGGCCCTGGCCGTCGGCGAGCACGCGGGCGTGCTGCTGGCGCTGGGCGCTGGCGACGTAGGGGTCCCAGGTCACCCAGGCGTCCACCTTGTGGTTCTCGAAGGCGGCGCGGCCGTCGGCGGGGGTCAGGTAGGCCGGCTGGATGTCGGAGAACTTCAGGCCGGCCTTGGCCAATGCGGCGATCAGCAGGTAGTGGCTGCCGGCGGCCTTGGTCACGGCCACGCGCTTGCCCTTGAGGTCGGCCAGGGATTTCAGCGGCGAATCCTCCGGCACCAGGATCGACTGCGCAGTGGGCGACGGCGTCTCGCGGGCGAAGTAGGTCAGCTGCGCGCCGGCGGCCTGGGCGAACACCGGCACGGTGTCGGCGACGTCGGCGGACAGGTCGACGTTGCCGACGTTGAGCGATTCGAGCAGCGGCAGGCCGCTGGGGAACTCATGCCAGGACACCTTGATGCCCTGCTTGCCCAGCTCGCGCTCCAGGGTGCCCTGGGCTTTGACTATGGTCAGCAGGGTGGAGGACTTCTGGAAACCGATGCGCAGGGTGCCTTCGGCGTGCGCGCCCAGGGCGCCCAGCAGGGCGGCGGAGGCGGCGAGGCCGACGGCGAAACGGCGCAGGAACGGGCTGCGGGACATGGGTACGGCTCCTCGGGTACGGGGCGGCCGCCTGCAGAGCGAGGACGGACCACTGGACTGGTGTCAGGTGTTCTGGATGAGTCCGGTGGTCCGGTGAAGCAGAGATTACAGGCATAAAAAATCAGAAATAAATAATTTTTAGTTCTTAACTAATACCGCGCGGATTCATCCCGCCATCAGTGCGCAGCCCCCAGCAGCCGGGCCCTCACGCCCTCCGCGCGGAGGCTGGCCTGGGCCGCCTGGCGGGCCACCGCCAGGGCCTGGGCGGCGAGGTTGGCGAAGTGGCTGGCGCGGCCGAAGGCCAGCGCCGCGCCCGCCTCGATGTCCTCGTCCAGCTGCCGGGCGGCCTGCTCGCTGAGCACCAGGCCCAGGCCGAGCAGCCGCGACAGCTCCGAGGCCTCGGGCAGGTCCAGGTTGTCCGCGGCCTGCAACGCCAGGCCCAGGGCGACGTTGGCCTGCAGCAGTTGCGCCAGGCCGTCGCCGAGCACACGCCGCGGCGTGGCCGCCAGGCCCGGCGGCAGCAGGATGTCCTCCGGGTGCAGGCGCAGGCCCTGGCAGTGGGCGCCGGCGCGCAGCGCAAGGCCCGCCCGCGCGCTGGGCAGCGCGGCCAGCAGGAAGTCGCCGCTGGGCGCGTGCCAGGCGCGCAGCAGCAGCCAGTCGGCCGCCTCGGCGGTGAAGGCATCCCACTGCGCGCCGTTGACGCGGAAGCCGCCGCGCAGGTGTTCCTCGGCCCGCAGCAGTTGGCCATCGTCCTCGCCCAGGGCGCCCCACAGCGGCTCGCGCAGCAGGCTCAGGTGCAACAGGCGCTGCAGCTGTTCGCGGCTGCCGAGCAGGCGCACGCGGGTCAGTTGCAGGTGGTGCACGGCGAACAGCCGGGCCAGGCCGCCGTCGCGCTCGCAGAGGTCGCGCAGAACCTGCAGGACCTCGCGCCAGGGGCTGCCGGCGCCGCCCAGCTGGGCCGGCAGCGACAGCCGCAGCAACCCGGACTCGCGCAGGGCGCGGGCCCAGGCGACGGGCCCGGCGACGGCGGGCTGGGGGAACGGCTCGGCGGGAGCCAGCCGGGGCGGGGCGACGCTCATGGGCACCTCGGGACGACGGGATCAGTGCCTGGGCGAATGGCGCGCGGGAAGACTGAAGCGAAGGGGCTCGGCGGCGCCCCGTTGCGCCGCGCACAAGGCGCGGCCGGGGCGGCACTTAGAACCATATCCAAGCAGTGCGGCAAGGTTAAATAACCTTTTTGCCTTAGCTGAGAACCGTCAGGGCTGCCGTTGGCCAACGGCCGGCCCCTGCTCCACCGCGAAGCCCGCGGCGAAGGTCGGCTGCACGTCCAGGCGCTGCGGGATCAGCCCATGGACCTGATAGAAGTCCGCGGTCTCCTGCTGCTGGGCGAGGGTCTGGGCGTCCAGCGCCTGCCAGCGCAGTTGCCGGCGCTCGAACTGCAGGCGCGCGGCGTCCTCGGGGAAGCCGATGATCTTCGCCAGGCTGCGCGAATACTCGTCCAGGTGCGCGTAGGCCCAGCGCTGGGCGCCGGCCAGGCGTTGCAGGTAGTCCTGCAGGGCGGCGCGTTTCGCCGGGTCGGCCAGGGCGCTGTCGGTGGCGGCCAGGAAGCTGTTGCCAGCCCACAGGCCACGGCCGTTGACCAGCACCCGCGCCTTGTCGGCGGTTTCCGAGAGCGCGGTGTAGGGCTCCCAGGTCGCCCAGGCGTCCACCGAGCCGTTGGCCAGGGCCATCTTCGCGTCCACCGGGCCGAGGAAGCGCAGTTCCACGTCCTTCTCGCTCAGGCCTGCCGAAGCCAACGCCTTGAGCGCCACGAAGTGGCCGATGGAGCCGCGCCCGGTGGCGATGCGCTTGCCCTTGAGGTCCGCCGCCGAATGCAGCGGCGAGTCGCCGCGGACGATCACGGCGGTGCCGTAGGGGTCGGACTTGTCCACCGCGATGGCCTTCACCTGGGCGCCGGCGGCCAGGGCGAAGAGCAGGGGCGCATCGCCGATGATGCCGGCATCCACCGCGCCGGCGTTGAGCGCTTCGGCCAGGGGCGCAGCGGCGGGGAATTCGAACCACTGGATGTCGTAGGCCAGGCCCTTGAGCGCACCGGCGGCGTCCAGCTGGGCACGCATGTTGCCCTTCTGGTCGGCCAGGCGCAGGGTCACGCGCTCGGCGGCGAGGGCCTGGCCGGCGGCCAGGCACAGCAGCAGGAACAGGCTGAGGATCTTGCGCATGGCGAGGCTCCTCAACGCTGGCCGACGGTAAGGTCGGCGGGTAGCTGGCGGGCCACTTCGGCGGCGCCGGCGGACAGGCTGAAATCGAACGCCGGGGCGACGTCCAGCGCCTTGGGCAGCACGCCCTCGCCGTGGAAGAAGTCGGCGGCCTTCTGCAGCGTGGCGGCGATGTTCGCATCGAACACGACGGGGCTGATGCGCGCCTCGCCCACCCAGCGGCGCGTCACCTCCCGGGGCATGTTCAGGTCCTTGGCCAGCGCCGCGGCGAAGGCGTCCGGATGCTGCAGGGCCCAGACCTGGGCGCGCGCCAGGCGCGTCAGCAGGTCGCTGATGGCGGCCTTCTTGCCGGCGATGGCGGCGTCGCTGGCCAGGGCGTAGGAGTAGCCGGTCATGATGCCGTCGCCGTTGTCGATCACCCGCGCCTGGTCGAGCAGCACGGCGCTGGAGGTGTAGGGCTCCCAGGGCACCCAGGCGTCCACCGAGCCGCGCACCAGGGCGGCGCGGCCGTCCACCGGGCCGAGGAAGGAGAAGGTCACATCCTCGGGCTTGAGCCCGGCGCGGCGCAGCGCGCCCAGGGCCATGAAGTGGCCCCAGCCGCCGCGGTTGACGGCGATGCGCTTGCCCTTGAGCTCGGCCACCGAGTGGATCGGCGAATCCTTGCCCACCACCAGCGCCACGGTCGCCGGGTTGAAGTGCCAGGCGCCCACGGCCTTGAGCGGCGCGCCGGCGGCGTAGACGAAGAGGAACGGGATGTCGCCGGTGAAGCCGATGTCCAGGGCGCCGGCGTTCAGCGCTTCGAGCACCGGGGCGCCGGAGGGGAAGGCGGACATCTCCAGCTTGTACGGCAGGTTGTCCAGCTCGCCGGAGGCGCGCAGCGAGGCGTAGCGGTCGCCCTTCACGTCGCCCAGGCGCAGGGTGACGGGTTCGGCGGCGCTGGCGGCGCCGGCCAGCAAGGTCGCGGCCAGCAGGCCGGCGAAAACACGCAGGGTTCGTTTCATGGGGCAATCTCCAGGCGGCTTCGCACGGAAGCCAGGGGTTGTCTTGGGGCTATCCGTTCCGCCGGTGCGGTCGCCGATATTGCCGTCGTTGTTGTCGGGTGATCGCGCGGGCTCAGGGACTCAGCGCCGCCCTCCCCGCCGCGATCCAGACGCTGTCCTTCTGCGGGGTGTGCACGCGCCCGCAGAGCACGTCGCGATAGTGGCGCTGCAGCGGGTTGTGCCGGCTCAGGCCGTGGTTGCCGCTCAGCTCCAGGGCCTTCTCGACCACCGCCACCGCGTTGTCGGTGACGGCGACCTTGATCAGCCCCGCCTCGCTGGCGCTCAGCCGCTCGCGGCAGGCGGCGTCGAGCAGCAGGCGGTTCTGCAGCAGCAGGCCGTCGATGGCGCCCAGCGCTTCCTGCACCCGCGGCAGGCTGGCCAGGGGCGCGCCGAGGCTGGCCGGCACGCGCTCGCGCAGCCAGCCCAGCAGCCAGTCGCGGGCGGCACCGGCGATGCCGTCGTAGAGCGCGCCGAGCAGCGCCGCGCTGGCCTGGGCGAAGTCGCGCAGCACGGCTTCGTCCGGCGCCGGCGGCTGGTCGTGGGGGTAGAGGCCGACGGCGTGTTCCAGCGGCACCGGCACCTCTTCGAAGATCACCTCGTGGCTGCCGGTGGCGCGCATACCCAGGTGGTCCCAGCTTTCCAGGATGCGGATGCCGGGGCTGTCGCGGCGCACCAGCCAGGCGCCCACGCGCGGCGTCGGCTCGTCGCTGCGCGCCCACACCGCCAGCCAGGTCAGCCCGGGAATGCCGGTGGTGTAGAGCTTGTGCCCGGACAGCCGCCAGCACTCGCCGTCACGCCGCGCCACGGTTTGCGGCAGGCCGCCGCGCGAGGGCGAGCCCAGCTCCGGCTCCACCCGCAGGCTGTTGATCAGCGCGCCCTGCTCCAGCGCCTCGCGGGCCACGCGGCGCTTCAGCGCTTCGGGCCAGCCGGGGTTGTCCGCCAGGCGCCGCAGGTGCAGGTACTGCATGCACAGCACCAGCGCGGTGGAGGGTTCGCCACGGGCCACGGCGCCGACCACCCGGCGCAGTTCGCCGAGGTCGGCGCCGGGGCCGCCGAGCGCCTGCGGCAGGGCCAGGCCGAGCAGGCCGTGGTGTTGCAACAGGGCGAGGTTGGCGTGGGGAAAGTCGCCGCTGCGGTCGTAGGCCTCGGCGCTCTCGGCCAGTTGCCGGGTGAGCGCCGGCAGCAGGTCGTTGAGCGCCAGCGATGGGCTCTGCAAGTTGCTCATGGGCTCAGGCCGTGGCACGCCGGCGCTCGCGCTCGGCGACCTTGGCGCGGGTCAGCGGGATCAGCTCGCGGCCGTATTCCACGGCGTCGTTGAGCGGGTCGAAACCGCGGATGAGGATGCTGCGCACGCCCAGGTCGTAGTAGGCCAGCAGCGCATCGGCGACCTGCTCCGGGGTGCCGACCAGCGCGGTGGAGTTGTGCCCGCCGCCGACCAGCTTGGCGATGCCGGTCCACAGGCGTTCGTCGACGCGGTCGCCCTGCTCCACCGCCTTGAGCAGGCGCTGGGCGCCGACGCTCTGCGGCTTGCCCTTGGGGAAGCCGGCCTCGCCCAGGCGCTGGCTGGCAGTCGCGCGGATCGCCTCGGCCCTGGCCCAGGCCTCCTCCTCGGTGCGCCCGAGAATGGGCCGGAACGACAGGCTGAACTCCACCTCGCGGCCGTTCTGCCGCGCCTGCTCGCGCACCGCGGCGATGGTCTCGGCGGCCTGGGCCAGGGGCTCGCCCCAGAGCATGAACACGTCGGCCTGCCTGCCGGCGACCTTCAGCGCCGCCTCCGAGGAGCCGCCGAAATACACCGGGATGTGCGGCTTCTGCTGCGGGCGGATGGCCGAGAAGGCCTGTTCCACGCGGTAGTGCTCGCCGTGGAAGTCGAAGGGCTCGGCGCTGGTCCAGGTGCGCTTGAGCACCTCGATGAACTCGTCGCTGCGGGCGTAGCGCTGGTCGTGGTCGAGGTAGTCGCCGTCCTTGCGCTGGTCGGCGTCGCTGCCGCCGCTGATGATATGCACCGCCAGGCGCCCGTCGAGCAGGTGCTCGAGGGTCGCCAGCTTGCGCGCGGCCAGGGTCGGGGCGACGAAGCCGGGGCGGTGCGCCAGCAGGAAGTTGATCCTGGAGGTGGCCAGGCCGGCGGTGGCGGCCACCAGGAAGCCATCCGGCTGATCGGACCAGTAGCCGACCAGGATGCGGTCGAAGCCGGCCTCCTCGTGGGCGCGGGCGAAGGCGGCGATGTACTGCTTGTCGAGGATCGGGCCGGCCGGGGCGATGGTCTCGGAGGCCAGGCGGTGGCCGATCATGCCGAGGAACTGGATGCTCATGGGGTTGCGTCCTGTGCTCAGTGGAAGGCGTTGGCGAAGGAGGGGTCGATCACGCTGGCGGTGTCGAAGGCCTTGGGCAGCGCGCCGGTCTGCAGCAGGAAGTCGGCGGTGCCCTGGTAGTCGGCGGCGGCCTGGGCGTCCACCGGGCCGACGCTCATGCCGGCCTGGCCGATCCAGTGGCGCGACACGGCCGGGTCGAGGTTGGCCTTCTTCGCCCAGATATCGGCGTACTGCTCCTTGTGCGCCTCGACCCAGGCCCGGGCCTTCTGCAGGCGGCCGAGGAAGTCGGCGATCTGTGCGCGCTTGGGTTCGATGGAGGCGGCGTTGGCGGCGATGCTCGACAGCCCCGGCATCAGGTCGCGGGCGGTGAGGATCGGGCGCGCGCCGGAGAACAGGATCTGCTGCGAGATGTACGGTTCCCACACCGGGAAGGCGTCGATACTGCCGCGCGGCAGGGCGGCGGCGGCGTCGATGGGCATCAGCTTGACGAAGTCGACGTAGTCGCTGGGCAGGCTGGCCTTCTCCAGCGCGCGCAGGGTCAGTTGCTGGCTCCAGGCGCCGGGCCAGTAGGCGACCTTCTTGCCCTTGAGGTCGGCGATGCTCTGCACCGGCGAGTCCTTGGGCACCAGCAGGGCGATGGTGTCGGGGTTCTGCCGCGACACGCCGATGAGCTTCACCGGCGCGCCCTTGGCGGCCAGGAAGATGAAGCCGGAATCGCCGAGGAAGCCCAGGTCCAGCGCGCCGGCCTGCAGCCCTTCGGCCACGGGCGCGGCGGACTGGAAGTGCTTCCAGTCGACCGTGTAGGGCGCGTCTTCGAGCACCCCGGAGGCCTCCATGGAGGCGCGCACGTTGTAGTAGTTCTGGTCGCCCACGCGCAGCGTCGGCAGGTCGGCGGCCTGGGCCAGGGGCGCGCCCAGCAGCAGCGCGGCGAAGATGGCGCGCAGGCGTCGTTTCAGGTTCATCGGTGGGGCTCCTCAGCCGGCGCGGCGCAGTTGCGGCAGGCGGGCGATGTGGTCGTGGATGGCGGGAATCAGGCCCTGGCCGTAGCGCACGGCGTCGCCGAGCGGGTCGAAGCCACGGATCAGGAAGGTGGAAACGCCCAGGCGGTAGTACTCGCCCAGGGCGGCGGCGACCTGCTCGGGGGTGCCGACCAGGGCGGTGGAGTTCCAGCGCGCGCCGGTCAGCCGGGCCACGCCGGTCCACAGCCGGGTGTCGAGCACCTCGCCCTGCTGCGCGGCGGCCAGCAGGCGCTGCGAGCCGACGTTCTGCGGCTGGTGGTCGTGCAGCTGCAGGCCCAGGCGCGCGCGGTTCTCGCGCACCTGTTCGAGCACCTCGGCGGCGCGTTTCCAGGCGGCCTCCTCGGTGTCGGCGACTATCGGCCGGAACGACACCGAGAAGCGCGGCTCACGGCCCTGGGCGTTGGCGGCGGCGCGCACCCGGCGGATGTGGCCATCGACGGCGGCCAGCGGCTCGCCCCAGAGCATGTAGGTGTCGGCGTGCCTGGCAGCGACCTCGATGGCGGCGTCGGAGGAGCCGCTGAAGTAGATCGGGATATGCGGCTTCTGCCGCGGGCGCACGGCCGGCGAGGCGCCCTGGAAGCGGTAGAACTCGCCGGCGAAGTCCACCGGGGCCTCGGCGGTCCAGATACGCCGCAGGGCGTCGAGGTATTCGTCGGTGCGGGCGTAGCGGCGGTCGTGGTCGAGGTAGTCGCCGTCGCGCGCCAGGTCTTCGTCGTTACCGCCGCTGACCACGTTCAGGGCCAGGCGGCCGTCGCTGAACTGGTCGAGGGTGGCCAACTGGCGCGCGGCCAGCGGCGGCGCGATCACTCCCGGCCGGTAGGCCAACAGGATGCCCAGGCGCCGGGTGGCGGCGGCGACGAAGGAACTGACCACGGCGCCCTCGGCGGCATTGCTGAAGTAGCCCACCAGCACGCGGTCGAAGCCGGCGTCCTCATGGGCCTGGGCGAAACGCCGGACGAAACCGGCGTCCACCGCCTCCCCCAGCGGCTGGTCCACCTCGGAACTCGGGGTGGCGGTGATCATGCCGAGAATTTCCACGCTCACTGTGTTGCCCTCGCCTGGGCCGCTGCATAAGGGCGGCGGCTTTCGTTATAAGAAAAACGTCTTGATGGACGTTGTTCTTAGAAGCTATAGGCAAGCACTTCATGATGGAAATTCATTTTTTGCATATTCTAATATGCTAATTACGCATATTCAGGATTGGGCAAGTTGCGCAGGGGAGGTTTTTTGCTTTTGTAGGAGCGAGCTTGCTCGCGAACAGAGTTTCCCGGTCATGCCGGTGTCAGGCATGAGAGCGCCCTCTCCCTAACCCTCTCCCTGAAGGGAGAGGGGACCGTTGGGCAGAAACGGGTATTACGGAGTCAGCCGGAAACTCTGGCGTATCCGGCGAACATCAGGCTTGCAGCCGGCACGGACAAGCCCCCTCTCCCTTCAGGGCGGGGCGCGCAGCCGAGGGCTGGGGAGAGGGGACAGAGTCGACCTGAGACGACAGCGCTGCCGGGAGAGTCTGTTCGCGAGCAAGCTCGCTCCTACAGGGGGGTGAATGAGTAAGACTCACCCCACCCGCATATCCAACCCTTCAGCCACCGCATCGCCGAACAACCGCGCCGGCGCCTCCAGGTTGCCCAGCAAGCGCGGCCGCACCAGCCAGAGCTGGATCAGCGGCTGGAAATCCTCCAGTTGCAACACCCGCAGCTGCTCCCGATAACGGCTGCGCGCAAGAGCCGGCGCCGGCACCAACCCGAGGCCACGCCCCTCGGCAACCAGGCCCAGCTGCAACTCGCTGCCAAAGGTCTCCAGGTTCAGCTGCAAGCCCAACCCCTGGTCGGCCAGGGCGCGCTGCAGGCCGGCGCGGAAGCCGCAGCCGTCGGGGTTGAGCACCCAGCCGTGCTGGTAGCAGTCGAGCAGGCGGCGGGCCTGCACGTCGCTGTCGCGGGCGACCACCACGCACAGTTCCACGCGGCCCAGCGGCGTGGCACCGAGGTCGTCGGGGAACACCTTGCTCGGCGGGAACAACACTACCGCCGCGTCCAGCTCGGCGTTCTCCAGCCGCGCCAGCAGGTGGCTGCCCCAGCCGCTGCTGACCTGGGCGCGCAGCTCCGGGTACTCGCCGGCCAGGCGCCGCAGCGCTTCCAGCAGCACCACCTCGCCGATGCTCTGCGGCACGCCCAGGCGCAGCACGCCGCTGGGCGCGGTGTCGCTGGCCACCAGTTCGCGCAGCCCGTCCACCTCGCGCAGCACCCGGCGGCACTGCTCGTAGACGCGCAGGCCGGCGGCGGTGGGCTTGAGCGGCTTGGTGTTGCGGTCCAGCAGTTCCACGCCCAGGGCTTCCTCCAGGCTCTGCACCCGGCGGGTGATGGCCGACTGCGTCAGGCCCAGGCTCTCGGCGGCCTGGCTCAGGGAGGCATTGCGGATCACCGCGACGAAGGCGTCGATGTCGTCGATCTTCATGGGGCTGGCACCAATTGCATTTCTCGCATATTAGCTTAGATTCAAAATGCATTTCAGGAATAAAAACGCGTTTGCTACCGTACAGCCAGAACCTTCCGGAGTGAATACGCCGCATGTCCGCCCCCCTGCGTCTCGACCGCCTGCGCCAGTTCATCGGCGACCTGGCCAGCCTGCTCGACGAGCATCCCGACGAAGCCACCCTGCTCGCCCGCGCCCGCCCCCTGCTGGCCAAGCTGGTGCGCCATGACGACTGGCTGCCCGAGGCCTGCGCCCAGCCCGACGCGCAGCGCTACCAGCAGTACCTGCTGCACGCCGACTCGCAGCAGCGCTTCTCGGTGGTCAGCTTCGTCTGGGGCCCGGGCCAGCGCACGCCGGTGCACGACCACCGCGTCTGGGGCCTGATCGGCATGCTGCGCGGCGCCGAGTACTCGCAGCCCTTCGCCTTCGCCGCCGACGGCAGCCTGCAGACGGCCGGCGCGGCGCTGCGCCTGGAGCCGGGCGAGGTGGAGGCGGTGTCGCCGCGCATCGGCGACATCCACCAGGTCAGCAACGCCTTCGCCGACCGGCCGTCCATCAGCATCCACGTCTACGGCGCCAACATCGGCGCGGTGCGGCGTGCCGTCTATACCGCCGAGGGTGAAGAGAAGCCCTTCATCTCCGGCTATTCCAACAGCCAGTTGCCCAATATCTGGGACCTGTCGAAAGAGAACCCCGCATGAGCCAGATCGCCCGCCGTACCTTCCACGACCTCCGCGCCGCCCTCCTCGCCCGCCGCGAGCTGGCGCTGCTCGACGTGCGCGAGGAAGACCCCTTCGCCCAGGCGCACCCGCTGTTCGCCGCCAACCTGCCGCTGTCGAAGCTGGAGCTGGAGGTCTACGCCCGCGTGCCGCGCCGCGATACGCCGGTCACCGTCTACGACGACGGCGAAGGCCTGGCCGAAGTCGCCGCGCAGCGCCTGCTGGCGCTGGGCTACAGCGACGTGGCCGTGCTCGACGGCGGCCTGGCCGGCTGGCGCGCTGCCGGCGGCGAGCTGTTCAAGGACGTCAACGTGCCGAGCAAGGCCTTCGGCGAACTGGTGGAGGCCGAGCGCCACACCCCGTCGCTGGCCGCCGAGGAAGTGCAGGCCCTGCTCGATGCCAAGGCCGACGTGGTGGTGCTCGACGCCCGCCGCTTCGACGAATACCAGACCATGAGCATCCCCGGCGGCATCAGCGTGCCCGGCGCCGAGCTGGTGCTGCGCGTCGCCGAGCTGGCACCCGACCCGGCCACCCGCGTCATCGTCAACTGCGCCGGGCGCACCCGCAGCATCATCGGCACCCAGTCGCTGGTGAACGCCGGCATCGCCAACCCGGTGTCGGCGCTGCGCAACGGCACCATCGGCTGGACCCTCGCCGGCCAGCAGCTGGAACACGGCCAGGCGCGGCGCTTCGGCGAAGTCTCCGCCGCCACCCGCGCAGCCGCCGCCCAGCGCGCCCGCGCCGTGGCCGACCGCGCGCGGGTGGCGCGCATCGACCTGGCCGGCCTGCGCCAGTGGCAGGCCGAAGGTGCGCGCACCACCTACCTGTTCGACGTGCGCACCGCGGAGGAATACGAGGCCGGCCACCTGCCCGGCTCGCGCTCCACTCCCGGCGGCCAGCTGGTGCAGGAGACCGACCACGTCGCCAGCGTGCGCGGCGCGCGCCTGGTGCTGGTGGACGACGACGGCGCGCGCGCCAACATGAGCGCTTCCTGGCTGGCGCAGATGGGCTGGGAGGTGGCGGTGCTGGACGGCCTGTCCGCCGCCGACTTCAGCGAGCGAGGCGCCTGGGCCGCGCCGCTGCCGCAGCAGCCGCAGGCCGAGACCATCGCCCCGCAGATATTGGCCGAGTGGCTGCGCGAGCCGGGCACCCGGGTGCTCGACTTCACCGCCAGCGCCAACTACGTGAAACGCCACATTCCCGGCGCCGCCTGGGCCCTGCGCAGCCAGCTGAAAGAAGCGCTGGCGCAGCTGGGCACGGCCGAGCGCTACGTGCTCACCTGCGGCAGCAGCCTGCTGGCGCGCTTCGCCGTGCCGGAAGTGCAGGCCCTGAGCGGCAAGCCGGTGTTCCTGCTCGAAGGCGGCACCGCCGCCTGGGTCGCCGCGGGGCTGCCCACCGAGGAAGGCGAGAGCCTGCTCGCCGCGCCGCGCATCGACCGCTACCGCCGTCCCTACGAGGGCACCGACAACCCGCGCGAGGCCATGCAGGGCTATCTGGACTGGGAATTCGGCCTGGTCGAGCAGCTCGGCCGTGATGGCACCCACGGCTTTTTCGTCATCTGAAAGCCCGCCATTTCGCGACGTCTGTCGGTGAGTGGCGAAAAAATGACCACCTGTCGGCTGTCCGGGAAAGTGATGGGAATTTTGACGTTCTGGGGTGTCTTAGCCTGCAGAGGTGCCACCATGAACGTCACCCACCGCTACGCCATCCACTACCGCCTGCGCGAACAGCCGCGCCGGCTGATCCACGAGTGGTCCGAGGAACCCAACGAATTCCTCGCCCTGCTCCAGGTGCTGCTGCACCTGGCGCAGGAGACCGGCGAAGACCCCACCGGGCTGACCGACGCGCCGCTGGACCCCAACCTGATCCCCAACCTGCGGCACAGCGCCGACCGCGTCGGCGTCAGCCGCGTGCGCATCGTCCCGATCGACTGAGCCGACTCAGGCCGCCTCGCGCCGCCGCCACTGCGGCAGGCTGATCAACAGCACCGCCCCGATGATCACCGCCATCGCCAGCGCCTCCGGCCAGCCGATGTGCTCGCCGGCGAACGCCACCCCGAGCAGCACGGCCACCGCCGGGTTGACGAAGGCATAGCTGGTGGCCGCCGCCGGGCGCACGTTGGCCAGCAGGTAGACGTAGGCGCTGAAGGCGATGATCGAACCGAACACCACCAGGTAGCCCAGCGCCAGCCAGCCGCGCACATCCGGCATCTGCTGCAGGTGCTCGCCGGAAAGCTGGCTGCCCAGCAGCAGCGCGGCGCCGCCCACCAGCATCTCCAAGGCACTGGCCATGGGCCCGGCCGGCAGGTCCAGGCGCCGGCTCCACACCGAACCGAAGGCCCAGGCCGCGGCGGCGAAGAGAATCAGCGCGGCGCCCGCCGGGCTACCCTGCAGGTTGGAACCGAGGTTGAGCAGCACGATGCCGCACAGCCCAAGGCCGATGCCGCTCCACTCCAGCAGGCTGTTGCGCTGGCCGAACAGGCGCGCGAACACCAACGCGAACAGCGGCACCGTGGCCACCCCCAGGGCGGCCACGCCCGAAGCCACGCCCCAGTGCTCGGCCACCGTCACCCCGCCGTTGCCACAGCTGAGCAGGAGCACGCCGATGGCCCCGGCATTCAGCCACTGCCGCCCGCTGGGCAGCGGCGCGCCGCGGTACAGCGCCCAGGCCAGCAGCAGCGTCCCGGCGATGACGAAGCGGCAGCCGGCCATGAGCATCGGCGGCCAGCTTTCCACGCCGATGCGGATCACCAGGTAGGTCGAGCCCCAGATGAAGTAGAGGGCGAAGAAGGCGGCGATCAGCGTCAGCGAAACGCGGGCTTTGGGCATGGGCATGACAGACATGGCAGAGGGCTCGACAAGTGGGTCGTAGCGCCTCATTTTATTAAGTGCTTTCGGGCCTTATAAGGCACAGAAAACGCATTATCTGGCGGAACACTTTTCTTTCGATGGATTTTCAAACGCAAAGCCGTCGATTCGACAGACGAGAGAAACCGATGGACAAATACGACCGCGCACTGCTCGCCGCCCTGCTGGAAAACGGCCGCCTGTCCTTCGCCGAACTGGCCCGGCGCATCAACCTCTCGCCCCCGGCAGTGGCCGACCGCGTGGCGCGCCTGGAGGCCGACGGCGTGATCACCGGCTACCACGCCAGCGTAGACCTGACCAAGCTCGGCCGCCCGATCCAGTGCCTGATCGAACTGCGCCTGAACGACCACCGCGGCGCCCTGCAACTGCAACGCCTGACGGAAATCCCCCAGGTGCTCGACTGCTACCGGGTGACCGGCGAATCCTGCGTGATGCTGCGGGTGACGGTGACCAGCACCGCCGAGCTGGAAGAACTGATCGACCAGTTGGCCCAGCACGGGGCGAGCAAGACTTCGCTGGTGCTGTCCACGGCGCTGGATGGGCGGGTGCATCCGGCGATGTTGCAGGGGGGATGAAAGGCTGGAGGCTGGAGGCTTTTCGTATTTCGTAGGAGCGAGCTTGCTCGCGAACAGCCTCCCGGCAGCGCTGTCGCCTCAGGTCGATTCCGTCCCCTCTCCCCAGCCCTCTCCCTGAAGGGAGAGGGAGCTTGTCCATGCCGAGAGGAGGAATGGTTCCAGCTGGAAGCCGCCGGGACTGCCGGCTGACTCAGAAATACCCAACTCTGCCCAACGGTCCCCTCTCCCTTCAGGGAGAGGGTTAGGGAGAGGGCGCTCTAAAGCCCACCTCCCAAGCCCGCCGGCAAGCACCATTCGCGAGCAAGCTCGCTCCTACGAAAAGCCAAAGCCCCCACCCTGCGCGCAAAAAAAGAGGCGGCACCGCTCGCACGGCACCGCCTTAAGTCACGGAGTTGCTGTTACATCGTGGGCCGGCCACAGCCGCCCGATGTATTGGATTACTTTTCCACGATCGCGGTCACACCTTGCCCGCCCGCCGCGCAAATCGAGATCAGCCCGCGCCCTTTCCCGGCCGCGTCCAGCAGCTTGGCCAGGTTGGCGACTATGCGACCGCCGGTGGCGGCGAAGGGATGGCCGGCGGCCAGGGAGCTGCCCTTGACGTTGAGCTTGCTGCGGTCGATCGAGCCCAGCGGCGCGTCCAGGCCGAGGCGGGTCTTGCAGTACTCGGCGTCCTCCCAGGCCTTGAGGGTGCACAACACCTGGGCGGCGAAGGCCTCGTGGATCTCGTAGTAGTCGAAGTCCTGCAGGCTCAGACCGTTGCGCGCCAGCAGCCGCGGCACGGCGTACACCGGGGCCATCAGCAGGCCTTCTGCGCCTTCGCCGACGAAGTTCACCGCCGCCGCCTCGCCGTCACGGAAGTACGCCAGGATCGGCAGGCCGCGCGCCTTGGCCCAGTCCTCGCTGGCCAGCAGCACCACCGAGGCGCCGTCGGTCAGCGGGGTGGAGTTGGCCGCCGTGAGGGTGCCGCGCGGGCCCTTCTCGAACACCGGCTTGAGGGTGCCGAGCTTCTCCAGGTTGATGTCCGGGCGCAGGTTCTGGTCGCGGGTCAGGCCGCGGAACGGCGTCATCAGGTCGTTCTGCCAACCTTCGGCGTAGGCCGCTGCCAGCTTGATGTGGCTTTCGTAGGCGAGTTTGTCCTGCTCATCGCGGGGAATCTGCCAGGTCTGCGCCATCAGCTCGCAGTGCTCGCCCATGGACAGCCCGGTGCGCGGCTCGCCGTTCTTCGGGATGTGCGGCAGCAGGTGGCGCGGGCGGATCTTCAGCAGGCTCTTGAGCTTGTCGCCGTTGGACTTGCCGCGGTTGGCCTCCAGCAGGATGCGCCGCAGCCCCTCGTTGACGCCGATGGGCGCGTCGGAGGTGGTGTCCACGCCGCCGGCGATGCCGCAGTCGATCTGCCCCAGGGCGATCTTGTTGGCCACCAGGATCGCCGCCTCAAGGCCCGTGCCGCAGGCCTGCTGGACGTCGTAGGCCGGAGTTTCCGGGGCCAGGCGGGTGCCCAGCACGCATTCGCGAGTGAGGTTGAAGTCCCGCGAGTGCTTGAGCACCGCGCCGGCCACCACCTCGCCCAGGCGCTCGCCGTGCAGGTTGTAGCGCTCGATCAGGCCGTCGAGGGCGCAGGTCAGCATCTCCTGGTTGCTCGCCGTGGCGTAGACGGTGTTGGAGCGGGCGAAGGGAATACGGTTGCCGCCGACGATGGCGACCCGTCGGGTCTGGGTCATGCAAGGCTCCTTGCGGGCTGAGCGGGTTCTGGCGCACAGGCTAACCTTAGCCGGTCCCGTCGCATTGGCCGCCCCGCCATGGCGCAGGTCAGCGCGGTCAATTGCGCGGAACCGGTGCCTGCGTAGAGTGGTCGGCACTTCGAGTATCCGTGCAGGAGCCCCCGTCCATGACCGATCGCTACATCGCCTTCGCCAACTCCAACGTCGGCCGCCGCCTGGTCGGCGCCTTCGGCCTGCCCGCGCCGGTACGCCTGGAACGCTGGAGCGCCGGGCGCACCCGGCCGGTGGACGGCGCCCTGTTGCTGGGCGGGACGGGCAACCTGGGCGAGGCCGTGCTGGGCTTCAGCCAGCGCCTGACCGACGCCGTCTACGCCGCCGTGGAAGGCCAGTACGGCCTGCCGCGCTGGACCGCCGAGCACGGCCCGAAGCTCAAGGCGATGGTGTTCGACGCCAGCGGCCTCACCGGCTTCGAGCAACTGATCGAACTGCGCGACTTCTTCCAGGCCGCGCTCAAGGGCCTGGACCTGTGCCCCCACGTGGTCATCCTCGGGCACGCCCCGGAATCGCTGAAAGACCCCATCGCCGCCAGCGTGCAGCGCAGCCTGGAGGGCTTCAGCCGCTCCCTGGGCAAGGAGATCCGCCGCGGCGGCAACGTGCAGTTGCTGTACGTCGGCAAGGGCGCGGAAGACCAGCTCGAAGGCGCCCTGCGCTTCTTCCTCTCGCCCAAGAGCGCCTACGTGTCCGGCCAGGTGATCCGCCTTTCCGCCTACGCCGGCCAGGTGCAGGACTGGAGCCGCCCGCTGGTGGGCAAGCGCGCCCTGGTCACCGGCGCGGCCCGCGGCATTGGCGCGGCCATCGCCGAAACCCTGGCCCGCGACGGCGCCGAGGTGGTGCTGCTGGACGTGCCGCCGGCCAAGGACGCCCTCGACGCCCTGGCCGCGCGCCTGGGCGGCAAGGGCGTGGCCCTGGACATCTGCGCGCCGGATGCCGGCGAGAAGCTGGTGGAGGCGCTGCCCGAGGGCGTGGACATCGTGGTGCACAACGCCGGCATCACCCGCGACAAGACCGTGGCGAAGATGAGCGAGGCGTTCTGGAACTCGGTGATCGACGTCAACCTCAAGGCCCCGCAGGTGCTCACCCAGGCCCTGCTCGACGCCGGCAAGCTGCGCGACGACGGCCGCGTGGTGCTGCTGGCCTCCATCAGCGGCATCGCCGGCAACCTCGGGCAGACCAACTACGCGGTGAGCAAGGCCGGCCTGATCGGCCTGGCCCAGGCCTGGGCCCCGGCCCTGGGCAAGAAGGGCATCAGCATCAACGCGGTGGCCCCGGGCTTCATCGAAACGCAGATGACCGCGGCCATTCCCCTGACCATCCGCGAGGCCGGCCGGCGCATGAACTCCATGGGCCAGGGCGGCCTGCCCCAGGACGTGGCCGAGGCCGTGGCCTGGTTCGCCCAGCCGGGCAGCGGGGCGGTGAGCGGGCAGGTGTTGAGGGTGTGTGGGCAGAGTTTGCTTGGGGCTTGAGGGTGGCTCTGCCGGGGGCGGTCGCGGGTAAGTCTTATGGTGTTTCCAGGTGGTCTGGGTGTTTCGGTTTGATTCCGCCCCTCTCCCTAACCCTCTCCCTGAAGGGAGAGGGGACCGTTGGGCAGGGTTTGATGTTATAGCGTTAGCCGGCTAGCACAGAGGTTTCCGGCGGAAACCATCACCTTTCTCGGCACGGACTAGCCCCCTCTCCCTTCAGGGAGAGGGCTGGGGAGAGGGCGCTCTTCAGGGCAAGCACCGCAGCCACCGGCAGAACAGCGTTCGCGAGCAAGCTCGCTCCTACGAAAAGCCATGCCCTCCCGTCGCGAGGTTCGTCCCTCTCAAACCTTCCCGCGCTTGCGAAACTCCACCGGCGTCTCCCCCACCCAGCGCTTGAAGGCGCGGTAGAAGGTGCTCGGCTCTGAGAAGCCGGTACGCTCGACGATCACCTCGATACGCTCGTCGGTCTTCAGCAGCAGCTCCTTGGCCAACCGGCAACGGTAGTCGGTGACCAGGTCGTTGAAGCGCACCCCGGCCATGGCCAGGCGTTCGCGCAGGCGCCGGGCCGGCATGTCCAGGCGTGCGGCGACCTGCTCCAGGGTGGCGCCGCCGTCCACCAGCAGCTCGCCGATCAGCTCGCGCACCTTGCGCACCAGGTCCAGGCGTTCCACCTCGGCCAGTTGCCGGCGCGCCAGCGACTCGTGCATGCGCAGCAGCTCCGGCGCGGCGTGGCGCGAGGGCTTGTCCAGCACCGCGGCGTCGAAGACCAGGGCGTAGCGCTCGGCGCCCAGGCGCACCGGGCAGCCGTAGACCTGTCGATAACGTTCGGCAGGGGCGCCCTCGCCGTGCATCAGCTCCACCTCATGGGGCCGGAAGTCGCCCTCGGTGAGCGCGTGGAACAGGCGGATCACCGCGCCGGCGAGCATTTCCGGGAAGTGCCGGTTGGTCCCGGCGCTGTGGCCGAGCAGCAGCACGGCGCGCTCGCCCTCCACTTCCAGGCGGGCGTTGAGTGTGTCGGAGAGCAGGCGCACATAGCGCAGTGCGTGGCGCAGGCCCTCGCCGAAGGTGGCGCTGGAGAGGAACAGGTATTCCAGCAGCAGGCCGTGGAAGGCCGGCAGGTGCCCGGCCAGGTACAGGCCGACGTGCTCCTCGCCGCATTCCTCGGCGGCGGCCTTCCAGAACAGGTTCTGCGCGCTATGCGGGAAGCGCCCGGCCGGCAGGGCGCCCGGCGGCAGGCCAACCCGGGCGAGCACACGGTCGGGATCGCTGCCGCTGGCGCGCAGCGCGTCGATCACCGGGCGCATCAGCGCCACATCGTCGGTCAGATCGTGCATGGTATTTATTCTGGTTATCCATGAAGCGGGCCCATCTTAGGCAGCTTTCCTACCGCCTCTCAAGTAACACGCCATGGCAGCGGTCGAATTATCCACAAGCCCCATGCCAGAGCCGCCGATTGACCGGCCTGCCGCCACGCCGCCCCGCCCCGGCCAATGCCCGGCCGGGCCCGGCGGCTAAGCTGAAGGCAATACCGCTCAGGAGATTCCGAATGCCCAAAGACTGGCTGGACCTGTCCGCCCCACCCGCCCTGCCCGGCCTGTTCCTGCGCGCCGCCGTGCGCCGCGGCCTGCGCGGCCGCAGCCTGCCCACCCGCGGCGTGCGGGCGCCGGTGATGGTCGACGCCCGGAACCTGGAGCACTACCGCCAGGTGTGCGGCTTCAGGAACGACCACCTGCTGCCGCCGACCTACCCGCACATCCTCGCCTTCGGCCTGCAGATGGGCCTGCTCACCGACGCCCGCTTCCCCTTCCCGCTGCTGGGCCTGGTGCACCTGGAGAACCGTATCAGCGTGTTGCGCCCCCTCGGCGGCCTGGGCCCGTTCCAGGCCAGCGTGCGGGTGGCCGACCTGCAGCCCCACGACAAGGGCGTGACCTTCAGCCTGATCACCCAGCTGCACGACCAGCTCGGCCTGCTCTGGGAAGGCGACAGCCGCCTGCTGTTCCGCGGCATGCGCCTGGAAGGCACGCCGCCGGAACGCGAGGAGCAGCCCGAGCTGCCGCTGGAACAGATCGACCACTGGCAATGCCCGGCGGACATCGGCCGGCGCTATGCCCGCGTGGCCGGCGACTACAACCCCATCCACCTGTCGGCGGCCAGCGCCAGGCTGTTCGGCTTCCCCCGCGCCATCGCCCATGGCCTGTGGAACAAGGCGCGCAGCCTGGCGGCCCTGGGCGAGCGCCTGCCGGCGGCCGGCTACCAGGTGGAAGTGCGCTTCCAGAAGCCGGTGCTGCTGCCCTCCAGCGTCACCCTGCTGGCCAGCGAGGTGGCCCCGGCCGGGCAGTTCGCCCTGCGCGGCGAGGACGGCCTGCCGCACATGGCCGGCGCCTGGAAACCGCTCGACGCTTGATGCGGCGCCGCTGAAGCCGGAAGCTATGGGGCTCCCAAGGAGCCCCCGATGAACCTCGACGAACTCACCGCGCGCCTGCACGCGATCCGCGACCACAACGACTGGAAGCGCTTCCACAGCCCGAAGAACCTGGCCATGGCCGCCAGCGTGGAAATGGCCGAGCTGGTGGAAATCTTCCAGTGGCTGAGCGAGGACGAGTCGCGCCAGCTGCCCGCCGACAAGCTCGCCCACGCCGGCCAGGAGGTCGGCGACATCGTCCTCTACCTGCTGCTGCTCTGCGCCGAACTGGGCCTGGACATGGACCAGGCGGTGCGCGCCAAGCTGGCCGACAGCGAAAGGCGCTTCGTGCATGGCTGACCGGCATTTCGACGAACTGGCCACGCGCTTCGCCGAGAAGATCTACGGCGGCGCCAAGGGCGCCATTCGCCTGGCCGTGCTGCAGGCCGACCTGGCCGAAGCGCTGCCCGAGCGCCCGCTGCGCGTGCTCGACATAGGCGCCGGCCTGGGCCACATGGCGCTGTGGCTGGCCGAGCGCGGCCACCAGGTGACCCTCGCCGACCCCGCCGCGCCCATGCTCGAAGGCGCCCGCCAGCGCTTCGCCGAGGCCGGCCGCGCGGCCACCTTCATCGAGGCGCCCTGGCAGGCGCTGCTCGGCCAGCTCGACGAACCCTACGACCTGGTGCTGTGCCACGCCGTGCTGGAATGGCTGGCCGAGCCCCAGGCCATCCTCCCCGTGCTGCACCAGCTGACCGCCCGCGACGGCTGGCTGTCGCTGGCCTTCTACAACCGCGACGCGCTCATCTACCGCAACCTGCTCAAGGGCCACTTCCGCAAGCTGCGCAAGCAGCGCTTCGCCGGCGAAGGCCAGAGCCTGACGCCGCAGCAGCCGCTGGACCCGCGCGAACTGGAAGCGGCCATGACGGATGCCTGGAACATCGAGGCGCGCAGCGGCGTGCGGGTGTTCCACGACTACATGCCGCAGGAATTCCAGCACAAGGCCGAGCCCCTGGACCTGGTGGAAATGGAACTGGCCTACCGCCGCCACCCGGCCTTCGCCGGCCTGGGCCGCTACCTGCACTGGCTGTGCCGCCCGCGCGAATAGGTGCACAATCGCCCCATCACCGTCGTCGCCAGCGCCCCGGCGCAGGCGGGAGCCCCGCATGTCGCCACGCCTGATCCTGCTGCCGCTGCTCGCCGCGCTGGCCGCCTGCCAGAGCCACAACCCCTACACCAGCCAGTCGCTACCGCCGCCCCCGGTGCCAGCCCAGGCCAGCGCCCCGGGCTTCGACCCCGGCGCCTACCCGGCCGCGCCGCCGGACTACGGCCGCTACCGCTCGTGGAACTGGACCGGCGCGCCCAGCGGCGCCACCACCTACGGCAGCTCGCTGCAGGACGCGGTCAGCGAAGGCCTCGACCAGGTCGGCCTGCGCCCGGCGCGCCCCGGCGCCACGCCGGACCTGCGCGTGAGCGCGCGGGTCAGCAGCGAGCAGCGCACCCGCCAGGTCACCGACTACTACGGCGGCGGCTACTACGGCGGCTGGAACGATCCCTGGTACGGCGCCTCCATCCCGGTGACGCGGACCTACATAGTGCAGGTCAACGTGGTGCGTATCGAGCTGTACGACGCCCGCGACAACCACGCCGTCTGGGTGGCCTCGGCCGAATACCAGCCCAGCGGCAACCAGAGCGAACAGGCCCGCGGGCTGCGCGAAGCGGTGCGCAAGGCGCTGTCGGGCTACCCGCCGCACTGAGGCGCTTGTCCGGCTTTGCTGCCAGAAAACTGCGGAATAGGGCCGTTTCGAGGCATTCCGCCACTTGCCTTTACGCACGCGCTGAGCTTCGATGAAGACTCTGCCTGGAGTATGCCGATCATGATCCGCCGTCTGTTGTTGCTGGGCCTGCTGCTGGGCCTGGCCGCCTGTGAGACCGTCAACCTCAGCCGCGACTACGATTCCAGCCGCGACTTCGCCGCGTACCGCAGCTGGGCCTGGGCGCAGCCGGCCTTCGAATACCGCCCGGACGACCCGCGCATCAAGAGCGACCTCACCGAGCAGCGCATCCGCTCGGCGGTGGCCGACCAGCTCGACCAGCGCGGCCTGCGCCCGACCCAGGGCAGCGCCGCGCCCGACGTGACGGTGCGCGCCTACCTGATCGTCGACCAGCGCCAGGACCAGGTCACCACCTACACCGGCGGCTACTGGAACGGTTATTGGGGCGGCTACTGGGGCGGCCCGGCGATGGCCGAGTCGCGCACAGTGACCTACAAGGTCGCCACCATCCAGGTCGACCTGCTCGACGGCAAGGACGGCAAATTGGTGTGGCGCGGCAGCGGCGAGCAGATCATGCGCAGCAGCCCGCCGACCCCGGCCGAGCGTGAAGCGGCGATCCGCGAGACCGTGCAGAAGGTCCTCGCCCAGTACCCGCCGCGCGGATGAGCCTGCAGCATCGCCCCGTGGAAGCCGGCGACCTCGCCGAGGTGGCCGGCTTCGTGCGTAGCGCCGACGAACTCTTCTACGCCTACCCCAAGGCCCGCTGGCCGTTCGGCGTCGAACAGCTGGCCGCCGCCGTGGCCGAGCGCCGCGCCAGCACCCTGGCTCTGCTCGACGGCCGCGCCGCCGGCTTCGCCAACTTCTACCAGAGCCTGCCCGGCGAGTACTGCGCGCTGGGCAACATGATGGTCGCGCCCTGGGCCCGCGGGCACGGCGTGGCGCGCTACCTGATCGGCGTCATGGAAGACCTCGCCCGGCGCGACTACGCTGCACCGCTGATGAAAATCTCCTGCTTCAACGACAACGCCGGCGGCCTGCTGCTCTACGCCGGCCTGGGCTATCGCCCGGTGGGCATCGTCGAGCGCCAGGCGCCGGACGGCCGCCGCGTGGCCCTGGTGCAGATGGAGAAAGCCCTTGAACCGGCCTGATATCCAGCGCGTGCTGATCATCGTCAGCAGCGGCCCGAGCACCCCGGCGCGCTGCGCCGCGCCCTTCTACACCGCCACCCTGTTGGCCTGCATGGACGCCGAGGTGACGCTCTTCCTCAGCGGCGAAGGCGTGCAGCTGGCGCGCCAGGACGTGGTGGACAACCTCTACGCCGCCCCTGGCGGCGAACCGCTCAGCCACTTCATCCAGCAGGCCAAGGAAGCCGGCGCGCGCCTGCTGATGTGCCGCGCCCCCGGCGTGCCCATCGACGAAAGCGCGCTGATCGGCGAAATCGACGAAATCGCCAGCGGCGGCGAACTGGCGCGGATGATCCTCGAATACGACCGGGTGCTGACCCTGTGAAACTGCACGGCCTGGAGTTCCCCGACGACCTGCTCTACGCCCCGGACTACAACCTGTGGCTGCGCGAAGAAGCCGACGGCGCCGTGACCCTCGGCCTGAGCGCCTATGGCTGCGCGCTCTACGGGCAGATCTTCGCCTTCACCCCCAAGCGCGATGGCTGGCACATCGAGCGCGACCGCAGCTTCGGCGTAGTGGAATTCGCCAAGGCCGCCTCCTCGGCGCGCTGCCCGCTGGCCGGCACCCTGCTGGTGAGCAACGAGGAAGTGCAGCGCCGCCCAGGGCTGATCAACCTCGACTGCTACGGCGAAGGCTGGATGGTGCGCCTGCGCCCGGACGACTGGGCCTCCGCCAAGGCCGGCTTCGTCAGCGGCCAGGCGGCGCTGGAGGCCTTCGCCGAACGCATGCGCCTGGATGCCTTCGACCCCGAAGGCAACGACGTCCAGGCCCTGCGCCGCGACTGAGCTTAAGCCAGCCATAAGCTTCGCCGGCCTAGGCTGTGCGATCCGCAAGCTCCCCCACAGAAGGAGTCCACCATGCCCCGGCTTCCCGCGCTCGTCCTCGCCCTGCTCGCCCTCTCCGGCTGTGCCGGGCAGAGCAGCTACAACCTCGGCGCCATCGAGTCGCCGGTGAAGGAATCCTTCGGCCTCGACGACGTCGAACGGCAGCCCATGATGGGCGCGCAGTTCCAGCAACAGGGCGGCTTCTCGTCCCAGCAGCAGCGCCTGCTGATGGGCCAGTGAGGCAGTCCTAGTCCACCCGGAAGCCCGCCAGCTGCTGCTGTTGCTCGACCGCCAGGCGGGCCAGCTCCAGGCTCGCCGCGGCGCTCTGCTCGGCGTTCTCCACCACGCTCTGGATGCTGTCGTTGAGCTGGGTGATGTTCTGGCTGATCTCATGGGCCACCGCCGTCTGCTCCTCGGTGGCGGTGGAAATCTGCGCGTTGCCGTCGGCGATGCGGTCGATGGCATTGGCGATGTGCCGCAGCGCCTCGCCGGATTCGCGCGAATGCCGCACGCTGTCCCCGGCCCGCTCGCGGGACTCCTGCATCACGCCCACCGCCTGGCGCGCGCCGCTCTGCAGCGAATCGATCATGCCGCGGATCGACTCGGTGGCCTTCTGCGTGTTGCTCGCCAGGCTGCGCACCTCGTCGGCCACCACGGCGAACCCGCGCCCGGCCTCGCCGGCCCGCGCCGCCTCGATGGCGGCGTTGAGCGCCAGCAGGTTGGTCTGCTCGGCGATGCTCTGGATCACCCCCAGCACGCTGCCGATCTCGTCGCTCTGGCTGTGCAGGCGGTCGATCACCTCGGCGCTCTCCTGCACCGCCTGCGACAGACGCTCGATGGCGCCCAGGTTGGCCTCCACCAGCTCGGTGCCCTGGTGCGCCTCGCGGCGCACGTCCTCGGCCACCCGCGCCATGTCCAGGGCGTTCTCCGCCACCTGCTGCACCGCGGCGCTCATCTCGTGCACGGCGGTGGCGACCATGGCGGTCTGGTCGCCCTGGCCGTTGGCGGCATCGCTGACCTGGGCGCTGATGGCGCTCATCTCCTCCGACGCGCTGGCCAGCTGCACCGAGGCGCCGCCCAGGTGGCGGATCAGCCGCTGGAAGTGTTCGAGCATGGTGTTGAAGGCCTGGGCGGTCTGCGCCAGCTCGTCGCGGCCCACGGCCTCGGCGCGCAGGCTCAGGTCGGAATTGCGCTGCACCGTGGCGATGGTCCGGCCCAATTGTTCCAGCGGGCGGTTGATCGAGCGGCTGACCAGCAGGCTGAACAGCAGCATGCCGACCAGCACCACCACGGCGATGGCCACGAAGCTGGCCTTCATCGCCTGGTAACGCGCGGTGGAGGCCTGGCTCAGCCTTTCGCCCTCGCGGACCTGCAGCTGGGCCAGTTCCTCCAGCGCATCCCCCAGCGGGTCGAAGGCCGCATACAGGCGCCGGATGAAGCTGGCGTCGCTCTCGCCGCGCAGGCTGCCGTCGGTCTGTTCCTGCAGCGTGTCCACCAGCTTGTCCACCGCGGCCATGCGCGCGCGGATGCCGGCCACCATCTGCTGCTCGGCATCGGTCATCTTGCTGTCCTGCACCAGGCGCCAGGAGTCCGCGATGGTCTTGCGCGCCTCGCCGATGGCGCCGCGCAAGACGTCCACGTCGATCACCCCGGAGCGGTACTTGTGCAGCGCATCCACCATGTTCACCGCATAGGCGTTGGAGATCAGGTTGAGCCGGTTCACCGGGCGCATGCGGTCGTTGAACAGCTCGTCGAAATCATCGTTGAGCTGGTCGGCGTTGTACGCCGCCAGCGCCATCACCCCGGCCAGCACCAGCAGGGGCAGGAACGCCAGCGACAGCAGGCGGGTACGTACGCGGATCTGGTTGAGCATCGCATCTCTCCTGGGCTGCTCGAACTCGTGCGCGGACCGCACAACCGCGATCCGCTCGTCTCGGCGAATGGATCGGCCCGCCAGGGGGTAACTGGACCTGAGGATTAAGTAGGAAAAATCCCGCCATTTAGAGAGATGCGTCGCAGGAAAGGGCTGCTAGGGTGAAAGAAACCCCACGCCCGGGAGGCCGGATGCTCCGCCACGCCCTCGCCCTGCTCCTGCTGCTGGCCAGCCTCGGCGCCAACGCCGACCAGCCGGCGCAACCCGGCTTCGTCTACCTCGACCAGGTGCTGCAGCACGCCCATTACGAAGCGCGCTACTACAGCGGCGACAACTTCGTCGGCAGCCGCATCGACGGCTACGAAAGCCCACGGGTGATCCTCACGAAGGAAGCGGCCACGGCCCTGGCCGAAGTGGAGCGCGACGTCGCCCTCAGCGGCCTGCAACTGAAACTCTTCGACGGCTACCGCCCGCAACGCGCCGTGGCCCACTTCCAGCGCTGGGCCGCGGACCTGGCCGACACCCGCACCAAGGACCGCTACTACCCGCACCTGGACAAGGCGGCGCTGTTCCGCGACGGCTACATCGCCAGGAAATCCGCCCACTGCCGCGGCAGCACCGTGGACCTCACCCTGGTCGACGCCAGCACCGGCCAGGAACTGGACATGGGCAGCCACTTCGACTTCTTCGGCCCCATCTCCCACCACGGCACCAACCTGATCAGCGTGCAACAGACGCGCAACCGCGAAACCCTGCGCAGCGCCATGCAACGCCACGGCTTCGAACCCTACGCCAACGAGTGGTGGCACTACACGCTGAAGCAGGAGCCGTATCCCAACACCGCCTTCGACTTCCCCGTGAAATAGCCTGCCAGCTTTTCGTAGGAGCGAGGGGGACGCCTAGTTCTTGCTCGCGAACGTGTTATCCGCTGATTGCGGAGTTGAGGCGGTTCGCGAGCGAGCTCGCTCCTACAAGAGCATGGCCAACCCGCCCACCTCAGGAATAGGCTCAGCCCAAACCTGCAAACGGGAAGACCCATGAGCACCGTCGACGACCAGACCAACCCACACGCCAGCGATCAAAGGACGCAAGACCGCCATCGCTTGCGAAACCGCCTTCTGGCCGGCGCCGAATCCGCTCCCACAGAGCACGCCGATGCGGCCTTCTTCGAGCACCAGCGCAACCGAATCAAGGAACAGAGGAAGAAGCCCTAACAACGACGATGAACCTGCGCACCGGCCCGAACGTCGAACGACAGCCTCTCAGCCAGGACACCCCATGACCCAGCCCCCCACCTTCGACGGCCAACGCTGGAGCAACGCCGAAGCCGACCGCATCGAATTGGCCGAAGCCAACCCGGACTGGCCCCGGCGCTTCGCCGAGGAAGCCGACGCCATCGCCAGCGCCCTGGCCCTACCCGGCCTGAAGATCGAACACTTCGGCAGCACGGCGGTGCCCGGCCTGAAGGCCAAGCCGATCATCGACATCCTCCTGCTGCCCCCGCCCGACGCCGACTGGCAAAGCCTGGTCGCCCCGCTGGAAGCCCTCGGCTACCAATACTGGCGCGACAACCCTGCGCCGCAGCGGATGTTCTTCGTCAAGGGCATGCCACCCCGGGGCCAGGGCAGAACCCACCACGTCCACGTCATGAACCTGGCCGACGCCAACCGCCACCTGATCTTCCGCAACTGGTTGCGCAACCATCCACAGGACGCAGCCGAATACCAACGCCTCAAGGAACAACTGGCAGAACGCTTCCCCACCGACCGCGAGGCCTACACGCAAGGCAAGGACGAGCTGGTGGCCCGGATACTGGGCAAGGCCCTGCAAGAGGGCCGCGACTCAGGTGGATCGGTACAGGGAGCCAGGACGTAGGATGGGTTGAGCGCCAGCGATACCCATGCGGTCGATGATGGGTATCGCTGCGCTCAACGCCATCCTACGTGGTGCAATGCCTGCGGGTTCGCCACTAGAATCCGCCCATCCCCCAGGACTCGGTGAACCTCATGAAGAAATGGATTCTGCTGATCGCCCTCGCCCTGCTCGCCTGGCAGTACATGGACAACCCGTCCTGGCAGAACCATTTCTCCCGCTCAAAGCCAGCTCCGATGAGCGTCGCGGAAGATACCGACGAACCGACCACCGACCTGATGCCGCCGGCGGCAAACACCACACCCGCCAGCCCTGCTCTCAATGTCCGCTGCGATGGCCGCAAGTACTGCTCGCAAATGACCTCCTGCGCCGAGGCCAAGGCGTTTCTACGCAGTTGTCCGGGGATGAAGATGGATGGGGACGGGGATGGGATTCCCTGCGAGGAACAGTGGTGCAGGATGTAGCGTGATTGGGCCGGGCAACCAACGCCAGGCCGGGGCGTGAACCCACGCCGCCAATGATGGGTATCGCTGCGCTCAACGCCATCCTACGGGTGCGACAGCCAGACGTTCGTTCCCAGCCGGCTTCCTTACGAGTCGGATGAGTCCGCGCGCGCCCCAGGAGAGGAGCTTCGATCAGCCCCCTCCTCTTCATAGCCAGGGCTCGTCTGGCCAATCTCTGGCATTACCTCCCCCGTCAAAATCCACCAGCGAAACTGAGGAAATACCTTGGCGATGGCCAGGATTTCCTCTTCCTTGATCTCCCGGTTTTTCGAAGGGTTCTTCAGGTTGCTCCAGGTGTACCGGCTAATGCCTGTCATTTCCTCAAGCTTGGGGAGGCGTATGTCTGTCCACGAGAGAATGGTTATGACGCGCTCTTTGATCATAAGAAATTCATCTATATAAGCTATAGCCAAAATGACTCAAGCCAAATAAGATCAATTTCGACTAGAGCTAAATTGACTCGAGTTAAATCAAAACACCACCTTGCATAGTGCAGTAAAGGCTGAGCATGTGGAAGTACTCACAGCCTGGTCGCACTAGGCATCTCACGGATGAAATTCGCGATGATCAAATTCGACGCTTCTACTGCCATGGCTATGTTGGGCAAGACCATCGATGTGGACGTTCCCCTGCACGAGGCACCCTACCGGGAAAGCTACCGCGTGCGCATCGTAGGGGTAGCACTGACGCTGGAGGATGAACGCCCCTACTTCCTGGTCCGCGATCCAAAAGACCCACGACGTTTTCCGGAAGAGCTGTTATGGAGCGATATCCACAGCCTGCAGGTAATCGACGACAAGGCGACAGCCAGCGAAACCTGAAAGTTATCGCAGCAAAGACAGAAGTGGAGGGAAGTGGCGGAAGGCAGTGAGAGTCGAACTCACCCAGGAACGGCTGCCGTCCCCCACCGGGTTTGAAGCCCGGCCACGCCACCGGGCGTGATTGCCTTCCGTGTTGGCTTGCGCCTTTGCGCCAGAGAGTGGCGCTTGGATGTTGCCATCTTTGTGTCGACGCTGGCCACAGCCTGCGGTTGTCATATCTCCGAATTTTCCGTGGCCTGCAGCGCCAACGCCGAATCCTCCCGAACCCTCCGCTCATTGCCGAACCGCCGGGTAAAGCCGATGCGGTCGAAGTATTCCAGTAGCTGGATGCTGCGCTTGCGGCCTATGCCGATGCGGTCGCGGAAGGCGGCGGCGCGGATCAGGCCTTGTTCGGTGTGGAGTTGCAGGGCTTGTCGGGCCAGTTGGCGGAGGGTTTCGTCGGGGTAGAACAGGTCTTTCACCACTTGGTGCAGTTGGCCGAGGCGGGCGAGTTTGCGTAGCAGCAGGCGCATGGCGGCTTCGTCGACTTGCAGTTCGCGGGCCAGGTCGCGGGTCCACGGCGGGTCGTAGGCGCCGGCTTGCAGCAGGGGGCGGATGCGTTCGCGCAGGGCTTCGTCTTCGGCGCCCAGTTGCACGCGGTGGTCCGGCAGGTGCAGCCAGGGGCCGCTGCTTTCCACGGTCTGGCTGGCCAGGGTCTGTTCCAGCAGGGCGATGAAGATCGGGCGTTCCAGTTGCGCGAAGGCGTAGCGGCGCAGGCGGTCGCGGTCGGGGCCGAGTTCGTCGGGTTGTTCGACGTGGAAGCGGGCCAGGGCTTGCAGCAGTTGTTCGCCCAGGGCGTGCCAGCGTTCGGCGGTGAACAGGCGCGGGCCGCCACGGGTGGGGATTTCCAGCAGTTCGGCAGGCAGTCGCCAGCTTGCCCGGGGGCGGTTGAATTGGCGGGCCAGCAGTTTGGGGTCCAGGCCGTTGTCGGCGTGTTGCAGCAGCACCGGCAGGGCCTGTTCCAGGCCTTCGCCGCGCAGGGCCTGGAGTTGTGCCAGGCGTTCGGGGCTGCGGCGGTTGCGGGCCGGGGCGAAGGGGTCGAGCACGCGGCCGCCGCCGAGGGTGCGCTGGGCGGATTGGTCGCGCAGCACCAGGCGGTCGCCGTGCACGGTTTGCACGGGAGCGTTCAGCACGAGCTGCGCGAAGGCTCTTTCGCCCGGCGCCAGGCGTTCGTCTTCCAGCAGGGCGACGCGGCCGGTGACGTCCTGGGCGCCCAGGTGCACGTGCAGCGGCGTCCAGTGGGCCAGGGCGCGGGGTTCGCCGGGGAGCAGCTGCAGGTCGATGTCGATGCGGGTGGTGGGCGCGTGCAGTTCCGGCGTCAGCAGCCAGTCGCCGCGTTTCACCTGGTCCGGGCCCAGGCGTTCGCCGGCGATGTTGACCGCCACCCGCTGGCCGGCGTGGGCCTGTTCGGCGGCGCGGTTCTGGGCGTGCAGGCCGCGCACGCGCACCGGGCGGCCGGCGTTGCCGAGAAGGAGTTCGTCGCCCACCTTCACGCTGCCGGAGAAGGCCGTGCCGGTGACCACCAGGCCGGCGCCGCTGACGCTGAAGGCGCGGTCCACGGCCAGGCGGAAGCCGCCCTGGCTGGAGCGCTCATGGACCTCGCGGGCAGCCGTGGCCAGGGCCTGGCGCAGGGCGTCCACGCCCTCCCCCGTGACGCTGGAAACCGGGTAGACCGGCGCGCCGGCCAGCGGCCCCGCGGCCAGCAGGCTTTCCACTTCGGCGCGGGCCTCGGCCAGGCGCTGCGGGCTGACGCGGTCGGCCTTGCTCAGGGCCACCAGGGCCCGGGGGATGCCGAGCAGTTCGACGATGGCCAGGTGTTCGCGGGTCTGCGGCATCACGCCGTCGTCGGCGGCCACCACCAGCAGCACCAGGTCGATGCCGCTGGCGCCGGCCAGCATGTTGTGGACGAAGCGTTCGTGGCCGGGCACGTCGATGAAGCCGGTCAGCGCGCCGTCGCCGAGGTCGGCGTAGACGTAGCCCAGGTCGATGGTGATGCCGCGTTCGCGCTCGGCCGGGCGGCGGTCGCCTTCCACGCCGGTGAGGGCCCGCAGCAGGGCGGTCTTGCCGTGGTCGATGTGCCCGGCGGTGCCGACGATCAAGCCTCGCCCTCCGCCAGCAGCGGCAGTTGCGCGAGGAAGGCGGCCTCGTCGTCGAGCTGGCGCAGGTCGAGCCACAGGGTGTCGTCGTCGATGCGCCCGAGCACCGGGATCGGCAGGCTGCGCAGGCGTTCTTCCAGCTCGCGCAGGGCGCGGCCACGCAGGCGTTTGTTGCTTTGCGGGCGCAGGGCCAGGGCGGCGCTGGGCAGGCGTGCCACCGGCTGGGCGCCGCTGCCGATCATGCCCAGAGCGGCTTCCGCGCTCACCGCCCAGCCGGCGCCCAGTTGCGCGGCGAGCAGCGGCGCCAGGCGCGCGGCCTGGGCCTGGATGTCGGCCTGCGGGCGGCTGAGCAGGCGCAGGGTGGTGAGGCGTTCGGCCAGGCGGTCGGGGTCGCGGTACAGGCCGAGCACGGCTTCCAGAGCGGCGAGGGTCAGCTTGTCCACGCGCAGGGCGCGCTTGAGCGGGTTCTTCTTGATCCGCCCGATCAGTTCCCTGCTGCCGAGGATGAGCCCGGCCTGGGGGCCGCCGAGGAGTTTGTCGCCGCTGAAGGTGACGATGTCGGCGCCGTCCTTCAGGGCTTCCTGCACGGTCGGTTCCTTGGGCAGGCCCCAGCGCGTCAGGTCCACCAGGGTGCCGCTGCCCAGGTCTTCCAGCAGCGGCAGGCCGTGGGCGTGGGCGATGCCGGCGAGGTCGCCGGTGGCGACGCTGGCGGTGAAGCCCTGCACGCTGTAGTTGCTGGTGTGCACGCGCATGAGCAGGCCCGAGCGCGGGCCGATGGCGGCTTCGTAGTCCTTGGCGTGGGTGCGGTTGGTGGTGCCGACCTCGACCAGTTTCACCCCGGCGCGGGCCATGATGTCGGGGATGCGGAAGGCGCCGCCGATCTCGATCAGTTCGCCGCGGGAGATGATGCCTTCCTTGCGCGCGCCCAGGCTGTTGAGCGCCAGCAGCACGGCGGCGGCATTGTTGTTGACCACGGTGACCGCCTCGGCGCCGGTCAATTCGCGGATCAGCCCGGTGATGAGGTCGTCGCGGTCGCCGCGCTTGCCGCTGGCCAGGTCGAATTCCAGGTTCAGCGGGTAGCGCGCGGCCATTATGATGGCTTCGATGGCTTCGTCCGGCAGCAGGGCGCGGCCGAGGTTGGTGTGCAGCACGGTGCCGGTGAGGTTGAACACCCGGCGCACGCGGCTGGCGTGGTGCGCGGCCAGGCGTTCGCCGGCGCGGCCGGCGAGCACCGCTTCGCTCAGTTCCACGGCGGCGAGCTGGCCGTGGCGGGCCGGCTCGCGCAGTTCGTCGAGCAGGTCGCGCAGGGTGCCGAGCAGGGCTTCGCGGCCGTAGCGCTGTTGCAGGGGTGCGCAGGCCGGGCTGCGCAGCAGGCGGTCGATGGAGGGCAGGCGGGCGGAGGTCATGCGCGGTCCTGTCTGGTGCTTCGAGGGTTGGGGAGGCGATGGGTATCGTCGCGGGCTCCTCAACCCATCCTACGGGGGTCTGGATGCAGTCTAGGTCAGTCTGCGTCGCCGGGGGACAGCAGCAGGTTGGGCGCGCTGCGCAGGTAGCCTTCCTCGGCCAGGCGGATGTCCAGGGCCAGGCTGGCGAGGTCGTCGGCCTGGGGCTCGGCGGCTTCGTCGTGCTCCAGGTAGCACTGCTTGAGGTAGGCCTGGCAGTTGGGGCAGACCTCGGCGCGCAGCGGGGCGTGGATGACCTCGCGGTCGTCGTGCTGCTGGGACAGGTAGAACAGGCCCTTGCTCTGCCGGCAGTGGCTGCACTTGATGCGCACGTAGTGCCACTGGCAGGAGCACAGCGAGCAGGCCAGGTAGCGCAGGCCGTTGTACTTGCCGCGGTTGTGGATGACGCCGGCCACCGGCGGCGAGCCGCAGGCCGGGCAGAGGGTCTGTTCCTCGCGCTCGCTGAGCAGGCCTTCGGGCAGGCGCAGCAGCCAGTGGCTGAAGGCGACCTGCAGGGTGGCGCCGAGGAAGGGCACCAGGGCCGCCGGCAGCAGGTCGAACTGGCCGTTGAGCAGGGCCAGGGCCCAGGCCTTGCGCTGGCCGGCGTCGGCCTTGCGCAGTTGTTGCAGGGCATCGGCGATGGGGCTGGCGGGGCTGGTGGCGAAGGCCTGCAGCAGCGGGTCGAGCAGCGCCAGCCAGGCGCCTTCGCGCACCAGCACTTCGAAGCCCAGCGGCGGCATGCCGTGCTCGACGCTGCGGCGCAGGGCGGCTTCGTCGGGCATGGGCAGCGGTGGCGGGTTGTCGAGCAGGTGCTGCTGGATGTCGCAGAGTTCGGCCAGCAGGTTCAGGTAGTCGCCCAGGGGGTGGCTTTCGGCGAGCTGGCGCAGGCGCTGGCCGCGCTGGGTGAAGAGTTGCGGCGAGGGCAGCTTGAGGAAGGGGGGGATGTTGGCGGCGGCTTCGATCTGGCCGGGTTCGAGGATTTGGCCTGGCACGCAGGACTCCTTGGTCGGTGGTTTCAGGGATGGGGCGAATCGTCTGGATCAGCCGCCTTTCCCTCTCCCTGGCCCTCTCCCTGAAGGGAGAGGGGATTGTTCGGTGCATGGGTTGGATTACTGTGCTCGTCCCATTGATGGGTATCGCTGCGCTCAACGCCATCCTACGGGGGGTGTGGGCCCGGTCAGTGGCCCTCGCCCTTGTCCACGCTTTTCAGCCAGGCGGCGTGGTGCTTGCGCGCCCAGGCGCGGCTGACCCAACCATAGAGCATCGCGCCCATGGAGCCCTTGACCCAGATGCCGGCGTAGATGTGCACGATGATGCTGCTGATCAGCACGAAGGCGGCGAAGGCATGCAGCAGCGCGGACAGGCGGATGACCTCGATGCCGAACCAGGCGCTGAAATACTGGCGCCAGATCACCAGGCCGGTCGCCAGCAACACCAGCATGCACAGCAGCAGGGTCCAGAACAGCAGCTTCTGCCCGGCGTTGTAGCGGCCCACCGCGGGGAGGTTCTCCTCGTGGTTGCCGACCACGTCGCGCCACTGCTTCAGCCACTGCACGTCGCTGCGGTCGAGCAGGTTGTGGTGGGCGAAGCGCAGCACCAGGCCGAGGAAGAACACGAACATCGCCAGCCCCAGGAAGGGGTGCAGGATGCGCGTCCAGGGCCCGCCGCCGAACAGGCTGCTGAGCCAGAACAGCGCCGGGTGGAACAGCGCCAGCCCCGACAGGCCGGCGAGGATGAAGAAGATCGCCACCAGCCAGTGGTTGCTGCGCTCGTTGGCGGTATAGCGTTGGATGTCTTTTTTCATGCTGGGCTCCTCTGAGGGCCGACGAGCGCCCTCTCCCCATCCCTCTCCCCGAAGGGAGAGGGGGCTGTTCGGTGCATGGGCTCAACGCGGGTCGCGCGGGTCATAGCGGTGCACCGAAGGGTCGACCTTGTGTACCGGCGCCTCCGGGTCCGGCCCCGGCTGCTCGTCCTCTTCCGTGCGGTTGGGGCCGATGCGGGTGTAGTGGAAGAACCCGGCGAGCACCACCGCGCCCATGGCCAGCAGGCCCAGCGGCTTGGTGATGCCCTTCCACAGGCTGACCAGCGGGCTGATGGCCGGCTTGTCGGGCAGGCCGGCGTACAGCGAGGGCTGGTCGTTGTGGTGCAGCACGTACATCACGTGGGTGCCGCCGACGCCTTCGGGGTCATACAGCCCGGCGTGCTCGAAGCCGCGCGACTTGAGGTCCTCGATGCGTTCGGCGGCGTGCTCCTTCATGGCGTCCTTGGTGCCGAAGACGATGGCGCCGGTGGGGCAGGTCTTTACGCAGGCCGGCTCCATGCCCACGCTCACGCGGTCGGAACACAGGGTGCACTTGTAGGCTTTGTGGTCCTTCTGCGAGATGCGCGGGATGTTGAACGGGCAGCCGGTGATGCAGTAGCCGCAGCCGATGCAGTGGTCCTGGTTGAAGTCGACGATGCCGTTGGCGTACTTCACGATCGCCCCCGGGCTCGGGCAGGCCTTCAGGCAGCCCGGCTCGGCGCAGTGCATGCAGCCGTCCTTGCGGATCAGCCATTCGAGGTTGCCGTTGGGGTTCTCGTGCTCGGTGAAGCGCATCACCGTCCAGGAATCGGCCGTCAGGTCCAGCGGGTTGTCGTACACCCCGTGGTTGTGGCCCACCTCGTCGCGCAGCTCGTTCCATTCCGAGCAGGCCACCTGGCAGGCCTTGCAGCCGATGCACTTGGACACGTCGATGAGCTTGGCCACTTCCTGCTGGTTGCGCACCGAGGGCATCGGCGTGGTGGTGGCCGAACGGGCACTGATGTCTTGCGTGCTCATGCCTCACCTCCGCTGATTTTCTCGACGTTGACCAGGAACGACTTGAACTCCGGCGTCTGCGTGTTCCCGTCGCCGACGAAGGGCGTCAGGGTGTTGGTCAGGTAGCCGTTGCGCGCCACCCCGGCGAAGCCCCAGTGCAGCGGGATGCCGACGTGGTGCACGGTCTTGCCGTCGACCTGCAGCGGGCGGATGCGCTTGGTCACCACCGCCACCGCCTTGATGTAGCCGCGGTTGGAGGAGACCTTCACGCGGTCGCCGGCAGCGATCCCCAGTTCCTTGGCCAGTACCTCGCCGATTTCCACGAACTGCTCCGGCTGGGTGATCGCGTTCAGCCGGCAATGCTTGGTCCAGAAGTGGAAGTGCTCGGTGAGGCGGTAGGTGGTGGCCGCGTAGGGGAACTCGTCGGCCTTGCCGAAGACTTCCATGTCGTTCTTGAACACCCGCGCGGCCGGGTTGCTGGTGGCCTTGGGGTTGTCCCTGTGCAGCGGGTTGATGCCGATGGGCGTCTCGAACGGCTCGTAGTGCTCGGGGAAGGGTCCCTCGGCCATCTTGTCCACGGCGAAGAAGCGCGCCACCCCCTCGGGGTTCATGATGAACGGGTTCATGCCCGCTTCCGGCGGCACGTCGGGCTTGTAGTCGGGCACGTCGGTGCCGCCCCAGGCCTTGCCGTTCCACCACACCAGGCGTTTCTTCACCGGGTCCCACGGCTTGCCGGCAAGGTCGGCCGAGGCGCGGTTGTAGAGGATGCGCCGGTTGGCCGGCCAGGCCCAGGCCCAGCCGAGGGTCTGGCCCATGGCGTAGGGGTCGGCGTTGTCGCGGCGGGCCATCTGGTTGCCCTGCTGCGTCCAGGAACCGGCGAAGATCCAGCAGCCGCTGGCGGTGCTGCCATCGTCGCGCAGCAACGCGAAGCCGGGCAACTGCTCGCCGGCCTTGGCCAGGACCATGCCGTTCTTCGGGTCCACCAGGTCGGCCAGGGCCTTGCCGTTGTATTCCTTGGCCAGCTCCTCGGGGCTCGGGTCGTCCGGGCGCTGGTAGGGCCAGTCGAGGCCGAGGATGGCGTCGGGGAACTTGCCGCCCTCCTTCGCGTACAGCGTGCGCAGGCGGTGGTACAGCCCGGCCATGATGGCGATGTCCGGCCGTGCCTGGCCCGGCGGCTCGCCGCCCTTCCAGTGCCACTGCAGCCAGCGCCCGGAGTTGACGATGGAGCCGTCCTCCTCGGCGAAGCAGGTGGTGGGCAGGCGGATCACCGTGGTCTGGATCGACTTGGTGTCGACGTCGTTGAAGTCGCCGGCGTTGCGCCAGAACTCCGAGGTCTCGGTGGCCAGCGGGTCCATGATCACCAGCCACTTGAGCTTGGCCAGCGCGGCGCCGACCTTGCCCTTGTTGGGGAACGAGGCGATGGGGTTGAAGCCCTGGCAGAAGTACCCGTTGACCTTGCCCTGGTACATCATGTCGAACACCCGCAGCACGTCGTAGCCGGCGCCGGGCATGTCGAGCTTGGGCAGCCAGTCGTAGCACCAGTTGTTCTCGGCCGTGGCGGCCTTGCCGAACCAGGACTTCATCAGGCTGACGTGGAACTTGCTGTAGTTCTGCCAGTAGGACAGTTGCCCCGGGCGCAGCGGCTTGCTGGTGCGCTTGGCGATGTAGGCGGCGTAGTCCTGCTCGGCGTCCATGGCCAGGGTCAGGTAGCCCGGCAGCAGGTTGGAGAGCAGCCCCAGGTCGGTCAGGCCCTGGATGTTGGAGTGGCCGCGCAGGGCGTTGATGCCGCCGCCGGGCATGCCGATGTTGCCCAGCAGCAGCTGCACCATGGCGCCGGTGCGGATCATCTGCGCGCCCACCGAGTGCTGCGTCCAGCCCAGGGCGTACATGATGGTCATGGCCTTGCCGGGCGCCGAGGTCTCGGCGATCTCGGCCCAGACCTTGAGCATCATGTCCTTGGGCGTGCCGCAGATGTTGCTGACCACGTCCGGCGTGTAGCGGCTGTAGTGCTGGCGCATCAGGTTGAACACGCAGCGCGGGTGCTGCAGCGTCGGGTCGACCTTGGCGAAGCCGTCCTCGCCGCGCTCGTAGTTCCACGCGGACTTGTCCGGGTAGCTGCGCTTCTCGGCGTCGTAGCCGTTGAACAGGCCGTCCTCGAAGCCGAAGCCTTCCTGCACGATGAAGGCGGCGTCGGTGTAGTGCTCGACGTATTCCTTCTGGTACTTGCCGTTCTCGATCAGGTAGCTGATCAGGCCGCCGAGGAAGGCGATGTCCGTCCCCGTGCGGATGGGCGCGTAGTAGTCGGCCACCGAGGCCGAGCGGGTGAAGCGCGGGTCCACCACCAGCAGGCGCGCCTTGTTGTGCGCCTTGGCCTCGGTCACCCATTTGAAGCCGCAGGGGTGCGCCTCGGCCGCGTTGCCGCCCATGATGAGGATCAGATCGGCATTCTTGATGTCGGTCCAGTGGTTGGTCATGGCTCCACGGCCAAACGTCGGGGCAAGACTTGCCACCGTCGGGCCGTGTCAGACACGCGCTTGGTTATCGAACCCCAGGATGCCGAGGGAACGCACCACCTTGTGGGTGATGTAGCCCGCTTCGTTGGAAGACGCCGAGGCGGCCAGGAAGCCGGTGGTCAGCCAGCGGTTCACCGTCTGGCCCTGCTCGTTCTTCTCGATGAAGTTGGCGTCGCGGTCGTCCTTCATCAACCGGGCGATGCGGTCCAGCGCCTCGTCCCATTCGATGCGCTTCCACTCGCTGGAGCCGGGCTCGCGGATCTGCGGGTACTTCAGGCGGTTGGGGCTGTGGACGAAGTCCAGCAGGCCCGCGCCTTTCGGGCAGAGGGTGCCGCGGTTGACCGGATGGTCGCCGTCGCCCTCGATGTGGATGATGTTCTGGGTGACGTTCTTGGCCGCGTCGCCCTGGCTGTACATGAGGATGCCGCAGCCTACCGAGCAATAGGTGCAGGTGTTGCGCGTCTCGGTGGTGCGTTCGAGCTTGAAGTGGCGGATCTGTTCGGCAAAGGCCTCCGGGGGCGTCATGCCGAGGGCCGCAAGGCTTGATCCTCCAAGGCCGACGGCGGCGACCTTGAAGAATTGCCGACGGTTCATATCCATCGTGCGTCTCCTGATCAGGCAAAGGGCGCCCAGTACCTGGCCAGGCGCCTCTGTTTAAAAGATAGCCAACCTGGCGCATTGCGCCAGGCAGCGCCAGCAGGCGCGGCCGAGCACTCTGCCTGAAAAGGCCGAGACGCTTCCCTGACCCAGGTCAGCCCACGCCGGCCTGCTCAGCGGAAATAAAGCAGTACCTGCAAATCGGTACGCGAGGGGTAGGAACAGATCAGTTGGCCGTCGTCGCCCAGGCAGGAGGGCTGCAGGTCCTGGTTGACGCTCTCGTGCAGGCCCAGCAGGAACAGGCCCAGCAGCGCGGCTAGCAGATAGTGGCGGTAGTGCCGCAGGTGCTTTCTTCTTGTGCTGTTCATGACAACCTCCCGAGGAAGCCGGTCAGGGAACCGGGGGCGGCGAAAGCTGCCGCCCCACCGTTCCAGTGTGTGCCCGCTGCGCCAGCTGTCAAGCCGCGGCGGCTTGGCCCAAATGCCCGGCGCAGCCGTCAGCCGGGCCGTTCACCGGCGCCGCGCAACTTCCTATGGTGCACTCATCGCCCTGCCGACGAAGCCAGCATGCACGCCACCGACGCCAGCCCCTACCCTCACCTGCTCGCCCCGCTGCGGATCGGCCCGCTGCAGCTGCGCAACCGCGTGGTCATGGGCTCCATGCACACCGGCCTGGAGGACCGCCTGTGGGACTTCGGCAAGCTCGCCGCCTACTACCGCGAGCGCGCCCGCGGCGGCGTGGGGCTGATCATCACCGGCGGCTTCGCGCCCAACCGCGAGGGCTGGCTGCTGCCGCTGGGCAGCGACCTGACCGGCAGCCTGCAGGTGCCGGCGCACCGCCGCCTGACCCAGGCGGTGCACGCCGAGGGCGGGCGCATCCTGCTGCAGATCCTCCACGCCGGGCGCTACGGCTATCACCCGCTGGTGGTCTCGGCCTCGCCGCTCAAGTCGCCGATCAGTTGGTTCGCCCCGCGCGAGCTGTCCGAGCGCGGCATCGCCCGCACCATCGCCGCCTTCGGCCGCTGCGCGCGCCTGGCCCGCGCCGCCGGCTACGACGGGGTGGAAATCATGGGCAGCGAGGGCTACCTGCTGAACCAGTTCCTCTGCCCGCGCGGCAACCGCCGCCGGGACCGCTGGGGCGGCAGCCTGGAGAACCGCATGCGCCTGGCGCTGGAGATCGTCCGGCGCATCCGCCGCGCGGCGGGCGAGCGCTTCGTCATCGGCTTCCGCCTGTCGCTGCTCGACCTGGTGGAAGGCGGCAATACCTGGGACGAGGTACGCCAGGTGGCGCTGGCGCTGCAGGAGGCCGGCGTGGATGTGCTCAACAGCGGCTTCGGCTGGCACGAGTCGCGGGTGCCGACCATCGTCACCTCGGTGCCGCGCGCGGCCTTCGCCGAGGTGACCGCGCGCCTGCGCCGCGAACTGCGCATCCCGCTCATCGCCAGCAACCGCATCAACACCCCGGAGCTGGCCGAGGCGCTGCTCGCCAGCGGCCAGGCCGACCTGGTGTCCCTGGCCCGGCCGCTGCTGGCCGACCCGCAGTTCGTGCAGAAGGCCGCCGCCGGCCAGCCCGGGCGCATCAACACCTGCATCGCCTGCAACCAGGCCTGCCTCGACCACGCCTTCGCCAACCGCCGCGCCAGTTGCCTGGTCAACCCGCGCGCCGCCCACGAGACCGAGCTGCGCTACCGCAAGGCGCGCCAGCCCAAGCGCATCGCGGTGATCGGCGCCGGCCCCGCGGGGCTCTCGGCGGCCTGCGTGGCGGCCGAGCGCGGCCACCGCGTCAGCCTGTTCGAGGCCGGCGGCGCGATCGGCGGGCAGTTCAACCTGGCCCGGCGCATCCCCGGCAAGGAAGAGTTCGGCGAAACCCTGCGCTACTTCGCCGTGCGCCTGGCCGAGCTGGGCGTGGACCTGCACTTGAACCGGCGCATCGCCCGAGGCGAACTGCAAGGGCAGTTCGACGAGGTGATAGTCGCCACCGGCATCCGCCCGCGCCGGCTGCAGCTGCCGGGCATCGAGCATCCCAAAGTGCTCGGCTACCTCGACGTGCTGAACGGCGCGCCGGTGGGCCGGAAGGTGGCGCTGATCGGCGCCGGCGGCATCGGCTTCGACGTCGCCAGCTTCCTGCTCGCCGAACGCGAAGGCCCACAGCCGCTGGGCCAGTGGCTGGGCGAATGGGGCATCGACCTGGACAACAGCACGCCGGGCGGGCTGCGCAGGCCCACGCCGATCACGCCGAAACGCCAGCTCTGGCTGCTGCAGCGCAAACCGGGCACGCCCGGCGCCGGCCTGGGCAAGACCAGCGGCTGGGTCCACCGCGCCCACCTGAGGCACCACCAGGTGCAAATGCTGGGCGGCGTGGAATACCTGCGCATCGACGACGCCGGCCTGCACATCCGCGTGGACGGCCGCGAACAGTGCCTGGCGGTGGACAACGTGGTGATCTGCGCCGGCCAGGAACCGCTGCTGGAACTGCACCCCACCCAGGCCGCGGAGAACCTGCGCCACCACATCATCGGCGGCGCCCGCCTGGCGCGGGAGCTGGATGCCAAGCGGGCGATCCGGGAGGGGGCCGAGTTGGGGGCGCGGTTGTGAGGGGGGGTGTTTCGTTGGGGGGGGCTTGGTGCGGTTCCGAAGAGCGCCCTCTCCCTAACCCTCTCCCTGAAGGGAGAGGGGACCGTTCGGCGCGCTTGGCTGTTCTGGAGTCAGCCGGCAACACCGAAAGCTTCCGACGGAAACCTTGCCTTCCCTCGGCACGGACAAGCCCCCTCTCCCTTCAGGGAGAGGGCTGGGGAGAGGGAACGGTGGTCAGCGTAATGCCAATACACCCGGCAACCCCCATTCGCGAGCAAGCTCGCTCCTACGAGAAGCGGCGCCATCCTACAAGCATCTCGGCTCAGGAAGCTGTAATCTGTTAGATTACAGTCCGGCGATGATCAGGAGCTTCCGCCACAAGGGCCTGCGTGCCCTATACCTGCATGGGGATCATCGCGGCGTCAGGGTTGACCATGTGTCCAGGCTGCTGCGCATCCTTGCTGCCCTGGATGCCGCCAAGGACCCCAGGGAAATGGACCTGCCCGGTTATCGCCTGCACGGGCTGAAAGGCACGCTGCGGGGCTACTGGTCCGTCAGCGTCTCCGGCAACTGGCGGGTGATCTTCCGCTTCGAAGGCACCGACGCGGAACTGCTGGACTACCTCGACTACCACTGAGCGGAGGGCTCGCCATGGCCATGCACAACCCACCCCACCCGGGCGAAATCCTGCGCGAGGATGTTTTGCCGGCCCTGTGCCTGTCGGTCACTGCGCTGGCCACGCACCTGGGTTTCAGCCGGCCGCACCTGTCCAAGGTGCTGCATGGCCGCGCGCCCATCAGCGCCGACCTGGCCTGGCGCCTGGAACAGGCCGGCCTGTCCAGCGCCCGGCACTGGCTGGCGATGCAGGCCGCCTACGACCTCTGGCAGGTCAGCCAGCAACCCCATCCGCCGATCCCCCGGCTGCAGGCGGTGGCGTAAAGAGGGAAATCCCGTAGGAACAATTATCTGCCGGCTGCACCAGGTGCATTTCGTAGGATGGGTTGAGCCTGCGAAACCCATGCGGTCACGGTGATGGGTATCGCTTCGCTCAACCCATCCTACAGGCTACGAAAAGCAGTGGCGCCTACAAGTGGCGTAGGGCGTATAACCGTTCGCGGTTATACGCCGCCTGACCTTGGCCCCAAACACGCTCCGCGTTCAACCTCGAAGCGCCCGCCCCCCGGACCTCACGGCGAAAACCCCATCGGCCAAGGCAGCTCCTCCGACTCCAGCAACGCCTTGATTGCCCCCAGGTCCTTCGCCACCCACTGCGAATCGCGTTCGAAGGCGGTGTCGTCCATCGCCGGCTGGCGCAGCAGGGTCAGCAGCAGTTCGCAGCCGTCGCCGTTGGCGATCAGGCGCAGGGGGATGTGGATGGGCGGTGCATCTTCCGGCAGCACGTCGTGGTCCAGCACGCCGAACGGGTTGCGTGGCGAGAAGCGCACCCGCAGCGGCCCCTGGGGCGTCTGCGCCAGCCAGTGGTCGGCGTCCAGCGGTTCGATGGCGCTGCACAGGCCCGAGGCCCAGCGCGGGAAGTTGCGCGGTTCGGCGAGGAAGTCGTAGGCCACCTGCCAGGGGCGCTCGATGCGCACGGCCAGGGTGCGGGAAGCGGAGGTGCCCATGGTTTCTCTCCTGGGAAGCGGGAGCGCTGCTCCGGTCTGGTGCATACTAGCCGGCTGTCCTTTTCGCTTCGACTGCCAAGGAGTACCCCATGCCCACGCCACCCTGGTGGATGTTCGTCCTGCCGCTGATCGCCGGTACCTGCCTGCCGCTGCAGGCGGGCATCAACGGCCAGTTGGCCAAGCAGGTGTCCAGCGTGCTGGCCGCCGCGCTGATCTCCTTCTTCGTCGGCACCCTCGGCCTGCTGGTGCTGACACTCGCCAACCGCGAGTTCCCCGGCGTGCCGGCGCTGCGCTCGCTGCACTGGTGGCACTGGTGCGGCGGTTTCCTCGGCATGTTCTTCATCTTCATCGCCGCCTTCGCCGCGCCGCGGGTCGGCGCCCTGCTGTTCATGGTGCTGGTGCTGGCCGGCCAGTTGGGCATGGCCATGGCCCTCGACCACTTCGGCTGGGCCGGCTTCAGGGAGAACCCCATCAGCGCCCTGAAGTTGGCCGGCATCGCCGCCATCGGCGTGGGCATCTGGCTGATCCGCAAGGGCTGAGCCCCGGCATTGCCCGGCGCGGGCGCCGCCGCTATAGTCGGGCGGCGGCGTCCACCACGCCACCGGTCCGCGGAAAGGGTTCGCCCAGGTGCTGCATCCGCCGACTTCCCATACGACTCCGGCCCGACAGCGGACCCGGCCCGACAGGAGCTCGTATGTCCCCGACTTCCGGCCAAGACGGCCGCATCGACCTCGACCGCCAACGCCAGCACGCCAAGGCCCTGCTGCGCGACCTGCGCGCCGGCCAGGCGCAAGCCCTGCAACGCCTCCACGCCCAGGCCCCGCACGGCCTCGGCCACCCGCCGCGGTTGGCCGACTGCCAATGGCTGCTGGCGCGGGAACTGGGCTTCGCCAGTTGGCCGAAGCTCAAGGCCCACGTCGAGGCCATCACCTTCGCCGCGCGCCACCCGGACTTCGCCAGCGGCGACGAAGCCGCCTGCCTGCACCTGCGCTGCGGCAACGATATCGCCCACAGCCTGGAACTGGCCGGCTTCCGCGGCGAGTTCCGCATGTTCGCCGACCCGTTGAGCATGGGCCCCGTGCCGGCGCTGCCGGAAGAAAGCTTCCGCCAGCTGCGCGCAGCCTTCGTCAGCCAGGCTTTCGACATTCCCGCGGCCGACGCCCTGCGCCGCACCCGGGACGAATACGCCCTGCTCGACCGACTCCCCGAGCGCCAACGGGTGGTGCTCTGGTGCGAGGCCGATGCCTACGACCAGTTGTTCCTGATCCGCGTGCTCGCCGGCCTGCCGCGCTTGCCCGAGCGCCTGGAGCTGATCGAGACCGACCGGGTGCCCGGCGTGCAGCGCTTCATCGGCATCGGCCAACTGGCCCCCGACCTGCTCGCCTGGCTCTGGCCGCAGCGCCAGCCGCTGGGCGAAGAGGCCCTGCTGCTGGCCCGCGAAGCCTGGGACGCCTACCGCCAGCCCTCGCCACAGGCCTGGGCTGTGCTGGCCGGCAAACCGACACCGGCGCTGCCGCTGCTGGGCAACGCCCTGCGCCGCCAGTTGCAGGAACTGCCCGGCGCGCGCGACGGCCTGTCGCTGACCGAGCGCCTGAGCCTGGGCATAGTCGCCGAGCGCGGCGAGCTGCCCCTGGGCCGGGTGTTCGCCGAGCTGATGACGCACCGCGAACCGTTGCCCTACCTGGGCGACCTGATGTTCCACGTGCTGATGCGCCCGCTGATCGACAGCCCCACCCCGCTGCTGGTCGAAGCCGAGCCGCAGCTGCCCTGGGCGCAGCGCCCGGTGCGCCTCACCGCGCTGGGCCGCCAGGTGCTGGCCGGCGAGCGCCACGGCCTGGACCAGCTGGCCGGCGAGCGCTGGGTCGGCGGTGTGCGCCTGCGCCCGGGGCAACCGCACTGGACGCTGGACGACGGCCTGCAACCGCGTTGGCGCGGCTGAGCCGGCTTTTCGTCGAAAGGGCGCGCAATCCGCCAGCCAGGCCACTATGATTGCGCGCCCCCGCAACGCACCGTGCCGCCGCCATGAGAAAACCGCCGCTGATCGCCAACGCCGAACTCGACCGCCTGGAAACCTGGGCCAAGTACAGCTCGGGCCTGTGCCGCGACTGCCACGCCACCTGCTGCACCATGCCGGTGGAAGTGCGCATCGGCGACCTCATCCGCCTGGGCGTGGTGGACGAGTTCGAACGCGAGGAGCCAGCCAAGAACATCGCCAAGCGCCTGAGCAAGGAAGGCCTGGTCGAGCGCTTCAACCAGAAGAGCGGCATCTTCACCCTCACCCGCAGCAGCAACGGCGACTGCCTGTACCTGGACCGCAAGACGCGCCTGTGCACCGTCTACGCCAAGCGCCCGGACACCTGCCGCAACCACCCGCAGGTGGGCCCGCGCCCGGGCTACTGCGCCTACCGCAAGCGGCAGGCGTAAGGCCGCGGGCGCTCCGGCCCCGCTATACTGCGGCGCTGTTGCGGAGCCTTGCATGAACCCACTGAGCGACGCCTGGCGCGATCGCCCGACCCACCGAAGGGTCTGGGCGCTGGCCGCGCCGATGATCCTGTCCAACGTATCCGTGCCGCTGGTGACCCTGGTCGACAGCGCGGTCATCGGCCACCTGCCCCACGCCCATCAGCTGGGCGCGGTGGCTGTGGGCGGCAGCCTGTACACCCTGCTGGTGGGCGTGCTCGGCTTCCTGCGCATGGGCACCACCGGCTTCGCCGCCCAAGCCGCAGGGCGCGGCGACGGCGGCGCGCTGCGGCGCATCCTCGGCCAGGGCCTGCTGCTGGCGATGGGCCTGGCCTTGCTGCTGGGTCTGCTGGCGCTGCCGCTGACACCCGTGGCCATGGGCCTGATGAACGCCTCGCCGGAACTCGACGGCCTGGCCCGGCAGTTCTTCCACATCCGCCTGTTCGGCCTGCCCGCGGCCCTGGCCAGCTACGCGCTGATCGGCTGGCTGCTGGGCACGCAGAACGCCCGCGGGCCGTTGGCCATCCTGCTGACCACCAACCTGGTGAACATTGCCCTGGAGCTGCTTTTCGTGCTCGGCCTGGGCTGGGGCGTGGCCGGCGCCGCGCAGGCCTCGGTGATCGCCGAGTGGAGCGGCGCGGCCCTCGGCCTGTGGCTGGCCCGCGGCGCGCTGGGGCGCTTCCCCGGCGTGCCGGACTGGCGCCGCCTGCGCCGCTGGGTGAGCTGGGCGCCGCTGCTGATGGTCAACCGCGACATCTTCATCCGCAGCCTGGCGCTGCAGGGCGTGTTCTTCCTGGTGACCGTGCAGGGCGCGCGCCTGGGCGACGCCACGGTGGCGGCCAACGCCCTGCTGCTCAACGGCCTGATGATCACCTCCTACGCCCTCGACGGCCTGGCCCACGCGGTGGAGGCCCTGTGCGGCCATGCCATCGGCAGCGGCGACCGGCGCACACTGCGCCGCTCGCTGCTGGTGGCCTGCGGCTGGTCTCTGCTGGCCAGCCTGGCCTTCGTGCTGTTCTTCGGCAGCGCCGGGCACCTGTTCATCGCCCTGCAGAGCGACATCCCCGAGGTGCGCGCGGTGGCCGACCAGTACCTGCCGTACCTCGCCGTGCTGCCGCTGATCGGCATGTGGAGCTACCTGCTGGACGGGCTGTTCATCGGCGCCACCCGCGCCCGCGAGATGCGCAACGCCATGCTCCTGGCCTGCGCCGTGAGCCTGCCGCTGGGCTGGCTGCTGCAGCCGCTGGGCAACCACGGGCTGTGGCTGGCGTTCCTCAGCTTCATGCTGCTGCGCGGGCTGATCCTCGCCGCCTACGCCTGGCGCCTGACGCGCCGCGACGCCTGGGTCGGCCTGCCCTCGGCGTGACTGGCAGGCGCCGCCGCCGCGCTCTAAAGTGCCAGGCGGCGCCCACGATAGCGCCGAGCACAACGAAGCCGTGGCGCAGACCACGGCCCACGCCTGACAAGGAACCGACGACATGGCTTCAGCCCTGGTTGCCTACCTGCACTTCATCTCCATCTTCGTGATGTTCGCCCTGCTGGTGCTGGAGCACCGCCTGTTCCAGCTGCCGCTGGACGCCAGGCGCGCCCGCAGCCTGGTGATCATCGACCTGGCCTACGGCGCCAGCGCCGGCGTCGTGCTGCTCAGCGGCATCGCCCGCACCCTGTGGTTCGCCAAGGGCCTGGACTACTACCTGCACAACGCCGCCTTCCACGCCCTGGTCGGCCTGTTCGTGCTGGTGGCGCTGCTGTCCATCTACCCGACGCTGACCTTCCTCAACTGGCGCAACGCGCTCAAGGCCGGCCAGGCCCCGCAGGTCGGCGAGGCCCAGGGCCGGCGGGTGACGCTGGTGATCCGCATCGAGCTGCTGGCGATGCTGATCCTGCCGCTGCTGGCCAGCCTGATGGCCCACGGCATCGGCATGACCGGCAGCTAGAGCAGCCGCGCCAGAGGCTCGCGCAGGGCCTCGGCGGTGGCCGGCGGCAGGCGCAGCTGGAAGCGCCCGCGCAGCACCTCGATCAGCTCGTCCACGTCGAGGATTCGCCGCTGCTCGGCGTTGCCCTTGGCATCGCGCCAGCCGAACTGGCCGTCGAGCAGGGTCAGGCGCCTGTCGCCCTCGCTGAGCGCTACCCGCAGGCTCTTGCGGAACACGCTGTCCGGGTGCGTCGAGGTGTACCAGTTGCGCGGCAGGTAATCGACCCAGTGCTGCGCTTGCAGGGTGAAGCGGTACAGCGCCTGCCAGCCGCTGGCGGCGTGCAGCGCCAGTTCCAGTTCGTCGCCGTCGTGGGGCGCGATGCGCCAGCCGCCGGGCAGTTCCTCGCCGATCACCAGCGGCAGCGGCCGTGGCGGATTGGCGCCGCCGAAGCCGACGTCCGCCAGGTAGGGCCCCTCGTCCAGCTCGATGCGCAGCAGCAGGTGGCTCTGCTGGGTGCGCTCGACCTCCGCCGGCATGCCCCAGCGCACCCGCGCCACCAGCAGGCTGATGCGGTAGCCGAGGCTGGCCAGCAGCCGGGCAAACAGGCTGTTCAGTTCGAAGCAGTAGCCGCCGCGGCCACCCTCGACGACCTTGGCGAAGACCGCCTCCGGCTCGATGGCGACGGGCCGCGCCAGCAGCACGTCGAGGTTCTCGAAGGGCAGGTGGTGCAGCGCCGCGTCGACCAGGCGTTCCAGCGTCTGCAAGGTCGCGGCCGGCGGCTGCGGCGGCAGGCCGAGGCGCGCCAGGCAGGCCTGCAGTTGCTGCGGGGTGAAGGGAGTGAGTGGCGTCATGGGGTTTCTCCTCGGGCCAGGCGGAAGCCCGGCTGCCAGCCGAGCCGGTGGCGCGCCAGCGCGGTGCTGACCTCGGTGTCCTGCTCCGCCAGGTTGTAGCACCCGGGCGCGCCCCACTCCAGCGCCAGCAGCGCGGCGCGGGCGGCGTCGTCGACGTGCAGGGCCAGGCGCGGGTCGGGTTCGTCGCAGCCGGTGCCCGGGCCGTACAGGCGCCCGTAGCGCAGCACCAGGCCTTCCAGCGGCGCGGCGCCGAGCACGGCGTTCTCCAGCGCGGCGACGCCGCCGACGCTGATGGCGCGCGGGCCTTCGGCCGCCAGGTCGAGCGGCTGCCGCTCCTGGTGCGGCAAGGGCCCCGGCGCATAGGCCCAGGCGATGCTCTGCGCCACCAGCCGCTGCGCCCCGGCGGCGCGGGCGGCGGCCACCAGGTTGGCGGTGCCCTCGCGGCGCACCCGGGCATTGCGCGGCGCGGCCTCGGCCATGCGCGCCGGGTCCAGGCCGGGCGGCAGGTCGGTGAGCTGGTGCAGCACCCACTGCGGGCGGAACTCCAGCATGGCGCGCGTCAGCGCCGCGCCATCGAAGACGTCCAGCACCTGCGCCTCGGCGCCGGCCGCGCGCAGGGCCTCGGCCCGCGCCGGCTCACGGCTGCACGCCAGCACCCGGTAGCCGCGCGCCAGCAGCATGGGCAGCAGGCGCTTGCCCACGGCGCCGGTGGCGCCGGCGAAGAAGATTCTCGTGCACATGTTCGACCTCGTCTGGAGAGTGGATGGGGCCACTCTAGGGGCGTCATGGCACAGTCGACAGAGCCAAGAATCGATTAAAAGCCTGGGACATGGCCTCGCGACCGATCCGCGCAGCGCTCCCGCGAATGCCACATTTCTCGTCTATAACGAAGGTTCCCGACTTCCCTCGCCACAAGGAAACGCCCATGAGCAAAGTCTTCGACGTCGCCGTGCTGGTCGGCAGCCTGCGCAAGGAATCCCTCAACCGCAAGGTGGCCCTGGCCCTGGCCGAGCGGGCCCCGGCGAACCTGAAGCTGGAGATCGTCGAGATCGGCCAACTGCCGCTGTACAACGAGGACCTGGACGGCGACAACGCCCCGGCCGCCTACGCGCCCTTCCGCGAGCGCATCCGCCGCGCCGACGCGGTGCTGTTCGTCACCCCGGAATACAACCGCTCGATGCCGGCGGCGCTGAAGAACGCCATCGACGTGGGCTCGCGCCCCTACGGCAAGAGCGCCTGGGGCGGCAAGCCGGGCGGCGTGGTCAGCGTCTCGCCGGGGGCCATCGGCGGCTTCGGCGCCAACCATGCGCTGCGCCAGTCCCTGGTGTTCCTCGACGTGCCCTGCATGCAGCAGCCGGAAACCTACCTGGGCGGCGCCGGCAGCTTCTTCGACGCCGCCGGCAAGGCCAACGACCAGGTCGGGCCCTTCCTGCAGACCATCATCGACAGCTACGCCCGCTGGGTGGAGAAGATCGCCGGAGCCTGAGGCCCGCGCCGAGCCGCTCCGAAGAGCATCATTCTCCTCGTAACGCGTCATCGTTCCAGGGCAACGGTGTGCCTTCCTGCCCACGAAATCGCGCGCAGGGCGCGCTCCTACATTGGAATGGCGCGGGTGGGGTTGCGTAGGAGCGGATCTCATCCGCGATCCGCGCCGGGATATCCGGCTATCGCGGACAAGGTCCGCTCCTACGGGGAGAAACACCGTGCTTCCCGGCAACCTGTAGGAGCGGGCCCTGCCCGCGATTTCGCGCGCAGGGCGCGCTCCTACATTGGAATGGTGCGGGTGGGGCAGCGTAGGAGCGGATCTCATCCGCGATCCGCGCCGGGATATCCGGCTATCGCGGACAAGGTCTCCTACGGGGAGAAACACCGTGCTTCCCGGCAACCTGTAGGAGCGGGCCCTGCCCGCGATTTCGCGCGCAGGGCGCGCTCCTACATTGGAATGGCGCGGGTGGGGCAGCGTAGGAGCGGATCTCATCCGCGATCCGCGCCGATACCTCCGGCTATCGCGGACAAGGTCCGCTCCTACGGGGAGAAACACCGTGCTTTCCGGCAACCTGTAGGAGCGGGCCCTGCCCGCGATTTCGCGCGCAGGGCGCGCTCCTACATGGGGAATGTAGGGCGGACTCCCCCGCCCCTTCACTCCTCCTCGTAACGCGCCAACCGCTGGCGCAGGCGGGCGTTCTCTCTGCGCAGCTGCTCCACCTCGTCGAGCAGGCGCAGGGCCAGGGCGATGCCCGGCCAGTCCACCTCGAACTCGCGTTGCAGGCGCACCGCGCGGCGCACCAGGGTCAGCGACTCGACGCTGAACAGCCAGGTGTCGCCCCGCCGTTCCAGGGGCTCGACGATGCCGACCTCGACTATCTCCAGCAGCGTCTCGCGCGGCAGCCGCGCGCCCTCGCAGAGCTCTTCCAGCTCCAGGCTCAGCAGTATCTCGCTCATGGCCGTTTACCCCACTGGCTGCGTGGATCGAAGGCCGCGCGGGCGGCCAGTTCTTCCCAGTGCTTGCGCGTCTCGCCCTCGGGCGCGCCCTTGGGCATCACCACCTTGAGCACCGCGTAGAGGTCGCCGGCAGGGTCCTCGCCCTTGCCGGCCAGGCCCTTGCCGCGGATGCGCAGGCGCTGGCCGCTCTGGCTGCCCGGCGGCACGCTGAGGGCGATGCGGCCGTTCAGGGTGGGCACCTCGATCTTGGCCCCCAGCGCCGCTTCCCAGGGCGCCAGCGGCACGCTGAGGACGAGGTCGCGGCCGTCGACGTCGAACAGCGGGTGCGGCGCCAGGCGGATGACCAGGTAGAGGTCGCCGGCCGGCGCGCCGCCGATGCCGGGCGCGCCTTGGCCCTTCAGGCGGATGCGCTCGCCGTCCACCACGCCCGGGGGAATGCGCACCTTCAGCGTCTTCTCCACGTCGGGCAGGCGCCGGCCCTGCTCGTCGTAGCTGGGCAGGCCGAAGCGGATCGGCTGCGGCTCGCCGGACTGGCTCTCCTCCAGGAACAACGGCACCTCCAGCTCGATGTCGCGGCCGCGTCTTTCCCGCCGGCGGTGCCCCTGCGGGCCGGCATGGGCGCCGAAGATCGACTCGAAGAAGTCGGAGAAGTCCTGCTCCTGGAAATGCTCGGCGCCCTCGAAGCCGCCGGACGGCTGCCAGCCCGGCGGCGCTTCGAAGCGGCCGCTCTGCTGGTACTGGCGCAACTGGTCGTACTCGGCGCGCTTCTCGGGGCTCTTGAGCACCTCGTAGGCCTCGGAGACTTCCTTGAAGTGCGCTTCGGCGTCCGCCTCCTTGCTGACGTCGGGGTGGTATTTGCGCGCCAGTTTGCGGTAGGCGGTCTTGATCGCCTTTTCGTCGGCGTCCGGCGCCACGCCCAGCGCCGCGTAGTAATCCTTGAAGTCCATCGCCTTGCTGCTCCCGGGTCTGGAACTGCAAGCCTAGTCGCTGGCGCGGCACTCGTCCGCTCGCGACGGCTGATCCGCGTCATGGCATAGTCATTTATCCACAAAGCCCGCAGCGAACCAGGCCATGACCGAGCCCCTCGCCCTGCGCCTGGACCCCGGCCTGGCGCAGCCGATCTACCGCCAGCTCTACGAGCGCATCCGCGAGGCCATCGCCCGCGGCACCCTGCGCCCGGGCGAGCGGGGGCCGCCGGTGCGCGGCCTGGCCAGCGAGCTGGGCGTGGCCCGCGGCACCGTGGAGCTGGCCTACCAGTTGCTGACCAGCGAAGGCTACCTGCTGGCCCGCGGCCCGGCGGGCACAGTGGTTTCGCCGCAGTTGGCCGGGCGCAACGCCGAACGCCCGGCGCGCCTGGCGCCGCAGCCCGAGCAGGTGTTGCCCGGGCTGATCGCCCACGGCCCGCAGGTGCTGCCGCTGCAACTCGGCCTGCCGGCGCTGGACGCCTTCCCCAAGGCACTGTGGTCGCGCCTGGCCGGGCGCCGCCTGCGCCACACCGCCGAGGTCGAACTGGCCTACCCCGACCCTTGCGGCTACGCCCCGCTGCGCGAGGCGCTGGCCGGTTACCTCAGCGTGTCCCGCGGGATCGCCTGCGAACCGGCGCAGGTGCTGATCTGCGCCGGCTACCAGGGCGCCCTGGACCTGGTCAGCCGCACCCTGCTGCAGCCGGGCGATGCCTTCTGGCACGAGGACCCCGGCTACCCGCGCGGGCGCCAGCTGATGGCAGCAGCCGGCGCCCGGCCGGTCGCGGTGCCGGTGGACGGCGACGGCCTGTGCGTGGAACAGGGCCTGCGCCGCGCGCCCGACGCCCGCTTCGCCCTGGTCACGCCCTCGCAGCAGAGCCCCACCGGCGTGGCCCTGAGCCTGCCACGGCGCCTGGCCCTGCTGGACTGGGCGGCCCAGGCCGGGGCCTGGATAGTGGAAGACGACTACGACAGCGAATATCGCTATGCCGGCTTCCCGCTGCCGGCGCTCAAGAGCCTGGACCGCCAGGGCCGCGTGCTCTACGCCGGGACCTTCAGCAAGGTGCTGTGCCCGGCCCTGCGCCTGGGCTACCTGGTGGTGCCGCCGCCGTTGCTGGAGCGCTTCGTGCGCAGCCAGCAGACCTTCGCCAACGGCTGCGCCGAGCTGCAGCAGGCGACGCTGTGCGACTTCATCACGGAAGGCCACTTCGCCCGCCACCTCAAGCGCACCCGCACGCTCTACGCGCAGCGCCGGCAACTGTTGCGCACGGCCCTGGAGCGGCACCTGGGCGAACGCATGAAATTCGCCGAGCTGCCCGGCGGCCTGCACCTGATCGGCCGGATCGACGGCGACGACAAGGCCATCGCCGCCCGCGCAAGGGAAGCCGGCCTGGGCTTGCAGGCGCTGAACAATTGGTGTGTGGAGGCGCGCCAGGAACCGGCGCTGGTGATGAGCTTCACCAATGTGAAGGACGAAAGGCAGGCAGCCGAATTGGCCAGGCGCGTGGCGCAGGTGATGGAGACGTAGGATGGGTTGAGCGAAGCGATACCCATCACCATGACCCGATGGGTTTCGCAGGCTCAACCCATCCTACGAAGAGCACCACGTCGGCGGGGTAACGGCGTATAACCGCGAACGGTTATACGCCCTACGAAGAGCAGGCCGTGCCGGTCAGGACGACAGGTAGGCCGAGCGCGTCAGGCCCAGGCGCAGCGCGTCGAGGAACTGGGTGCGCTCGCGGGCGGTGAGCTTGGCGCCGGCCACCTTGTCGCGGTAATGGGTCATCAGTTCCTCGGGCGACAGGTGCACGTAGCGCAGCATGTCCTCGATGGTGTCGTGGGTCTCGATGCCGGCGTGGTGGAAACTGCCGTCGGCGTTCTGGTAGACGTTCACCGAGTCGGTGTCGCCGAACAGGTTGTGCATGTCGCCGAGGATTTCCTGGTAGGCGCCGACCAGGAACACGCCGATCAGGTAGTCCTCGCCCTCCTTCACGTCGTGCACCGGCAGGCTGGTCTCGATGCTCTGCTCGTCGACGTACTGGGTGATCTTGCCGTCGGAGTCGCAGGTCAGGTCCTGCAGCACCGCGCGGCGGTCCGGTTCCTCGCCCAGGCGGTGGATCGGCAGGATCGGCAGCACCTGGCCGATGGCCCAGGTGTCGGGCAGGCTCTGGAACACCGAGAAGTTGCAGATGTATTTGTCGGCGAGCTTGTCGTTGAGCTCGTCGAGCACCTGGCGGTGCGAGCGCTGGCGGGCCTTGAGCTGGTTGTGCAGGCGCCGGCAGATGGCGAAGTAGCACTGCTCGGCCAGGGCCTTCTGGGCCAGGCTGATCTTGCCCTCGGCGTACTGGCTGGCGGCGTCGCTCATGTAGTGGGTGGCGCGCCAGTAGGTCTCGGTGACCATCTCGGCGTCGGTCGGGCCGAGCAGGTCGGCCAGGTACTGGACGATCTCCGGCTGCTCGGCGAGGTCGGTGATCTTCGGCAGCTCGTCGTTGTGCCGCTCGACATCGGTGACCTGGGTGATCAGCACCGCGTGGTGCGCGGTCAGCGCGCGGCCGCTCTCGGAGAAGATGTGCGGGTGCGGCAGGCCCTGGGCGTCGCAGAACTCCTTGAGCATGCCCACCACCACGCCGGCGTAGTCGTCGATGTCGTAGTTGATCGAGCTGGCGTTGCGCGAGTGGGTGCCGTCGTAGTCCACGCCCAGGCCGCCGCCGACGTCCACGTGGTCCACCGGCAGGCCGAGGGCGCGCAGCTCGCCGTAGTAGCGGATGGCTTCCTTGAAGCCGTGCTGGTAGTCGGCCAGGTTGGCGATCTGCGAGCCCATGTGGAAGTGCAGCAGGCGCACGCCCTGGTCCAGCCCGGCCTGGCGGAAGCGCTCGACCACCGACAGCAGCTGCGCGGCGGAAAGGCCGAACTTGGCCTTCTCGCCGCCGGTGTCGGCCCACTTCGAGGAGGCCAGCGAGGACAGCCGCACGCGCAGGCCGACCTGCGGCAGTACGCCGACGTGCTCGGCCTCCTCGATCACCAGTTGCACCTCGGACTCCTTCTCGATGACGATGAAGACGTTGTGCCCGAGCTTCTGCCCCATCAGCGCCAGCTTGATGAACTCGCGGTCCTTGTAGCCGTTGCAGACGATGGTCCCGCCCTTGGGCGCCAGCGCCAGCACCGCCATCAGCTCCGGCTTGGAGCCGGCTTCCAGGCCGATGGAGACGTTCTGGGTGGCGATGATGCTTTCCACCACCGCTTCCTGCTGGTTGACCTTGATCGGGTAGAGCGCGGTGTAGCGGCTGCCGTACTCCAGGCGCGCGATGTTGGCATCGAAGGCGCCGGTCAGCTTGCGCACGCGGTCCTGCAGGATGTCCGGGAAGCGCACCAGCAGCGGCAGCGACAGGCCCGCCTCGCGCAGTTGGCCGACCAGCGCATGCAGATCGATCGGCTGGGCGTCGGCGCCCTGCGGGCGCACCTCGACGTTGCCGGCGTCGTTGATCGCGAAATAGCCGGCGCCCCAATGGCGGATACCGTAGATGCTGCGGCTGTCCGCCACCGTCCAGTTGCTGCCGTCGTCTTTGCGGGTCCGTCTTGCGGCCATGCGCGGGTGTCTCCTGAAAAGAAAGTCGAGCGCCCGGCGCGGGTAGCGCGCGGACGCAACAAGCCTAAACGTCGGGTATGACGTTGCCGTGTTGACCGCCATCTCTGGCGGTAGTTTAGGAAAGCGTGGCGAACTCGCGAGCGCGCATCTCCCATCTAGGGAACGGGCTGGCCGGCATGCCGGCGCCATGCGCCGCTGCCTAACCCGTTCCCTGCAGGGGAGAGACGAATCAGCCGCCGGATTTCTTAGCCTTGAAGCCGCGCTTGGCCAACTCTTCGAGGAGCAGCTCGACGTGGTCGCCCTGGATCTCGATGACGCCGTCCTTCAACGCGCCGCCGGTGCCGCAGCGCTTCTTCAGCGCCGTGGCCAGTTCCTTGAGGGCGTCTTCGGCCAGGGGCACGCCGCTGACCGTGGTCACGGTCTTGCCGCCGCGGCCCTTGGTCTCGCGGCGCACACGGGCGATGCCGTCGCCGGCCGGGATCACGGACTGCTTGCAGATGCAGGCGCCAACGGGCTGGTTGCAGTCCGGGCAATGCCGGCCCGCATCGGTGGAGTAGACGAGCCCGCCGAGGGCGGACAGGGAGGATGCTTTCTTGACCACCGGGCGTTTTCCCCAGGATTGGCCTCTAAGGGCCAGGTCAACGAATGATCGGCTGGCGCCGACCGCGACGCCCCACTCAGGCAGGGGCTGCGCATTCCCGCCGGAGGACCCGAGCGGAAAGGTCGCGCAATTTACCAGCATTGGAGGCAAATGCTAAGGGTGGAAATGCGTCATTGATCGGCGGATTGGCGACATGCCTGAAAAGCACCCTCACCCCGGCCCTCTCCCGCAAGCGGGAGAGGGAGTCCGCGCCGGAGACTACGCACTTCGCCGAACCTTCGGAGTGGATGCATAAACCTCGGTACGCCCATGGCACAGTTTCGCCGCCCATTCAGGACAGTCCCTTCTCCCGCAAGCGGGAGAGGGAGTCCGCGCCGGACGCACCGAGCACTGCTGCTGTTATGGAGTGGATGCATGGGCAATGGCATGCAAGAGGCACAGACCGCACGCCCACTCGGGACAGTCCCCTCTCCCGCTTGCGGGAGAGGGTTAGGGTGAGGGGCTCTTGCTCTTTAAAGCTGCCCCAGGAACAACCGCAAAGCCTGCAAAGAGTCCGGACAGTACAAAGCCCCAGAGGTAGCCTCCTCCAGCGCCACAGCCGGCTCGACGAACCGCGCCTCCAGCACCTCCTCCGGCTGCAGCCTCAACGGCCCATCCCAGATCGCGGAAAACACCGCGCACCACAGCCGATTGCCCGGCTCGTCGAAAAAGAAGGTGCCATGCTCGCGCAACTCCACGCCGGCCACGCCCAGCTCTTCTTCCAACTCCCGGCCGGCCGACAGCGCATAGCTCTCGCTGGCCTGCACCATGCCGCCGGCGGCGGCGTCCCAGTAGCCCGGGTACACCGCCTTGCTCAGGCTGCGACGGTGCACGCAGAGCTGCCCGGCGCCGTTGAACAGCAGGATGAAGGTGCCGCGGCCGATCAGCCCGCCCTCGCGCAGCTGGGCGCGCGGCAGCTCGCCCAGCAACTGGTCGCGCTCGTCGACCCAGGCGATCAGTTCCCGGTCCGAGGCCAGCCGGTGGGCGGCCTCGGCGGCGCTGACGAGGTCCATCAGCCCTGCGCCAGCAGTTGCCGCAGATCGATGATCGCGGCGTTGGCCCGGGAAATGTAGTTGGCCATCACCAGCGAATGGTTGGCCAGCACGCCGAAACCGCTGCCGTTGAGCACCATCGGGCTCCACAGCGCTTCCTGGGTGGCTTCCAGCTCACGGATGATCTGCCGCACGCTGACGGTGGCGTTCTTCTTCGCCAGCACGTCGGCGAAGTCGACCTCGATGGCGCGCAGGATGTGCGACAGCGCCCAGGCCTGGCCGCGGGCCTCGTAGAACACGTTGTCGATCTGCAGCCAGGGGGTTTCCTGCACTTCCTCGTCGACCTGCGGCGCCTGCCCCGGCGCCAGCGCCGAGGCGGTCTTGATGTTGGTGTTCAGCTTGACCCGCCCGACGCTGGCGGACAGGCGCTGGGACAGCGAGCCCAGGCGGGTGGAAACGTCGCCCAGCCAGTTGTTCAGGCTGTCGGCGCGGGCGTAGAACTGCGCGTTGGGCTGCTCGGCGGAGAGGCGCGCCAGGTAGCGGTCCAGGGACTTGATGCCCTCGGCGTACTCCGATTCGGAAGACGGCAGCGCCCAGCTCTTGTTGTCGAAGTTGAAGCGCGGCTCGGCGCGGGCCAGGTCGGCGTCCTCGGTGGACTGCGACTGCGAGCGGGCGAAGTCCTTGCGCAGCGCGCGGGACAGGTCGCGGGTCTGCACCAGCACGCCGTATTCCCAGCTGGGCATGTTGTCCAGCCACAGGCCCGGCGGGAAGATGTCGTTGGACAGGTAGCCGCCCGGCTTGTTCAGCAGGGTGCCGACCACTTCCTTGAGGGTTTCCACGGTGGTATAGCCCACCACCATCTGCCGCCCGGCGCGCTCGGCGGCCTGCTGCGCATGCTGCTGCACGGGGAACAGGTCCGGCTCGCGGCTCCAGTACCAGCCGACCAGGGCGGCGACCACCAGGTAGGCGCCCAGCAGCCCGCCGACCACGCGCACCAGCCAGGGCCCGCCGAAGTAGGCGCGCACATCGTCAACCCTGTCGTCGACGCGCTCGCGCACCGAGCCGCCGCGATTCTTCCAGTTCCACATGGCAAAGTCCTTGGTTCGACCTAACGGAAAAAGGTTGGACCGCAGGCCCCGCCACAGGTGCCGGGCGATGCCGCGATCCAGGCGCACTAGCATGCCGCAGTCGGCGCCCGAAGGGCAGCCTACCCTCTGCATGGCACGCCTGGCGATCCTTGACCGACATCACTGGAATTGCCAGCGGCAAATGGTAGCATGGTGCCATCATCGCTCTGGCGACCCCGCCACCGCGTCAGCCCTCACAAGAAGCGCGCCATGACCGAGCACGACGATCCCACCCGCGATCGCTTGAAACACCATTTTGCCCAGCGGGTGATCCACCAGGCCCGGCACGTGCTGGAGATCTGGCAGCAGCTCAGCCGCTCGGAATGGACCGCCAGCGGCATGGCCGACCTGCGCGAGGCCGTCCTGCGCCTGCAGCGCTACGCCGAGCGCTTCGAGCAGGCCGAGCACGCCCAGCTGGCCGCCGCCATCGGCGCCGGGCTGGACGCCGTGGCGGGCAACCGCGGGCGCCTGTCCAGCGAGCGGATCAACGAGTTCGCCCAATTGATGCTGCGCCTGTCGCGCACCGGCCTGCGCCATGGCGACCAGCTCGAACACACCCAGCTGCCGCCGCTGCGCAAGCCGGTCTACCTGGCCCTGCAGGACGCCGAGCGCGCCGAGCGCCTGGCCCAGCAGCTGGAGTTCTTCGGCGTCCACGCGCAGCTGTGCGAGCACGCCGCGGCCTTCCGCGCGGCCATGGCCGAACGCCACCCGGCGGCGCTGCTGATGGACGTCGACTTCGCCGGCGCGGGCCTCGGCCTGGCCCTGGCCGAGGAAGTGCAGGCGGGCCTGGCGCACAAGCTGCCGGTGCTGTTCTTCAGCCACGAGGACACCGACACCCCCACCCGCCTGGCCGCGGCCCGCGCCGGCGGCCAGGAGTTCTTCAGCGGCACCCTGGACGCCTCCGGGGTGCTGGAAAAGATCGAGATGCTCACCCGCGTCGCCCACTACGACCCCTTCCGCGTGCTCATCGTCGACGACTCGCGGGCCCAGGCGGCACACACCGAGATGGTCCTCAACGGCGCCGGCATCGTCACCCGCGCGCTCACCGCGCCGCTGTCGGTGATGGCCGAGCTGGCCGAGTTCCAGCCGGACCTGATCATCCTCGACATGTACATGCCCGAATGCCTGGGCACCGAGCTGGCCAAGGTGATCCGCCAGCACGAGCGCCACGTCAGCGTGCCGATCATCTACCTGTCGGCCGAGGACGATCTGGACAAGCAGCTCGACGCCATGAGCGAGGGCGGCGACGACTTCCTCACCAAGCCGATCAAGCCGCGCCACCTGATCGCCACCGTGCGCAACCGCGCAGCGCGGGCGCGCAGCCTCAAGGCGCGCATGGTGCGCGACAGCCTCACCGGGCTGTACAACCACACCCACACCCTGCAGTTGCTGGAAGACGCCAGCTACCGCGCGCGCCGCGAAGGCCAGCCGCTGGCCTTCGCCATGCTCGACATCGACCACTTCAAGAAGGTCAACGACAGCTACGGCCCCCCCATGGGCGACCGGGTGATCAAGAGCCTGGCGCTGTTCCTCAAGCAGCGCCTGCGCAAGACCGACCACATCGGCCGCTACGGCGGCGAGGAGTTCGCCGTGGTGCTGCCGGACACCGACAGCGTGGCGGCGCACAAGGTGCTGGAGGAAATCCGCCAGCGCTTCGCCGAAATCCGTTACCCGGCCAAGCCCGCCGACCTGGCCTGCACCTTCAGTTGCGGCATCGCCCAGCTGGGCGCGGACGAAGACGCCACCGTCCTGGCCCGCCGCGCCGACGAGGCGCTGTACCGCGCCAAGCACGGCGGGCGCAATCGCGTCGAGGTGTTCGCCTGATCCCGCGGATCGGCGGATAACGCCGGGGGTGGGCTCGGCGTAGGGCGGATAACCGTTCGCGGTTATCCGCCGCTTGACCTTGGCCATGCCCCGCTCGGTGATGGGCACGAAACGCCGTTGAAGAGCGCGCCAGGTCCAACCACGACGCCCCGTAAAATGGGTTTCCCGCGCCTACCGGGCCATCCCATCAACGCTCGCCCAGTTTGTGCCGCGCCGCGTACAGGCAAACCATCTCCATCGCCAGGGTCGCGCCGGCCAGGGCGGTGATCTCGGCGCTGTCGTAGGGCGGCGCGACTTCCACCACGTCCATGCCCACCAGGTTGATGCCACGCAGCGCGCGGAGGATTTCCAGCGCCTGGTGCGAACTGAGCCCGCCGCAGACCGGCGTGCCGGTGCCCGGCGCGAAGGCCGGGTCGAGGCAGTCGATATCGAAGGTCAGGTACACCGGGTTGTCCCCCACCCGCGCGCGGATGCGTTCGGCGATGGCCTGCGGCGAGTGGCGGTGCACCTCTCGGGCATCCAGCACCTGGAAGCCCATCACATCGTCGTTGGTGGTGCGCAGGCCGACCTGCACCGAACGCGCCGGGTCCACCAGCCCCTCACGGGCGGCATGGTAGAACATGGTGCCGTGGTCGATGCGCTGGCAGTCCTCGTCCGGCCAGGTGTCGCTGTGGGCGTCGAAGTGGATCAGCGACAGCGGACCGTGCTGCTTCGCGTGGGCCTTGAGCAGCGGGTAGCTGATGAAGTGGTCGCCGCCCAGGGTCAGCAGCGCGCAGCCGGCATCGAGGATGCGCGCGGCGTGGGCCTCGATGGCTGCCGGGGTTTCCTGCGGCACGCCGTGGTCGAAGGAGCAGTCGCCGTAGTCGATCACCGCCAGGTGGTCGAAGGGGTCGAACTCCCAGGGGAAGTGCCGGGCCCAGGCCATCTGCACCGAGGCGGCGCGGATCGCCCGCGGCCCGAAGCGGCTGCCGGGGCGGTTGGTGGTGGCGGTGTCGAAGGGCACGCCGCTCACCACCAGGTCGACGCCGCGCAGGTCGCGGCTGTAGCGGCGGCGCATGAAGCTGGTGATGCCGGCATAGGTGGATTCGGCGGCGGTGCCATACAGGCTGTCGCGGGTGATGGCCTGGTCGTTGTCGTGGGCTTGATCCATGGTGTCCTCATCATCGGTGTTTTTTGGGTGTGTCCTGAAAGCTCGGTGCCTGCGGTTCCACCCTCGCTCAGGAGCGGGTGCGGAACGCCGACCACAGCCGCGTCCGCTCGCGCTGCTGCTTCAAGGTCAGCAACTGCTCGCCGAACAGCTTCCGGCGCATGGCCGGCGCCGGGTAGATGTCCGGGTCGCTGGCCACATCGGCATTGAGCAGCGGCGTGGCCTTGCGGTTGGCATTGGCGAAGTACAGGGTGTTGGTCAGCTCGGCGATGGCGTCCGGGCGCAGCATGAAGTCGATGAAGGCGCGCGCTTCCTGCGGGTGCGGCGCGTCCACCGGGATGGCCATGGTGTCGAACCAGATCAGCGTGCCTTCCCTGGGTATCCGGTAGATCACCTCGAATGGCTTGTTCGCCTGCCTGGCCTGCGCGGCGCCCATCAGCGCGTCGCCGGTGTAGGTCAGCGCGAGGCACAGCGTGCCGTTGGCCAGGTCGTTGATGTGCTTGCCGCTGGCGATGTAGCGCACGTTGGACTGCAGCTTCTCGAGCAACTGGCGGACCTGGGCCAGGTCGGCCGCGTCGGTGCTGTAGGGCGGCTTGCCCAGGTAGTTGAGCGCCACGCTGATCACCTCCTGGGGCGAGTCGATCAGCGAGATGCCGCAGTCGGCCAGGCGGCTGGCGTATTCGGGCTTGAACAGCAGGTCGAGGCTGTCCAGCGGCGCGTCGGGGATGCGCTTGAGCACTTCGTCCTTGTTGATCGCCAGGCCCACGGTGCCCCAGGTGTAGGGCACGCCGTAGCGGTTGCCCGGATCGATGGCGGCCAGCTTGGCCAGCAGTTCCGGGTCGAGGTTGGCGAAGTTCTTCAGCTGCGCGTCGTCCACCGGCTGCACGGCCTTGGCCTGGATGGCGCGGGCCAGCCCGCTGCTGGCGGGGAAGACCACGTCGTAGCCGCTGCGGCCGGTCATCAGCTTGCTGTCGAGCACCTCGGCGCTGTCGAAGGTGTCGTATTTGACGCGGATGCCGGTTTCCTGCTGGAAGCGCTGCAAGGCTTCGGCGCCGACGTAATCCGCCCAGTTGTACAGGTTGAGCACCCGCTCCTGCGCCTGCAGGGGCATGGCCAGGGCCGCGAGCAGGGCCGCAAGGGAAGCCCAGGGAAACACACGCATGATCATCGCCTCGGGGTTGTTGTGGTTATGGGGCGAGCATGGGGCGGGCTTTACTTTGTAAAAATACAAAGTTAATTACTTTGGCATTGCATTTTGGCAATGTTTGGAGACAGCCATGCTCAGCCAGTTGCGCGACCTCGACCTGCAGTTGCTGCGCCTGTTCGTCACCGTGGTGGAATGCGGCGGCTTCAGCGCGGCGCAGGGCGAGTTGGGCCTGAGCCAGCCGAGCATCAGCATCCAGATGGCCAAGCTGGAGACGCGCCTGGGCTACCGCCTGTGCGAGCGCGGCAAGGGCGGCTTCCGCCTGACGCCTAAGGGCGAGCACCTGCTGCAATCGACGCGGCGGCTGTTCGTCGCCATCGAGGGCTTCCGCGACGAGGCGCGCGGCGTGGCCGACAAGCTGCTGGGCGAGGTGCGCATCGGCCTTTCGGAAAGTCTCGAAGAAAGCGTCGTCGCGCGACTGTCCGAGGCGATCCGCCGCTTCCGCCAGCGCAACGAGGCGGTCAGCCTGGAGCTGCTCACCGCCACGCCCGCCGAACTGGAGCGCCTGTTACTGCAGGACCGGCTGCACCTGGCGGTCGGCTACTTCGCCGGCACCCAGGCGGCGCTGGAGCATCACCCCCTGTTCATCGAATCCCAGGGCCTGTATTGCGGCGCGGGCCACCCGGCCTTCGAGCAAAGGAAGCCGACCCGCGACGCCCTGGCCGACGCCGACCAGGTGCTGCACCCCTACCGCTTCATCGCCGCCGACGAACCGCTGCAGACCGGCCGCAGCAGCGCGCGCTGCGAACAGGTGGACGGCAGCCTGGCGTTCATCCTCTCCGGCGCGCACATCGGCTACCTGCCCCGGCATGTCGCGCAACCCTGGATCGAGCGCGGCCAGTTGCGCGAGCTGCTGCCGGGTGAACTGGGCTTCGAGGTGGCCTTCAGCCTGACCCGCCACCGTGGCCGCCACCCCGGCGACGCCGAACAGGCCTTCGTCAGCGACCTGCTGGGGGCGTTCGGCCAGCACGCGGCCGATTGACGCGGCAGCAACGCGGGAACCAGGACTCGCAGGCGAAGTCCCACAGCCTCGATCACTTCTTGTGACAGCTCCTCGGGCCGCATCGGAAGCTTTCCGCTATCATGCCGCCACCCAGAAAGTCCGCGAGAGTTCCATGCGCCGCCTGCTGACCCTGCTCCTGTTCCTGGTCGCCCTGCCCGCCACGGCCGGCCTGTTCGACAAGCCGGCCCCCGCCGCCCCCGGTTTCAGTACCGCGGCGCCGGCCGAGGGCAAGTTCCTCCCGGTGGCCGAGGCCTTCCGCCTGAGCGTCGAGGACAGCGACAGCCAGCAGGTGCTGCTGCGCTTCGTCAACGCCGAGGGCTACTACCTCTACCGGCACCGCATGAAGTTCCAGGTCGAGCCGGCCGAGGTCAGCCTCGGCGACGTGCAGCTGCCGCCGGGCAAGGCCCACCACGACGACTACTTCGGCGACTCCCAGGTCTACTACGCCATCACCGACGTCAAGGTGCCGCTGAACAACCCGCAGAAGCTGCCCTACCGCCTCACCGTCACCTACCAGGGCTGCGCCGACAAGGGCCTGTGCTACGCCCCGGAAACCGCCCAGGTGCAGGTTTCCGCCGCGGGCGTCGCCAGCCTCGGCGCCAAGCCCGCCGCCGCCGGCAAGGCGGCCGTGGCCTCCGGCGAGCCGGCGGTGGTCGACGACCTGCTGGCGCTGCTCAAGGGCGAAGGCAGCGGCAAGATCAAGAAGCTCGACCGCGGCCTGCTGATCGCCTTCCTCGCCGGCCTGACGCTGACCTTCACCCCCTGCGTGCTGCCGATGCTGCCGATCCTCTCCGGCGTGGTCCTGCGCGGGCGCCCGGGCGGCATGCGCGGCTTCACCCTGTCGCTGGCCTACGTGCTGCCGATGGCGGTGTGCTACGCCGTGCTCGGCGCGCTGATGGGGCTGTTCGGCGCCAAGCTCAACCTGCAGGCGATGTTGCAGTCGCCCTGGGTGCTGGTGCCCTTCGCGGCCTTCTTCGTGGCCTTCGCCATCGCCATGTTCGGCATCTTCGAGCTGCGCCTGCCGGGCTTTGTGCGCGAGCGCCTGGACCGCATGGCGGCCGACACCCGCGGCGGCTCCATCGCCGGCGCGGCCACCCTGGGCGTGCTTTCCAGCCTGCTGGTCTCGCCCTGCGTCTCGGCGCCCCTGGCCGGCCTGCTGCTGTACATCGGCAGCACCGGCGACGCCCTCGGCGGCGGCCTGCTGCTGTTCGCCCTGGGCCTGGGCATGGGCACCCCGCTGGTGATCTTCGGCGCCGGCGGCGGCGCCGTGCTGCCGAAATCCGGGGCCTGGATGACCGGCGTGCGCAACTTCTTCGGCGTGCTGCTGCTGGCGGTGGCCATCTGGCTGCTCGAGCGGGTGCTCTCCGGCCCGGTGAGCCTGGCCCTGTGGGGCGCCCTGGCCGGCGGCGTGGCCATCGCCCTGGGCACCCTGGAACTGGTGAACAAGACGCCGCTGCAACGCGGCGCCCAGCTGCTCGGCCTGATGTTCCTGGTCTACGCCCTGGCGGCCTGGGCCGGCGCCCTGCGCGGCGAGTCCGACCCGCTGCACCCGCTGGGCCGCTCCGAACCCTCCAGCCATGCCGGCCCGCCCAGCTCGACGCCCGGCCAGTGGCAGAACCTGACCACCCCGGCGCAGCTCGACACCGCCCTGGCCCAGGCCAGCGCCGCCGGCCGGCCGGTGCTGCTGGACTGGTACGCCGACTGGTGCATCAGCTGCAAGATCATCGAGCGCCAGGTGCTGCCGGACGCGGCAGTGCAGGCGCAACTGGCCGGCTACCAGTTGCTGCGCTTCGACATGACCGACAGCACCGCCGAGCAGCGCGCCCTGCTCGACCGCTACAACCTCTTCGGCCCGCCGGCGCTGCTGCTGTTCGACGCGGGCGGCCAGGAGCACAGCGACCTGCGCATCGTCGGCGAGACCAACGCGGCCACCCTGGCCGCGCATCTGCAACAGGCCGGCGCGCGCTAGAGCGCGCCTCATATTTCTGCAGCAATCATCAGGCAACATGCCGACATCTACCGCAAAACCGGCATGACTGGACAGTCACGCCCGGTTTCCGGCATAGTCCCGGCCAATTTCCAATCCGCGCGACGAGAGAACAACAAGCCGATGGCCACCCTACTGGTCCTGCACGGGCCCAACCTGAACCTGCTCGGCACCCGCGAACCCGGCGTCTACGGCTCGGTCACCCTCGAGCAGATCAACCAGGACCTGGAGCGCCGCGCCCGCGAGGCCGGCCATCACCTGATGTACCTGCAGAGCAACGCCGAGTACGAACTGATCGAGCGCATCCACGCCGCGCGCGGCGAAGGCGTGGACTTCATCCTCATCAATCCGGCGGCTTTCACGCATACGAGTGTCGCGCTACGTGACGCGTTGCTCGCGGTGAGCATCCCATTCATCGAAGTGCACCTGTCCAACGTGCACAAACGTGAACCTTTCCGGCATCACTCCTACTTCTCCGACGTGGCAGTAGGGGTGATCTGCGGCCTGGGGGCCACAGGCTACCGCCTGGCCCTGGAGTCCGCCCTCGAACAACTTGAACGCCCGTGACCATCACCTGGGAGTGCGAACGCTAATGGACATCCGTAAAGTCAAGAAACTGATCGAACTGCTCGAAGAATCCGGCATCGACGAGCTGGAAATCCGCGAAGGCGAAGAATCGGTGCGCATCAGCCGCCACAGCAAGACCGCCGCCCAGCCGATCTACGCTGCCGCCCCGGCCTACGCGCCCGCCCCCGCTGCCGCCCCGGCCCCAGTGGCCGCTGCCGCCGCACCGGCCGCCGAAGCCGCGCCGGCCGCCGCCAAGCTCAACGGCAACGTGGTCCGCTCGCCGATGGTCGGTACCTTCTACCGCTCGCCCTCGCCGACCGCCGCGCCCTTCGTCGAAGTCGGCCAGAGCGTGAAGAAAGGCGACATCCTGTGCATCGTCGAAGCCATGAAGATGATGAACCACATCGAGGCTGAAACCAGCGGCGTCATCGAGCAGGTCCTGGTCGAAAGCGGCCAGCCGGTCGAGTACGACCAGCCGCTGTTCACCATCGTCTAAGCCGCGGGGAACCTGCGATGTTGGATAAAGTACTGATCGCCAACCGCGGCGAGATCGCCCTGCGCATCCTGCGCGCCTGCAAGGAGCTGGGCATCAAGACGGTCGCGGTGCACTCCACTGCCGACCGCGAGCTGATGCACCTGTCGCTGGCCGACGAGGCCGTGTGCATCGGCCCGGCCCCGGCCGGCCAGTCCTACCTGCACATCCCGGCGATCATCGCCGCCGCCGAAGTCACCGGCGCCAACGGCATCCACCCGGGCTACGGCTTCCTCGCCGAGAACGCCGACTTCGCCGAGCAGGTCGAACGCTCCGGCTTCACCTTCATTGGCCCCAGCGCCGACGTGATCCGCCTGATGGGCGACAAGGTCTCGGCCAAGGACGCCATGAAGAAAGCCGGCGTGCCCACCGTGCCGGGCTCCGACGGCCCGCTGCCGGAAGACGAGGAAACCGCCCTGGCCATCGCCCGCGAAGTGGGCTACCCGGTCATCATCAAGGCCGCCGGCGGCGGCGGTGGCCGCGGCATGCGCGTGGTGCACAGCGAGGAAGAGCTGATCAAGTCGGCCAAGCTGACCCGCACCGAGGCCGGCGCCGCCTTCGGCAACTCCATGGTCTACCTGGAGAAGTTCCTGACCAACCCGCGCCACGTGGAAGTCCAGGTGCTCTCCGACGGCCAGGGCAACGCCATCCACCTGGGCGACCGCGACTGCTCGCTGCAGCGCCGCCACCAGAAGGTGCTGGAAGAAGCCCCCGCGCCGGGCATCGACGAGAAGGCCCGCGCGGAAGTCCTCGAACGCTGCGTTCGCGCCTGCGTCGAGATCGGCTACCGTGGCGCCGGCACCTTCGAGTTCCTCTACGAGAACGGCCGCTTCTACTTCATCGAGATGAACACCCGCGTGCAGGTGGAGCATCCGGTGTCGGAGATGGTCACCGGCATCGACATCGTCAAGGAAATGCTGCGCATCGCCTCCGGCCAGAAGCTCTCGGTACGCCAGGAGGACGTGGTGATCCGCGGCCATGCCCTGGAATGCCGGATCAACGCCGAGGACCCGAAGAACTTCATGCCCAGCCCGGGCACCGTGAAGCACTTCCACGCCCCCGGCGGCAACGGCGTGCGCGTCGACTCGCACCTGTACAGCGGCTACACCGTGCCGCCGAACTACGACTCGCTGGTCGGCAAGCTGATCACCTACGGCAAGGACCGCGACGAGGCCCTGGCGCGCATGCGCAATGCCCTGGACGAGCTGATCGTCGACGGCATCAAGACCAACATCGACCTGCACAAGGACCTGGTCCGCGACAAGGAATTCTGCAAGGGCGGTGTGAACATCCATTACCTGGAAAAGAAACTCGGCATGAGTCACTGAGCCCACGCCGATAAAAGCGCTGGAGGCTGGAAGGCTGGACGAAAAAGCGGATAATCCCGCCCTTCGTCCGGCCTTCCAGCCTTCAGCCGTTTTCTCACGAGGTTTTTTATGCCCTGGGTTCAAGTCCGCCTCGCCATCACCCCGGAACAGGCGCCCACCTACGAAGACGCCCTGCTGGAAGTCGGCGCCGTCTCGGTGACCTTCATGGACGCCGAGGACCAGCCGATCTTCGAGCCGGACCTGGGCACCACCCCGCTGTGGACCCACACCCACCTGCTGGCGCTGTTCGAGGACGGCACCGACGAGGCCGCGCTGCTGGCGCACCTGCAGCTGCTGACCGGCGGCGAACTGCCCCAGCACCAGGTCGAAATCGTCGAAGACCAGGACTGGGAACGCAGCTGGATGGACAACTTCAAGCCGATGCGCTTCGGCCGCCGCCTGTGGATCGTCCCCAGCTGGCACGAGGCGCCGGAGCCGGAGGCGGTGAACCTGCTGCTCGACCCGGGCCTGGCCTTCGGCACCGGCACCCACCCGACCACCGCGCTGTGCCTGGAATGGCTGGACGGCCAGGAACTGGCCGGCGATACCGTGCTGGACTTCGGCTGCGGCTCGGGCATCCTCGCCATCGCCGCGCTGCTGCTGGGCGCGAAGCGGGCGCTGGGCACCGACATCGACCCGCAGGCCCTGGAGGCCTCGCGCGACAACGCCACGCGCAACGGCATCGACCCGGCGCTGTTCCCGGTCTACCTGCCCGCCGATCTGCCCGCCGGGCAGGCCGACGTGGTGGTGGCGAACATTCTCGCCGGTCCCCTGGTCTCACTGGCAGGCCAGCTGACTTCCCTGGTCAAGCCCGGCGGCCGCTTGGCCCTGTCGGGCATCCTCGCCGAGCAGGCCGAGGAAGTGCGCGCCGCCTACGCCGACGCCTTCGAGCTGGAGCCCACCGCCGAGCGCGAAGGCTGGGTACGCATCAGCGGCCGCCGCCGCTGAACCCTGGTGGCGGCCAACTGCCCGCACGCCGAGGCTTGAGTTAGACTAAGCGACCGTTTATCGCCGGACCGCCGCATGAGCGCCAGTTTCATCACACAGTGCCCGCATTGCCTCACCAGTTTCCGCGTCAACCAGGCGCAGCTGGGTGCGGCCAATGGCGCTGTGCGCTGCGGCGCCTGCCTCAAGGTGTTCAACGCCCCGCAACATATGCTGGGCGGCACCGCGCGCTCCGGCGGCGAGCCCATCCAGCCGCCGGCTGCGGCCCCGAAACCCGCAGCGCCGAGCGAGCCCCCGCGCCCCGTCCCGGCGCCCGGCGTCGCCACCCTCGGCTGGCCGCTGGCGCCGCACAGTGCGCGACCGTCCGCCGACAGCACGGTAGCCCCGGCCGCCACCCCCATGCCGGCCCCGAGCCAGCCACCGGCGCCCGCCCCGGCACCGGCCAGGCCGGCGCAAGAAGCCGCCGTAGCGGCCAAGCCCGCCGACGATACCCTGTGGATCCACGACGATCTGGACCTGGACAGCCTCAACCTCGATGAAGAGCTGGCCAAGCTCGACGAATTCGAGCTGTCCCAGGAATTCCGCGAACTGCAGGCCGCGCCCAAGCCGGCCGAGGCCCTGCTGGGCAACCGCCCGTCGGCGCGCGACCCGCATGACGAACGCTGGGCCGAGGCCCTGCTGCGCGACGAGGAACGCCAGGCGAGCGAAGGCGGCCGCCAGGAACCGAGCCTGGGCCGCATCGACGAAGAGCCCGAGCAGCCCCCCGTCGCGCCGCCGCAACCGCAGAGCGCGCCGGTCGAAGAGCCGGCCGTGGCCGCCGCGGCCGCAGAAGAGGAAGACGACGACCTGCCGAGCTTCAGCGCCCGCCGCGACGACGAGCCGCTGGAAACCGAAGCCGAGCCGGACGAGGAACCCGAGGCCGAGCCCCCGCTGGCGGAACGCGAGACGCCCCGCCTGGGCGCGCCGCTGGACGACGAGGACGAAGAGGCAGACGACAAGGCCCCGCGCCGCCCCGACCCGGGCCTGGGCGAGGCCGCCCTGCACGACCTCAGCGACGAGCCGCTGCAACTGGACTGGCAGAAGCCCAAGAGCCGCTGGGGCTGGCGCCTGCTCTGGCTGCTGCTGATCCTCCTGGCCCTGGCCGGCCTGGGCGGCCAGTACGTGGCCTACCACTTCGACGAACTGGCCCGCGAGGACGCCTACCGCCCCTGGTTCGCCGAACTCTGCCCGCAACTGGGCTGCAGCCTGCCGTTGAAGGTCGACGTCGAGCAGATCCGCAGCAGCAACCTGGTGGTGCGCAGCCACCCGGACTTCAGCGGCGCCCTGGTGGTGGACGCGATCATCTACAACCGCGCCAGCTTCTCCCAGCCCTTCCCGCTGCTGGAACTGCGCTTCGCCGACCTCAACGGCCAGTTGATCGCCAGCCGCAGCTTCAAGCCCAGCGAATACCTGGGCGGCGAGCTGGCCGGGCAGAGCGAGATGCCGCCGCAGACGCCGATCCACGTGTCGCTGGACATCCTCGACCCGGGCCCCAAGGCGGTCAACTACAGCCTCAGCTTCCATTCTCCGGAGTGACCGGCGCGTAGCGCAGAACCCCGCGCAGCGCCAGTTCCGCTCGTCTTCCAACCCCAGGCAATAAGCCGGCGGCTGTTCAGAATTTATCCAAAATCGCCTTTATCCGGTCATCGAGAGCGGGTATCATGCCCTCCCTTTTTTGCAAGCACCGGTGGCCTCTCGCCGACCCTCCCCGAGTCCTCGACCCGCGGGAGCGTGCAGCGATTGCGCCCCATAACAGGGAAGCGATGTCGGTGGTTCGCATCGGCTCTTACACACTGCCCAACAGACTGATCCTGGCTCCCATGGCCGGCGTCACCGATCGCCCGTTCCGCCAGCTGTGCCGCCGCCTCGGCGCCGGCATGGTGGTCTCGGAGATGGTCACCAGCGACGTGCGCCTGTGGAACAGCCGCAAGTCGCGCCTGCGCCTGGTGCACGACGGCGAGGACCAGCCGCGTTCGGTGCAGATAGCCGGCGGCGACCCGCAGATGCTCGCCGAGGCCGCCCGCGCCAACGTCGAGCTGGGCGCGCAGATCATCGACATCAACATGGGCTGCCCGGCCAAGAAGGTCTGCAACAAGGCCGCCGGCTCCGCGCTGCTGCGCGACGAGAAGCTGGTGGCCGAGATCCTCGAAGCCGTGGTGGCCGCCGTCGAAGTGCCGGTGACGCTGAAGATCCGCACCGGCTGGGACCGCGACAACCGCAACGGCGTGAACGTCGCGCGCATCGCCGAGCAGTCGGGCATCCAGGCCCTGGCCGTGCACGGCCGCACCCGCGCCGACCTGTACACCGGCGACGCCGAATACGAAACCATCGCCGCGATCAAGCAGGCGGTGTCCATCCCGGTGTTCGCCAATGGCGACATCACCTCGCCGCAGAAGGCCCGCCAGGTGCTCCAGCACACCGGCGCCGACGCCTTGCTGATCGGCCGCGCCGCCCAGGGCCGGCCGTGGATATTCCGTGAGATCGAGCACTACCTGAGCACCGGCGAGACCTTGCCGGCGCCGTCCCTGGCCGAGGTGGAAAGCATTTTGCTGGAGCACCTGGCCGCCTTGCATGCCTTCTATGGGGAAGAGCTGGGTGTCCGCATCGCCCGCAAGCACGTGGGCTGGTACCTGGCGACGTTACCGGGGGCGGCGGAGTTCCGCGCCCAGTTCAATCGTTTGCAGAACACGGATGCACAGAGCGCCAGCGTCAGGCAGTTCTTCGCCGAGCGCCATGACAACGGAAAAGGGGTGGCCGCATGACAACGATGACCGAGACTTTAGTGAGTGGAATGACACCCGTGAGCGACAACGCGAACCTCAAACAGCACCTGAACACGCCGACGCAGGAAGGCCATACCCTGCGCGACAGCGTCGAGAAGGCACTGCGCAACTACTTCGCCCACCTCGATGGGCAGCCGGTCACGGACGTGTACAACATGGTGCTCTGCGAAGTGGAGGCACCGCTGCTGGAAACCGTGATGGACCACGTGAAGGGTAACCAGACCAAGGCGTCGGAGCTGCTCGGCCTGAACCGCGGCACCCTGCGCAAGAAGCTCAAGCAGTACGACCTCCTCTAAAAGCCGCTGGAGGCTAAAGGCTGAAGGCCGGACGAAAAAGCGCCCCTCGTCCAGCCTCCAGCCTCCAGCGCTCTTATCCTCATCAGATGGAACCGTTATGACCGACCACTCCCTCCGCCTGCCCATCCGCCGCGCGCTGATCAGCGTCTCCGACAAGACCGGCGTCGTCGACTTCGCCCGCGAGCTGGTCGCCCTCGGCGTGGAGATCCTCTCCACCGGCGGCACCTACAAGCTGCTCAAGGACAACGCCATCGCCGCCGTGGAAGTGGCCGACTACACCGGCTTCCCGGAAATGATGGACGGCCGCGTCAAGACCCTGCACCCGAAGGTGCACGGCGGCATCCTCGGCCGTCGCGACATCGACGGCGCGGTGATGGCCGAGCACGGCATCAAGCCGATCGACCTGGTGGCGGTCAACCTGTACCCCTTCGAGGCCACCGTGGCCAAGCCCGACTGCGACCTGCCGACCGCCATCGAGAACATCGACATCGGCGGCCCGACCATGGTCCGCAGCGCCGCGAAGAACCACAAGGACGTCGCCATCGTGGTCAACGCGGCTGACTACGCCGGCGTGGTCGCGGCCCTGAAGGCCGGCGGCCTGACCTACGCCCAGCGCTTCGACCTGGCCCTGAAGGCCTTCGAGCACACCGCCGCCTACGACGGCATGATCGCCAACTACCTGGGCACCATCGACCAGGCCCGCGACACCCTCTCCACCGAAGGCCGCGGCGCCTTCCCGCGCACCTTCAACAGCCAGTTCATCAAGGCCCAGGAAATGCGCTACGGCGAGAACCCGCACCAGAGCGCGGCCTTCTACGTCGAGGCGAAGAAGGGCGAGGCCAGCGTCTCCACCGCCGTGCAGCTGCAGGGCAAGGAACTGTCGTTCAACAACGTGGCCGACACCGACGCCGCGCTGGAGTGCGTGAAGAGCTTCGTCAAGCCGGCCTGCGTCATCGTCAAGCACGCCAACCCGTGCGGCGTGGCCGTGGTCCCGGAGAACGAGGGCGGCATCCGCAAGGCCTACGACCTGGCCTACGCCACCGACACCGAGTCGGCCTTCGGCGGCATCATCGCCTTCAACCGCGAGCTGGACGGCGACACCGCCCAGGCCATCGTCGAGCGCCAGTTCGTCGAAGTCATCATCGCCCCGAAAGTCTCCGCCGCCGCCCGCGCCGTGGTCGCCGCCAAGGCCAACGTGCGCCTGCTGGAATGCGGCGAGTGGCCGGCCGAGCGCGCCCCGGGCTGGGACTTCAAGCGCGTCAACGGCGGCCTGCTGGTACAGAGCCGCGACATCGGCATGATTACCGAGGCGGACCTGAAGATCGTCACCCAGCGCGCGCCCAGCGAGCAGGAAATCCACGACCTGATCTTCGCCTGGAAAGTGGCCAAGTTCGTCAAGTCCAACGCCATCGTCTACGCCAGGCACCGCCAGACCGTGGGCGTCGGCGCCGGCCAGATGAGCCGCGTCAACTCCGCACGCATCGCCGCCATCAAGGCCGAGCACGCCGGCCTGGAAGTGAAAGGCGCGGTCATGGCCTCGGACGCCTTCTTCCCGTTCCGCGACGGCATCGACAACGCGGCCAAGGCCGGCATCACCGCGGTGATCCAGCCGGGCGGCTCGATGCGTGACAACGAAGTCATCGCGGCGGCCGACGAAGCCGGCATCGCCATGGTGTTCACCGGGATGCGCCATTTCAGGCACTAAAAGCTGGAAGCCTGTAGCTGGAAGCCTGAAGCCCGACCGCTTCCAGCTTCCAGCTTCCAGCTTCCAGCTCTCAGACGAGAGCTATCGAATATGAATGTACTGATCATCGGCAGCGGCGGTCGCGAACACGCCCTGGCCTGGAAGGTCGCCCAGGACCCGCGCGTGGCGAAGGTCTTCGTCGCCCCGGGCAACGCCGGCACCGCCACCGAGCCCAAGTGCGAGAACGTCGCCATCGACGTGCTGGCCCTGGAGCAACTGGCCGACTTCGCCGCGAAGAACGTGCAACTGACCATCGTCGGCCCAGAAGCACCGCTGGTCGCCGGCGTGGTCGACCTGTTCCGTTCGCGCGGCCTGGACATCTTCGGCCCGACCAAGGGCGCGGCCCAGCTGGAAGGCTCCAAGGCCTTCACCAAGGACTTCCTGGCCCGCCACAAGATCCCCACCGCCGACTACCGGAACTTCACCGAAGTCGAGCCGGCCCAGGCCTACCTGAAGGAGAAAGGCGCGCCCATCGTGATCAAGGCCGACGGCCTGGCCGCGGGCAAGGGCGTGATCGTCGCCATGACCCTGGAAGAAGCCGAGGAAGCCGTGCGCGACATGCTCGCCGGCAACGCCTTCGGCGACGCCGGTTCGCGCGTGGTGATCGAGGAGTTCCTCGACGGCGAGGAGGCCAGCTTCATCGTCATGGTCGACGGCCAGAACGTGCTGCCCATGGCCACCAGCCAGGACCACAAGCGCGTCGGCGACGCCGACACTGGCCCCAACACCGGCGGCATGGGCGCCTACTCGCCGGCCCCGGTGGTCACCCCCCAGGTGCACCAGCGGGTGATGGACGAAGTCATCTACCCGACCGTGCGCGGCATGGCCGAGGAAGGCAACGTCTACACCGGCTTCCTCTACGCCGGCCTGATGATCGACAAGAGCGGCGCGCCCAAGGTCATCGAGTTCAACTGCCGCTTCGGCGACCCCGAGACGCAGCCAATCATGGTGCGCCTGGAAAGCTCCCTGGTGCTGCTGGTCGAGGCCGCCCTGGCCAAGGCGCTGGACAAGGTCGAGGCCACCTGGGACCCGCGCCCCACCGTGGGCGTGGTGCTGGCCGCCGGCGGCTACCCGGGCGACTACGCCAAGGGCGACGTCATCGAAGGCCTGGCCGAAGCCGCCAAGCTCGACGGCAAGGTGTTCCATGCCGGCACCGCGCTGAAGGACGGCCAGGTCGTCACCTCCGGCGGCCGCGTGCTCTGCGCCACCGCCATCGGCCCGAGCGTGTCCTCGGCGCAGCAGCAGGCCTACCGCCTGGCGGAGCAGATCCGCTGGAACGGCTGCTTCTACCGCAAGGACATCGGCTACCGCGCCATCGCCCGCGAACGCGGCGAAAGCTAAAAGGCCGGCGGGCGCAGGGGCTGAGCCGCCTTTGCGCCCGTTTTTCCGACCTGCGGTCGGCAGGCGGCCACGTGCGGGCCCGGGTGGATTTCGGGGCCGTCGGCACTTGGCTATAATCCGGCCACTCTCCACCGAAGGGAATTCGCCGTGCGCCGGCTCTGGAACGCCACAGGACTTCTGGTCTGCCTGCTGCTGACGGCCCTGCTCGTAGGCCCGGGCCTCGTCCAGGCGCAGGATGCCGACGGCTGGTCGCAGTTGCACGACGGCGAAGGCCGCCTGCAGTTGCAGGACGTCCTCTCCGCACGCCTGCGCCCGCTGTTCAGCCCCCTCGACATCGAAGACCTGCACGCCCCCGCCGGCCCCGGCGCCATCTGGCTGCACTACCGCCTACCGGCCAGCGACGCGCCGCGCCAGCTGCGCCTGTTCTCGCCGAGCCTGGACAGCCTGCAGCTCTACCTGCTGCACGGCTCGCAGCTGCTGGAAGAGCGCCAGGCCGGCAACCTCTATCCCGGCCAGCGCCCGCTGCTCAACAGCGACATCCTGCTGCCGCTGCGCAGCAGCCCCGAAGTCCTCGACCTCTACCTGCGCCTGAGCTCCAGCCAGAGCCTGCGCCCCACCATCAGCCTGGAAAGCGCCGAATACCCCGCCGGCCAGCAGCGCCCGCTGCAGTTCGGCATCCTCCTCGGCTGCCTGGGCATGCTGCTGCTCTACAACCTGGTGCGCTTCGCCTACAACCGCGTGCTCAGCGGCCTGTGGCTGGCCGGGGTGCACGCCGGGCTGCTGCTGGCCTGCCTGACGCTGTTCGGCCTGCTCAGCCCCTGGTACGGCACGCACCAGACCTGGCAGCCGCTGACCGCCCAGCTGGCCCTGCTGCTGGTGCTGTTCTGCGCCCTGGGCTACACCGCCAGCTTCTTCCACGGCCAGTCGCCGCGCCGCCCCCTGGGCCGCCTGCTGGCGCTGGGCAGCCTCGGCCTGCTGGGCCTCGGCGCGCTGCTGCACCTGGCCCTGGACATCCCCACCGGCGAGCTGCTCTACGGCCTGGTGGCGATCACCAGCCTGGGCATGTTCCTCATCGCCGCCTACTACATGCGCCACGGCTACCGCCCGGCCCGGCTGTTCGTCATCGCCATGGGCGTGTTCGTCAGCGCCTGGCTGCTGAGCCTGCCGGCCCTGCTCGGCTACGTGCCCACGCGCAGCGACTGGCTCGGCAGCGCGCTGCTGGGGCTGACCGCGGCGGCCGGCTTCCTGCTCAGCCTGGCCCTGGCCGAGCGCCAGCGCCAACTGCAGCAGGAGAGCTTCGACGCCAGCCGCAAGCGCGCCGCCAGCAGCGCCGAGCTCAAGGCCAAGGGCGAGTTCCTGGCGAAGATCAGCCACGAAATCCGCACCCCCATGAACGGCGTGCTGGGCATGACCGAGCTGCTGCTCGGCACCCCGCTGTCGGCCAAGCAGCGCGACTACGTGCAGACCATCCACAGCGCCGGCAACGAGCTGCTGGCGCTGATCAACGAAATCCTCGACATCTCCAAGCTGGAGTCCGGGCAGATCGAGCTGGACGAGGTGCAGTTCGACCTGGGCGCGCTGATCGAGGACTGCCTGGCGATCTTCCGGGTGCGCGCCGAGCAGCAGAAGATCGAGCTGATCAGCTTCACCCAGCCGCAGGTGCCACGGGTGATCAGCGGCGACCCGACGCGCCTGCGCCAGGTGCTGCTGAGCCTGCTGGACAACGCCTTCAAGCAGACCGAGGAAGGCGAGATCCTCCTGGTGGTGGCCCTCGACGGCCCGCCGGGCAAGACGCGCCTGCGCATCGCCGTGCAGGACAGCGGCCGCCCGCTGGACCCCAACGACCGCCAGGCCCTGCTCACCGCCGAGCTGCACAGCCGCGACTTCCTCTCCGCCACCCGCCTGAGCAGCCGCCTGGGCCTGGTGATCGCGCGCCAGCTGATCCAGCTGATGTCCGGCCAACTGGGCATCGAAAGCGGCCTGGACAGCGGTGGCGACAGCGGCAACACCCTGTGGCTGAGCCTGCCGCTGGACCAGGACATGCTCGAACACCCCACCGCCGACCTCGACAGCCCGCTGCAGGGCGCGCGCCTGCTGGTGGTGGACGACAACCAGACCTGCCGCAAGGTGGTGGTGCAGCAGTGCAGCGTCTGGGGCATGAACGTCAGCGCCGTGGCTTCCGGCAAGGAAGCCCTGGCCCTGCTGCGGACCAAGGCGCACCTGCGCGAATACTTCGACGTGGTCCTGCTCGACCAGGACATGCCCGGCATGACCGGCATGCAGTTGGCGACCAAGATCCAGGAAGACCCCAACCTCAACCACGACATCCTGCTGATCATGCTCACCGGCATCAGCAACGCGCCGAGCAAGATCATCGCCCGCAACGCCGGGATCAAGCGCATCCTGGCCAAGCCGGTGGCCGGCTACACGCTCAAGGCCACCCTCGCCGACGAACTGGCCCAGCGCGGCCCCAGCGGCGTGACCAACTACCTGCCGGCGGCCGCCGAACCCGCGCCGCTGAGCCCGCCCAGCGACTTCCGCGTGCTGGTGGCCGAGGACAACAGCATCTCCACCAAGGTCATCCGCGGCATGCTCGGCAAGCTCGACCTGCAGCCGGACACCGCCAGCAACGGCGAGGAAGCCCTGGCCGCGATGAAGGCCACCCAGTACGACCTGGTGCTGATGGACTGCGAGATGCCGGTGCTCGACGGCTTCTCCGCCACCGAGCGCCTGCGCGCCTGGGAAGCCAGCGAACACCGCCCGCACACCCCGGTGGTGGCGCTCACCGCGCACATCCTCAGCGAACACAAGGAACGCGCCCGCCTGGTCGGCATGGACGGGCACATGGCCAAGCCGGTGGAACTGTCGCAACTGCGCGAACTGGTGGCCTACTGGGTAGCCGAACGCGAACGCCGCCTGCGCCAGCAGAGCGACGCGGCGCTGCCGTCCTGAGGCCCATCACGGCCCCGAGGTGCTTTTCGTAGGATGGGTTGAGCTTGCGATACCCATGCGGTTGCGGTGATGGGTATCGCTCCGCTCAACCGCATCCTACGGGCGTTGTGTCTGCCGGAAGGTGTAGGAGCGAGCTTGCTCGCGAAGGGCGTTTCCCGGTGGCTGCGGTGTTTCGGGTTGACCCCGCCCCTCTCCCTAACCCTCTCCCTGAAGGGAGAGGGGACCGTTGGGCAGGGCTGGGTGTTCTGGCGTCAGCCGGCAACGCCAAAGGTTTCCGGCTGAAACCATCACTTCTCTCGGCGCGGACAAGCCCCCTCTCCCTTCAGGGAGAGGGCTGGGGAGAGGGGAAAGGAGCCGAGCCAATACACCGACATCACCGGTGAACACCCTTCGCGAGCAAGCTCGCTCCTACAATAAAACCCCCACCAAAACCCGCCCCCAGGCAATGACCGCCGCCCACCCCGCCCGCTATGCTTCAGCCCCAGCAGAGCCATCTCACCCGGACGAGATCCCCCCATGCATGTGCTGTTCAGCGTGTACCTGAAGATGCTGGTGCTCTACAGCCCCTTCTTCGTGCTTTCCTGCTTCATCAGCCTCAGCCGCGGCTTCGCCCCGCGCGACCGCAAGCACATGGCCTGGCGCGTGGCCCTGGCGGCGCTGGTCGCCAGCGTGCTGCTGTACCTGTTCGGGCGCTACATCTTCACCCTCTTCGGCATCACCGCCGACGCCTTCCGCATTGGCGCCGGCAGCGTGCTGTTCATCTCCGCCCTGGGCATGGCCCAGGGGCGCTCGGCGGTGCAGAGCGACAACGTGCAGCAGGACGTCACCATCGTCCCGCTGACCATCCCCATCACCGTCGGCCCCGGCACCATAGGCGCGCTGCTGGTGATGGGCGTCGGCCAGCACTGGGAGGACAAGCTGCTGGCGCTGCTGGCGATCGTCCTCGCCTGCCTCACCCTCGGCGTCACCCTCTTCCTGTCCGACCGCATCGAACGCATCCTCGGCGAGCAGGGCCTGCAGATCGTCAGCCGGCTGATGGGCCTGTTCGTCTGCGCGCTGGCCGCGCAGATCATCATGACCGGCGTGCGCGGCTACTTCCTGCCCACCCCCTGAGACCGGCGTCACATAGCGGCGCGCCCCAATTGGGGGCGAATCGTCCGTGCGCCCCCTCGGCGCACCAGAATGGCGCCGCGAAAACCCCGAGCGAAACGGCAAAAAACGCCGCGCAAGCCCTCTGGCACAGGGCTTTGCGCTGCTTGGCACGGATGCTGCGATAGACCTCCCGACCCGCAGGGGTCCCCTACCCATTTCGGGAGGCTGCACAGGCGACGGCCCAGAATCCGCCCGGCACCCTCCCAGGTACTGGAAGCCAAGGAGGCTGCCGCGATGAAACGTCGTCCCCTGTTGAAAAGCACCCTGGCGGTGAGCGCGCTGCTGCTCACCGGCCTGTTCCCCTTCGGCTCCCAGGCCGCCGAGACCATCAAGGTCGGCATCCTGCATTCGCTGTCCGGCACCATGGCCATCTCCGAGACCTCGCTCAAGGACATGGCGCTGATGACCATCGACGAAATCAACGCCAAAGGCGGGGTGAACGGCAAGAAGCTGGAGCCGGTGGTGGTCGACCCGGCGTCGAACTGGCCGCTGTTCGCCGAGAAGGCCCGCCAGTTGCTGACCCAGGACAAGGTCGCGGTGGTCTTCGGCTGCTGGACCAGCGTCTCGCGCAAATCCGTGCTGCCGGTGTTCGAGGAACTCAACGGCCTGCTGTTCTACCCGGTGCAGTACGAGGGCGAGGAAATGTCGCCCAACGTCTTCTACACCGGCGCCGCGCCGAACCAGCAGGCCATTCCCGCGGTGGAATACCTGATGAGCGAGGACGGCGGCGCCGCCAAGCGCTTCTTCCTGCTCGGCACCGACTACGTCTACCCGCGCACCACCAACAAGATCCTGCGCGCCTTCCTGCACAGCAAGGGCGTGGCCGACAAGGACATCCAGGAGGTCTACACGCCGTTCGGCCACAGCGACTACCAGACCATCGTCGCCGACATCAAGAAGTTCTCCGCCGGCGGCAAGACCGCGGTGATCTCCACCGTCAACGGCGACTCCAACGTGCCCTTCTACAAGGAACTGGCCAACCAGGGCCTGGAAGCCACCGAAGTGCCGGTGGTGGCCTTCTCGGTGGGCGAGGAAGAACTGCGCGGCATCGACACCAGGCCGCTGGTGGGCAACCTCGCGGCGTGGAACTACTTCGAGTCGGTGAAGAACCCGCAGAACGAGAAGTTCGTCGCCGACTGGAAGGCCTACGCCAAGGCGAAGAACCTGCCGAACTACGCCACCGCCGTGACCAACGACCCGATGGAAGCCACCTACGTCGGCATCCACATGTGGGCCCAGGCCGTGGAGAAGGCCGGCAGCACCGACGTCGGCAAGGTCCGCGAAGCCATGGGCGGGCAGACCTTCAAGGCGCCCTCGGGCTTCACCCTGACCATGGACAAGACCAACCACCACCTGCACAAGCCGGTGATGATCGGCGAAATCCAGGACGACGGGCAGTTCAACGTGGTCTGGAAAACCCCCGAGCCGATCCGCGCCCAGCCCTGGAGCCCGTTCATCCCGGGCAACGACAAGAAGCCGGACTGAGTTGAAAAAAGCTGGAAGCTGGAAGCTGGAAGCTGGAAGCTGAAAGCCAAAAGCGACGCGGTCTCGCTTCTAGCTTCTAGCTTCTAGCTTCTAGCTTCCAGCTTCCAGCCTCCAGCCTCCAACCAACGAAAAAACCCCATGCCCCCACCCGCCCTTATCCGTCTAATCCGAGCCTGCGCCCTGGCGCTGGCCACCCTCCTCGCCCTGCCCGCGCAGGCCGGCCCGGCGCAGGACTTCGCCGCCGCCGACAACGCCGGCCGCGCCACGCTGCTCGAACACTGGGCCGCCGCCCCCGAGGCCGAGCGCCTGCCGCTGCTCGAAGCCATCCAGGCCGGGCGCTTCGCCGTCGACGCGCAGAACCATGCCTTCCTCCTCGGCGACGACAAGCACTACCGCGCCGCCGAAGGCGACGCCCCGCCCGCCGGCGAGCCCGACAAGCTGCGCCTGAACAACCGCCTGCGCGGCCTGCTCAACACCGCCCTGGCCAGCCACCAGTTGGTGGCGCAGGACCCGACGCTGCGCCTGGAAGCCGCGCGCCAGTTGCAGAAGACCGCCAAGCCCGCGCAGCGCGAACTGCTCGCCCAGCGCACCGGTGCGGAAACCGACGACAAGGTGAAAGCCGCCCTGCAGCTAGCCCTGGCCAACCTGCAACTGGCCGACACCGACCCGCAGGTACGCCTGGCCGCCGTGCGCCTGCTCGGCGACTCCGGCGACCCGCTGGCCCTCACCCGCCTGCAGAACCTGCTCGACCCGGCCGTGGAGGCCGACCAACAGGTGCGCACCGCCGCCGCCACCAGCCTGGCCCAGGTCAAGCGCCGGCTCATGGTCGGCGACCTGCTCGGCCAGGCCTTCAGCGGCCTGTCGCTGGGCTCCATCCTGCTGCTGGCGGCCCTGGGCCTGGCCATCACCTACGGCCTGCTCGGAGTCATCAACATGGCCCATGGCGAGATGCTGATGCTCGGCGCCTACTCCACCTACGTGGTGCAGTCGCTGCTGCAACGCTTCGCCCCCGGCCTGCTGGAGTACTACCCGCTGCTGGCCCTGCCGGTGGCCTTCGGCGTCACCGCGGCCATCGGCATGGCCCTGGAACGCACGGTGATCCGCCACCTCTACGGCCGCCCCCTGGAAACCCTGCTGGCCACCTGGGGCATCAGCCTGGTGCTGATCCAGCTGGTGCGCGTGCTGTTCGGCGCGCAGAACGTCGAGGTGGCCAACCCGGCCTGGCTGTCCGGCGGCGTCCAGCTGCTGCCGAACCTGGTGCTGCCGTGGAACCGCATCGTCATCATCGGCTTCGCCCTGTTCGTGCTGGCGCTCACCTGGCTGCTGCTCAACCGCACGCGGCTGGGCCTGAACGTCCGCGCTGTGACGCAGAACCGCAACATGGCGGCCTGCTGCGGCGTGCCCACCGGGCGCGTGGACATGCTCGCCTTCGGCCTCGGCTCGGGCATCGCCGGGCTCGGCGGGGTGGCCCTGTCGCAGGTCGGCAACGTCGGCCCGGACCTGGGCCAGAGCTACATCATCGACTCCTTCCTGGTGGTGGTGCTCGGCGGCGTCGGCCAACTGGCCGGCAGCGTCTGCGCGGCCTTCGGCCTGGGCGTGGCGAACAAGATCCTCGAACCGCAGATAGGCGCGGTGCTGGGCAAGATCCTGATCCTGGCGCTGATCATCCTGTTCATCCAGAAACGCCCCCAGGGGCTGTTCGCCCTGAAAGGGAGGGTCATCGATTGATGAAAACGCCAATGCCCGAACCAGCTGCTCTTCGTAGGAGCGAGCTTGCTCGCGAACGACTTCGCAGCGGGGATTGTTCGCGAGCAAGCTCGCTCCTACAGGAATCGAGGGAGATCTGCCCGTGAACCAACCACTCACCGTGACGGCCGCGCAGAAGGCCGGCCCGCGAGTCACCGCCGGCATCGTCGGCGCGGCCCTCGTCGCGCTGCTGATCCTGCCGCTGCTGCACCTGCTGCCCGAGACCAGCGCCCTGCACCTGTCGGCCTACGGCCTGACGCTGACCGGCAAGATCCTCTGCTACGCCATAGTCGCGCTGGCCCTGGACCTGGTCTGGGGCTACGCCGGCCTGCTGTCCCTCGGCCACGGCCTGTTCTTCGCCCTGGGCGGCTACGCCATGGGCATGTACCTGATGCGCGAGGCGGCCGGCGACGGCCTGCCGGCGTTCATGACCTTCCTGTCGTGGAACGAGTTGCCCTGGTACTGGGCCGGCACCCAGCACTTCCTCTGGGCCCTGTGCCTGGTGGTGCTGGCGCCGGGGCTGCTGGCCTTCTTGTTCGGTTTCTTCGCCTTCCGCTCGCGGATCAAGGGCGTGTACTTCTCGATCATGACCCAGGCCCTGACCTTCGCCGGCATGCTGCTGTTCTTCCGCAACGAGACCGGCTTCGGCGGCAACAACGGCTTCACCAACTTCCGCAGCATCCTGGGCTTTTCGATCACCGCGCCGGGCACCCGCGCCGCGCTGTTCCTGGCCATCGTCCTGCTGCTGGCGGCCAGCCTGGCGCTGGGCTTCGCCCTGGCACGGAGCAAGTTCGGCCGGGTGCTCACCGCCCTGCGCGACGCCGAGAACCGCCTGATGTTCTGCGGCTACGACCCGCGCGGCTACAAGCTGTTCGTCTGGACCCTGAGCGCGGTGCTCTGCGGCCTGGCCGGCGCCCTGTTCGTGCCGCTGGTGGGCATCGTCAACCCCAGCGAGATGTCGCCGACCAACTCCATCGAAGCCGCCGTGTGGGTGGCCCTGGGCGGGCGCGGCACGCTGCTCGGCCCGCTGCTCGGCGCCGGCGTGGTGAACGGCGCCAAGAGCTGGTTCACCGTGGCCTTCCCGGAGTACTGGCTGTTCTTCCTCGGCGCCCTGTTCATCGTCGTCACCCTGTACCTGCCGCGGGGCATCCTCGGGCTGATCAAGCGGGAGAAAGCGCAATGAGAGCCGTCCCCCACCTGATGCTGGAACCGGCCTTCGACCCCAGCGGCACGGGCCGCGACGCCGTCGGCCTGGGCGCCAGCGCAAGCCAAGGCCTGGACGTGCGCCACGGCACCATCCTCACCCTGGAAGACATCAACGTCAGCTTCGACGGCTTCCGCGCCCTGCGCGACCTGACGCTGTACATCGGCGTGGGCGAGCTGCGCTGCATCATCGGCCCCAACGGCGCGGGCAAGACCACGCTGATGGACGTGATCACCGGCAAGACCCGCCCCGACAGCGGCAAGGCGTACTTCGGCGAGACCTACGACCTGCAGCGCATGAGCGAGGTGGAAATCGCCCAGGCCGGCATCGGCCGCAAGTTCCAGAAGCCCACGGTGTTCGAGGCGCTCTCGGTGTTCGAGAACCTGGAGCTGGCGCAGAAGGCCGACAAGTCGGTATGGGCCAGTCTGCGCGCGAAGCTCAGCGGCGAGCAGAGGGACCGCATCGAGGAGGTGCTGACCACCATCCGCCTGCGCGAATCGCGCAACCGCCCGGCCGGCCTGCTCTCCCACGGCCAGAAGCAGTTCCTGGAGATCGGCATGCTGCTGGTGCAGGAGCCGCAACTGCTGCTGCTCGACGAACCGGTGGCGGGCATGACCGACGCCGAAACCGAATTCACCGCCGAACTCTTCAAGTCCCTCGCCGGCCAGCACTCGCTGATGGTGGTGGAGCACGACATGGGCTTCGTCGGCAGCATCGCCGACCACGTCAGCGTGCTGCACCAGGGCCACGTGCTGGCCGAGGGCTCGCTGGAAGAAGTGCAGGCGAACGAGCAGGTGATCGAGGTTTATCTGGGACGCTGAGCTTGAAGCCGAAAGCCAGAAGCTGGAAGCCGGAGCCGCTCTGCTTCCAGCTTCCGGCCTCAGGCTTCCAGCGCTGAAAAGGAAAACGACATGCTACAAGTCAGCCAACTACATCAGTTCTACGGCGGCAGCCACATCCTCCGCGGCCTGTCGTTCGACGCGAAGATCGGCGAAGTCACCTGCCTGCTCGGGCGCAACGGCGTGGGCAAGACCACCCTGCTGCGCTGCCTGATGGGCCTGGTGCCGGCGCGCGAGGGCAGCGTCAGCTGGGAGGGCAAGGCCATCACCGGCTTCAGGCCGCACCAGCGGGTGCACGCCGGCATCGCCTACGTGCCCCAGGGCCGCGAAATCTTCCCGCGGCTGAGCGTGGAGGAGAACCTGCTGATGGGCCTGTCCCGCTTCGGCGCCAGGGAAGCGAAGCAGGTGCCGGAATTCATCTACGAACTCTTCCCGGTGCTGCGCGAGATGAAGCAGCGCCGCGGCGGCGATCTCTCCGGCGGCCAGCAGCAACAGCTGGCCATCGGCCGCGCCCTGGCCAGCCGCCCGCGCCTGCTGATCCTCGACGAGCCCACCGAAGGCATCCAGCCCTCGGTGATCAAGGAGATCGGCGCGGTGATCCGCAAGCTCGCCGAGCGCGGCGACATGGCCATACTGCTGGTGGAACAGTTCTACGACTTCGCCGCCGAACTGGCCGACCAGTACCTGGTGATGGCCCGCGGCGAGATCGTCCAGCAGGGCCGCGGCGCGGACATGGAAAGCGAAGGGGTACGCGGGTTGGTGGCCATCTGACGTAGGGCGCATAACGCCTCCGGCGTTATCCGCCGTTTGACCTTGGCCCCAGGCCGCTCGGTGTCGACCTGGGCACCACCCAGGCCGACTTCGGAGCGGCCAGGGAGATGGGTGTATCGGCGGATAACCGCGAACGGTTATTCGCCCTACGCCCCATGATGGTGCATGGCGCGTTCCAACGCACCGCAATCGCGCCCATAGCTGACCACTCGGACAACCCATCCCCCGCTGCCGCCCAGGCTTGCCAGGCCCACGCACTATCCTGGCGCAGAAGGCACGCCAATTGCTCTACCCAGGGCAACCCCAGCAGAACACGCACCATGAACGCACCCGCCGCCCTCTTCCACCCCGCCTGGCACGCCGAGCTGGAGCTGGCCTATGCCCGCGTCGGCGACGGCACGCGGCCGGTCACGCGGCGCCACCTGGGGCCGCTGCGGGTGCAGAAGCACCTGTACGCCGAGGGCCCGCAGGTCTGCCAGCACATCGTGGTGCACCCGCCCGGCGGCATCGCCGGCGGCGACACCCTCGCCCTCGACATCCACGCCGGCCCCGGCGCCTGGGCCCAGCTCACCAGCCCCGGCGCGGCCAAGTGGTACCGCGCCGCCACGCCGGCCAGCCAGCGCCTGCGCATCCGCGTCGAGGCCGGCGCCACCCTGGAATGGCTGCCCCAGGAAACCATCGTCTTCTCCGGCGCCCGGGCCGAACTGCACACCGACATCGACCTGCAGGACGACGCCCGCCTGTTCTACTGGGACGTGGTCGCCCTCGGCCGCCCCGCCGCCGGCGAGCGCTTCGACCAGGGCCGCTTCGCCGCCATCCTGGACATCCGCCGCGACGGCCGCCGCCTGTGGCACGAACGCCAGCGCATCGACGGCGGCGAGCGCCTGCTGGACTCGCCCATCGGCCTGGCCGGGCAGCCGGTCATGGCCACGCTGATCGCCAGCGGGCAGATCGACGCCGCGTTGCTGGAAGCCTGCCGCGCGCTACCCTGCCAGGGTCGCGGCAACCTCACCCAGCTGCCCGGCCTGCTGGTCGCCCGCTGCCTGGCCGCCGAGGCGCTGCACGCCCGCGCCTGGCTCATCGAACTCTGGCGCGCGCTGCGGCCCGCGCTGCTCGGCCGCGAGGCCGTCCCCCCCAGAATCTGGAGCACCTGAGATGGACTTGACGCCCCGCGAGAAAGACAAGCTGCTGATCTTCACCGCCGGCCTGGTGGCCGAACGGCGCCTGGCCCGCGGCCTGAAGCTGAACCACCCGGAAGCCATCGCGCTGATCTCCGCCGCCCTGCTCGAAGGCGCCCGCGACGGCCGCACGGTGGCCGAGCTGATGCACTATGGCACCACCCTGCTCAGCCGCGAGCAGGTGATGGAAGGCGTGCCGGAGATGATCCCGGAGATCCAGGTGGAAGCCACCTTCCCCGACGGCACCAAGCTGGTCACCGTGCACCAGCCCATCGCCTGATGAGCGGCCGCTTTCGAACGAACCTGCCTGAAGGAACACCGCAATGCTGATCCGCGACGCCCACCCAGCCGACCTCGGCGCCCTGCGCGACATCTACAACGACGCCGTGCTCAACACCACCGCGATCTGGAACGAGGTCGCCATCGATCTCGACAACCGCCGCGCCTGGCTGGAGCTGCGCGCCCAGCAGGGCTTCCCGGTGCTGGTCGCCGAAGACGCCGGCGAAGTGGTGGGCTACGCCAGCTACGGCCCCTGGCGCACCTTCGACGGCTTCCGCGAAACCGTCGAGCACTCGGTGTACGTGCGCGCCGACCAGCGCGGCAAGGGCGTGGGCCCGCAACTGATGCAAGCGCTGGTCGACCGCGCCCGCGCCCAGGGCCTGCACGTGATGGTGGCGGCCATCGAGAGCGGCAACGCCGCCTCCATCCGCCTGCACGAACGCCTGGGCTTCGCCACCACCGGGCAGATGCCGCAGGTGGGCCAGAAGTTCGGCCGCTGGCTCGACCTGACCTTCATGCAACTGATCCTCGATGCGCGGGATACGCCCTGACAAAAGACGAGAAAAGCCGCTGGAGGCTGGACGAGGGAGCCGCTTTTTCGTCCAGCCTTCAGCCTTCAGCCTCCAGCGAATCGAGGGAAGCTGCGCATGAAAAACAGTCGTCAACCCCACACCGACAGGTTCGGCCTCAGGAGCCCCCCATGATCCCTGGCGAATACGACGTCCAGCCCGGCGAGATCGAACTCAACGCCGGCCGCCGCACCCTGGCCCTGACCGTGGCCAACGGCGGCGACCGGCCGATCCAGGTCGGCTCGCACTACCACTTCTACGAGACCAACGACGCCCTGCAGTTCGACCGCGAAGCGGCCCGCGGCATGCGCCTGAACATCCCCGCCGGCACCGCGGTGCGCTTCGAGCCGGGGCAGAGCCGCGAGGTGGAGTTGGTGGAGCTGGCTGGCGAGCGCCGCGTGTTCGGCTTCGCCGGGCGGGTGATGGGCGCGCTTTGAGATTGATGCAAGCAAGAGAACCCTCTCCCCCGCCCTCTCCCTGAAGGGAGAGGGAGCTGTCCGTGCCGGCTGACGCCAAGGTTTCATCCTGCACCGAACGGTCCCCTCTCCCTTCAGGGAGAGGGTTAGGGAGAGGGCGCGTGGTTGAGCCCCGTGCCGAAGGCTCAGGAAAAGTACCAAATGCCCTGGCCGCCAAGGAGCCGCAATGAAGATCAGCAGACAAGCCTACGCCGACATGTTCGGCCCCACCGTCGGCGACCGCGTGCGCCTGGCCGACACCGAGCTGTGGATCGAGGTGGAGCAGGACTTCACCGTCTACGGCGAGGAAGTGAAGTTCGGCGGCGGCAAGGTCATCCGCGACGGCATGGGCCAGGGCCAGCTGCCGGCGGCCGGGGTGGTCGACACCGTCATCACCAACGCGCTGATCCTCGACCACTGGGGCATCGTCAAGGCCGACGTGGGCCTCAAGGACGGGCGCATCCAGGCCATCGGCAAGGCCGGCAACCCGGACATCCAGCCCGGCGTGAACATCGCCCTGGGCGCCAGCACCGAAGTCATCGCCGGCGAGGGTATGATCCTCACCGCCGGCGGCATCGACACGCACATCCACTTCATCTGCCCGCAGCAGATCGAAGAAGCGTTGATGAGCGGCGTCACCACCATGATCGGCGGCGGCACCGGGCCTGCCACCGGCACCAACGCCACCACCTGCACCTCCGGGCCCTGGCACCTGGCGCGCATGCTCCAGGCCGCCGACGCCTTCCCGATGAACATCGGCTTCACCGGCAAGGGCAACGCCAGCCTGCCGCTGCCGCTGGAGGAACAGGTGCGCGCCGGCGCCATCGGCCTGAAGCTGCACGAGGACTGGGGCACCACCCCGGCGGCCATCGACAACTGCCTGAGCGTGGCCGACCGCCTCGACGTGCAGGTGGCCATCCACACCGACACCCTCAACGAATCCGGCTTCGTCGAAACCACCCTGGCCGCCTTCAAGGGCCGCACCATCCACACCTACCACACCGAAGGCGCCGGCGGCGGCCACGCGCCGGACATCATCCGCGCCTGCGGCTTCGCCAACGTGCTGCCCAGCTCCACCAACCCGACGCGGCCGTTCACCCGCAACACCATCGACGAGCACCTGGACATGCTCATGGTCTGCCACCACCTGGACCCGAGCATCGCCGAGGACGTGGCCTTCGCCGAATCGCGCATCCGCCGCGAGACCATCGCCGCCGAGGACATCCTCCACGACCTCGGCGCCTTCAGCATGATCAGCTCCGACAGCCAGGCCATGGGCCGCGTCGGCGAAGTGATCACGCGCACCTGGCAGACCGCCGACAAGATGAAGAAGCAGCGCGGCGCCCTGCCCGGCGACGGCGCGCGCAACGACAACTTCCGCGCCAAGCGCTACATCGCCAAATACACCATCAACCCGGCGATCACCCATGGCGTCAGCCACGAAGTGGGCAGCATCGAAGTGGGCAAGCTGGCCGACCTGGTGCTCTGGCGCCCGGCCTTCTTCGGCGTGAAGCCGAGCCTGATCCTCAAGGGCGGCGCCATCGCCGCCAGCCTGATGGGCGACGCCAACGCCTCCATCCCCACCCCGCAGCCGGTGCACTACCGGCCGATGTTCGCCAGCTTCGGCGGCAGCCGCCATTCCACCAGCCTGACCTTCCTCAGCCAGGCCGCCTGGGAAGCCGGCCTGCACGCCCGCCTGGGCCTGCACAAGGCCATCGGCGTGGTGCAGGGCTGCCGCACGGTGCACAAGACCGACCTGATCCACAACGCCTACCTGCCGCACATCGAGGTGGACCCGCAGAACTACCAGGTACGCGCCGACGGCCAACTGCTATGGTGCGAACCGGCCGAAGTGCTGCCCATGGCGCAGCGTTACTTCCTGTTCTGAGAACACCCTCGTAGGATGGTGTTGAGCGAAGCGATACCCATCACCGCCACCGCATGGGTTTCGCAGGCTCAACCCATCCTACGAAGAGCACCTCGGCGCAGCCTGCAAGACAGTCGCGCCTATGCCACAGGCGAGCACGGCGTCTCGGTACACCACGCCATTCCCCTGTAGGAGCGCGCCCTGCGCGCGATTCGCGGGCAGGGCGCGCTTACGTTCCAGGAAGCACGGCTTTTCGTAGGATGGTGTTGAGCGAAGCGATACCCATCACCGCCACCGCATGGGTTTCGCAAGCTCAACCCATCCTACGAAGAGCACCTCGGCGCGGCCTGCAAGACAGTCGCACCTACGCCACAAGCGAGCACGGCGTCTCGGTACACCACGCCATTCCCCTGGGAGCGCGCCCTGCGCGCGATTCGCGGGCAGGGCCCGCTTACGTTCCAGGAAGCACGGCTTTTCGTAGGATGGCGTTGAGCGAAGCGATACCCATCAGCGCAACCGCATGGGTTTCGCAAGCTCAACACCATCCTACGAAGAGCACCTCGGCGCAGCCTGCAAGACAGTCGCACCTACGCCACAAGCGAGCACGGCGTCTCGGTACACCACACCATTCCCCTGGGAGCGCGCCCTGCGCGCGATTCGCGGGCAGGGCCCGCTTACGTTCCAGGAAGCACGGCTTTTCGTAGGATGGTGTTGAGCGAAGCGATACCCATCAGCGCAACCGCATGGGTTTCGCAAGCTCAACCCATCCTACGAAGAGCACCTCGGCGCAGCCTGCAAGACAGTCGCACCTACGCCACAAGCGAGCACGGCGTCTCGGTACACCACCCCATTCCCCTGTAGGAGCGCGCCCTGCGCGCGATTCGCGGGCAGGGCCCGCTCCTACAGGCGGCTGAAATCCCCCGGGGAAATTCAGAAGACCTCCCCCACCGGCACCGCTTCGCATTTCCCCCCGGAGTCCACCCCCTACGCTGGCAGGGCCTCTGTGCCCGTCCCTCCAGAACAACAAGGACTCCCGATGAAACGACTGACCGCCACCCTGGCCCTGGCGCTGGGCCTGTGCGCCTGCGCCCAGGCCGCCGATCCCATCACCCTGGGCCTCAACTACCCCCGCACCGGCAGCTACCAGAACGAAGGCCGCGACCAGATGCGCGGCGCCCTGCTGGCCATCGACGAAATCAACGCCGGCGGCGGCGTGCTCGGCCGCTCGCTGCGGCTGTCCAGCCACGACAGCGCCTCGCGCTCGAAGAAGGCCGTGGCCAACGTCGACAAGCTGGCCGACGAGGGCGCCGCCATGCTCTTCGGCGGCGCCTCCAGCGCCGTGGCCATCGCCGCCGGCAAGCGCGCCGCCGAGCGCGGGCTGCTGTACTTCGGCGCCGTCACCTACTCCAACGACACCACCGGCAAGGACGGCCACCGCTACATGTTCCGCGAGGGCATCAGCGCCTGGATGAGCGCCCGGGTGCTGGGCCAGTACCTGGCGCAGAAGCACCCGGGCAGCCGCTACTTCTACGTCACCTCCGACTACACCTGGGGCCACACCACCGAAGCCTCGCTGCGCCAGGCCACCGGCACGCAGGACGGCGCCCAGCACCCCGGTCGGCGCATTCCCTTCCCCGCCGTCGGCCTTGCGCACTACCGCGACAGCCTCACCCAGGCGGCCGCCAGCGACGTCCAGGTGCTGGTCCTGGTGCTGTTCGGCCGCGACCTGGAGCGGGCCATGCGGGTGGCCCACGACCTCGGCCTGACCAGGCGCATGCAGATAGTCGCGCCCAACCTCACCCTGAACGTGATCGAGCAGGCCGGGCCGAGCGTGATGGAGGGCGTGATCGGCACCGAGCCCTGGACCTGGCGCGTGCCGGAACTGGAGAACAGCGCCCGCGGCAAGGCCTTCGTCAACGACTACGTGAAGCGCTACCAGAAGTACCCGTCCAGCTCCGCCGCCTCGGCCTACGGCATCGTCTACCAGTGGGCGGACGCCGTGCGGCGCGCCAACAGCCTGGACAGCGAGGCGCTGATCAGGGCCCTGGAAGGCCACCGCTACGCCCTGCTCAAGGGCGAGCAGTACTGGCGCGCGTTCGACCACCAGAACGTGCAGCGCATCTATGCGGTGAAAGTGAAGCCGCGCAGCGAGGTGCTGAAGGACCCGCTGAAGCAGGACTACTTCGAGATCATCCACCAGCTCGACGGCGACCAGGCCGCGCCCAGCCTCGACGAGTGGAAGGCGGAAAGGCGCGCCGCCGGCAAGCCCCCGCTGCTGCAGTGAGGCGCCTCAGCGCAGCTGGCTGTCCTTGCTGCCGCGCCGGTTGTAGCCGGCGAAGGCCGCCTGCTCGTCGTGGGCGGCCTGGCAGTTCACGCACAGACGCACGCCGGGCACGGCCTTGCGCCGCGCCTCGGGAATGGGCGCATCGCACTCCTCGCAATGCGTCAGGCTCTCGCCGCGGGGCAACTGCCTGCGCGCCCGGGCGACTGCGTCCTCGATGGTGCTGTCGATCTGTTCCTGCACCGCGCCGTCGTTCGCCCAACCACTGGCCATGGCAACCTCCGATCAAACTTTGTACAGATTGCAGATATTGGCGCCCCGGCGGCCGATTGCAAGGGCGAAAACGCGGCGGGGTGCGCTGAAAAGCCCCTTCCCCGGGCGCCGCGCAACGAGAACAATAGCGCGCTTTCCCGCCATGGATGTTCCCCGATGCGAATCCTCCCGTCTCCTCTGCGCCACTGCCTGCCGCTGGCCCTCTGCGCCCTGCTCGGCGGCCAGGCCCAGGCCGCCGAGGCCCCCGGAATAGAAGCCGACCTGGTCGACGCCAACCGCTACCTGCTGCTGTACAGCGCCACCGCCGACGAGCGCTTCCTCGACCGCCTGGACGCCACCGGCAAGCACCTGCAGGCGGCCCTTGCGCAACGCCAGGATGCCACCACGCTGCGCACACTCTGGGCCAGCTACGAGCAGGGCCGCCAGCAGATGCTGGCCGAGCACGCCGCCCGCAAGCTCGACCAGAACGGCGAGATGGCCCGCAGCCTGAAGCTGGCCGAGCCCCTGGACGCCTACCTGCAGGCCCACCCCCTGGCCACCCCGGGCCTGGCCGACGACCTGCGCAGCCGCGCCCTGCTCACCGCCCGCCTGGCCAACCTGCAGAAGGTCGACGGCCCGCGCGCCGAGGCCGAGGCGGCGAACGTCAAGGCCCTGGACGAGCGCATCCAGCAGCGCATCGACGCCCTGGCGAAGAGCGACCCGGCCCTGCACGACGAACTGGACAAGCGCTGGCGCTACCTGCAGGTCAGCCAGCGCAACGGCCAGCAGTTGCTCTACCCCTTCAACGCGCAGATCGAGGCCATGCTCGGCAAACTGGCCGGCGCCTGACGGGGACGCGGAGGCGGTCTACCGCAGCTTCGGAATCGTCCGATATCCGGCGCCGGGAGGGCCGCCAAGAATGGCGGCTCCATCGCCAGGAGCCGCCCCATGCACCGCCTCGTCCTTTCCCTGCTGCTGAGCCTGCTGGCCAGCCTGCCGACCGCGGCCCTGGCCGATGACTTCGACGCCACCCTGCAGGCCGCGCAGCGCTACCTGCTGCTCTACAGCGCCACGGGGGACGAACGCTTCCTCAAGCGCCTGGAACGGCTCGACGAGGCCTTCCAGGGCCAGGTCGCCGAACAGCACAACGGCGAGACGCTGCAGGACATCTGGTCGCTCTACGGCGAAACGGTGGCGCAGGTGGAAAGCGGCTACGAACAGAGCGGCCCGGCGCTGCGCCAGGCGCTGGCCCAGGCCCTGGAAGTCTCGGCGCTGCTGCAGGAATTCCGCCTCCAGCCCGGCGCCGCGCCGGGGGATGCGACCCTGGCGGCCAACCTGCAGCGCCTGGCCCTGCTGCAGGCCAAGCGGGCCAACCACCGCCTGCTGGGGGAAGACACCGACACCCTGCGCGAGGCCATCGCCAACCTGCAGCAGACCATCGAGACGCAGTTCGCCGCCCTCCCGGCCAGCGTCGAAGGCGAAGCGATGCGCGCCCGCTGGCGCTACCTGCGGCTGACCGAGCGCCCGGCCGGCACCCTGCTCTACCCGTTCAACGCCCAGGTCGAGTACCTGCTGGAGAAGCTCGGCGAGAACGGGGAAGCCTGAAAGGCCCTACTCCTTCACTTCCATGTATTCCCTGGCGAAGATCTGGTACTCCTCCGGCAGGGTGTACTTCTTCGCCAGCTCCGAGGCTGTCAGGTCGGACGCATCCACGCCGCGCTGCTCGCGCAGGCAGTCGTAGGTCGCCTTGATGGCGGCGAAGTAGGCGGCATGGCCGTCCACCACGATGCGCACGCCGAGCTTGGCCAGGCGCTTGTCGTCGTGCAGCTTCGGGTTGCCGTAGGACACCAGCATCAGCGGCACGCTCAGGTGCCGGGCGATGGCCTCCAGGTGCTCGAAGTCGCGGATGCCGACCATGCAGATGCCGTCGGCGCCGGCGGCCTGGTAGGCCAGGGTGCGGCGGATCACGTCGTCCACCTCGATCACCTCGGCGTTGGTCCGCGCGATGATCGCCATCTCCTGGTCCACCCGCGCCTCCAGCGCCGCGCGGATCTTGCCCACGCCCTCCTCCACCGGGATCAGGTCGGTGGACTTGCGGCCGAACTGCGCCGGCAACAGGGTGTCCTCGATGGTCAGCGCGGCCACGCCGGCGCGCTCCAGCTCGACGATGGTGCGCATCACGTTCAGCGCGTTGCCGTAGCCGTGGTCGGCGTCGGCAATCACCGGCAGGCGCGCCACGCGGCCGATGCGGGTGGCCTGCTCGACGAACTCGCTGAGGGTGATGAGGGCGAAGTCGGGCGCCGCGAGCACTTGTAGCGAAGCTACAGAACCACCCAGGATGCCGACCTCGAAGCCGAGGTCACCGGCGATGCGCGCCGACATCGGGTCGAACACCGATGCCGTGTGGTAGCAGGAGGAAGAGTTCAGCAACGCCCGGAAACTCTGGCGTAGCTCGTGGTGGGAGGCTCTGTGCATGGCGGGATCCAACTGCGACCTGGAAGTGGGAAAGGGTTCTGCGGAATCGGCAAACTCATGTAGCAAAACTACAGGATGGCAAATGTAGCAAAACTACAAGGCCTTCCCAAGCACTCTATAACCTCCACCGTCCAGCGGCACATGAGCCGATAGTCGAGCAGGCCGAGGCGCACTCGCGTAAACTGCGCGGCCGTTTTTTTCGCCGGACCTTTCCGCCATGCTGCACTCCACTGACGCCCGCGCCCTGGGCATCGACTTCGGCACCTCCAACTCCACCGTCGGCTGGTGGCGCCCCGGGATGGAACCGCTGATCGCACTGGAAGACGGCAAGATCACCCTGCCCTCGGTGGTCTTCTTCAACACCGAGGAACGCCGCCCGGTCTACGGCCGCCAGGCCCTGGGCGAATACCTGGAAGGCTACGAGGGGCGACTGATGCGCTCGCTGAAAAGCCTGCTCGGCTCGCCCCTGCTCAAGAGCGAGACCACGGTGCTGGGCAGCGCCCTGCCGTTCAAGGACCTGCTCGGGCTGTTCATCGGCGAGCTGAAGAAGCGCGCCGAGGTAGTCGCCGGCCGCGAGTTCGAGGCCGTGGTGCTGGGCCGCCCGGTGTTCTTCGTCGACGACGATCCCGAGGCCGACCGCGAAGCCCAGGACACCCTGGTGGCGGTGGCGCAGAAACTCGGCTTCAAGGACATCTCCTTCCAGTACGAGCCCCTGGCCGCGGCCTTCGACTACGAGCGCGGCATCGACCGCGAGGAACTGGTGCTGATCGTCGACATCGGCGGCGGCACCTCGGACTTCTCCCTGGTGCGCCTGGCCCCGGAACGCCGCGAGCAGGCCGAGCGCCAGGCCGACATCCTGGCCACCGGCGGCGTGCACATCGGCGGCACCGACTTCGACAAGCAGCTCAGCCTGCAGGGCGTGATGCCGCTGTTCGGCTACGGCAGCCGGATGAAGTCCGACGCGCTGATGCCCACCAGCTACCACCTGAACCTGGCCACCTGGCACACCATCAACGCGGTGTACGCGCAGAAGTCGCAGCTGGCGCTGAAGAACATGCGCTACGACATCGTCGACGGCACCGGCATCGACCGCCTGTTCCGCTTGATCGAACAGCGCGCCGGGCACTGGCTGGCGATGCAGGTGGAAGCCAGCAAGATAGAACTGAGCGACAGCCAGCGCCGCGACATCGACCTGGCGCGCATCGAACCGGGCCTGGTGGCCGAACTGACCCGCGAACTGTTCGAGGGCGCGATAGAGCCGCAGCTGGAGCGCGTGCGCGCAGGCATCGGCAACCTGCTGGGCGACGCCGACATCGACCCGGACAAGGTCGACACCGTGTTCTTCACCGGCGGCTCCAGCGGCGTCCCGGCCCTGCGCCAGAGCGTGGCCGCCATGCTGCCCAACGCCCGCCACGTCGATGGCGACCGCTTCGGCGGCATCGGTAGCGGTCTGGCTATCGAGGCGAAAAAGCGCTACGGCTGAGAGGCAGGCTTTTCGTAGGAGCGAGCTTGCTCGCGAATCGTGCCTACCGGGGACTTTGGGGGGTGGCCTGTAGAGCGCCCTCTCCCTAACCCTCTCCCTGAAGGGAGAGGGGACCGTTCGGAGTGCGCTGATGTTTCGGCATTAGCCGGCTAGCACGGAGATTACCGACTGAAACCAATCTTCCTCTCGGCACGGACAAGCCCCCTCTCCCTTCAGGGAGAGGGCTGGGGAGAGGGAACGCGCTCAGGTCCAGCTCAAGAGCAATCGGGAAACTCCGTTCGCGAGCAAGCTCGCTCCTACAAAAACAATCACCCCGACACCGCCTGTACCCGAGCCAACGCAGCGTGCCGGCCCTGCGCCGGAGCGTGGCGGCCATGCAACCCAACACTCGCCACGTCGATGGCGACCGCTGAGGCGAAGAAGCGCTACGGCAGAGAGGCAGGCTCTTCGTAGGAGCGAGCTTGCTCGCGAACCGTGCCTACCGGGGACTTTGGGGGGTGGGCTGTAGAGCGCCCTCTCCCTAACCCTCTCCCTGAAGGGAGAGGGGACCGTTCGGAGTGCGCTGATGTTTCGGCATTAGCCGGCTAGCACGGAGATTGCCGACTGAAACCAATCTTCCTCTCGGCACGGACTAGCCCCCTCTCCCTTCAGGGAGAGGGCTGGGGAGAGGGAACGCGCTCAGGTCCAGCTCAAGAGCAATCGGGAAACTCCGTTCGCGAGCAAGCTCGCTCCTACAAAAACAATCACCCCGACACCGCCTGTACCCGAGCCAACGCAGCGTGCCGGCCCTGCGCCGGAGCGTGCCGGCCATGCAACCCAACACTCGCCACGTCGATGGCGACCGCTGAGGCGAAGAAGCGCTACGGCAGAGAGGCAGGCTCTTCGTAGGAGCGAGCTTGCTCGCGAACCGTGCCTACCGGGGACTTTGGGGGGTGGGCTGTAGAGCGCCCTCTCCCTAACCCTCTCCCTGAAGGGAGAGGGGACCGTTCGGAGTGCGCTGATGTTTCGGCATTAGCCGGCTAGCACGGAGATTACCGACTGAAACCAATCTTCCTCTCGGCACGGACAAGCCCCCTCTCCCTTCAGGGAGAGGGCTGGGGAGAGGGAACGCGCTCAGGTCCAGCTCAAGAGCAATCGGGAAACTCCGTTCGCGAGCAAGCTCGCTCCTACAAGTCCCCCACCGTTCGCGGTTATACGCCACCGCCCCAAGCCCCATCCCCCAGTTTTTTCGAACTCCCCTCCCCGCCCCCGACTCGAAACAGCACCACCCACAGGTCCGAGCCGACAAGGAGGCCCCATGTACCGGCAAGCCCTGCTGACCGCCACCGCCCTGGCCCTGCTCGCGGGCTGTTCCCATGAATCCACCCGGGTGCAGAACCCAGTCAACCTGGTGACCTACCGCGACGCGCCGCTGGTGCGCGACGTGCACGACGGCATGAGCAAGGACGAGGTGCTGCGCGTCGGCGGCCCGCCGTCCAGCAGCCAGGCGCGGGCGTACAAGACTGGTAGCTGCAACAGCTACATCCTCAACAAGGACGGCCGCGAGCAGCCCTACTACGTGACCTTCGACGACCAGGGCAAAGTCGACGGGACCGGCTTCCTCAGTTGTTCCGAACGCGACCGCCACGACCGCGACGCGCATCCCTGAGGCCGGCGGGCGGCGCTCAGCTGAGCGCCGCCACCAGCTCGGCCTTGGTCATCCGCCAGCGCCCGCGCACGCCTGCGCGGGTCGCGCGCGCCAGCAACTCCTTGCGCGTCATGCCCAGCAACTTCTCGGTGGCCGGCTTGCTGCGCCGGGCGAGCCTGGCCAGGGCGTCCACCTCTTCCGGGCTCAGGCCCAGCTTCCCATAATGCGCCTGAACGTGCGCCCGCTGCTTCTCGTGGCGCGCCGTGTGGCCCTGCGTACCGTTGCGAGGCATGGCAATCTCCTTCTGCAAAAGGGGAACAGAGCAATGGACCGGGCGTTGCGAAAAATATTCAGCCTTTGTCGCTGCCGTCTATCATGCGAGCAGGAAAATAGGAGAGGACCTCATGAAACACCGCATCGTCGAATTGCCCGCCTTCAGCGTGGTGGGCCTGGAATACCGTGGCGACGGCCAGGACGGCAGCATCGGCCAGCTCTGGCAGCGCTTCCTGCCGCGCGAGCACGAGGTCGCCGCGCAGGCCGACGACCGCAGCGCCTATGGCATCTGCGCCCAGGCCGCCGGCGGCGTCTTCCACTACATTGCCGGCCTGCCGGTCGCACCGGGCACCGCGATCCCCGAAGGCATGGTGAAGTTCGAAGTGCCGGCGCAGAAGTACGCCGTGTTCACTCATATCGGGCCGGTGGAAGGCATCGCCGACAGCTTCCAGCGCATCCATGCCGAGCTGCTGCCCCAGCGCGGGCTGGAGCCGCGCCACGCGCCGTCCTTCGAGCGCTACACCGAGCGCTTCCACGGGCCGGACGACGCCACCTCGGAAACCGACCTGTACATCCCCGTCTACTGACTCAGCGCTTCGGCGCCCGGGCCGGCTGCTTCATCTGCGCCAGCAGGGCGGCGCACTGGTTGTCCTCGCTCTTGCTCGGCGCGATCAGCGCCAGCAGCCCGGCCGCCGGCCCCGCCGCCACGCCCAGGGCGACCATGCCGGCGCCGCGGGCGATCAGCGGGCCGGCGTGGACCCCGGCCTTCGGGTTCTTGAAGGTGCCCTGCACGTACAGCGGCGAGCGCAACGAGAACAGCCGCACGCCCTTGCTGTGGGGAATGATATCCAGGTCCAGCTGCTCGGTGGCGAAGTTGCTGGTGCCCTCGACGTTGATGATGGCGTTCTCGGTATCGAAGGCGAAGATCCGCGGCTGGGCCAGGCCCTTGCTGATGCCGACGTCGGCCGCCGCGCAGTTGATCTTCACGTCGTCGTCGCCGAACAGCTTGGCCACCAGGTAGTTGCCGACGTTCAGCCCGGCGATTTCCATCAGCCCCTTGCTGATCCGCCCGTCGTTGATCAGCAGCTTGAGCTCGCCGTTGGCGCCGCCGAGGATGGCCGCCACCGAGTTGCCGGTGCCGCTCAGGGCGGCGTCGCCGTTGAGTTCGCCGAAGCTGGTCTGCATGGGCGCGAAGCTGGGGAACAGCTGCTTCAGCTTGAAGCCGCGGGCCTGCAGCTGCACCCGGCTCTGCATCGGCGCCTTGCCGCCGTCCAGGCGGATCTGCGCGGTCAGGCTGCCGCCGGCCACGCCGAAGCGCAGCGGGTCCAGGCGCAGCAGGCCGTTCTCCAGGCGCAGGTGGGTCTGCAGGTCGCTGATCGGCAGTTTGTCGCTGTGGACGATGCGCTTGCCGGCGAACTCCACGTCGGCGTCCATGGCGCGCCAGCGCTCGGTGCGGAACTCCTCCACCGGCAGCACCTTGTCCGCCGGCTGGCGGGTGCTCTGGCCGCGCGCCTGCTTCTGCGCGTTGCTGTCGGCGCCGATCAGCGGGCCGAGGTCGGCCATGCGCAGCTGCTCGGAGGTCAGCTTGCCGCTGAGCCGCGGCCGCGGCTGGCCGTTGACGAAGGTCAGGCTGCCGTGCAGGTCGCTCTCGCCGACCTTGCCGTTGAAATTCTGGTACTCGAAGCGCGCGCCGGCCGGCTCGTGCAGCTGCGCGCGCAGGCGGCCGTCGGTGGAATAGGCCGGGGTGTCCGGCAGGGTCACGCCGGTCAGCGGGTAGAGGTTGGCCATGCTGTTGCCGGCCAGCTTCAGGCGCAGGTCCAGGGCGCCGAGGTGCAGCGGATCGGTAAGGGTGCCGACCACCGCGGCGCGGGTGTCGCCCACCTTCACCTCGGCCTGCAGCGGGAACGGCCGGCTGGCGTCCTCCAGGGCCAGCACGCCGCCCACCTTGCCCTCGCCGGCCAGCGGCAGGCCCTTGTAGGTGCCGCGCACCTTCCAGCCGAACACGTAGTCCTGGGTGGCCGCCGCCTGCTCGCCGCCCAGCGCCTTGCCGGCCAACTGGGCGAAGGGCACCGGCTTGCCGAGGCTGTCCACCAGCACTTCCAGGCGCGTCTTCAGGGTCTGGTCGTCGAAACCCACGCGGCCCTTGTCGAAGCCGATCTCGCCGATGGCCAGGGACCAGGGCGTGGGCTCCTCGGGCTGCCCCTCTTCCTTGGGCGGCAGGGTGAAGGTCCAGTTGGCGCGGCCATCGGCCAGGCGCAGCAGGTCGGCGCTGGGCTGCGTCAGGCGCACCTGCGGGATCACCACCTGGCGCCACAGCAGCGGCAGCGGCGAAAGGCGGAACTCCACGTGCTTGAGGCTGGCGAACTCGGCCGCGCGGGTCTTGCCCTGCGCCCAGTCGGGGTTGCCCAGGGTGATGTCGCTGGCGGCGAAGTGCGGCCAGGGCACCCAGGCGCGCCAGCCGCCCTCCTCCGGCTCGCGCTGCCAGAGCACCTGCAGCTCGCCGTTGATGGCGAAGGGGCGGCCGATGGCGGCGGAGACCTTGTCGTTGATCAACGGCCGCACGCGGTTCCAGTCGAAGGTGGCGATGAACGCCAGCGCCGCCACCAGCAGGGTGAGCAGGCCGGCAAGGCTGAACAGGCAGATTTTTGCGCCGCGCGTCATGCAGAACTCCTTGTCGCCGCGTCGGTTGGGTGCGCCCAGGCAGGCTCTTCTACCGGGTTGGACCGCAGGGCGCCGGCGAAATGCCGGAAAAATCGCCGGGGCGGAAAATCGAACGCTTCCCCACCGTAGCACGCCACCCCGGCCGCACGCCGGTATCCGCGCATCGATGCAAGCCGACGCCATGCCCCCAGAAACAGGCGCAACCGCTCTGGCATGCGGCTTAGCGAGCGACCGGGCCGCTTGCGGCGATAGCCCTGGCCTTTTGCGCTGGTAGATTCATCTAATCGACAGATATTAACAATTACGTCGATACGCCCCATCGAGACCATTGATAGAAGTCAATATTCACAATCAATTAATTGTTTTTAAAGGAATAAATCAAACATCATCGGCATCGATAACGACAATTGCCCGGCTTCGTTTTCAAATCGATAATCCAGATTGGATACTGGCTCCGTGTCCAGAACAACACCCCTTTCCTCCAGGAGCCACACATCATGAAACGCACTCTCACCTTCGGTTTCGCCCTTTCCCTGATCGCCGCCAACCTCGCCTTCGCCGCCCCGCAAGTGGCCGAGAACGGTTCCTCCTACAGCGTCGACCGTCTGCACCAGCAAATGCAGGCCCGCGTCGCCGAGAACGGCAGCGGCCAGACCATCGACCGTCTGCACAAGCAACTGAGCGAGCAGGTCCGCGTTTCGGAAAACGGCAGCAGCCAGACCATCGATCGCCTGCACAAGCAAATGGGTGAAGAAGCCCGCGTGGCCGAGAACGGCAGCAGCCGCACCATCGACCGCCTGCACCAGCAGATGGGTGAAGAGGCTCGCGTAGCCGAGAACGGCAGCTCCAACACCATCGACCGTCTGCACAAGCAAATGGGTAGCGAAGAAGCCCGCGTGGCCGAGAACGGCAGCAGCCACACCATCGACCGTCTGCACGGCGCCATGAGCGTTGCCGAATCCGGTGGCGACACCGTCTTCAACGCCCACTTCCGTCAGGTCTGAAGCCACGCGCAGTACACCGCAAGGTGAAAGAAAAGCCCGGTATTCGCCGGGCTTTCTCATGTCTGCGGGTCAGCTCGCCTGGTCGGGCGAACCGTCGGAGCGGCCGATGCTCGGCGGCGCCTCCACCACCAGCTCTTCCGGCACCTCTTCCACTCGCGGGTCGAGGGTGGCGGCCATGGGGCTGACGGTGTCGGGCATGGCCACGTGGTGCAGCGGCGCCTCGTCGACGCGGTGGATGCCGGTGACGCGCCGCGGCTGCACCCAGAAGATCAGCACCAGCGCATAGGCCGACACCAGCATGTAGAACATGCCCGGGCCGAAGTGGCTCATCAGCGCGCCAGCGAACAGCGGACCGATGCACGCGCCCACCCCGTAGGTGGTCAGCAGCATGGCCGAGAGCGCCACGCGTCGCGGCTGCTCGACGTGGTCGTTGGCCAGGGCCACCGCCAGCGGGTAGAGGGTGAACAGCAGCATGCCGGTGACGAAGCCGTTGGCCAGCAGCGCCCAGTACGGCAACTGGATCAGCCCCCACATCGGCGCGGCGGCCACGCACAGCAACAGCGCGTTGCCGCGGATCAGCCAGCTGCGGTTGACGCGGTCCGACAGCCAACCCAGCGGCCACTGCGCGCAGAAGCCAGCGACGATGCACATGCCGACGAACAGGCTCGACTGCGAGGTGTCCAGCCCGTTGCGGTTGGCGTACACCGGCGCCAGGCCGTAGAAGGCGCCGACCATCAGGCCGGCGACGAAGATGGTGCCCAGCGACTGCGGCACGCGCTTCCAGAAGAAGCCGATCTCCAGCGGCGCCGCCACCAGCTTGGCCGGGTGCACGCGGCGCGTCAGCGCCAGCGGGATCAGGCAGGCGGAAAAGCAGATCGCCACCAGCAGCAGCGGCTTGTAGTCCAGCGCCGGGCTCGCCGCCAGCAGGCCCTGGCCGAGCACCAGGCCGAGGTCCACCGCCACCATGTAGCCGGCGAACACCTTGCCGCGCTGGTGCCCTTCGGCCTGCTCGTTGAGCCAGCTCTCGATCACCATGTACTGGTTCATCATCACCGCGCCCATCACGAAGCGCAGCGCCACCCAGACCGCCAGGGTGTCGATGAGCGCGTGCAGCAGCACGATCACCGTGGCCAGGCCCGCGCAGGCCACGTAGGAACGGATGTGGCCGAAGCCGGCGATCAGCTTGTGGCCGAACTTGCCGCCGCAGACCAGGCCGAAATAGTAGGCCGCCATCAGGCCGCCGACCCACAGGTCGCCGGCGCCCTCGGCGGTCAGGCGCAGGCCCATGTAAGTGGTGAACAGGCCGGAGCCGGCCAGCATCAGGAGGGTGGCGGTGTAGAGCGCGGGGAAGGTGACGAGCGGGCTGAACATGGGGCTACCTCGCCGGGCGACGCTGCGCACGGCGGACGAGAGGACCTGGGAGAGGGGCCGGGAAACCACGGGCGCAGCGGGGCGACCACCACCGCGCGGGAACCGGCCGCGGGCCACGCCGCAAAGCCGCGGCACGGCAGTGGCGCATTATCCACGGCGGCCGGCCGCCCCGCCATTGGCCGCGACGTTCGGCGAGTGCCGGAACCGTCCGACATAGACGCCCTCGAATGAAAAAACGCCCGGGAGATCGCCATGAACGTCAGAGACCCGCAGGAATTCCTGCTCTGGTGCACCCTGCTCAACTACGCCGTGCTGCTGCTCTGGTTCGGCGCCTTCAGCCTCGCCCACGACGGCCTGTACCGCCTGCACAAGCACTGGTTCGGCCTGGGCCGGGAAGCCTTCGACGCCCTGCACTACGGCGGCATGGCCATCTACAAGATCGGCGTGCTGCTGTTCAACCTGGTGCCGCTGCTGGCGTTGTGGATAACCGGGGGCTGACCGTCCCCGGAACGGCGCGCCGCGTTTCTGGCGTCAGATTTTTCTTACTTTTCCTACGGTTCCACCATGCCCTGCCGATAACTCCTCCCTGGCGCGGTGCGCCTTGCCATGGCCTCGACAAGAACAATCTCCGAATGGCCTGCCTTCACCGAACCTTCTTTGGAGATCGTCAATGCATAGCTGGATATCCAACCTGAGCGTGAACCTCAAGTTGGCCCTCGGCTTCGGCGTGGTCCTGGCGTTTACCGCCATCCTCGCCGTGGTCAGCTGGGTCGGCCTGGGCTCGCTGATCGACCGCAGCAACTGGATGAGCGACATCACCGAGCTCAACGCCCGCCTCACCAAGCTGCGCATCACCCGCCTGCAATACATGATCGCCGACGGCGGCGAGCAGGAAGCCGGCGCCGTCATGAGCGCCCTGGGCGAATTCAAGGCCCACCAGCAGAAGCTGCGCGGCTACTTCGTCAGCCCCGAGAACGTGCGCATGCTCGACCAACTGGGCGGCGTCATCGCCGACTACGAGAAATCCCTGGCCGCCATGCGCAGCGGCTACCAGAACGCCAACGCCACCCGCCGCGCCCTGGAAGGCGAGGCCGCCCGCGCCGGCGAGCTGACCGCGCAGTTGCAGGAAGACGTGCTCAAGGCCCCGGCCGACGAAGAACGCGCCGCCCGCTACCAGGCCATCAGCCGCACCCGCGAGGACCTGCTGCAGGCCCGCTACGACGTGCGCGACTACCTGGCCACCGCCCTGTCCCGCGATGGCGACGGCGTCACCCGCCACCTGGACGAAAGCCTCGCCAGCCTGCCGGCGCTGGAAAACACCCTCGGCCCCGACCTGACGGCCCGCGTGCAGCAACTGGGCGCGGCGTTGCGCGGCTACCGCGAGGGCGTGCAGGCCCTGCGGGCGAACATGGCCGCCATCGTCCAGGCGCGCAAGGAAATGACCACCCAGGGCCAGGACATCGTCAAGCTCAGCGAATCCCTCTACCAGTTGCAACTGGACCGCCGCGACATCGAAAGCGCCCGCGCCCGCAACCTGCAGGTGCTCTTCACCCTGCTGGCCCTGGTGCTGGGCGGCCTGGCCGCGCTGGTCATCACCCGGCAGATCACCCGCCCGCTGCACGCCACCATGGAAGTGGTCGACCGCATCGCCGCCGGCGACCTGTCCCGCGACATCCAGGTCGAGCGCCGCGACGAACTCGGCCGCCTGCAACAGAGCATGCAGCGCATGAGCCACAGCCTGCGCGACCTGATCGGCGGCATCCGCGATGGCGTGACGCAGATCGCCAGCGCCGCCGAGCAGCTTTCGGCGGTCACCGAGCAGACCAGCGCCGGCGCCAACAGCCAGAAGGTGGAAACCGACCAGGTGGCCACCGCCATGCACGAGATGTCCGCCACCGTGCAGGAAGTGGCGCGCAACGCCGAGCAGGCCTCCCAGGCCGCCTCCGCCGCCGACCGCGAAGCCCACGACGGCGACCGCGTGGTGAACCAGGCCGTGGAACAGATCGAGCGCCTGGCCGAGGAAGTGGAACGCTCCGCCGACGCCATGCAGCGCCTGGAACAGGAAAGCGAGAAGATCGGCAAGGTCATGGACGTGATCAAATCAGTGGCCGAGCAGACCAACCTGCTGGCCCTCAACGCCGCCATCGAAGCCGCCCGCGCCGGCGAGGCCGGCCGCGGCTTCGCCGTGGTGGCCGACGAAGTCCGCGCCCTGGCCCAGCGCACCCAGCAGTCCACCGAAGAGATCGAAGCCCTGGTCGCCGGCCTGCAGAGCGGCACCCGCCAGGTCTCCAGCGTCATGCTCGGCAGCCGCGAACTGACCGCCAGCAGCGTGGCCCTGAGCCGCCAGGCCGGCGAATCCCTGGGCAGCATCACCCGCACCGTGTCGAACATCCAGGCGATGAACCAGCAGATCGCCACAGCGGCCGAGGAACAAAGCGCCGTGGCCGAGGAAATCAGCCGCAGCGTGGTGAGCGTGCGCGACGTGTCCGAACAGACCGCCGCGGCCAGCGAGGAAGTCGCCGCCTCCAGCGTGGAACTGGCGCGCCTGGGCGGGCAGTTGCAGACGCTGGTGAGCCACTTCCGCGTCTGATCGGAATCGTCTGATTCCCCCGCCAGGCCCGCCTGGCGAAAGCTGGGCAGGCCCTTGCTGAGGGCGGATGGGTCATGGCAGGGACGCCGTCCCCGTCCTTACAGCCGGCAGATCAGTCGGTGCCGTACTTCGGCGAACGCGGGCCGTACAACAGCGCACCCGGCCGCCCGGCGGACAGCAGGCGCTGGCTGGCGACACCGGCGATGGGGTAGCCGGCATCGTCCTGGGCGCTGCTGATGATCTGCTTGACCGCCGCGGTGATCAGCATGCCCAGCAGGCCGCCGTTGTTATTGCTGCTGCCCTCCTCGCTGGAGGCGGTGGCGCTTCCCGTCCACAGCGTGGTGCCGGTCTTCAGGTCCACCAGCTTGGCCCCGGCGGTCACCACGGTCGCGCTGCTCAGCACCATGTAGCTGGTGCCGTACTGCGTCACGGTGATGTATAGGGCCGCATCCGCACCGAAGATTTCCTGCAGCTTCGCCGGGGACACCGCATGGATGTCCGCCGGGGTGGAGAGGCCGTTCTGGCGGAACGTCTCGGCCACCAGCGCCACCGGCAGCACGTAGTACCCGGCCTCGGCGAGCGGGAAGGTCACCTGCGAGAGCATGCTGTAGGTCGCCTTCACGTCCGGCGAGTCGTTCAGCGGCGGCAGCACCAGGATCGAACGCGGCCGGGCCTGCTTGTAGGCCGAGTAGTCGACGGTCTTCTGCGGCGCGCAACCGGCGAGCAGCGCCAGCGCGAACAGGGCCAGCAGGGTCTTGATCGGGTTCCACATCACTTGCTACCTCCCTGCCTTGCGTTCTTCAGCAGAAAATCCATGTAGGCCGACGACTCCGGGAACAACGCCTTCTCGGTATTGAACTGCTGGACCATCTGGTCGTCCTTGCCCAGGCTCGAATACAGCAGGCCCAGTTGCGCGTGATAGCCCGGCGGAACATGGCCGTCGGTGGCGGCGATCTTCTGCAGGTCGCGCTCCAGCGCCTCGGCCTGCGCCTCCTTCGCCTCGGTGGTGAAATAGTCGTGAACCTGGGACTGGTAGCTTTCCCACTGGTACAGCGTCTTCGGCGAGGAACACCCGGCAAGCGACGCCACGCCTGCGCACACCAGCGCCACCAGGCAGCCCCTGGAAACAAAGTTCTTACCCATGAACATCACTACTCCCTGCTTTTCTTCGGGTTATCGGGCCGGGTTCCAGGCGCCGCTGTCCACCGCGTTCACCAGCTTGTTCACCGCCTCGCGCATGGCCAGGTCCAGGACCTTGCCGTTGAGCGTGGAGTCATAGCTGGCGGTGCCGCCGAAGCCGATGATCTCGCGGTTCGACAGCTCGTACTCGCCCGCCCCCTGCGAGGAATAGACGACCTCGGAAGTGCTGATGTTGACGATGTTCAGCGCGACCTTGGCATAGGCCACCTGGGTCTTGCCGCGCCCGAGGATGCCGAACAACTGGCGGTCGCCGACTTCCTTGCGGCCGAACTCGGTGACGTCGCCGGTCACCACGTAGTCGGCGCCCTTGAGCTGCTGGGCCTGGCCCTTGATCGCGGCTTCCTGCTGGATCTCGCTCATGTTGTCGCGGTCCAGCACGTTGAAGCGGTTGGTCTGCTGCAGATGGGTGATCAGGATGGTCTTGGCCTGGCCGCCAAGGCGGTCGACGCCATCGGAGAAAATCCCCCGCATGTAGCTGGAGCGGTTATCGAACTTGCCCACCGCGATGGGCGAACGCACGCCGGAATACGGCTTGTTGACGCTCTCCACCTGCTGCACCGGCAGCGCCCTGGAGCTTTCCGTGGCACAACCGCCGACCGTCAGCAGGGCGGCGGACGCCACGCCCAACAACAAGCCCCGGGACATTTTCATCTTCACACTGCATTCCCCCTCGGAAATCCAATAAACAGGGCCGCCAGCCAATGCCGACGGCCGACCTCTCAATGGCCAGGCAATGCCATAGAGCCACCATGGCAACCGGAGCCACGATGGGCCCGGGCACCCGACGCGCACGGCGGAACCCATGCGCGCAGGCATGCGAGGAAGGAAAGTTCGAGCACGGGAAACGCAGCCGCTACAGGACGTACCGGCGTGAACGGCAGGAAGAGGCGAGACAAGGCCTGGCATCCAGCCTGTGGGAATGAACTGCATCCCGTCGATCCTTCGAAAACATCTTGTTACCTGGCCGCGCCATTAAAACACAAGCATTGAGCCACCACCCATACCACCTACGTGGAATCAGAAGTGCCTCAAGAAATCCTCTTCGCGCAGTGGACGGAACCGCGGCTCCAGCACGGCGCTCCTGGCCCTGGCGAGCACATCGGCGCGCAACAGTCCATGCAAAAAGCCCTTTCCCCAGCGTTTTTCAGATGCGTCCTAAACCCATCGCATAGCGAAGCAAGCAGTCTCCGGGCAAGTTCTGGAGAACCGCAACCTAGAGCCTTCCGCGATGAAAACGCAGTCGAACGACGCCACCCGGCGCCCCGATGTTGCCTACCTGGCAACCCGGACACGAGCCCTCTACCACCGCCTGGTCGACCTGGATTCCGCACGCCTGCCGCCAGCCACACGCCTCAAGCAACTGGAGCGTTCGCGAGCGGAAGTCTTCGACCTGGGGCACAACCTCGCCGAACTGCTCGGCGACCGACGGGGCAGCACCGAGCGACGGCGGGCGGACAAGGCGGCGCAACTCATCGCCGCCCTGCACCGTCGGCTGATCCAGGGCTACTGGGCCCTGGCCCGGGGCGAATGCACCGAGGCGCAACTCAAGGCACTGCTCTTGCAGCGCACGCTGCGCAGCGCCCAGGAAATCCACTTCAGCGCCCTGCTCAACGGCCAGGAGGCGCCGGCCGGTTTCTGGCGCCTGCTCCATCGCCTCTACGCCAAGGCCCGGCAGGCGTCGCTGCAGGACATCGACGTGAAGGACCCGGAAATCCCGGAAGCCCGCAGCCAAAGCATCAGCCGCGGCTACCTCGGCGCCCTGCTGCTGGCAAGCTCGGCCCCCCTGCAGATGCCCGGGGAAGCCTTGCAGGTGCTGATCGAATCCCTGGAAACGCTCGCCTCGACGGCCCGCCTGGGCAATGCCCGCGACACCGACCGCTGGATCATCGCCAGCGACCGCGACCAAGCGTTCCTCGACATCGACAAGGCGCCCGCCACCGAGGGCCAGCTGGCGCTGCAACTGGACGAAGCGATCAAGGTGATGCAGCACTTCAAGGGCCTCGGCGGCGCCAAAGAGGGGTTCGACCTCAAGGACCACCTGCTGCGCAGCTGGCGCGGCCAGCCGCCCGGCGCCGACTGGGAAGCCTGCCACGGCTTCGGCGCACTCCTGGAGCACCTGGGCGCCGGCAAGGACGAGGCCGCCCTGGACGCCCGCCACTTCGCCCTCCAGGCCAAGGCGCAGGACGTCTGGGCAATCCACAGCGACGGCCGGGCCGGGCTCGACGAAGAAGTGCCGCACCTGGAACCCATCGAATTCAAATCCCCCAGCGAAAGCGCCGCCGAACGGCCCCCGGTCATAGCGCTGAGCCAGGTCACGCCCCTTTCCAACGGCGTATCCGCGCTCTGGAGCAACGGCGAACCCCCACCGCCCAAGGCCGGCGACCTGCTCGGCATCCGCCCCGGCTCCGAAGCGCCCTGGCAACTGGCGCGCGTCGACAGGGCAACCCCGGCAGGCAACGGCCAAGCCCAGCTGACCCTCGCCTGGCTCTCGAAACACCCCCGCGCCTGCCGCATCACCCTGCGCAGCAAACTGCAGGAAAGCGCCCCGCGCAACGCCCTGCTGCTGGACGACGCCGGCACGACACGCATCCTCTGCCCCACGCTGCCGCTGGCCAGCGGCAAGAAGCTGCTGGTGGAAGAGGCTGAAAGCCGCTACATCGCCCTGCTCGGCGAGGCGCTGGACAGCGAAGCGGAACCGGCCTGCTTCAGGTTGCAGCGCCTGGACATCGAGGTGGAGGCAGAGCCGGCTGGCAGCCCGGGATAAATCCGCCGCCTTGTCGCCGAGGCCCGTCCTACAGGGAATTTCGGAAATTATCCGTCTTCCGCCGCTCCAGCGACCTGCCTATCCTGCCCCGGCCACGGTCAGTCCCGTGGCCGGGTTTGACAGTCCGACGAATAGGCGCGATGCGCCAGAAGGTGCAGGCGAAAACGGCGAACGTTTTCGCAGGCTCCCGCACACCTGCAGTTTTCTGCTGCAATCCTCCATGGCGGATCGTGCGGGGGAGACCTTCGGGTCTGCCGGTTCCTATTCCCGGTCTGTCACCTCCGCACGGTCCGCCTCCATTCGACTGACAGCGGATGGCGGCGGCTCCTCAATGGAATAGGAGTCCGACAATGCACGACGCATACACCCCAACCACCTTCATTCGCCACGGCCGCCCCCTGCGCGGCGTGATGATCGACAACCAACCCTGGTTCGCCGCCCAGGACCTCGCCCGCCTCCTCGGCATCGGCTACCCCCAGCGCTTCCACTACCGCTTCCGCCCCCACGAAACCCGCCGCATCCACGTCCGCTACGCCACCGACAGCGAAGAACCGCTAGACATGATCAACGAAGCCGGCCTCTACAAGGCCCTGATCCGCTTCGGCCACCCGGAAAGCCAGCACCTGGACCAATGGCTGAGCCGCGAAGTCATCCCCACCCTGCGCGACCGACACACCCCCGACGACCACACCCCCCGCCGCGTACTGATGAGCTGGCAGGCACGCCGGGTGATGTTGCTGGATTGGCAAGGGGAGCTGTGGGTGCCGCTGGAGGAGATGCCGAGGTTGATGCTGGATCGGTGAGGGGCAGGTGCGGCTATTTACTGGTTCAGGAAAAAAGAGACAGGCTTATTTTGTGAGGATAGGAAAATAAGTCTGTTTCCTTTTCGCTCCCTTTCAGCTCCGCTAACCCTTCGGCAATGAAGCTGGCGCTGGAAACCTAGCACAATAGACGTCTCCGACATCAACCCCAGGAAAGAACCAGCGCTGCCAATTCTCGATAACCCATCTTTTTTTAAGGCACCTTCCTTCGGTACTTTCAACTGGGAAAATTGCCAAATACATACCCGCCTTCTGCCCTGAGACAATCAGCCCTCCCATTCCCCTGTTCCGGTCCAGCGGGTCAAATACAATAATATCCACATATTCCTCATACAACCCACCTGATGGAGATCTAATTACAACACCCCTTGCTATTAGATCATCAAAATCAGAGAGCCTTTTCCACTCATCCATCATCTAGTCCTCAAATGGTAAGAGCCAGAAGAATCCTCCTGATTCCTGCAAAATGGGGACAGATTTATTTTCATCACTCTAGTCCTGCCCATCAGATCAGTTTTAGAGTAAAAAATAAATCCACCCCCTTTTACTTTCTATTTACTTAACAACCTCGACCACCAGCTTCTCCTAGGCTCGTCGCGAGCTGGATGTGTGGATGGACCATCCGGACGCAGCAAATCTCCAGGATAATACTCATGTCCTATGCACAAGGAGTCGTCAATACCAAAGGCCTTTACTGCCGCCACTGCTTCGATGCACCAGCGCCCGAAATAGCTCCCCTTTTCCAATGGATGTTTTTCCGGATCACCATAGATGTACCAGTAAGGTTCAACACTGGGAGTCTTGCGACTTTTAGGCGCCGGCCGCTTAAGCTCCGGATACCAGTGGTCGATAAAATCTCGCAATAATCCAGCCTGCCTCTCTCGAGGTGCATCAATGGCCTTGAGCAGCCTCGCATAGGGTTTCGCATGTAATAGTACCGTCCCAATTTTTCGCTCAGGCTGGCGGCTAGCAATAATGCGATCCAGCAGTATGTCTTCGCCCTCTCCATCAATAAGCTTTAGTAAACGTCGCCATTGCACATCAGGAACGCCCAAGGCTAGTGCCAATCCTACAAGCCAGAAGCACCAATTATAGTGATTAAGATTTGAAAGCCTAAAATCCCAGTCTCGACAAGTAGCAATCTTGTGCTCATGGCACACTTCACCAGCAAGCTTGTTTGATAACCCCCAGTTATCCAAGACCTTTGGGAAATACTGAGAAAGCTCACATATGGGGTCACCTCGCGAATAACGACGAAGTGTTAGCCGAAGATACCTTTCCGCCAGATTAAAAACAAACTGCGGCTCATAAACTGGATTCTGGCTTGGCGAGGAAATCAATACCGAATTATCAGCCACTACCCCCAGGTCAAATTCAACCCTTGAATTCCAGTACGAAAGATCACCAACAGCACACCGAATCACTGTTGCGCTCCTATCAAGTTAGCCTGAGAGGAAAGAGCAAAAGGCTCGCAAATAGGCAGATGGCTTATTTTTATCATTTCAACCCTACCCGTCCAGCCAGCTTCAAACCAGAAAAACAGCCCCTTTCTTCTTAGCACTAGAAATAGGGCTTGCCTATTCTTCATCCCAGAAATTACCAGGAGGTGCATATTCACCATCTTTCAAAATCGCGCACCAACCAAAATTAGTATAAAACATTTCAAGGTCAATAACTTTATAGGTATCAATTCCAATTTTCCTCAGTGTAATCAGGCCATTTGCATAGTGTGTATATTCACCCCCACCTCCTGCAACTGCTCTTAACTCCAACTCTCTTCGATCCCAATCACAGACAAATCCGGATGATGCGGGAACAGTATCTGAAAAAGAAATCTCAAACTCTTTAGACACTTTACACAAGCAAGGAATTCGGCTTTGCCTAAGCAACTGTTCAGCTCTCATATCTTGTGGGAATCTTATAACCAGCTTCATTTAAGAGAACTCTTTCAAAAAAGGGGACAGATTTATTTATCACACCCTAATCCTGCCCAGTCAGCCAGCTTTAGAGTAGGAAAAATAAATCTGCCCCCTTTTCGTTTCTATTCAACCTTCGACTCATATACACTTAGAAGCCTCTCCATATAGTCTTTTTTAAAAACCCCTTGCCTAACCTGCCTTTCCAAATACTCTCTCCCCACAAAATAATCCCCTCTCAGCTTCTTCAAAATTCCATTTAACCCTTCCATCCAAACAAAAACACCAAACTCCTCTAGCATCTCTATATACAAAGCCCAATCAGCAGTATCTGAAAAAGCAATTACTCTTGCTCGCCCACCCTCAAATATGTGCTTCTCATATGATGAAACCAGAACATCCAAGTACTTGGATGCATCATCAAGAACATCCATATCGATAACGCCGGAGACCTCATGACCACCGTCTTCGAGCACTAGGACAAAGCAGAAGAAAATTTTCGTCGCACCTAATCCTCGGGAAATAGAAAAAAGGTCGCGCAGAAAGTCATCCTCATAAAGAACCTCTCTTTCCACAATGTTCGCCCCAGCTTTCTTAATCTTGAAAACATACTCTGGCAATAACTTTGAAGAATCTACAAGACGGGACAACAAAGCTTCAAATTTCTCAACCACTCTAACCACCGAAATCATGGAATCTCAAAAATTACCTCACCAAAAGAGACAAATTTATTTTCATCACTCTAACCTTTTCGCCAGATCAGCCTTAGAGCAGGAAAAATAAATTTATCCCCTTTCCGGCGTCAACTCTAGAAGAAGCTAACCGTTTCCTTTCTGCTATTTCCGCTTATTTCTAGATCGCCTCGCGCTTAGAACAAAAATATAACCATCACTATTTCCCGCGCTCTATCCCCAGAAACTTAAGTCCTCCTGTCAATAACTGTCTCTCAAGTGAATCAGCCACCAAGATACCCTCTTCATATTCTTCCAAATTATCTGAAAGCCAGCTTTCACCATCCCTAACCAAACAAAACTTAACTACCGCCCCAAACTCATCACAAGAAATAATAGCTTGAAGCTTCCTACAACCTGTCCCTTCAGCCCCCCGCCAACTCTCAAATAGAGCTTCCACAAATAGGCAGGCCTGTAAAACAAAATCCGAAGCCACATAGTCGTCTATGTGAATTGAATTGATGAAGCATTCATAACCAGTCCTATCTGGAAAACTATCTAAACGAGAATTTCCGCCTCTGGTTTTAAGGGCGGCCAAGAATGCGCATCCATCATCTATAACAAATCCACCAGCAAGCAGATCGAGTAAACTTCCAGCGAGAGACTCTTCCCCCCGACTGATACCTCCCACCACCTCTTTGAATTTTTTATTTGCCGCTATCAAAGTGACTATCCCAAATACTTTTCCATACCTTTAACTATATAGCCCGACTAAGTCGCCCACCATCCAGAAGCTTGTTTACAGACCTCACGAAAAAGGACACATTTATTTTCATTACTCTAATCTTGCCCTCAGATCAGATTTAGAACAGGAAAAAGTAAATCCGCCCCCTTTTTGGTCACTTTTTAACTAAACTCCCGACAGAAAGTCACTATACCTTGCTGGCAAGACATACCCCTCTGGGATTGAAGGCCATGATTTTTGCCCATTGACCAAGAGCATATCATCTATCAAATCCTGATAAAGACCTGAGATATTTAGCGCAGAAACTCTAACTCTAGTTAAGGCACACTGCATTGCGACTTTATCATCCACCTCGACCGTTCTTCTAAATAGAGCTACGGCCAATCGAAAATCCTCTAAATAACCTTCATACCTTCTAGCAACATTTGACACATTTAAGCCTTCCGCGATACCACTTTCGAAACTTGTTCTCAACAGCAGTTTCTCTAGAGTTATAATGCTTTCAATCATTTCGACCTCCTTCCTAGAAAAAGGGATAAATTTATTTTTCCTACTCTAATTTCGCCCCGCCGGCCCCTCGCCTCTCAATTTGCAAGCCTGTCAGGTGCTCCACTCCAGTCGAATAATTCAGGGCCGGTTAGCAGGTTGAAGAAGGCGTAAGCGTCCGTATTCGATGTATACCGACGGGCGCGCTGCTGTTGATGAATGACGGCCTGGCGCCTAGGATTCATCTGGGCTGCTCCTTGGGCGCGGTGTGTGTTCGCAACTATCACCGTAGACCAAGAGCAGCCTTTCTTTTCTGGATCAATCAGTTAGCGCTTAAGTAAGAGCCATTCAAATCTGCTCCTTTTTATTTTGGAGCCTTTCGCTAGATGGAAACTATTCGAAATATAGATGGAAGTTTCAAACACAAAACCTCGACCCATTCGTTCTGCGTCAAAATTGCCACATGTTTTATTTGGTCTCGCGGATAGATCCCGCAGCTTTGCCCATTAAACCAGTCTAGAAACTCAGAATTCTCTACAAGTACAACTGGCCCCACAGGGCCATCAACCTCATCAGCTGTCCAAGTTGTACACAGATAAGAACCCTCGTCCATGCTGCGTTGAGCTAGAGGAGTACCCTCAAAATTAATTTCTATTTTTTGCGCATCTTCCTGCGAAAACTCGGCCACCAATATCCGATATCCTTTTCTATCATAATATAAGCCAACAAAATCCAGCCGTTCAGGAAGCACAAATTCCGTTGGAAATCTTCTATGAATACGCGTTCCCATAGCATCAATACCTAATCTTTACCGACTCACTTGGATACGAGAAAAAGGGGAAAGCTTTATTTAAATCGCTTTTCGATTTCTTATTTCCGGTCAAGATCAGCATTCCCTGTTCTACACATACCTAATTTGAACCAAGTCTTATGCCTTACTCAACCTTAGCCTTTCCTATCTTAGCAACTACTTTTGCACCAGTTAAACCTCTACCAAAACAGCCTCCCTCAATAAATCCATGGATTTTCCATCATGCATAAAGAGACAACTCTCGGCTTCCAACACACTAAATCCACAATTCCCACAATTAAAATAGACACCAACACAAATATCAGAAGCGCACTTAAGCCTATATTCAAACACCGAAAATACACACTCCCCCAAATACCTATCAAGAAGATTCACTTCCCGAACAGGATAGGCAAACTCATCATTAATATCACACAAATCTAGGAGTTTCGGCTCAACTGCCTCGCTATGATAAAGAGCCACCCCCTCACCAATTGTGAGCGAAAACCATCTAGAGCCCAAGGTCTTAAAAAACAAAACCAAACAGGCACACACCAAATCCCCACTCATATAGAAGGATCTAACCCTGAACCCGCTGAATTCTTTACCTAGAAAATCCATCACCATAGACCAAATTAAAATTTAGAAGACTTCTCAGGGATCAATGTATCAAATTCATACTTCCCACCTGGCAAAACTCTCAAGCTAACAGTGCTGTTTGTTTTAGCGCTGTAGACATGAATCAAATCATAATCACCTCGAACAGAATCCTTCGAAATCACCTCACTCACAGAAGTAATATTCGAAAGAGCATCTCTCACTGCTGCCTTTGCCTGCTCAACACCAGTCTTGCTTTTTTCAAACGGCAATCGTCCTTGACCAATTTTTCACCTAGCTTTCTATTCAGATTTTGAGTCTGTGATGCGATGCAATCATCAACCCCACCAAGGTCGGGGGCCTTCATGCTCCCTTTTGCACCATCCTGCCCATTCTCATTAATCATAGCCCCAGGGCGAAGCGACGGATCTGTCTCCGCAGGTGTCGTCATGCTTGAACCACTCGGCTCCACAGTCCGACTATCACCGGTGCTAGCTGGCAGTTCAACCTTCCCACCTGCACCGTAACCATTGCTATCCGGAGTCGATGCTCCTCGCTCCGGAATCGGGAAGATGAATTTACCCAGTTCCCCCTTGTGGATTGGGAACCCATCCGTACCCAACAGATCGGCCAGGTTTTCGAGCCGGCGTCGCTCGGAATCGGAAAGCTTTGCCAGTGCATCAGCCGGTTTCTGCTGATACTCGGGGTTATTGGCGATTACCTCTCCACCAACCAGCACACCAACCAGCACACCAACCAGCAGTACGACTGCCACGGCGCCAATAGCCTGGGCAAAACTGGCACTTCCCGACGGCCCTCCCGGACCTTGGAGTTGCCTCAGGAGATCAAGGGCTTCGTTAGCCGCTGCGGGGTCCTGGCGAGCCAGGTCTGCCAAGCGGTTGGCCACCAACTGCCCGGGCTCGGTGCCTGCAGCGTCCCCCATTTGATATTGGAAGAGCTTCCGCGCCGCATCGCTCCGCTCGTCAGGTGAGCCATTGAGCATTTCATTGCGAGCCTGGGCACGCTGCCTTACCTCATAGACTTCATGTGCATACTCCGCGGCCTCTCCCACCTTCTCTACGGAGTTGGAGCTGATGTAGAGATCTTCCTCGCGCTTCTTGTCCTTGGTGATTTCCTGGGCCCTATCGGGGTCGCGGTTCAATCCCGAGAGATCCTGATCAGGGTTGTCGCGCACGACTATCTCACCAGCACCTCCCGTGGCGCGGTTGATCTGTTCGCGGTCACGCGAGCTGTACTGCCCCTGAAGAATCAGGTTCGATGCTTTGCCCTCGTCATTGCGCACCAAGGGTTTGCCGTCGGCACCTTTTCCGGCGAAGGAGCCTCCGAAGCTAATGTCGTAGCTCTTGTAGTGGTCCTTGTCGCGGATGTCGCTGTAGCCAAGCGTACCGGTATCGAGTAGCAGGTTGCCGTTGCCGGCAGTCACGACGGCGCCATCGATCTGGGTATGCTGGCCGGTGTGGATGTCGACCTGGTTACGCCCTTCCAGGCGAGTCTGCTCGCTGACCCACTGGCTGGCCCCCTTGGTCTCGCCTAGACCGATATTGAGACCGCCGCCACCACCAAGGCTGAGCGAACCGCCAAGGCTACGGGTGACGCTACGTTCGTTGATCACGTCGCCGGTCTAGAAAAGAGAAAAGGAGATTTATTTCTCACACCCTAATCCTGCCCAGTCAGCCAGCTTTAGAGTAGGAAAAATAAATCCCCTTTTCGGTCTACCGCAAAATTGTTAACTTAGCCAACCTATGAGGAAAATTGCAACGCTTTTCGCCCTGTAATTTAGAATTTCTCAATGAGCGACATAACAAGCGAATAAAAATACCCACGCCCCACAATCACATCAATATAAATATTTTCATCTTCATCAAATACAAAAAACCGCTCCTCCGCGTCAGATTGCACAAGGCCAACCCCCCAGCCATCCAGCAAGTAAGGGATCGAATAAAAGAATATTCTTCCAATATCCTCCTCCCCTATATTTAAAAATCTATACCTCTCGCACCTCTTATCTTCATACTCATAAAGAACGCAATACCATATCTGCGCCAACTCTTTAGAAGAGAACCCCAGCAACGCAGGATAGTAGCGCCGATCACGGTCCTTACACCCATAAAGCCAAGCGTTCTTCATCGAAGCCAGATCGTAATCCCAGCTCTCAGGACCTATGCGCTGCCCTTTAGCCAATAAATACAATTCACCAACACCATTCCCCAGTGAAAGAAACTCAAATGCTAAATTATCAACATCCCCAATCACCATGGTGATTTACTCCCTTTAGCCTTAAATCCAAACACTTTCAGAACCTGAGGATGCATATCTTTCTGCTTTAGCGGATTTCTAGAATCCCCTGTACTTCCGGCCCAATGTACAGTTCCATCTCCACTTTCAAAATATCTGTAAATTGACTGCCCATCCGTACTAACCCCCCACCAAGCATTCCCTATCTTAACGGCGCTCTTATATGCATCAGCATAGTCCGATGGTTGAACTCCAGCACTAGGTCTAAACCCATCTCCTCCCGGAACATATTTAGGGTTGGTCACCAATGTAGGCTTCTCTTCATTATAGACATTCCCCAACCCCGGCATGCTTTCCGCCGGAGTACTCGTACTCCATCCACCCGACTCATCAATCCGACTGCCACCGGTACTGACCGGCAGCTCAACCTTCCCACCCGCACCATATCCAGAACTCCCCGGATCAGCCTTATCTGGTCCATTGTCTGCCGGATACCCCAACGGACGCAGAGGACCCAGATCAGCAATAGGCAGCGTGGTAATGCTACCGTGCTGAAAGGCGACCCCGGATTAAGCAGCAGTAGATAGACCGCCAGCCTCTGCACCTCCTCGCGCACGCTTGCACTCAGTTGCGGCGCACCTTCTGCCAGGCTTCCTGGCCTTGAGGCGTGGAGGCAATCAATGCCGCACCGAGCGCCATGGCTAAGGGGACTTCTAGAATCTGCGCGAAGTCCTGCTTGCCTCCTTGGGATTGCGCCAACAAGCGCTGCATGACATCCATTGCCTGGGCGGCTTGCTGCGGGTTTTGCTCCGCCAGCGCGCCGATCTGGTCGGCTAACCCCTGCCTAACATCCGTCGGAAGGCGGCCACCACCATAGCAGTCGAGCAAGCGGCCTGCCGCGTCATGCTTCTCCTGGACACTGTCAACTTAACTCAATTGATTTCAACTACCCCTCGCCATCGCACAAAATAACGACCGTACCGTACGGACAATCTAGAGTTATTACCCTGTCCTTGTACTCATCATCAACAATTCCGGTTGCCTTACGAGTAGGGCTTTCAAATCTAATCTCTAGAAAGTAGCCCTCCCCATTAGCTTGATTTGGCAAGGCATCTTTATCCCCTTGCTCAGACAAGATTTTTTGAATTTCCTCAATATGAATTGACGCCATAAGCCCTCCGCGAACTCAAGGCAACGGAACAAAATCGCCTTCTCCTTAGACACTTTGCATAAGCAAGGAATCCGGCTTTGCCTAAGCAATTGCTCAGTTCTCATATCTTGCGGGAATTTTATAACAAGCTTCATTTAAGAGCACACCTTGGAACAACAACCTCACCCGAAAAATTCTTCTCGAAAGTATTTACAGGACTAAAATACTGCATACCATGGACCGAAAAGGATCTATTTCTCACACCCGAATTCCGCCCAGTCAGCCACTTTTATAGCAGGAAAAATAAACCTGAGCCCCTTCTCGCACCAAGAAGTTGCCTTGCACTGTAAATGCTATCTATGGCTCCAGCCTGCCACTTGCTTTATCTCTATGGCCTTCAAGGGCTGAAGCGTCAATCAACGCCGGGAATCAGACTGTCACCGTAAACCAAGAGCGGTCTTTCTTTTTTAATCAATCAGTCAGCACCTAAGTAAGTTCCATTCAAATCCCCTTTCAAGCAACCCATTCCTTCCGAGAAGCTCTCAATGCCTTACTGGGAACCTCTCAATCAGCATATCAACATCTCTTATTAATCGCTTCAAATCGCCATCAAAGACCTTAAAGCTCAGCACAAACTCAGAATCAACCCCATATCGATATTTACCCCCTAACGGATGAAAGCCAAAGTCTAAAACAATATCAATAACTCCAGACTCCCCAGCCAAAAAACCAATCTCCCCCTCGGTAAACCTCAGCTGACTCCCAGATACCCAGCAACAACTAAGATCTTGAAGCCATTCTTTCAAAGCAAGCAACTCAAAGGTTCTAAGGCAAGCATCAGTGGCACACCAATATAGCTCCCCAACCCGCGCAGCCATCTTAACAATCAACCAGTTGGAGTCATAAATATCTTTAGAGTAGGACTCCTGATATTCAGCCACGTCAAAATAAAAATAGGTATTAGCACCTTTGATCATTGGCACTATTACTCCTCTTCGATCATCGTACATGAAACGTAGAACTGCTATCCGTATGCTCGACCTCAAAAAGGGAACGGATTTATTTTCACCACTCTAGTCCTAGCTACCGAAACAGCTTCAGAGTAGAAAAATAAATCTGCTCCTTTCGTCACTCGCCAAATCAAAACTTACTCACAGTAACGATAAAGGTGTCATGCTGAAAACTTTCACTCTTAATAAAACCTGCAGCAGACCTATTAATTTTCTCCGCACTAACCTTATCTACCGAGGAGTCTGCCCCATCCCAGATACAATCCAGACGCGCTTCAAATCCAGGATTATGCCAAATACCACCTTCAATTCGAGAAACAATCAACCCATGACTGATAGCCTGCTCGCATACAGAGATAGCTGCGGCTACCGTCATTTTCATCACAACACTCCCATTAAGCGCGAAAAAATCATCAGCAGACTCATATTGCCTTAGCGAATCAATGTTCATATCTTTACTTCCAATTTATCCTAGCGTCTGGGCGATCCGGAGCTGAATCCTTACTGCGCGATCAGCCGCTCGCTGCGCTGCTTGGCCTCCGATGCCTGGTCGTTGTATCAGGCTGACTATGAGCAGCTAGGCAGGCGACAATAGTTGAGACGCTGAAAATCCCAGGCAGAGACCGGGGATTTTTATGCATTAGGGATGGTCTGAAAAAGCCCCTACTCGAAAAATGCGCCCCAGTAGCCACGCGGCTTACAGGCCTGCAAACTCGAAAAGGCAGGCTTTTTCAGAGTTTCCTTAGCAGGTTGAAGAAGGCGTAAGCGTCCGTATTCGATGTATGCCGACGGGCGCGCTGCTGTTGATGAATGACGGCTTGGGGCCTAGGATTCATCTGGGCTGCTCCTTGGGCTCGGTGTGTGTTCGCAACTATCACCGTAGACCAAGAGCAGCCTTTCTTTTCTGAATCAATCGCTTAGCGCTTAAGTAAGTGCCATTCAAATCTGTCCCCTTTTCGGTCAATGTTTTGCAGATTTGCCGCTCGCTATTGTTGCTGGCCTCCAATGCACAGTCGTTGTATCAGGCCGAGCATGAACGGCGAAGGTTCGGGCGGTAGGGCGCGACAGCAGCAGAAGCAAAAAGCCTCGGCAATGCCGGGGCTATTTGTTGGCATAGAGCTTATCGAAGAGACCAATCGTGTATGGATATGAACTGAATGGTTTGCTCGGGAGCATGTTCTAGAGATGCTCTATAGTCCGTTATAAAACTAACTCCCTCCAAGATTTTCCCACCAGCCTCAAGAAGAAAGTCATCATCCATATCATTGAATATAATATCGAAACTCGCCTCAAGAGATCGTAACCGATCCCCCGGTCTCACCCCAGCGAAGCTTCCACCATACCCACGACCAACACATACCCTATACAACTTCAAATTTTCCTCGAACTCTAGAGAAACCACATTATTCATATAGACAAGTGATTTAACTATCGTATAAGGGCCACCGGGAAATCCACACTTTGAGACCACGCCCATCCAGCCGATATTTGAGGAAATCCTCTGATCAAGCGCGGAGTCTTTGTCGTACCACTCAACAACTCCGATTAACTCCTCAACCGTATCAAAGCACTCGCCAACTTTAAACCCAGCTGCGCATTTAGAGGGGGTCAACTCCGCCATTAAATCAGGAACAAATATTGTCATTGAATTAATCCCACGTTTTCCACTGACCACCCTCATATTTCAATCGGTTACCGGCAGCATCAAAATACTGCTGATAACTAGTAATCGTCCCTGGCTTAAAACCCGACGCCGGATCAATCACTCTAACTTCCGTTCCATCCTTGTATGTCAACTTGTAATACGGCGCTTCATGTACTCCACCGCCAGGATGAACTTGGACTTCTTTAACTGTTGCATGTCCTTCAACGGTGAATGCCTGAGCCTTACCTGAAGCACTAGATGTTGCCGGCTTTGGCGTAAGAGTCGCGCCATCAAGGGTCAACGACTGCTTAACATCTGCAACTGACTTACCCCACATACTCGACGGCGATTCAGCAATGTTTCGCGGAATCCCAGCTTGTGCGGCTAAATCATCTCTCAGACCAACACGCCCAGCCGCCGAAGTAGCTGGCACCTCAGCCGCCTCAGCCCCTTTTGGCAGTTTAGTCTCAACCTTACCAGCAATCTCCTCGCCAAACGCTCTAATCGCACCTGAGGTGGTCTCGGCGCCGGTTTTCGTGCCACTGCCCAAACCAACCAACCCGGCAGGATTGATACCGAATGGGTTGAATCCTTGTTGATCCAGGTACTGGCCGAGCTGGGTCAGGGCCGTGGAGTCGCCACGCCATGCAGCCTGTCCGACTTGATCGGCCACGCGCGGCCCCGCACTCGACCACTCGTTGATGTTATTGCGTAGGAACTCGTCGGTAATGCCGGTATTGTCGCTTTCCCACAGCGTCTTCAAGGCTTGGGAACCGGCATCCAGCTCATCCCGAATGGCCGCGCAATCGGTGGTGCAGGCGGCTAGTCGAGCGCTGTTGGCCGCATCGCGGAGCCGGAACTCCTCTCGTACCTGATCGCAATTACCCTTCGCTTTGCAGTTCTGCAGGGCGTGTTCCAGGTCATCCACATCCTTGTGGTTCAGGAAGTTGTACTGCGTGGCATTCTCTGCCACCCACTTCCCGGTGTTCAGGTCGTCGATGTCGGCGTCTTTCTGCGTCGCGGCGGCCAGCACGCCCACCAACTGCGAGGTCATGGTCAGCAGATTCTGGTCGCCGCTGACCCAGGTGTTGAGCTGATCCACCAGGGCCTCGTTGGCACCACCAGCCAGTGCCCCGGTCTTGAAATCGCCACCACTGGCCTCGGCAAGCAGACCGCCGACCATGGCGTGAATCATGACCTTCTGGATGCTACCGTCGGCGTAGACACCCTTGGTGTAGTCGCCCACGGCATTGAAGCTGGCGGCGGCGAGCGAGGTGTACAGAGTGCTTTGAAGGGCATCGCCTAGGCTGCCGCCCTGGCCAAGGATTTTGCTCAGGCCCAGGGCGGTGCCGTTCTGCAGCGCCTGTTTGGCGGCAAATTGGCCGAGGCCCTGGAAGGAACCGAGGGTAACGCTGGGATCGCTGAAGACGATTTTTCCGGTGATTGGGTCGGTGGAAGTCCCGGTCCAATCGCCGAAGTAGCCCTCCGTCAGTCCGGCGGTGATGCCGGCAATGGCGTAGCCCTTGAGCGCATCGCTGGAGGTGGTGTCTTTGAGGACATCGCCCAGGTTGCCGCGGTTGTTGATGAAGCTGGCCGCAGCGTTAGTGGCGGCGCCGGTAGCGATAGCGGCTGCACCCGTGCCACCCAGCGCGCCCAACGCCGCAGGACCAACCGTGGCAGCCATGACGATGGCCAACGCCAGCATGGTGCCCTGACCCAAACCGGAGTTGCTGTAGCTGTACGAGTCGTGGAACTCCTTAACCGCCCGCCAATCCACACCCCCCCTCTGCTCAGCTTCCTTCAGCCAGGCCAGGTTCGGATCGGCCTTCACCATCGCATCAATGGCCTGGCTGACGGACTGCTGATCAAGGTGCTTGTAGTCGATCTTCAGACCATCAACGGCCTTGATGGTGATGCTTCCGTTGGCGATCAGCTCGCTCTGGCGCAGGGTCTCGTCGGTTTTTCCCTTGCCCTTGGCGGACTGCCAGGCGAGGTTGCTCTTGCTCTTCTCGTGGCTTTCCTGGTGCAGGTCCTTGACCGCTTCGAAGGTCACGCTGCCGCCGCTGACGATGGCGATGTCGTTGCCGCTTTCGAGCTTCGCGCCCTGGTATTTCTGGTCGCCGCCGCTGAGCAGGGTGATGTCGGTGCCGGCACTGATCTGGCTGCCCACCGCCTTCACGTCGGTGACTTCGTCGCGCTTGAAGCTCTTGCTGCCGAAGCTGCCCTTTTTCTTCTTCTCGTATAGCGAGTAGTCGCTGTCGTTTTCCGCCAGCAGTTCGATCTTGTCGCCGGCCACCAGGTAGGCTTCGTTGCCCGCGCCGATCTTGCTGGACTTGAGGGTGATGTTTTCCCCGGCGCTGACCAGCACATCACCACCGGCATTCAGTGTGGTGGACTGCTGGTGGACATGGTCCTCCTGCGCGGTGACTTTCTTGGTCTTGCTGTAGCTATGGCTCTCATCCGCCGCCGAAGCCAGCGTCACGTCCCGCCCGGCGCTGAGCGCCGCATTGCGCGCGGCGTCGAGGCTACTCGCCACCGCGGTCAGGTCGCGGCCGGCGCTGATGTCCAAATCGCGACCGGCACTGACCTCGGCCCCCAGTTGCTGGATGGTCTGGCTGTAGGAGCGGCTGCCGTTGACCTGGCCGTTCTCTACCTGCACGGCGCTGATATTGACGTCGCGCCCGGCGTTCAGCAGCAGGTCGTTGCCGGCCTTGAGTGCGCCACCGAGGTTGCCGATGTCGCGCCCGGCGCTGATGTCGAGGTTGCCGGCCGCTTCGATGCGCGCGGCACTGTCGGCGAAACTGGCGGTCCAGTTGCGGTTGCCCTGGGCGCTGTCGATACGGGTGACGCTGCGTTCGTTGATCACGTCGCCGGTCAGCGCGGTGAGGCTGACGTCGCGCCCCTTGAGGATGCCGCCGGCGGTGTTGCGGATGCTGTCGGTGGCCAGCAGGTCGAGGCGGTTGCCGGCCTCCGCCAGGCCGCTGTTGGTGATGTTCGCCGCGGTGGCGTTGAGGTTGTTGCTGGCGCGCAGGGTGCCGGCGTTGTTCAGTTCGCCGCCGCTGATCAGGCTCACGTCCTGGCCCTGGATCAGCGCGCCGTTGGGCGCCAGGCGGTTGTCGGCCTGGGCCAGGTAGAGCACCGGCACCAGCACGTGCTCGCCATTCACCACGGCGTCTTCCAGCCAGACGATGTCGTGGGTCAGCGCCGCCACCTGTTCGGCGGTCAGGCCCACACCCACCGTCAGGTTGAGGCTGTCCTTGTAGGCGATGGCGTTGTCCATCAGGTACTTGAACAGAGCCTCGTCGCTGGCCATGCCGTCGATGAAGCGCTGGCCGGTGCGGGCCACCACCGCCTGCTGGATCAGGCGTTGTTCATAGAGACCGTCACCCAGGCGCTTCTGCGCCTGGTCCGGATCGTAGCCGAGCAGGCCCAGCAGGTAGTCGGAGCTGAGGAAGCTCTTCAGGCTGGTCAGCTCGGGATTGGTCTCGATCAGGTACTTGTGGCTGTTGCTCGGCGTGGTGCTGCTGGGCAGCCCCTGCACGCGCGGGATGTTCAGGCCGGAATCGGACTGGGCGCTACTGGCCCCGGCCAGCGCCGGGTCGCTGGCACCCTGTACGCTGCCGGCGGCCCCGCCGCTACCGGCTTCGCCGCTGAGGCGGAACAGGCCATTCTGACCTTGCGGCAGGCTGAAGCCCGGCAGCGCGATGGGGTTGACCTGCTGCTGGGCGAGGTCCGGCGGCAGTTGGGCATTGATCGGCACCACGGTGCTCACCGGGCTGGCGCCGACGGCGGTGTCGCCGGTCTTCTGGCCCGGGTTGACGTAGGTGTAGTTGTTGCGGATGACGCTGTTGTTGATCGGGTTGCTGGCGCTGATGCTGACGTTGCCGGCGGCCTGGATGATGCCGGCGTAGGTCTGGTCGCCACTGTTGAGCTGCGTCACCGAGCCGAACTGCGGCAGGTCACGCTCGGTTCGGGCGATGAAATGGCTCATCGCGTCGGCCAGGCCGGCTGGATCGTTGATGTAGTCCGGGCTTTCGTACCAGTACTTGTCGGTGAAGGCGTTGGCCTCGTTCACCCAGCTGGACATGTTGCTCGTGCGCTGAGAGACGAATACGCGGAAGGTCTCGGTCTCGCCGGTAACCACGCCCTGGTTGGTCAGGTTGGCGACAGTGGCGTAGAGGTTCTGCCCGGCGCTGATCACGCTGCTGGCGTTGTTCAGGGTGTCGCCGCTGATGTTCAGGTCGCCGCCGGCGCTGATGGAGGATGCGGCACTGGCCTGCAACACCTCGAGCTTGTCGCGCTCGGTGATCTCCCATACGCCGTTCCGCTTGCCGGAGCAGTCGGCGATGCTGTCGTTGAGGTACTTATAGCAGTTCACCTCGACGATCTTGGCGGTGTACTTGCCGGCATCGTTGACCACCAGCACCACACGCTGGTTGTTCAGCGCGGCGACGTTCAGGCGCATGTCGCCCACGCTCTCCAGGTTGGCGGAGAGGTTGTCCAGGCGCGCCGCGCGGTTGCCGGCGTCGTCCGCCGCCAGGTCCAGCGCGCCGAGGCTGTATACGTCGGCCTCGCGGTTGGTGAAGCTGCCCACGCGCAGCGCCATGTCACCGCCGCTGAAGATCAGGCCGTTCTGGTTGAGCAGGTTGCTCGCCACCAGGCGCAGGTTGGCGGCGCTGCCGAGGGTGCCGTAGTTGTTCAGGTTGGCTGCGCTGACTTGCAGGCCCGCCGCAGAGGTGAGCCGGCCACTGTTGTCGAGGGTGCCGCTGCTGCTGACGCGGGTGCTGCCGCCGCCGGCGATGCTGGCCGAAGCGCCCAGGCCGATGTAACCGGCGCCCAGGGTCAGGTCGCCCAGGCTGCTGAGGCGGCCGTTGCCGGTGTAGCTGCCGCTCAGGTTGAGGTCGAGGCTGCCGTCGCTGGCGATCAGGCCATTGTTGGTCCAGTTGCCGCCACTGCCGTTGAAGCTCTGCGCGGCGAGCAACTGGCCGCCGCTGTCCTGGTTCAGGCTGCCGACGTTCAGGGTCAGGCTGCGCGCCTGGATGATGCTGTTGTTGGTCCAGTTGGCGGCCTGGTAGCTGAGGCTGCCGTTGGTGGTGAAGCTGCCACCGGCCAGGCCGGCCTGGGCCAGGTCGATACCGAAGCTGCCAGTGCCGACATGCAGCACGCTGCCGCCGCCGTTCTGCAGGGCGCCGGCCTGCAGGCTGAAGTCCTGGGCGGCGGTTTCGATGCGGCCGAGGTTGTTGTCCAGCAGGCCGGCACTGCTCACTCGGGTACTGCCGTCCTGGCCGAGGGCGCGGATGGCGCCTACCACGTTGTCGATGCTGGCCGCGGACAGGTCGAGGCTGCCGCTGCTTTCGACCAGGCCGAAGCGGTTATTCAGCGCGCCGGCCAGACTGAAGTCGATATCGCCCGCGCCTATCTTGCCGCCCTGACCCAGGGCGGCGCCCTGGTTGAGCAACTGGTTGCCGGTGACGCTCAGCAATTCGCCGGCGTAGAGGCCGCCACCGCGGTTGTCGAGGTCGCTGGTGACGATGGTGTTGTTGCCGCTGACCGCCGAAAGGTGGCCATTGCGGTTGTCGATGCCGCCTGTGGCCTGCACGTCGAGCGATTGCGCCTGGGTGATGCCGGCGTTGTTGCTGAACCCGCCAGTGACCAGTTTCAGCCAGCCGGCGGCGCTGTCGAGGACGCCGCCAGTGCCGTTATCCAGGCTGGCGCTGCGCAGGTCGAGGTTGCCGGCCTGGCTGGTGATGCGCCCGCCCTGGTTGCCGGCGGCGCCTTGGATGCGCAGGGTGGTGCCGAGTTGGCCCTGCAGGGTGCCGGCGGCGTTGTCGAGGCTGGCGGCGCCGATGTCGAGCTTGCCGGTCTTGCTGTAGATCAGGCCGTCCTGGCCGTTGAGCAGGTCGCCGCTGAGGCTGAGGTTGAGGGCGTCCTGGCTGGCCACGGTGCCGCCGGCGCTGTTGTCGAAGCGCCCGGCCAGGACCTTGAGCAGGCCCTGGCTGACCAGTTGCCCGCCACGGTTGTCGACGCTGCCGGCGCTGAGGTCCAGCGGGCCGGCGCTGGCCAGCTTGGCGTTCGGTCCCAGGTTCAGCAGCGCGCCGAGCAGGTCCAGGCGCAGGGCTCCGCTGCTGGCCAGGCTGCCACCGCTGTTGTCCAGGCTGGTGGCGTCGAGCTGCATGCCGTTGGCGTTGATCTCCCCGCCGCGGTTGTCCAGCGCGGCGCCGCTGCCGGTCAGTTCGCCCTGGGCGCTGATCAGGCCGCCATTGCGGTTGTCGAGGTCGCCGGCGAGGGTCAGGCCGAGGTCGCCCTGGGTGGAGAGGATGCCGCCGGCGTTGTTCAGGCTGCCGGCTGCCAGGCTCAGCTTGCCCTGGCTGACCAGCGCGCCCTGGTCGTGGTTGTCGAGCACGCCGCTGAGCGTGACGTCGAGGGTGCCGTTGCGGCTGGAAAGCGTGCCGCTGGCGCTGTTGTCCAGGCTTGCGGCGTTCACCGCCAGCGCCTGCCAGCCCGAGAGCAGGCCCTGGTTGGCATTGCGCAGGTGGGCCGCGTCGAGGCTAAGCTGCCCGGCACTGATGATGCCGCCCTGGTCGCCGTTGTCGACGTCGCCGCTGGCGTTCAGGGCAAAGCCCTGGTTGCTGGAGATTTCCCCACCGCGGTTGTCGAGGTTGCCCAGGCCGTTGACCTGCAGCGCGCCGGCGGCGCTGAGCAGGCCGCCGCGGTTGTCGAAGTCGCCATGCTGGCCGTTGCTGCCCAGGTCGATACGCACGTTGCCTTCGCCGATCAGCTTCGCCTGTTGCTGGATCAGCCGGGCCACGGTCAGTTGCAGGTCGCCCTTGGCGGAGACTTCGCCGCCGCCGATGGCCTCGAATTGCCCGGCGCGCAGGTCGAGGGCGCCCTGGCTGGTGATCAGGCCACCGGGCTGGCCGGCGGCACGGGTGCCGTTGCGGATGTCGCCGGCATGCAGCGATAGGCCCTGCTGGCCACTGAGCACGCCGTCGCGGTTGTCGAGGTCGGCGGTGCTGGCATCGAGGCGGCCCTGGGCGAGGATCTGCCCACCACGGTTGTCGCTGGCGCCACTGTCCAGTTGCAGGTTGTCGTTGCTGGAGAGCAGGCCGCCCTGGTTGTCCAGGCTGCCGGCCATGACGTCGAGCGTGCCGCTGGCGACCAGGGCGCCGTCGCCGTGGTTGTCCAGCGCGCCACGGACGTTCACCCGCAGGTTGCCGCTGCTGGCCAGGGTGCCGCCGTCACTGTTGTCGAGGCTTTCGAGGTCCAGTTGCAGGCCGGCCTTGCCGCTGGCCACGCCCTGGGTACTGTTGTCCAGCTTGCCGCCAGAAACGCTCAGAACGGCATCGCTGACCAGCCGCCCGCCGCGGTTGTCCACGGCACCGGCCTGCACGCCCAGCGCGCCCTTGGCCGAGAGCAGGCCGTCGGCATGGTTGTCCAGCTTCTGGCTGACCTTGGCCTGCAGCATGCCGTTGCTGACCAGGGTGCCCTGGCCGCTGTTGTCGAGGCTGGCGAGGTCGAAGCTCAGCGCCTGGCCGGCACTGAACAGGCCGAGGCGGTTGTCGAGGTCGCCGCCGCTGACCTGGAGGCTGGCGGCGCCGGCCTGGCCGTTGCGGTTGTCCAGGCGCTGCGCCGCGAGCGTCAGGTTGCCGTCGGCCAGCAGGCGGCCCTGGCGGTTGTCGAGGGTGTTGGCCGTGAGGTTCGCGTTGCCGCCCTTGATGGCGCCGCCCTGGTTGTCCAGGGTGCCGGCGACCTTCGCTTGCAGGTTGCGGCTGGCAAGCACGGTGCCGGCGTTGCGCAGGTTCTGGGCGTCGATGGCCATGTCACCGCGGGCGTTGCGGCTGTTGTCGGCGTTGACGCCGGCCTCGATCACGCCGCTGTTGCTGAGCTGGCTGGCCTTCAGTTCGATGGACGAGCCCGCCGCCAGGCTCTGCGCATTGCTCAACGCACCGCTGGCCTGCACGCTGGCACTGCCCCCGGCATAGGCCGGGCCGTTCAGCGCCACGTCCTGGCCTTTCAGCGCCAGGTCCCCGCTGGCCGCCACCTGGGCCAGTTCCAGCTTGCCGTTGGCGTCGATGCGGATGTCGCCGGCGCTGGCCGCCATGTTGCCGGCCAGTTTCACGCCCACGCCCTGTTCGGTACCGACCAGGCGGATGGTGTTGGCGTACATGCCGCCGAGGGCGGAGCTGTCGATGGCCAGTTGCGGTTTGGCGCTGCCGTCGTCGGGCTTGGCGGTGGCGGCGAGACTTTCCGCATCCACCGTGTTGCGGCCGGCCACCACGGTGAGTTGCTTGGCGTACAGGTCGGCGTTGAGCTTGGCGCTGCGGGTGATCAGCTCGAACTGGTCGAGGTTGCTGGCGTTGAGCCCGGCGCCTTCGATGGCGATTTCGCCGCCATCCACGTCGTAGCCCTGCAGGCGTTCGCCGGCCAGGATCGGCTTGCCGGTGGTGAGGGTGGCGCGCGGGGTGTTGATGAAGCCGCAGCCGTTGCAGGTGATGCCGTGGGGGTTGGCGACTATGACGTGGGCGCCCTGCCCCGCCACTTCGGTGTAGCCCTTGAGCTGCGAGGGATTGGCCCCGGTGACTTCGTTGAGGATCTTCTGCGCCGCCTGGCCCTTGAGGTTGGGGTTGCCGATGATGATTCCGCCCAGCTGGGTGCTGGCGGTCTTGCCGGTGGCGTTGTTGAGGATCAGGCCCTGCTGGCCAACGTTGTAGTCGCTGAATTTATTGTGCGAGAGGCCGCTGCCGTTGGGCGTGGCGATGTTGACGATGGGTACGCCGTTGCCCGCCGCGCCGATCTGCGTGTTGCCGCCGGCGGCCGCGTCCACCGCCAGTTGGGCGGCGGCTGCGACTATCGGATTGAGGAACAGAAGGCCGGCCAGGGCGCTGGCGATGGCTTGGTAGAAGGGGCGGCGGATGTCCATGTCCTGGGGTCTCCGTGGTGTTGCGGCGTCAGAAGAACAGGTCGACGCGGAAGTAGACCGGGTGTTCGCGTTTGTCGATCACGCTGGGCCGCTCCAGGGAGCGGGCGAAGCTCAGGGTCGCGGCCAGGTACTGGCCGCGGGCGTTGAACTCCAGCGCGTGGCCGCTCAGGCGGCCGTGCAGTTCGGGGTTGTAGCGGTCGTGCGCGATGGCGCCGAAGTCGTAGCCGTAGCCCACGCCGTACTCCTGCAGCCAGGGCTGCAGCGCCACCCAGGTCACCGGGCGGCGCCAGCGCAGCTGGTTGCGCCAGTAGTAGCCGCTGTCGCCGGACAGGCTCTGGTCCTTGAATCCGCGCACCGAGTTGAGCCCGCCGAGGCTGATGCGCTGCGGGCTGTAGAGCACGTCTTCGCTCTTCTGCGCGGTGGCCAGGGCGTCGAAGCTGAAGTTCTCGCCCCACAGCTGGAAGGGCTGCAGGTAGCTCAGGGTGAGGGTGTACTTGTCGTAGCGGGCGTGGGGCTGGTAGGGCTGCGGGTCGTGCTCGCCCTGGGCGCCGAGCGCGCCTATGCCCTGCTGCCAGCCGGCGTCGAGGTTGACGAAGGCGCTGCCGATGCGCCGGCCATGGTTGAAGCCCAGTTGGCCCTCGGTGATGCGGCTGCTGGAGACGTCGAGCTTCTCGTCGTCGATGTAGTTGTTCGAGCGCACGTGGGCCAGGCCGAAGTTGACCGCGGTCTTGCTCAGGCTGTCGCGGTGCAGCACGCGCTCGGCGCCGAACTGGTGGGAGCGGCTGTCGCCGTCGAGCTTGAAGGCGAAGCCGCTGCCGTCGTTGCGGGTGCGGTAGTAGCTCTGGTTGTAGCTGTAGCTGAAGGTCCACCAGCCGTAGGGCAGGCTGTAGAACAGGCCCTGGTTGTCGGAGTGCTTCCAGTGGTCGCTGACTACGTCTTCGGCCACGCGCAGGCCGAGCTGGTCGGCCAGGCCCAGCGGGCTGTCCCAGTCCAGGCCCAGGCCGGCCTGCTGCTCGCCGCTGCTGCGGTCGCCGTTGTTGTCGCGGAAGGCCGAGACGCGCCAGGGCTTGCCGCGCTCGCCGGCCAGTTGCACGCGGCTGCCGCCGACCTGCTCGCCGGGCACCAACTCCACTTGCGCGTGGCGCGAGGGCAGGCGGTTGACCTGGTCCACCAGCTGTTCCAGCTCGCGCAGGTCGAGCACCTCGCCGGTCTTGCCGGGGAAGCCCATGGCCAGTTCGCGCGGGCTGGCCACGGCGGAGTCGTCGAAGCCTTCCAGGCGGCCTTCGACCACGATGATCTTCAGCGCGCCGCCGGAAAGGTCCTGCTGCGGCAGGTAGGCGCGGGTGGTGACGAAGCCGCGGGCCAGGTAGTGGTCGGTAATGGCCTTGAGCAGCGCGTTGAGCTGGGCCACGCCCAGGCACTGGCCGCGGTAGGGCGCCAGCAGGCGCTCGCGGCTGGCGGCGCCGAGGTGCCCGGCGCCTTCCAGGGTGATGTCGCGTATGTCGAAGCAGCGCGTGTCGGCGGGCTGCTCGGCAGGGGCCTGCGGCGCGGCCTTGCCGGGCAGCTGCTGCAGTTCCTCCAGGCGCTTCTGCTGTTCGCGCAGCAGCTGCTCCTGGCGGTCGCGTTGCAGGTCGCGGTCGCCGGGGGTGGTCAGCGGCGCGGCGGAAACATCCAGAACGACGGCCAGGGCCAGGCCCAGCGTCCAGTAATGGGGAATGGACTTCATCCCTTCGATCCCTCGACTACGACATCCGGTTACAAAACCGGGCCGATTAAATCATGGCCAATTGATGTTGAGGGAGTGTCATTCGGCGACTGGTTTCTCTTTTAGGACTATTCCTATGAAGCCGGCAGGCGGTGAACCCAGATGCGCCGCAGTACCGCGGCGAATTGCCGCGACAGGCGCCCGCTGTTGTAGTGCTGGCCATAGCGCTCGGCTATCTGCCGCACTTCGCGGGCCAGTTCGGCGTAGCGGCGCGCCGGCAGGTCGGGGAACAGGTGGTGCTCGATCTGGTGACTGAGGTTACCGGTGAGCAGGTGCAGCAGCGGCCCGCCCTCCAGGTTGCTGGAGCCGCGCAGCTGGCGCAGGTACCAGTGGCCGCGGCTCTCGCCCTGCAGCACGCTGGCCGGGAACACCACGGCCTTCTCGGTGAAGTGGCCGCAGAAGATCACCGTGAAGGTCCACAGGTTGCGCAGCAGGTTGGCCACGAGGTTGCCGCAGAACACCGCCCAGAAGCCGCCTGTCAGCAGGCCCAATAGGGGGAAGGCGAGGTAGTCCCTGGCCCATTGGCGGCCGAGCTTGGCGTTGAACCGGCGCAGCAGCGGGCGCAGTTCGTCCTTGCCCAGGCGGCCCTTGAAGTACTGGTCCAGGCGCAGGTGCTGGATGGCCACGGCGTACTGGAAGAGCACGGCCTGAATCGCCACCCACAGCGGCTGCCAGCGGTAGAAGGGCTTCCACTTCTGCTCGGGGAACAGGCGCACCACGCCGTAGCCGATGTCGTCGTCCTTGCCCAGGACGTTGGTGTAGGTGTGGTGGATGTGGTTGTGGGTGTGCCGCCAGAAGTCGGAGGGGCCGGCGATGTCCCATTCGTACTGGCGCCCGGCGAATTCCGGGTCGTTCATCCAGTCGTACTGGCCGTGCATGACGTTGTGGCCCAGCTCCATGTTTTCGAGGACCTTGCCCAGGGCCAGGAGCAGGCTGCCGAGCAGCCAGGTGGGCACGGACCAGCCGCACAGCAGCAGCGCGCGGCCGGCCCAGCAGCAGGCGCGCACGGCGCTGCGCACGCGGCGGATGTAGCGGGCGTCGGCGCCGCCGAGGTCGTCCAGGGTGCGTTGGCGCAGGGCGTCCAGTTCGGCGCCGAAGGCGGCCAGCTCGGCCGGGGTGAGGTCGCGGTCTTCGCGCATGCTAGGGTTCCGGGGAGGCTAGAGGTCGAGGCTGACGTCGCCCTGCGGGGCGCTGACGCACAGGCGGATGGGTTGCTGCGGCTCGCTGTGCAGCGCGCCGCTGCGCAGGTCGCGCACGCTGCCGGCGAGCAGGGTGCAGGTGCAGCTGGCGCAGATGCCCTGGCGGCAGCCGTGGGTCGGGCGCAAGCCGGCGGCCTCGGCCTGTTCCAGCAGGCTGCGCTGGTTGTCGCCGGCCACCTGGCGGCCGCTGCGGGCGAAGTGCAGGTGGACCTCGCGCGGGGCCTCGTCGGTGGCCCAGGCGGGCGCGCTGAAGGCTTCCCATTGCAGGCTGGCGGCGCGGGGTTCGAGCTGGTCGCGCACGGCGCCGACGAAGCCGGCCGGGCCACAGGCCAGCACGTGCCCGGCGGGCAGGCCCTGCAGGTGTTCGGCGTGGAAGCGCCCGCGCAGTTCGCCGGCCTGCGCCGCGCCGCCGCTGATGGCCCAGCGCGGGTGGAAGTTGGGGTACTCGCGGGCCAGGGCCTGCAGGTGCTCGACGAAAGCGCGCTGGCTGCGTTCGCGCACGTAGTGCAGCAGCGTCACCGGGCCGCGGTAGCCGTCGGCCAAGGCCTGGCGCAGCAGGCCGAGCAAGGGCGTCAGGCCGCTGCCGGCGGCCAGCAGCAGCACGCCGCGTTCGTCCTGCGGCCAGTGCAGCTCGCCGCCCGGCGCGCCCAGTTCCAGCACGTCGCCGACGCACAGCCGGCCCAGCAGCAGCGGCGAGACCCGCCCGCCGGGCTGCAGCTTCACCGCGATCTCCAGGCAGCCGTCCTCCTCGGCGATCAGGCTGTAGCTGCGCCCCAGGCGCACGCCGTCGTGCTCAATGAACAGCTGCAGGTGCTGGCCCGGCCGCGCGCCGCGCCAGTTGGCATTGGGCCGCAGGCGCAGGGCGAGCATGTCGTCGGCCACCCACTGGCGGCCTTCGACGCGGGCGAACACCCGGTTCAGCGCCCAGGCCGGGTTGAGCATGGCCAGCACGGCATCGACGTCGGCCTCGCGCAGCCAGCGCTGGCGCACCAGTGCGCGCAAGGGGCCGAGCAGCGGGCGCAGGGCTCGCAGCCAGGTCAGGGGAAGCAGGGACATGCATGGCATCCAGACAGTAAACACCTGTTCACTAAACTGGCACGCCGCCACTTTTCAGTCAACAGTCGTTCACTGAAGTGGCCGGCGCAGTCGCCGATTTCCCCGGCCATTTGCTAGAGTGCCGGGGCCCCTGCCATGGAAGCCCCGATGTCCTCTCCCCGCGCCGAACAGAAACAGCAGACCCGCCAGGCCCTGATGGACGCCGCGCGCGGCCTGATGGACAGCGGCCGCGGCTTCGGCAGCCTGAGCCTGCGCGAGGTGGCGCGCGCGGCGGGCATAGTCCCGGCCGGGTTCTACCGGCACTTCGCCGATATGGACGCCCTGGGCCTGGCCCTGGTGGCCGACGTCGACGAGACCTTCCGCCAGACCCTGCGCGCGGTGCGGCGCAACGAGTTCGAGCTGGGCGGGGTGATCGAGGCCTCGGTGCGCATCTTCCTCGACGCGGTGAGCGCCAACCGCACCCAGTTCCTGTTCCTGGCCCGCGAGCAGTACGGCGGCTCGCTGCAAATCCGCCAGGCCATCGGCACCCTGCGCCAGCGCATCACCGACGACCTGGCGGCGGACCTGGCATTGCTCAACAAGCTGCCGCACCTGCAGGTGCAGGACCTCGACGTGCTCGCCGACCTGGTGGTGAAGACGGTGTTCGCCACCCTGCCCGAGCTGATCGACGCGCCGGCCGAGGCGCTGCCGGCGCACCTGACGCCGGAGGCCAAGGTTACCCAGCAGCTGCGTTTCATCATGATTGGTGCCAAGCACTGGCTGGGGATCGGGGCAAGGGGCTGAGGCTGGGGCTTCCTTGTAGGAGCGAGGGGGACGCCTAGTCCTTGCTCGCGAACGGGGTTTCCCGGCACTTCGGTGCCAAGACTGAGAGCGCCCTCTCCCTAACCCTCTCCCTGAAGGGAGAGGGGACCGTTCGGAGTGCTCGGTTGCTTCGGCGTTAGCCGGCTTGTACCGATTACCCGGCTAACACCAAATCCTTTCTCGGCACGGACTAGCCCCCTCTCCCTTCAGGGAGAGGGCTGGGGAGAGGGGACGGAGCCAAACCGAAATACCCAGGCCGCCTGGAAACTCCCTTCGCGAGCAAGCTCGCTCCTACCAACCCCCCTCATTCCGCCCCACATCGGTGCGCACCATTCCCGTGCGCACCAGCAACGCGCACGCGCACCATTGCTGACCACTCGGACAACCCGCCCAGCCCCCGCCATTGCAGGCCGCGCCCGCCCCTGGCAAGGCCCTTGCTGTAGCTCGGCCATTGCCTACTGCCGGACACCGCCATGCTGGTCATCCACCAACGCATCGAGCCCCGCGAGCGCTGGGACGCCGAACTGCACCTGAACTACGAGGCGCGCAGCAAGAGCCGCCTGCGCTGCTACAGCCGCGATGGCGAGGACGTCGGCCTGTTCCTCGAACGCGGCCAGCCGCCGCTGGCGGACGGCGACTGCCTGCTGGCCAACGACGGCCGCGTGGTGCGCGTGTGCGCCGCGCCCGAGCAACTGATGCACGTGACCTGCGCCAGCCCGCGCGAGCTGAACCGCGCCGCCTACCACCTGGGCAACCGCCACGTGGCGCTGCAGGTGGGCGAAGGCTGGCTGCGCCTGCTCGACGACTATGTGCTCAGGGCCATGCTCGACCAGCTCGGCGCCACGGTGCAGAGCATCGAGGCGCCGTTCCAGCCCGAGCACGGCGCCTATGGCGGCGGCCATCACCATTCGCACCACGGCGAGGCGGAGTTCAACTACGCGCCGAAGCTGCACCAGTTCGGAGTGCGCAAGTGACCGGCACAGGCCTCTGGCCGTTGCTGCGCCTCGCCAGCCCGCAGTTGCCCATCGGCGGCTACAGCTATTCCCAGGGCCTGGAAGCCGCCCTGGAGCACGGCCTGGTGAGCGATGCCGACAGCGCCTTCGCCTGGCTGGCCGACCAGTTGCAACTGAACCTGGCGCGCTTCGAGGGGCCGCTGCTGGCCGAGCTGCTGCGCGCCGCGCTGGCTGCCGACTGGGCCGCGCTAAGCGATGCCGCCGAACGCCACCGCGCCAGCCGCGAAACCCGCGAGTTGGCCCTGGAAAGCCGGCAGATGGGCTTTTCCCTGGCGCAACTGCTGGAGGCCCTGCCCGAGCTGGACGAAGCGGCCCGCGCCTGGCTCGCCGAGCAGCCGGAACCCTCGCTGGCCGCCACCTGGGCGCTGGCCGCGCGGGCCTGGGGCCTGGACGTGGAGCAGGCCCTGGCCGCCTGGCTGTGGAGCTGGGCCGAGAACCAGCTCGCGGTGCTGATGAAGGCCCTGCCCCTGGGCCAGCTGGCCGCGCAGAAGCTCACCTCGCGCCTGCTCCCCGAACTCGAACGCGCCTGCGCCGCCGCGCTGGCGGAGGACGCGCCCGGCGGCGCGCCCTTCGGCCTGGCCCTGGCGAGCATGCTCCACGAAACGCAATACAGCCGTCTGTTCCGTTCCTAGGAGAACCCCGCATGAACTCCCAACCCCTGCGCGTCGGCATCGGCGGCCCGGTGGGCTCCGGCAAGACCGCCCTGACCCTGGCGCTGTGCCACGCCCTGCGCGAGCGCTACAACCTGGCCGTGGTGACCAACGACATCTACACCCAGGAAGACGCCCAGTTCCTGGTGCGCAACCAGGCCCTGGCGCCGGAGCGGATCATCGGCGTGGAAACCGGCGGCTGCCCGCACACGGCGATCCGCGAGGACGCCTCGATCAACCTGGAGGCGGTGGACCAGCTCAACCGCCGCTTCCCGGGCCTGGAGCTGATCCTGGTGGAGTCCGGCGGCGACAACCTCTCGGCCACCTTCAGCCCCGAGCTGTCGGACCTGACGCTGTACGTGATCGACGTTTCCGCCGGCGACAAGATCCCGCGCAAGGGCGGCCCGGGCATCTGCAAGTCCGACCTGCTGGTGATCAACAAGATCGACCTGGCGCCAATGGTCGGCGCCTCGCTGGAAGTGATGGCGCGCGACGCGAAGAAGATGCGCGGCGAGCGGCCCTTCGTGTTCAGCAACCAGAAGACCGGCCAGGGGCTGGACGAAATCATCGCCTTCATCGAACGCCAGGGGCTGCTGAGCGCGGCCTGAAGAACACCCCACAAGGAGTCCCCCATGTCCCTGCGCAAAAGCCTCTGCGCCCTGGCGCTGTGCCTCGCCCCGGCCCTCGCCTTCGCCCACCCTGGCCACGGCGAGCACGGCCTGGCCGCCGGCGTGCTGCACCCGCTGACCGGCCTCGACCACCTGCTGGCGATGTTCGCCGTCGGCCTCTGGGCCGCCCAGCAACGGGGCGCGGCGCGCCTGGCGCTGCCCTGCACCTTCGTCGGCGCCATGCTGCTTGGCGGCCTGCTCGGCTTCGACGGCGTGCAACTGCCCTTCGTCGAGACCGGCATCGCCGCCTCGGTGCTCGCCCTGGGCCTGTGCGTAGCCCTGGCGGTGCGCCCGCCGCTGCCGCTGGCCATGGCCGTGACCGCGCTCTTCGCCCTGGCCCACGGCATCGCCCACGGCCTGGAGCTGCCGGAGCTCTCCAGCCCCTGGGCCTATGCTGCGGGCTTCGTCTGCGCCACTGCTGCGCTGCATGCCGCGGGCTATGCGCTGGTGCGCTTCCTGCCGCAGGCCGCGGCGCCGTTGGTGCGCGTGGCGGGTTTGGCCTCGGCGGGTGCCGGGGTGTGGTTGCTGGCGGGTTGATCGCGAATCCGGATTGAGAATCGCGGACGGAGTCCGCTCCTACGGGGGAGGAATACCGCGCCTCCCAGCAACCTGTAGGAGCGGGCCCTGCCCGCGATTCGCGCGCAGGGCGCGCTCCTACATGGGAATGAGCATGGGACTGAGCCAAGGTGCTCTTCGTAGGATGGGTTGAGCTTGCGAAACCCATGCGGTCACGGTGATGGGTATCGCTTCGCTCAACGCCATCCTACGACGGCGCTATACGCACCGCCCCGTCAGAGCGAAATGGGGTAGTTGAAGATCACCCGCGTCTGGTCGAAATCGCTGTTGAAGCTGCGCCGGTTGCTGCCATGGTTGACGCGCACGTTGAGCTTCTTCAGCGGCCCGCTCTGCACCGTGTAGCCCAGCTCCAGGTCACGCTCCCATTCCTTGCCGCCGCTGCCGGCCTTGGTGGTGGCGTTGTCGCCCTTGCCGTAGCGCACCATGCTCACCAGGCCGGGCACGCCCATCGCGGCGAAGTCGTAGTCGTAGCGCAGCTGCCAGGAGCGTTCGTCCTCGTTGGTGAAGTTGCCGTTGAACATGTCGTTGCCCATGGTCCTGCCGCTGCTGCCGTAGACCGACTGCCAGCCACCCTCGCCGCCGACCTTCTGCAGGCCGAGGTAGAGGGTATGCCCGCCATGGTTGGCCGAGAGCAGCGCGTAGGCGGTGTGGCTGTCGATGTCGCCGGCCAGGGCGCGGCCGTCGTCGCGGTCGAAGAACAGGCCGAGGTTGGCGCCCAGCACCCAGTCGCCCACCGGCTGCTTGTGCAGCAGGTTGAAGTAGCGCTGGGTGTAGATGTCCTCCAGCTGCGCGTACCAGGCGCCGACCAGGGTGCGCTGGTCGTTGAAGCGGTATTCGCCGCCGGCATAGTTGAAGGCATCGGATTTCGACGTCGGCGCCGACCAGGACGACAGGTCCTGCATGTCCGCCGAATTGCGCAGGCTGACCTGGTCGTAGCGCCCGCCGTACAGGCTCACCCCGGCCCACTCGCGGGACACCAGCGCCGCGCCGCGGAAGGTCTGCGGCAGCAGGCGGCCATCGTCGTAGCGCAGCACCGGCACGTCCGGCAGCATTTCGCCGATCTTCAGCTCGCTGGCCGACAGCCGTAGCTTGGCCGCCACCGCCACGCGCCCGTATTCGTCGGCGGCCTTGCCGTCGTCATGTACCGGCAGCAGTTCCGAGCCGCTCTGCTCGCGGCTGCTGTTCAGCTTCACGCCATACAGGCCCATGGCATCCACGCCGAAGCCCAGCGGCCCGCGGGTGTAGCCGGAGCTGAACTTGAGGATGAAGCCCTGGGCCCATTCGTTGATCAGGCTCTTGCCGGCGCTGTGGTCGCGGAAGTCGCGGTTGAACGCGTAGTTGCGCAGCACCAGGTCGGTGCGCGAATCCTCGAAGAAGCCGCCCTCCTCGGCCAGTGCGGGCGCGCACAACAGCGGCAGGGCCACGCAGGCAAGGGACGGCAATACGGCGGTGTGACGGTTTTGCATTGTTATTGTTCTCCGTTTTTTTCGGGGTGCAGCGGCCCGCGGCGCGTCCGTGTGAGCGCGCCGTGGGCGGGGTGGGTGGCAGAACCGGCTAGGCGATCAGAACGGGTAGCGGCGCGCCTCCCGTTGCACGCTCACCCAGTGGTCGCGGGTGAATTCGTCTATCGCCCAGTCGCCGTTGAAGCGGCCCAGGCCGGAGTTCTTCTCGCCGCCGAAGGGCGCGTTGGCCTCGTCGTTGACCGGGATGTCGTTCACGTGGGTCATGCCCGCGCGGACCTTGCGGGCGAAGGCCACGCCGCGCTCCAGGTCGCGGCTGAACACGGCGCTGGAAAGGCCGTACTCGCTGGCGTTGGCCAGCTCCAGGGCGTGGGCTTCGTCGCGGGCGCGCAGCAGGCCGATCAGCGGGCCGAAGATTTCGTCGCGGGCGATCTCCATGTCCGGGCCGACCTCGCCATAGACATGGGGCGCCAGCAGTTGGCCCTGCACGCCGCCTTCGTACAGCGGCCTGGCGCCTTCGCGGCGGGCCAGGGCGACCTTCTCCAGCAGGCCTTCGAGCTGGCGGGCGTTGATGATCGGGCCGATGGCGGTCTCCAGCGACTGCGGGTCGCCGACCTTCACCTGCTTCACGCGCTCGACGAAGCGTTCGGCGAAGGCGTCGTACAGCGCGTCGACCACGATGATGCGGTTGATCGCCATGCAGATCTGCCCCTGGTGCAGGAACTTGCCGAACACCGCGGCGTTCACCGCCTGCTCCAGGTCGGCGTCCTCCAGCACCACGAAGGGGCTGTTGCCGCCCAGCTCCAGGGCCACGTGCTTGAGGTGCGCGCCGCCGCTGGCGATGCGCCCGATGTTGCGCCCCACCGGGGTGGAACCGGTGAAGGTCACCAGGCCCGGCACCGGGTGCTCGACGAAGGCGTCGCCGATCTCGCTGCCGGCGCCGACCACCACGCCGAGCACCCCGGCCGGCAACCCGGCCTCCTCGAAGATGCGCGCCAGCAGCAGGCCGCCGCACACCGGGGTGTCGCTGGCCGGCTTGACCACCACCGCGTTGCCCAGCGCCAGGGCCGGGGCCAGCGAGCGCTGGGTGAGGTGCAGCGGGAAGTTCCACGGGCTGATGACGCCGACCACGCCGATGGCGCTGCGGTACACGCGGCTTTCCTTGCCGGGGATATTGGAGTCGACGATGCGCCCGTGCACGCGGCTGGGGAAGGACGCCGACTCCAGGGTGATGCCCCGCGCCGCGCCCCATTCCAGGGTGGCCTTCAGGCGGGTGCTGCCGGACTCGCGGACGATCCAGTCGATGATCTCCTCGCGGCGCCGGTCGAACACCTCCACCACCCGGTGGAGCAGCGCGGCGCGTTCCGCCGGCGGCAGCGCGGCCCAGGCCGGCTGCGCTTCGGCGGCCTTGCGGTAGGTGGCGTCCAGGTCCTCGCGGCTGGCCTGGAGGATTTCCGCCAGCAGGCTGCCGTCGTAGGGGTTGCTGTCGCGCAGCACCTTGCCGGCGCTGCCGGTGCGCCATTCGCCGGCGAGGGGTTGCAGGTGGAAGTCGGTGTAGGGGGTGTTGGCATCGCTCATGACAAAGCTCCTTGAAAGATGGGGTTCATACCAAGGGTCCGCTCGCGGCGGCGGCTTCGCGGGCGCGCGCCTCCACCAGGCGCAACAGCCCGAGCAGCATTTCCGTGCGCGGCACGGCGATGCCCGCCCGCCGCGCGCGAGCCACCACTTCGCCGTTGATCGAACCGATCTCCGTGGGCCGCCCCGCCAGCACGTCCTGCAGCATCGAGGGCTTGTGCGTGCGGTGCTGGGCGATGGCGTCGGCCACGCTCGCCAGGCAGTGCCGGGGGTCCACGGCAATGCCCTCGGCGCGGGCCACGGCCAGCACCTCCTGCGCCACGGCGCAGGCCAGTTCGGGGCCTTGCGGCACGGCCGCCAGTTGCCCCACCGCGCAACCGGTGACGGCGCACAGGCTGTTCAGCGCGGCGTTGAACGCGACCTTCTCCCAGATCGCCGCCCACACGTCCGCATCCGCCACGCAGCGCAGGCCCGCCGCATCCAGCACGGCCGCGACCTCCGCGCAGGCCGGGCGTTCGACACCGTCCGCCGAGAAGACCCGCACCACGCCGAGGCCGTGGGACTCGACATGGCCGGGGCCGTGCAGGTCTGCGGGCCAGGTGGTCATGCCGATCAACACCTGCTCCGGCGCGACGTGGCGGCACAGCGTCTCGGCGTTGCCCAGGCCGTTCTGCAGCGACAGCACCCGCGTGTGCCCGCCGATATGCTGCGCTACGCTGGCCAAGGCCTGCTCGGTGTGCAGGGTCTTGGTGAACACCAGCAACAGATCCGGGTGCCCGCTGGCCTGTTCCGGGCGGCAGGCCGCCAGCCCTCGGATGCGCCGGTCGCCGCTGTCGGTGACCAGGCGCAGGCCCTGTTCGCGGATGGCCGCCAGGTGCGCATCGTTGATGTCCAGCAGGGTCACCCGCCGGCCGCTTTCGGCCAGCAGGCCGCCGAACAGCGAGCCCATGGCGCCGGCGCCAAGGATGCTGACGTGGGTAATGCTGCATTCGCTCATCGGATCGACCTCCCGCTCGTGAGCCGTTTCAAGACAGCCCCGGCGCGCGCCGGGGAATGTGCCGGCGCACCAGCATCAGGGCGATCATCGCCGCCACCATCACCGTGCCCAGCAGCGTCAGGTAGCCGTGCGCGCCGCTCAGGGTGATGACGCTGGCCCCGGCGAAGGCGCTGAGGATCGCGCCCAGGCGGCCGAAGGCCAGGGCCGAGGCGGTGCCGGTCGCCCGCACGCCGGTGGGGTAGATGAAGGCGCACAGGGCATAGAGCGTGGACTGCACGGCATTCACGAACAGGCCGTGCACGCCGAAGCCGAAGATCAGCAGGCTGGCATGCTGGTTCACGTCCACCAGTTGCATGGCGAAGGCGCTGGCGGCGCCGCCCAGGCAGCACAGCAGCAGCGGCCAGTAGGAACCCCAGCGGGTCATGGCCACGGCGCAGACCAGCGCGCCTATCACGCCGCCCAGGTTGTAGGCGGTCAGCCCGGAACCGGCCACGGCCAGCGACAGGCCTTCGGCCTGGAGCATGGTCGGCAGCCAGCTGAAGGCGCTGTAGACGGCGGTCAGGCACATGAAGAAGGCCACCCAGACGGCAACGGTGTCACGCCCGTAGCCGAGGTCGAACAGGGCGCGGAAGCCGGCGCGTTTCTCCCGCGCCTGTTCCAGCGAATCGGTGTAGCGCGCGCCCTCGGGCATGGGCCGCTGCATGCGCCCGAGCAGGCGGCCCAGTTCGCCCCAGCGCTGCGGCCGGCGCGCCAGGAAGCGCGGCGACTCCGGCAGCGTCGCCAGCAGCAGGAAGCCCAGCACCAGCGGCAGCGCGCCGCCGGCGAAGAACAGCGTGCGCCAGCCGTACAGCGGCAGGATGTGCGAAGCGAAGAAGCCCGCCAGCATGCCGCCCTGGGGCACGCAGACGATGGTCGCGGTCACCGCCAGGGTGCGCCGCCGCGCCGGGGTGAATTCGGCGGTCATGGTGGTGGCGCTGGGCAGCGCGCCGCCGATGCCCAGCCCGGCGACGAAGCGCAGCAGCGCCACCGTCAGGGCATCCGGGGCCAGGCCGATGGCGCAGGTCGCCGAGCCGAACACGAAGACGCTGGCGATGACTGCCATGCGCCTCCCGAAGCGGTCGGCGAACAGGCCGGCGCAGGCGCTGCCGATGCCCATGCCGATCAGCCCGGCGGCCACCGCCGGGGCGAAGGCCTCGCGGCTGATGCCCCACTCGGCGATCATCATCGGGATGGCGAAGCCGATGAGCTGGCCGTCGAAGCCGTCCAGCACGATGGACAGCGCGGCCAGCAGCACCACGACCTTCTGCATCCGGGTGAAGGGGCCTTCGTCCAGCAGGGTACCGATGTCGGCGCTGGCCGCAGGGCGGTTCGAGTGCCGGCCGGCAGCCTCCAGCGTCTCACTGACGGTAGTCGTATTCATATCCACCTCGTTCTTATTGTTGTGGCGTGGCCGCGAGCTGCGGTCGGTAAGTCGGGCCCTCAGGGCTCGATGGTCAGGGTGGGCACCTCGATCAGCACCGGCTCGTCGCCGGCCAGGGCGCGGGCCAGTTCCGCGCGCAGGCTGGCGGCGTCGGCGGCCTGCACCGAGCGCACGCCGTAGCCGCGGCCGAGCTGGCAGAAGTCCAGGCCGGGCACGTCCAGGCCGGGGGCGTCGGGCACGTCGAGCACCCCGGCGAACCAGCGCAGCGCGCCGTAGGTGCCGTTCTTGAGGATGATGAACACCGCCGGGACGCGGTATTGCGCGGCGGTCCAGAGGGCGGTGATGCCGTAGTTGGCCGAGCCGTCGCCGATGATGCCGATCACCCTGCGCTGCGGTTGCGCCAACTGCACGCCGACCGCCGCCGGCAGGCCGAAGCCCAGGCCGCCGGCGGCCGGGAAGAAGTAGCTGCCCGGCTCGCGCATCTGCACGCGCTGCCAGAAGGCGCTCACGGTGGAGGTGGATTCCTTGACGAAGATGGCGTCGTCCGGGGCCAGCTCGTCGATCACGTCGAACACGGTTTCCGGGTGCAGCGGGCCCGCTTCGGCGGCGCGCGGCGCCGGGCGCGGCAGGGCTTCGGGCATCGGCCGCGCGCTGGGGCGAACCGACTCCACCAGGGCTTCGAGGGTGAGGAAGATGTCGCCGACCAGGGCATCGCCCATGGGCGCGCGGGCGGCCTCGCCGGGGTCGCAGGTGATGTGCACCAGCTCGGCGCCGGCGGGCAGGTAGTCGCCCGGGGCGAACTGGTGGTAGCGGAACACCGGGGCGCCCACCACCAGGATCAGGTCGTGCCCGGCGAGCCGTTGCGAGATCCCGGCGATGGCCGCCGGCAGCACGCCACGGAAGCACGGGTGGCGCGTGGGGAACGGGCAGCGCGAGGCAGACGGTGCGACCCAGGCCAGCATGCGCAGCTTCTCCGCCAGTTGCACGGCCAGCGGGTTGGCGCGGGCACCGTCGACGTCCGGCCCCAGCACCAGCACCGGGTTGCGCGCCCGCGACAGGCGCCCGGCCAGCTCGCCCAGTTGCGCCGGCGAAGGCAGCCCGGCGCTGGCCACGTTGCGCGCGGCCAGGTGCTCGACGCCGGCCGGCGCCGGCTGCGCCCAGTCGTCGTAGGGAATCGACAGGTACACCGGGGCCTTGGGCGCCAGGTTCGCCATGTGGATGGCCTGGCTCAGCGCGCGCGGCACGTCCTGGGCGCAGGCCGGCTCGGCGCTCCATTTCACCAGCGGCTTGGGCAGTTGCGGCGCCTCGACGTTGGCCAGCATGGCCTCCACGCCGATCATCGAGCGCACCTGCTGGCCGGCGCTGATCACCAGCGGGCTGTGGCTGTACCAGGCGTTGGTCAGCGCGCCCATGCCGTTGCCGGTGCCGGCGGCGGCGTGCAGGTTGACGAAGGCCGGCTTGCCGCTGGCCAGGGCGAAGCCGTCGGCCATGCCGACCACCGCACCTTCGTGCAGGCCGAGGATGTAGCGGAAGTCCGCGGGGAAGTCCTTGAGGAACGGCAGCTCGTTGGAACCGGGGTTGCCGAAGATGGTGGTCAGGCCGTGGCGACGGAGGATGTCGTAGGAGGCGCAATGGACGGTTTTCATGCTGGCCCTTCAGGCTCGTTCTTGGGTTTGCGCTACTCTCGCAGCGGCCTGATAATCGATCAAATCGATAGTCTTTCTATCGAAAATAAAAACCATCTATGTGACTGCCATGGCCCAGATCGACCTCAACCTGATCCGCACCTTCGTCACCCTCTACGAGGCCGGCAGCGTGACGGCCGCCGCCGAGCGCCTGTTCGTCACCCAGCCTTCGGTGAGCTACGCCCTGGCGCGGCTGCGCGAGCTGTTCGACGATCCGCTGTTCAGCCGCAGCCGCGACGGCATCCAGCCGACCTTCGTCGCCGAGCAGCTGTACGCCACCCTGCGCGAGGCGCTGACGCGCATCGAGGGCGCGGTGCAGAGCACCCGCCAGTTCGACCCGGCCACCACCGAGCGGCGCTTCCGCATCGCCCTGTCGGACCTGGGCGAGCTGGGCTTCCTGCCGCTGATCCTGGCGCGGCTGAACCGCGAGGCGCCGCTGGCCGAGGTGGAAGTGCTGCCGCTGCAGGTCGACGAGGTGGGCGACTGGCTGGCCAGCGGCAAGGTGGACACCGCCATCTGCCGCCAGGCGGTGCCCGGCAGCCGCAGCCGGGTGCTGATCCAGGAGCGCTACGTGTGCCTGCTCAGCGCCGACCACCCGCGCATCGGCGAACGCCTGGAGCTGGCCGGCTACCTCGCCGAACGCCATGTGGTGGTGACGCGCACCTCCGGCCACGGCATCGCCGAGGACGTGCTCCAGGCGATGAAGCTGGAGCGCCGCATCGCCCTGCGCGTGCCGCACTTCTCGGTGCTGCCGAAGATCATCCCCGGCACCGACCTGCTGACCATCCTGCCGGCGCAGATCGCCCGCATGTTCGTCGCCGAGGGCGGGCTGAAGATGCTCGAGCTGCCCTTCGCCGTGCCGGCGTTCGAGGTGTCCCTGCACTGGCGCGCGAGCAGCGAGCAGTCGGCGGCGCTGGAGTGGTTCCGCAACGCCATCGCCGACGCGATCCTCCAAGGGCAGCATTGAGGCGCCCTCAGTGCGCGGCCAGCGGCTCGCCGGCCGGCGCCGCCGGGCGCAGGCCCAGCAGCACCAGGGCGGCGGCGACGAAGACCACGGCGAACACGCCGTACAGGTGCAGCGGTTGCCAGCCGTCGTCCAGCAGCAGCCCGGCCACGGTGGGCGAGAGAATGGCGCCCAGGCGCCCCACGCCGATCGCCCAGCCCACCCCGGTGGCGCGCACGCCGGCCGGGTAGATCAGCGGCGACAGCGCGTAGAGCCCGGCGATGCAGCCGTTGGCGAACAGCCCGATGAACAGCCCCAGGCCGAGCGCGGCGGCCAGTGACGAGGCCGAGCCGAGGAACAGCACCATCAGCGCGGCGGTGACCAGCATGAAGCCCTGCAGCACCCGCGCCAGCGGCACGCGCGCCGAGAGCGCGCCGACCAGGGCCGCGCCGAAGATGCCGCCGATGCTCAGCAGCACGCCGCCGGTGATGCCCTGCTGCGCGGTGAGGCCGGCGGCGGTGAGCAGCTTGGGCGTCCAGCTCATGATGAAGTAGAAGCCGAACATGGCGAGGAAGAACAGCAGCCAGATCAGCAGCGTCGAGCGGCGCAGCGTGGGGGCCAGCAGCTGCAGCATCGCCACGCCGGAGGCTTGGCGCGAGCGGGCTTCGGGCAGCGCATCCAGGCTCTGCAGGCCCAGGCGCCGGGCCAGGCCGTTGACCCGCGCCAGGGCGTTGGCCGGGCGGCGGGCGAGGAGGAAGTCCAGGGATTCGGGCAGGCCCGCCAGCACCAGCGGGATGGCCGCCAGGGAGATCAGGCCGCCGGCCAGGAACACCGAGCGCCAGCCCCAGTGGCCGATCAGCCACACCGCCAGCAGCCCGCCGAAGGTGGCGCCCAGGGCGTAGCCGGTGGACTGCAGGCTGACCGCCAAGGGGCGCCAGCGGCGGTTGGCATATTCGGCGGCGATCACGTTGCTGCTGGCGAGGATGCCGCCGATGCCAAGGCCGGTGAAGCCACGCAGCAGGGCCAGTTGCGTCGGGCTCTGGGCCAGGGCCGAGAACAGCATGCCGAGGCCGCACAGCAGCAGGCAGAAGAGGATCAGCGGGCGGCGCCCGAAGCGGTCGGCGCGCGGGGCGATGAACAGCGAGCCGGCGGCCATGCCGAACAGCCCGGCGCTGAGCAGCAGGCCGACCTGGGCGCCGTTCAGGCTCCACTCGGCGGAGACCGAGGCGGCGGTGAAGGCCATCACCAGCACGTCGAAGCCGTCGATCATGTTGAGCAGGATGCAGATGCCGATGGCCGTCCACTGGAAGCGGTTCATCGGGCCCTGGTCGAGGGCATGGCGCAGGTCACGATTCATGGGCGCACCTCCGGCAGACGGAGGTTCGGGGCTGGGCGCACGGCATGGCGGGTTCCTCTTGTTCTTGTTGTGGAGGCTTGGTTGGCGCACACCCTGGCAGCGGTGGATCCCGAGCACAAGCCCCCATTGGATCCCAAAATCACGGAATGGGCTGGCGGAAACCACAGATCCCACAGCCTTTACGACATTAAGATCCAGATTTTACGGAGCCTTCAGCTTGAATTCGGAATTCGTTCGGTTATCGAACTGATTATTTTTCGACCACCACGGTTGACAGGTTTTCCGCTCGAAGCCAACCATTGGATCCAATAAAAACCACAAGATGAGGATCGCCCCATGTTCCCGAAGAACGCCTGGTACGTCGCCTGCACCCCCGACGAGATCGCCGACAAGCCCCTGGGCCGGCAGGTCTGCGGCGAGAAGATGGTCTTCTATCGCGGCCCCGAAGGCCGCGTGGCGGCACTGGAGGACTTCTGTCCGCACCGCGGCGCGCCGCTGTCGCTGGGCTTCGTCGAGGACGGCAAGCTGATCTGCGGCTACCACGGCCTGGCCATGGGCTGCGAAGGCCACACCGAGTCCATGCCCGGCCAGCGCGTGCGCGGCTTCCCGGCGATCCGCAAGTTCGCCGTGGAAGAGCGCTACGGCTTCATCTGGGTGTGGCCGGGCGATGCCGCGCAGGCCGACCCGGCGCTGATCCACCACCTGGAATGGGCCGACAACCCGGACTGGGCCTACGGCGGCGGCCTGTATCACATCCAGTGCGACTACCGGCTGATGATCGACAACCTCATGGACCTCACCCACGAGACCTACGTGCACGCCAACAGCATCGGCCAGAAGGAGATCGACGAAGCCGCGCCGAAAACCCGCGTGGAAGGCGAGGAAGTGATCACCGAGCGGCATATGCAGAACGTCATGGCCCCGCCCTTCTGGCGCCTGGCCCTGCGCGGCAACGGCCTGGCCGACGACGTGCCGGTGGACCGCTGGCAGATCTGCCGCTTCACCCCGCCCAGCCACGTGCTGATCGAAGTGGGCGTGGCCCACGCCGGCCACGGCGGCTACCACGCCCCGGCGCAGCACAAGGCGGCGAGCATCGTGGTCGACTTCATCACCCCCGAGACAGAGACCTCCATCTGGTACTTCTGGGGCATGGCGCGCAACTTCCAGCCGCAGGACGCGGCGCTCACCGCGACCATCCGCGAGGGCCAGGGGAAGATTTTCGGCGAGGACCTGGAGATGCTCGAACAGCAGCAGCAGAACCTGCTGCGCCACCCGCAACGGCAGTTGTTGAAGCTGAACATCGACGCCGGCGGCGTGCAGTCGCGGCGCATCCTCGAACGCCTCTGCGCGGCCGAGCAACAGCAACCCGCCGCCGCGCTCATCGCCAGCGCCTGAGCCCCATCCAAGAGCCGGCCCGCGAGGCCGGCCAAGCGTGAGACCGCCACCGTGCTAGACGTCGTCATCACCCGCGTGCAGCGGGAAACCCCGGACATCCTCAGCCTCGAACTGGCCCGCGCCGACGCAGGCCCCCTGCCCGCCTTCAGCGCCGGCGCGCACATCGACCTGCACCTGCCGGGTGGGCTGGTGCGCCAGTACTCACTGTGCAACGCGCCGGAGGAAACCCACCGCTACCGCATCGCCGTGCTGCGTTGCGCCGACTCGCGCGGCGGCTCCCGCGCGGTGCACGAACTGCAGGCCGGGCAGCCGCTGCGCATCGGCGAACCACGCAACCTCTTCCCCCTCGCCGAAGGCCCGGGGCGGCGCCTGCTGCTGGCCGGCGGCATCGGCATCACCCCGCTGCTGAGCATGGCCGAGCAGCTTTCGCGCAGCGGCGCCGACTTCGAACTGCACTACTGCGCCCGCTCGGCGCAGCAGGCGGCCTTCGTCGAGTACCTGGCGCAGTCCGCCTTCGCCACCCGCGTGCATTGCCACTTCGATAACGGCGAGCCGGCGCGGCGCCTGGACGTGGCGACGTTGCTGGCGGCGCAGGCGGGCGATGCGCAGTTGTACACCTGCGGCCCGGCGGGCTTCATGGAGCACGTGCTGGACAGTGCGCGTGCCCTGGGCTGGGACGAGTCGCGCCTGCACCGTGAGTACTTCGGCGCCGAGCCGGACGTGGGCGGCGAAGCCTTCGAGGTGCAGTTGGCGAGCAGTGGCCAGGTGGTGCGTGTGGAGGATGGGCAGAGTGTGGTGGAAGCGCTGCGGTGCGTCGGGGTAGAGGTGCAGGTGGCGTGCGAGCAGGGTATCTGCGGTACCTGTCTGACGCGGGTCTTGGAAGGGGTGCCGGAGCATCGTGACCAGTACCTGACCGAGGACGAGCAGGCTGCCAATGATCAGTTCACGCCTTGCTGCTCGCGGTCGCGGAGTGCGCGGTTGGTGTTGGATCTGTAGGGGCGGTTTTGCTTGCGAATGGAGTTTCCCGGCGATTCCTCTGCGTTGGTTTGACTCCGCTCCCTCTCCCTAACCCTCTCCCTGAAGGGAGAGGGGACCGTTCGGAGTGTGCTGATGTTTCGGCGTCAGCCGGCTTGTACCGATTACCCGGCTGACACCAAATCCTTTCTCGGCACGGACAAGTCCCCTCTCCCTTCAGGGAGAGGGTTAGGGAGAGGGCGCTCTTCGGCCAGGCACAATGGTGAAGCCCGTTCGCGAGCAAGCTCGCTCCTACGAAAAGCATCTCGGCACCGCTGGTTGGTCCTACGACCGCTCTCTTTCCCCCGCTACGGACTTCTTCAACACCGCCACCCCCTCGCGCTGGGGATGGAAATACTCGGCGTAGCGCAGGGTAGCGTTGGCATGCTCACGCATGATCGCCTCGGCGCGCGCGCCCTGGCCGTTGACCAGGGCGTCGTAGGCGGCGTGGTGCTGCATGTGGGCGAAGTTGAAGCGCTGGTATTCGCGGGGCAGGTTGTCGCGGTCCACCGCCAGCGAGCTGACCGAGGCGAACGGCAGGTGGTCGTTGCGCGCCAGGGCCTCGGCGATGGCGCGGTTGCCGCTGGCCTCGATGATCGCCTGGTGAAAGCGCATGTTGAGGCTGTGGTAGGCCTCCAGGTCCTCGGGCAGCACATGGCCCTTTGCGAAGATGCGGTCACCTTCGTCCAGGCACTGCTGGAGCTGCGCCCGCGTCTCTTCGGAAACTCCCCGCTCAGCCGCCTGGCGCGCCGCCAGTCCTTCCAGCACGCCGCGTACCTCGACGGCACCGGCGATGTCGTCCTCGGTGACCTCGCGCACCGTGTAGCCACGGTTACCGGCCTTGACCAGCAGCCCTTCCTGCTCCAGCACGCGCAACGCCATGCGCACCGGCATGCGCGAAACCTGCAGGCGCTCCGCGGTGGGAATCTCGACGATGCGCTCGCCGGCGGCCAGCTCGCCGGAGGCGATCATCTTGCGCAGTTCAGCCAGCACGCGTTGGCCTGGTTTGCTCATCGAGGGGGCTCTTGTGGCGGGGAGAGTCGGGGGATGATAGCGCGGTGTGGTGCTTTTCGTAGGAGCGAGCTTGCTCGCGAATGGAGTTCCCCGGCAGCTGCGCAGCTGGCCCCAACCTCAGTCCCCTCTCCCCAGCCCTCGGCTGCGCGCCCCGCCCTGAAGGGAGAGGGGGCTTGTCCGTGCCGAGAAGGAATTTGGTGTTAGCCGGGTAATCGGTACGAGCCGGCTGACGCCGAAACATCAGCACACTCCGAACGGTCCCCTCTCCCTTCAGGGAGAGGGTTAGGGAGAGGGAGCGGAGTCAAGCCAACGCAGAGGAATCGCCGGGATACTCCGTTCGCGAGCAAGAACTAGGCGTCCCCCTCGCTCCTACAAGAGCCCGCGCTCCTCACCCCTTGCGATGCACCGAGAACCCCGCCCAGGCCTGGCTCACCGGCATGATCTCCAGGCTGTTGATGTTGATGTGCGGCGGCTGGTTGACGATCCAGTGGATGGTCTCGGCAATGTCTTCGGGCTGCAGTGCCTCGGTGCCGGCGTAGGTCTTGTCGTAGCGCGCCTGGTCGCCGCCGAAGCGCACCAGGGAGAACTCGCTTTCGCACAGGCCCGGTTCCAGGTTGCTGACGCGCACGCCGGTGCCCTGCAGGTCGCAGCGCAGGCTCAGGGAGAACTGTTCGACGAAGGCCTTGGTGGCGCCGTAGACGTGGCTGCCGGGGTACGGCCACTGGCCGGCCACCGAGCCGAGGTTGAGGATGCTGGCGCCGCGGCCGTGGGCGATCAGCCGGGGCAGCAGCAGGCGGGTGCAGTACATCAGGCCCTTGATGTTGGTGTCGACCATGGTGTCCCAGTCGTCCAGGTCGCACTCCTGCGCCGGGTCCGCGCCCAGGGCCAGGCCGGCGTTGTTGACCAGCGCGCGCAGCTTGTCGAAGCCGGCCGGCAGGTTGTCCACGGCGCGGGCCACGGCGGCGCGGTCGCGCACGTCGAGGGTGAGCGGCAGGACTTCGGCCTGGGCGGACAGTTCCTTGGCCAGGGCCTGCAAGCGGTCTTCGCGGCGGCCGGTGATCACCAGCGACCAGCCGTCGCGGGCGAAACGGCGGGCGCAGGCTTCGCCGAAGCCGGAGGTGGCGCCGGTAATGAACAGGGTGGGAGTCATGGGCCAATTCCTCTGCTGGCGGTTTTTCTGTCGGACTTCGCAGGATAGCAGCCCTGCCCCGCCAGCCAGCGCTACAGCGGCCGTCCACAATGGCCGAACAGTTCGGCAGGCGCCCAGGGACGCGGGACGGAGAGGTTTTCCCCCAGGTTTTCCACAGGCTGCTCCACAGCCGGCAGCGGTTTTCGGCAATGCCTGGCGAGCGCCTGCCACGGGCGCAGCAGCCCAGATGTTTCGCGGCTTGCGCCATGCCCCTGGTCAGTATTCAGGCAGTGCCGCGCAAGCCACGGCGTGCCTGGGCCGGGAGCAGCTTTCCCAAGCTTATCCACAGCTTGCCCAACAGATTCCGTGGACAACCCGCTAGCCGCCGTGCTCCACCAGCAGGCGCGCGGCGATCAGGTCTTCCAGGGCGTAGCCGACCGATTTGAACAGGGTGATTTCCTGGTCGTCGCGGCGCAGCCCGCGGCCCTGCAGCAGGTCGCCGAGCTGGGTGTGGATGGCCGATTCGGCGATGGCGCCCTCGGCCAGGGGGATCAGCAGGTCGCCGGCTTCCTCCAGCGCGCCTTCGCGGGTATCGACGACGATGCGCGCGCGGCGCACGGCTTCGCTGTCGGTCTCGCGCATGCTCGGCAGGAAGGCGCCGACCAGGTCGAGGTGGGTGCCCGGGCGCAGCCATTCGCCGCGCACCAGCGGCTCGCGGGAGGTGGTCACGCAGCTGATGGTGTCGGCCGCGGCCACGCCTGCGGCGAGGTCTTCGCAGGCGCGCACCGGGTAGCCTTCGCCGGCCAGGCGCTCGACCAGCGCGGCGACCTTGGACGGATGCCGGCCCCAGATGGCGACGTCGGTGTAGTCACGCACCGCGCAATGGGCGCGCACCATGTGCGGCGCCAGGGTGCCGCTGCCGACGATGAGCAGGCGCTCGGCGTCGCGCCGGGCCAGGTGGTCCGCCGCCAGGGCCGAGGTACAGGCGGTGCGCCGGGCGGTGAGTTCGGAGGCTTCGAGCAGCGCCAGCGGGCGGCCGTCGACGCCGTCGAACAGGCAGAACAGCGCGGCCACCGCCGGCAGGCCGCGCGCGCCGTTGCCGGGGAACACGGTGACCAGCTTGACGCCGATGTCCTGCCCCGGGCGCCACACCGGCATGGTCAGCAGCGTGGCGTTATCGGGCAGCGCATGGCAGCCGCGCACCGGCGCCTCGCAGGTGCCGGCCAGGCCCTGGCGCAGGGCCTCGATCAGTTGTGGATAAGCCAGGCGCTCGGCGACGTCGGCGTTGGTGAGGAAACGGACATCGTGCATGGAGACTCCCCATAAAGTCAGGCGAGCCCTTGTAGGAGCGAGGCGTCACCCTCGCTCCTACGAAGAGCAGATGTGCGGTCAGTGCCCACCCAGATAGGCGTCGCGCACCTCCTGGTTGCCCAGCAGTTCCGCGCCCGTGCCGCTCATGCGGATCTCGCCGTTGACCATCACGTAACCGCGGTCGGAGAGCCTGAGGGCGTGGTTGGCGTTCTGCTCGACGAGGAACAGCGTCATGCCGGTCTGCGCCAGTTCGCGCAGCGTCTGGAAGATCTGCTTGACCACGATGGGCGCCAGGCCCAGGGAGGGTTCGTCGAGCAGCAGCAGCTTGGGCCGGCTCATCAGCGCGCGGGCGATGGCGAGCATCTGCTGCTCGCCGCCGGACATGGTCATGGCGCGCTGGTTGCGCCGCTCCTTCAGCCGCGGGAAGAGGTCGAACATGCGCTGCATGTCTTCCTGGGCGTGGTCCATGCCGATGGGGATGGTGCCCATCAGCAGGTTCTCCTCCACGCTCATGTCGGGGAACACCCGGCGCCCTTCCGGCGACTGCGCGATGCCGTTGGAGGCCACGTAGTGCGCCGAGCGCCGGGCGATGTCCTGGCCGCGGTAGAGAATCTGCCCGGCGGCCGCGCGCGGCTGGCCGAAGATGGACATCAGCAGGGTGGACTTGCCGGCGCCGTTGGCGCCGATCAGCGCCACCGTCTCGCCTTCGCCCACGGTCAGGGAAACCTTCTTCAGCGCCTGGATCGGCCCGTAGAACACATCCACATCACGGAATTCCAGAATCGGCGCCGTCATGCGACCTCCTCTTCGTCTGCGCCCAGGTAGGCGGCGATCACCTTGTCGTTGCTGCGGATCTCCGCCGGCAGGCCGCGGGCGATCACGTCGCCGTGGTCGAGCACGATGATGTGGTCGGAGATGTTCATCACCATGCCCATGTCGTGCTCGATGAGCAGCACGGTGATGCCGTGGTGGTCGCGCAGGAAGCGGATGATCCGGCTCAGGGCCTGGGTCTCGGCCGGGTTGAGGCCGGCGGCCGGTTCGTCCAGGCAGATGATTTCCGGGCGCGTGCACATGGCCCGGGCGATCTCCAGGCGGCGCTGCTGGCCGTAGGACATCTCGCCGGCCAGGCGGTTGGCGCAGTCCACCAGGTCGACCACTTCCAGCCAGTAGAAGGCGTGGTCCAGCGCGTCGCTTTCCGCGCGGCGGTAGCCGGGGGTGTTGAGGATGCCGGAAACCAGGTTGCGGTTGACGTACATGTGCTGCGCCACCAGCAGGTTCTCCACCACCGACATTTCGCGGAACAGGCGGATGTTCTGGAAGGTGCGCGCCAGCCCCGCGCGGTTCACCAGGTGGGTACCGCCGAACATCTTGTAGTACACGCGGCTGCCGAACTGCGCCGGGTTGACGAAGTCGCCGGCCTGGAACGGTTGGCCGAGGATCTTGATGACGTCGGTGGTAGTGCCCTGGGTGTTGAGCAGGATCTTCCCGCCGGTGGCCTTGTAGAAGCCGGTCAGGCAGTTGAACACCGTGGTCTTGCCGGCGCCGTTGGGGCCGATCAGCGCGGTGATGGAGCCGCGCTCCACGTCCAGGTTGACGTCGTTGAGCGCCTTGATGCCGCCGAAGTGCATCATCAGGTGCTCGACGCTGAGAATCTTGTCGCTCATGGCGCCACCCCCTTGCGCTTGGCGAAGCCCCGGCGGTTGATGCGGATCAGCCCGCGCGGGCGCCAGATCATCATCAGCACCATGAGCATGCCGAACAGCAGCACGCGGTAGTCGGCGAAGCTGCGCAGCAGTTCCGGCGTCACCGTCAGCACGAAGGCGGCGATCACCACCCCGAGGGTCGAGCCCATGCCGCCGAGCACGACGATGGCGAGGATCAGCGCCGACTCGAAGAAGGTGAACGACGACGGGTTGACGAAGCCCTGGTAGCTGGCGAAGAACACCCCGGCCAGGCCCGCGGTGGAGGCCCCGAGCATGAACGCCGAGAGCTTGACCAGCACGTGGTTCAGGCCCAGCGAGCGGCAGGCGATCTCGTCCTCGCGCAGCGCTTCCCAGGCGCGGCCCACCGGCATGCGCGTCAGCCGGTGCTTGACGTACAGCACCAGCAGCACCACCAGGAACAGCACCGCGTAGATGAAGATGAACTTGAGGTTCTGGTTGTAATCGATGCCGAGGAACTCGTGGATCGGCGTGCCGCCCTCCTTGGCGCGGCGGCCGAACTCCAGGCCGAAGAAGGTCGGCGCCGGCACCTGCATGCCGTTCGGGCCGCCGGTGAAGGACAGCCAGTTGTTCAGCACCAGGCGGATGATCTCGCCGAAGCCCAGGGTCACGATGGCCAGGTAGTCGCCGTGCATGCGCAACACCGGGAAGCCCAGTAGCGCCCCGGCCATGGCCGCGGTGATGGCGGCCAGCGGCAGCACCGTCCAGAAGCCCAGGCCCAGGTACTGGTAGCCCAGCGCCAGGCCGTAGGCGCCGATGGCGTAGAAGGCCACGTAGCCCAGGTCGAGCAGCCCGGCCAGGCCCACCACTATGTTCAGGCCCAGGCCCAGCAGCACGTAGATCAGCCCGAGGATGACCACGGTGAGCAGGTACTTGTTGGCGAAGAACGGCAGCGCCACGGCGGCCACCACCAGCAGCGGGATGATCCAGCGCAGGCGCGTCTTGTAGCCCGGCGGCAGCACCTGGATGCCGGAGTCGGAGCCCTCGAAGCGGTCGAGCACGCGGCTGCCGACGGCGGTCTGCAGGAACAGGCTGAGCACCAGGCGCCCGGCCATGACCGCGCCGACCATCCAGGCCAGGCGCACCGGTTGCAGGTTGAAGCTGTAGCCGTCGAGCACGATGCCAACGATGGGGCCGAACACGATGAGGGCGACCAGGCCGGCCAGGACGGTGTCCACCAGGCTCTGCTTGAGGTCGATGCGCGGGGCGGAAGCGGTTGCGGTAGCCATGCTCACACCTTCGATACCTGGGGCCGGCCCAGGAGTCCTTGCGGTCGGAAGATGAGGATGGTCACCAGCAGCCCGAAGGCGAACACGTCCTTGTAGTCGGTGTTGACCATGCCGGAGAACTGCGCCTCGGCCACGCCCAGGATGAGGCCGCCGAGCATGGCCCCGGGCAGCGAGCCGATGCCGCCGAGCACCGCGGCGGTGAACGCCTTGATGCCGATGATGAAGCCGGCGTAGAAGTCGAAGGTGCCGTAGTTCATGGTGATCAGCACGCCGGCCAGCGCGGCCATGGCGGCGCCGATGACGAACACGTAGGAGATCACCCGGTCGGTGTTGATGCCCAGGATCGAGGCCATCTTGCGGTCCTGCTGGGTGGCACGGCACATGCGCCCGAGCTTGGTGTACTGGATCACGTAGGTGAGCACGGCCATGCCGGCGAAGGAGGCCAGCAGGATGAACAGCTTGGTGTAGGTCAGCTGCACCCAGCCATCGCCGATGTGCAGCTTGAAGGCGCCTTCGAGCAGCGTCGGCACGCCCTGCTGGCGCGGGCCCTGGGCCAGCTGCACGTAGTTCTGCAGGATCAGCGACATGCCGATGGCGCTGATCAGCGGCGCCAGGCGTGTGGAGTTGCGCAGCGGCTTGTAGGCGATGCGCTCGATCACCCAGCCGTACACGCCGGTGACCAGGATGGTGAAGATCAGCGTGCCGAGGATCAGCAGCGGGAAGGAATGCAGGCCGAAGAAGGCCAGCAGCGCCAGGCCGATGGCGGAAAGGTAGGCCGAGACCATGTAAACCTCGCCGTGGGCGAAGTTGATCATGCCGATGATGCCGTAGACCATCGTGTAACCGATGGCGATCAGGCCGTAGACCGACCCGAGGGTCAGCCCGTTGATCATTTGCTGGAGAAAGATGCCGTCCACGATTGGATACTCACGCAAGCGGGGCAGGAAAAGGCTGACGCGGCGCGCCTGATGCGGCTCGTGACCGCCAGCGGGCGACGTCGACCTGCGGGGATGCCGGCGCCGCTCGTGGCGGCGCCGGCAGGCGGCGCGTCAGGCCGGGATCACTTCTTGAAAGCGTCCAGCTGGTGGTACTTGCCCTTGTCGTCCCATTCGTAGACCACGTAGTCGGAGACTTTCAGATCGCCCTTCTGGTCCCACTCCTTCTTGCCCATCACGGTCTGTACCGGGTGCGACTTCAGCCACTTGGCAGCGGCCGCCGGGTCGGTCTTGCCGGCGCCGTTGAAGCCGGCCGCCAGGGCCTGCACCGAGGCGTAGGCGTAGAGGGTGTAGCCCTCGGGCTCGAAGCCGCCGGCGCGGAACTTCTCGACCACCGCCTTGCCGTCGGGGATCAGCCGCGGGTCGGCGCCGAAGGTCATCAGCACACCCTTGACGTACTGCGGGCCGCCGGCGGTGGTGACCAGTTCGTCGGTGACGATGCCGTCGTCGGACATGAACTTGGCGGTCAGGCCCTGTTCGCGCATCTGCCGCACCAGCGGGCCGGCCTCGGGGTGCAGGCCGCCGAAGTAGACGACCTCGGCGCCGGAGGCGCGGATCTTGGTAACCAGGGCGTTGAAGTCCTTCTCGCCGCGGGTCAGGCCTTCGTACAGCACCTCCTTCACGCCGCGCTTGTTCAGCTGCGCGCGGGTGGCGTCGGCCAGGCCCTGGCCGTAGGTGTCCTTGTCGTGGATGACCGCGACCTTCTTGGCCTTGAGCACGTCGACGATGTAGTCGCCGGCGACGATGCCCTGCTGGTCGTCGCGGCCGCACATGCGGAACATGCCGGAGAGGCCGCGCTCGGTAACCTGCGGGTTGGTCGAGCCGGGGGTGATGGCGATGATGCCGGCCTCGTCGTAGACCTCGGAGGCGGGGATGGTGGAGGAGGAGCAGAAGTGGCCGACCACCGCCACCGCCTTGTCTTCGTCGACCAGGCGGTTGGCCACGGCCACGGCCTGTTTCGGTTCGCAGGCGTCGTCCGCCTTCACCAGCTTGATCTTCTCGCCGTTGACGCCGCCGGCGGCGTTGATGTCCTCGGCGGCCTGGGTCGCTCCGCGCCAGTATTGCTCGCCGAAGGAGGCGTTGGCCCCGGTGTGCGGGCCGGCGACGCCGATCACGACGTCGGCCTGGGCGAGAGAAGTCATGCCCATCGCGGCGGTTACCGCCAGGGCCAGAAAGCCTTTTCTGAAAATCTTCTGCGACATGGAGTTTTGCTCCTGAGGTTTTTGTGGTGACGCGCGAAACAACAGATGTTGGCGATTAGCCAACAGCAAGCCGCGTGCCATCCGTTTTTGTTATTCGAAAAGTCGGACAGCAGAACCGGCCAGGGCCGGCAGAAAACAGCTTTTGGCGTGTGCAACCCCCAAAAACAAAAGGTGCAACCCAAACATCCAATGGGCGCAACCGTCCATCCCGCGAGCTGGCACAACCAGCAGCCAACGGGCGCAACCCGAGCGGTAACCATCGCTGTCACCTAACTGCACATTCTCGGTGCGCGCCCATCGAGGTAACGCACCAAAAAGGCTAGACCAAAGTGCAGAAGGGGCCAGACGAGGCGGACGGGGCCGGGCGCCCCCGTCCCGGGCGCGCCGCTAGATCACCACGCGCAGGCACTGCCCGGCGTGGTAGAGCGAGAAGCCCGCCTCGTACAGGCAGCTGCGCAGGCCCGCCGCGGAAACCTCCTCCAGCGGCCGCAGGGGCATGGGCAGGGCGCTGGCCTCGCCGCGCAGCAGGAAGTCGGCGAAGGCCTTGCCCACCACAGTGCCGGTGGTCACCCCGCGGCCGTTGTAGCCGCTCATGGCGAGCAGCCCCGGCGCCGGCTCGAACAGGCGCATCAGGTGGTCGGGGGTGAAGTCGATGCAGCCGGTCCAGGTGAATTCCCAGTCCACCTTGCCCAGCCGCGGGAAGTAGTGCTGCTGGATGCGGTCGGCCCAGCTGCGGATGAACCATTCCGGCTTGCCGGTGCCCTTGCCCAGGCTACCGAGCAGCAGGCGGCCGTCGGCGTCGCGGCGGATGCTGCTGAGCACCTGGCGGGTGTCCCAGGAGCCCTGGCCGCCGGGCAGGATGCGCGCGGCCTCGGCGCCCTCCAGCGGGCGCGAGGCGACCTGGTAGTAGTAGCCGGGGAAGAAGGTGCGGCGCAGTTGCGTCCACTCGCCCTCGGTGTAGGCGCTGGAGGCGATCACCACCTTCTGCGCCAGCACGCTGCCCTCGCCGGTGATGACGCGCCAGGCAGCGCCCTCGCACTCCAGCGCGGTCACCGCCGAGTTGTGGTACAGCCCGCCGCCCAGCTCGACCACGGCGCGGGCCAGGCCGCTGACGTAGGCCATGGGGTTGAGGGTGCCGGCGCGGCGGTCGAGCAGCGCGCCGGCGATCCGCTCGGTGCCGCAGGCCTCGGCGCAGGCCGCGCCGGTGAGCAGCTCGACCGGGGCGCCGCGGCGCTGCCATTGCTCGCAGCGGCTGCGCAGGTCGTCCAGGCCGCGCTGGTTGTGGGCCATGTGCAGGGTGCCCTCGCGGCGCGCCTGGCAATCGATGGCGTACTTGTCGATCAGCGAGAAGACCAGCGAGGGCGCCGCGCCGAGCATGCGGTTGAGGCGCGAGCCGACCTCCTGGCCCATGCCCGCCTCGATCTCGTCCGGCGGAATCCACAGGCCGGCATTGACCAGCCCGACGTTGCGCCCGGCGCCGCCATGGCCGGTGCGATGGGCCTCCAGCACACAGACGCTGCGCCCCGCCTCCAGCAGGTGCAGGGCCGCGGAGAGCCCGGTGAAGCCGGCGCCGACGACGCACACGTCGGCCTCGTGTTCCCCCAGCAGCGACGGCGCCTGCGGCCGCTCGGGGGTCAGGTGTTCCCACAGACACTCTTGGCGAAGCGACATCCGCTGATCCTTGTACAAGGAGCTGCAAGCGGCAAGCGGCAAGCTCCAAGAAAGAGCCTGCCGCCCCACCCACAGCTAGAAGTCACACCCTGGTCTTGCGCTTTCAGCTTGCAGCTTGCAGCTTGCAGCTTGCAGCTTGCAGCTTGCAGCTTGCAGCTAATCGAACACTATGCCCTGGGCCAACGGCAACTCCCGCGACCAGTTCACGGTGTTGGTCTGCCGGCGCATGTAGGCCTTCCAGGCGTCGGAGCCGGACTCGCGGCCGCCGCCGGTTTCCTTCTCGCCGCCGAAGGCGCCGCCGATTTCCGCGCCGCTGGGGCCGATGTTGACGTTGGCGATGCCGCAGTCGCTGCCGATCGCCGACATGAAGGCTTCCGCCTCGCGCACGTCGGTGGTGAACACGCAGGACGACAGGCCCTGGGGCACGGCGTTGTTCAGCGCCACCGCCTCGTCGAAGTCCTTGTAGGGGATCACGTAGAGGATCGGGGCGAAGGTCTCGCTGCGCACCACGTCGCTCTGCTCGGGCATCTCGACGATGGCCGGGGAGACGTAGAAGGCCTCGGGGAACTGGTCTTGCAGCTGGCGCTCGCCGCCGAACACCGTGCCGCCCTCGCCGCGCGCCTGCTCCAGCGCGCCCTGCATGGCCAGGAAGCTGCGCTCGTCGATCAGCGGGCCGACCAGGTTGCCCTGCAGCGGGTGGCCGATGCGCACTTTCGAATACGCGGCCTTCAGGCGCGCGACCATCTCGTCCTTCACCGACTCGTGGGCGATCAGCCGGCGCAGCGTGGTGCAGCGCTGCCCGGCGGTGCCCACGGCGCTGAACAGGATGGCGCGCACGGCCATGTCCAGGTCGGCGCTGGGGGCCAGGATCATGGCGTTGTTGCCGCCCAGTTCGAGGATGCTGCGGCCGAAGCGTGCGGCGACGCGCGGGCCCACTTCGCGGCCCATGCGGGTGCTGCCGGTGGCGCTGACCAGGGCCACGCGCGGGTCGTCCACCAGGGCCTCGCCGGCGGCGCGGTCGCCGATCAGCACCTGGCTGAGGCAGGCCGGGGCGTCGCCGAACTGCGCCAGGGCCTTGTCGAACAGGGCCTGGCAGGCCAGCGCGGTGAGCGGCGTCTTCTCCGACGGCTTCCACACCACCGGGTTGCCGCACACCAGGGCCAGCGCGGTGTTCCACGACCACACGGCGACCGGGAAGTTGAAGGCGCTGATGACGCCAACCACGCCCAGCGGCTGCCAGGTCTCGCGCATGTGGTGGCCGGGGCGCTCGGAGGCGATGGTCAGGCCGTAGAGCTGGCGCGACAGGCCGACGGCGAAGTCGCAGATGTCGATCATCTCCTGCACTTCGCCCTGGCCTTCCTGGGTGATCTTGCCGGCCTCCCAGGACACCAGCTCGCCCAGCTCGGTCTTGTGTGCGCGCAGCTGCTCGCCGAACAGCCGCACCAGTTCGCCGCGGCGCGGCGCCGGCACCGCGCGCCAGGCGGCGAAGGCCTGGGCCGCGCGGCCGATCTTCTGCTCCACTTCGGCGGCGCTTTCCAGGCGCACGGCGCCCAGGCGGCTGCCGTCGATGGGGCTGTGGATGACATGGTCGCCGTTGGAGTAGAGGGAGGAATCGACTCCCAGTTTCTCGAGCAGTGCGGAAATCATCGCGTCTCCTGAGCCAGTCGGTTAAGCCATTGGAATGCAAGCAGTAATAACCGGCTTGCAGGCGGCCAACAAACGACGTTTCCTATGCACATCATTCCGTAAATTCATGCCAGGGGTGGCTGCGCGTCGGCGGAGCCGCCCTACCGGCATTCACAGAGCCGATCACGACGATGCTCAACAAACGCCACCTGCCCTCCATGACCGCCCTGCAGTGCTTCGAGGCCGTGGCCCGGCACCTGAGCTTCACCCGCGCCTCGGAGGAGCTGGCGCTGACCCAGAGCGCGGTGAGCAAGCAGGTGGCGCAGCTGGAGGAGATGCTCCAGCACCTGCTGTTCCGCCGCGTGCGCCGGCGCCTGCAACTGACCCCGGCGGGCGAGCTGTACCTGCAGGAGGTGCGCAAGATCCTCAGCCAGGTGGAGCTGTCCACCCGCTACCTGCTGTCCTATGGCGGCGAGACCGAGGTGCTGCGCGTGTCCACCCCGCCCACTTTCGGTGCGCGTTGGCTGATCCCGCTGCTCAACGGCTGGCGCCATCGCCACCCGAACATCCACCTGGACCTGCGCCAGGAACTGGAGCCCGACGACCTGCTGCACTCGCGCTGCGACGTGGCTTTCTTCTTCGGCCCCGGCACCCTGCCCGGCGCCGAGTGCCTGCACCTGTTCGGCGAGGAAATGCTGCCGGTGTGCTCGCCGGCGCTCCTCCCGGCGCAGCCGCTGGAGGACCCGCTGCAGCTGGACGAGCTGGTGCTGCTGCAGAACGCCACCCGCCCGGAGGCCTGGCACGAGTGGTTCGCCAGCCTCGACCGGCGCAGCGAGCACAGCTTCCACGGGCCGCGCTTCGACACCTTCTACATGTGCATCCGCGCCGCCCAGGCCGGCTGCGGCGTGGCCCTGCTGCCGCGCTTCCTGGTGGAGGAGGAGCTGGCCGAAGGCAAGCTGGTGGTCGCCTGGCCGCACAGCCTGCAGAGCCGCAGCGCCTACTACCTGGCCTACCCGGAGCAGGCCGCGGCGGTGCCCAAGGTGCGCGCCTTCGTCGAGTGGATCGGCGAGCACCTGGAGCGGCCCTGAAGCGCCCGCGACCATCCGGGCATCGCCCGGCACGCCGTGTGCTGGTATTTTTTCCGCATCCGACGGGCCGCGCCCGTCCACAACCGGACAGAGAAGCCCATGAAAACCATCCAAGACGACATCGCCAAGGACCTCAACGTGCAGCGGCCCTTCGCCACCGAGGCCGACGTGCAGGCGGAAATCCAGCGCCGCATCCGCTTCATCCAGGACTGCCTGCGCGAGTCGGGCACCAGGACCCTGGTGCTGGGCATCAGCGGCGGTGTCGACTCCCTCACCGCCGGCATGCTCTGCCAGCGCGCCGTGGAAGGCCTGCGCGAGGAAACCGGCAACCCGGACTACCGCTTCATCGCCGTGCGCCTGCCCTACAACGTGCAGGGCGACGAGTCCGACGCCCAGGCGGCGGTGGACTGCATCGCCCCGGACGAGCGCCACACGGTGAACATCGGCCCGGCGGTCCAGGCCCTGGCCGAGCAGACCCGCGCCCTCGACGGCCTGCCCGCCGCCACCGTGGACTTCGCCCTGGGCAACACCAAGGCGCGCATGCGCATGGTCGCCCAGTACACCATCGCCAACGCCCGCCAGGGCCTGGTGGTGGGCACCGACCACGCTGCCGAGGCGGTGATGGGCTTCTTCACCAAGTTCGGCGACGGCGCCTGCGACATCGCCCCGCTGACCGGCCTGGTGAAGCACCAGGTACGCACCATCGCCCGCACCCTGGGCGCCCCGGAATTCCTCGTGGAAAAAGTGCCCACCGCCGACCTCGAAGACCTCGCCCCCGGCAAGCCGGACGAACACGCCCACGGCGTGACCTACCAGGAGATCGACGCCTTCCTGCACGGCCAGCCGGTCAGCCCGGAGGCCTTCGAGATCATCAAGCGCACCTACGAGAAGACCCACCACAAGCGGCAGCTGCCGAAGGCGCCGTGAGGGCGCCTTGCGCCATCGCCTGTTGGCGCAACTGTCTTGCAAGCCGCGCCGGGGCGCTTTTCGTAGGATGGGTTGAGCTTGCGAAACCCATCGGGCCATGCTGATGGGTATCGCTTCGCTCAACACCATCCTACGGGTCTCGTGCTTGCCGGAGGGGGTAGCGGACCTTGTCCGCGATAGCCGGAACCTCCGGCGCGATTCGCGGATGAGATCCGCTTCTACGCTGCCCCACCCGCGCCATTCCATGTAGGAGCGCGCCCTGCGCGCGATTTCGCGGGCAGGGCCCGCTCCTACAGATTGCCGGAAGGCACGGTATTCCTACCCCCGTAGGAGCGGACCTTGTCCGCGATAGCCGGACATCCCGGCGCGTTTCGCGGATGAGATCCGCTCCTACGCTGCCCCACCCGCGCCATTCCATGTAGGAGCGCGCCCTGCGCGCGATTTCGCGGGCAGGGCCCGCTACAGGTTGCCGGGAGGCACGGTATTCCTCCCCCGTAGGAGCGGACCTTGTCCGCGATTAGCCGGAACCTCCGGCGCGATTCGCGGATGAGATCCGCTCCTACGCTGCCCCACCCGCGCCATTCCATGTAGGAGCGCGCCCTGCGCGCGATTTCGCGGGCAGGGCCCGCTCCTACAGATTGCCGGGAGGCACGGTATTCCTCCCCCCGTAGGAGCGGACCTTGTCCGCGATTAGCCGGAACCTCCGGCGCGATTCGCGGATGAGATCCGCTCCTACGCTGCCCCACCTGCGCCATTCCCCTGTAGGAGCGCGCCCTGCGCGCGATTTCGCGGGCAGGGCCCGCTCCTACAGGTTGCCGGGAGGCACGGTATTCCTCCCCCGTAGGAGCGGACCTTGTCCGCGATTAGCCGGAACCTCCGGCGCGATTCGCGGATGAGATCCGCTCCTACGCTGCCCCACCCGCGCCATTCCCCTGTAGGAGCGCGCCCTGCGCGCGAATCGCGGGCAGGGCCCGCTACAGGTTGCCGGGAGGCACGATATTCCGCTTCTATGCCACCCGCGCCGGCAGCACGTACTGCCACACCGCGATGAAGTGCAGCAGGCTGCCGGCGATCACGAACAGGTGCCAGATGCCGTGCCAGTGGCGGAAGCGCTCGTCGTAGGCGAAGAACAGGATGCCGATGGTGTAGCTGGCCCCGCCGGCCACCAGCCAGGCCAGGCCGCCCGGGCCGAGGGCGCGGTACAGCGGGCCCAGGGCGATCAGCACGATCCAGCCCATCACCGCGTAGATGACGATGGACAGCACCCGCGCCTCGGAGCGCGGCTTGAGTTCCTGCAGCATGCCCAGCACCGCCAGGCTCCAGACGATGCCGAACAGCGTCCAGCCCCAGGCGCCCTTGAGGCTCACCAGGCAGAAGGGCGTGTAGCTGCCGGCGATCAGCAGGTAGATCGACAGGTGGTCGAGCTTGCGCAGGATCGCCTTGGCCCGCCCGCGCACGCTGTGGTAGGTGGTGGAGACGCTGTAGAGCAGCAGCAGGCTGCCGCTGTAGACCGAGACGCCGACTATCTTCAGCGCATCGCCGAGCAGGCTGCTGGCGATCACCAGCCAGGTGCCGCCCACCAGCGCCGCCACGGCGCCGAGCAGGTGGGTCCAGGCATTGAATCGTTCACCGTGGTACACGTTCTTCCCCCCTGACGCGACCCAGGCACGGCGGGTCGCCTACCAGGATAAGTTAAAACGAAAAAGCCCAGCTGCAAGCCGGGCTTTCGTACGAAGCGACGAACTCACTTCAGAGCGAGGGTGCCCTTCATCATTGCCGAGTGGCCCGGGAAGCTGCAGAAGAACATGTACTGCTCGCCTTCCTTCAGCTTGGAGACGTCGAAGCTCACCGAGTCTTTCTCGCCGGAGCCGATGATCTTGGTGTGGGCGATCACGCGGGTATCGCCGTCCTTCAGGTAGTTCTTGTCCAGGCCGGCGGCCATGCCGTCGGCGACCACGCCCTGCATGTCGGCGGCGGTGGTCAGCACCCAGTTGTGGCCCATGACGTTCTTCGGCAGGGCGCCGGGGTGGGACAGGTTCACGGTGAAGGTCTTGCAGCTCTTGTCCACGCTGATGGCGTTGGTGTTGAACTGCATCTGGTCGTTGCCTTGAATGTCCACCGAGCATTCGGCAGCCAGCAGCGGGGCGCTGAACAGACCGAGCAGGGTGACAGCAGCGAGTTTGTGGAACATACGAGCCTCCTGGGCAGGTTGGGCGGAGAATCCGGAACGGCAGACTGCCCGATAGTCGGGCGGCGCCTGCTGATCCAGGTCAATTCGGTGCGGGCGGCGCCATAGTCTTGCCAGCATGCAGTTCTATCAGGCTGATACGAACTTTCAACGAGGCAAATTAGCGCGCCCCGTCCAGCATAGACCGTCACGGATGCCTGACGGAGAGCGTCGCCATGCACGACAAATCGGATACAAACATGTATACAATTTTTCAGCAAGTCCTCGCGTGCTATGCCCAGGGCGCTTACGGCGGCTAGGTCGGCCATGGCGGCTTGGAGCGCGGACACGCAGCAGTTACTCTGACGACCGTTTTGACGGTCACGGAGTTCCAGACAATGACCTTGCGTTCCATCTGCGTATTCTGCGGCGCCAGCCCCGGTGCCAGCCCCATTTACCGCGAAGCGGCCGAGAGCCTCGGCCGGCACATCGCCGAGCGCGGCCTGCGCCTGGTCTATGGCGGCGGCGCCGTGGGCCTGATGGGCATGGTGGCCGATGCCGCCCTGGCCGCCGGCGGCGAGGTGGTGGGGATCATCCCGCAGAGCCTGAAGGAGGCGGAAATCGGCCACAAGGGCCTGAGCCGCCTGGAGGTGGTCGACGGCATGCACGCGCGCAAGGCGCGCATGGCCGAGCTGAGCGACGCCTTCATCGCCCTGCCCGGCGGCCTGGGCACCCTAGAGGAGCTCTTCGAGGTCTGGACCTGGGGCCAACTGGGCTACCACGCCAAGCCCCTGGGCCTGCTGGAAGTGAACGGCTTCTACGACCCGCTGCTGAGCTTCCTCGACCACCTGGTACAGGAGCGCTTCGTCCGTGCGGAACACCGCCAGATGCTGCAGCGCGGCGCCACCCCGGCCGAACTGATCGACGCCCTGCAGGCCTGGAAGCCCCTGGCCGCGCCCAAGTGGGTCGACCGCGCGCCGACCTAGCGCCAGCACTCGCTGGTGGCCGGGCTGCGCTGGCCCAGGGCGTTGAGCGTCAGGGTGCCGCAGCGGGGATCGTTGCGTTGCGGCTCGACCTCCAGCAGGTAGCCGCCATCGCCATCTTCGCCGGCCGACAGCGTCAGGACGTAGCGCCCATTGCGCGAGGTCGCCTGCAGGCCGAGAGAGGCGATATCGGCATCGGCCACCACATAGCGGCGGTTCTGCGCGAAGAATCGTTCCTGGCGCGCCGCCGCCTCCATCAGCAGGGCCTGGCCTTCGGCGCGGTCGGAGCGCCGCGCGTATTCCACGTAGCTGGGATAGGCGACGCTGGCGAGGATGCCGACGATGACCACGACGATCATCAGCTCCAGCAGGCTGAAGCCGTTCTGCCCGCTCATTCCGATGCCTCCATCTGGCGCCAGCTCTGCCGGCCCGGGCGGATGCCGTCGTAGAAACGCACCGCCCCTTCGCTGCCGTGGGCGACACCCAGGCCGCTGGACAGGTCGAAGCCGAGGGACGCCCCGCCCAGGCCGCCGGGCAACAGCACACCGGCGACCTTGTTGCCTTCGACACGGTCCCGCGCATCGACCACGCCGTCGTTGTTGTAGTCCAGCGCGTCCGTCAGCGGCGCCCCGCCAGTCAGGGGGTTGAGCGCCAGCAGCCAGGTGCTGACGCCATCCTGGCAGGGGTCGGCGTTCGGCGTCAGGGTGGCGAACAAGGCCAGCCGGCCGCTGCTGGCCGGGTCGGCGACGACCTGCTCGCCGGTCTTCGGCAGGTCCAGCAGCCAGCCATGCACGCCGTTGCCGGCCGAGCCGGGCTTCTGCGCAGCGGGCGCCCAGGCCAGCGGGTTGCTGCTGAGGCTTCGGTAGCTGTCGGTGGCCTTGGTGAACTTCTGGGCCTGCAGCCTGTTGCGCGTCACCGTCGAGTCGTTGCCGCCCTGCTCTCCCGCGGCCAGCCTGTCCCAGATGCCGTAGAGGCTCATCGCCCGGCTGGTGTCGGCCTCGGCGTCGTGGACCTCGAAGTACTTGCCGGTTCCCAGCAGCGCCAGCACGCCCTGGCCCGAGGGATGGCGGACCAGCCAGGGCGCCGCGGTGATGGGCTGGACATTGTTGGAGGCGTCGCGGGCGCGGAACAGCGGCCGTCCGGCCAGCCCGACCCGGTAGTCCGCGGCGCCGGCGGAATCGGGACCGCCATATCCGCCCTGGCTGCCGGCCTTGTAGAGGTCGAAGCGCCAGAGGTTGCCGAGCAGGTCGCCGGCGTAGGCGTGGTCGACGATGCCGTCGCCGTCCATGTCCGCGGCGCGGGGGCTGGACAGGCCGTTGGCGGCATCGCCGCCCTGGCTCACGTTGAGTTCGCGCAGCAGCGAGCCGGTGGCGATGTCGATCAGGTAGAGCACCGCCATGTCCTGCAGGCCGTCGTAGCCGTTGGCCGCCAGCACCGCCCACTGGCCGCTGTGCAGGCGGGTGATGACCGGGCGCGCCAGGGTATGGCCGAGGCGTGCGAACGGGCCGGCGCCGCCTTCGATCTCCCAGAGCAGCTTCGGCTGCTGCGGGTCGGTGACGTCCAGGGCGAAGAGCGCGCGGCCGCCGGCGCCGAGGCCGCCGACCAGCACGGTGCGCCAGGCGCCGTCGAAGAACACGTCTTCGGCGACCAGGGGGCCGTCCACCAGGTAGCGATGCTCCGCAATGGTGTAGCGCGGATCGGTCAACCGGTACATGCCGGCCAGGGCGGGACGGGGCACGAAGGCGAAGACCTCTTCGCCGGTCTCGGCGTCGAAGGCGTGCAGCATGCCGTCGTTGGCGCCGACGTAGATCATGCTGCGCCGCGAGGCCTGCGCCGCCTTGAATTCGCTGTAGGCGTCGTCCCTGCTGCTCAGGCCGTCATTGTCGGGGCTTTCCAGGCGGTCGCGCGGCAGCGCCGGGCGGGACGGCGCCGTCACCAGCAGCGGCGCCGAGTTGACGATGTCGCCGAGCAGCCCGCCGCGCACGCGGAACTCGCTCCCTTCGAGGTCGCGCTTGCCGGCCAGGTACTGCACGCGCGCTTCGCCGCGGGAGTCCTGGTCGCCGGAGAGCGTCTGGTTGAAGACGCGCCGCTGCCCGCTGTCGAGGTTGCTCCAGGCGAAGTCCACCAGGCTCTTGCCCTTGCCCATGAGTACCCGCCGCGGGTTCTTGCGCGCGTCGAGCAGCGCCTTGGCGCTCCACAGCTGCTGCCGGCCGGCGTTCGCCGGTTGCAGGTACTTGACCAGGTCGCCGCTCCAGTCCTCGCTGGAGAAGGAGGCGACGTAGACATGCGCCTGGTCCTTCACCTCGCCGGCCGCCACCGCCGGTCGCGCCGCCGAGGCCGCACGGTTGACGATGCGCGAGAGGATGCTGGCGAAGGCGTCGACCATCTGCTGCGGGTCCTCGGCGCTGAAGAACTCGCCGCGGGAGTTGATCGCCGCGTGCCAGAGGTCGTAGACGTTGTTTTCATGATCGGAGCTCGCTGGCGGCCAGGCGATGCTGCCATTGGCCAGGCCCTGGTAGCCGGCCCCCTCGAAGGTGCCGCCGGACCATTGCGGGCTGAGCAGCGAGTGCCCCAGGCCCAGGCCCATGGTGAAAGTCACCAGGTGCTGCCAGGTCGCCGGGTTGTTGCGCGGGTCCCAGTATTGCCGGGTGGCATCCGCCTGGGCGAAGGGAACGTAGGGCTTCAGCTCGTTGGCAAGGTCCGTGCGCGCATCGGTGGCCCAGTAGTGGAAGGCCAGGTCGGCCAGGGTGTTCTTCGCCCCGTCCTTGAAGGGCGAGCGGGCCGCATAGTGAGCGCCGTCCGGCAACGTCCTGCCACTACCATCGACGTTGCCGCCCACCGAGCCCGCCCTGCCGTTCCACAGCCCATCGGTCATCATCAGGTGATAGCTGGGGCGACAGGTGAATTTCGGCTCTTTCTTGCCGCCGGGCTCGAAGTCGTAGGCTGGGCCGTCCTCGTCGGCGATGAATTTGCCGGCCCGGTCCAGCGCCTGGCGCAGAGGCGTACCGCCGCTGAACCTGACGCTCGACAGCCAGTGGAAGAAATCCGCGCGGTGCTTCTTGGCGAATGGACGAAACGGGTTGCCGCCGCTGTAGCTGATGCCGTTGCACCCCCACTGCCCGTCGAGCTGGCTGCAGCCGTTCAAATCCTGCCAGGTCAGCCGGATGGACTCGGGCAGGCTGTTGAAGGCCAGGTTGGCGGCGCTCTGGGTGGCCAGGGCGCGGTTGCGGTAGAAGGCGTACCAGATGGCGAAGTTCTCCCGTTCGTCCTCGCCGTTCGGGCCGGAGTTCGCGCCGACCTTGACCAGTTTGTAGCACTTGTCGTCGGTCGAGGACGCCGAGCAGCCGCTCAGGCTCGCGTCGAACCTGTAGTAGTAGGCCGGCACACCATGCTGGGTAAGGTCCACCGTGGAGGTGCCCGCGAACAAATCGTAACTACAGGGAACCCACCTGCCGTTGAGATGCCCATCGCACGAGAACCACCCCGTGCGCTTGATCTCCAGCCTAAGGCCGGGAGCGAGGTCACCATCCCAGGTCTGCCCGGTGGACAGCGAAGCGCTGCGCTTGAAGTCGCTTTCGGGATTCTTCGTCTGCTCGAGATCGCTCGACGAATCCGGAGAATAACGCCAGGTCACCCGGTACTCATTGGCCAGGTCGATCGTCTCGCGTCTTTCATCGAAGCCGTTACGCCTGACCTGGGTGAAATCGAAGCCACCGCCCTGGCTGACGGGGTATTCGCGCACCGTCAGTCGACCGTTGCTGAAGGTGACCTGCTTCGGCACCCGGTAGGTCAGTTGGGGGTTGTAGTACATCGGGTTGTAGCTGGCCGCCTTGGCCCGACGACTATCGGCGTGCTTACCGATGGCATCGGGAACGTAAGCCATGTGCATGCTGCCGGAACTGTCCATCGTCAGGATCAGGTTCGGCGCCACCGTCTGGCTGAGGAACAGCGGCTGCTGGCTGATGTGCAGCTTATCGGCGCTCGCCGGCATGGCCAGCCAGGCCGCTGCCAGGCCGAGGAAGAGACGGGGGTAGTGGCGGCGAAGGCTCATCGGTTTTCCTCAGTTCACGTAGCGCCGGGCGAAGACCGATTGCAGGAGCACCGGCGTGCGCCCGTCATCGCTCCCGGCATAGACGTCGGCGTAGTAGTAGTCGGTGCGCAGCTGCGGCTCGTCGAGGTTGCCCAGGTTCAGGCCGTCGCCATCGCTGGCGAAGTAGGCGGCGTGCTGGCGCAGCGTCCGGTCGAAGCCGCTCTGGCCGTCGGCGCCGCGGTAGTCGATGGCGTTCTGCGCCTTTCCCCACCACGCACCCGGATCGCTGCTCCAGCTCCACTGCCAGGCGCCCTGCTCGTCGACGCGCCGCACGCTGTCCACCTGCAGCACGCAGAGGCCCTGGCGCCCGGCGCAACTGGCGCCGCGCAGGTCGTCGCTGCCGGCGATATCCGCCAGGCGCCGCTCGACGTTGCGCAAGGCCGATTCGGCCGCGTTGAAGGCGCGCACCTGTTCCGCGCGGTTGCCGGCCAGGCGGAACTCCAACTGGCTGGCGGAGATGCCGGACAGGGCCAGCACGGTCATCAGCAGCAGCATGACCAGCGCCACGACGAGCACGGCGCCGCCCTGGGCCGTTGCGCTTGCACGGACATTCATGGCTTCAGGTTCCTCTGGGCGATGGCGGCGAAGGCGATCTGCAACGGACGGGTGTCGCTGGCGGCGATGGCGGGGGCTCGGCCACTCAGCGCCTGCCAGTCGTTGCGCACCCCGCTGACGATGCCGTCGCCCTGGCCGCCCTTGCCGGCGAACAGCAGGTACAGGCCGACCTGCTGTACTTGCTCGGTGCTGTCGGCCAGCGGCTGGAAGCTGAAATCCACCATGTCCTCGACCAGCACGCTGGCGGAACCGGGGCCGCTTCCCCCTTCGACGAAGGAAGTGCAAGTCAGCTTTCCGGCGTTGCTGTCCAGCGCCAGGTGGGCGACCACGTTGAGCGGTTTCGTCGAGAAAGGCAGCGACGCGCCGCTGCAGTCCGCCTCTTGCGCCTCCAGGCCACGCTGGTAGCGCACGCACAAGGCCGCGCTCCTGTTGCCCTGGGCCAGGGCCAGCGTCTGCCCGGCGGCGAAAGCCGGACAGCCATGGACGGCTCCCCGTGCCGGGAAGGCTTCCTCGGCTATTTGCGCCTGGGGCCTGGCCCGGTAGCCGGCGCGTGCCACCAGGCGCTCGATGGAGTGGGTGGCGAAACGGGCATTGCCCTGGTTGGCCAGTTGGCCGAACTGGAACTGGGCGTGGCGCTTCTGGTCGAGGAACAACTGGGTGACACCGATGATCAGCACGCTGCCGAGCAGCAGCGCCACCATCAGTTCGACCAGCGACAGGCCCCGCTGGCCATGCTGCAGATGGGAGGCCCTCATTTCACAGCTCCGCGCGCAGCACGTAGCTGCACACGCCCCCGTCGCACATTTTCGAACGCTTGTCGGCCCAGGCGACGCGGATCATCACCAGGGAACCGGCGTCGGAACAGGCTTCGCCCGAAGCGCTGCGGCAGACCGCGAACTCCTTCGTCAGGAGGTCCGCGGTCACCGGCAGCAAGCGCTCGATCCGGCCACGCCAGCAGCCGAGGTCGGCGGTCGCGACGCCGTCGCCACCGCTACCGCGCTGCCGTGTCCCGCAGTTGTCTGGTATGGCTGGAAAGGCGGACTTCTCGGCCTTGAAATACTTCGACTCGCCGTTCAACTGCCCCGTCGCGTCGAGCACCGCGTCGCGGTTGCTGCGCATCATCTCCAGCAGGTCGTGGGCGAGCATCACCGCGTTGCCCTGCAGGATGGCCGCCTGGGTGTTCTGCACCGCCTGCGACTGCAGGGCGAGCATGCCCAGGCCGCCCACCGTCAGCACCAGCAGCGCCACCAGCACCTCGATCAGGCCGACGCCCGCGCATGCGGCCCTCATGAGCAGCCTCCGCTGGCCGGCAAGGCTATCTGCCCGCTGGCGAGAATGCGGATGCGCTGGCAGGTCGCGCCGTCCACGGCCGGGCAGATGCTGATGCAGGTCGCGTTGCCGCCCAGGCGCCCATCGGCGCGGAAGACGATGCTGTTAGCAGCGCTGGCCAGGACGACGGCGTCACGCAGCGCCACCTGCCGCAGGCTGGTGCTGCCGGCCGTCACCGTCAGAGTCCCGCGCCAGGTACTGCCCTGGGCCGGCTTCAGTGTGACGGAGCGCCCGCGGCTGGCCGCCTCGCTGCGGGTATAGAGCAGCAGCGCATACAGCTCCTGGGCGGCGCCCTGCACCTGCTGGCTGCGTACCAGTTGGGTGAAGCCAGGCACCGCGATGGCGAGGGTGATGGCCAGCACGGCCAGGGTGACGAGCAGCTCGATCAGGCTGAAAGCGGCGAAACGGGAATGGCGTGACATCGGGCCCCCGGGCGATGAAGACGGCGACCGGCGCGGGAAGCGTCGGTCGAGGTCCACCCAGGGTGCGCTTGTCGACGGGGGGAATATGCAGGATGAATCGCCAGCTTCAGCGGGCCTCCCCACTCGGGAGAAGGTGAAATTTCCTATGGCGGCAGGAAAGCTCCTGCGCGCTCACCGGCTGTCGAGGATTGGCGACCGCCCATCCCCAACGGCGTAGGAAAACGCATTCGGAAGCACCAGGGGCACCCTTGCGGTGCCTCTGTGTGTGGCGTGGCGATCAGTTGGCGGATTGCTGCTGCACGATGATGGTCTGCGCCGGCATCGGCGCTGGGAAGCCGGTACCCAGGGCTTCCCTGATGGTGCGGTTGGTGTCGAAGTAGACCTGCCAGTAGTTGTCGTTGTGGCAGTACGGGCGCACCGCCAGCACCGGGCCGACCAGGTTGAACTCGAGGATCTCCACCTCCACCGGTGGCTCGTCGAGCACGTTGGGGATCTGCGCGATGCGCTCCTTGAGCAGGGCCGTGGCGGCCGCGTAGTCGGCGGCGCCGGACAGCTGGGCCTTGAGTTCGACGCGGCGGAAGGGGTTGTGGCTGTAGTTCTGGATGGTGTCGCCGAAGACCTTGTTGTTGCCCACCAGGGTCAGCACGTTATCCGGGGTGTTGATGGCGGTGGAGAACAGGCCGATCTCCTTGACCGTGCCGGTGACGCCGGCGGCGGTGATGAAATCGCCGACCTTGAACGGCCGCAGGACGATGATGAAGCCGCCGGCGGCGAGGTTTGCCAGCAGCCCCGACCAGGCCATGCCGATGGCCACGCCGGCCGCGGCGATCAGCGCCGCCAGGCTGGTGGTCTGCACGCCGAAGTAGCCGAGGATGCCGATCACCAGGACGATGTTGAGGGTCACGGTGATGAAGGAGCCGACGTAGCGCAGCAGCGTCGGGTCGACGCTCTGCCGGGCCAGGGCCCGCTCGACCATGCCCACCGCCAGGCCGATCAGCCAGCGGCCGATCACCCAGAAGGCGATGGCGGCGAGGATCTTGATGCCGAAGGCCAGGGCGTACTGCTGCACCAGCGACCAGATTTCGTTGAACTTCTCCGTACCCACGTTGACGATGTTCGTGTCGCCCATGGCCTGGCCCATCCGTTGATTGGGAAATGACCAGGGAAAAGCTAGCACGCCGTTTGCGGCTTGCCCGGCGGGCGGGGTTGCCAGGAGCAACTAACTTGCCGGCTGCGCAGAGGCGCTTTTCGTAGGATGGGTTGAGCTTGCGAAACCCATGCGGCCTTGGTGATGGGTATCGCTTCGCTCAACCCATCCTACGACGGCGTTCTCCTGCACCACCCTCACCCCACCCCTCTCCCGCAAGCGGGAGAGGGGGCTGTCCTGAGCGGGCGGGGAATCCGGGGTCGTCCTGGTACACCTGGTTATCCCCCGTCGCTCCCGCGAACTCGCTTGCGCTGGGCTGAGGGGGAATAACCCGGTGTTTCGTTCTCTGGAAACCTGCAGTGCGCGAGGACCATTCCCATGTAGGAGCGCGCCCTGCGCGCGATTTCGCGGGCAGGGCCCGCTCCTACAGGCTGACGCCGAACTTCCAGCCCACGCCGAACGGCTCCCTCTTCCTCCGGGAGAGGGCTGGGGTGAGGGAACGGAGTCAACCGGACACGCAGCAGCCACCCGCAAGCACCGTTCGCGAGCAAGCTCGCTCCTACAGGCTGACGCCGAACCTCCAGCCCACGCCGAACGGCCCCCTCTCCCTCCGGGAGAGGGCTGGGGTGAGGGAGCGGAGTCAACCGGACACATAGCAGCCACCCGCAAGCACCGTTCGCGAGCAAGAACTAGGCGTCCCCCTCGATCCTACGGAGAGCACCTCGGAGCCTGGCCGTGTTGCTCCGTCACACCGCCAATTCCCAATGCGGCATCACCGTCACCCGCACTTCCGGGTCGTGGCTGCCGCCGCCGAGGATCACCCCGCGCAGCGGCGAGACGTCGGCGAAGTCGCGGCCCCAGGCCAGGGTGATGTGTTCCAGGGCCGGGAGGATGTTGTTGGTGGGGTCGAAGTCCACCCAGCCGTTGGCCGGGCAGTACAGCGAGACCCAGGCGTGGGAGGCGTCGGCGCCGATCAGGCGGGGCTGGCCGGGTGGCGGGCGGGTCAGCAGGTAGCCGCTGACGTAGCGTGCCGCCAGGCCGCGCGAGCGCAGGCAGGCGAGCATCAGGTGGGCGAAGTCCTGGCACACGCCGCGGCGGCGCGCCAGCACTTCGGTCAGGGGCGTCGCCACCTGGGTGGCTTCGGCGTCGAAGGCGAATTCGTCGAAGATTTTCTGCATCAGCGCCGCGGCGCCTTCCAGCAGCGGCCGGCCGGCGGGGAAGCAGTCGGCGGCGAATTCGGCGAACTGGCGCTTGATGCGCACGTAGGGCGATTCCATGCGGAAGCGGCAGGCTTCCAGTTCCTGCGCCGACAGGGCGCGGCCGCTGAAGGCCAAGCCGGCGGCCACTTGTTCCCAGGCCGGCGAGGCGTGCAGCGGCGGGCGCGGCAGCACTTCGATTTGCAGGCGGGCGTTCACCTGCAGTTCGTCGTGGGGCCGTTCGAAGGCCAGGCGCGTCAGCGGGTTGCCGAACACGTCGAAGCCGTCGCTGCGCTGGGTGGGCACGGGTTCGATTTGCAGTTCGCGGCCCAGGCAGCGCTGCCGGGGACAGTCGCGCGGCCACAGGTGCAGCAGTTGCTGCGACAGCGACACCGGCGCGGCATAGCGGTAGCGGGTGTCGTGGAACACCTGGTAGCGCGCCACCGGCGCGGACGTTGGGGAAAGCTGGGCTTCGGCCATCAGGTGGACACCGTGCGCTGGCTGACGTCGTCGACGTGGGCGAAGTAGCGCAGGCCGAGGCGGTCGGATGCCTGGCCGGCGCCCTGCGCCAGTTCGCGCAGCAGGCGCGCCAGGCCGGCGAGCACTTCGTCCTGCCCGGCGCTGCCGAACAGCGGGTTCTCCAGGGTAGCGAAGTCGAAGGCCAGCAGGCGCGCGGTGAGCAGCGCCAGTTCCTGCTCGCGGGGCATGCCGAATTCCTGGTGCAGGCGTTCCAGGGAACGCTCCAGGGCCTGCAGCTGGAAGTACAGGGCGTGGGGATTCTGCTCGTGCAGCAACAGCAGGTCGAGCACCGGGATCAGCTGCGGCCCGGCGAGGTAGCGCGAGCGGTAGGTGATGGTGCTGTTGCCCAGCTCCAGCAGCCATTCCAGGGCGCCCGGGTCCCAGGCTGCGCCGCCGTCGAGGAAGCCGGCGATGGCGTCGGCGAAGAACTGGATGCGCTCGATGCGCCGGCCGATCATCAGGAAGCGCCAGCCGTCGTCGCGGGTCATGTCGTCGAGGGCGAAGCCGGACAGCGCGGCCAGGGACATCAGCAGGCGGTTGAGGAAGTCCAGGGCGTCGCCCAGTTCGGTGTCGCGCGCGTCCAGCGCCTGTAGGTCGCGCTGCAGCTCCATCAGCGCCAGCCAGTTCTCCCGCGACAGCCGCCCGCGCACCTGGGCGGCGGCCCAGTGCAGGCGGCGCAGGTTGGCGCAGAGGCTGTTGCTCCAGTGCTCGTCCAGCAGGGCCGCCAGCAGGCGCTGCTCCAGTGGCGCCTCGCCCCGGGGGATCAGGCCCATGGCGCCGGCCAGGTCCAGCGCGCTGCGCAGGGCCTGCTCGTCGCCGTCGGCATCGACGTAGCGCGACAGCACCACGCGCAGCAGCCGGGCGTTGTCGTCGCAGCGCTCGGCGTAGCGGCCGAACCAGTAGAGGTTTTCCACCACCCGCGAGGGCAGGTACGGGTCCTGCCGGATCAGGTCGCGCGCGCCTATGTTGCGCGGCCGCAGCGGCTCGCCGTGGACCGGGCGGTCGGCCAGCACCCAGGTGTCCTTGCTGGCCCCGCCGCGCTGCATGGAGACCACTTCGGCGTCCGCCGCCGAGGCCACCCGCGTCAGGCCGCCGGGCATCACCCAGTAGCGGCCGTCGCTGGCGGCCACGGCGAACACGCGCATGCCGATGGCGCGCGATTGCAGTTCGCCGCGCGCGCCGGCCTGCTGCCACACCGGCGCCTGGGACAGCTGCGCCTGGCGCTGCGCCACGTAGGCGTGGGGCTGCGCGCGCAGGCGCTGGCACAGCTCGGTGCGGGCCGCCGGGCCCAGGGTGTGGCCGAACAGCGGCTCGAAGCTCTGCGAGGGGAAGGCCGGCTTGATGACCAGGCGCTCCAGCTCGCCCAGCACCATGTCCAGGGCGCCCGGTTCGCCGCACCAGTGGGTCTGCACCGCCGGCAGCAGCAGGTCTTCGCCGAACAGCCGGCGGCTGGCCGCCGGCAGGAAGCCCAGCAGCCCCGGCGATTCCAGCACGCCGCTGCCCAGGGCGTTGGCCACCAGCACGCGGCCGCGGCGCACGGCGTCGAGCAGGCCGGGCACGCCGAGGGCGGAGTCGGTGCGCAGTTCCAGCGGGTCGCAGAAGTCGTCGTCCAGGCGCCGCAGCACCGCGTGCACGCGCTTCAGGCCGCCGAGGGTCTTGAGGTAGAGGGTGGCGTCGCGCACCGTCAGGTCGTGGCCTTCCACCAGCGGGAAGCCCAGCTGGCGCGCCAGGTACAGGTGCTCGAAGTAGGTTTCGTTGAAGCGCCCCGGGGTCAGCAGCACCACCAGCGGCGTCTCGCCGTCGGCCGGGGCGCAGTGGGCGAGGGTTTCCTGCAGGGTGCGGAAGTAGCCGGCCAGGTACTGCACGCGCAGTTCGCGGTACAGCTCCGGCAGGGCGCGGGAGATGATCTGCCGGTTCTCCAGGGCGTAGCCGGCGCCGGAGGGCGCCTGGGTGCGGTCGGCGAGCACGTGCCAGCGGCCGTCGGCGTCGCGCGCCAGGTCCACGGCATAGCTGTGCAGGTAGATGCCGCCGGGCACCGGCAAACCGCCGCAGGGCCAGAGGAAGTTGGGGTGGCCGTAGACCAGTTCGGTCGGCAGCACGCCCTCGGCGAGCAGGCGCTGCTCGCCGTAGAGGTCGGCCAGCACCGCGTTGAGCAGCCGCCCGCGCTGCGCCACGCCGGCGGCGATGCCGGCCCATTCCTCGGCGGACAGCAGGTTGGGCAGCAGGTCCAGCTCCCAGGGGCGGTCGGCGCCCTTGGGGTCGGCGTAGACGTTGTAGGTCACGCCGTTTTCCTGGATCTGCCGCGCCAGCAGGGCCTGGCGCTGCTCCAACTGCGCGGCGCTGGCGCGTTCCAGGCGCTGGACCAGGCGTTGCCAGTGCGGGCGCACGCCGCCCGCGGCGTCCAGCAGTTCGTGGTACGCCGTGGCGGACAGCGGGTAGTGGGCGAGCAACTCGGACATCAGGGACTCGGCGTGCAAGGCGGCCTGTTCACTTTAGCGGGCGGCGGCGCTCATGTCCGCCGCAGGTCGAGGGTCATCGGCAGTTCGGCGTCGGCGCGCGGCGCCTCCACGTTCAGCTTGCCGGGCGTGTGGCCGTGGCGGAAGAAGCGCGCCAGGCGCCGGCTCTCGGCCTCGTAGGCGTTCACCGGGAAGCTGTCGTAGCTGCGCCCGCCGGGGTGGCTGACGTGGTACTGGCAGCCGCCGAGGGAGCGCTGCATCCAGGTGTCGACGATGTCGAAGACCAGCGGCGCCTGTACGCCGATGGTCGGCTGCAGGCAGGACGCCGGCTGCCAGGCGCGGTAGCGCACCGCGGCGACGTATTCGCCGACCTGGCCGGTGGGCCGCAGCGGCACCGGGCGGCCGTTGCAGGTGACCACGTAGCGGTCCGGGGCCATGCCGCCCAGCTTCAGCTGCACGCGCTCCAGGGACGAGTCCACGTAGCGCACGGCGCCGCCGGGGGCGCCCTCCTCGCCCAGCACGTGCCAGGGCTCCAGGGCCTGGCGCAGTTCCAGATCGATGCCCTTCACCGCGTAGTCGCCGTATTTCGGGAAGCGGAATTCGAAGTGCGGGGCGAACCAGTCGCTGCGCAGCGGGTAGCCGAAGGCGTTGAGTTCGTGGACCACGTCGGCGAAGTCCTGCTCGACGAAGTGCGGCAGCAGGAAGCGGTCGTGCAGTTCGGTGCCCCAGCGCACCAGCTTCGGCGGCGTGTAGGGCTCGGCCCAGAAGCGCGCCACCAGGGCCCGCAGCAGCAGTTGCTGGGCCAGGCTCATGCGCGCGTGGGGCGGCATTTCGAAGGCGCGCAGTTCCAGCAGGCCGAGGCGACCGCTGGCGCTGTCCGGCGAGTACAGCTTGTCGATGCAGAATTCGGCGCGGTGGGTGTTGCCGCTGACGTCCACCAGCAGGTTGCGCAGCAGGCGGTCGACCAGCCAGGGCGGGCAGTCGGCGCCCGGCTCGGGCATCTGCGCGAAGGCGATCTCCAGTTCGTAGAGCGCGTCGTTGCGCGCCTCGTCCACCCGCGGCGCCTGGGAGGTCGGGCCGATGAACAGGCCGGAGAACAGGTAGGACAGCGAGGGGTGGTTGTGCCAGTAGCTGACCAGGCTGCGCAGCAGGTCCGGGCGGCGCAGGAAGGGCGAGTCCGCCGGGGTGGCGCCGCCGAGGACGAAGTGGTTGCCGCCGCCGGTGCCGACGTGGCGGCCGTCGACCATGAACTTCTCGCTGGACAGCCGCGACTGGCGCGCCGCCTCGTAGAGGAATTCGGTGCGCTCGACCAGTTCGTCCCAGTTCGCCGAGGGGTGGATGTTCACTTCGATCACGCCCGGGTCGGGGGTGACGCGGAAGTTGCTCAGGCGCGGGTCGGCCGGCGGCTCGTAGCCTTCCAGCAGCACCGGGCAGCCCAGTTCGCCGGCGGTGGCCTCGATGGCGGCGACCAGCTCCAGGTAGGCCTCCAGCTCCGCCAGCGGCGGCATGAACAGGTACAGCCGGCCTTCGCGCGGCTCGGCGCACAGCGCGGTGCGGGTGATCCAGCCGGCGGACTGGTGCAGCAGCGGCTGGCGCGTGGCGTCCGGGCCGCCGGGCATGCGCTCGCGTACCTGTTGCAGTTGCGCGGCGCGGCGCAGCGGTGGGCGCGGCTGGCTGGGGTCGGCCGGGTTGACGTAGGGGTAGTCGGCCTCGCTGGCCCAGGGCTGCGAGTCCAGCGGCAGGCGGTAGCCCAGCGCCGAGTCGCCGGGGACCAGCCGGCAGTGCTCGCCACGGAGGAACCAGCGGCTGCTTTCCCAGGTGTCGCCGGCGGCGCTGCGCGCCAGCGGCAGCACATGGCCGACCTCCTCGCCCAGGCCGCGCTCGAACACCCGGCACAGGCGTTCGCGCTCCAGCGGGTCGGCCAGGCGCGGATCTTCCGGGGTGACGTTGCTGGGTAGCCGGCGCTCGCGCCAGAGGTAGTAGAACCAGTCTTCGTAGGCGGCGAACAGGGTGTCGCCGGCCAGGCCCAGGCGCCCGGCGAGGCGGCGCAGGAAGCGCGCGGCCAGGGCGGCGTCGGCGCCGTAGCTGCGGCCCTCCTCGGCGTAGAGCATGGGGTTGTTCCACAGCGGCTCGCCGTCGCGCCGCCAGTAGCAGTTGAGCGACCAGCGCGGCAGTTGCTCGCCGGGGTACCACTTGCCCTGGCCGAAGTGCACCAGGCCCTTGGGCGCGTAGTGGCGGCGCAGGCGGTGGAACAGCTCGGCGGCCAGGCGGCGCTTGTTCGGGCCCAGGGCGGCGGTGTTCCACTCGGGGTCGTCGGGGTAGTCGATGGCGATGAAGGTCGGCTCGCCGCCCATGGTCAGGCGCACGTCCCGTTCGGCGAGGTCGGCGTCGATGCGCGAACCCAGCTCGCGGATCGCCTGCCACTGTTCCTCGCTGTAGGGCTTGGTCACCCTCGGCGCTTCCCAGACGCGCTCCACGCGCATCTGGTGGCTGAACTGCACCTCGCATTCCTCCAGCGCGCCAGTGATCGGCGCCGCCGAGGACGGCTCGGGGCTGCAGGCCAGGGGGATGTGGCCCTCGCCGGCGAACAGCCCGGAGGTCGGGTCCAGCCCCACCCAGCCGGCGCCGGGCAGGTAGACCTCGGCCCAGGCGTGCAGGTCGGTGAAGTCCACTTCGGTGCCGCTGGGGCCGTCCAGGGATTTCTGGTCGGCGGTGAGCTGGATCAGGTAGCCGGAGACGAAGCGCGCCGCCAGGCCCAGGTGGCGCGCCAGCTGCACCAGCAGCCAGGCCGAGTCGCGGCAGGAGCCGGAGGCCAGCTCCAGGGTCTGCTCGGGCGTCTGCACGCCGGGTTCCATGCGGATGAGGTAGCGCACGTCGCCGGCCAGGCGCTGGTTCAGCGCGACCAGGAAGTCCACGGTGGGGCTGGCGTCGCGCGGCACCGCGGCGAGGTATTCGGCGAACCGCGGGCTGGCCGGCTGGCGCGCGAGGTAGGGCGCCAGCTCGCGCTGCTCGTCGGCGCCGTAGGCGAAGGGGAACTGCTCGGCGTAGGACTCGAGGAAGAAGTCGAAGGGGTTGAACACCGCCATCTCGGCGACCAGGTCCACCTCCACCCGCAGTTCCTCGATCTTCTCCGGGAACACCAGGCGCGCCAGGTAGTTGCCCTGCGGGTCCTGCTGCCAGTTGATGAAGTGCTTGCCCGGGACGACCTTCAGCGAATAGCCGAGGATGCGCGTGCGGCTGTGCGGCGCCGGGCGCAGGCGCACCAGTTGCGGGCCGAGGTTCACGGCGCGGTCGTAGCGGTAGTGGGTGACGTGCTGCAAGGCGACATGGATCGACACGGCGGGCCTCCTGCGGGCCTGGGCGACACAGCTTCCGCGCAAGTCCCGTGCCAGCCGCCAGGGGCCGTGGAACGGGCTGCGCACGGGCGCCGGGCACCATCGCGGGGCCTGGGGGCGCATGCCGGGCATGGGGGCGCACGGAAATAGGGCGCCGGTGGGGGATAGCCTAGACGGTGGGGTGTGACAGGGGGAGAGGGTTGGGTGGTCTTTCGTTGGGTGTTGGTTGCTCGCTAAGGGAGGGTGGCTGGGGTTTTGGTGTTGGGTTCTAGAGCGCCCTCTCCCCAGCCCTCGGCTGCGCGCCCCGCCCTGAAGGGAGAGGGGGCTTGTCCGTGCCGAGAAAGGATTTGGTGTTAGCCGGGTAATCGGTACAAGCCGGCTAACGCCGAAACATCAGCACGCTCCGAACGGTCCCCTCTCCCTTCAGGGAGAGGGTTAGGGAGAGGGAATGGAGTCCCCCCACGCACCGACATCGCATGGAAGCTCCAGCGTCAACTACATCCCCCCGACAACCCCGCAATCCACCGCTCCAATACCTCCAACCCCTCCTTGTGTACCAACGCCCGCCCCAGCTCCGGCATCATCTCCCCAGGCTTGTCGCTCCCCACTCGGTAGGTCAGCACCGACAGCTCCGGATGCCCCGGATGGATATCCTCGCGACGCCCGCCGGTACCATTGCCCGCCGCCACCGGCTGCTTGCAGAACCCGTAGTTCACGCCCAACTCGGCACTGGCATCGATATACAGTCCCGACGTGCGCGCAGCTCCCTTCGGGTTATGGCAATGACCGCAGTTGGCGTCCAGATAGCTGCGCGCCTGCTTCTCCAGGCTCTCGCCTGCCCGCGGGTGGCCCCACAGGGCGTTCTGCGGCACCTGCGCCATTTCCGGCAGGCCTTGCAGGAAGCCGCGCGCCTGCCAGTGGCGCAGCTGGTTGTCGCTGCCCTCGGCGTAGCCGAAGTCCTTGTTCAGGTGCCGGGCCTTGGGGCCCAGCGGGGCGATGCCGGCGCCCTTGGTCTCGGCATGGCACTCGGAGCACTGGTTGGCGTCCGGCACCATGTAGGTGAAGGCCACCTTCTGCCCGGCCGCGTCCTGCAGTTCCAGGGCCTGGCTGTCGCCGGCCAGTTCCAGGTGCGCTTCCTTCTGCTCGGCGTCCCACACGTAGGGCAGCGCCGTCCAGCCGTCCTTCTGCTTCACCAGCACTCGGGTCTCGACCAGGCGCACCCTGGCCAGGTCCAGGCCCTGCTGCGGGTCGCGGTCATCCTGCGAGTTCTCCAGCAGTTGGCCCTTGCCGTCAGTGGGGTAGTAGAAGGTCTTGGTCAGTACCGTGCCCAGCGGGTAGTCGAAGTGGTCCTCGGCGTACTTCGCCGCCTGCCCTTCAGGCATCCACACCGTGCGCAGCTTGTGCGCGTAGTCGGTGAACAGCGGGGTGTTGAGGTCGTAGGGCAGCACCTCGGGCGCAGGCGTGAGGTGGCCGTCGCCCAGGCGCAGCATGCCCCAGCCGCTCAAGGTCTGCGGGTAGTCGTCGCCCTCGGGCTGGTAGCGCGGCTTCGCCTGCTGCCCGCACCCGGCCAGCGCCACGGCCAGGGCGAGCGACAACCAGGCGCAGGCGGCTCGCGTCATGCCTTGCCTCCCTTCTCGCCCAGGCCGGCCTGTTCGATCTTCGGCAGCGGCTTGAGCTTGCAGCGGTGGCTGCTCATGTCGGTGCTGATGTTCTTGTAGCCGTTGGGGCCGTCGACGTTGACGATGCCGGCCTCGCCGTTGTCGATGCAGATGGCCAGCTCCTCCGGCAGCTTGCCGTCGACCAGTTTCTTCTGGTTCACGTAGCCGTCCCAGAGGATGTCCGGCAGGCGCCCGTTGAGGCCGAACTTGGCGATCTTCAGCGCCTTCAGCTCCAGGTGGTCGGGGCTGTCGCCGCCGGGGCCGAAGGTGTTGCCGTGGATGTAGATGCCCTCGGGGTAGGGGTCGAAGTTCGGCTGCGTCGCCTTGTCCGAGTAGTTGGTGCTGTAGTAGCTGCTGATGATGACGTTGGCGGTCTTGTGGTCGCCGATCCTGTTGTCGAAGATTTCCACGTCGTCGTTGGAGTTCACCACCACCCCGGAACCGGCCGGGACGCTGGCCACCGGCGTGCCCTTGTGGCCGAAGTTGTCGTGGTTGTTGCCCTGCACCTCGTTGTTGTAGACGCGGGTGCCGCGCCCCGGCTGCTGCAGGTTGGGCATATTGAAGACGAGGATGCCGCCAGTATTGCCGGTGGCCACGTTGTCGTACACGTCGGCGCCGATGGTGTTCTCGATCTCGATGCCGGCGACGTTGCGCTCGGCGCGGTTGTTGCGCACCACCACGTTGCGCGACTGGCCGACGTAGATGCCCGCGTCGGAGGCGCCGATGGCCACGTTGCCCTCCAGCAGCACGTTCTCGGTCTGCACCGGGTACAGGCCGTAGGCGCCGTTCTCGGTGGCCGGGCCGTTGGTCCATTCGGTGCGCACGTTGCGGATCACGATGTTCTTGCCGCCCAGCACCTTGAGCGCGTCGCCCTTGCTGTCCTCGATGGCCAGGTTCTCGATGGTGAAGTCCGAGGCGTCCACCAGCAGGCCTTCGGCGCCGGCCTTCTGGTTCTTGAAGCTGAGGATGGTCTTGTCCATGCCGTCGCCGCGGAGGGTCACGCCATCGACCTTGAGGCTGAGGCCGCGGTCGAGGTGGTAGGTGCCGGCGGGGATCGCGATGACGTCACCGGGCTTGGCCTTGATCAGCCGTGCCTGCAGGTCTTTCTGGAAGTCCGCGCTGACCGCGGCGGTGGGTTTGTCCTGCTCGCCGCAGGCGGCCAGGAGCACGGCGAGGCTGAGAAGGGACAGGGCGGCGCGACGCATGGCGGGGTCTCCGGTCTTGTTTTTATGATTTTGGAACTATAGTACCAAAATGTTTCGGTGAATAGACCGGACGCAGTCGCCTCCCTGTAGGAGCGAGCTTGCTCGCGAACCGTGCCTCCCGGGGGCTTTGGGGATTGGGCTGTAGAGCGCCCTCTCCCTAACCCTCTCCCTGAAGGGAGAGGGGACCGTTCGGTGCGCGTTGGTATTCCTGAGTCAGCTGGCTAGCGCAGAGATTGCCAGCTGAAACCAGGCCATTTCTCGGCACGGACAAGCCCCCTCTCCCTTCAGGGAGAGGGCTGGGGAGAGGGTGCGGAGGTCGGTCTGATGCCGGCGTATCCGGGAAACTCTGTTCGCGAGCAAGCTCGCTCCTACAAAAGCAGCCCCGGAAACGAAAACGGGGCCTCACGGCCCCGTCGTCGGACATGCGCTCAGCGCGGTATGTTCGGCTGGCGCTTGGTGGTGCGCTTCTTGCCCTTGGCGTAGGCCGCGGCCTTGCCCTCCTCGCCCTTGTTCCACGGGCGCGAGCCGTCGCTGGCGCGCGGCGGCAGGCCGGTGTGCTGGGTCAGCAGCGGCTTGCCGGCCTTCTTGCTGCCCACCGGGGTGGAGTTCTTGCGCCGGGCGCTCTGGTAGCTGCCGTCGGCGTCGGGCTGGTGGGTGGGGATCAGTTGGTGCTTGCCGTTGCCGATCAGGTCGGCGCGGCCCATGTCCTTGAGCGCCTCGCGCAGCATCGGCCAGTTGTTCGGATCGTGCCAGCGCAGGAAGGCCTTGTGCAGGCGGCGATGGCGCTCGCCCTTGACGATGGTCACCGCGTCGCTCTTGTAGGTGACCTTGCGCAGCGGGTTCTTGCCCGAGTGGTACATGGCCGTGGCGGTGGCCATCGGCGAGGGGTAGAAGGCCTGTACCTGGTCGGCGCGGAAGCCGTTGCGCTTGAGCCACAGGGCGAGGTTCATCATGTCCTCGTCGGTGGTGCCCGGGTGCGCGGCGATGAAGTACGGGATCAGGTACTGCTCCTTGCCCGCCTCCTTGGTGAACTTCTCGAACATCTGCTTGAAGCGATCGTAGCTGCCGATGCCCGGCTTCATCATCTTCGACAGCGGGCCCTGCTCGGTGTGCTCCGGGGCGATCTTCAGGTAGCCGCCGACGTGGTGCGTCACCAGCTCGCGCACGTACTCCGGCGACTCCACCGCCAGGTCGTAGCGCAGGCCCGAGGCGATGAGGATCTTCTTCACCCCCGGCAGGTCGCGGGCGCGGCGGTACAGCTGGATCAGCGAGGAGTGGTCGGTGTTGAGGTTCTCGCAGATGCCGGGGAACACGCACGACGGCTTGCGGCAGTGCTTCTCGATCTCCGGGTCCTTGCAGGCGATGCGGTACATGTTGGCGGTCGGCCCGCCGAGGTCGGAGATCACCCCGGTGAAGCCCGGCACCTTGTCGCGGATTTCCTCGATCTCGCGGATGATCGAGTCTTCCGAGCGGTTCTGGATGATCCGCCCCTCGTGCTCGGTGATCGAGCAGAAGGTGCAGCCGCCGAAGCAGCCACGCATGATGTTCACCGAGAAACGGATCATCTCGTAGGCCGGGATCTTCTCGCCGCCGTAGGCCGGGTGCGGCACGCGGGCGTAGGGCAGGCCGAAGACGTAGTCCATCTCCTCGGTGCTCAGCGGGATGGGCGGCGGGTTGAACCACACGTCGGTCTCGCCGTGGCGCTGGACCATGGCCCGGGCGTTGCCGGGGTTGGTCTCCAGGTGCAACACGCGGTTGGCGTGGGCGTACAGCACCGGGTCGTTCTTCACCTTCTCGAAGGACGGCAGGCGGATGACGGTGCGCTCGCGGGTCAGCTTCGGGTTGGGCAGCAGCTGCACCACCTTGGCTTCGTTGGGGTCTTCCTGCGGGCCCTTGTCCTGCTCGATGGCGCAGGCGGCGGTGTCCTGGGTGTTGACGTAGGGGTTGATGATCTTGTCGATCCTGCCCGGGCGGTCGATGCGCGTGGAGTCCAGCTCGAACCAGCCCTCGGGGGTGTCGCGGCGGACGAAGGCGGTGCCGCGCACGTCGGTGATCGACTCGATCGGTTCACCGGCGGACAGGCGCTGGGCCACCTCGACCACGGCGCGCTCGGCGTTGCCGAACAGCAGGAGGTCGGCCTTGGCGTCCATCAGGATCGAGTGGCGGACCTTGTCCTGCCAGTAGTCGTAGTGGGCGATGCGGCGCAGCGAGGCCTCGATGCCGCCGAGCACGATCGGCACGCCCTTGTACGCCTCGCGGCAGCGCTGGCTGTAGACCATGCTGGCGCGGTCCGGGCGCTTGCCGGCGTTACCGCCGGGGGTGTAGGCGTCGTCGGAGCGGATCTTCCGGTCGGCGGTGTAGCGGTTGATCATCGAGTCCATGTTGCCGGCGGCCACGCCGAAGAACAGGTTCGGCTTGCCCAGCTTCATGAAGTCGTCTTTCGACTGCCAGTCCGGCTGGGCGATGATGCCCACGCGGAAGCCCTGGGCTTCCAGCAGGCGGCCGATGATGGCCATGCCGAAGGACGGATGGTCGACGTAGGCATCGCCGGTGACGATGATGATGTCGCAGGAATCCCAGCCCAGTCGGTCCATCTCTTCCCGGCTCATCGGCAGGAACGGCGCCGGGCCGAAACACTCGGCCCAGAACTTGGGATAGTCGAACAGCGGCTTGGCGGCTTGCATCACGGGCACCGGGGGCATCTCTAGGAATAGGGTCGCGAAATCGCGGGCGCGGAATATAGCACAAAAAGTGAACAATTCCGACCGGGATGCTGGGGTTTTTCCCGGCGCCGGGCGACCGCCGGACGGGGACGATTGGCGGCGCCGCCACAGTGGCAACTGGCTATACTCGCTCCACCGTCTCAACAGGCTTGGCCACAGCGGCCGGGAACAGGGAGTGTCAACCGTGCGTCATCTGTGGTGTCTGTTGTTCCTCCTGCTCGGTTGCGCCAGCGCCGCGGCCCAGCCCCTGGTGCTCGACGAACGGGCCAGCGGGCGCTGGCTGAACGACGGCCTGATGCTGCTGGAAGACCCGGGCGCACGCCTGGACCTGCAACAGGCACGCGAGCAGGACGCCGCCTTCGTGCCCGCCAAGGGCCGCACCAGCGTCGGCCAGAGCCCCAACCCCTGGTGGCTGCGCCTGGACCTGGAACGCCAGGCCACGCCGCCCGGCGGATGGTGGCTGGAGGTGGACGCGGTGAACCTGCTCGACCTGCGCCTGTACCTGCCCGACGGCCAGGGCGGCTACCGCGAGCTGCGTTCGGGCGAAGCGGTGCCCTTCGCCGAGGGCCGCGACCGCAGCTACCGCCGCCCGGTGTTCCACCTGCCCGCCGGCGAGGGCCCGCTGCGCCTGTACCTGCGCAGCCTGGACCCGGCCGGCAACTCCTTCCCGCTGCGCATCTGGTCGCAGGACGACCTGCAGGACCACCGCGCCGAGACCAACCTGTTCCTCGGCGGCGTCTACGGGCTGATCGCCGCGCTGCTGCTGTACAACCTGTTCATCCTGGTCAGCCTGCGCGACCGCGCCTACTTCTGGTACGTGCTCACCACCGGCTTCGCCCTGCTGTTCAGCATGGGCATGACCGGCCATGCCTTCGAGCTGCTCTGGCCCGGCGACGCGGTGCCCTGGTGGCTGAACCGCATCACCCTGCCCTCGCTGTGGGGCCTGTGCGTCACCCGCTTCACCCAGACGCTGCTGCAGACCCGCCGCAACGTGCCCTGGGCGCACCACATGCTGACGCTGAACTGCCTGCTGTACGTCGCCTCGGTGCTGCTCAACGTCTTCGTCGGCCGCTCCGAGGCCGGCTGGGTGCTGGCCACCACCACCTTCGTCGGCATCCCGGCGGCGCTCGGCGCGGCCATCACCCGATCGTTGCAGGGCTCGCTGCCGGCACGCCTGTACCTGGTGGGCTTCGGCCTGGTGCTGTCCAGCGTGAGCATCTCGGTGATGCGCGCCCTGGGCGTGGTGCAGCCGTCGCCCACCACCGCCTACCTGTTCCCGGTGTCGGTGGCCATGGAGTCCATCCTGTTCTCCTTCGCCCTGACCTCGCGCATCCAGGAACTCAAGCGCGAGAAGGCCCAGGCCCTGGAGCAGGCCAACCGCGAGAAGAGCGCGCGCATGACCCTGCTGCAGAGCGCGCAGAACGACCTGGCGCAGGCCGTGGCGGCGCGCACCGCCGAGCTGACGCAGAGCAACCGCCTGCTGCTCGAACGCGAGGCCCAGCTGCGCCATGCCGCGCACAACGACCCGCTCACCGGGCTGCCCAACCGCCGCTACCTGGTGGAGCACGCCGAGCAGGCGCTGCAGCAGGCCCAGCAGAACGGCGAGAGCCTGGCGCTGATGCTGATCGACCTCGACCACTTCAAGCCGATCAACGACACCCACGGCCACGACGCCGGCGACTTCATGCTCCAGCACGTCGGCCACCGCCTGCGCCAGTGCGTGCGCTCCAGCGACTGCGTGGCGCGCCTGGGCGGCGACGAATTCGCCGCGCTGGTGTCCGGCCCCGACGCCGAAGGCCACGCCCGGGAGATAGCGGTGCGCCTGCTCAGCGAACTGTCGCGGCCGGTGCACTTCGACCGCCTGGAACTGAGCGTCACCCCGAGCATCGGCGTGGCCATCTACCCGCGCCACGCACTGCAGTTCGCCAAGCTGTACAAGGCCGCCGACCAGGCGCTGTACCAGGTCAAGGGCAGCGGCCGGGCCAGCTACGCGCTGGCCGGGGAGGACGCTGGCAATGGCGACTTCTGGCTGGAGACGCTGAAGACTTCGGACCGGTTGGTCTAGGCGCTGTACTTGCGCGGCACCCGCGCGGTGACCTTGGTCAGCAGCTCGTAGCCGATGGTGCCGGCGTGGGCGGCCACTTCGTCCACCGCCAGCTGCGTGCCCCAGAGTTCCACCGGGGCGCCAACGGTGGCTTCGGGCAGGTCGGTGAGGTCCACCGCCAGCATGTCCATGGACACCCGGCCGGCCAGCGGCGCGCGCTGGCCGGCGACCAACACTGGCGTGCCGCTGGGCGCGTGGCGTGGGTAGCCGTCGGCGTAGCCACAACTGACGGTGCCGATGCGCGACGGCCGTTCGGCCACCCAGGTGGCGCCGTAGCCGACGCTCTCGCCCACCGCCACTTCGCGAATGGACATCACCTGCGCGTGCAGGCTCATGGCCGGGCGCAGGCCCATCTCGGCCGCGCCCAGGTCGGCGAAGGGCGAGGCGCCGTAGAGCATGATGCCGGGGCGGATCCAGTCCATGTGCGCCGCCGGGATGCTCAGCACGGCGGCGGAGTTGGCTAGCGAGCGCTGGTCGAAGTCCAGGTCGAGCAGGCCGAGGAAGCATTCCAGTTGGTCCTCGGTGAGCGTATGGCCGCGCTCGTCGGCGCAGGCGAAGTGGCTCATCAGGTTCAGCTCGGCGACCTGCGGGGCGCCGCGCAGGCTCGGGAAGACCGCGCGCAGGGCCTCGGCGGAGAAGCCCAGGCGGTGCATGCCCGAATCCAGCTTGAGCCAGACATTGAGCGGCTGCGGCAGGTTGCTGGCCAGCAGCGTCGCCAGTTGCTCCGGGCCTTGCACGGCGATGTCCAGGCGTAGTTGCGAGGCCACCAGGAACTCGCTCGGCTCGAAGCAGCCTTCCAGCAGCAGGATGCGCGCAGTGCCGTGCAGCGCGCGGACCTCGGCGGCCTCCTCCAGGCAAGCCACGGCGAAGCCATCGGCCTCGTCACGCAGCGCGGTCACTACCTCGCGCACGCCATGCCCGTAGGCATTGGCCTTGACCACGGCGAACGCCTCGCGGCCCGGCGCGCAGCGCTTGGCCAGGGCGTAGTTGTGCTGGATGGCGGAGAGGTCGATATGGGCGATAAGGGGGCGCATGGGGGTTCCGAGCTACAGGCTGAGCAGAGCGAGGAGCATAACCGCCCCGCCGCCGCGGCGGCAGGAAAAACATGGGCGTAGGAGCGGACCTTATCCGCGATGGCTGGAGGTTTCGGCGCGGATCGCGGATGAGATCCGCTCCTACGCTGCACCACCCACTCCATTCCATGTAGGAGCGCGCCCTGCGCGCGAATCGCGGGCAGGGCCCGCTCCTACAAAAAACACGGGGGCGTTATTCGTCTTCGAAGTTGTACATGCCCGGGGCGAGGTTCTCGAAGCGGGTGAAGCGGCCGAGGAAGGCCAGGCGCACGGTGCCGATGGGGCCGTTACGCTGCTTGCCGATGATGATTTCGGCCACGCCCTTGAACTCGGTTTCCGGGTGGTACACCTCGTCGCGGTAGACGAACATGATCACGTCGGCGTCCTGCTCGATCGCCCCGGATTCGCGAAGGTCGGAGTTCACCGGGCGCTTGTTCGGGCGCTGTTCCAGGGAGCGGTTGAGCTGCGACAGCGCCACCACCGGGCAGTTGAATTCCTTGGCCAGGGCCTTGAGCGAGCGGGAGATCTCGGAGATCTCGTTGGTGCGGTTGTCGCCGGAGGAACCGGGGATCTGCATCAGCTGCAGGTAGTCCACCATGATCAGGGCGATCTCGCCGTGCTCGCGGGCCAGGCGCCGGGTGCGCGCACGCATTTCCGAGGGCGAGATGCCGGCGGTGTCGTCGATGAACAGCTTGCGCTCGTTGAGCAGGTTGACCGCCGAGGTCAGGCGCGGCCAGTCGTCGTCCTCCAGCTTGCCCGAACGCACCTTGGTCTGGTCGATGCGGCCCAGGGACGAGAGCATACGCATCACGATCGAGTCCGAGGGCATCTCCAGGGAATACACCAGCACCACCTTGTCGGTGCGCAGCACGGCGTTCTCCACCAGGTTCATGGCGAAGGTGGTCTTACCCATGGACGGACGGCCGGCGACGATGATCAGGTCGGCCGGCTGCAGGCCGCTGGTCTTCTCGTCGAGGTCGGTGAAGCCGGTGGAGATGCCGGTGAAGGCGTCGTTGGTGTTGAACAGGTGGTCGATCCGGTCGATCGTCTTCACCAGGATGTCGCCGATGCCCACCGGGCCGCCGGTCTTCGGCCGCGCCTCGGCGATCTCGAAGATGCGCCGCTCGGCCTCGTCGAGCACCTCGTTGGCGCTGCGGCCCTCGGGGTTGAAGGCGCTGTCGGCTATGTCGCTGCTGATGCCGATCAGCTGGCGCAGGGTGGCGCGCTCGCGGATGATCTGCGCGTAGGCCTTGATGTTCGCCACCGAGGGGGTGTTCTTCGCCAGCTCGGCCAGGTAGGCCAGGCCGCCAACCTGCGACAGCTGGCCTTCGCGCTCCAGCAGCTCGGAGAGGGTCACCACGTCGATCGGCTGGTTGCCTTCGGCGAGCTTGTACACCGCGCGGAAGATCAGGCGGTGGTCATGGCGGTAGAAGTCGCCGTCGGACACCGCGTCCGACACGCGCTCCCAGGCGTTGTTGTCGAGCATCAGACCACCCAGCACCGCCTGTTCGGCTTCGATCGAATGCGGCGGCACCTTGAGGGTGGCCGTTTGCAGGTCGTATTGCTCGGGGACGGTGATGTCGTTCATGGGCTCGGCGCAGGAAACTCGGATGGATGCAGAAAAACAAAGGGCACGGACCGCTAGGCGGTACCGTGCCCGATGTTAGCGAACTGCCGCGTCCACGCAAGGTGTCCACGGCGTCGCAGCGACGGATCGCTTACTCGGCGACGACGACCACGTGCAGGGTCGCTTCGACGTCGGTGTGCAGCTGCACTTCGATGTCGTATTCGCCGACGGTGCGCAGGGCACCGTTGGGCAGGCGCACTTCGGCCTTTTCCAGCGGGTAGCCGGCAGCGGAGACCGCTTCGGCAATGTCGCGGGTGCCGATCGAACCGAACAGCTTGCCTTCGTCGCCGGCGTGGGCGCCGATGGTGACGATCAGTTCGGCCAGCTGGGCGGCGCGAGCTTCGGCATCAGCCTTCTTCGCGGCGGCAGCCTTTTCCAGCTCGGCGCGGCGCTCTTCGAAAGCAGCGACGTTGGCCGGGGTGGCAGCGGTGGCCTTGCCCTGCGGCAGCAGGTAGTTACGGGCGTAGCCGCCCTTGACGTTCAGTTTGTCGCCCAGGTTGCCCAGTTTGGCGATCTTTTCCAGCAGGATGACTTCCATTTGAGTCTTACCTCTTAACTTTTAACCTTCACCGTTCGTGGAGCCCTGGCGACGTACCAGGCGACCACGAAAATCAAACAGACTATCGACGACAGCAACCAGACAGATCACATTCCCCAGCATCAGCGCCAGGCCGTACAACAGCACCAGCCAGAACCCCGGCAGGCGTTTCAGCGCGACCAGCCCATGGCCGAGCGCGAGCCCGGCGAACAGCAGCGGCACGGCGCACAACGGCGCCACCACGGCGAACTGCGGGCCCAGCAGCGGCACCACCAGCACGCCCAGCAGCAGCGCGATGGCCACCGCCGGCGCCAGGCGCAGCGCGCGGAACTCGCGGCCGAACCCTTGCGGGTTGTACAGCGCCGCTTGCCAGTAGCGCGCCAGCATCAGGCACAGCAGGCTGATGACCTGCAGCGAGGCGGCCAGCAGGCCGGTAACGGCCGGCACCAGCCCCGCTTGCAGCTCGGCCTGCTGGTCCGCCGAAAGCTTCGCTTCCGACAGCACCTGCGGCAGCACCTTGCCAAACGCCTCCGCCAGACCTTGAACCAGCCCGGCGGATACCGTGCTCAACAGCAGCACGTAGAACACGCCCAACACCACGCTGGCCAGCATGACCCGATTCCAGGACATGCTGGAGCGCAACACCTGCGCCAGGACCGCCGAACCCAGCATCACCAGGGTGACCGTGGGGTCGCCCAGGTACCACCAGGCCAGGGCCGGGAGCAGCGCCCAGGCCAGGATGCCAATGGCATCGCCGGTTCCTCGGCGCAGCAGCACCAGGCTGCCGGCGGCGGCACCGAGCCAGAAGAACGGCTGCAGTACCGCGGCTGCGACGACCACCAGGGTCGCCTGCATGCGGCCTCGCATGACGAATTCAGCCAATGCGCGCATGCGATCTATCCATCAAGGCTACGTCGACTGCCCGATCAACGGCCGTGGCTGTCGGTGTAGGGAAGCAGGGCCAGGTAGCGAGCGCGCTTGATGGCGGTCGACAGCTGACGCTGGTACTTGGCCTTGGTGCCGGTGATGCGGCTCGGAACGATCTTGCCGGTTTCGGAAACGTAGGCCTTCAGGGTGTTGAGATCTTTGTAATCGATCTCCTTGACGCCTTCAGCGGTGAAACGGCAGAACTTACGACGACGGAAGAAACGTGCCATGTTATCGGCTCCTCAATACTGTCCGGGATTACTCGTCGGCGCTGTCGCGGCTGTCTTCGCCGTCAGCGGACTCGTTTTCGTTGGAGTCAGGACGCTCACGGCGCTCGCGGCGCTCGTTGCGGCTCTCTTCGGCCTTCAGCATTTCGGACTGGCCGGTAACGGCTTCGTCGCGACGGATCACCAGGTTACGGATGACGGCGTCGTTGTAGCGGAAGTTGTCTTCCAGTTCGGCCAGGGCCTTGGCGCTGCACTCGACGTTCAGCAGAACGTAGTGAGCCTTGTGCACGTTGTTGATGGCGTAAGCCAGCTGACGACGGCCCCAGTCTTCCAGGCGGTGAACCTTGCCGCCGTCTTCTTCGATGACCTTGGTGTAACGCTCGACCATGCCACCGACTTGTTCGCTCTGGTCCGGGTGAACCAGGAACACGATTTCGTAATGACGCATAAATGCTCCTTACGGGTTGCAGCCTGCCGACGATGCGGTCAGGCAAGGAGTGAATGTCTTTTTGACTTGCCGGCGGGTGGACGCGTGAGCGCCTGCCCGGACGGCAAGGGGCGACATTCTAGAGAAGGGGGGAAGGCGGCGCAAGGCAATTGATGAATATTTGAGCAATTGCAGGCGAGGGGCGGCAGAGGCTCTTCGCAGGATGGGTCGGGCTTGCGAAACCCATGCGGCCATGGCGATGGGTATCGCTTCGCTCAACCCATCCTACGACGGCACTTTTCCTATTGCTCCAACTGTCCTGCAGACCGCGCTGGGGGCTCTTCGCAGGAGCGAGCTTGCTCGCGAACCGGGCGGGCACGGTGCCGGGTTTGGTTCGCGAGCAAGCTCGCTCCTACGGGGTTCTTAGGTCTTTTTCGCCTGGCGCTGGCGGACGATCTCGAACAGGCACACGCCGGTGGCCACCGACACGTTCAGGCTGCTGACGCTGCCGCCCATGGGCAGCTTGGCCAGGTAGTCGCAGTGTTCGCGGGTCAGGCGGCGCATGCCCTTGCCTTCGGCGCCCATGACCAGCACGGTGGGCCCGGTGAGGTCCAGTTCGTAGAGGGTCTGGGTCGCCTCGCCAGCCGTGCCGACCACCCACAGGCCGCGCTGCTGGAGCTTTTCCAGGGTGCGCGCGAGGTTGGTCACGGCCACCAGCGGGATCACTTCGGCGGCGCCGCAGGCGACCTTGCGCACGGTGGCGTTGAGGGTCGCCGACTTGTCCTTCGGCACTATCACCGCCAGCGCGCCGGCGGCATCGGCGGTGCGCAGGCAGGCGCCGAGGTTGTGCGGGTCGGTGACGCCGTCCAGGGCCAGCAGCAACGCCGGCCCGGGGGTGCGCTCGAGCAGTTCCTCGAGCATGTTCTCGCCCCACACCTGGCTCGGGCTGACCTCGGCGACCACGCCCTGGTGCACGCCCTCGGCCCACTCGTCGAGTTCCTTGCGCTCACGGGTGCCCACCGGCACCCGCGTCTGCCCGGCCAGTTCCACCAGCGCCTGGACCCGCGGATCGTGCCGCCCCTCGGCCAGCCACAGTTGCTTGACGCGCTTGGGGTGATGGCGCAGCAGCGCCTCCACGGCGTGCACGCCGTAGACTCTTTCCCACTGGCTCATGGCTTGGCCTTGGGCTTGCCTGCCGCGGCGCCCTCCGCCTTGGGCTTGGAAGGCCCCTTGCGGTGCTTGCTCGGCTTGGCGGCCTTGGCTTTCTGCTTCGACGGCTTGCGCGGTTTCTCCGCAGCGGCCTTGGCGTTCTTCGCCGGCTTGCCCTGGGCCTTGGCCGGCGGCCGCTTGCCGCCCACCTTGGCTTCGTCGAGCAGCGCCTGCTTCAGCGCGCGGCTTCTGTTCACATCGGTGTTGCCGAGCATCTCGTCGGCCTTGGCGAGCATCTCCGGCGCCACCGAGGGCAACGCCTGGACCACACCGACCTTGCGCTTGCGCGGCGGCGCCACGGGCAGCGGCGGCTCCGGCACTTCCAGCTGCAGCTCGCGCGGCTGGCCCTTGGCCCTGGCCGGCTTGGCGGCCGCCTTGGCAGGCTTGCCGGGCTTGGCCGTCTCGGCCTTGTCGCCGCGCTTCTTGCGGCCGATGGGCGCGCTGAGCGCGTTTTCGGCCAGCTCGAAGTCGATCTTGCGCTCGTCCAGGTCGACCCGCGCCACCACCACCTGGGTGATGTCGCCGAGGCGGAAGCTGCGCCCGGTGCGCTCGCCGGCCAGGCGGTGGTGCACGGCGTCGAAGTGGTAGTAGTCGCCGGGCAGCGCGGTGACGTGCACCAGGCCCTCGACATAGATGTCGGTCAGCTCGACGAAGATGCCGAAGCCGGTGACCGCGGTGATCACGCCGTCGAAGGTCTCGCCGACGCGGTCGCGCATGTATTCGCACTTCAGCCAGTTGGTGACGTCGCGGGTGGCCTCGTCGGCGCGCCGCTCGGTCATCGAGCACTGCTCGCCGAGCTGCTCCAGGCGCGGCTCGTCATAGGGGTAGATGCGCGCCTTGGCCATCGCGGTGGCGCCGGCGCGCTGCACCAGGTCGGTTTCGCGCTTGGAGCGGATCACGCTGCGGATGGCGCGGTGCACCAGCAGGTCCGGGTAGCGGCGGATCGGCGAGGTGAAGTGGGTGTAGGCCTCGTAGTTCAGGCCGAAGTGGCCGTGGTTCTCCGGGCTGTACACCGCCTGGCTCAGCGAGCGCAGCATCACCGTCTGGATCAGTTGGAAGTCCGGGCGGCCCTGGATGGATTCGAGCAGCGCCTGGTAGTCGCCGGGGGTCGGCTCGCCCTTGCCGCGGTAGAGGGCCAGGCCCAGTTCGCCGAGGAACTGCCGCAGGTTGTTCAGCTTCTCCTGCGGCGGGCCGTCGTGGACGCGGTACAGCGCGGGGATTTCCAGCTTCTCGAGGAACCTGGCGGTGGCCACGTTGGCCGCCAGCATGCATTCCTCGATCAGCTTGTGCGCGTCGTTGCGCTGGGTCGGGCGGATCTCCGAGATCTTGCGGTCGGCGCCGAAGACGATGCGCGTCTCCTGGGTCTCGAAGTCGATGGCGCCACGCACGTGGCGCGCCGCCAGCAGCACCTTGTACAGGTCATACAGGGTGTTCAGGTGCGGCACCACGCCCGGCAGTTGCTCGGCCAGGCGCTTGGCTTCGGGGCTGTCGGGGGTCTCCAGGTACTGGCTGACCTTGGTGTAGGTGAGCCGCGCGTGGGAGTGGATGACTGCCTCGTAGAACTGGTAGCCGGTCATCTTGCCGGCCCTGGACAGGTTCATCTCACAGACCATGGCCAGGCGGTCGACCAGCGGGTTCAGCGAGCACAGGCCGTTGGAGAGGATTTCCGGCAGCATGGGGATGACACGCTCGGGGAAGTACACCGAGTTGCCGCGCTTGGCCGCCTCCTCGTCCAGCGCCGAGCCCACCTTCACGTAGTGGGAGACGTCGGCGATGGCGACGTACAGCTTCCAGCCGCCGCCCTTGCGCTTCTCGGCGTAGACGGCGTCGTCGAAGTCGCGGGCGTCCTCGCCGTCGATGGTCACGAACGGCAGGGCGCGCAGGTCGACGCGCTTCTCCTTGTCCTTGTCCGCCACCTCGGGCTTGAGCTTGGCCGCTTCCTTCTCAACGCCTTCGGGCCAGACGTGGGGGATGTCGTAGCTGCGCAGGGCGACTTCGATCTCCATGCCCGGCGCCATGTAGTCGCCGAGCACATCCACCACTTCGCCCTGGGCCTGGCGGTGCACGCTGGGCCACTGGTCGATGCGCACCTGGACGAACTGGTTGTGCCTGGCCGCGCCGTGCTTGCCCGGCGGGATCAGCACTTCCTGCTGGATCTTCGGGTTGTCGGCGACCACGGTGCCGATGCCGCTCTCTTCGAAGTAGCGGCCGACCAGGGTCTCATGGGCGCGTTCGATGACTTCGACGATGGCGCCTTCGCGGCGGCCACGGCGGTCGAAGCCGGAGACGCGCGCCAGGGCGCGGTCGCCGTCGAACACCAGGCGCATCTGCGTCGGGCTGAGGAACAGGTCGTCGCTGCCGTCGTCGGGAATCAGGAAGCCGAAGCCGTCGCGGTGGCCGGCGATGCGGCCGCGGATCAGGTCCAGCTTGTCCACCGGGGCGTAGGCGCCGCGGCGGGTATAGATGAGCTGGCCGTCACGTTCCATGGCGCGCAGGCGACGGCGCAGGGCTTCTTCCTGCTCCTCGCCGGACAGGCCGAGCTCTTCCAGTAGTTGCGCGCGGGTCGCCGGCGCGCCGCGTTCGGCGAGGTGCGCCAGGATCAGTTCGCGGCTGGGGATGGGGTTTTCGTATTTTTCCGCTTCGCGGGCGGCCTCGGGATCGAGGTTTTGCCAATCGGCCATCAGGGTGAGATCACCTTATCGTCTATATAAATGTAAGCGTCATGTGCTTATTGAAGCGCGAAATCCGCTCGTCGGTCAGCTTCGACCAAGAATAAATTTTTTATCGCATCAGGGGTTTACAAGCCAAAGCCTGCTCCGTATAGTTCGCGCCCACAGCGTCACTGCGACGTTGTAACACGGAAACGATGAGCAATCATCGCATCCAGTGCCCAGGTGGCGGAATTGGTAGACGCACTAGGTTCAGGTCCTAGCGGTGGCAACACCGTGGAAGTTCGAGTCTTCTCCTGGGCACCACTTATTTCACGATAGAGCCCCTGGCTGTATCGCGGCGGTTCGGAACCCTGATAACCGGACATTGAGACGCCGAAGCGACCGAAAGGTTGCATTACCGCAAGACGATGAGCGATCATCGCACCCCATGCTGAAAAGCATGCCCAGGTGGCGGAATTGGTAGACGCACTAGGTTCAGGTCCTAGCGGTGGCAACACCGTGGAAGTTCGAGTCTTCTCCTGGGCACCATCTTCAAGCGAAAAAGCCGAGCACTGCTCGGCTTTTTCGTTTCCGTCGTTCGCAGGAGCGGGCCGGACGAAACGCCCGGCCCTTCTCCCCTCATGCCTTGAACTGCCCCAGGCTGGCGCGCAGCTGCGCCGCCAGGCCGTCCAGCACGCGCCCGCTGCTGGCGGTGGCGGCGACGGCTTCCGCGGCGCGTCCCGCCTCGGCGTGGATCACCTCGACGCGCCCGCGCACCGCGACCGCACCGGCGGCCTGCTGCTCGGCGGCATGGGCCGCCGACTCGATGGCGCCATGCACTTCCTCCACGGCCCGCTGCACTTCACGCTGCAGGCGCTCGCTGTCGTGTAGCGCGGCCAACCCCTGCACTGCCTGCTCGCGGGCCTGGCCGATGGCTTCCACCGCTTCGCGCGCACCGCGCTGCAAAGCGTCAATATGGGTCTGGATGTCGCCGGTGGATTGCTGCGTCTTGCTCGCCAGCGCCCGCACCTCGTCGGCCACCACGGCAAAGCCACGGCCACTCTCGCCGGCTCGTGCCGCCTCGATGGCGGCATTGAGCGCCAGCAGGTTGGTTTGCTCAGCGATGCCGTGGATCACCGAGAGCACCACTTCGATCTGCTCGCTCTGCTGCGCCAGCTTCTCGATCACCCCGGCGCCGCTCTGCACACGGGACTCCAGGGTTTCGATGAGGCCACCGACGCGCCGGGCGATGGCTGCGTTATCGTCGGCCGCCTTGCGGATGGACGCCACGCGCTCCAGCGCCTCCTGCATGGCCTGGCTTTCCAGCTGAGCTTCGGCGGCCATGCCGGCGAGCGCCTCCAGGCTGCCGGCCACTTCGTTGCGCTGACGGTCGGCGGCCGCCTCGGCGCTGGCGCTGCGCGAGGCCAGGGCGGCGATCTCGCTGCCGGTGCGCTGCGCCACCTGCCCCGCCTCGCGGACGATGGGCTGCAGCTTGTCGACGAAGCGGTTCACCGCGGTCGCCATCTCGCCCACTTCATCATTGCTGTCCAGGCGCACGCGGCGGGTCAGGTCGCCCTCCCCGGCCGCCAGGTCGTCGAGTGCATCGATCAACAAACGCAGGCGGTTCACTACCCGCCGCCCAAGCACCAAAGCCAGCACCAGCAGTACGCCCAGGCCAACCAGCACCAACCCCAGACCGATGTGCCAACGCAGGCTACCGGCGGAAGCCTCCACCGCGCCCTGCGCGCCCCGGCTCATCTCGGCGGCCGCCTGCTGCGCCGCCTGCAGACGGGCGCTCAGCGCCTTGTTGCTGTCGGCGGCGGCGCCGGCCAGGCTGTCGGCCACCAGTTGGTCGCCACTGGCGATCAGGGCGGAGAAGCGCTTGTCCAGGGCCTGCACCTGCTTCTCCACTTCGGCCGTGGAAATACCCAGGCGCACAGTACCGATCACCACGCCATTGGGGCTGATGGGCACGCTGGAGAGGATCACCGAGTCGTCGTGGGCGGCCGCTTCCAGCACCTTGTCCAGGGCGCGCTCAGCCTGGCCCTTGGCGAGCAGCGCCTGGATGCGCGGGTCCTCGCGGTTGAGGTAGCGCGTCAGGTGCTGCCCCTGGGCATCGTCGTAGACCACGAAGAGCACGTTGGGGTTGGCCTGGGCGCGCCGGGCGTACTCGGAGAGCGTCGGTACGTCGTTGTCCCACATGGCCTTGGGCGCCACCGCGGCAAGCAGTTGGGCAAGCTGGTCGGCGGACTGCCGCAGGCTTTGTTCGAGGCTCTGGCGGGTTTCGCCGCGTTCCTCTTCCAGCCGCGCCGACAAGGCGGCGCCAAGGCGCTCGCGGGTTCGCGCGGACAGCTCGGTGAGCCCTGAACTGAGCTCGCCACCGGCGCGCTCCAACTCGCCGGCCAGGCGCTGCGACTGGCCGCCCAGGCGTTCGCCCAGGTCGGCCACCAGTTGGTCCACGGTACTGCGGGTGAGCCACAGGGCGATCAGCAACTGCACCAGCAGCGCCAGGCCCAGGGCGATGAACACGGGGCGCAGCAGGCGGCTGCGCAACAGCGAAAGGACGGCGGACACGGAGTGCCTCCTCGGGTAACGGAATACTGGCGCGGGATGCGCCGATGCCATTTGCCAGCAAGGGGCGTGCCGTTGAGGGTGGCCATTGGCCGGCTGATTGGGAGAGATTACTTTTTGTAGGAGCAAGGGGGACGCCTGGTTCTTGCTCGCGAACGGAATTTCCCGGCAGTTGCAGTGCGGCTGGCACGGTTCGCGAGCAAGCTCGCTCCTACAATTTCAGCCCCCCGGAGGGTATAACGCCAACGGTTCCCGGGAAGCACGGCCGTAGGAGCGGACTCCGTCCGCGATAACCGGACATACCGGCGCGAATCGCGGATAAGATCCGCTCCTACGCAACCCCACCCACGCCATTCCCCTGTAGGAGCGCGCCCTGCGCGCGAATCGCGGGCAGGGCCCGCTCCTACGAAGAGCCCCAGCCCCAAACGAAAAAGCCGCTTCCCCATCAGGAGAAGCGGCTTTTCACACCCTTCGCAGCGGCTAGCGCCGCGACGGATCAGCCGAACGGATGGCGCAGGACAATGGTCTCGTTGCGGTCCGGGCCGGTGGAGATGATGTCGATGGGCGCACCGACCAGCTCCTCGATGCGCTTGATGTAGGCGCGGGCGTTGGCCGGCAGGGCTTCCAGGGTCTTGGCGCCGACGGTGGATTCGCTCCAGCCCGGCAGGTCTTCGTACACCGGCTGCAGGCCGATGTAGCTGTCGGCGTCGGTCGGCGCGTCGGTCAGCAGTTCGCCGGCGGCGTTCTTGTAGCCGGTGCAGATGCGCACGGTCTGCAGGCCGTCGAGGACGTCCAGCTTGGTCAGGCACAGGCCGGACAGGCTGTTGATCTCGATGGCGCGACGCAGGATCACGGCGTCGAACCAGCCGCAACGGCGGGCACGGCCGGTGGTGGCGCCGAACTCGTGGCCTTTCTTCGCCAGGTAGGCGCCCACTTCGTCGAACAGCTCGGTCGGGAACGGGCCGGAACCGACGCGGGTGGTGTAGGCCTTGGTGATGCCGAGGATGTAGTCCAGGAACAGCGGGCCGAAACCGGAGCCGGTGGCGGTGCCGCCGGCAGTGGTGTTGGAGCTGGTGACGAACGGGTAGGTGCCGTGGTCGATGTCCAGCAGCGAGCCCTGGGCGCCTTCGAACATGATGTTCTGGCTGGCGCGACGCAGGTCGTGCAGGGTGCTGGTGACGTCGGCCAGCAGCGGCTTGAGCTGCTCGGCGTAGCCCATGCACTCGTCGAGGGTCTTCTGGAAGTCGACCGCCGGCTCCTTGTAGTAGTTCTGCAGGACGAAGTTGTGGTAGTCCAGCAGTTCGCCCAGCTTGGCGGCGAAGCGCTCGCGGTGGAACAGGTCGGCCACGCGCAGGCCGCGACGGGCGACCTTGTCTTCGTAGGCCGGGCCGATCCCACGGCCGGTGGTGCCGATCTTGGCGTCGCCGCGGGCCTTCTCGCGCGCCTGGTCGAGGGCGACGTGGAAGGACAGGATCAGCGGGCAGGACGGGCTGATGCGCAGGCGCTCGCGCACCGGTACGCCCTTCTCCTCCAGCTTGGCGATCTCGCGCATCAACGCGTCGGGCGCCAGCACCACGCCGTTGCCGATCAGGCACTGCACGCCTTCGCGCAGGATGCCCGACGGAATCAGGTGCAGCACGGTCTTCTCGCCGTCGATCACCAGGGTGTGGCCGGCGTTGTGGCCGCCCTGGTAACGAACCACGGCAGCAGCCTGGTCGGTGAGCAAGTCGACGATCTTGCCTTTGCCCTCATCACCCCATTGGGTGCCCAGGACTACGACATTCTTACCCATAACACTTGTCCCCATCGTGGATATTCGGTGCCGGCCTCGGCCGGCGGAAACTCGCGGTGCCCGTCGATCACGGGTCAGAAGGGCACCACCTGCCAATTGCCTTCGCGCAGCTGCAGTTGCGCATCGCAACCCGCCTCGCGCGCCGAAGCCGCATCCTGCCCGGGCAGCGCCTGAACCACGCGCCGCCCGTCGCGGCGCAGCTGCTGCACCGCCTGCCAGAGGCCGGCCCCTTCGGCCGGCGCCCAGATGCCTTGCACCGGCGCGTCCAGCTGCACCTGGCCCAGGGTCACCAGGGTCTTCAGGTCGGTGGAGAAGCCGGTGGCCGGCCGCGCACGGCCGAAGTCGGCGCCGATGTGGTCGTAGCGACCACCCTGGGCGATGGACTCGCCGACGCCGGGCACGAAGGCGGCGAACACCACCCCCGTGTGATAGTGGTAGCCGCGCAGCTCGCCGAGGTCGAAGTACAACGGCAGCTGCGGGAAGCGTTGCGCCAGGGAGTCGGCGATGGCGACCAGATCCGCCAGGGCGGCCTTCACCACCGCCGGCGCATCGGCCAGCACTGCGGCGGCCTGCTCCAGCACCTCACGGCTGCCGCACAGCTCGGCCAGGGCGCGAAGCATGCCGGCGAGCTCGGCCGGCAGGCCTTCGGTGAGCGCGGCAACTTCATCCACCGCCTTGCGCTGCAGGGCGTCGAACAGGGCCTGCTCGGCCTCGCCGGACAGGCCGGCGGCGCGGGCCAGGCCACGGTAGATGCCGACGTGGCCGAGGTCCATGTGCACGTCCGGCACCTCGGCCATGGCCAGCATGTCGAGCATCAGGCTGATGACTTCGACGTCGCTCGCCGGGCTGGCGTCGCCGTAGAGCTCGGCACCCAGCTGGATCGGGCTGCGCGAGGTGGCCAGGGCGCGCGGGCGGGCATGCAGCACGCTGCCGGCGTAGCACAGGCGGTTAGGGCCCTCGCGGCGCAGGCTGTGGGCGTCCATGCGCGCCACTTGCGGCGTGATGTCCGCGCGGAAGCCCATGAGCCGGCCCGAGGCCGGGTCGGTGACCTTGAAGGTACGCAGGTCCAGGTCCTGGCCGGCACCGGTCAGCAGGGACTCCAGGTATTCGATGTGCGGGGTGACGACGAATTCGTAACCCCAGCGCTGGAACAGGTCCAGCACCTGACGGCGGGCTGCTTCGACGCGCGCCGCCTCAGGTGGCAGCACTTCTTCGATCCCATCTGGCAGCAGCCAGCGGTCTACCGTTGCCATGTCGCCTCTCCCCTTTCAGCCGGGCGGCAATTCATCTAGTGAATCCAGTAAAGAAGGCCGGTGCCGAGCAGCATGCTGCCCAGCCCGATGAGCCGCAGGCGCCGGTCGTCCAAGCGACCGAGCCCGCTGACGGCCTCACGCCAGCCACGCGGATACAGGAAAGGGAGGATGCCCTCCAGCACCAGCAACAGACAGAACGCTTTGCCGAATTCCTGCCACATGGCTCTCTGTACATAAATCTCGCGGACGCAAAAAAGCCGGGATTTCCCGGCTGACCCATGATAACACGTTTTCTCCGGCGGGCGCTGCCGCCCGCCGGAGAACCCACTCAGGGCTTGGACTTCTCCAGATAACGGAAGAACTCGTTGTCCGGGCTCAGCACCAGGACGTCCTTCTTGTCGGCGAAGCTGTCGCGGTAGGCCTTGAGGCTGCGGGTGAAGGCATAGAACTCCGGGTCCTGGTTGTAGGCCTTGGCGTAGATCGCCGCCGCCTTGGCGTCGCCCTCACCGCGGGTTTCCTCGGACTGCCGATAGGCCTCGGCCAACAGCACGCGACGCTGGCGGTCGGCGTCGGCGCGGATACCCTCGGCCAGTTCGCGACCCTTGGCACGATGCTCGCGGGCCTCGCGCTCGCGCTCGGTGCTCATGCGCTCGAACACGCTGCGGTTGACTTCCTTCGGCAGATCGATGGCCTTGACGCGCACGTCGATGACCTCGATGCCCAGCTCCTTCTGCGCCATGCGATTGAGCGACGCGGTGATGTCGCCCATCAATGCGTCACGCTCGCCGGACACCACCTCGTGCAGGGTGCGCTTGCCGAACTGGTCGCGCAGGCCGGCTTCCAGGCGCCGCGACAGGCGCTCGTCGGCGATCTGCTTGAGGCCCGAGGTCGCGGTATAGAAGCGCTCGGCATCGGCCACACGCCACTTGGCGTAGGCGTCGACCATCACTGCCTTCTTCTCCAGGGTGAGGAAACGCTGGGTCGGCGAGTCCAGGGTCAGCAGGCGGCCGTCGAACTTGCGCACCTGGTTGACGTAGGGAATCTTGAAGTGCAGGCCAGGCTGCACGTCCGACTCGACCACGCGGCCGAAGCGCAGCAGCACCGCGCGCTCGGTCTGCTGCACCACGTAGATGCTGCTCCACAGCGCCACGGCAGCCACCACGGCGGCGATCAGGGCGATCAGGGACTTGTTACTCATCAGCGGCTCTCCCTGGTGCGCAGGTCACGTTGCTGCAGGTCGCTGGCGACCCGCGAGCCGATGTCCGGCGTGCTGCTCGTCGTACCCGCCGCGCCGCTGCCCGGCGTCGCCGAGCCACGGCCGTCGATCATCTTGTCCAGCGGCAGGTAGATCAGGTTGTTCTGCCCCTGCTGCCCGGTGACCAGCACCTTGCTGCTCTGCGACAGGACCTCCTGCATGGTGTCCAGGTACAGGCGCTCGCGGGTGACCTCCGGCGCCTTGCGGTATTCGCCGGCCAGCTTGCTGAAGCGGTCGGCCTCACCCTCGGCTCGGGCAACCACCTCGTCGCGGTAGCCGTTGGCTTCCTCGATGATGCGCTGGGCCTGGCCGCGGGCTTCGGGCACCACGCCGTTGGCGTAGGCTTCGGCCTGGTTCTTCTCGCGCTGCTCGTCTTCGCGGGCACGGATCACGTCGTCGAAGGCTTCCTGCACCTCGCGCGGGGCGGCGGCGCTCTGGATGTTCACCTGGGTCACGGTGATACCGGTCTTGTAGGTGTCCAGGAAGCGCTGCAGGCGATCGCGCACCTCGGTGGCCATCTGTTCGCGGCCCTCGGTGAGGATCTGGTCCATGGTGGTGGAGCCGGCCACGTGGCGCAGGGCGCTCTCGGTGGCGTGCTGCAGGCTGACCTCGGGCTGGTCGACGTTGAGCACGAAGTCCTTCAGGTTGCTGACCTTGTACTGCACGGTCAGCGGGACCTCGACGATGTTCTCGTCCTCGGTGAGCATCTGCCCCTGCTTGCTGTAGGCACGCTCGCGGGTGACGTTCTCCTGGAACTTCCTGTCGATCGGCGGGAAGTAGAAGTTCAGGCCCGGGCCCACGGTGTCGTAGTACTTGCCCATGCGCAGGATCACCGCCTGCTCCTGCTCGTCCACCACGTAGATGGCGTTGTACAGCCAGAGCACGGCGAGCACGGCCAGGCCGATGCCGAACAGGCCCAGGCCACCGCCCTTGCCGCCGACGGGGCTGCCGCCGCGCGGTTTCTTGCCGCCGAAGATGCGATTGAGGCTGTCCTGCAGCTTGCGGAAGGCCTCATCGAGATCCGGAGGGCCCTGGCGGCCGCCGCCACGGCGCCCACCCCAGGGGTCCTGATCGTTCTTGTTCGAGTTGTCACCCGGCTCATTCCAAGCCATAGCGCTCTCCATCTAGTAACGCGAAACGCGCCAGCGGCGCGACCACCCATGCTACCGAATGCCCCGCCCGGTGCCAAAAGCACCGTTCCGGGCTTTATTGCAAAGTGTGTTGCGCAATGAACTCCGCCGGCTGCCATCCCTCGCGGCTGACCAGGCGGTTCAACTCGACACGCGGCAGGCGAACCTGCAAAACGGCGCGTCCCTGCTCGTCATGGTCCTCGGACTGCACCGCGCCCAGTTCGAAGAACTGCGCGCGCAGGCGCCCCAGGCGCTGCGGCAGGCAGAGCGTGCCGACGAACAGGTCGTCGCCCAGCAGCTCGGCCACCGCCTTTTCCAGCAGTTCCAGCCCGCGCCCGTCACGGGCGGAGAGCCAGACCCGCACCGGCTTGCCGCTCTCGTCGCGCTGGATTCGCGCGTCCATGTCCGGCAGCAGGTCGATCTTGTTGTACACCTCGAGCATCGGCAGTTCGTTGGCGCCGATCTCGGTCAGCACCGCGTGCACCTGCTCCACCTGCGCGTCGCGCTCCGGCTCGTGGGCATCGATCACGTGCAGCAGCAGGTCGGCGTTGCTCGACTCTTCCAGCGTAGCGCGGAAGGCCTCGACCAGCTTGTGCGGCAGGTGGCGGATGAAACCCACGGTATCGGCCAGCACGACCGGGCCGACGTCCTCCAGCTCGAGCCGGCGCAGGGTCGGGTCGAGGGTGGCGAACAGCTGGTTGGCCGCGTAGACCTCGGAAGTGGTCAGGGCGTTGAACAGCGTGGACTTGCCGGCGTTGGTATAGCCGACCAGGGAAACCGAGGGGATTTCCGCCCGGCGCCGGCCACGGCGGGCCTGTTCGCGCTGGCTGCGGACCTTCTCCAGGCGCTGCTTGATCTGGCGGATGCGGGCGCGCAGCAGGCGGCGGTCGGTTTCCAGCTGGGTTTCACCGGGACCGCGCAGGCCGATACCGCCCTTCTGCCTTTCCAGGTGGGTCCAGCCGCGCACCAGGCGCGTGCTCATGTGTTCGAGCTGCGCCAGCTCCACCTGCAGCTTGCCCTCATGGGTGCGGGCGCGCTGGGCGAAGATGTCGAGAATCAGACCGGTACGGTCGAGCACCCGGCATTCGAGGACGCGTTCGAGGTTGCGTTCCTGGCTGGGCGTGAGGGTGTGGTTGAAGATGATCAGCTCGACGTCCTGGACTTGCACCAGGTCGCGCAGCTCATCGACCTTGCCACTGCCGATCAGGAACTTGGCCGACGGCTGATGGCGCGAAACGTTGACGAATGCCACCGACTCCGCGCCCGCCGAACGGGCCAGCTCCTGGAATTCCTGCGGGTCTTCGCGCGCCTCGGGGTCCTGACCTTCCAGATGAACCAGAATGGCCCGTTCCCCACCACCCGGGCGCTCAAAGAACAAGGCGGGCTACCGTCAAGCGTTGCCCGGCTCGGCCGGTTGATCGCCGCTGGGCAGACGCACCGGACGGCTGGGCACGACGGTGGAAATGGCGTGCTTGTAGACCATCTGGCTGACAGTGTTCTTCAGCAAAATCACGAACTGGTCGAAGGATTCGATCTGACCTTGCAGCTTGATACCGTTCACCAGGTAGATGGAGACCGGTACGCGTTCTTTTCGCAGGGTATTCAGGTAAGGGTCTTGTAGCGAATGCCCTTTTGACATATGCCGCACTCCTTTAGGGAATCAATAGATTTAGTAGTAGTCGAATGGCTTGTTGCCGTCGGTAACCCCAAGGATAGACGGCTGAATTATGGTCTCGAACCTATATGGAGACCGCCTCAAGATATTTCAAGGCACGCGGCAGATTGTCGCCTGCCAGACTGTCCAACCAGTGTAGATGGCCCCAGCTGCGCAGCCAGGTGAACTGGCGCTTGGCTAGTTGCCGGGTGGCAATCACGCCGCGCTCCTCCATCTCAGCGTAGGACAGTTTGCCCTCGAGGTATTCCCATACCTGTCGGTAGCCCACGGCACGAATGGATGGCAGAGCGGCGTGCAAGTCGTCTCTCGCGCGAAGTGCTTCGACCTCGGCGATGAAGCCCTGTTCCAGCATCTGACGAAAACGTTGCGCGATTCGCGCGTGCAGTACCTGGCGCTGCTGAGGTGCAATCGCCAGTTGCGCCACAGTATACGGTAATTGCGCCGCGCCTGGCGCGCTGGCACCGGCATTTTCAGCCGCCTGGCGGCGGCGGTGGTCGCTCATCGACAAGCCGCTGACGCGTTGCACTTCCAGCGCCCTGACCAGGCGTTGCGGGTCGTTGGGGTGGATGCGCGCCGCCGATTCCGGATCGACCCGCTGCAATTCGGCATGCAGCGCTGCCCAGCCCTCGGCCGCGGCCCAGGCTTCCAGCTCGGCGCGCACCGCCGGATCGGCGCTGGGCATGTCCGCCATACCTTCCAGCAATGCCTTGAAATACAACATGGTGCCGCCGACCAGCAGGGGGATGCGCCCCGCCGCGGTGATCTCGGCCATGGCCGCCAGGGCATCGGCGCGGAATTCCGCCGCCGAATAGCTTTCGGCCGGATCGCGGATGTCGATCAGGCGGTGCGGGAATTCGGCCAGGATTTCCTTCGAGGGCTTCGCCGTGCCGATGTCCATGCCACGGTAGACCAGCGCCGAGTCGACGCTGACCAGCTCGATGGGCAGCAGCCGCGCCAGCTCCAGCGCCAGGTCGGTCTTGCCGGCGGCGGTCGGGCCCATGAGGAAGATGGCGGGAGGCAGGGAGGACATCGGCAACTCTTCGGCAGAACGGGCGCGTGCATACCGCGCGCTGAATCGATTGGCGCGCAGTTTACTGCACTTGGCTTAACGCTGGCTTTATTTCAGCGCCCGCGCAGGAAGAGTTTGTCCAGCTCGTCCAGGCCCAGCTGTGTCCAGGTGGGCCGGCCATGGTTGCACTGGCCGCTGCGCTCGGTGATTTCCATGTCGCGCAGCAGGGCGTTCATCTCCGGCAGCGTCAGGCGCCGGTTGGCGCGCACCGCGCCGTGGCAGGCCATGGTCCCGAGCAGTTCGTTGAGATGCGCCTGGATGCGGTCGCTGGTGCCGTATTCCAGCAGGTCGGCAAGCACGTCGCGCACCAGCTGGGTCGCCTCGGCCTGCTTGAGCAGCGCGGGAACCTGGCGGATCGCCAGGCTTTCCGGGCCCAGGCGCTGCAGTTCGAAGCCGAGCCGGCTGAACCAGCCGCCGTGTTCCTCGGCGCAGTCGGCCTCGCGCTCGCTCACCGCCAGGGATTCGGGCACCAGCAGCGGTTGGCCGCGCAAGCCTTCGCTGTCCATGGCGATCTTCAGGCGCTCGTAGGTGATGCGCTCATGGGCCGCGTGCATGTCCACCAGCACCAGGCCGTGGGCGTTCTCGGCGAGGATGTAGATGCCCTTGAGCTGGGCCAGGGCGTAGCCCAGCGGCGGGACATCCTGGGCGCTTTCCGGCAGAGCCTGGGGCACGGCCGTCGCGGCCTGTTCCGGCAGCGGCGCGAAATAGGCGCGGTAGGCGCCCTGGGCCTCGGCGACCGGGGGTATTTCCTGACGCTGCGGCTGGTAGGAATAGCCGCCGCCGGAACCGGAACCACCGGAGCCGCTCCAGCTGCGCGCCGCGGCCGGGGCCTCCAGCACCTTGTCCGACAGGCTCATCTCGCCCTGCGGGCCGAATTCCCCGGCGGCCTGCCCGGTGGGGCGCGGGACGGTCAGGGAGGTGGCCCCCGGCGGCGCCAGCTGGTCGTCCGGGCGTACCTCGGCGAGCGCCCGGTGCAGGGTGCCGTAGAGGAAGTCGTGGACCATGCGGCTGTCACGGAAGCGCACTTCGTGCTTGGTCGGGTGCACGTTGACGTCCACCGTCGCCGGGTCGACCTCCAGGAACAGCACGAAGGTCGGGTGGCGGCCGTTGTAGAGCACGTCGCGGTAGGCCTGGCGCACCGCGTGGGCGACCAGCTTGTCGCGCACCATGCGGCCGTTGACGTAGAAGTACTGCAGGTCCGGCTGGCTGCGGGAGAAGGTCGGCAGGCCGACCCAGCCCCACAGGTGCAGGCCGTTGCGCTCGATCTCGATGGGCAGCGCCTGCTCGAGGAAGGCCGGGCCGCACACGGCGCCGACGCGGCGCGCGCGGGCAACCTCGTCCGCGGCCTCGTGCAGGCTGAAGATGGTCTTGCCATTGTGGCGCAGGTGGAAGGCCACGTCGAAGCGGGCCAGGGCCAGGCGCTTGATGACTTCCTGCAGGTGGTCGAACTCGGTCTTCTCGGCGCGCAGGAACTTGCGCCGCGCCGGGGTGTTGAAGAACAGGTCGCGGACCTCGACGCTGGTGCCCACCGGATGCGCCGCCGGCTGCACCCGCGGCTGCATGTCGCGGCCCTCGGTCTCCACCTGCCAGGCCTGCTCGGCGTCGGCGGTGCGCGAGGTCATGGTCAGCCGCGACACCGAGCTGATCGAGGCCAGGGCCTCGCCGCGGAAGCCCAGGCTCATCACCGCCTCGAGGTCTTCCAGCTCGCGGATCTTGCTGGTGGCGTGGCGCGCCAGGGCCAGCGGCAGGTCGTCGGCAGGAATGCCGCCGCCGTCGTCGCGTACCCGCAGCAGCTTGATGCCGCCCTGTTCCACCTCGACGTCGATGCGCCGGGCGCCGGCGTCCAGGCAGTTCTCCAGCAGTTCCTTGATCACCGAGGCCGGGCGCTCGACCACCTCGCCGGCGGCGATCTGGTTGGCCAGCCGCGGGCTGAGCAGCTGGATGCGGCGTGAATCGTTCATTGCTGCGCCGCCAGGGAGGTCGCGGGGATGTTCAGCACCTGGCCGATGCGCACGCTATCGGTCTTCAGGTTGTTGGTGCTGCGCAGGGTGGCCATGCTCACGTCGTAGCGCGCGGCGATCATCGACAGGCTCTCGCCGGCGCGCACCACATGCTGGCGCGGCCCGCTGGAAATCTGCCCGCCGTCGCGCAGCGAGGCGATGTAGGTGCCCGGCGGCGGCGTCTGCACGAAGTACTGGCGCACGCCGGCGGCGATGGAGCGGGCCAGGGCCTGCTGGTGCGAGGCGCTGTTGAGCTTCCGCGACTCGCCGGGGTTGGAGATGAAGCCGGTCTCCACCAGGATCGACGGGATGTCCGGCGACTTCAGCACCATGAAGCCGGCCTGCTCGACGCGGTTCTTGTGCAGCGAGGTGACGCGGCCGACGTTGGTCAGCACCTTGTGCCCGACGTCCAGGCTGGAGGACATGGTGGCGGTCATCGACAGGTCGAGCAGCACGCCGGCGAGCATGTGGTCCTTGTCGTCGAGGCTGACGCTGCCGTCGCCGCCGATCAGGTCGGAACGGTTTTCGCTGTCGGCCAGCCAGCGCGCGGTCTCGGAGGTGGCGCCGCGGTCGGAGAGGGCGAACACCGAGGCGCCGAAGGCACTGCGGCTGGGCGCGGCGTCGGCGTGGATGGAGACGAACAGGTCGGCGCCCTTCTTGCGCGCGATGGCGGTGCGCCCGCGCAGCGGGATGAAGTAGTCGCCGGTACGCGTCAGCTCGGCGCGGAAGCCCTTCATCTGGTTGATCTGCCGCTGCAACTCGCGGGCGATCGACAGGGTGATGTTCTTCTCGTGCAGGCCGTTCGGGCCGGAGGCGCCCGGGTCCTCGCCGCCGTGGCCGGCGTCGATGGCGATGATGATGTCGCGCTTGCCGCCGGCCGGCACCGGCGCCTTGGCCACCGGCTGCGTCGGCGTCACCGGGGTGGCCGGCTGGTTAGGCGTGGGCGTGGCGGGCACGTCGGGGGTGATGTCCGCGCCCTGGTCGTAGAGGTCCACCACCAGGCGGTTGCCGTACTGCTGGTTGGGCGGCAGGACGAAACTCTTGGGCGTCACCTGGGCCGAGAGGTCCAGCACCAGGCGCAGGTCGGTGGGCGAACGCTGCGCCGAGCGCACCGAGGTGATCGGGGTGTTCTTCAGCTTGAGCTGGTTCAGCGCGGTGCTCAGTTGCGCGCCATTGAGGTCGATGACGATGCGGTTCGGCGCGCTGAGGGTGAACAGGCTGTGCTGCACCGGGCCGGACAGGTCGAACACCAGGCGCGTGTTGTCCGGTGCGCGCCACAGGCGCACGCTCTTGATCTGCGTGATTTGCGCGGCGGCAAGAACCTCGCCGGCGCCCAGCGCCAGCAGGATGAACAACCCGGCCAACAGCGCCCGAAGGCGCAACCCCCAACCCATGTTTTTTCTCATGCTCCCGTAGCCAGGACGGCGCACCAGGCTTCGCCCCGCACTCCGTGCGGTTCCAGGCGCAGCATGCGGCCGCCCGCTTGCGGGGTAATGGTAATGTCCAGGTCGGCCTTTGGCAAAATGCCCGCGCCCCTTTCGGCCCACTCGATCAGGCACAGGGCGTCGCCTTCGAAGTAATCGCGGATGCCCAGATATTCCAGTTCCTCGGGGTCGGCCAGGCGGTACAGATCGAAATGGAAGGCGCGCACCTCGCCCAGCTCGTAGGGCTCGACCAGGGTGAAGGTCGGGCTCTTCACCGCCCCGGCATGGCCCAGGCCGCGCAGAATGCCGCGCGAGAGCGTGGTCTTGCCGGCGCCGAGGTCGCCGTGCAGGTAGATCACCCCGCGCCCGCCGGTGGCCCGGGCGATCCTCGCGCCCAGCGCGTACATGGCTTCCTCGCCGTCGGCGAACAGCTTCAGTTCAGGCATGGGGCGAACTCCTCGAGCAACTGACGAACGGCAGGGATCAGGTCGCTGGCCGCGAGCCCCCGCCCCTGCGCGCCGAGCATTTCGCCGGCGCGGGCGTGCAGCCAGACGGCCAGGCAGGCGGCATCGAAGGGTTCCAGTTTCTGCGCCAGCAACGCACCGACTATCCCGGACAGCACGTCCCCCAGGCCGGCGGTGGCCATGGCCGGATGACCATGGGAGCACAGCGCCAGGCGGCCGTCCGGCGCAGCGACCAGGCTGCCGACGCCCTTGAGCACGGCCACCGCCTGGTAGCGGCTGGCCAGTTCGCGCGCGGCGGCGGCCCGGTCGGCCTGCACCTCGGCGGTGGAGCGGCCCAGCAGGCGCGCCGCCTCGGCGGGATGCGGGGTGATCACCAGGCTGCCCGACGGGCGCTGCACCTGGCCCTCGGCCAGCAGGTTGAGCGCATCGGCGTCCCACACCTGGGGCAGGCCCAGGCTCGCCGCGGCGCTGGTCAGGCAGCGGCCCCAGGCGTTGCGGCCGATGCCGGGGCCGACCACCAGCACGCTGGCGCGCTCGGCGGCGCGCAGCACCTCGGCGGACGAGGACAGACCACGGGTCATCAGTTCCGGGCAGCGCGCCAGCGCCGCCGGCACGTGGGCGGCGCGGGTGGCGACCGAGACCAGGCCGGCGCCGCTGCGCAGGGCCGCTTCGCCGGCCAGCAGGGTGGCGCCGCCCATGCCGTGGTCGCCGCCGATCAGCAGCAGGTGGCCGAACAGGCCCTTGTGCGCCGCCTTCGGCCGCGGCGCCAGCTGTGCCAGGCTGCGGGGCGCCAGGCGCGTGGCCTGGGCCTCCTCGGGCAGTTGCGCGGGGTCGGCGGCCAGGTCGTCGAAGACCAGCTCGCCGCACTGGTCCGGGCCTTCGCCGGTGAACAGGCCGAACTTGAGGCCGATGAAGGTCACCGTCAGGTCGGCGCGCACCGCGCAGCCCAGCACCTGGCCGGTATCGGCGCTGAGGCCGGAGGGGATGTCGATGGCCAGGACCGGCAGGCCGCTGGCGTTGATCCGTGCGATGGCCGCCGCGTACGGGTCGCGCACCGCGCCACCGAGGCCGGTGCCGAGCAGCGCATCCACCAGCACGCCATGCAGTTCGGCGTGTTCGTGCCAGGGCAGGATGGTCACGCCGGCGGCCAGGGCCTCGGCGTGGGCGGATGCGGCATCGCCGGCCAGCCGCGCGGTGTCGCCCACCGCCAGCACGCGCACGTTCCAGCCGGCGCGCTGGGCCAGGGCGGCGACCAGATAGCCGTCGCCGGCGTTGTTGCCGTGCCCGGCCAGCACCGTCAGGCGCCCGGCGTCCGGCCAGCGCCGGCGCAGGGCGCGCCAGGCGGCGTGGGCGGCGCGCTGCATGAGTTCGAAGCCGGGTGTGCCGGCGGCGATCAGGCGCGCGTCGAGGTCGCGCACCTGCCGGGCGCTGTACAGCGCGGTCGGCAGACTGTCGTGAGGGTGCGAATTCATCGGGTTTCCGCGGGGAATCGGGCGCCGGTCGGCGCGGTCTGGCAGAATTATACCTACCCCGGTCCCGCTTTCCCGCCCCCGCATGCACGATTCCACACCCGATTACAGCGCCATCGCCGAGCGCATCAAGGCCTGGGGCCGCGAGCTGGGCTTCCAGCAGGTCGGCATCGGCGGCCTGGACCTGGCCAGCCACGGCGAGCACCTGCAACGCTGGCTGGCCGCCGGCTACCACGGCGAGATGGACTACATGGGCGCCCACGGCAGCAAGCGCTGGCGCCCGGACGAGCTGGTGCCCGGCACCCTGCGGGTGGTCTCGCTGCGCATGGACTACCTGCCCGGCGACACGCGCATGGCGCAGCGCCTGGCCGAGCCGGAGAAGGCCTACGTATCGCGCTACGCCCTGGGCCGCGACTACCACAAGCTGGTGCGCAAGCGCCTGCAGCAGCTGGCCGAGCGCATCCAGCAGGAGGTCGGCCCCTTCGGCTACCGCGCCTTCGTCGACAGCGCGCCGGTGCTGGAGAAGGCCATCGGCGAGCAGGCCGGGCTCGGCTGGATCGGCAAGAACACCCTGCTGCTCAACCGCAAGGCCGGCAGCTACTTCTTCCTCGGCGAACTCTTCACCGACCTGCCGCTGCCCCTGGACGAGCCCCACGGCAGCGAGCACTGCGGGCGCTGCAGCGCCTGCCTGGACATCTGCCCGACCAACGCCTTCGTCGGCCCCTACGTGCTGGACGCGCGGCGCTGCATCTCCTACCTGACCATCGAGCTGAAGGGCCCGATCCCCGAGGAGCTGCGCGCGCCCATGGGCAACCGGGTATTCGGCTGCGACGACTGCCAGATCGTCTGCCCCTGGAACCGCTTCGCCCGGCCCAGCGAACAGGGCGACTTCCAGCCGCGCCACGGGCTGGACAATGCCGAGTTGGCCGAGCTGTTCCTGTGGAGCGAGGACGAGTTCCTCAGCCGCACTGAAGGCTCGCCGCTACGCCGCGCGAGCTATGAAAGGTGGCTGCGCAACCTGGCGGTGGGGCTGGGCAATGCGCCGTCGAGCATTCCGGTGATAGAGGCGTTGAAGGCGCGGCGGGAGTTTCCGTCGGAGTTGGTGCGCGAGCACGTCGAGTGGGCGCTGCGGCGGCATGGGATCGCCCCTACACCTTCCGGCAATGCCCCGTAGGATGGCGTTGAGCGAAGCGATACCCATCGCCATGACCGCATGGGTATCGCAAGCTCAACCCATCCTACGAAAAGCACTTCAAATGCACCTTCGAGCACTCCAGTGATAGAGGCGCTGAAGGCGCGGCGGGAGTTTCCGTCGGAGTTGGTGCGCGAGCACATCGAGTGGGCGCTGCGGCGGCATGGGGTGGGACGGTAGGGGTTCTGCTGGCTGGGTTCGGAGCGCGTCCTGAAGAGCCCCTCTCCCCAGCCCTCTCCCTGAAGGGAGAGGGGGCTTGTCCGTGCCGAAAGAAGGAATGGTTTCAGCTGGAAACCATCGGAGTTGCCGGCTAACTCCAGAGCATCCAAGCACTCCGAACGGTCCCCTCTCCCTTCAGGGAGAGGGTTAGGGAGAGGGAGCGGAGCCAAGCCGACACACCTCAGCCACCTGGAAACCCCGTTCGCGAGCAAGCTCGCTCCTACGAAAAACCAGCGACTCAGACCTTGATGAAGGTCTCGCGGTAATAGCGCAGCTCGGCGATGGATTCGCGGATGTCGTCCAGCGCCAGGTGGGTATTGCCCTTCTTGAAGCCATCCCGCACCTGCGGGGCCCAGCGCGCCGCCAGTTCCTTGAGGGTGGAGACATCCAGGTTGCGGTAGTGGAACCAGGCCTCCAGCTTCGGCATGTACCTATAGAGGAAGCGGCGGTCCTGGCAGATGCTGTTGCCGCAGATCGGCGAGGCGCGCTTGGGCACCCACTTTTCCAGGAAGGCCAGGGTCATGGCCTCGGCCTGGGCGGCGTCGATGGTGCTTTCGCGCACGCGCTGGGTCAGGCCCGACTGGCCGTGCTGGCGGGTGTTCCACTCGTCCATGCCGGCGAGGGTCTCCTCGCTCTGGTGTACGGCGATCACCGGGCCTTCCGCGAGAATGTTCAGCTCGCTGTCGGTGACGATGGTGGCCATTTCGATGATCACGTCCCGGTCCGGGTCCAGGCCGGTCATCTCCAGGTCGATCCAGATCAGGTTCTGTGGGTTCTGCATGCTGCGCTCCTCGGCTCAAGCCCCCTAGTTTAGCGGGAAGCGCGCCGGGGCATGCTAAACTCGCCGGCGATTTTTCACTCGGGTTCCCTATGGCCAAGCGTCATCTCACCCGCCGGCAGAGCTGGCGCATCGAAAAGATCCAGGAAGAGCGCGCCGCGCGTGCCGCCAAGCGCGAGTCGCGGGCCCTGGAAGAGCTGGAAGGCGGCGACCTGGGGCCGGAGCAGAACGGCCTGGTGATCGCCCACTTCGGCGTCCAGGTGGAAGTCGAGGCGCTGGAGGGCGAGCACGCCGGCGAGGTGCTGCGCTGCCACCTGCGCGCCAACCTGCCGCCACTGGTGACCGGCGACCGCGTGGTCTGGCGCCCGGGCAACCAGGGCATCGGCGTGATAGTCGCGCAGCTGCCGCGCACCTCCGAGCTGTGCCGCCCGGACATGCGCGGCCTGCTCAAGCCGGTGGCGGCCAATGTCGACCGCATCGTCATCGTCTTCGCCCCGCGCCCGGAACCCCACGCCAACCTGATCGACCGCTACCTGATCGCCGCCGAGCACGCCGGCATCCAGCCGCTGCTGCTGCTGAACAAGGCCGACCTGATCGACGAGCAGAACGCCGGGCAGATCGACGCCCTGCTGGGCACCTACCGCGACCTGGGCTACCCGCTGCTGGAGGTCTCGGCTTTCAACGGCCTGGCCATGGACGCCCTGCGCGCGGCGCTGAACGATCACGTCAGCGTGTTCGTCGGCCAGTCCGGGGTGGGCAAGTCGTCGCTGGTCAACGCCCTGCTGCCGGGGGTGGACACCCGCGTCGGCGACCTCTCGGAGATCACCGGCAAGGGCACCCACACCACCACCACGGCGCGGCTGTTCCACTTCCCCGCCGGCGGCGACCTGATCGACTCCCCCGGCATCCGCGAATTCGGCCTGGGGCACGTCACCCGCGACGACGTCGAGGCCGGCTTCATCGAGTTCCGCGACCTGCTCGGGCACTGCCGCTTCCGCGACTGCAAGCACGACCGCGAGCCCGGCTGCGCGCTGCTCAAGGCGCTGGAGGAAGGCCGCATCAGCCCGCAGCGCATGGCCAGTTATCGGCACATTCTCGCCAGCCTGCCGGAAACGGATTACTGATCAGCGCCCGCGCTCCGACAACTTTGTCGGAGCGCCAGGCCCGCCTTCACTGCTTCTTCAGCTCGTCCAGCTTCAGCTTGCCGTCATCGAACAGGTTGAGCTTCTCGCGCACCTGTTCGGCGGGCAGCGGCTGGGACGCGGGCGTGGCGCCCTGGGGCGGCGTCGGCGCGGCCCCGGCTGGCGTTGCCGCCCCGGCAGGAGAAGTGGCCGGCTGGCTGGCCGCCGGCTCCTCGGCGGTGCCGTCCTGGCCCTCGATGGCGCGTTGCGCGCGCTTGGTCAGGACGATGATGTCGATGCGCCGGTTCACCGGGTTCAGCGGGTTCTTGCGGTCGAACAGCTGCGACGAGGCGTAGCCCACCACCCGGGCGATCTGCCCTTCCGGATAGCCGCCGGCCACCAGGGCGCGGCGCGCGGCGTTGGCGCGGTTGGCCGACAGCTCCCAGTTGCCGAACTCGTCGCCGGCGTAGGGCTTGGCGTCGGTGTGGCCGCTGATGCTGATCTTGTTCGGCACCTGCTTGATGGTCTCGGCCATGGCCAGCAGGATGTCCTCGAAGTACGGCTGCAGGCGCGCGCTGCCCAGGTCGAACATCGGCCGGTTCTCGGCGTCGACGATCTGGATGCGCAGGCCGTCGCGGGTGATCTCGAACAGGATCTGCTCCTTGAAGCGGCGCAGCGTGGGGTTCTCGTCGACCTTGTTCTGCAATTCCTGGAGCAGCAGCTCCAGGCGCTCGTGCTCGATCTGCTCGGCCTGGCGCTCGGCTTCGGCGGGGTTGACCTCCTTCTCCGACTCCGGGCTGATGCGCGTCTCGTCCGCCTCCGGCTGCGCCTGGATCTGCGGGTTGAGGGTCTTGTCCGGGGCCGGCGTCGGCGTGCCGCCGAGGTCGATCACGTAGGGGCTGGCGCTCTCGGTGAAGCCAATGGGGTCCTGGAAGTAGCCGGAAATCGCCTTCTTCTGCTCGGGGGTGGCCGAGGACAGCAGCCACAACACCAGGAAGAACGCCATCATCGCCGTGGCGAAGTCGGCGAAGGCGATCTTCCAGGAGCCGCCGTGGTGACCGGCGGCGTAGCGCTTGACGCGCTTGACGATGATCGGCTGGTTGTTATCCATCGCTTAGCGCCCGCGCACCGCCTGCTCGAGCTCGGAGAAGCTCGGACGGTGCGCCGGCAGCAGCACCTTGCGGCCGAACTCCACCGCCAGCGACGGCGGCATGCCCGAGGCCGAGGCCACCAGGCAGGCCTTGATCGCCTCGTAGAGGTTCAGCTCTTCCTTGGCGTCGTGCTCCAGGGCGTTGGACAGCGGACCGACGAAGCCGTAGGCGGCGAGGATACCGAGGAAGGTGCCGACCAGCGCCGCGGCGACGTGGTGGCCGATCTCCGCCTGGCTGCCCTGGCCGAGCAGGGCCATGGTGATCACGATGCCGAGCACCGCGGCGACGATACCGAAGCCGGGCAGCGCGTCGGCGACGCGGGTCACGGCGTGGGACGGGTGCTCCAGGTCTTCCTTGAGGCTGCCCAGCTCCATGTCGAACAGGCCTTCCAGCTCGTGGGGCGCCATGTTGCCGGAAGACATGATGCGCAGGTAGTCGCAGATGTAGGCGGTCATGCGCTCGTCCTTCAGCACCGCCGGGTACTTGCTGAAGATGGGGCTGGAAGCGGGTTCCTCGAGATCGGCCTCGATGGCCATCATGCCTTCGCGGCGGCTCTTGTTGAGGATTTCGTAGAGCATCCCCAGCACTTCCAGGTAGAAGACGTGGGTGAAGCGGTTGCTGAACATCTTCGGCGCCTTCTTCAGCACCGTCATGAAGGTGCTGCCGGGGTTCGCCTGGAGGAAGGCGCCCAGCGCGGCACCGCCGATGATCAGCACTTCGAAGGGCTGCACGATGGCCATGATCTTGCCGCCGGAGAGCAGGTAGCCGCCGAGGACGCTGCCCAGCAGGACAATGATGCCGATGATTTTTGCCATTGAAGAGTCGACTGGAACGGTGGACGGGACGGGAGCGCCAATATGCGCCACCCTCTTGTTATCGGAGAAACCGCGCAAGACTATAGGCTGCAAATTGTAAAAACCAGTTCGGCGGCCCCAGCATGCCCATCCAGACACCCGACCCGCAGCGCCTCGCCTCCTGGCTCCAGTTGCTGGAGGAGTTGCCGCTGCCGGTACCCGCCGAACAGCACGAGCGCGTGCGCCGCGCCCTGGCGGACAACCGCCGGTCCCTGCGCGACATCGTCGACCTGCTGCAGGACAGCCCGACCCTGGCCCTGGCCATCCTGCGCGAGGCCAACCGCGCGCGCATGGCCCGGGACAACCCGGCGGAAAGCCTGGAAGTGGCGCTCAGCCGCCTCGGCCTGGCGCGCGCCGCGGCCCTGCTGGAAGGCCTGCCCAGCGTGCCCGCCGCGCAGATGCCGCCGGCCCTGGGGCAGATGCTGCTGATCAGCCGCCACGCCATGCAACAGGCCAGCGGCCTGTTCGCCAGTCGCCTGGCGCGCCTGTGGCAGGAAATCCACTGGGGCAGCCTGTTCATCCTGGCGCCGGTCTGGGCCCTGGCCACGGCGCGCCCGGACCTGCTCGAAGAATGGCAGCAGCAGGTGCTCGGCGAAGGCCGCGCCAGCGCCGAGGTGGAGCAGGAGCTGCTGGGCATGCGCCTGCTGCCGCTGTGCGCGGCCCTGGCCGAGCGCTGGCGCCTGCCGGAGTGGATCGGCCAGGGCCTGCGCCTGCTCGGCGAGGACCACGAACTGCTGGTCCGCGCCCTGCACCTGGCCCACGCCGAAAGCGAGCCGCTGGCCCAGCAGCAGCGCCTGGACGCCGACCCCGAGCTGGCGCGCTGGCTGACGCGCCCGGCCAACACCATCCTCCTGGCCAACAGCCTGGCGATGGCCGCGCACCAGTCCTGGGGCGGGCCGCACATGCTGCGCTGGCAGCGGCTCACCGCGCTCTACCTGCAGGAGCCACTGGAGGCGCTGCAGCAACAGGTCCACGCCCTGGCCGTGGAAAGCGCCCGCAAGGACGCCGACGCCCGCTACTGGCATCCGGCCCAGGCGCTGCTCTGGCCCTGGGACAGCCAACGCTGGCTGCCGCGCCACGCGCCCACGTCCGAGCCCACGGCGACGAACGCGCCCGCCCCTGCCGCCGGCAACCCCGAGCAATGGCGCCGGCTGTGCGCCGAGCTGCTGCGCACGCCCAGCCCGTTCGGCAACCTGGTGCCGCTGCTGGAATGCGCCAGCGAAGCCCTGCACGCCTGCGGCCTGGCCCGCGCCGTTCTGCTGTTCGCCGACCGCCAGCAAAACCTGCTGCAGGCCCGCCGCAGCTTCGGCCTGGCCCCCGCGGAGCAGAACCTGCAACTGCCGGTGGCCGGCAGCCAGTTGCTGCGCCGCCTGCTGGAGCGCCCGGCGCGCCTGCACCTCACCCCGGCCAACATGGCCGAGTACTCCGCGCTGCTGCCCGGCCGCCTGAAGGCGGCGCTGCCCGGCAACCACCTGCTGCTGCGCTCCCTGGCCCGCGGCCCGCGCGTGGTGATGCTGGTGGTCGCCGACCGCAACGGCCACCCCATCGGCGAGGTCCAGGGCCAGGCCTTCGACAAGACCTGCCAGTGCATCGAGCGCGCCCTGCAGCAATTCGGCGCACCTGCGGCCCAGTGACACGCCCTGAAGCGATTGCCCGCCAGCGCCCCGCGCTTTTTCGTTAAACTGCGGGGTTTCGCGGGTAGCCCAGGGCGCCAGCTCACGCCATCCCGTCCCCCGTACCCGCCCTCAGGGAGATGCCGACATGTCCGCCTTTTCCGACCTGCCCCTGGTGATAGAACCGGCCGAGCTGGCCGCCCGCCTAGACGCTCCCGAGCTGATCCTGGTCGACCTGACCAGCCCGGCGCGCTACGCCGAGGGCCACCTGCCCGGCGCCCGCTTCGTCGCCCCCGCGCGCACCCAGTGGGGCCTGCCGCCGGCGCCCGGCCTGCTGCCGGCCAAGGCCGACCTGGAAGCGCTGTTCGGCGAACTGGGGCACAACCCGGACGCCGTGTACGTGGTCTACGACGACGAAGGCGGCGGCTGGGCCGGGCGCTTCATCTGGCTGCTGGACGTCATCGGCCACCAGCGTTACCACTACCTGGACGGCGGCTTGCACGCCTGGCTGGCCGAGGGCCGTGAGCTGAGCCAGGCGGTTCCGGCGGCGGCCGGCGGCCCGTTGCCGCTGACGCTGCACGACGAACCCACCGCCACCCGCGAATACCTGCAGAGCCGCCTGGGCGCCGCCGACCTGGCCGTCTGGGACGCGCGCAACCCCAGCGAATACAGCGGCCAGAAGGTGCTGGCGGCCAAGGCCGGACACATCCCCGGCGCGGTCAACTTCGAGTGGACCGCCGGCATGGACGCGGCCCGCGCCCTGCGCATCCGCACCGACATGGCGCAAATCCTTCGCGACCTGGGCATCACCCCGGACAAGGAAGTGATCACCCACTGCCAGACCCACCACCGTTCCGGCTTCACCTACCTGGTGGCCAAGGCCCTCGGCTACCCGCGGGTCAAGGGCTACGCCGGCTCCTGGTCGGAATGGGGCAACCACCCCGACACCCCCGTAGAGGTTTAAGGAATGTCGTTCAAAGATCGTCTGTTCATCCTCGGCCAGTACCTGCTGCCGCATCACCTGCTGTCGCGCCTGATCGGCTGCGCGGCCGAATGCCGCGCAGCCTGGTTCAAGAACCGCCTGATCGGCTGGTTCGCCCGCCGCTACCAGGTCGACATGCGCGAGGCGCTGGTGGAAGACCTGCAGGCCTACGAGCACTTCAACGCCTTCTTCACCCGCGCCCTGAAGGACGGCGCGCGGCCGCTGGACGAAACGCCCGGCGGCGTGCTCTGCCCGGCCGACGGCGCCATCAGCCAGCTCGGCCCGATCGAGCACGGGCGCATCTTCCAGGCCAAGGGCCACAGCTTCAGCCTGACCGCGCTGCTGGGCGGCGACGCCGAGCGCGCCGCGCCCTTCATGGGCGGCAGCTTCGCCACCGTCTACCTCTCACCCAAGGACTACCACCGCGTGCACATGCCGCTGGCCGGCACCCTGCGCGAGATGGTCTACGTGCCCGGCCGGCTGTTCTCGGTGAACCAGCTCACCGCCGAGCAGGTGCCGGAACTCTTCGCCCGCAACGAGCGGGTGGTCTGCCTGTTCGACACCGAACGCGGGCCCATGGCCGTGGTGCTGGTGGGCGCGATGATCGTCGCCTCGGTGGAAACCGTGTGGGCCGGCCTGGTCACGCCGCCGAAGCGCGAGCTGAAGGCCTTCGCCTACGACGAAGCGGCCCGCCAGCCCATCCACCTGGAAAAAGGCGCGGAACTGGGGCGCTTCAAACTGGGCTCCACCGCCATAGTGCTGTTCGGCCCCGAGCAGGTCGCCTGGGCCGAACGACTGGCCGCCGGCAGCCCGGTGCGCATGGGCCAGTTGCTGGGCAACGCCCGCCAGGCGTGAGCCGGCGCAGGCCGGGCAGCCTGTATCCGGCCTGTTACCCGAAAGCCAACGGCAGGCCCGCTCCCCAACCAGGGAACGGGCTGTCTTCTCAGGTGGATACTGCTAGAGTTTGGAAAAAACCGGCGCCCAAGACCGGCACAACGGTCCAGCGAACGGCCCAGATCGTGGAGCACCTCATCCGACCATGGACAATACGAGTCCCCAGCAATTGCTGCGCGTTCCCACCCCGACGCAGGAAAGCCTGAGCTTCTGCAACGTCACTGCGCGCGACATCAAATACTGGCTGGACCACCTGCCCAAGGCCAACCTCGGCGAGACCGCGCGCCAGCTCTACCAGGGCCTGATCGAGCTGAACCAGCTGAAGCTCCCGGTGGAGGCCCGCCTGCAGCTGCTGGAGCTGTTCCGCCCGGAAGTCCAGTCGGTCTGCCACAACCTCGAACGCCACTTCCTCAACCACTCCATCGTCCTCGACGAGCGCCCGCGCAAGGTCGCCAACCTCTGCCAGGCCCTGCAGAACCACCTGGCCGTCGGCTACAAGCTGGTGGTGGTGCGCGAGGCGCCGCGCTTCACCCGCGAACGCGCGCAAATCCTCACCCTCGCCCTGCAACGGGCGATCCGCAGCCTGTGCGGCCCGCTGATCCGCGCCCAGCAGCTCTACTGCCCGGTGCCGGAAAGCCTGTGGCTGGAGCTGCACCAGCTCTACCAACTGGCCCGCAGCAAGGGCGTGCAGGCCCTGGCGGTCCGCGACGACCTGGCCAAGCAGGGCAACACCCTGACCGTGGAGCAGGCCTACCTGGTGGCCCTGCTGCTGGGCTGCGCCCGCTGCAACCAGATGCGCCAGGCCGGCATCGCCCAATTGGCCGATGCCCTGGAGGCCTGGGGTTCATTGGTGCGCCTGCAGGAAGCCGACCTGCCGTCCAGCCTGTTCGTGGTCGCCCCGCAGGTGGACGGCCCGCCGCGCTACCGTTCGCTGTACAAGGCCGGCGACCTGCACAACGGCCTGGGCATGGACCCGCAGCGCCTGGTGGCGGCGATCAAGGAGTACATGAACGCCCCCGCCGAGCAACGCGACAAGCTGCCGCTCAAGGGGGGCGAGCGCATCAGCGTCGACCTGCTGCAGCACCTGGCCAGCGCCTGGGGCGACATCGCCGAGCGCAGCTTCCAGCGCACCTCCGGCCAGGGCCAGCTGACCCTCTGCATCGGCATGAGCGCGCTGCACTACTACCTGTCCGGCCGGCGCCCGTTCGCCGACCTGCTCAAGCTGCCCGAACCGGTGCAGGCGACCTTCCAGGCGGAAGTGAACGACGCCTGGGCCAATGCCTTCGACGCGCAGAAGGTCACCGACTGGCAACCGGGCATGCCGCTGGAGGAAATCGAATACCAGCCGCTGCGGACGGCGGAGCAAGGCTCGGCCGACGCCGCCGAATCGGCGACCTGCGACGAGTACCCGGTCTTCGCCCTGCCCATCGTCAACCACAGCCCAGGCGGCTATTGCCTGACCTGGCCGAAGGAAATCCCCAGCCAGCTGCAGGCCGGCGAGCTGCTCGGCATCCAGGACGCGCCGGGCCAGGGCTGGAGCATCGCGGTGGTGCGCTGGATCCGCCAGGTCCGCGGCGGCGGCACGCAGATGGGCATCGAGCTGATCGCCCCCATCGCCCAGCCCTGCGGCCTGCAACTGCTGCGCAAGTCGGAGCAGAGCAGCCACTACCTGCGCGCCCTGCTGCTGCCGGAAATCGCCGCCATCTCGCGGCCGGCGACGCTGATCTCGCCGCGGCTGCCGTTCCAGGAAGGCAGCCGCGTGCAGATCAACCTGCACGGCGAGGAACGCCGCGCCACCCTGACACGCAAGCTCACCGCCACCGGCAGTTTCAGCCAGTTCGAATACAGTACCCAGGAGCGTCCGAAGGGCGCCGACGATAAGCCCGTCACAGGAGCGAACGGCCACACGGGGCACGGGGAGGAAGACTTTGACTCACTCTGGAAGTCGCTGTAGATTCGGCCGCACTCCATTCGTCGCCTCCTGGCTGCCGTCCGGCGCGCCATAAGCAGCTCTTCATGGCCAATGAAAAGAAAACCGTCCGCCTGCTGATCCTGGAAGACTCGCAGAACGAGGCCGAACGTCTGGTCAGCCTGTTCCGCAACGCCGGGCGTGCGACCCGCGTCCACCGCGTGACCTCCAGCGAAGACCTCGGCGAGGCCCTGCAACAGACCTGGGACCTGCTGATCGCCGCCCCGCAAAGCAGCGCACTGGCGCCGGAGGAGGCCCTGGCCAGCCTGCGCCGCCAGGCCAAGGACATCCCCTTCATCCAGTTGGTCGAAGGCAACGATTCCGACAGCATCACCGAGGCCCTGGCCCTCGGCGCCCAGGACGCCCTGCCCCAGGGCGAGGACGAGCGCCTGGTGCTGGTGGCCAACCGCGAACTCGCCGCCCTGGAGGAACGCCGCGCCCGGCGCACCGCCGAGGTCGCCCTGCGCGAGGCGGAAAAGCGCTGCCAGCTGCTGCTGGACAGCTCGGTGGACGCCATCACCTACGTCCACGACGGCATGCACATCTACGCCAACCGCGCCTACGTCGCGATGTTCGGCTACGAGGACGCCGAGGAACTGGAAGGCCTGCCGATGATCGACCTGATCGCCGCCGCCGACCAGGCCACCTTCAAGGACTTCCTCAAGGGCTACCAGCACGGCGAGGGCGACAACGAACTGCTGTGCGACGGCGTGCGCGTCGACGGCCAGAGGTTCCGCGCGCGCATGGGTTTCTCGCCGGCCACCTACGACGGCGAACCGTGCATCCAGGTGGTGATCCGCGCCGAGCAGGACAACAGCGAACTGCAGGAGAAGCTGCGCGAGGTCAGCAGCCAGGACCTGGTCACCGGCCTGTTCAACCGCGCCCACTTCCTCGACCTGATGGATGCCGCCGTGGAGCGCGCCGTCACCGCCGGCCAGCCGGCCACCCTCGCCTACCTGCTGCTCGACCGCGCGCAGCACCTGCAGCTGAGCCTGGGCATCGCCAGCATCGACCTGCTGCTGGCCGACCTCGCCCACCTGCTGCGCGAGCACTTCCCCGAGAGCGTGCAGCTGGCCCGCTTCAGCGACGACGCCTTCAGCGTGCTGCTCGACGGCCAGACGCCGGAACAGAGCAAGGCCCTGTTCGCCGGCCTGCTGAAGAAGGTCGAGGGCCACCTGTTCGACATCCACGGGCGCACCGCCCAGGTCACCCTGTCGATCGGCTGCGCCGGGCTCGACGAAAAGACCAGCCGCGCCCAGGACGTCATCGACCGCGCCCATCGCTGCGCCGACGAAATCGCTCAGGCCGAGGGCAACGGCATCAAACTCTACGACCCGGCCGACGAACTGGCCGCCGCCGCCAGCCGCGGCGACCTGCTGGCGATCATCCAGCAGGCGCTGGAGAAGAATGCCTTCCGCCTGCTGTTCCAGCCGATCATCAGCCTGCGCGGCGACAGCCACGAGCTGTACGAAGTGCTGCTGCGCCTGCTCAACCCGCAGGGCGAGGAAGTGCCCGCCGCCGACTTCTTCGGTGCGGCCAAGGCCGGCGGCCTGGCCGAGCGCATCGACCGCTGGGTGCTGCTCAACTCCATCAAGCTGCTCGCCGAACACCGCGCCAAGGGCCACAACACCAAGCTCTTCGTGCACCTGTCCGGCCCCAGCCTGCAGGACGCCGGGCTGCTGCCCTGGCTGGCGGTGGCGCTGAAAGCCGCGCGCCTGCCGGCCGACTCGCTGATCCTGCAGGTCAGCGAAACCGACGCCGTGGCCCACCTCAAGCAGGCCAAGGCGCTGAGCCAGGGCCTGGCCGAGCTGCACTGCCAGGTCGCCCTCGGCCAGTTCGGCTGCGCGCTGAACCCGTTCAACACGCTCAAGCACATGAACGTCGACTTCGTGAAGATCGACGGCTCCTACGTGCAGGACCTCAGCCGTCCGGAGAACCAGGAAAACCTGCGCACCCTGATGGCCAGCCTGCACGCCCAGGCCAAGCTGACCATAGTGCCCATGGTGGAAAGCGCCACGGCCCTGGCCACCCTCTGGCAGGCCGGCGCCAACTACATCCAGGGCCGCTACCTGCAGGGCCCGAGCCAGGCGATGGATTACGACTTCTCTTCGGAGGAGTGATCCGCTCCCGCGCCTTCCGGCAAACGTAGGATGGGTTGAGCGAAGCGATACCCATCACCACGGCCGCATGGGTTTCGTAAACTCAACCCATCCTACGAAAGGCACCTCGGCGCACGGATTCATTTGTAGCGTGCCCTGCCCGCGAATCGCGCGCAGGGCGCGCTCCTACAGGTCGACACCAAGCTCCGTAGCGGGTGATCGGTAGGGCGCATAACCGTTCGCGGTTATCCGCCGATACTCCTGTGCCTTCCGGCAAACGTAGGATGGGTTGAACGAAGCGATACCCATCAATCACCACGGCCGCATGGGTTTCGTAAACTCAACCCATCCTACGAAAGACACGTCGGCGCACAGATTCACTTGTTGCGGGCCCTGCCCGCGAATCGCGCGCAGGGCGCGCTCCTACAGGTCGACACCAAGCTCCGTGGCGGGAGATCGGCAGGGCGCATAACGTTCGCGGTTATCCGCCGATACTCCCGCGCCTTCCGGCAAACGTAGGATGGGTTGAGCGAAGCGATACCCATCAATCACCACGGCCGCATGGGTTTCGTAAACTCAACCCATCCTACGAAAGGCACCTCGGCGCACGGATTCATTTGTAGCGGGCCTTGCCCGCAAATCGCGCGCAGGGCGCGCTCCTACAGGTCGACACCGAGCTCCGTGGTGGGTGATCGGTAGGGCGCATAACCGTTCGCGGTTATCCGCCGATACACCAAGGCCATGGCCAACACCCAGGTCAACCTGGAGCCGCCGGAAGCGGCGGACACCGCCATGGGCACGGCATTTCCCGTAGGAGCGGATTCATCCGCGATCCGGCCGACAGGCCGGTATTCCCACAGCGTCTCAGCGCCCGTCCACGCCCTCGCGGTCGCGGAAGCCCAGCAGGTAGAGGATGCCGTCCAGGCCCAGGGTGGAGATGGCCTGCTTGGCCGACTGCTTGACCAGCGGCTTGGCGCGGAAGGCCACGCCCAGGCCGGCCAGGCCGAGCATCGGCAGGTCGTTGGCGCCGTCGCCCACGGCGATGGTCTGCTCCAGTTGCAGGCCTTCCTTCGCCGCCAGTTCGCGCAGCAGGTCGGCCTTGCGCTGGGCGTCGACGATCGGCTCGATGGCCACACCGGTGACCTTGCCGTCGACGATCTCCAGCTCGTTGGCGAAAACGTAGTCGATGCCCAGCTTCGCCTGCAGCTGGCGGGCGAAATAGGTGAAGCCGCCGGAGAGGATCGCGGTCTTGTAGCCCAGGCGCTTGAGCTCGGCGAACAGCGTCTCGGCGCCCTCGGTCAGGCGCAGAGAGGCGCCGATTTCCTCGAGCACGTCCTCGGACAGGCCCTTGAGCAGCGCCAGGCGCTCCTTGAAGCTGGCGCGGAAGTCCAGCTCGCCGCGCATCGCCCGCTCGGTGATTTCCGACACCTGCTCGCCGACGCCGGCGGCCTTGGCCAGCTCGTCGATGACCTCGGCCTCGATCAGCGTCGAGTCCATGTCGAACACCGCCAGGCGGCGGTTGCGGCGGTACAGCGAGTCGCGCTGGAAGGCGATGTCGACGTTCAGCTCCTGGGCCACGCTGAGGAATTCGGCGCGCAGGGCCACCGGGTCGGCTGGCTCGCCGCGCACGGAGAACTCGATGCAGCCCTTGCCGCGCTCGGCCGGCATGTCCAGCGGCATGCGCCCGGACAGGCGGTCGATGTGGTCGATGTTCAGCCCGTACTTGGCGGTGATCGAGCTGACCCGCTGCAACTGCTCGGCGGTCACCCGGCGCGTCAGCAGGGTGACGATCTGGCGCGGCTTGCCCTGGCCGCCGACCCATTGCTGGTAGTCGGCCTCGGAAACGGGTGTGAAGCGCACCTGCTGGTCGAGCTCGTAGGCGGTGAAGAGCACGTCCTTGAGGACCGCGGAGGCCCGCTCGGTGTCGGGAATCTCCACCAGGATGCCGAAGGACAGGGTGTCGTGGATCACCGCCTGGCCGATGTCGAGGATGTTCACCCCGCCCTGGGCCAGCACGCCGGTGATGGCGGCGGTGAGACCGGGGCGGTCTTCCCCGGTGATGTTGATCAGGACGATTTCGCGCAAGGCGCAGTCTCCGCCATGGAAAAAGCGCACATTCTAGCGCCTTTCTCGGCCGCCGCCTCGCCCGCCGGCGGCACAACCGCCGATCGGATCGTCCGTGCCGTCCGGATCACGGACGGACCGGCGCTTTGCCCGCTTCCGGGGCGCCGTTATACTGCCGGGACTGTCCTTCATAGAAGACCGAGCCCGCTGTGACCCGGCCCACGTCCGTCAAGCCCGATAATTTCTTCCTGTTGCTGTACCACGCCCTGCGCCAGCGCCGGGTGCCCATCGCCCTGCGCATCGCCATCCACAGCCTGGTGCTGGTGGCGGCGGCGCTGCTGATCTACGCCTGGGTGATGGGCATGCAGTTCAAGCAGGCCATGCACCAGCAGGCCGACGCCGTGGGCCAGAGCCTGACCACCCAGACCGCGGCCTCGGCCACCGAGCTGCTGGTGTCCAACGACATCCTCAGCCTCAACGTGCTGCTGGGCAACCTGACCAAGAACCCGCTGGTGGCCCACGCCGCCATCTACAGCGCCGACGGCCGCACCCTGGCCGAGGCCGGCTCGCGGCCCAAGCAGGGCCTGCTGGGCGACAGCGAGGGCGTCTACTCGACGCAGATCACCTTCCAGGAGGTCATGGCCGGCCAGCTGCGCATCAGCCTGGACATGGAACAGTTCCAGCAGCCGATGATGGTCAGTCTGCAGAGCATGGGCCTGATCAGCCTGATCCTGCTGCTGCTCACCCTGACCCTCAGCCTGCGCCTGGGCCGCCACATCTCCACCCCGCTGCTGCAGCTGCGCGTGTGGCTGCGCGACCCGGACGACCCCGCCCCCGGCGCCGGCCTGCAGAACGAGATCGGCGACCTGGCCCGCCAGCTCCAGGCGCGCCTGGTGCCGGAGAAGCCGCCGGCCCCCGAGCCCGCTCCCGCGCCGCGCAAGCCCGCGCCCAAGGCGGCCGCGCCGACCCTGGCGAAAGCCGCGGAGAAGCCGGCCAGGCCCGTCGCCGACGACATCGCCAGCGAGCCGGAGGACGAACGCGAACCCCGCCTCGACCTGCCGCGCGACGAGCACGAGTTCGACGAGAACATCTTCGCCGAGGACGAACTGCACGACGAAACGCCCGTGGCCGCTGAGGCGTTCGCCGAGGACTTCTCCGAAGAAGCCGCCGAAATCGCCGAAGAGCCCGAGGAAGAACCCGAGCCACAGCTGCCCAACCCCTGCGCCGTGCTGGCCGTGCAACTGGGCAACCAGGAACAGCTGCGGCGCCTGCCGCGCAGCCGCCTGGTGGACCTGCTGGAGCGCTACCGCGACTGCCTGGAGCAGGCCGCACGGCTGTACAAGGGCCAGCTGTTCACCCTCAGCGACGGCGGCAGCCTGATCCTCTTCCACGCCCGCGACGACGACGACTACCTCACCCACGCCCTGTGCTGTGGCGAGCTGATGCGCGCCCTCGGCCACGCCCTGCAGATCGAAGTGGTGGACAGCGGCATTACCCTGCAACTGCAACTGGGCCTGACCCAGGGCGACGAGCTGGCGGAACTGGCCCAGGCCGAGCTGCTGCAGGAAGGCGCCGTGCAGAACGCCCTGAACCTCAGCCAGCACAGCCGCAACCTGCTGCTGATCGAGCGCGCCATCGCCGAGGACGAGCAGGTGCGCCAGCGCGCCCGCGTCCGCGCCATCGCCAACCCGGCCGAGGCCAGTTGCGTGGAATGGCTGAAGGAACCCTACCCGTCGATGCTGGAACGCCAGCTCACCCGCATGCGCGCCCTGCGCACTTCCTGACCGCGCTGCCGGCCGCACGACGGGCGGCCGGTCTCCTTCTGCAACCTGCTATCGAGCAACCTCAGGGCAGGTACAGCAGCACGTGGGGCTCATGGTCGAAGTCGGCGGTCACCAACGGCCTCAGGCCGGCCAGGGCCGCCGGCTGCACAGCGCGCAGGCGCGCCACCGACATCACCAGGTAGAGCGGGCCCCGCAGGCCCTGCAGTTGGCTGTCCTGATCGATGAAGCGCGGCGTCAGGTCGTGGTCGAGGTTGACCAGGTACTTGATCGCCTTGGCGTCCTTGCCCAGGCCGACGAAAGCCACCGGCGCCGGGTTGGCGGCCACGGCCGCGTCGGCAGCCAGGGTGAAGGCGCGGGTGCCGTACAGCCCGCGCTCCATGGGTTCGAAGGCGAGGATATAGGCCGCCCACAACGCCAGCACGGCGCAGCCGGCCAGTCCCAAAGCCCGCAGCCGTCGGTGGCGCAGCAGCCACAGGGCCGAGCCCTGCAGGAGCAGCAACAGCGCCAGGGTGACGTACAGGGCGAGCTGGTAAGCCTGCAAGGCTCCGCCCAGACGCCGCCAGGCGAGCACCAGTGCCAACGCCAGCAACCCGGGCAGAACCAACCAGACGCACTGCATCACCCAGCGCAACGCCGAAGCCAGGCGGCTGCCGGTCACGTGAAAGGGATAGGCGGCGATTATCGCCATGTAGGGCGCCGCCGCCAGGATGTAGCGGGCCTTCTTCGCCTGCGGTACGGAAAGCCCGAGCATCACCAGCAACGCCGCCAGAACGCAGGCCCAGAGCAGTATCCGCGTGCCCTCCGCCTCTCCCCTTCCGCGCGCACCGGGCAGCAGCAACAGCACCGGCAGCGCCAGGGGGAACGCCAGGGCGTAATTGCCGGGCGCACTGAGGAAGTAATAGAACGGCGAACTGGCCCCGGCGCTGCCGTCGATGCGACCGATGACCTGCATCTGCAGCACCTCCCGGACGAAACCGGGGCCGCCGCTCAGCTCGGCGGCGCCCAGCAGGGCCAGGCAGCAGAACACCAGCAGGGCCGCGGCGAACGGCCCGAAGACCAGCAGCCGGCGCCAGTCCCGCGCCGCCAGCCAGCAGGCGCAGACCGTTGCAGCGGGAATCACCAGGCCCAGCGGGCCACGGACCAGGAAACCGCCCAGCAGCAGCGCCCCCAGCTTTGCCAGCAGGGGCGGTAGCGGACGTTCACGATCGCGATAGGCGAGGTAGAAGGCGCCCAGGGCCAGCGCCGCGACCATCTGGTCCAGCGAGACCGCGCGGGTCTCGCTGACGAAGGTCGCGGTGAGCAGCAACAGGGCTACGGCGAGCAGCGCCCAACGCGGCGAGATCGGCTCCAGCAGGCGGTACACCAGGGCCACCAGCGCCGCCGCGGCCAGCGCCGAGGGCAGCCAGGCGGCCAGGCTGTCGACGCGGCCGAACGGCAGCGACAGCAGGTAGATGAGCAGCGTCGAGGTGCCCGGATAGTCCGGGTAGGGTTCGCCATAGGTGCTAGGAAACAGGCTCGGCCCGTGGCGCAGCATTTCCTGGGCGAACAGCACGAAGCGCGAGTCGAAGCCGATGATCGCCCGCCCCTTGGCCTGGGCGCAGAACAGCAACAGGGCGAGCGCGCCCAGCAGCCAGGCGCGGGCGGCCGGGCCCAGGCTGGCCAGCCTGGAGGGCGACAGGGAGAGGGACGACGGCAAGGGCTTACCCCCGCCGGGCGCCGATCGAAGGGATTCCGATCAACGGTGCCGGCAGAACCGCTGCCTTGTTAGCACCGTCGCGGTCAAGAAATCGTCAACGAAAACGGCCTGCGGAGGAGAATGCTCGCGGGCCGCGGCCGATCAGAAGCGGAAGACTTCGACGTTGTTGTGGATGGGCACCACCAGCGGCATCTTCGGCCCTTCTTCCTTGGGCTTGGCGGCCTGCTCGGTGTTCGCCGCCGGCTTGCGCGGAGCGGCCGGCTGCTCGGCGGCCACCGCCACCGGGCGCACATCCTGGGCCAGTTGCCCGGCGAGGCGGCGCAGCAGTTCGCTCTGCGCACGGACCTGGTCCTGCAGGCTGCCGTCGTGCTTTTCCTCTTCGTGGAACACGCGGCTGTCGCGCAGCGTGCCCTTCTGGTCGAGCAGGCGCCAGCGCGCATCCAGCACCGCCGGCTCCTTCGGGCCGGAATCCAGGCGGGTGATGGTCAGCATCACCTGCACCTGCGGGGTGAACCCCGGCTGTTCCGGGAACAGCGCCAGGCGGGTGGTGTCCAGGCTACTGGACAGCTGGCGCACCAGCAGCTGGCTGACGTTGGTTTCCAGGCTGCCGGCCCAGCGCGCCTCGGTGGACAGGTTGAGGATGCCATCGGCCTGGCGCTGGACCATGGATTCACGTTGCAGATAGTCGGCCAGCTGCACCGGACCGAGCAGTACGGCGATACCGTTGTCGCGGGTCGGCAGCGGGGTCGCACCGGCATCCAGTTGGTACAGTTGCGTCGGCCGATTCACCGTACAGCCCGCCAGCCCGAGGAGGCCGACGAGGGAAAGACATGCGAGGACGCGCAGGGCGCTCATCGTGCAATCACCGTTAATTCGCCGAAGATCGGCGTCACTTGCTACAAAAAACCACAAACCAAAACGACAATGGAGCCATGGCGCCAGCGTCAAAGGGACCTATCATCCCTTAACCGGCGCCATAGCTCCAGAGGCAGAGTGTATCGCAGAGCGTTTCAGTCCTGAGACAGTGACTCGACCAGCAGCGCATCGACCCTCTGGAAGCCACGCGGCAGCTTGTTGCCGCGCCGGCCGCGCTCGCCCTTGTAGTGCTCCAGGTCGTCGCCGCGCAGCGACAGGGTGCGCTTGCCGGCCTGCAGCACCAGGGTCGCCCCCGGCGGCAGAACTGCCAGGTCGGTCAGGTATTCCTCGCGACTGGCCACGCGCTCGCCCGGCACGCTGATGATCTTGTTGCCCTTGCCCTTGGCCAGTTGCGGCAGATCGGAGACCTTGAACAGCAGCAGGCGGCCTTCGGTGGTCACCGCCGCCAGCCAGTCCTGCTCGACGTCGGCCACCGGCCGCGGGGCCATGACCTGGGCGCCATTGGGCAGACTGAGCAGGGCCTTGCCGGCCTTGTTCTTGGCCTGCATGTCCTCGCCCTTGACCACGAAGCCGTAGCCGGCGTCCGAGGCCAGCACGTACAGGGCATTGTCCTCGGGCAACAGCACGCGCTCGAAGCTGGCGCCCGGCGGCGGCGTCAGGCGGCCGGTCAGCGGCTCGCCCTGGCCGCGCGCCGACGGCAGGCTGTGGGCCGCCAGCGAGTAACTGCGCCCGGTGGAGTCGATGAACACCGCGTACTGGTTCGAGCGCCCCGGCGCTGCGGCCTTGAAGGTGTCGCCGGCCTTGTACGAAAGCCCTTCGGCGTCGATGTCGTGGCCCTTGGCGCAACGCACCCAGCCCTTGTCGGAAAGCACCACGGTGACCGGCTCGGTGGGCATCAGCTCGGTTTCCGAGAGGGCCTTGGCCTCGGCGCGCTCGACGATCGGCGAGCGGCGGTCGTCGCCATAGGTCTCGGCGTCGGCGATCAGCTCGTCGCGCACCAGCTTGCGCAGCTTGGCGTTGGAACCGAGGATCGCCAGCAGCTTGGCGCGCTCCTTGGCCAGCTCGTCCTGCTCGCCGCGGATCTTCATCTCTTCCAGGCGCGCCAGCTGGCGCAGGCGGGTGTCGAGGATGTAGTCGGCCTGCACGTCGGTGAGGGCGAAGCGCTCCATCAGCACCGGCTTGGGCTGGTCCTCGGTGCGGATGATGTGGATCACCTCGTCGAGGTTGAGGAAGGCGATCAGCAGGCCTTCCAACAGGTGCAGGCGCTTCTCCACCTTGTCCAGGCGGAACTGCAGGCGGCGGCGCACGGTGTCGGTGCGGTAGGTCAGCCATTCGCTGAGCAGCTGGCGCAGGTCCTTGACCTGCGGCTTGCCGTCCAGGCCGATGACATTGAGGTTCACCCGGTACGAGCTTTCCAGGTCGGTGGTGGCGAACAGGTGGGTCATCAGCTCGTCGGCGTCCACGCGGTTGGAGCGCGGGATGATGACGATGCGGGTGGGGTGCTCGTGGTCCGACTCGTCGCGCAGGTCGGCGACCATCGGCAGCTTCTTGGCCTGCATCTGCGCGGCGATCTGCTCCAGCACCTTGGCCCCGGAGACCTGGTGCGGCAGCGCGGTGACCACGATATCGCCGTCTTCGACGCGGTACACGGCGCGCATGCGCACCGAGCCGCGGCCGGTCTCGTAGATCTTCTGCAGGTCGGCGCGCGGGGTGATGATTTCCGCCTCGGTGGGGAAGTCCGGGCCCTGCACGTGTTCGAGCAGCTCGCCGACGCCGGCGTCCGGCTGGTCGAGCAGGCGCACGCAGGCCGCGGCCACTTCGCGCAGGTTGTGCGGCGGCACGTCGGTGGCCATGCCCACGGCGATGCCGGTAGTGCCGTTGAGCAGCAGGTTGGGCAGCCGCGCCGGCAGCACTGCCGGCTCCTGCATGGTGCCGTCGAAGTTCGGCACCCAGTCGGCAGTGCCCTGGCCCAGCTCGGAGAGCAGGGTTTCGGCGTAGCGCGACAGGCGCGCCTCGGTGTAGCGCATGGCGGCGAAGGACTTGGGATCGTCCGGCGCACCCCAGTTGCCCTGGCCGTCCACCAGCGGGTAGCGGTAGGAGAACGGCTGGGCCATCAGCACCATGGCTTCGTAGCAGGCCGAGTCGCCGTGGGGGTGGTACTTGCCAAGTACGTCGCCGACGGTGCGCGCCGACTTCTTGTGCTTGGAGTCGGCGTCCAGGCCCAGTTCGCTCATGGCGTAGACGATGCGCCGCTGCACGGGCTTCAGGCCGTCGCCGATGTGCGGCAGGGCGCGGTCCATGATCACGTACATGGAGTAGTTCAGGTAGGCCTGTTCGGTGAACTCGGCGAGGGAGCGACGCTCCACGCCTTCCAGGCTCAGATCGAGGGTTTCGCTCATGCGTGCCTCACGGGGAAGTGTTCTGGCGCAGCACCAGGGTGCCGTCGCGCTGGGAGAATTCGAGTTGTCTGAGGGCGCTCATGCCGAGCAGCACCTCGTTGCCGCCCATGCCCGGGGCGATGATCGCCGGCACGTCCTTCAAGAGGATGTCGCCCAGCTCCAGGCGCTGCAGGCGCGTGCGCCAGCCCCGGGTGCGGCCGTTGGCGGTGTCCAGGTCGATGGGCGCGCCACGCTGCAGTTGCAGGCGCAGGGCCAGGGCTTCCGGCACGGCCACGGCGCTGGCGCCGGTGTCCAGCAGGAAGGTCGCCGGCGCACCGTCGATCAGGCCGTCGAACACGTAGTGGCCCTGGCGGTTGCCCAGCAGGCGCAGCTCCACGTAGCCATCGCCGTGCAGCGACTGCGGCTGCACGTTGGGGTTGTGCTGGCGCTTTTCCCACAGGCCGAAGAAGTGCGTGGCCAGGCCGATGCCGGCCAGCCAGGCGAGCAGCATCATGGCCTTGCCGAGGCGGCGTCCGGGTTGCGCGTCGTTCATTTGCCACCCAGCCAGCCCTCCGCCGGGGCGGCGAAGCGCAGCACGTAGGGTCGCGCATCGCCGTCGGCGCGGGCCGCGTCGCCATTGTCCAGGCCGATCCAGGCGCCCTTGTCGTCGATCACCAGGGCCTCGGCCACACCGTAGGGCAAGGCGTAGCGGCGCTCCGGGGCCAGGGCGCCGTCGGCGAACGACCAGCAGCGCTCGGCGGCGCCGCTCTCGGCGTTGCGCCGGCAGACCTGGTGCACCAGGCGCTCCAGGGTGAACAGCTTGCCCTGGTACAGCGCCAGGTCGGAGAAGTCCAGGGCCAGCGGCTTGTCGCTTTCCAGTTGCGGCGGCGGCAGCGCCGTCCCGGCCTCGCTGAGCAGCACGCAGGCGCCGTCGCATTTCCAGCTGCCGTTGTCGTTGCGCAGGCGCAGCAGGCCGCGGCGCTGGCGTTCGGCGGCGAGCCACAGGCGCTTGCCGTCGGCGTCGATGGCCAGGCCTTCGTAGTAGGCGTTGTTGACCATCAGCAGGCCGCTGGCGCGCGCCTGGCGCAGCAGCGTCGGCGGCAGCTCCAGCCATTGCGCGGCGCCGGCCTCCGGCACCCGCAGCACGCCGGCATAGGCCTCGCTGACCAGGTAGCGGTTGCCCTTGCCGTCGCAGCTGAGGCCTTCGAAGTCCATGGCCCCGCCGCGCACCAGGCCATACAGCCAGGTGCGCGCGCGGGCGCCCCAGGACAGGCCGCTGTCGGGCAGCCCGGGCGCGCTGAAGGTCTCGGCGCGAGCCTGCCAGACGCTGCCCGGGGTTTCGTCCGGGCGCAGGCCGTAGAGGCGGTCGTCGTCGCGGTCGGACACCGTCCACAGCTCGCCGCCGCACAGCGCCAGCCCCGACAGGTTGCCCGCGGGCATGCCTTCCACGGCGTGCTCGGAGAGGAACTGCAGGGCCGGCCCCTGCCCTACCGCGGGTGCGTCCGCCAGGGCCTGGGCGCAGCCGAGCACGGCCGCCAGGGCGGCCAGCGCGCGGCGCATCAGGCCAGGACCTCGGCCAGGTTGCCCTTGGTCTCCAGCCAGGACTTGCGGTCGCCGGCGCGTTTCTTGGCCAGCAGCATGTCCATGATCTCGACGGTGCCCTCGGCGTCTTCCAGGGTCAGCTGCACCAGGCGCCGGGTGTTCGGGTCCATGGTGGTTTCGCGCAGCTGCGGCGGGTTCATCTCGCCCAGGCCCTTGAAGCGGGTGACCTGCGGCTTGCCGCGGCGCTTCTCGGCCAGCAGCCGGTCGAGGATGCCGTCGCGCTCGGCGTCGTCCAGGGCGTAGAAGACTTCCTTGCCCAGGTCGATGCGGTACAGCGGCGGCATGGCCACGTAGACGTGCCCGGCTTCCACCAGCGGGCGGAAGTGGCGGACGAACAGGGCGCACAGCAGGGTGGCGATGTGCAGGCCGTCGGAGTCGGCGTCGGCGAGGATGCAGATCTTGCCGTAGCGCAGCTGGCTCAGGTCGGCGGCGCCCGGGTCGACGCCGATGGCCACGGCGATGTCGTGCACTTCCTGGCTGGCCAGGACTTCGCCGCCGTCCACTTCCCAGGTGTTCAGGATCTTCCCGCGCAGCGGCATGATCGCCTGGAATTCCTTGTCCCGCGCCTGCTTGGCCGAGCCGCCGGCGGAGTCGCCCTCCACCAGGAACAGCTCGGCGCGCATCGGGTCCTGGCCGGCGCAGTCGGCCAGCTTGCCGGGCAGCGCCGGGCCCTGGGTGATCTTCTTGCGCTCGACCTTCTTGCCCGCCTTCAGGCGACGGCCGGCGTTGCTGATGGCCAGCTCCGCCAGTTGCAGGCCCAGTTCGGGGTTGGCGTTGAGCCAGAGGCTGAAGGCGTCCTTCACGACGCCGGAGACGAAGGCCGCCGCCTCGCGAGACGACAGGCGCTCCTTGGTCTGCCCGGAGAACTGCGGCTCCTGCAGCTTCATCGAGAGGACGAAGGCGATGCGCTCCCAGACGTCTTCCGGGGCCAGCTTGACGCCGCGCGGCAGCAGGTTGCGGAACTCGCAGAACTCGCGCATGGCGTCCAGCAGGCCCTGGCGCAGGCCGTTGACGTGGGTGCCGCCCTGGGCCGTGGGGATCAGGTTGACGTAGCTTTCCTGCAGCGACTCGCCGCCCTCGGGCAGCCACAGCAGGGCCCAGTCCACCGCCTCCTTGCTGCCGGCCAGGGTGCCGCAGAAGGGTTCTTCCGGCAGGCGCGGCAGCTCGGACACCGAGTCGGCCAGGTAGGAACGCAGGCCGTCCTCGTAGTGCCATTCGACGCGCTCGCCGCTGCTCTTGTCCTCGAAAGTGACCAGCAGCCCCGGGCAGAGCACGGCCTTGGCCTTGAGCACGTGCTTGAGGCGGCTGACGGAGAACTTCGGCGAGTCGAAATACTTCGGGTCGGGCCAGAAGCGCACGGTGGTGCCGGTGTTGCGCCGGCCGACGCTGCCGATGACTTCCAGGTCGCTGGCCTTGAAGCCGTCGGCGAAGGTCATGCGGTATTCGTTGGCGTCGCGCTTGACGCGCACTTCCACCTGGGTGGAAAGCGCGTTCACCACCGAGATGCCCACGCCGTGCAGGCCGCCGGAGAACTGGTAGTTCTTGTTGGAGAACTTGCCGCCGGCGTGCAGCTTGGTGAGGATCAGCTCGACCCCCGGCACGCCCTCTTCGGGGTGGATGTCCACCGGCATGCCGCGGCCGTCGTCGATCACTTCCAGCGAGTTGTCCTCGTGGAGGATCACCTGCACGCTCTTGGCGTGGCCGGCCAGGGCCTCGTCCACGGAGTTGTCGATGACTTCCTGGGCCAGGTGGTTGGGCCGCGTGGTGTCGGTGTACATGCCCGGGCGCTTGCGCACCGGATCGAGGCCGGAGAGGACTTCGATGGCTTCTGCGGTATAGGCGTTCTGCTGGGCCATGGGGTCCCTTTTCAAAGAGTTGTGAAATCGAGGTCGCGCCACAGGCCCGCCGGCACCCCGGCGAAGGCCAGCAGCGCCGGCAGCCAGCGGGCGAAGCCCTGGAAGCCGTGGTCGCCGCCGGCCTCGATGCGCAAGGCGCAGGCCCGGTAGAAGACCGCGGCGACCTTGTAGTCGAGGGTTTCATCGCCGGTCTGCAGCCACACCTGGTAGCGCGCCGCATCGACCGGCGGCGGCACTTCGAGTTCCGCCAGGGCGTCGACGTGGTCCTGGGTCAGCACCCATTCCTCGCCGCTGTAATGGTTCTTCTGCGGCCCCAGATAGCCGTCGAAACGGCCGTGGGGTAGCACCGCCGGGTTGATCAGCAGGGCCTTGAGACCGTGCCGCTCGGCGAGATGGGTCGCATAGTAGCCGCCCAGGGAACTGCCGACCAGCAAGGGCCGGTCGAGTTCGCCGATGGCCGCCTGCAGCTGGGCCATGGCCTGCCGCGGGTGGTGGTGCAGTTCGGGCACCCGCAGGTGCGCCTGCAAGCCCAGGCGCTCCATGACAGCCGCGAGCTGGCGCGCCTTCTGCGAGGCGGGGGAGCTGTTGAAGCCGTGGATATAGAGGATATCGGTCATGGTGCGGGAGGCTACAAGCAGCGAGCCGCTGCCTGCAAGCCGCACGCGTCAGTAGCCCTGGACGCTGTAGTCCACCTGGAAATCGATGCCGGTGACCCGCGACACGCCGGTCTGCACGCCGCCATCGGGCAGCAGGCGCAGCCAGCGGTAGCCCGGCGCCAGGCTGTCCACGCCGAAGTCCTCGCTGCCCGGGGCGAACTGCACGCAGGTGGAAGGGGACGCCAACAGGCGCACGTCGCCGCGCAGGCGGTCGATTTCCTGGTGCACGTGGCCCCAGAGCAGGCAGCGCACGTGCCGGTGGCGGTCGAGCACGGCGAACAGGTCGTCCGGGTTGCGGATGCCGATGCGGTCCATCCACTGGCTGCCGATGCTCACCGGGTGGTGGTGGAAGGCCACCAGCACGTGGCGATCGCGCGCGTCGTGCAGGGCTTGGTCCAGCAGCGCCAGCTGCTCGGCGGACACCTGCCCGGGCACCGCGCCGGGGATGGTGGAGTCGAGCAGGACGATGCGCCAGGCGCCCAGGTCGAGCACCGGGTCGAGGAGGTCGCTGCCGGCGCAGACTTCGCGCATGGGCGCCAGCTCGTCGTGGTTGCCGGGAAACCAGCGGGCCGGTGCCTGAATGCTGGAACAGATATCCAGGAAACGTCTGTACGACTCTGGGGAACCGTCCTGCGAGATATCACCCGTCGCCAGGACCAGATCGATCTGCGGCTGCTCCTCGAGGACGCGCTTCACCACTTGTTGCAGGCTGTCCGCGGTATCCATGCCGAGAAGCCGGCCATCGTGCTCGGCGAACAGATGGCTGTCAGTGAGCTGTACCAGCAGCACCGGCTCATTTGAGGAAAATTCTTTCGCAGGCAATGCGCCTTCTCCTGTCAGGCGAGGCGTCGTCGTTGAAGGAAGTATGGTGACAGCCCCGGTGCCGGGCAAACCGGGAAAGAGTCACAGTTCACAGTATGCTCGCCGTCGGCCGGACGAACGACATCCTATCATGGCGCAACGCCATCACCCGCGCTTTCAGCGTTGCAGGACCGGTTCCAGCTCGTGGCCGCAGGCCAGGCAGTGGCTCAGCCATTCGCCGAGGAAGAGGTTGAGCTGGCTCTTCTCGTCCGGCTGGTGCATGGCCTGGTTGGGGTAAGGGTAGATGGCCAGCAGGCGGCGCGCCTGCTCGGCGCCGACCACTTCGGCCATGCGCGCGTCATGGTAGACGCGCACTTCCAGGCGCGGCGCGGGCAGCCAGGGCAGGCCCAGTTCCTGGCGCACCTGCAGGGTGGTGGTGTAGGGGCAGGCCTCGATCACTTCCAGGGCCAGCACGCCGAGCAGGCGTTCGCCCTCGCTCAGCGCCACGCGGCGCTGCGACTGCACTTCGCGCATGTCCGGCAGCAGCCGCATCAGGCGCAGGTAGTTGGCCTCGCAGGTGGCTTGCAGCCCGGCCAGGTCGACGCGGTAGCGTTCACGCAGCAGGTTCACACCCATAGGCCACGAACCTCGGCGCGGTTCAGCGCCAGCCATTGCAGGGCGAGCATGCTCGCGGCGTTGTTGACGCGCCCGTCGCGCACGGCCTGCAGGGCATCCTCGAGGGCCAGCACGTGGACGCGGATGTCCTCGCCCTCCTCCTCCAGGCCATGGATGCCCGAGGCCCGGCTGCTGTCGCAACGGCCGACGAACAGGTGCACCAGTTCGTTGCTGCCGCCGGGCGACGGCAGGTACTGGCTGATCGGCCAGAGCGCGCCGAGGTTCAGGCCGGCTTCTTCCACGGCTTCGCGGCGGGCGACCTCTTCAGGTTCTTCGTCCTTGTCGATCAGCCCGGCGACCAGCTCCAGCAGCCAGGGGTTGACCCCGGCCTCCAGGGCGCCGACGCGGAACTGTTCGATCAGTACCACTTCGTCACGCTGCGGGTCGTAGGGCAGCACGCAGACGGCATCGTGGCGGACGAACAGCTCGCGGCTGATCAGCGGCCCCATGTCGCCGGCGAACTGGCGATGACGCAGGTGCAGACGCTCGATGCGATAGAAGCCGCGGAAGCACTCCTCGCGTCGAGTGATCTCCACGTCGTCCGGACCCGCCTTGAAGATATCCGCCATCCCACACACTCATCGATCGGTTGAACTTCGCGCCATCCTATCGCGACGCCGTGCCCCGCGCAGCCTCTTTCCGCCACCGCCCGGCGGGGAGCCGCGCGACACTGCTACACTCGGCGGCGCGGCGAACCCGGCGCGGCTTCGCCGGTCCAAGCCGCGCGGCCGACCGCCGCCGGACACGCAAAGAAGGACACCCATGAATTTTCTGAAAACCCTTGCCGCCGCCGGCCTGCTGCTGGCGCTCGGCGGCTGCCAGAGCCTCTTCGGCCCCGGCCTGGGCGACCCGCTGAGCGCCCGCCACACCGCCTTCGAACACCTGCAGCCGGGCTGCCAGGGCGAGCAGTGCCCGCTGTTCAACCTGGACACCCTGAGCTTCGACGGGGAACCCGCGCTGGACGCCGCTATCGAGGCGCAGTTGCTCGACCTCACCCGCAACACCCCGGACGACCCGCGCCCGGCCAGCCTCGCCGGCTACGAGCGGGATTTCCTGGCCAGCGCCAAGCCGGGCTGGAGCAGCTACCTGCAGGCGAAGATACGCGAGCAGCATGACGGCCTGGTGATCGTCGAACTGTCCAGCTACGTCTTCACCGGCGGCGAGTACGGCCAGCCGGGGCGCGCCTTCATCAACTACGACCGCCGCCTGCACAAGGTGCTGACGCTGCAGGATGTGCTGCTGCCCGGCCAGGAGCAGGCCTTCTGGGACAACGCGCGCCTGGCCCACCAGGCCTGGGTAGTGCAGAACAAGCTGGTGGAGCAGGACGCGAACTTCCTCAGGGACTGGCCGTTCCGGAAAACCCCGCACTTCGCCCTGACCTTCGGCGCGCTGACGCTGAAGTACGACATCGACAGCATCGCCCCGCACTCGGTCGGGCACCCGGAGCTGAAGATTCCGTATCCGCGGCTCAATGGCATCGTCAAGCCGTACTACTTCCCGGGGCGTGGAGCGCAGTAGGGCATCGCACGATTCCCATGTAGGAGCGCGCCCTGCGCGCGATTCGCGGGCAGGGCCCGCTCCTACGGATCACCGTGAGGCATGGCGCTGCCCGTAGGAGCAACTGTCTTGCCGGCCGCGCCGAGACGCGCCTCAACGGATGGGTTGAGCCTTGGCGAAACCCATGCGGTTGCGGTGATGGGTATCGCTTCGCTCAACACCATCCTACGAAAGCCATGCTCGCTCATGCGGTAGGAGCGGACCTTGTCCGCGAACGGTGTTCACCGGCGGCAACGGTGCATCGGACTGACTCCGTTCCCTCTCCCCAACCCTCTCCCGCAAGCGGGAGAGGGGGCTGTCCGGCATGGACGGGAAGTTCGGCATCGACCTGTAGGAACAACTGTCTTACAGGCTGCACCGAAGTGCTCTTCGTAGGATGGGTTGAGCTTGCGAAACCCATGCGGTCACGGTGATGGGTATCGCTTCGCTCAACCCATCCTACGCTTGAGTTTCTCCCGCACTCCGCCAGGCCGCTCAGCCCTTCGCGCCGATACGCCCCAGCGCAAGCTGCAGCACCCCGGCCACCAGCAGCGCCGGCAGGGTGGCGCCCAGGTCCGGGGCGTAGTTGGCCAGCAGGTGGTAGGTGACCACGCCGCCGGCCCAAGCCAGCAGCGAGCCCCAGCGCAGGCCGGGGCGGACTTCGGCGGCGGCGCGGCGGCGCAGCAGGAAGTGGTCGACCAGCACCACGCCGAACAGCGGGGCGAACACCGAGCCGATCAGCAGCAGGAAGTTCTGGTACTGCGCAAGCGGCGCGAACCAGGCGATCAGGGTACAGAGCACGCCGATGATCAGCGCCAGGTGCTCGACCTTCAGCGGCACCAGGATGCCGCTGGAAACCGCCGCCGAGTGGATGTCGGCGAAGGCCTTTTCCGACTCGTCGAGCAGGATCAGCAGCAGCGGGATGCCCATGCCGGCGCCGGCCAGGGCCAGCAGCAGGGCGTTGGCGTCGCTGCCCTGGGCGAACGCCAGGGTGTAGGCCACGCCCAGGCCCATCAGCCAGAAGCAGCCGATGAAGAAGCCCAGCGCGGCGCCGCCGAACACCTGCCCGGCGTGCTTGCCGAAGCGCGAGTAATCGGCGATCAGCGGCAGCCATGACAACGGCATGGCGATGGCGATGTCGAAGCCCACCGCCAGCGGCAGCGAGCCGTCGCCGCCGCGGGCCCAGATGGCCGCCAGGTCCGCGCGGTGCAGCAGGTCCCAGGTCAGCCAGATGCAGGCCGCCAGCAGCAGCCAGATGCCCCATTTGCGCAGCACGCGGCGGACGAAGGCCAGCGGCCCGCTGACCGCCAGCAGGGTGGCCAGGGCGCCGAACACCAGGGTCCACAGCGCCGGGCTGGTCCAGGCGCTGCCCTCGCCGAAGGCGCGCGCGGCCAGCAGGCTGGCGGCATCGCGCATGACGATCACCTCGAAGGCGCCCCAACCCACCAGTTGCAGCAGGTTGAGCACGGCCGGCAGCGCCGCGCCGTGACCGCCCAGGCTGAGCTTGAGCGAGGCCATGGCGGCCAGCCCGGTGTCGCTGCCGATCACCCCGGCGGCGGCCAGCAGCAGCACCCCGACCAGGGTGCCGAGAAAGATCGCCAGCAGCGAGCCGGCCAGTCCCAGGCCGGGCGCCAGCAGCGCGCCGGTCTGCAGCACCATCAGGCCGATGCCGAGGGAGAACCACAGGGAGAACAGGTCGCGCAGGCCGAGCACGCGCTGGGCGGAGCCAACGGCGATGGCCGGGGAATAGTTGGTTGCAGTGGTGGTGGTCACGATGTGCGCAAGGCTCTGGGGTTATTGGGATGTGTCTTCTTCTCGTAGGAGCGAGCTTGCTCGCGAACCGGCCCCGAGCCCGGGCTGTTCGCGAGCAAGCTCGCTCCTACAGGTGCCGCGGTGTAGCGATCAGACCTGCTTGTAGATCACCGAGCCTTCGTCCTTGAAGCGCGCGGCCTGTTCCTGGAAGCCGGCCTCGATGGCCTTCTGCTCGTCGGTCAGGCCGTTCTCCTTGGCGTAGTCGCGGACTTCCTGGGTGATCTTCATGGAGCAGAACTTCGGCCCGCACATGGAGCAGAAGTGCGCGACCTTGGCCGAGTCCTTCGGCAGCGTCTCGTCATGGAAGGCACGCGCGGTGTCCGGGTCCAGGCCGAGGTTGAACTGGTCTTCCCAGCGGAACTCGAAGCGCGCCTTGGACAACGCGTTGTCGCGGATCTGCGCGCCCGGATGACCTTTTGCGAGATCGGCAGCATGCGCGGCGATCTTGTAGGTGATGATGCCGGTCTTCACGTCGTCCTTGTTCGGCAGGCCCAGGTGCTCCTTGGGCGTGACGTAGCAGAGCATGGCGCAGCCGAACCAGCCGATCATCGCCGCGCCGATGCCCGAGGTGATGTGGTCGTAGCCGGGGGCGATGTCGGTGGTCAGCGGGCCGAGGGTGTAGAACGGCGCCTCGTCGCAGCATTCCAGCTGCTTGTCCATGTTCTCCTTGATCAGCTGCATGGGCACGTGGCCGGGGCCTTCGATCATCACCTGCACGTCGTGCTTCCAGGCGATCTTGGTCAGCTCGCCGAGGGTTTCCAGCTCGCCGAACTGGGCGGCGTCGTTGGCGTCGGCCACCGAGCCCGGGCGCAGGCCGTCGCCCAGCGAGAAGCTGACGTCGTAGGCCTTCATGATTTCGCAGATGTCTTCGAAATGCGTATAGAGGAAGTTCTCCTGGTGGTGCGCCAGGCACCACTTGGCCATGATCGAGCCGCCGCGCGAGACGATGCCGGTGACGCGCTTGGCGGTCAGCGGCACGTAGCGCAGCAGCACGCCGGCGTGGATGGTGAAGTAGTCCACGCCCTGCTCGGCCTGTTCGATCAGGGTGTCGCGGAAGATTTCCCAGTTCAGGTCCTCGGCGATGCCGCCGACCTTCTCCAGCGCCTGGTAGATGGGCACCGTGCCGATCGGCACCGGGCTGTTGCGCAGGATCCACTCGCGGGTCTCGTGGATGTGCTTGCCGGTGGACAGGTCCATCACCGTATCGGCGCCCCAGCGGATGCCCCAGGTGAGCTTCTCCACCTCTTCCTCGATGGACGAGCCCAGGGCGCTGTTGCCGATGTTGCCGTTGATCTTCACCAGGAAGTTGCGGCCGATGATCATCGGCTCCAGTTCCGTGTGGTTGATGTTCGCCGGGACGATGGCGCGGCCGCGGGCGATCTCCTCGCGGACGAACTCGGCGGTGATCTCCTGCGGGATGCTGGCGCCGAAGCTCTGCCCCGGGTGCTGGTCCTTGAGCAGGCCGGCGGCGCGGGCTTCCTGCAGCTTCATGTTCTCGCGGATGGCGATGTATTCCATCTCCGGGGTGATGATGCCCTGGCGCGCGTAGTGCATCTGCGTGACGTTCTTCCCGGCCTTGGCCCGGCGCGGGGTGCGCACGTGGGCGAAGCGCAGGGCGTCGAGGCTGGCGTCGGCCAGGCGGGCCTGGCCGAAGTTGGAGGTCAGGCCGGGGAGGATCTCGGTGTCGCCGCGCTCGTCGATCCAGCGCGAGCGCACATCGGGCAGGCCCTTGCGCAGGTCGATGCGCACTTCGGGGTCGGTGTAGGGGCCGGAGGTGTCGTAGACGAACACCGGGGCGTTCTTCTCGCCGCCGAAGGCGGTGGGGGTATCGGCCAGGGAAATTTCCCGCACCGGTACGCGGATGTCCGGGCGCGAGCCGGTCAGGTAGACCTTGCGCGAATTGGGGAAGGGCTGCGCCGACTGGCGATCGAGCTGTTCAAGGCGGGTTACGTTGTTCTTCTGGGTGCTCATCCTGGCTCTCCTGGGTTGATTGTCGGGAGAACCTGGGTGACGCGGGAGCCGCAAGGCACTGCGGAGAAAGGACGCGTCCGGGGAGGGCTGGGGCCGGCCGGAAAGGCACTGGGGACGCGGACTTCTTGTTCCCTACGCGGGTGCTAACCCGATCAGGTTCAACGGGATCCGGAACTATCCGATCTCAGCCCCTCGCAATGGGGCACCCCGACAAGAACGTCCGCAGTCTAAACAAGAGTTCGGCGCTTGGCCAATGCCGCCGGGCCGAAAGTATCGGATGCGACTTCTCGGTCACGCCCCGGCAACTACAATGCTGCAACGAATTGCCCGAAGATGGCGCCTTGACCGCCAATCGGGGCGACCGTAGCCTTGCCCCACCCGCACACTTTCTAGGACGAACGAATGCTGCGCAGACTCTCCCTGGCTGTCGCCGTGGCCGCCTCCACAGGTTTCGTCTGGGCAGCACAGCCCACGTCGAGCGTCGCTCCGCTGCCGACCAAGACCGACCTGATCAGCGTCTACAAGGATGCCGTAGACAACAACGCCGACCTCGCCGCCGCCCAGGCCGACTACCTGGCGCGCAAGGAAGTCGTGCCCCAGGCGCGCTCCGGCCTGCTGCCGCAGATCAATGCCGGCGGCAGCCTGGGCACCAGCCGCACCTCGCTGGACACCCCGGACGCCACCCTCAACCGCAGCAGCCAGCTGGTCCAGGCCAGCCTCAGCCAGCCGCTGTTCCGCGCCGACCGCTGGTTCCAGCTCAAGGCCGCGGAAAACATCAGCGAACAGGCCCAGCTGGAATTCTCCGCGACCCAGCAGCGGCTGATCCTGCAGACCGCCGAGACCTACTTCGGCGTGCTCCGCGCCCAGGACAACCTGGCCGCCAGCAAGGCCGAGGAAGCGGCCTTCAAGCGCCAGCTCGACCAGTCCAACGAACGCTTCGACGTCGGCCTGTCGGACAAGACCGACGTGCTCGAATCCCAGGCCGGCTACGACACCGCGCGGGCCAACCGGATCGTTGCCGAGCAGGCGGTGGAAGACGCCTTCCAGGCCCTGGTGACCCTGACCAACCGCGAGTACAGCGGCATCGAGGGCATCCTCCACTCGCTGCCGGTGGTGGTGCCGACGCCGAACGACGCCAAGGCCTGGGTGGATACCTCGGTGCAACAGAACATCGCCCTGCAGGCCAGCAACTTCGCGGTCACCGCCGCCGAGGAAACCCTGCGCCAGCGCAAGGCCGGGCACCTGCCGACCGTGGATGCGGTGGTGCAGTACCAGAAGGGCGACAACGACGCGCTGGGCTTCACCAACGCCGACGGCAGCCTCCCGCACTACGGCAAGTGGGTCGACCAGACCAGCGTCGGCGTGCAGCTGAACATCCCGATCTACAGCGGCGGCCTGACCAGCTCCCAGGTGCGCGAGTCGTACCAGCGCCTGAGCCAGAGCGAGCAACTGCGCGAAAGCCAGCGCCGCCAGGTGGTGCAGGACGCGCGCAACCAGCACCGCGCGGTGAACACCGACGTGGAAACGGTGAAGGCGCGGCGCCAGGCGATCATCTCCAACCAGAGCTCGCTGGAAGCCACCGAGATCGGCTACCAGGTCGGCACCCGCAACATCGTCGACGTGCTCGACGCCCAGCGCCAGCTGTACAGCGCGGTGCGCGACTACAACAACAGCCGCTACGACTACATCCTCGACAACCTGCGCCTGAAGCAGACCGCCGGCACCCTCAGCCCGGCCGACCTGCAGGCCCTGGGCACCTACCTCAAGGCCGACTACAACCCGGACAAGGACTTCCTCCCCCCGGACCTGGCCAAGGCCGCCGAGCAGCAGCTGGAAAACAGCAGCAAGGCGCGGACCCAGCAGTGAACGACAAGCCCGGCAGAAGCCGGGCTTGTCGCTTGCGGAGCGGGCTCCGTCCGCTCCTACGCCACACCCCACACCATTTCCATGTAGGAGCGCGCCCTGCGCGCGAAATCGCGGGCAGGGCCCGCTTACAGGTTGCCGGGGAGCATGGTATTCCTCCTCCCCCGTAGGAGCGGACCTTGTCCGCGATAACCGGATGCCCCGGCGCGGATCGCGGATGAGATCCGCTCCTACGCCGCCCCACCCACGCCATTTCCATGTAGGAGCGCGCCCTGCGCGCGAAATCGCGGGCAGGGCCCGCTCCTACAGGTTGCCGGGGAGCACGGTATTCCTCCTCCCCCGTAGGAGCGGACCTTGTCCGCGATAACCGGACGTCCCGGCGCGGATCGCGGATGAGATCCGCTCCTACGCCGCCCCACCCACGCCATTCCCATGTAGGAGCGCGCCCTGCGCGCGAATCGCGGGCAGGGCCCGCTCCTACAGGTTGTGGGGAAGCACGGTATTCCTCCCCCGTAGGAGCGGACCTTGTCCGCGATAACCGGACGTCCCGGCGCGGATCGCGGATGAGATCCGCTCCTACGCCGCCCCACCCACGCCATTCCAATGTAGGAGCGCGCCCTGCGCGCGAATCGCGGGCAGGGCCCGCTTACAAGGAACAGGAGAAACGCCGTCGTAGGATGGGTTGAGCGAAGCGATACCCATCACCACGGCCGCATGGGTTTCGCAAGCTCAACCCATCCTACGAAAAGCACCTCGGCGCGGCCGGCAAGACAAGGCCGGTCGCTCAGTCGCGATACCCCGGCGCAATGCGCTCCAGCATGCGCAGCAGCGCCTCCCAGGCCAGGTCGATGCCGTCCGGGTCGCTCAGCTCGCCTTCGGCCTGCGGCTGATGCGGTTCGTTGAACTGGCGCTCGGTGCGCCGGCACACCGCGTCCGGCGGGATCACCAGTTCGCCGCCGACCTGGGCGGCGATCTGGATGTCGCAGGCCTTCTCCAGGTAGTACATGCGCAGGAACGCCTGCTTCACGCTCGCGCCCACGGTCAGCAGGCCGTGGTTGCGCAGGATCATCCCCAGGTGGTCGCCGAGGTCGCGTACCAGGCGCTGCTGCTCGTCGAACGACAGCGCGATGCCCTCGTAGTCGTGGTAGCCCAGGCGCCCGTAGAACTCCATGGACATCTGGTTCAGCGGCAGCAGCCCCGCGGCCTGGGCCGCCACCGCGCAGCCGGCGCGGGTGTGGGTGTGCAGCACGCACTGGGCGTCCTCGCGGGCGGCGTGGATGGCGCTGTGGATGACGAAGCCGGCCGGGTTGACCTTGTAGCGCGTCGGCGCCACCGGGTGGCCGGCCAGGTCGATCTTCACCAGGCTGGAGGCGCTGATCTCGTCGAACATCAGCCCGTAGGGGTTGATCAGGAAATGGTGCTCCGGCCCCGGAAGACGCAGGGAAATGTGGGTGAAGATCAGGTCGCTCATGCGGAAATGGGCGATCAGCCGGTAGCAGGCGGCCAACTCCTCGCGCAGCTTCCACTCTTCGGCGGAGCAGGTTTCACGGGAAGGCATCGGGATGGTCATGCCGGGGTTCCTCTTGTTGTTCGAACGACAGGCTACAGGCGAAGAGCATGTGCGGGGCTCTTCGCTCTTGCTTGCAGCTTGCAGCTTGCAGCTTGCAGCCTATAGCTTGACCTATTGCGCCGCCCAGGCGTTGAAGCGCTCTTCCAGCTCCTCGCCATGGTCGGCCCAGAACTCGTCGTCCATGGCCAGGCCCACCTTGATGTTCGCCGGCGCGGTCGGCACCCAGCGCGCCAGGTCCTGCGGCAGGCGTTCGGCGGCCTGCTTGTTGGTCGGGCCGTAGGGGATGTTGTGCACGTAGTCGACCTGGGCGTCGGCCTGGTTGGCGAAGGCGATGAAGCGCTTGGCCAGGTCGACGTGCTGCGAGCCCTTGATGATCGCCCAGTAGTCCATGCCGTACAGCGCGCCCGGCCAGACCAGGTCGAGGTTGCGCCCGCTCTTGTGGGCATCGGCGATGCGCCCGGTGTAGCTGGTGGTCATCACCACGTCGCCGGCGGCGAGCCACTGCGGCGGCTGGGCGCCGGCTTCCCACCACTGGATCGACGGCTTGATCTGGTCGAGCTTGGCGAAGGCGCGGTCGACGCCGGCCTTGGTGGAGAGCACCTTGTAGACGTCCGCCGGGGCGACGCCGTCGGCCATCAGGGCGAACTCCAGGTTGTACACCGCGCGCTTGCGCAGGCCGCGCTTGCCGGGGAATTTCTTCAGGTCCCAGAAGTCCTGCCAGCCGCTGGGCGCGGTCTTCAGCTTGTCGGCGTCGTAGGCGATGGCCACGCCCCACACCAGCGCGGCCGAGCCGCATTCCTTGGCCGCGTTGGGCACCAGTTGGTCGGCGCCGCCCAGCTGCTTCCAGTCCAGCGGCACGAACATGCCCAGGTCGCAGTTGCGCGCCAGGTCCGGGCCCTCGATCTGCACCACGTCCCAATCGGCATGGCCGGTATCGGTCATCACCTTGATGCGCGCCATCTCGCCGTTGTACTCGGCCTGGGTCAGGCGTGCCCCGCTGGCCTTGGCGAAGGGCTGGAAGAAAGCCACGTCCTGGGCCTTCTGCCCGGCGCCGCCATAGCCGACCACGACCATGGAATCCTGCGCCTGGGCGCTGCCGAGACCGAGTCCCAGGAGCAGCAGCAGGGGTTGCAAAGCGTTCTTGCGCGAAATCATCGAGCGGACCCTCTGTGGATGCGAACCGTGGCCACCGCGGTGGCACGGCGGAGGTGGGTTGGACGTACCGGAACAACTCGCGGATGGAGGCGGCTGGCTGTCAGAGGCGGAGGGGCGCCGCGGCCTGGAGCGGCCGGCGCGGGTAGATACCGTGGGGCACGGTTCATGCGCATCTCCTCTTGTAGTTGTTGTGGAGTACGTCGCTGGGCACGCCTCGTCGGCGACGGGGCGTGGAAATGAAACTACCCAGTCACTTTTAAAAAAACAAGTTGATTTTTTACTGAAGGTAAATTTCCATGGAAATACGTTAGATGACCATCCGCCCACCAGGAGCCCCGCCGTGTCCGACGTCATCCACTTCCAGAAGTCCGCCCTGCAGTTCCAGCCCTATGCCGGCCAGGCGCCGGAAAACGCCGCCATCTGCCGCCTGATCGGCCCGGCCGACAGCCAGACCATGGGCGCCGGCCTGGCCCGCTTCGACGGCTGCTCCATCGAGTGGACGGTGCTCTACGACGAGCTGATCGTGGTGCTGGAAGGCCACTTCCGCCTGCGCCTGGGCGAGCGCGTCATCGAGGCCGCGCCGGGCGACGTGATCTGGGTGCCGGAGCGCACGCCGCTGGCCTACGAGGGCGAGAAGGCCTGCGTGTTCTACGCCCTCTACCCGGTCGACTGGCAGGCCCGCAACGCCTGAGCCCCCCGCAGAACAACAAGAAAGGACGACGTCCGTGAGCCATGCCTTCCCGCACCTGTTCAGCCCGCTGCAAATCCGTGGCAAGCGCCTGAAGAACCGCATCATGTCCACCGGGCACGACACCTCCATGCCCACCGACAACCTGGTCAACGACCAACTGGTGGCCTACCACCAGGCCCGCGCCAAGGGTGGCGTAGGGCTGATCGTGATGCAGGTGGCGGGGGTACACGACAGCGCCCGCTATACCTCCCACGTGCTGATGGCCACCGACGACGCGTGCATCCCCGGCTACCGCCGCGTCGCCGAGGCCTGCCATGCCGAGGGCACCCTGGTGCTGTCGCAGATCTTCCACCCCGGGCGCGAGATCATGGAGTCCAGTGACGGCCTGCTGGCGGTGGCCTACTCCGCCTCGGCCTCGCCCAACGAGCGCTTCCGCGTGATGCCGCGCGAGCTGGACCCGCGCATGATCGACGAGATAGTCGCCGGCTACGCCGCCGCCGCGCGGCGCCTGCACCAGGCCGGGCTGGACGGCGTGGAAGTGGTGGCCAGCCACGGCTACCTGCCGGCGCAGTTCCTCAACCCGCGGGTGAACCGCCGCACGGACGGCTACAACGGCGACCTCGACGCGCGCCTGCGCTTCACCCGCGAGGTGATCGCCGCGGTGCGCGCGGCCACGGCCGAGGACTTCATCGTCGGCCTGCGCATCTCCGCCGACGAGCGCGACCCCGAGGGCCTGACCGAGGATGAGTCGCTGCTGGCCGTGCGCGCGCTGCAGGGCGAACTGGACTACGTGCACATAGTCGCCGGCACCTCCGCCTCCCTCGGCGGCGCCATCCACATCGTCCCGCCGATGGCCATCGAGGCTGCCTACCTGGCCAGCAACGCGGCGACCTTCAAGGCGCGCCTGGACATCCCGCTGTTCGTCACCGGGCGCATCAACCAGCCGCAGGAGGCCGAACTGATCATCACCCGCGGCCAGGCCGACGTGTGCGGCATGACCCGCGCGCTGATCTGCGACCCGCAGATGCCGCAAAAGACCGAGACCGGCCACGTCGAGGACGTGCGCGCCTGCATCGCCTGCAACCAGGCGTGCATCGGCCACTTCCACCGCGGCTACCCGATCTCCTGCATCCAGCACCCGGAAACCGGCCGCGAGCTGCAGTACGGGCGCATCGAGCCGGCCGCGCAACGCAAGCGCGTGCTGGTGGCCGGCGGCGGCCCGGCGGGCATGAAGGCTGCGGCGGTGGCGGCCCAGCGCGGCCATGAGGTGATTCTCTGCGAGGCCGGCGCGCAGCTCGGCGGCCAGGTCAACCTGGCGCAACTGCTGCCGCGCCGCGCCGAATTCGGCGGCGCCTCCACCAACCTGCAGCGCGAAATGCAGCTGGCCGGCGTGGAAGTGCGGCGCAACACCCGCGTCGACCGCGCCCTGGTGGAAGCCGAGAAGCCCGACCTGGTGATAGTCGCCACCGGCGCCAAGCCCTACTGGCCACCCTTCGAGCGCGGCGGCGAACTGCAGGTGGTGGACGCCTGGCAGGTGCTGCGCGGCGAGGTGCAGGTCGGCCGCTCGGTGCTGGTCACCGACTGGCGCTGCGACTGGATCGCCCCCGGCATCGCCGAGCAACTGGTGCGCGCTGGCCACCAGGTGCGCCTGGCGGTGAACGGCACCCATGCCGGCGAGAACCTGCCGCTCTACGTGCGCGACCACCTGGCCGGCGAGCTGCACCGCCTGGGCATCGAGATCAGCCCCTACGCGCGGCTGTACGGCTGCGACGACAGCAGCGTCTACCTGCAGCACAGTGCCAGCGGCGAGCCGATGATCTTCGAAGGCATCGACACCCTGGTGCTGTGCCAGGGCCACCAGCCGGTGGACGACCTGGCCGCCGAGCTGGAAGGCCTGGTGGAATTCCGCCGCATCGGCGACTGCCTGGCCCCGCGCACCGCCGAAGAAGCGATCTACGAAGGCCTCAAGGCAGCCTGGGCAATCTGAGTCGATGGGGTGGGCGTAGGGCGGATAACCGTTCGCGGTTATCCGCCGCCTGACCTTGACCGTCGCGCGCTCGGAGCCGAACCCGAAGCCGCCCCACGCCAAGTCCAGCAACGGCATTCGCGGCAAGCAAGGTGCAGCGACCCACAGGCGCGGCGCATTGTTTAGAATGCCCCACGACCGACTCGCCAGGACCCTCGCCGCATGAGCCCGAAAGCCCCGCAGCAAGCCCCCGCCAGCGCCGAAGCGCAGTTCCTCGGCACGCGCATTCGCGGCCTGCGCAAGCGGCGCGGCATGACACTGGCCGAGCTGGCCGAGCAGAGCAAGCTCACCGCCGGCTACATCAGCCAGCTGGAACGCAACCTGGCCTACCCGTCGATCCCGGCGCTGTTCAACATCGCCCGCAGCCTGGGCGTGACCATCCAGTGGTTCTTCGCCAGCGAGGTGCAGGCCGACCCGGCCGACGCCGGCTACGTGGTGCGGCGCAACGCGCGCACCAGCGTGCACTACGAGGACGGCATCGTCGACGAACTGCTCAGCCCGCAGCCCACCCGCCAGTTGGAAATCCTCCACTCGCGCTTTCCGCCCGGCACCTACAGCCAGCAGAGCTACAGCCACGAGGGCGAGGAAGCCGGCTACCTGCTCAGCGGCACCTTCGAGCTGTGGGTGGGCGAGCGGTATTTCCTGCTCAACGAAGGCGACAGCTTCAGCTACTCCAGCCAGGAGCCGCACCGCTACGGCAACCCCGGGGACGTGGATGCGGTGGTGCTCTGGGTGATTACGCCGCCGACGTTCTGACCGCCGCGTTCTTGTGTAGGAGCGAGCTTGCTCGCGAACGGAGTTCGCCGGGAGTCGTGGGTGCTGGGGTTGAGAGCGCCCTCTCCCTAACCCTCTCCCTGAAGGGAGAGGGGACCGTTGGGCAGGGTTTGATGCTCTGGAGTCAGCCGGCTAGCACGGTGATTTCCGATTGAAACCATTCCCTCTCTCGGCACGGACAAACCCCCTCTCCCTTCAGGGCGGGGCGCGCAGCCGAGGGCTGGGGAGAGGGGACGGTGGTGATCTCATGCGCCGCCATGACCGGGAAACTCCGTTCGCGGGCAAGCTCGCTCCTACAAAGGCCCTAGCCCAACAACCGAGCCAGCCCATCGAGCAGCCGCCGCAACGCCCCCTGATTGGCCTTCAGCACCCCCAACCCAGCCTCGGCCATGCGCTGCGCCACCGCCGGCTCATCCCACAACTGCCCCACTGCCACCGCCAGCGTCGGCGCATCCAGCACCTCGCGCAGGGCGCCGACCTCGCGCAGTTGCGCGGCGATCTCGAGGAAGTTGAACAGCTGCGGCCCGGACAGTACCGGCTTGCCCAGCGCCGCCGGCTCCAGCAGGTTGTGCCCGCCGTTGGGCACCAGGCTGCCGCCGACGAAGGCGACGTCGGCCAGGGCGTAGAGGAACAGCAGCTCACCCATGGTGTCGCCGAGCAGCACCTGGGTGGCGGCCTGCACCGGCTCGCCGCTGGAACGACGCAGCGTGGCGAAGCCCTCGCGGCGGCACAGTTCGAACATGCCGTCGAAGCGTTCCGGGTGGCGCGGCACCAGGATCAGCAAGGCGTCCGAGTGCGTTTCCAGCAGCTTGCGGTGGGCGGCGAGGACGATCTCGTCCTCCCCGGCATGGGTGCTGGCGGCGATCCACACCGGCCGGCCCTCGGCCTGCCAGTCGTGGCGCAGGGCCGTGGCGCGGGCGAGCAGTTCGGCGTCGATGCTCAGGTCGAACTTGATCGAACCGGTCACGCTCACGCACTCCGGACGCGCGCCCAGGCGGCGGAAGCGTTCGGCCTCGGCCTCGGTCTGCACCGCCAGCCAGCTCATCTCGCCGAGCATCGGCCGCGTCAGCCCCTCGAAACGCGCGTAGCCGCGGGCCGAGCGCTCGGACAGGCGCGCATTGGCCAGCGCCACCGGGATGCCGCGGCGGGCGCACTGGTGGATGTGGTTGGGCCACAGCTCGGTTTCCATGATCACCGCCAGGCGCGGCTTCACCCGGTTCAGGAAGCGCGCCGCGGCCCAGGGCAGGTCGTAGGGCAGGTAGCAGTGCTGCACGCTGTCGCCGAACAGCGCGCGGATGCGCTCGGAGCCGGTCGGCGTCATGCAGGTGACGGTGATCGGCAGCTGTGGATAACGCTGCTGCAGGGCGCGGATCATGGGCGCTGCGGCGATGCTTTCGCCCACCGACACGGCGTGCACCCAGATGCCGCCCGGCTGCATGACCGGCAGGCCGAAGGCAAAGCGCTCGCCGATGCGCCGGGCATAGGCCGGCGCCTTGCGCGAACGCAGGAACAGGCGCAGCGCGACCAGCGGCAGGCCCAGGTGGAACAACAGGGTATAGAGAGTCCGGTTCATGGCGGCGGAGAGTAGCAAATAACGCCGGGGGTTCGCGCGGCGCCTAGCTTGCCGACAGGCTCTTCGTAGGATGGTGTTGAGCGAAGCGATACCCATCACCAGGGTCCGATGGGTATCGCAAGCTCAACCCATCCTACGAAAAGCACCTCGCGCTACCGGCAAGACAGTTGTTCCGAAAGTCGTGTTGCGCCTATTCCTTCAGGTGTTCGGCGAAGCATTCGCCCAGCCACTGCGCCGCCGGGCCCAGGGGCTCGTCGCGGCGCCAGACCAGTTCCACCACCAGCGGCGGCGGCGTCCAGTCGCTGGCCAGTTCCACCAGCAGCGGCTGGTAGGCCGGGTACTGCGCCACGTGGCGCGGCAGCCAGGCCCAGCCGAGGTCGCGCATCAGCAGTTCGGCCATGGCGTAGAAGCTGTCGGCGCGCCACACCAGCGGGCTGATCTGCTCGCCGCCGGGGTAGTGGCTGTCCTGCGGCGCCATCAGCAATTGGCGGTGCCGCGCCAGTTCGCGGCGGTCGGCATAGTCCAGGCCAGCCAGGGCGTGGCCGGCGCCGCACACGGTGACCATCTCGATGGTGCCCAGGTGCTGGCGCTCCAGTTCGTCCGGCATGCCCTCGTGGTGGAACAGCAGGCCGAGGTCGGCGCGGCGCTCCAGCAGCTTGCGCGCCACGTCGCCCTGGGCGCCGCTGGCCAGTTGCACCTCCAGGGTGGGGAAGGCCCGGGCCAGCGCCTGCAGGCCGGAAAGCACGGGCTGGTAGGGCATGGCCTCGTCCTGGGCCAGGCGCAGGCGCGCTTCCTCGCCGCGCACCAGGGCCATCGCCCGGCTTTCCAGGCGCTGGCACTGGCGCAGCACCTCGCGGGCCTCGTCAAGCAGCGCCCTGCCCTCCTGGGTCAGCACCGGCTGGCGGCCGCTGCTGCGGTCGAACAGGCTCACGCCCAGGTCGCTCTCCAGCAGCGCGATGGACGAGCTGACCGCCGACTGCACACGCTGGAGCTGGCGCGCCGCCGCCGAGAAGGAAGATTGATCGGCGACGCTGACGAAGAGTCGCAACTGGTCCAGATTCCACTGCATAGCCTATCTCCTTTGCAGATAGGTAATGACTTTATCCCATCGCCGGGAACACTAGAATGTCGCTATTCGCAACATCGGCCGCCCGCCCGGCCGCTCCTGGGGAGGACTGAACATGCCCGGCTATCTCTATCTCGCCATCGCCATCGTCGCCGAAGTCATCGCCACCGCTTCGCTGAAGTCGGTGAAAGGCCTGTCCACGCCGCTGCCCCTGCTGCTGGTGATCGTCGGCTACGCCATCTCCTTCTGGATGCTCACCCTGGTGGTGCGCAGCATCCCGGTGGGCATCGCCTACGCCATCTGGGCCGGCCTGGGCATCGTGCTGGTCAGCGTCGCCGCGCTGGTGCTCTACCAGCAGAAACTCGATGCCCCGGCGCTGCTGGGCATGGGCCTGATCGTCAGCGGCGTGGTGGTGATCCAGCTGTTCTCCGGCAGCGTCAGCCACTGAGCCACAGCCCCCTCGGTTATACTGCGCGCTTCGTTTCACGCGAGGCGCGCCCTTCCATGACCCAACCCCTGAGCACCGACATCCTGGTCGTCGGCGGCGGCATCGCCGGCCTCTGGCTGAATGCCCGCCTGCGCCGTGCCGGCTATTCCACCGTGCTGGTGGAGAACAGCGCGCTCGGCGGCGTGCAGAGCATGCGCTCGCAGGGGATCATCCACGGCGGCACCAAGTACGCCCTACATGGCGCGCTGACCGGCGCCTCGGAGGCCATCGCCGACATGCCCTCGCTGTGGCGCCAGTGCCTGGCCGGCGACGGCGAGCTGGACCTGTGCGGCGTGCGCGTGCTTTCCGACGCCCACTACCTGTGGTCGCCGGGCGGCCTGGCCGGCAACCTCACCAGCTTCTTCGCCAGCAAGGCGGTGCGCAGCCGCGTCGCCCAGGTGAAGGGCGACGAACTGCCACCCGCGCTGCAGGACAAGGCCTTCAAGGGCAAGGCCTACCGCCTCTCCGAACTGGTGCTGGACGTGCCCAGCCTGGTCGCCCACCTGGCGGTGCTGGGCGGCGACGGCCTGCTGGCCGGGGAACGCATCGAGCCGCTGCGCGAAGGCGACGAGCTGGTCGGCCTGCGCGTCGACGGCCGCGACATCCGCGCCCAGCGCGTGGTGCTGGCCGCCGGCGCCGGCAACGAGGCGCTGCTGCGCGAACTCGGCCTGGAGCAACCGGCCATGCAGCGCCGCCCGCTGCACATGGTGCTGCTCAAGGCGCCGACGCTGAAGCCGCTTTACGCCCACTGCGTCGGCGGCGGGCCCAAGCCGCGGGTCACTGTGACCACCCACCCGGCGGCCGACGGCCAGTGGGTGTGGTACCTGGGCGGCGACATCGCCGAGGCCGAAGGCGTGGCCCGCAGCGAAGCCGAACAGATCGCCGAGGCCCAGCGCGAGCTGCGCAAGCTGCTGCCCTGGGTCGACCTCTCCGCCGCGCGCTGGGCCACCCTGCGGGTGGACCGCGCCGAGCCGGCGCAATCCGGCCTGCTGCGCCCGGACAGCGCCTTCCTCGCCGACCAGGGCCGCCTGCTGGTGGGCTGGCCGACCAAGCTGGCGCTGGCGCCGAACTTCGCCGACCGCGTCTTCGAGGCCCTGGACCGCGACGGCATCCGCCCCGCCGCCGGGCAGCCGCTGCCGGAGCTGCCGAGCCCACCCCTGGCCCGCCCGGTATGGGAGGAACTGCTGCCATGAGCGGCCTGCACGCACTGCATCGCCCGCTGGGCCGCACCGGCCTGAACGTCTCGCCGCTGGGCCTGGGCACCGTCAAGCTGGGCCGCGACCAGGGCGTGAAGTACCCCAGCGGCTTCCGCATCCCCGACGACCGCGAGGCCGCCGACCTGCTGGCACTGGCCCGCGAGCTGGGCATCAACCTGATCGACACCGCGCCGGCCTATGGCCGCAGCGAGGAGCGCCTCGGCCCGCTGCTGCGCGGCCAGCGCCAGGACTGGGTGATCGTCAGCAAGACCGGCGAGGAATTCGAAAACGGCCAGTCGCGCTTCGACTTCAGCGCCGCCCACACCCGCCTGTCGGTGGAGCGCAGCCTGCGCCGCCTGGAGACCGACTACATCGACCTGGTGCTGGTGCACTCCGACGGCAACGACCTGCACGTCCTGCAGCACACCGAGGTCTACGAGACCCTCGAACGGCTCAAGCAGGAAGGCCTGATCCGCGGCTTCGGCTTCTCCGGCAAGACCGTCGACGGCGGCCTGCTGGCGCTGCAGCGCGGCGATTGCGCCATGGTCACCTACAACCTCAACGAACAGGCCGAGAAGGCGGTGATCGACCACGCCCTGGCGCACCACCGCGGCATCCTGGTGAAGAAGGCCCTGGCCAGCGGCCACGCCTGCCTGGGCGAGGGCCAGGACCCCGTGCGCGCCAGCTTCGAGCTGGTGTTCGGCCACCCCGGGGTGGGCGCGGCCATCGTCGGCACCATCGACCCACAGCACCTGCGGCACAACGTCGCGCTGGCGGCCGAAGTCCTCGGCGGCTGAGCGCTGGCGGCCGAATCCGGCGGCGCCACGACCGTTGATCGGCAGTCACCCAAGGTTGACACAAAGGGCGCATTCCTGTGCCATGCTCAGACTCCGCGGTGGAAAACCACGGCACGCAAAATTGCCGCCAAAAGCTCGCTGACAGGAAAAACATCCGAAAACCAGGCGCCTTTCAGGGCTAACCTCGAAATAATCGAGGGTTTTCGAAGTTCGCCGTCAACGCCCTAGCCACTGGCAACCCGGAACGATCGGCCAGGCCGCCCACCCTGAAGGCGGCCCGATGCGCCCTGTACGACGAGGACCGCCCATGCCCCGTACGCTCGCCCGCAAGGACCCGACCGCCTTCAAGACCCTGCCGTTGCTGGTCGAGGCCAACCCCGACAGCCTGGTCTACCAGGGCCTCGGCCTGCCGCTGAATTTCTCCCAGGTCCTGGAGCGCCGCCGCCCGGTCGAGGTGGCCGATACCCAGCGCTTCACCGCCGAGCTGGCCAACCTGGGCGTGTCGGTGCGCCTGACGCTCAACTGGCAGGGCCGCGACTACTGGGTGCTGGTGCGCCAGCAACGCGCCGACCGCGGCGACACCGTGCTCAAGCTGATTTCCGGCTACGTGCCGTCCCACGAACTGAACCTGCCGCTGCTCACCGCCATCCAGGAAGTGGCCGAGGAATGCCTGGTGGAAACCGCCGACGGCTGGCTGGGCGGGCGCTTCGGCGACACCTGGCTGCCGACGCCCTACCAGGGCACCCTGCGCTACCGCGAGGCCAGCCATTTCTCGCTGACGCCGCTGTCCGGCGCCGCGCGCCCGGTGCAGGCCGGCGCCCTGCGTCTACTCGAGCGCCCGCAGGCCTACGTGCACCTGCCCACCGCCTCGCTGCAGCTGGTCTACGACCTGCGCATGGAACTGCCCAAGGACGTGCGCGACGTCAGCCTGTTCCACGTCGACGAGCGCCTGGAAAGCGGCCCCCTGGTGGCCCGCCTGGACCGCCGCCGCCCGGACCTGTACCTGCTGCCGCTGGAACACGGCCAGCCCACCGACGCGCTCTTCACCCTGCGCAAGGGCGAACTGGTGAAGGCCGCGACCCGCGGCATCTGGCTCTCGGAAAGCTTCGCCGAACAGGACGGCTGGCTGGTGCGCGACGAACGCATCCGCTTCCGCGACTGGCTCGACAGCCTGCCGCCGGCCAACGGCAATTCCGGCAAGGGCCGGCGCACGGCCTGAGCCCCGCTCCTACGCCCCCGGCAAACACAACCCCCGTAGGATGGGTTGAGCGAAGCGATACCCATCGCCACGACCGCATGGGTTTCGCAAGCTCAACCCATCCTACGAAGAGCACTTCGCGTGCATACGCCCCCGACCTGTAGGAGCAGGCCCTGCCTGCGAATCGCGCGCAGGGCGCGCTCCTACAGGTGAACGGCAGCTCCGGTCACTTCAATTGGCTGGAGGTCTTGCCCAACAGGCGGCGCGCCACGATCAGCAGCTGGATCTGCTGGGTGCCTTCGAAGATGTCGAGGATCTTCGAGTCCCGCGCCCATTTCTCCAGCAGTTCGTCCTCGCCGTAGCCCAGGGCGCCGGCCAGTTCCACGCACTTCAGGGTGACTTCGTTGGCCACGCGCCCGGCCTTGGCCTTGGCGATGGAGGCCTCCTTGGAGTTGGGCTGGCGGTTGTCGGCCATCCACGCGGCCTTCAGCGTCAGCAGGCGCGCCGCTTCCCATTCGGCCTCCAGGCGGTACAGGGTCGCCTCGGCATGGCTGACGGAGAGCAGCGGCTTGGCGTAGTCGAAACGGCAGCCGGCCTTCTTCAGCAATTCGCGGGCGCGGTCCAGCGAGGCCTTGGCCACGCCCACGGCCATGGCGGCCACCAACGGGCGGGTGTTGTCGAAGGTCTCCATCACGCCGGCGAAGCCCTTCTGCACGTCGATCTCGGCATTGCCCAGCAGATTGGCCGACGGCACCCGGCAGTCGCTGAAGCTGATGGAGGCGGTGTCCGAGGCCTTGATCCCGAGCTTCTTCTCCAGACGGGTGACGGTCATACCCGGGGTGCCCTTCTCCACTACGAAGGACTTGATCGCCGCGCGGCCCAGGCCGCGGTCCAGGGTGGCCCAGACCACCACGGCGTCGGCGCGGGCGCCGGAGGTGACGAAGATCTTCTCGCCGTTGAGCACGTAGTGGTCGCCGTCCTTGCTCGCCGTGGCGCGGATCGCCGCCGAGTCCGAGCCACAGCCCGGTTCGGTGATGGCCATGGCCGCCCAGGTGCCGCCGAAGCGTTTCAGTTGTTCGTCGTTGGCCACCGCGGCGATGGCGGCGTTGCCCAGGCCCTGGCGCGGCATGGCCAGCAGCAGGCCGACGTCGCCCCAGCACATTTCCATCACGCCCAGGCAGGCGGAGAGGTTGCCGCCGTTCTTCACGCCCTCCTCCGCCGCCGCGCCCTTGCGCTTGCTGGCCGAGGTGGCGCCCACGGCGTCCGGCGAGCCGGCATTCATGCCGTCCAGCAGCGCGGCCAGCAGGTCCAGCTCCTTGGGGTAGGCGTGCTCGGCCTTGTCGTACTTGCGCGAGATCGGCCGCAGGTAGTTTTCCGCCACCTGGTGCGCCTGGTTGACCAGGCCGCGGAATTTCTTCGGGGTTTCCAGGTACATGCAGGCGCTCCTCAGAGGTGCAGGCCGCCGGCCATCACGGCCACGGCGCGCAGGTCGCGGTACCAGCGCTCGGCTGGGTGTTCCTTGGTGAAGCCGTGGCCGCCGAGCAGTTGCACGGCGTCGGTGCCGATCTTCATGGCCTTCTCGGCACACAGCAGGCGCGCCAGGTAGGCCTCGCGGTGGAACGGCTGGCCGCGCTCGGCCAGGGCGCAGGCGCGCCAGGTCATCAGGCGCATGGCGTCCAGTTCGATGGCGATGTCGGCGACCATGAAGGCCACGCCCTGGCGGTGGCTGATGGGTTCGCCGAAGGCCTCGCGCTCGTTGCAGTAGCCGGTCACGTAGTCCAGCGCCGCCTGCGCGGTGCCCAGGGCCAGGGCGCACCAGGCCAGGCCGCTGAGGTCGAGGAAGGCCTGGTAGTCGAATTTCTCCGCGGCCAGGCGCCGTTCGGCGGCCACCTTCACGCTCTTCAGGCGGATGCGCGCGGTGCCGGCGGCCTTCAGGCCCATGGCCGGTTCGGGGCGGCGTTCCACGCCCCTGGCGGCGGCATCGACCAGGAACAGCGCCGGGCCGTCGGCAGCCTGCGCGGCAACCAGCAACTGGCTGGCGTCCAGGCCGCGCACCACCAGGCACTTCTCGCCGGACAGCAGGTAATGGCGGCCGCGCTTGCGCGCCTGGGTCTTCGGTTGAGCGGCGTCGGCCAGCAGCTGCGGCTCGCCCACGGCGATGCCGATCAGCGGCGGGCCATCCTCGCCGACGAACGCCGGTAGCCACTGCGCCTGCTGCTGTGGGCTGGCCCAGCGACGGATACAGTTGGCCGCCGACAGCGGCACCAGCAGCGCCGCGGCCAGGCTCAGGTCGCCGCGGGCCAGGGCTTCGGCAATCAGCGCGTTGGTCAGCACGGTGCGCTCGCCGGCCATGCCGCCGTGCACTTCGTTCACCCCGTAGTAGGCCAGGCCCAGTTCCTGGGCCTGGTTGAGCAGTTCGGCGGGCACCCCGGCGTTGGCGTCGGCATCGTGGGCGGCCGGGCGCAGCACCTCGGCGGCGAAGCCTTCGAGCATCTCCACCAGCATCTGCTGTTCGTCGGACAACGACAGGTCGAAGAGCCCGTCCGGGTCGACCTTGCGCGGCGTCTTGAGCTGCTTGGCGGCGCGCTGGCTGGCCATGCGGAAGCCGGTGCGGCTGCCGGTGTAGAGCAGTTTCTCGAAGGGTTTGCGCAATTTCAGGCGGTCCGGCCAGTCGGCCTGGGCCACCCGGTTGAGCACGGCCAGGGCGCGGCCCTGCACGTCGGTGGTCATGGCATCTCGCTCCACGCGGGGATGGGATGCCGGGATCATGCGCCGGGAAGCGGCGGGGGGACCATGACCGCTTTGCCGGGACGCGCTGGCGCGGCGGTCAGTGGGTGGGAAGCTGGAAGCTAGAAGCTAGAAGCTAGAAGCTGGAAGTGTGCGGCTCTCGCTTTCAGCTTCCAGCTTCCAGCTTCCAGCTTCCAGCTAATTCTTACGACGTATCTTTTCGACGATGGCGGTGGTGGAGCTGTTCGGCACCAGGCCGAGCACGCGCACTTCGCCGCCGTAGCCGGCGACTATGTCGGCGCCGACCACCTGGTCGACGGAGTAGTCGCCGCCCTTGACCAGCACGTCCGGGCGCACCTGGGCGAGCAGGCGTTCGGGGGTGTCTTCGCTGAAGCTCACCACCCAGTCCACCGCGCCGAGGCCGGCGAGCACCGCCATGCGCCGGTCGACGCTGTTGATCGGCCGGCCCGGGCCTTTCAGGCGGCACACCGAGGCGTCGTCGTTGACCGCCACGATCAGCCGGTCGCCCTGGGCGCGGGCCTGTTCCAGGTAGCTGACGTGGCCGGCGTGGAGGATGTCGAAGCAGCCGTTGGTGAAGACGATCTTCTCGCCGTGGGCGCGGGCGTCCTCGATGGCCAGCAGCAGTTGCTCCAGGCCCAGCACGCCGCGCTCGGAACCCTGCTCGCGCTGCACCGCGCGGCGCAGTTCGGGGGCGCTGATGGCCGCGGTGCCGAGCTTGCCGACCACGATGCCGGCGGCCAGGTTGGCCAGGGCCACGGCCTGCGGCAGGTCCTCGCCGGCGGCCAGGGCGCCGGCCAGGGTGGAGATCACGGTGTCGCCGGCGCCGGTGACGTCGAACACCTCGCGGGCGCGGGCCGGCAGGTGCAGCGCCGGGTGGCCGGGGCGCAGCAGGGTCATGCCGTGCTCGCCGCGGGTCACCAGCAGGGCGCCCAGGTCCAGGTCGCCGAGCAGCTTCAGGCCCTTGGCCACCAGTTCGTTCTCATCCTGGCAGCGGCCGACGATGGCTTCGAATTCGGAGAGGTTCGGGGTGATCAGGCTGGCGCCGCAGTAGATGGAGAAGTCCTTGCCCTTGGGGTCGGCCAGCACCGGGATGTTGCGCTTGCGCGCGGCCTGGATCAGCGCCTGGTGGTTCTTCAGCGCGCCCTTGCCGTAGTCCGACAGCACCAGCACGCGGACCTGGTCCAGCAGCGCCTCGGTCTCGCGGGCCAGGGCCTCGGCGTCGGTCCTGAAGGGCTCCTCGAAGTCCACCCGCAGCAATTGTTGATGGCGGCTCATGACGCGCAGCTTGACAATGGTCGGCTGCCCGGCGATGCGCTGGAAGCGGGTGGTCACGCCCACCGCGCCGAGGCTGTCGGCCAGGCTGGCGGCGGCCTCGTCCTCGCCGGTGACGCCGACCAGGAAGGCCGGGGCGCCCAGGGCGGCCAGGTTCAGCGCGACGTTGGCCGCGCCGCCGGGGCGGTCCTCATGCTGCTCGACCCGCACCACCGGCACCGGAGCCTCGGGCGAGATGCGCGAGGTCGCGCCGTGCCAGTAGCGGTCGAGCATCACGTCGCCGACCACCAGCACAGGGGCCTGATCGAAACGGGGCATGGTCAGTTTCATGGGAACTCCGCAGGTCGAAATCGCCGCGGATAATACCATAGCCGCTCGCCCGGCCTCGCGCCGGGCGCCGGTCGTTCAGCGCAGCGGGCGCACCCAGAACAGCTCGTGGCGGCGCACCGCCTTGCGGAAGAATTCGTCCTCGCCGAAGGCCGGCCAGCGGCGCCCGGCCAGGGCCCGCTGGATCAGCCGGCGCAGGCGCTTCTTGGCCGGCAGCGGGACTGTAAGGTCGTGCTGCATGGCCAGGGCCTGGGCCTTGTCGAGGCGTGTGGCGGCATCCAGCGTCGGGCTCCACAGGGCGTCGGCCGGCAGCGGCTCGATGCACGGCGGCAGGGCCACGCCGCCTTCGGCCGGGCCCATGGGCCAGCGGTCGTTATCGTGCAGGTGGTTGGCGTAGAACAGCAGGGTCTGCGGCTTCCAGGCGCTGCGTTCGATCGCCTCGCACAGCGCGCGCGTGGCGTGCACGTGGTCGGCATGGGGGTCCAGCTGCGGGTGCGGGGTGACCAGCACCTCGGGGCGGAAGTGCTCCAGCAGCGCCGCCAGGTCGGCCACCAGGTTGTTCCAGCTGGGCACGCCGTCGGCGTCGGCCGGCAGCTGCAGCGGGTTGTGCCGGCGCAGGTCGCGGATGTCGCTCTCGCCGGACTCCCGCGAGCCGAAGCCCTTGTCCGGTTCGCCGCACATCGCCGGCAGTTGCAGGCAGTAGTAGCCCAGTTGCACGCAGCGGCTGGCCGGCACCCCGCCCCACAGCGGCACGGCCAGGCTGTCCCAGGTGCGCAGGCGGCCCTTCAGGCGCGCGGCGGCGGCCTTGTCCAGGCCCAGGCGCTGGTAGTACTCGGCCTCGATCTCGCCCTGGGTGAGGGTGACGATGCTGGCCTCGGCGGCGCGGCTGTACAGGCCGAAGGCGGCCAGTTCGGCGTCGTCGGCGTGGGGCGCGATGACCATCAGCCGGCGCTCGGCGTAGTCCGGGTTGTGGAAGGCGTGCAGGGTGCCCTGGCTGTCGAGGCGGCAGTGGCGGCCGCGGATGCGCAGGTGCCCGCCGCGCAGGGCCGCGCACTGGCCGGACAGGTTGAGGTAGCGCACGCCGTTCACGCCGCGCTCGAAGTCCTGGCGATCGATGCCCTCGGCGCCTTCGATCAGCACCTGCGGGTCGAGCCAGCGCCCCAGCCAGTTGGCCTTGACGCGGATCTGCAGCAGCAGTGTCTCGTAGCCCTCGGGCAGCGCATCGGTGGCGACGTGCAGGCCATGCGGGCCGAGGGAGGCCGGCAGGCTCAGCTGGCCTTCCGGGAAGTCGTAGCGGTAGTCGTCGCGCGGCGAGTAGAACAGGTGGTCGGCGAACCAGGCCTCGTGGGCCAGCCAGCCCAGCAGCACGGCCAGCGGCACGCTCCACCAGGGGGCGAACACGCCGAGGGCGACCAGCGCCAGCAGCGCGACCAGCAGCACCAGGCGCTTCTTGCGGCGGTGTTCCTTGAGCAGTTGCTGCTTGCGGGCGCTCATGGGCGTTCTCCGGGGAAGGGACCTATTGCCTTGTGGATGTAGGAGCGAGCTTGCTCGCGAATGAGTCCGCTGCGGAATCTGTTCGCGAGCAAGCTCGCTCCTACGAAGAGCATTTACACCTGGAACACCGGCACCCGGTGGCACCAGCGGTCCTTGTATTCGCGGTCGGCGCGGCCGAAGGAATAGCGTAGCGGCTTGCCCAGCGCCTCGGCCTCGGCCCAGGCCTGCTGGGTGTTGACGTGGGTGAGCACGCTGCCGGGGCTGAACTCGCGGTTCTCCGGGGCCACGCCGCCGTTGATGTATTCGACGCTGATCCACTTCGGCGACTCGACGCGGTAGAGGATCTGGATCGCCACCGGCTCGCCGTCCAGGCGCACCAGCGAGCCGCGCATGAATTCGCGCATCAGCTCCAGCACCTCGGCCAGGCGCGCCTTGCCCGGCACCTCGAAGCCCCAGCGGCGCTGGAACAGCTCGGCGTAGATGCGCGCCTGCTCGGCCGGGCTCAGTTCGTCCATCGGCTGCAGCACTCCGCCCGCCTCTTCCAGCAGGCGCAGTTCGCGGCGCTGGTTGTAGCGGAATTTCTTCGAGAAGTCCGCCGGCGCGCGGTTCAGCGCCAGCTCCTCGTCTTGCCGGCGCGCGTCGGTCACCTGCTGGTGATTGAGCTCGGACAGGTAGCGCACCCGGTGGCGCAGGGCGATGCGCGCGTCCTCGGCGATGGGCAGGATGACCTCGGCGTTGCCCAGGTCGAACAGCGCCTTCTTGCCTTCGCGCTTGAGCACGTCCTTGGACAGCGCCAGGTGCCGGCCCCAGGTGGGGATGGCGGCGCGCAGTTGGCCGTCGGCGACCCAGCCCAGGTAGCGCACCGGGATGCCGGCCAGGCCGGCCAGGCGCTCCACCACCTGCGGGTGGGTGGCCACGCTGCCGCCGAAGCGTTGCCAGGCCTCGGCGTAGGCCGCGGCGTCGATGGGTGTCCAGCCGCGCTCGCGGAAGCAGCGCAGGCGATCTAGCAAGGCCATTCAGACCGACTCGCCGACGCCGTCCTCGGCCGGCTCGTCGGCGAACTGCCTGGCGTGCAGGCGCGCGTAGTAGCCGTTGAGGGCGATCAGCTCGTCGTGGGTGCCGCGCTCGACGATATGGCCCTGGTCCATCACCAGGATCAGGTCGGCGCGCTCGATGGTGCTCAGGCGGTGGGCGATCACCAGGGTGGTGCGGCCCTCCATGACCTTCTCCAGGGCGGCCTGGATGTGCCGCTCGGACTCGGTGTCCAGCGCCGAGGTGGCCTCGTCGAGGATCAGCACCGGGGCATCCTTGAGCAGCGCGCGGGCGATGGCCAGGCGCTGGCGCTGGCCGCCGGAGAGCATCACGCCGTTCTCGCCGACCTCGGTGTCGAAGCCTTCGGCCAGGCGGTCGATGAACTCGCGGGCGAAGGCATCCTCGGCGGCTTTCTCCACCGCGCTGCGCGGCTTGCTGGCGAGGTCGCCGTAGGCGATGTTGTTGAGCACGCTGTCGTTGAACAGGTTGACCTGCTGGGTGACCAGCGAGATGTGCTTGCGCAGGTTGCGCAGGCGGTAGTCCTCCACGTCCACGCCATCGAGGAGGATCTTGCCCTGGCTGTGGTCGTAGAAGCGCGGGATGAGGTTGGCCAGGGTCGACTTGCCGCTGCCGGAGCGGCCGACCAGGGCGACCATCTGCCCCGGCTCGACGCTGAAGTTGAGGTCGTTGAGCACGCGTTTGTCGCTGCCCGGGTAGGTGAAGCTGAGGTTCTTCACTTCCAGGCGGCCCAGCACGCGCTCCTTCTCCACACTGCCGCGGTCCACCTCGGGCTGCTCGTCGAGCTGCTCGAAGATGCTCTCGGCGCCGGCCACGCCCTTCTGGATGGTGGAGCTGACCTCGGAGAGCTGGCGGATCGGCTTGGGCAGCAGGCCGGCCATGGAGATGTAGGCCACCAGGTCGCCGACGGTGGCATCGCCGCGCAGCAGCAGCACCAGGTACAGCAGCACCGCCATGGCACTGTAGATCACCAGTTGCAGCATCGGCGTGTAGATCGCCGAGGTCTTGTTCATGCGCAGGTTCTTGCTGGTGTTCTCGCGGCTCACCTGCAGGAAGCGCTCGCGCTCGTAGGCCTCGCCGCCGAAGCTGCGCACCACGCGGTAGCCCTGGATGGTCTCGGAGGAAACGTGGGTCACGTCGCCCATGGCCACCTGGATCTTCTTGCTCTGCTTGCGGAACTTGCGGCTGGCGCTGGTCACCATCAGGGCGATGACCGGCAGGATGGCGACCATCACCAGGGTCAGCTTCCAGTTCATGTACAGCAGCGAGAGGAACAGGAAGACCACGGTCATGCCTTCGCGGATCACCACCTTGATGGCGTCGGTGGCGGCGCCGGTGACCATGGTCACGTTGAAGGTGATGCGCGAGATCAGGTGCCCGGAGTTGTGGCTGTCGAAGTAGCGGTTGGGCAACGTCAGCAGGTTGTTGAACAGCGCCACCCGCAGGTCGTGCACCAGGCCCAGGGAGACGCGGGCGATGTAGTAGTTGCCGAGGAAGGAGCCGATGCCCTGCCACACCGCGATCATCACCACCAGCAGCGGCACCGCGTAGAGCAGCGAGAGGTCGCGCAGCCAAGGCCAGGGCGCGTTGGGGAACAGCTTGGCGTCCGGGTGCGTCAGGCCGTCGACGAAATACTTGAGGATGCCGGCCAGCATCGGCTGGGTGGCGGCGAAGATCAGGAAGCCGACGATGCTCAGGGCGAACATGCCCCAATAGGGCCGCACGTAGGTGAGCAGGCGGAAGTAGATCTTCAGGCTCGAGGGCTCTGCGGTGTCTTTGCCGGTCATGAAAGAATCGCACGCTGAAAAGGCCGGCGATTATAACACAGGCCTCTCGTTTGCCCGGCGCCTGGGCTACTATAGCCGGCCCCCGTCCAGGAAGCCGGTATGCAAGAGCTCGACCCATCCGCCTACGAATCGCTTCGCGCCGGCGCCACCGTGCTGGAAGCCGACAAGCACGGCGACAAGGTCCTGCGCCTGCCCGACGGCAACTTCGTCAAGCTGTTCCGGCGCAAGCGGCTGATCTCCTCGGCGGCGCTCTACCCCTATGCCCAGCGCTTCGCCGACAACGCCCGGGCGCTGCAGCGGCTGGGCATCCCCTGCCCCGAGGTGATCGGCGTCTACCGCGTGCCCGGCATCGCCCGCGACCTGGTGCACTACCGCCCGCTGCCGGGCCAGACGCTGCGCCAGTTGATCGCCGCCGGCCAGGCCGACAGCGCCCTGCGCGAGCGCCTGGGCGAGTTGATCGCCCGGCTGCACGAGCGCGGCGTGTACTTCCGTTCGCTGCACCTGGGCAACGTGGTGCAAACCCCGCAGGGCGAACTGGGGCTGATCGACATCGCCGACATGAAGACCCAGCGCCGCGCCCTCGGCCGCGCCCAGCGCAAGCGCAACTTCGCGCACATGCTGCGCTATGCGGAGGATCGGCAGTGGTTGCTGGCGGATGAGGGCGGCGAGCTGAGCGAAGGCTACCTGCGCCACGGCACGGTACGCTGGGACGCCCGCGAACTGCGGGGCATCCTCAACGCCGGCTGAGTTCGCTCCCGGCTTCCCCGGCCGCGGCCGGGCGCTTCAGGCTCAGGCCGAGCAGGAACACGCCCCAGGGCATCAGCCACATGGCGCGGGTGCGCTCCCACAGGCTGAACACGTCAAACTGCATGGCCACGCTGGCATAGACCCACAGCAGCAGCAATGCCAGGCCCAGTTGCGTATGGCGGCTGCGCCAGGCCCGCAGGCCCAGCATCGCCCAGAGCACCAGCCAGACGAGCAGCGCTGGGATCCCATACTGCAGGGCGGTGTGCAGCAGGAAGTTGTGGGTGCTGCCATGGTAGCCGCCGGCCCAGCCCTGGACCTCGTAGGTGGTGCCGTAGCCCACGCCGTTCCAGAAATGCTCGCGCAGGATCGGCAAGGCGCTGCGCAACAGCTCCAGCCGCTCCGAATCCCCCCTTGCCATCAGGCTCGGCTCCAGGCAGAACAGCGCGATGCCGCCGGCCAGGGCCGACAGGGCAGCCAGGCGCTTGCGCCAGCCCGGCAGCAACACCAGGCAGAACACTGCCGTGGCCATCAGCGCCAGGAGCGCACCGCGGCTGCCGCACAGGGCGACATAGACCAGTGGGGGGAGCTGCAACAGCAGCCAGGCCAGCCACCAGCCGCGCCTCGTCGGACGCAGCGGCAACGCCATCACCAGCAGGAAGCCCGTGGCGTAGGCGGCCGCGTTGGGGTTGTCGAGGAAGCCTCCGAAGCCGTTCAGGCGCTCGGGCGCATAAGCCGGCGCCCAGAGCAGCGCGGCCAGGCTGTAGAGGCTGTTGAGGACACCGAGCAGCACCAGGGTGCCGCGCAGGCGTGGCTCACTGGCCCGGGCCCAGAGCAGCCAGCCACAGACCAACAATACGAAGAGGCTCGACTGCTTGACCCGCGACAATCGGTCGAAATCGCCGACGGCCCACAACAGCGAGAGGTTGGCCCAGGCGAACAGCGCCAGGAACAACCACATTTCCCTGCGTTCGACGATCAGCCGCCCCAGTTCGGCGCGGCGGGCGATTACCAGCCAGAGCGCCGGCAGGTAAACGAACAGCGCCACCATGGTGTAGTAGAACTTCATGGTCGGCGTCAGCAACACCCCGGCGATGGTCCAGAACACGCCGAACCCCAGCATCGCCTCGGCCACCCGGTCCCTGCGGGCGATTGGCACACCGCCTTGACTCATCGCGGGCCGCCAGGTCTGCCACGCTTGCAACAACATCGACTTCATCCCGGACGCACTCATCCCTCGTGGAACTTGAACATGAGGTGACGCAGGCGGCGCCAGGTCACGCGATTCCAGCGCCATGGCGGCAGCCGCAGAAGAAGCCGCAGAGCATAGGCCTTGTCCGACACCACCGAGTGCTTGAGCGCCTTGTTGATCACGCAGGTCAGGCCCTGCGAGTAGCAGGGATGGCCACGGTAGGGGGCGATGGCCATCAGGTCATAATCGAGCTGGCACTGGTAGGCGGTCTTGGACATGTTGCCCGCATGCCTGCGGTAGAGCGTCACCAGGTCCGGCAGCACATCCGTGCGATAGCCCAGGTGGGCGATCTTCAGGGTGATCTGGAAATCCTGGATGCGGATCGCCGGGTCATAGCCCCCGGCACGGTCCAGCGCCTCGCGTCGATACATGGCCACGGGGGCGCCGATGGCGTGGGCGCGGGACAGCAGCTCGGCGAAGCTGTAGCTGCGCAGCGACTTGCCCTCCTCGGTCTTCAGCCGCCGCCCTTCTGAGTCGACGTAGACCACCCGCGCCCCGACGCAGCCCACCTGGGGATGCGCCTCGAGGTAGGCGGCCTGCAGCGACAGGCGGCCCGGCAGCATGACGTCATCGGAATCGGGCGTGGCGATGAACTCGCCGCGGGCATGGCTCAGGGCCGTGTTCAGCGCGGCGCTGACGCCCTGGTTGGCTTGCCGGTAGAACTGGAAGCCGTAGCGCTGGCGCAGGGCCTCGATCTTCTCGGCGCTGGCATCCTGGGAGCCGTCGTCGACGACGATCAGCTCGAAATTCGGATAATCCTGCTCGAGGATGCTCAGCAGGGCCTCCTCGATGTAGCGTTCGCGGTTGTAACAGGGAACCAGCACGGAGATCAGCGGCCTGGGCACGACCACCTCCGGCCCCGATGGCCGCCACGAAAGCTTCGGCGCATGAATGTTCAAATTCCCAGAGCCCGGCGTAATCGCTCCAGCCTGCCCGGTTGCGGGTGTGGACGCAAGGGTGGCGTCATCGCCTCGACGATGCGCGCCCCGATCTGGCTGAAGCCGAAGCCCTCCTCGGCCAGTTGGCGGCCCTGGGCGGCGATGCGCGCCGCCAGCTCAGGGTCCTCGCGCAGCACCTGCAGCTTGCGGCGCAGCTCGGGAATGTCGCGGTAGAACACCACGTTGCGCATGTCCGCCAGGCCCAGCGCGCGGTTTTCCTCCTCGCCCTGGTCGTAGGCGAAAAGCACGCAGCCGCAGGCCATGGCCTCGAAGTTCTTGATCATGTATTCGCCCATGCCGACGTCCGCGCTGACGAAAAAGCGGATGCGGTTGAGCGTGTTCAGGTAATCCTCGCCGGAGTTGGTCTTGGTGACCAGCAGGTTCTCTACCCTGCCCAGCTCGTCCAGCAGCGCCTTGCGCCCGCTGTAGGCGACGCTGCCGGTGCTGCCGACGAAGGCCAGTTCGATGTCGCGCTCGCGGCCCAGGTCGTGGAGCAGGTCCTGGTCGTAGCCCTTGGGCACGAAGACGGCGTCGAAGCCCTCCTCGCGCAGGCGCCGGGCGACCACCGCGCCGGAGCTGATCACCCGCGCCCAGGGCATGCGCCGGTAGTGGGCGCTGAACTTGCCGGTGTACTTGCAGGGGATGTAGTTCTGGTAGGCATCGTGTTCGAGGATCACCAGGTTCGGCACGCTGGCGATGAAGGAAGCCTGGCGCATTTCCTTCTTGAAGCGCAGGAAGAACAGGATGCGGTCGTAGCGCGTGACGTCCACCTGCTCGCGGAAGTAGCGGCGCAGGTTGGCCTGCTCGTCGCTGCTCAACCAGCGCAGGTCGCAGTCGCAGTGCTCGGCGATGCCGTCGTAGAGGCGGTCGAGAATGGCGCGTTGTTCTTTCTGGACCAGGAACAGGACTTTCAAGATTCACCCTTGGCGGCCGCGGCCGTCATTCGGAAACGCCACGCGTCAGCGCACGGACCATCGGCAGGCTCCAGAACTCCCGGCGCACGGCCTCGTCGGAGAAGCGCTCATGCAGGCGCTCGTCCATCAGCCGGGCGCAGGCCTCGCGCTGCTGCCGGTCGAGCGCCGCCAGGTGCGCCAGGCCCTGGGCCAGGGCCGCGTCGTCGCGCAGCGGGAAGAGGATGCCCAGGCCCTCGACGATTTCGCCGGCGCCACCGCCGGCGGTGGAGATCAGCGGCACGCCGGCGGCCATGGCCTCCAGCAGGACCATGCCGAAGGGCTCGTGGTCGGAACTCAGGGCGAACACGTCGAAGGCCTTGAAGTAGCGCCGCGCGTCCGGCACCTGGCCGAGGAACAGCACGCGCTCGGCGATGCCCAGCTCGCGGGCCAGCGCCTTGAGGTCTTCCTCCAGGCGGCCCTTGCCGAGGATCGCCAGCAGCGCGTTCGGCGGCAGTTGCGGCAGGGCCGCGGCGAAGCCGCGCAGCAGCGTGGCCTGGTCCTTGTCCGGGTGCAGGCGGCCGACGTTGCCGACCACCCAGGCGTTGTCCGCCAGGCGCAGGTGCTGGCGCGCCGGGTAGCGCTCCACCTGCTCGGCCTGCAGGGCGTCGACGTCGACGCGGTTGTACAGCGTCTCGATGCGCTCCGCCGGCCAGGCCGGCAGGCACTGGCGCAGCTCGTCGCGCACGGCATTGGACACCGCCAGCAGGCTCAGGCGCTTGGCGAACAGCTTGGCGAACAGCTTGCGACCGAGCCGGCGGTAGTCGCCGAAGCCATGGTGCACGCCGATCACCGGCAGGCGCGTGCCGAGCATGGCGACCCAGGTGGGCTTGAAGCGATGGGCGATGCAGAAGCGGAAGTCCCGCGAGCGGGCGATCTCGCGCAGGTCGCGGATGGCGCGCAACTTGAGGCCGCGCACGTCCTTCGAGCTGTAGTCGAGGAACAGCACCTCGTCGCTGGCGCAGCCGGCGGCCACCTCGGCATCGGGCGCGCCGGTGAGGAACACCGTGGTCACCCGGTAGCCGGTGCCGGCGAACAGGCTGGCGTACTGGCGGGCGCAATCCAGGAAGGGCCCGTCATAGCCGTGGCAGAACTGCAGGACCCGCGGTTCAGCCGAGCGAGTCATAGGCCGCCGCGCCTTCCTTGACCACCAGGATGTCCTGCATGATCAGGTATTGCAGGTCCGAACCGTAGAACATGTTCAGCGCGTCGGTCGGCGAGCAGATCATCGGCTCGCCGCGGCGGTTCAGCGAGGTGTTCAGCGCCACGCCGTTGCCGGTGAGTTTCTCCAGCTCCTTCATCAGGTCGTAGTAGCGCGGGTTGAACTCGCGCTTGAGCACCTGGGCGCGGGAGGTGCCGTCCTCGTGGACGACTTCCGGCACGCGGGTCTTCCACTCTTCGTTGACTTCGAAGGTGAAGGTCATGAACGGCGCCGGGTGGTCGATCTTGAACATCTGCGGGCCGACGGTATCCAGCATCGACGGGCAGAAGGGCCGCCAGCGCTCGCGGAACTTGATCTGCGCGTTGATGCGGTCGGCCACGCCCGGCACGCTCGGGCAGCCGAGGATGGAGCGTCCGCCGAGGGCGCGCGGGCCGAACTCCATGCGGCCCTGGAACCAGGCCACCGGGTTGCCGTCGGCCAGCACCTTGGCGATGGTTTCGGGCACGTTGTCGATCTTGCGCCAGGCCGGCTTGGCCTCGTGGCGGGCGCAGGCGGCGATGACGTCTTCGTTGCTGTAGGCCGGGCCGAGGTAGACGTGCTCCATCTTCTCCACCGGCACGCCGCGCTCCCAGGACACGTAGGCGGCGGCGCCCACCGCGGTGCCGGCGTCGCTGGCCGCGGGCTGCACGTACAGCTCCTTGACCTCGGGGCGGGCGATGATCTTCTGGTTCAGCTTGACGTTCAGCGCGCAGCCGCCGGCGAAGGCGATCTTGCCGGTTTCGCGGAGGATGTCGCCCAGGTAGTAGTCCATCATCTCCAGCGCCAGCTTCTCGAACAGCGCCTGGATGCTGGCGGCGTAGTGGATGTACGGGTCGTCGGCGATGTCGCCTTCGCGTTTCGGGCCCAGCCACTCGATCAGCTTGGGCGAGAAGTAGTAGCCCTTGCCCTTTTCCTTGTAGCGGCGGAAGCCGATGACGTTGGCGTAGTCGGTGTTGATGATCAGCTCGCCGTTCTCGAACTTGGCCAGGCGCGAGAAATCGTACTTGCTGGCGTCGCCGTAGGGCGCCATGCCCATGACCTTGAACTCGCCGTCGAGCATGTCGAAGCCGAGGTACTCGGTGATCGCGCCGTACAGCCCGCCCAGGGAGTCCGGGTCGTAGAACTCCTTGATCTTGTGGATCTTGCCGTTCTCGCCGTAGCCGAAGAAGGTGGTGGCGTACTCGCCCTTGCCGTCGATCCCGAGGATCGCGGTCTTCTCCTTGAAGCCGGAGCAGTGGTAGGCGCTGGAGGCGTGGGCCAGGTGGTGCTCCACCGGCTGGATCTTGACCTTCTTCAGGTCGAAGCCCAGTTGCTGCAGGCACCACTGGATGCGCTTGTAGTAGCGCTTGTAGCGGCGGTTGCCGAGCAGGATGGCGTCCAGCGCGCGGTCCGGGGCGTAGGCGTAGCGCTTGGCGTAGTGCCAGCGGGCCTTGCCGAACAGGCTGATGGGGGCGAAGGGAATGGCCACCACGTCGACATCGGCGGGCTTGATGCCGGCCTGCTCCAGGCAGAACTTGGCCGACTCGTAGGGCATGCGGTTCTTCGCGTGCTTGTCGCGGACGAAGCGCTCTTCTTCGACCGCCGCGACCAGCTTGCCGTCGATGTACAGGGCGGCGGAAGGGTCATGGCTTACGGCGCCGGACAGGCCGAGGATGGTCAATGACACGGGTAAGAGCCTCTTTGAAAGCAGCTGGAAGCTTGAAGCCGGAAGCTTGAAGCAACAGCGGTGTTCGTCATAGCCCCTGGGGGCTTTCGTCTTCCAGCGTCAAGCCTCGGGCTCGACGCTGGGATAAATTGTCTTAGAAGCAGCTGGAAGCTTGAAGCCGGAAGCTTGAAGCAGCAGCGATGTTCGTCATAGCCCCTGGGGGCTTTCGTCTTCCAGCGTCAAGCCTCGGGCTTGAAACCGGGATAAATTGTCTTAGAAGCAGCTGGAAGCTTGAAGCCGGAAGCTTGAAGCAACAGCGATGTTCGCCATAGCCCCTGGGGGCTTTCGTCTTCCGGCGTCAAGCCTCGGGCTTGAAACCGGGATAAATTGTCTTAGAAGCAGCTGGAAGCTTGAAGCCGGAAGCTTGAAGCAACAGCGGTGTTCGCCATAGCCCCTGGGGGCTTTCGTCTTCCGGCGTCAAGCCTCGGGCTTGACGCTGGGATAAATTGTCTTAGAAGCAGTTGGAAGCTTGAAGCCGGAAGCTTGAAGCCCAAAACACCAGCGCCAACCTCCAGGCTCTTGCTTTCAGCTTCCAGCTTCCAGCTTCCAGCTGCTCTTAGGTATTCGCTCATCCAGCAACCGGTGCAGCGCGCTGCCTTGCGGCCAGTTGCGCAGGAAACGTGCGCGGTCGCGGGCATAGGCGCGCTCGAAACTGGCCTGGCCGTGGTGCTTGTGCATGGCGTCGAGGTCGATCAGCGCCCAGCGCCCCGCATCGCCTTCCCCCTGCCAGAACAGGTTATGGCCCTTGAGGTCGCCGTGGCTGATGCGCTCGCGCCGCAGCGCCGCGAACAGGCTGTCCAGGGCCTTGAGTTCGGCCTCCGGCGGCATGCCGGCCCCGTCCGGATCGTCCAGATGGGGTTTGAAACGGGCAATTATATCCTGCCCGGCCAGGTAATCGGTAATCAGGAAGGCCGGCCCGCGCAGCCACAGCCAGCGCCGTTCCAGCACCGCCAGGGGTTTCGCGGTGGCGATGCCGAGGGCTTCCAGACGGTTGCCCTCGCGCCAGGAGGCCCAGGCGCGGCTGGGGCGCCAGAAGCGCTTGAGCCAGTGCAGCAGGTTCTTGATGTTGTAACGCTTGACTACCAGCGGGCGGCCATCCAGCTCCACTTTCGCCACGGTAGCGGCACCGCCGGTCTTGTAGACATGCCCCCGGTCAATGAAAGCGTCCGGCTCGGCCAGCAGCGGCGCCAGGCCGGCTTCTTCCTCGCGGCGCACCGCGCGCAGGCCGAAGGCGCCGCGGCGCACGCTGAACAGGCTGCAGTCGCGGCCGATCTTCTTCAGCAGGTCGGCCACGCGCCAGCGGCGCACCCGGGCGATCTCCTTCTGCAGGGCCTCCAGCGGCAGCGCGTGCTCGCCGTTGACCAGCAGGTAATGCACCAGCAGTTCTTCGAGGAAGGGGTCGAGGCTGGCCGGCAGTTGGGCGAAGAACACTCCGAGGTTTTCCAGCACGTGCTTGCGCGACAGCGGCTGGCCGGGCGTCTCGGCGCGGATGCCGGCGCCGTCGATCAGGTACAGGCGGCCGGCGTGGCGCAGCAGGTTGTCCAGGTGCAGGTCTTCCTGCCAGAGGCCCTTGGCGTGCAGTTCGGCGATGGCCGCCAGGGCCTCGCCGAGCACCGCCTGCTGGGCGTCGGACAGCGCCGGCTCAGCTTCCACCGCGCGCCAGGCGTCGCCCAGGCTGTGGGCGTCGTCGAGGAACTCGAAGAGCAGCCAGCCACCCTCGCCTTCGCGCAGGCCGTCGGCCAGCAGCAGCGGCGTGGTCAGGCCCTGCTCGGCGAGCAGGCGCACGCCGGCCAGCTCGCGCTGGAAGTGCCGCGCGGCCTTGCCGCCGACCAGCAGCTTGGCCAACACCTGGCGCCCGCGCCAGTCGCCGGCGCCGACGTAGCGCCGGCCCGGCAGCACGCGCAGCAGGCTGTCCAGGCGCAGTTCGGCGGGGCCGGCGCCATCGGCCAGTTCCAGCCGCAGCGGCAGCGTCGGCTGGCGCCCGGCGTTTCGCATCTCGCCCAGCCTCACCCGCGTTTCTCCTTCTTGCGCCGGCGCGCGCCCAGGCGCTTGTACCAGTGGTCCACCTCGGCGCCGCTGGCCGCGCTGCCCAGGTAGGCGGCGAGCAGTTGACGCACGTCCACCTCGCTCCAGTCAGGCGCGCGGCGCAGCAGCGGTTCCAGGTCCTTGACGCGGTCGCGCAGGCCGAACCACAGCGGGCGGGTCTTCTCCAGGTCGATCAGGCAGGCCTGGAAGCCGTCCTCGGCCTCCCGCAGGAAAATGTGCTTGGGATAGAAGCAGCCGTGCATCTGCCCGGCCTCGTGCAGGCGCCGGGCGAGCATGCCGCAGGCGTGCAGGATGGCCTGGCGGCGCTCCGCCGGCAGGCCGGACCAGTCCTTCAGCCAGGCGTCCAGATCGCGCCAGCCGTCCAGCGCGCGGGTCACCAGGATGGCGCGGCGCTCGCCGCCCTCGCGGCGTTCGCCGAAGAAGGCCGCCTGCAACGCCGGGATGCCCAGTTGCTGGTAGCGCTGGATGTTGCGGAACTCGCGGGCGAAGGTCGGCTCGCCGCCCGGGCGCAGCAGGCTGCGCGTGAGGTGGTTGCTCTGCCGCTTGAGGTAGTAGGCGCCGCCGTCCAGCTCCAGGCGGAACACGCAGCTCATGCCGCCGCGCTCGGTGTTGGGCTCGTCCACCGCCTCCAGCGGCAGCGTCCAGAGCGCGTCGAAGTCGGCCAGGCCCTGGCTGTGCAGGCGCTCGCGGTCGTCGTCGGCGATGAAGTCGTTCACTCGCGTCCCTCGTAGAAATGGGCGATGCGCCGCACGCGGACCTTGTCCGAGGCGTTCAGCCGCTCGCGCCGGCGGTACTGCAGGTAGAAGCGCAGGCGCTGGGTGGCGGAAAGGTGGTACTTGGCCACCTTGTCCAAGGTCGCCAGGTCCTTGGTCACGCGATGGCGCAGCATGAAACTGACCCAGTAGTTGCCGATCGGGCAGTCGATGAAATACACGGTGCCGGCGGCGTCGACCAGGATGTTGCGCCACTTCAGGTCATTGTGGGTGAAGTGGTGGTCATGCATCAGCCGCGTGTGCGCCGCCAGTTGCCGGCTGACGTGGTCGACCCAGGCGCGGTCGCGCAGGCGCGGGTCGTCGCGCCGGGCCAGCGCGGCCAGGTCCTCGGTGCCCGGCACTTCGCGGGTGACCATGGCGCCGCGGACGAAGGCGCCGTGCTTGCGCTCCAGGCCCCAGGCCACCACTTCGGCGGTGGGGATGCCCCACTTGGCGAACTGCTTGAGGTTCTGCCACTCGGCCTTGATCCGCGGCCGCGCCAGGTAGCGGTGGTAACCCTTGCCGGCGCTGTTGTAGCGCTTGACGTAGTAGCGCACGCCGTCGCGCTCGACGCGGATCACTTCGGACTTGGGGTCCTTGGTCAGGCGCTCGCCCTGCAGGGCGAATACCGCGTCCAGGCTGCCGAAGTCGGCGGACAGGTGGCTGTAGGCGGGTTCCAGGGTCCAGCCCGACATCAGAGCAGGTCTCCGTAGCGCTGCTTGCGATCGTAGAGTTTGGCGGCCTTGCGCTCCATCCAGGCGAGCAGAGCGGCCTCCTCGCGGAGGATGTCGCGCAGGGGCTTGCGGAAGTAACCGCGCAGGAAGCGTAGCTTGTCGCGTTGCGTCAGGCCGATGTCCAGCGCCGAGAAGTACAGCGCGGCCAGGTCCTTGTCGCGCCAGCGCCGCGGCGTGGCGGCGCGGGTCTGGGCGCGGTGCAGGTCGATCACCGACAGGCGCAGGTCGTCGGGCGTCGGCGGGCGGTCGGTGTGCAGCAGGAAGTGGCAGATGTAGCAGTCGCGATGGTTCACCCCGGCGCGGTGCATGGTGCCGACCATCTTCGCCACTTCGTCGATCAGCGCGCGCTTGAAGCGCGGCTGCGGCGGCTCGCGCAGCCAGTTCAGCGACAGCTGTTCGAGGTCGATGGTGGGGGCCAGTTCCTCGGTGACGATGAAGGAATGCTGGCGCGCCGGGTCGCCGCCGCGCTCGCCGTAGGCCACCGCAGTCATGGTCGCCACGCCGGCCTGGTGCAGGCGCTCCAGGGCGCGCTGCTCCTGGCCGGCGCCGAGCACCGGGAGCTTGGCGCTGAGCAGGTTCTTGAAGATTTCGCCCCAGCCGATGCCGCGGTGGATCTTGACGAAGTAGCCGCGGCCGTCGACCTCGGTGCGCAGGGTGCGGCGGCCTTCCAGCTCGCGGTAGACCTTGCCCTGCAGGCGCTCGACCTCGACGAAGGGGTCCTTGCCGGCCCACAGGCTCCTGAACGGCTCGCGCAGCTCAAGCTTCATGGGCGCCCGCCTTTCGTAGGAGCCCGGGGAAGCCGGGGAGTGGGGTGTTCATGGGCGCTCCTGCAGGATCACGTCCGCGGCGTGCTGCGGCATGGAGTACAGGTCCGCCGTGTCGGCGAAGGCCAGGCCGTTGCGCGACCAGGCGGCGCGCGCCGCGTCGTCCCGGAGCATCTCCGCCAGCATGCGGTTGAAGGCGTCCTGCTCGAAGGGCGACGGCACCACGCGGCCGGCATCGGCTTCGGCGATGTAGTGGGCGTAGCCGCAGACGTCGGTGACCAGCACCGGCAGCCCGGCGACCACCGCCTCCAGCAGCACGGTGCCGGTGTTCTCGTTGTACGCCGGGTGGATCAGCAGGTCGGCGCCGAGCAGAAAGCGCGGGATGTCGCTGCGGCCCTTGAGGATCTGCACGTGGTCCGACAGGCCCAGGGCCTTGACCTGCAGCAGGAAGGGCTTGGGATCGTCCTGGCCGATGGCGATCAGCCGGGTGCGCCTGCGCAGGTCCCGCGGCAGCGCCGCCAGGGCCTTGAGGCTGCGGTCCAGGCCCTTGGTCTTGAAGCCCGAGCCGATCTGCACCAGCAGCAGGTCGTCGTCGGCCAGCTTGAATTCGCGGCGGAAGTCGGCGCGCACCTCGGCGGCGTTGGCCGGCGCGCGGCGGTCCAGGGCGATGCCCGGAGGCAGCAGGTGGAAGCGCTCGATCGGGGTGTGGTAGTGCTTGATGAACAGCGGCTGCTGCACCTCGGAGATCATCAGCACCTCGGTCTTCGACTCGGGGGCGAACACCGCCCGCTCGTAGTCGGCGAAGTGCTTGTAGCGGCCCCAGCGGCGGTAGATGGGGTTGCGCAGGGTCTGCGCCTTGTCCTCGAAGCAGCCGTCGGCGGCGTAGTAGACGTCAAGGCCGGGCATCTTGTTGAAGCCGACCACCCGGTCCACCGGGTCGCGCGCAAGGTCGGCGGCCAGCCAGGCGCTGAATTTCTCGTTGCGGCGATGGTTGAACAGCGCCTTGACCGGCGCCACGCGCACGTCGAAGCCGGGCGGCACCTCGCCCTCCCAGATCGGCGTGTAGACGCGAATGGAATGGCCACGCTTCTGGCATTCCAGGGCGATGCGCATGAAGTCGCGCTGCAACCCGCCGAAGGGGAAGTACTTGTACAGGACGAAAGCCAGTTTCATCGAAGCGTCTCCGGGGCCAGCAGCAGCGCCTCCAGTTGCAGCGCCACGCGCTGCGGGTTCAGGCGCGTGAAGCACAGGGGCTGCTCTTGCCGCAGGTCGAACTGGCGCTTGTCTTCGGCCGTCGGCTGGTAGGTGCAGGTCTTCTGCAGGCAGGGTGCGCAGGGCCAGTCGCTGGCCAGGTGCACCTGGGAACGCCCGTAGGCGCCGGTCAGCCCGGGATTGGTCGGGCCGAACAGCGACAGCGTCGGCACGTCCAGGGCGGCGGCCAGGTGCCCGAGCCCGGTGTCCACCGCCACGCAGGCGGAAGCGCCGGCCAGGACCTTGGCCATGCCTGCGAGGGATAACCTGGGGAGCACCGAGGCGTTTTCCAAGCCCTGGGCGATGCGCTCGGCGCGCTGGCGCTCGTTGTCGTTGCCCCAGGGCAGGCGCACCGACCAGCCGCGCTCGCCCATGCGTTCGGCCAGCTCGCGCCAGTAGGCCTCGGGCCAGTGCTTGGTGACCCAGGTGGTGCCGTGCAGGAACACCAGATAAGGCTCGCCGGCGCTCCCGTCGATCAGCAGGCCGCGGTCCAGGCCGTAGTCGCCGACGCCCGTTGGCAGCGGGTAGTCCAGCGCCTGGGCGAACAGCTGGCGCACGCGCTCCACCGCGTGCTGGCCCCAGGCGACCGGGTAGCCGCGGTCGTAGAAGCGGCTGGCCGCCGGCTCGCGCGCGGATTCCCTGTCCAGCCCGGCGACCGGCACCTTCTTCGCGTAGCGCGTCAGCCAGGCGCTCTTGAGCAGACCCTGGGCGTCGATCACCAGGTCGTAGTCGACCTCGCGCAGGCGCTTCTTGAAACGCCGCCACTCGCCGTTCTTCAGAGTCTGCCAGAGGTTCTTGCGCCAGCGCCGGATGGCCACCGGGATGACCTGGGCCACCGCCGGGTGCCAGGCCGGGATCTCGGCGAAGCCTTCCTCGACCACCCAGTCGAACTGGATGCCGGGGATGGCCCGGGCGGCGTCGGTGAGCGCCGGCAGGGTATGGATGACGTCGCCCAGGGACGACGTCTTGATCAGCAGTACCCTCATTCGACGTCGACCGGGTCCGCGACCAGGCGGTCGAGCGCCTGCAGCACCATCGACGGCGGCAGCTCGCGCAGGCAGTTGTAGTGGCCGAAGCGGCACACGCGGTCGAAGCAGGGGCTGCATTCCAGGCCCAGGCGGACGATTTCCACGGCATCGGCCAGCGGCGGGGTGAACTGCGGCGAGGTGGAGCCGTAGACCGCCACCAGCGGGCGGTTCAGCGCGGCGGCCACATGCATCAGGCCGGAGTCGTTGCTGACCACGGCGGATACGCAGGACATCAGGTCGATGGCCTCGGCCAGGGCGGTTCCGCCGGCGAGGTTGACCGACTCCTCGCGCAGGCCGGGGATCAGCCGCGAGCGGATGTCCTCGCCGCCGGGGTGGTCGTTCTTCGAGCCGAAGATCCACACCTGCCAGCCGGCGCGGATCTTCGCCTCGGCGACCTTGGCATAGAACTCCGCCGGCCAGCGCTTGGCTTCGCCGAACTCGGCGCCGGGGCACAGCGCCAGCACCGGGCGGTCCAGGCTCAGACCGAACTTGGCCAGGGCCGCGTCGCGGCTGGCCGGGTCGATGGCCAGGCGCGGCTGCGGGTAGGGCTTGGGCAGCTCGGCGCCCGGCGGGTAGGCCAGGGCCATGAAGCGCTCGATCATCAGCGGGTAGCGCGCCTTGTCGAGCTTGCGCACGTCGTTGAGCAGGCCGTAGCGCATCTCGCCCTTCCAGCCGGTGCGCCTGGGAATGCCGGCGAAGAACGGCACCAGCGCGGACTTGAGCGAGTTGGGCAGGAGGATGGCCTGGTCGTACCGGCCGGCCAGGGATTTGCCGATGCGCCGGCGCGCGGCGATGTCGAGCACGCCGTGGCCGAGCGGGAAGCTCAGGGCCTGGCGCACTTCGGGCATGCGTTCGAGGATCGGCCGGCTCCAGTCGGGCGCCAGCACGTCGATCTGGCAGTCGGGGTGTTCGCGCTTCAGGCACTCGAAGAGCGTCTGCGCCATCACCATGTCGCCGACCCAGGAGGGACCTACGATCAGAATGTTCATAAGCTGGAGGCTGAAAGCTCGAAGCTGGAAGCCTGTCTGGAACCGCGTTGGCTTCCGACTTCAGGCTTCCAGCTTCCGGCTCATTTGACCAGAGTGCGCCACTCCGGATGGGCGCTGGTCTTGCCGGTGACCAGATCGAAGTAGGCCTTCTGCAGTCGCTCGGTCACCGGGCCGCGGCGGCCGATGCCGATCTGCCGGCCATCCACCTCGCGGATCGGGGTGACTTCGGCGGCGGTGCCGGTGAAGAAGGCCTCGTCGGCGATGTACACCTCGTCGCGGGTGATGCGCTTCTCCACCACCTTGATGCCCAGCTCGTCGGCCAGGGTCAGCACGGTGTTGCGGGTGATGCCGTTCAGGCAGGCGGTGACTTCCGGGGTGTAGATCACGCCGTCCTTGATGATGAAGATGTTCTCGCCCGAGCCCTCGGCCACGTAGCCTTCGGGGTCCAGCATCATGGCCTCGTCGGCGCCGCCGGAGATGGCTTCCTGCAGGGCCAGCATCGAGTTGATGTAGGCGCCGTTGGACTTGGCGCGGGTCATGGAGATGTTCACGTGGTGGCGGGTGAAGGAGCTGGTGCGCACCTTGATGCCCTGCTCCAGGGCGTCGTCGCCCATGTAGGCGCCCCAGTGCCAGGCGGCGACGATCACGTGGACCTTCAGGCCGGCGGCGCGCAGGCCCATGCCTTCGCTTCCGTAGAACACCATCGGGCGGATGTAGGCGCTTTCCAGGTTGTTCTCGCGGACCGCGGCGCGGGTCGCTTCGTTGATCTCTTCCTTGGTGAACGGCATCTTCATGTTCATGATGTGCGCCGAGTCGAAGAGACGGTCGGTGTGGGCCTGCAGGCGGAAGATCGCGGTGCCCTGCGGGGTGTTGTAGGCGCGCACACCCTCGAACACGCCCATGCCGTAGTGCAGGGTGTGGGTCAGAACGTGGGTGGTCGCGTCGCGCCACTGCACCAGTTCGCCGTCATACCAGATCACGCCATCACGATCGGCCATCGACATATTTGCCAGCTCCTCACAGAAATTCGTCGTCCGGTCGCCGCGGAACCCAGCCCCGCCGGCGACCTGTGCGTACTGCCCGGGATCAGGCGAGCTCGAGCTCGCGCCAGATCCGCATCACTCCGCGGCGTTCTTCATGGAAACGGTCGCCGCCCACTACCCCTGGCTGTTTCTGCAGCGCCAGACGGTGCGCGGCTGCGCGATAGGCCTTGTAGGCCTCCTGCAGGAAACGGACGTCCTCGCTGGCGATCAGGCCAGCCCGCTCCAACCCTTCCAGGATGCGGATGTTGTCGGTGAACTGCAGCAACCCAGGGTGCTGCCACGACCAGGCAAGGGCCGCATATTGCACCATAAATTCGATATCGACGATACCACCGGCATCCTGCTTGAGATCGAAGGGCGCCGCGGCTTCGAAGGCATTCGGCGCGGTGCCGGCGGCGGTCGCGGGGGTGCCCAGGTTGTCGCGCATCTTCGCGCGCATCTCGCTGACTTCCCGGCGCAGCTCGGCCAGGTCGCGATGGCGCCCCACCACCGCGGCGCGGATGCCCTCGAAGGCCTCGGCCACCCGCGCACTGCCGGCCAACACGCGGGCGCGCACCAGGGCCTGGTGTTCCCAGGTCCAGGCCTCGTTCTGCTGGTAGGCCTGGAAAGCCGCCAGCGAACTCACCAGCAGGCCGGCGGCGCCGCTGGGGCGCAGGCGCATGTCCACCTCGTAGAGCGCGCCGGAAGTGGTCTGGGTAGTCAGGAAGTGGATGATCTTCTGCCCCAGGCGGGTGAAGAACTGCGAACCGTCGATGGGCTTGGCGCCGTCGGTCTCGCGCTGCGGGTCGCCGTCGTGGATGAACACCAGGTCCAGGTCCGAGCCGTGGCCCAGCTCCAGGCCGCCGACCTTGCCGTAGCCGACGATGATGAAGTCGGTGTCGCAAGGCGTGCCGTCGGCGCGCAGCGGCCGGCCGTGGCGCTGCACCAGCTGGTGCCAGGCCAGGGCCAGGACCTGTTCGAGGATGGCCTCGGCGAGCCAGGTCAGGTAGTCGCTGACCTTCATCAGCGGCAGGGTGCCGGCGATCTCCGAGGCCACCACGCGCAGGCCGTGGGCCAGCTTGAAGTGACGGAGGGTCTCCATCTGCTGTTCGAGGTCGTCCTCGGGGATGCGCATCAGCCGCTCGCGCAGCTCGGCGATCAGCTCCGGCGCCTGCGGCGGGCTGAGCAGGCGCCCTTCATTAAGCAGCTCGTCCAGCAGAATGGGGAACTTGGCGATCTGCTCGGCCACCATCGGGCTGGCCGCGCACAGCGTCAGCAGGCGCTCCAGGGCGCCGGGGTTCTCGGTGAGCAGTACCAGGTAGGCCGAGCGCCGCGCCACCGCCTCCACCAGGGGCAGCACGCGCTCCAGGGTCAGGTCCGGCTTCTCGTGCTCGGCGAGCATGTTCAGCAGCCGCGGGACGAAGGCGTCCAGGCGCTCGCGGCCCAGGCGCTGCATGGCGCGCACCTGGTTGCCGTGACGCAGGTCGATGAGCCGCTTGAAGGCCGCCGCCGGCTCGGCGAACCCGGCCTCGGCCAGTTGCCGGCAGGCGGATTCCTCGTCCATCTGCTCTTCCCACAGCGGCAGCCACTCGGCGCCAGGGGTGGCGCCCTCGTTCTCGCCGCTCTCGTCCTCGTCGGGGTCGGCGATCACCTGGCGGAAGTGCCAGTCGACGCGCTCGCGCCAGTGGTTGATCGCCTCGTGGAACGCCGACCAGTTGGCGAAGCCCATGATGAAGGCGACGCGGATGCGCGACAGCTCGTCCTCCGGCAGCATCTGCGTCTGCCGGTCGTCGATGGCCTGCAGGGCATGCTCGGCGTAGCGCAGGAACTGGTAGCCCTCGCGCAGCTCGGCGACCACCTGCGGCGGCAGGTAGCCCTGCCCTTCGAGGGTCGCCAGCACCCGCAGCAGCGGCCGCTGCTGCAGGCTCAGGTCGCGGCCGCCGTGGATCAGTTGGAAGGCCTGGGCGATGAACTCCACCTCGCGGATGCCGCCGGCGCCGAGCTTGATGTTCTCGCTCATGCCCTTGCGCCGCACTTCCTGCTGGATCAGCTGCTTCATGCTGCGCAGCGCCTCGATGGCCGAGAAGTCCAGGTAGCGCCGGTAGACGAACGGCCGCAGCAGCTCCAGCAGGCGCTGACCGGCGTCCTGGTCGCCGCCGACCACCCGCGCCTTGATCATGGCGTAGCGTTCCCAGTCGCGGCCCTGGTCCTGGTAGTACTGCTCCAGCGCGGCGAAGCTGTGCACCAGCGGGCCGCTGGAGCCGTAGGGGCGCAGGCGCATGTCGACGCGGAAGACGAAACCTTCGACGGTGATCGCATCCAGCGCCTTGATCAGCTTCTGCCCCAGGCGGGTGAAGAACTCCTGGTTGTCCAGGGCGCGGCGGGCGCCCTGGGTCTCGCCGCCCTCGGGGTAGCCAAAGATCAGGTCGATGTCCGAGGACAGGTTCAGCTCGCCGGCGCCCAGCTTGCCCATGCCCAGCACCACCAGTTGCTGCGGCAGGCCGGAGCGGTGGCCGATGGGGGTGCCGAATTGCTGGCAGTGCCTTTCGTAGAGCCAGCGGTAGGCCAGGTCGATGCAGTTGTCGGCGAGGTCGGAAAGGTCGCGGCAGGTGCCGGCCAGGTCGCTGCCGCGGGTCAGGTCGCGCCAGACGATGCGTATCTGCTGGCGCCGGCGGAAGCGGCGCAGGCGGCGGCCCAGTTCGTCCTCGTCGGCGCAGTCGGCCAGCAGCGCCTCCAGTTGCGCGCGCATCTCGCCGCGCTCCAGCGGCCGGTCCAGCTGGCCGCTGGCCACCAGCTCGAGAAAGCCCGCGGCATCGCGCGCCGCCTGCTCGGCGACGAAGTCGCTGGCGGCGCAGACCTGGGCGAAGTCGGCGTGGCGCTCGGCGGACCACTGCTCATAAAGGGCGGCGTTTTCGGCGGGAAGATCGGCTACGGCGGTGCTGAAGGTCTGCCCCGCGCGCTCGGCGAGGGGCTTCAAGGTGGCCGGCAAGGCGGCCCGGGACGGCAGAGTCATGCATCGATCCTGATGAACGGCAACCCCGCGGAAGCCCCGCCATTCGGGCGCCTGTAGTTTTACTACTAACTTTTTTCGCCCAAGGGCTGTATCCAGTCGCGTTTTGTAGTAAAACTACAACCCGCCGGAACCACCCCCGGTGCACTTCCAAGAATTCGCGGCGTCGCCCACGAGGCCGGCGCTGCTATCGGCAACGATCTACTGGCTTTCGATTCTGGAAGCCTTTCCGCCCTGGAGCAAGCCATGCAAGACCTTGATCCCGTCGAAACCCAGGAATGGCTGGACGCCCTGGAATCGGTCCTGGACCGTGAAGGTGAAGACCGCGCCCACTACCTGATGACCCGCATGGGCGAGCTGGCCAGCCGGTCCGGCACCCAACTGCCCTACGCCATCACCACGCCCTACCGCAACACCATCCCGGTGACCCACGAAGCACGCATGCCCGGCGACCTGTTCATGGAACGCCGCATTCGCTCGCTGGTGCGCTGGAACGCGCTGGCCATGGTGATGAAGGCGAACAAGCACGACCCGGATCTGGGCGGCCACATCTCCTCCTTCGCTTCCTCGGCGACGCTCTACGACATCGGCTTCAACTACTTCTTCCAGGCCCCGACCGAAGAACACGGCGGCGACCTGGTGTTCTTCCAGGGCCACGCCTCCCCCGGCGTGTACGCCCGCGCCTTCCTCGAAGGGCGCATCAGCGAAGACCAGTTGAACAACTTCCGCCAGGAAGTGGACGGCCACGGCCTGTCCTCCTACCCGCACCCCTGGCTGATGCCGGACTTCTGGCAGTTCCCCACCGTGTCCATGGGCCTGGGCCCGATCCAGGCGATCTACCAGGCGCGCTTCATGAAGTACCTGGAGAGCCGCGGCTTCATCCCCGCCGGCAAGCAGAAGGTCTGGTGCTTCATGGGCGACGGCGAGTGCGACGAGCCCGAATCCCTGGGCGCCATCTCCCTGGCCGGCCGCGAGAAGCTGGACAACCTGATCTTCGTCATCAACTGCAACCTGCAGCGCCTCGACGGCCCGGTTCGCGGCAACGGCAAGATCATCCAGGAACTCGAAGGCGTGTTCCGCGGCGCCGAGTGGAACGTCAACAAGGTCATCTGGGGCCGCTTCTGGGACCCGCTGTTCGCCAAGGACACCGCCGGCCTGCTGCAGGCGCGCATGGATGAAGTCATCGACGGCGAATACCAGAACTACAAGGCGAAAGACGGCGCCTACGTGCGCGAGCACTTCTTCGGTGCGCGTCCGGAGCTGCTGGAGATGGTCAAGGACCTCTCCGACGAGGAAATCTGGAAGCTCAACCGTGGCGGCCACGACCCCTACAAGGTCTATGCGGCCTACCACCAGGCGGTCAACCACAAGGGCCAGCCGACCGTCATCCTGGCCAAGACCATCAAGGGCTATGGCACGGGTTCGGGCGAAGCGAAGAACATCGCGCACAACGTCAAGAAGGTCGACGTCGAGAGCCTGAAGTCGTTCCGCGACAAGTTCGACATCCCGATCAAGGATGCCGACCTGGAAAACCTGCCGTTCTACCGCCCCGAAGAAGGCAGCGCCGAGGCCAAGTACCTGGCCGAGCGCCGCGCCGCCCTGGGTGGCTACATGCCGGTGCGCCGGCAGAAGAGCTTCCAGGTCCCGGTTCCCCCGCTGGACACCCTCAAGGCCATCCTCGACGGCTCGGGCGACCGCGAAATCTCCACCACCATGGCCTTCGTGCGGATCATCTCGCAGTTGGTCAAGGACAAGGAGCTCGGCCCGCGCATCGTGCCGATCGTGCCCGACGAAGCCCGTACCTTCGGCATGGAAGGCATGTTCCGCCAGCTCGGCATCTATTCCTCCGTCGGCCAGCTGTACGAGCCGGTGGACAAGGACCAGGTGATGTTCTACCGCGAGGACAAGAAGGGCCAGATCCTCGAGGAAGGCATCAACGAGGCCGGCGCCATGTCCAGCTGGATCGCCGCCGGCACCTCGTACTCCACCCACAACCAGCCGATGCTGCCGTTCTACATCTTCTATTCGATGTTCGGCTTCCAGCGCATCGGCGACCTGGCCTGGGCCGCCGGCGACAGCCGCGCCCACGGCTTCCTGGTCGGCGGCACCGCCGGGCGCACCACCCTGAACGGCGAAGGCCTGCAGCACGAGGACGGCCACAGCCACATCCTGGCCTCGACCATTCCCAACTGCCGCACCTACGACCCGACCTACGCCTACGAGCTGGCGGTGATCATCCGCGAAGGCGCGCGGCAGATGATCGAAGAGCAGCAGGACATCTTCTACTACATCACCGTGATGAACGAGAACTACGTCCAGCCGGCCATGCCCAAGGGCGTGGAGGAAGGCATCATCAAGGGCATGTACCTGCTCGACGAGGACAAGAAGGACGCCGCTCACCACGTGCAGCTGCTGGGCTCGGGCACCATCCTGCGCGAAGTGGAAGCCGCGGCGAAGATCCTCCGCGAGGACTTCGGCATCGGCGCCGACGTCTGGTCGGTCCCCAGCTTCAACGAACTGCGCCGCGACGGCCTGGCCGTGGAGCGCTGGAACCGCCTGCACCCGGGCCAGAAGCCCAAGCTGAGCTACGTCGAGGAATGCCTGGGCGGCCGCAAGGGCCCGGTCATCGCCTCCACCGACTACATGAAGCTGTACGCCGAGCAGATCCGCCAGTGGGTGCCGAGCAAGGAGTACAAGGTCCTGGGCACCGACGGCTTCGGCCGCAGCGACAGCCGTCGCAAGCTGCGTGACTTCTTCGAAGTGGACCGCCGCTGGGTCGTCCTGGCCGCGCTGGAAGCCCTGGCCGACCGTGGCGACATCGACGCCAAGGTGGTGGCCGAGGCCATCGCCAAGCTCGGTATCGACCCGGAAAAACGCAACCCGCTGGACTGCTGAGGAGACGCATTGTGAGCGAGCTGATCCGCGTACCCGACATCGGCAACGGTCAGGGTGACGTCATCGAACTGCTGGTCAAGGTCGGCGACAAGGTCGAGGCCGACCAGAGCCTGCTGACTCTGGAATCCGACAAGGCCAGCATGGAAATCCCCTCGCCCAAGGCTGGCGTGGTGAAGAGCCTGAAGGTCAAGGTGGGCGACACCCTGAAGGAAGGCGACGAGATTCTCGAGCTGGAAGTCGAGGGTGGCGCAGCCGAGGCTCCGGCCGCGGCGCCCGTCCCGGCTGCCGAAGCGCCCAAGGCCGAGGCTCCGGCCCCGGCCGCCGCACCCGCGCCTGCCGCCGCCCCGGCGGCAGCGGCCAGCGTCCAGGACATCGCCGTCCCGGACATCGGCTCGGCGGGCAAGGCCAGCGTCATCGAGGTCATGGTGCAAGCCGGCGACACGGTCGAGGCCGACCAGTCGCTGATCACCCTGGAGTCGGACAAGGCCAGCATGGAAATCCCCTCGCCGGCTGCCGGTGTGGTGGAAAGCGTGTCGATCAAGGTCGGTGACGAAGTCGGCACCGGCGACCTGATCCTCAAGCTCAAGGTCGCGGGCGCCGCTGCCCCGGCCGCCGCCGAACAACCGGCCGCCGCGCCGGCTCCGGCTCCGGCTCCGGCTGCTGCTCCGGCCGCTCCGGCTGCCGCGGCCCCGGCTCCGGCCGCCAAGGCCGAAACCCCGGCCCCGGTCGGCGCGCCCAGCCGCGACGGCGCCAAGGTCCATGCCGGCCCTGCCGTGCGCATGCTGGCCCGGGAGTTCGGCGTCGAGCTGGCCGAGGTGAAGGCCACCGGCCCGAAAGGCCGCATCCTCAAGGAAGACGTGCAACTGTTCGTCAAGGAACAGCTGCAGCGCGCCAAGTCGGCCCCGGCCGGCGCCACTGGCGGCGCGGGCATCCCACCGATTCCGGAAGTGGACTTCAGCAAGTTCGGCGAAGTGGAAGAAGTGGCCATGACCCGCCTGATGCAGGTCGGCGCCGCCAACCTGCACCGCAGCTGGCTGAACGTGCCCCACGTGACCCAGTTCGACCAGTCGGACATCACCGACATGGAAGCCTTCCGCGTCGCGCAGAAGGCCGCCGCCGAGAAGGCCGGCGTCAAGCTGACCGTGCTGCCGATCCTGCTCAAGGCCTGCGCCCACCTGCTCAGGGAACTGCCGGACTTCAACAGCTCCCTGGCCCCCAGCGGCAAGGCGCTGATCCGCAAGAAGTACGTGCACATCGGCTTCGCCGTGGACACCCCGGACGGCCTGCTGGTGCCGGTGATCCGCGACGTCGACCGCAAGAGCCTGCTGCAGCTGGCCGCCGAAGCCGCCGAACTGGCGGAAAAGGCGCGCACCAAGAAGCTCTCGGCCGACGCCATGCAGGGCGCCTGCTTCACCATCTCCAGCCTCGGCCACATCGGCGGCACCGGCTTCACGCCGATCGTCAATGCGCCGGAAGTGGCGATCCTGGGCGTGAGCAAGGCGACCATGCAGCCGGTGTGGGACGGCAAGGCCTTCCAGCCGCGTCTGATGCTGCCGCTGTCGCTGTCCTACGATCACCGGGTGATCAACGGCGCCGCCGCCGCGCGCTTCACCAAGCGCCTGGGCGAGCTGCTCGGCGATATCCGCACCCTGCTGCTGTAACCGCATCGGCCCCCATTCGGGGGCCGATCGCTTTCTACCAACGAGCACGCCACGCTCGTTCTCTCCAGCCCTGTCGGATGACGGGGCTTTTTTTATTCGCGCCGGCCGCAATAATGGCAAACAGCCACTACCCATGGCATTCTCCGATCAACGGCACCGCGCATGCCGCTCAAAATCCTCCCGGTCCCGCCGATACAGGCATTGCTTGTCAGACAAAACCGCATCATGCACCCTTGCCTTCGCCCAACAGAAGTCGGCCGAGGCAAAGTACCTCGCCCAGTAGTGGAAAACCGCCGAGCATGAAGAGTCATCCCGATACCGCCAATCGCCCGGCGGTCGAGGCTGTCACCCAGCTCCCCGTCCCGTCGCGGCTGGGGCTGCTGCGCTTCGAGCGGTTGAATGAACCGAGCTGGACCCTGCTGTTCCTCGACCCGGCCTGCGAGCGCGCCTTCGGCGTGCCCGCCGCCGAGCTCTGCGGCCTGCTCGATGCCCCCTACGCTAGCCTGATGGAACCCGAGGCACGGCACCGCCTGCACGAACAGATCCAGCAGCAACTGGTGGAACATGCCCATTACCAGGTGCGCTACGCCCTGCACACGCCCCGCGGCGTGCTGAACCTGCTGGAAGTCGGCGAGGCCTTCCAGCAGCGCGGCCGCCAGCTGCTCCACGGCTACCTGCTGCAGGACGAAGAAGGCGCCCGCCAGGAAACCCAGGGCGAGCTGGCGGAACAGAACCTGCGCCTGCAGATGTCCCTGGAGATGTACCAGCGCTCCCAGGACGAGCACCTGCAGCACCTGGTGCGCTCGCGCGCCCAGCAGAACCTGATCGTGCGCCTGGCGCGGCACCGCTACCAGTCCAGCGACCCGCTGCTGGAAGCCGCGCAACTGATCGCCCAGGCCGCCAGCGAGGCCTACGACGTGGCCCGCGCCGGCATCTGGCGTCTGACCGCCGACGACCACATGGAGCCGATCGCCGTCTACCGCCGCGACATCGACCAGTTCGAGCTGCCGCGCGGCTTCGACGCCAGCCGCTACCCCAACTACCTGGAGGCCATCAACAGCGGCCGCGCCATCGACGCCCACAACGTCCTCCAGGACCCGCGCACCCGCGAGCTGGCCGAGGCCTACCTGCGCCCGCAGGGCATCAGCGCCATGCTCGACGCCACCATCCGCGTCGGCGGCGAGGTGGTCGGCGTGCTCTGCCTGGAGCACATCGGCGAAGTGCGCCTGTGGCAGAGCGACGAGATCGCCTTCGCCGGCGAGCTGGCCGACCAGTACGCCCAGGTGCTGATGAACCACGAGCGGCGCAGCGCCTCCAGCGCCCTGCACCTGTTCCAGCGCGCCGTCGAGCAGAGCGCCAGCGCCTTCCTGCTGATCGACCGCGACGGCGTCATCGAATACGTCAACCCCAGCTTCACCGCCATCACCCAGTACGGCGCCGACGAAGTGCGCGGCCGCCGCCTGGCCGAGGTGCCGGCCCTGGCCAACCTCAGCGAACTGCTGTTCGACGCGCGCTCCACCCTGGTCAACCAGAACAGCTGGCAGGGCGAGTTCCGCAGCCGGCGCAAGAACCTCGAGCCCTACTGGGGGCAGCTGTCGCTGTCCAAGGTCTACGCCGACGACGGCGAGCTGACCCACTACATCGGCATCTACGAAGACATCACCCAGAGCAAGCTGGCCCAGCAGCACATCGAGAAGCTCGCCTACCGCGACAACCTCACGGGCCTGGCCAACCGGCACTACTTCATCAACGTGCTCGAAGAGCGCCTGCGCGCCGGCTCCGGCCCGCCCCTGGGCCTGCTGCTGGTGGACATCGACAACTTCAAGCGGATCAACGACAGCCTCGGCCACCAGACCGGCGACAAGCTCCTGGCCAGCCTGGCCCGGCGCCTGCGCAGCAGCCTGGTGGACGGCACCACCCTGGCGCGCTTCGCCAGCAACGAATTCGCCGTGCTGCTGGAGGAATCCAGCCCCGGCCGCGGCGAGCGGGTGGCGGCGCAGATTCTCGACGTGCTCGACAAGCCGCTGTTCGTCGACAACCAGTTGATCAACATCACCGGCTCCATCGGCCTGGCCTACGCGCCGCAGCACGGCCATGACCCGCAGACGCTGATGAAGAACGCCGGCCTGGCCCTGCACAAGGCCAAGGCCAACGGCAAGCACCAGTTGCAGACCTTCACCGAGGAAATGACCGCCGAGGCCAGCCACAAGCTGTTCGTCGAGAACAACCTGCGCCGCGCCCTGGTGCAGAACGAACTGGCGGTGCACTACCAGCCCAAGCTGTGCCTGCGCAGCGGCCAGTTGCTGGGCCTGGAGGCGCTGCTGCGCTGGCAGCACCCGGAGAAGGGCATGATCCGCCCGGACCAGTTCATCAGCGTGGCCGAGGAAACCGGGCTGATCATCCCCATCGGCAAATGGGTGATCCGCGAGGCCTGCCGCATGGGCCGCGAGCTGGCGGAAAACGGCCTGGGCGACCTCAACATCGCCATCAACCTGTCGCCCAAGCAGTTCAGCGACCCCGACCTGGTCGGCTCCATCGCCGCCATCCTCCACGAGGAACAGGTGCCGGCCGGGCGCCTCGAACTGGAGCTGACCGAAAGCCTGCTGCTGGACGCCACCGCCGACACCAAGCAGCAACTGGAACGCCTCAAGCAGCTGGGCCTGACCCTGGCCATGGACGACTTCGGCACCGGCTACTCGTCGCTGAGCTACCTGAAGAAATTCCCCATCGACGTCATCAAGATCGACCGCAGCTTCATCAAGGACATCCCGGACAACCAGGACGACATGGAAATCACCTCGGCGGTGATCGCCATGGCCCACAACCTCAAACTGCAGGTGGTCGCCGAAGGCGTCGAGACCGCCGCCCAGCTGGCCTTCCTGCGGCGCAACCGCTGCGACATCGGCCAGGGCTACCTGTTCGACAAGCCGATCCCCGGCGCCCAGTTGGCCAGCAGCCTGCAGCGCTATCCCTGCCGCGGCGAGTGAAAAGCTCCACAGCCCGCACAAAGGCTGTAATCTCCAGGGTCTTCGCGCGTCTATCGCCATCCGGACAAAGGAGACCCAGGCCATGACCCTTCGCTCGCAGATACTCGTCAACAAGCAGGAACTGCCCACCCAGGCCCAGGCCCTGCCCGGCCGTGAAGCGCCAATGCCGGTGCCGGAAACCCACTACGTCAACGGCCATCCGCTGTGCCCGCCGTTCCCCGGCGGCCTGCAGCAGATCGTCCTCGGCCTGGGCTGCTTCTGGGGCGCCGAGCGGCGCTTCTGGCAGCAGCCGGGGGTGTGGGTCACCGCCGTGGGCTACGCCGGCGGCCTGACGCCCAACCCCACCTACGACGAGGTCTGCTCCGGCCTGACCGGGCACAGCGAAGTGGTGCTGGTGGTGTTCGACCCGCAGCAGACCAGCCTGGAGCAGCTGCTCAAGGTGTTCTGGGAGTCCCACGACCCGACCCAGGGCATGCGCCAGGGCAACGACACCGGCACCCAGTACCGCTCGGCCATCTACTGGTACGACCAGGCGCAGAAAGCCGCCGTAGAGGCCAGCCGCGCCGCCTACCAGAAGGAGCTCAGCGCCGGCGGCTACGGCGAGATCACCACCGAAATCCGCGAAGTGCCGCCGTTCTACTACGCCGAGGCCTACCACCAGCAGTACCTGGCGAAGAACCCCAACGGCTACTGCGGCCTGCGCGGCACCGGAGTGTGCCTGCCGGCATAACGCGACCCGTAGGAGCGGATTCATCCGCGATGGCGCCGGCCTGCGGCCGGATCGCGGACGGATGGATAGGCGCCCCACGGAAACCTGTAGGAGCAGGCCCTGCCTGCGATTCGCGCGCAGGGCGCGCTCCTACATGGGAGCGGTGTGGGTCGGCGTAGGAGCGGATCTTATCCGCGAAACGCGCCGGAACCCCCGGCTATCGCGGACAAGGTCCGCGCCTACGAAGAGCGCCCTTCTTCCACCAGCCAATCCAGCCGCCAGCCACCTTCGCTCTGCGCCAGCACCTCGGCCAGCCAGGGCAGCAGCTCGCGCAGTTCTTCCTCCAGCGGCCACGGCGGGTTGGCGATGGCCAGGCCGGAGCCGTTGAGGCGGTCGGCGCTGTCCGCCGGGTGCACCAGCAGTTCGACGCGCAGCAGCTTGGGCGCCTTGCTGCGTTCCAGGCCCTGGTAGAAGCGCCTGAGCTGGCGCTCGTCCTTGATCGGGTACCAGATCGCCACCACCGTCTGGCGCATGCGCCCGATGGCCTCTTCCAGGGCGATGACGCAGCGTTCCAGTTCGTCGGCCTCCTCGAAGGGCGGGTCGATCAGCAGCACCCCGCGCTTTTCCGGCACCGGCAGCAGCGCCCGCGGCAGCAGCCAGCCGTCGTTCTGGTGCACGGCGATGCGCCGCTCGCCGCCCATGTTGGCCTTGAGCAGGCGGCCGTCCTCCGGGTGCAGCTCGTTCAGGTGCACGCGGTCCTGGGAGCGCGTCAGGCGCCGCGCCAGCTCGGGCGAGCCGGGGTAGTACTGCAGTTCGCCGTCGGGGTTCAGCGCGCGCACCACTTCCATGTAGTCCGCCGCCAGCTCCGGCACCTCGTCGAGCTGCCACAGGCGGCCGATGCCCGCTTCCCACTCGCCGGTGCGGCTGGCCTCGTCGCCCTGCAGGTCGTACAGGCCGATGCCCGAATGGCTGTCGAGGAAGGCGAAGGGCGTGTCCTTGCGCACCATCAGGGCGAAGATCCGCGACAGGACCAGGTGCTTGAGGACGTCGGCGTGGTTGCCGGCGTGGTAGGCGTGGCGGTAGTTCATGGACGGCAGACTCCTTGGGGGCGTGCAGTTTAGCTGCACCGGCATTGTTTTAGGCCTTTATCACGCTCATGGATGTTGCTGTGCCTGCTTCATTCACCAGACTAGACTGCGGCCATTCCCCTGGAGGCCGACCATGTCCGAGACCCTGCTCAGCTCCCGCAACCTCGCCTTCGAGCTCTACGAAGTGCTCGACGCCGAGGCCCTGACCCAGCGCGAACGTTTCGCCGACCACAACCGCGAGACCTTCGACGCCGCCCTGGCCACTGCCCGCGGCATCGCCGAGGAGCTGTTCGCCCCGCACAACCGCAAGAACGACGAGCACGAGCCGCAGTACGTGGACGGCGCCGCGGTGCTGATCCCCGAGGTCAAGCCGGCGGTGGACGCCTTCAACGAAGCCGGCTTCCAGAATGCCTCGCGCAGCTTCGAACAGGGAGGCATGCAGTTGCCGCACCTGCTGTCGCGCGCCTGCTTCGCGCACTTCCAGTCGGCCAACATCGCCACTTCGTCCTACCCGATGCTGAGCATGGGCTCCAGCCACCTGATCGAGTCCTTCGGCGACGAGGAGCAGAAGCGCCTGTTCCTGCAGCCGATGATCGAAGGCCGCTTCTTCGGCACCATGGCCCTGACCGAACCCCACGCCGGCTCGTCCCTGGCCGACATCCGCACCCGCGCCGAACCCCACGCCGACGGCAGCTACCGCATCCGCGGCAACAAGATCTTCATCTCCGGCGGCGATCACCCGCTTTCGGAAAACATAGTCCACATGGTGCTGGCCAAGCTGCCGGATGCGCCGCCCGGGGTGAAGGGCATCTCGCTGTTCATCGTGCCCAAGTTCCTGGTGAACCCGGACGGCAGCCTCGGCAAGCGCAACGACGTGGCCCTGGCCGGGCTGTTCCACAAGATGGGCTGGCGCGGCACCACCTCCACCGCGCTGAACTTCGGCGACAACGGCGACTGCGTCGGCTACCTGGTGGGCAAGCCGCACCACGGCCTGGCCTACATGTTCCAGATGATGAACGAGGCGCGCATCGGCGTCGGCATGGGCGCCATCATGCTCGGCTACGCCGGCTACCTGTACTCCCTGGAATACGCCCGCGAGCGTCCCCAGGGCCGCCCGGTGGACGCCAAGGACCCGACCTCGGCGCAGGTGTCGATCATCGAGCACGCCGACGTCAAGCGCATGCTGCTGACGCAGAAGGCCTACGTCGAGGGCGCCTTCGACCTCGGCCTGTACGCCGCGCGCCTGGTGGACGACTGCGAGACGCTGCCCACCGAGGAGGCGCGCAAGCAGGCCCACGAGCTGCTCGACCTGCTCACCCCGATCGTCAAGTCCTGGCCCTCGGAGTTCTGCCTGAAGGCCAACGAACTGGCCATCCAGATCCTCGGCGGCCACGGCTACACCCGCGAATACCCGGTGGAGCAGTACTACCGCGACAACCGCCTGAACCCCATCCACGAAGGCACCCACGGCATCCAGTCGCTGGACCTGCTGGGCCGCAAGCTCAGCCAGAACGGCGGAGCCGGCCTCAAGCAGCTGACGCGCCTGATCCACCAGGCCTGCGAACGCGCCCGGGCCTACCCGTCGCTGGACGCCCTGCGCCAGCCGCTGGAGCAACTGCTGGCGCGCCTGTCGGAAGTGACCCTGGCGCTGCTTGGCGACCTGATGCAGGGCAAGGTGGCCCAGGGCCTGGCCAACTCGGCGCTGTACCTGAAGGCGTTCGGCCACACCGTCATCGGCTGGCGCTGGCTGGAACAGGCGATCCGCGCCGAGGAAGGCCTGGCCCTGCTCCACAACGGCGGGGGCAACCCCGCCGACGAGGACTTCTACCGAGGCAAGCTGCAGGCGGCGCGCTACTTCCTGACCTGGGAAGTGCCGTCCTGCCACCACGAGCTGGCCCTGCTCGAAGCCCGCGACGACACCTGTTCCAGCATGCGGGACGCCTGGTTCTAGTCCCGCCTGCCCCTTCCAGCCCCGGTCACGTCCGGGGCTTTTTTATGGGCCAAACCCTGGCGACAGGCTGCCTTTCGTAGGAGCGAGCTTGCTCGCGAACGGAGTATCCCGGTTGCAACGGTGTGCCGGGTTGGGCTCCGCCCCTCTCCCCAACCCTCTCCCTGAAGGGAGAGGGGGCCGATCGGCATGCGCGGGAAGCCAGGCGTCATCCTGGAACCTTCGGCGGTTCGCGAGCAAGCTCGCTCCTACAGGGGGATCCGGCATCGATGAAAGGCCCCCTGAAAGCTCGCTGAAAGGCACTGCAATTAGCCTTTGACAGCCTTGCAAATCCGCAGGTTAGAATCCCTTGGCATGCGGCCTGCATCCTTCCCGTCAACGCCGCCGCTTCCCCCCTCGCCCCGCCAGGAGATCCGCCGCCTTGGATGCCGTCTCGATCAACACCTATTTCCTGGTGGGCGCGGTGCTGGTGGGCATGAGCATCCTGGTCAGCTCGCTGTCCTCGCGCCTGGGCATCCCGATCCTGGTCATCTTCCTCGCCGTGGGCATGGTCGCCGGCACCGACGGCCCCGGCGGCATCGGCTTCTCCAACTACCCCATGGCCTACCTGGTGGGCAACCTGGCGCTGGCGGTGATCCTCCTCGACGGCGGCCTGCGCACCCGCGTGGCGAGCTTCCGCGTGGCGCTCTGGCCGGCGCTGTCGCTGGCCACGGTGGGCGTGCTGATCACCGCCGGGCTCACCGGCCTGGCCGCCGCCTGGCTGTTCAAGCTGAGCTGGATGGAGGGCCTCTTGATCGGCGCCATCGTCGGCTCCACCGACGCCGCGGCGGTGTTCTCCCTGCTCGGCGGCAAGGGCCTCAACGAGCGGGTCACCGCCAGCCTGGAAATCGAGTCGGGCAGCAACGACCCCATGGCGGTGTTCCTCACCGTCACCCTGATCGACATGCTCGCCCACGGCCAGAGCGAGATGAGCTGGAGCTTCCTGGCCCACTTCCTGCGCGAGTTCGGCATCGGCGCCGTGCTCGGCCTGGGCGGCGGCTGGCTGCTGCTGCAGATGATCAACCGCATGCAGCTGGCCAGCGGCCTCTACCCGCTGCTGGCGATCAGCGGCGGCCTGCTGATCTTCGCCCTGTCCAACGCCGTGCACGGCAGCGGCATCCTGGCCATCTACCTGTGCGGCCTGGTGCTGGGCAACCAGCCGATCCGCTCGCGCCACGGCATCCTGCACATGCTCGACGGCATGGCCTGGCTGGCGCAGATCGGCATGTTCCTGGTTCTCGGCCTGCTGGTCACGCCCCACGACCTCTGGCCCATCGCCCTGCCGGCCCTGGGCCTGGCGCTGTGGATGATCCTCTTCGCCCGGCCGCTGTCGGTGCTGGTGGGCCTGGCGCCGTTCCGCGCCTTCCATGGCCGCGAGAAGGTGTTCATCGCCTGGGTCGGCCTGCGCGGCGCGGTGCCGATCATCCTCGCGGTGTTCCCGCTGATGGCCGGGCTGCCCAACGCCCAGCTGTTCTTCAACGTGGCCTTCTTCATCGTGCTGATCTCGCTGCTGGTGCAGGGCACCAGCCTGCCCTGGGCCGCCAAGCTATTGCGCGTGGTGGTGCCGCCGGACCCGGCGCCGATCTCCCGCGCCGGCCTGGAAGTGCACCCGACCAGCGAGTGGGAGCTGTTCGTCTACCACCTGAGCAAGGAAAAGTGGTGCATAGGCGCGGCCCTGCGCGAGCTGAAGATGCCCGAGGGCACCCGCATCGCCGCGCTGTTCCGCGGCACCCAGCTGCTGCACCCCTCCGGCAGCACCATCCTGGAGGCCGACGACATCCTCTGCGTGATCGGCCACGAGCACGACCTGTCGGCCCTCGGCAAGCTGTTCAGCCAGGCCCCGGACCGCGGCCTGGGCGCGCGCTTCTTCGGCGACTTCGTGCTGGAGGGCGACGCCCAGCTCTCGGCGGTGGCCTCGCTCTACGGCCTCAAGCTCGACGGCGTCGACGGCGAGCAGAACCTGGGCCGCTTCATCGCCCAGCAGATCGGCGGCCAGGCGATCATCGGCGACCAGGTGGAGTGGAACGGCCTGACCTGGACCGTGGCCGCCCTGGACGGGAACAAGATCCGCAAGGTGGGGGTCAAATTCCCCGAAGGTCGCCCGGGCCCCGGATTGTTCCTCTGACAGACCACCTCCACGGACGCTAGCCAAGCCAGCCCACGCCCCCTCCGCGGCGGCGCGTCGGCCGTGCCTTGCCGGCGCCGCACCGGGCGCACTACCCTCACTGCAACCTACCGAGAGCCGCTGACCGCGACCATGCAATCCCTGCGCACCCTGCTCGCCGCCGCCCTGCTCGGCGGCTGCCTCGCCGTCCTGCCCGCGCACGCCGAGGACAGCAACCAGCCACCGTCCGCCGAAACCGTCCAGCAAAGCCTCGACGGCCTGGCCGAGCGCAAGCTCGCCGACGCCGATGCCAAGGCCACCAAGGCCAGCCTCGAACGCACCCTGAAGCTGCTCGGCGCCCGCGACGACAGCGAGAAGCAGTTGGCCGAGCTGAAGGCCAGCCTGAGCGACGCCCCCCGGCAGATACTGGAGAACCAGCGCGCCCTGGCGCGCCTGAAGGGCAGCGGCGAGAAGCCGGCGGCCCAGCGCTACGCCGGGGAGAACGTCAGCCGCCTGGAAATGCTGCTCAACGACCGCTCCACCCAACTGGCCGACTGGCAGAAGCAGCTGACCGAGGCGAAGAGCCAGTACATCACCGCGCAGACCCGCCCGGAACGCGCCCAGTCCGACATCAGCAACGCCCAGGCGCGCCTGCTGGAGATCGGCAACATCCTCAAGGCCGGCAAGGAGACCGGCAAGGCGCTGGCCCCCGAGCGGCGCAACGAACTGCTCGCCGAACAGGCCGCGCTCAACGCGCAGATCCAGCTGCTGCGCCAGCAACTGGCCGGCAACAACCTGCTGCAGGACCTGGCCAGCAGCCAGCAGGACCTGCTGGGCGAACAGGTCGCCCGCGCCGAGCGCGAGACCCTCGAACTGCAGGCCATGATCAGCGGCATGCGCCGCGAGCAGTCGGAGAAGACCGTCGCCGAGCTGGCCCGCGACGGCAGCCAGGGCGCCGGCAGCGACAGCCTGCTGAGCCAGGAGAACGCCGAGAACCTGCGCCTGTCCGACTACCTGCTGCGCACCACCGACCGCCTCAACGTGCTGACGCGGCGCAACCTCGAAGCCAAGCAGCACCTGGACAGCCTGACCCAGCTCGACCAGACCCTCGACCAGCAGATCAACGTGCTGCGCGGCAGCCTGCTGCTGTCCAAGGTGCTCTACCAGCAGAAACAGTCGCTGCCGAAGATCAAGACCGACCAGGAACTGGCCGACGAGATCGCCGACCTGCGCCTGTACCAGTTCGAGCTGAACCAGAAGCGCGACGAACTGGCCAACCCGCAGCAGTACATCGACGACCTGCTCGCCCAGCAGCCCCAGGAAGCCGTGACCCCGCAGCTGCGCAAGGACCTGTCCACCCTGGTGGACACCCGCAGCGAGCTGATGGAGCGCCTCAACCACGAGCTCAACGCCGTGCTCAACGAGGCCATCACCCTGCAGCTGAACCAGAAGCAGCTCAAGGACACCAGCGACAACCTGCGCGCCACCCTCGACGAGCAGATGTTCTGGATTCCCAGCAACCGCCCGCTGGACCTGTCCTGGTTCAAGATGACCCCGACGCTGCTGCAGCACCAGCTCTCCGAGGTGCCCTGGGGCTCGGCGGTGGTCGAGCTGGGCGAGGGCCTGATCGACCGCCCGCTGCTGTTCCTGCCGCTGTTGCTGCTGATCGCCGGGCTGCTGTGGAAACGCCGCTACCTCTACGACAAGCTCGCCTCGATCAACGACGACATCGGCCACTTCAAGCGCGACAGCCAGGCGCACACGCCGCTGGCCCTGCTGCTGGCGCTGCTGCTGGCGCTGCCCGGCACCCTGACCCTGGCCATCGCCGGCCTGGCCCTGATGCTCGACGCCCGCGGGCAGAACGCCACCCTGGGCGCCGCGCTGCTGCAGATGGCCGAGGTCTGGCTGGTGTTCTACGCCGCGCACCGCATCCTCAGCCCCGGCGGCATCGCCGAGCGGCACTTCCACTGGAGCCAGGCCCAGGTGCGCTTCAGCAGCAAGCTGATCCGCCGCCTCGGCGTGGTGGTCATGGCCCTGGCCGCGGTGGTCACGGTGGCCGAGCGCCAACCCGGCAGCCTGGCCGACGACGTCATCGGCATCGCCGTGGTGCTCAGCGGCTTCGCGGTGATGACCTGGCTGATGGCGCGCATGCTCTTCGCCAGCCCCAGCACCAGCCGGCCGTCGGTGGTGAAGATGGTGGTCGGCGTGCTCTTCACCGCGCTGCCGGTGCTGCTCTTCGTCGCCGTGTGCTTCGGCTACTACTACACCGCCCTGCGCCTGAGCGACCGACTGATCGACACCCTGTTCCTGCTCATGGTCTGGGTGGTGATCGAGGCCACCTTCGTCCGCGGCCTCAGCGTGGCGGCGCGGCGTCTGGCCTACCAGCGCGCCCAGGCCAAGCGGCAGAACCCGCCGAAGGAAGGCGTCGACGGCAACGAGACCGCGGAGGAGCCGACCCTGGGCATCGAGCAGATCAACGAGCAGTCCCTGCGCCTGATCCGCCTGGGCCTGCTGATCGGCTTCGTGGTGGCGCTGTACTGGGTCTGGGCCGACCTGATCAGCGTCGCCGCCTACCTGGACAACGTCACCCTCTACCAGTACACCGGCGGCAGCGGCGACAGCGCCACCAGCCTGCCGATCAGCCTCGGCGACGTGCTCATGGCGCTGGTCATCGCCGCGGTGACCGTGGCCCTGGCGCGCAACCTGCCGGGCCTGCTGGAAGTGCTGGTGCTGCAGCGCCTGACCCTGGCCCAGGGCAGCGCCTACGCCATCACCACCCTGCTGTCCTACGCCATCAGTGGCGTCGGCATCGTCAGCGCGCTGTCCACCCTGGGCGTCAGCTGGGACAAGCTGCAGTGGCTGGTGGCGGCGCTCTCGGTGGGCCTGGGCTTCGGCCTGCAGGCGATCTTCTCCAACTTCGTCTCCGGCCTGATCATCCTCTTCGAGCGCCCGGTGCGCATCGGCGACACCGTGACCATCGGCAACCTGTCCGGCACCGTCAGCCGCATCCGCATCCGCGCCACCACCATCACCGACTTCGACCGCAAGGAAATCATCGTCCCCAACCAGACCTTCATCACTGGGCAGCTGATCAACTGGTCGCTGAGCGACACCGTGACCCGCGTGACCATCAAGATCGGCCTGGCCTACGAAAGCGACCTGGCCCTGGCGCGCAAGCTCATGCTCGAAGCCGCCCGCGGCAACCCGCGGGTGCTGCGCGACCCCGAGCCGTCGCTGTACTTCCTGGCCATCAGCGCCAGCACCTTCGACTACGAGCTGCGCTTCCACGTGCGCGAGCTGGGCGACCGCAACCCGGCGGTGGACGAACTGCTCACCGCCATCGCCCTGAGCTTCCGCGAGCACGGCGTGGACATGGCCTTCAACCAGCTGGACGTGTTCGTCAAGAACGGCGAGGGCAAGGAAATCCACCTGGCGCAGAACGTCACCCAGTTGCCCCTGGCGCTTCCCGGCGCGCCGCTGAAGGACCAGGACCCGCCGCTGCCGCCCGGCAGCAAGCCCTGAGTCTGGACGGCTCCGGACAAGTCCGAGCACAATGCTCGGACTTACCGGAGCCCGCCTGTGACCGTGAAACAGCTCGACGAACTGACCTTCGACAACCGCTTCGCCCGCCTGGGCGACGCCTTTTCCACCGAAGTCCTGCCCGACCCCATCGCCGAGCCGCGCCTGGTGGTGGCCAGCCCCGCCGCAATGGCGCTGCTCGACCTCGACCCGGCGGTGGCCGGGGAACCGGTGTTCGCCGAAATCTTCTCCGGGCACAAGCTCTGGTCCGAGGCCGAGCCGCGGGCGATGGTCTACTCCGGCCACCAGTTCGGCGCCTACAACCCGCGCCTGGGCGACGGCCGCGGCCTGCTGCTGGGCGAGGTGGTCAACGACGCCGGCCAGCACTGGGACCTGCACCTCAAAGGCGCCGGGCAGACGCCCTACTCGCGCATGGGCGACGGCCGCGCGGTGCTGCGCAGCTCGATCCGCGAATTCCTCGCCAGCGAATACCTGCACGCCCTGGGCATCCCCAGCAGCCGCGCGCTTTGCGTCACCGGTTCGGACACCCCGGTGTGGCGCGAGACCAGGGAAAGCGCCGCCATGCTGCTGCGCCTGGCGCCCAGCCACGTGCGCTTCGGCCACTTCGAGTACTTCTACTACACCCAGCAGCACGACAAGCTGAAGGAACTGGGCGACTTCGTCCTGGCCAACCACTTCCCCGAGTGCCTGGAGCAGCCGCAACCCTACGCCGCGTTCTTCCGCGCCGTGGTGGAAAGCAACGCCGAACTCATCGCCCACTGGCAGGCCTACGGCTTCTGCCACGGGGTGATGAACACCGACAACATGTCGATCCTCGGCATCACCTTCGACTACGGCCCCTACGCCTTCCTCGACGACTTCGACGCCAAGCACATCTGCAACCACTCCGACGACGCCGGGCGCTACAGCTTCAACAACCAGGTGCCCATTGCCCACTGGAACCTGGCGGCCCTGGCCCAGGCGCTGACGCCCTTCGTCGAGGTGGACGAACTGCGCGAGGCCCTCGGCCTGTTCCTGCCGCTGTACCAGGCCCACTACCTGGACCTGATGCGCCGCCGCCTGGGCTTCGCCACCGCGGAGGACGGCGACCTGGACCTGGTGCAGCGCCTGCTGCAGGCCATGCAGAGCGGCGCGGTGGACTACAGCCTGTTCTTCCGCCGCCTCGGCGAGCAGGCGCCGGAACAGGCGCTGGCGCAGGTCCGCGAAGACTTCGTCGACCTCGCCGGCTTCGACGCCTGGGCCACCGACTACTGCGCCCGCGCCGAACGCGAAGGCGGCAGCCAGGACGACCGCCGCGCCCGCATGCACGCGGTGAACCCGCTGTACGTGCTGCGCAACTACCTGGCCCAGGAAGCCATCGCCGCCGCCGAACAGGGCGACTACTCGGTGGTGCGCGAGCTGCACGAGACGCTCAGCAAGCCCTTCGAGGAACAGCCCGGACGCGAAGCCTTCACCCGCCGCCCGCCGGACTGGGGACGGCGCCTGGAGATCAGTTGCTCCTCCTGAGAACCTGTTTACGATCTGCTGCGCGTCGGCATAACTGCGTTAAAAACAGGCGAGCGATGCTCATTTAGCGAACTAAACTGCGCTCTCTCGCCTATTTGACTCGCTGCGCTCGCACTTCGGGCCAGCCTTCGGCTGTTACTCCCGTTGGTCGTTGCGCCTTGTTCTGCTCTAGCTCGCGAGATCGTAAACAGGTTCTGAGGCGGTTATAAGCTCAGGCAAAATCGTTCTGCCGCCGCCCGGCGGGCATTGCTCCGGGTCATTGACCGGCGCTGGCGCCGCTCGCATCCTCAGGGCTTTCTGCCCACCAAGGATGCTCGAACAATGAAACTGGAAACCCTGGCGATCCACGCCGGCTACAGCCCCGACCCGACCACCAAGGCAGTGGCCGTGCCGATCTACCAGACCACCTCCTACGCCTTCGACGACACCCAGCACGGCGCCGACCTGTTCGACCTGAAGGTGGCCGGCAACATCTACACGCGGATCATGAACCCCACCAACGACGTGCTGGAGCAGCGCGTCGCCGCCCTGGAAGGCGGCGTGGGGGCGCTGGCCGTGGCTTCGGGCATGGCCGCCATCACCTACGCCATCCAGACGGTGGCCGAGGCCGGCGACAACATCGTCTCGGTGGCCAAGCTCTACGGCGGCACCTACAACCTGCTGGCCCACACCCTGCCGCGCTTCGGCATCCAGACGCGCTTCGCGCCTCACGACGACGTGGCCGCGCTGGAAGCGCTGATCGACGAGCGCACCAAGGCGGTGTTCTGCGAATCCATCGGCAACCCGGCGGGCAACATCGTCGACCTCCAGGCCCTGGCCGACGCCGCGCACCGCCATGGCGTGCCGCTGATCGTCGACAACACCGTGGCGACGCCCATCCTCTGCCGGCCCTTCGAGCACGGCGCGGACATAGTCGTGCATTCGCTGACCAAGTACATCGGCGGCCACGGCACCAGCATCGGCGGCATCGTGGTCGACTCCGGCAAGTTCCCCTGGGCGCAGCACAAGGAGCGCTTCCCGCTGCTCAACACCCCGGACCCGTCCTACCACGGCGTGACCTACACCGAAGCCTTCGGCCCGGCCGCGTTCATCGGCCGCTGCCGCGTGGTGCCGCTGCGCAACACCGGCGCGGCGCTGTCGCCGTTCAACGCCTTCCTCATCCTCCAGGGCCTGGAGACCCTCGCCCTGCGCATGGAGCGCCACTGCGAGAACGCGCTGAAGGTCGCCCACTACCTGGAGCAGCACCCGCAGGTGGCCTGGGTGAAATACGCCGGCCTGCCGGAGCACCCCGAGCACGCCCTGGCCAAACGCTACATGGACGGCAAGCCGGCCTCGATCCTGTCCTTCGGCATCCAGGGCGGCGCCGAGGCCGGCGCGCGCTTCATCGACGCGCTGAAGCTGGTGGTGCGCCTGGTCAACATCGGCGACGCCAAGTCCCTGGCCTGCCACCCGGCCAGCACCACCCACCGCCAGCTCAACGCCGAGGAACTGGCCCGCGCCGGGGTGAGCCAGGACATGGTGCGGCTGTCCATCGGCATCGAGCACAGCGACGACATCATCGCCGACCTCGAACAGGCCCTGGCCGCCGCCGCGGCTTGATATCCGCCGGGTGCGGCTCCAGATTGGGGGAATCCTCTTCCGGAGCCGCTCCATGACCGACCCCCTGCTGATTCCCTGCCCGCACTGCGGCGGGCTCAACCGCCTGCCGGCCGCGCGCCTGGGCGACCATCCGCGCTGCGGGCGCTGCAAGCACGAGGTGCTGCCGGGCAAGCCCTTCGCCATCGACGAAGCCGGCTTCGCCGCCCAGCTCAAGGGCGACCTGCCGCTGCTGCTGGACGTCTGGGCCGACTGGTGCGGCCCATGCAAGGCCTTCGCGCCCACCTTCGAGCAGGCCGCCGCGCGGCTTTCCGGGCGCTGCCGCCTGGCCAAGCTCGACAGCGAGGCCAACCCGCGCCTGGCCGGGCAACTGGGCATCCGCTCCATCCCCAGCCTGATCCTCTTCAAGGACGGCCGCGAAGTGGCGCGCCAGAGCGGCGCCCTGCCGCTGCCGCAACTGCTCGACTGGCTGGCCCGCCAGGGCCTGTGAGGCGCCGCGACCGCTTCGGTCAGCGCGCCTGAGCGAAGCGGTCATTGCCCGCCGCGGCAGGGCGGCTAGGCTTGCCTGGACAGAACAAGAAGCGGAGCCGCCCGATGTCCTTTCCCGTCGAATTCGTCCGCCAGATGACCGAAGAGCACATCGCCTTCGTCAAGCGCTGCGGGCTCAAGGCCGAAATCCTCGAACGCGGCCACGTGCGCCTGCGTATGCCGCTGCACGGCAACGAGAACCACCTGGGCAACATGTACGCCGGCGCCCTCTTCACCCTCGCCGAGCTGCCCGGCGGCGTCATCACCCTGACCAGCTTCGACAGCCACCGCTTCTACCCCATCGTCAAGGAAGCCGGCCTGCGCTTTCGCCGCCCGGCGGCCAGCGACGTGCGGGTGGAGGCCCGCCTGGACGAGGCCGAGCTCAAGCGCATCGCCGAGGAAGCCACGCTCAACGGCAAGGCCGAGTACGTGCTGGAGCTGCAGCTCAAGGACGCCCACGGCGAGGTGGTAGCGGAAAGCCGCGCCGTCTATCAGCTGCGCAGCCGTTGATCCGCGGCCCTTGCGCTGCGTCAACATGGGCGCGCGCGGCTGGGCCAGAGTGGTGGGACCGCCGGAGGATCCCACCATGCCCAAGCACATCCTGGTCGCCCACGACCTCAGCGTCGAAGCCGACGTCGCCGTGCGCCGCGCCGCGCAACTGGCCGCCGAGCACGATGCCCGCGTCAGCCTGCTGCACGTCATCGAACAGCCCCTGGGCGCGCCGCTGCTGGCCAAGGCCCGGCAGAGCGCCGTCGCCGCGCTGCAGGACAGTGCCCGCAGCGCCGGCCTGGTGGATTACCAGCCGCTGGTCGCCGAGGGCCGCCCGGCCAGCGTGATAGCCGCCACGGCGCAGGAGCTGCAGGCGGACCTGCTGGTCACCGGCACTCACCGCCATGCGCTGGTGGAGCGTTTCGACGGCACCACCCTGGAACAGATCCTGCGCTGCAGCCGGGTGCCCGCGCTGCTGGTGACCGATTCGCAGCTGCGCCCCTACCGGCGGGCGCTCAGCGCCCTGGACTTCTCCGTCGGCGCCTGCCACGCCTGGCGCAGCGCCTGCGCCTGGTTGGCGCCGGGCGGCGAACTGCGGGCCCTGCATGCCTACGACGCCGGCAACGACCCCGCCCGGCTGCGCGAACGCCTGGACGAGCAACGCCAGCTGCTGGAACAGATGATGCACGACGAGAGCCAGCAGGTGGGCGGCCCGCTGCCGCAACTCGAGTGCCTGGTGAGTTCGATGGGGGTTCGCGAAGCGCTGGACCACAGCCTGGCCGACTGGCAGCCGCAGCTACTGGTGCTCGGCAGCCGCGGGCGCGGCGCGCTACAGCAGGCCCTGCTGGGCAGCACGGCGCGCTACTACCTGCGCCGGCCGCCTTGCGACCTGCTGGTCAGTGCCTGAATAGAGCAGCTTCAAGCTTCAAGCAGACCGTGCAGTTCGACGAACTGCTGGGTCAGCTTGTGGCGGGGGTCGAGGTAGATCAGCGGGGTGCAGGCCTGGTGCGACTCGCGCATCTTCACCGAGCTCATCAGGTACACCGGCAGCACCGGCATTTCCTCTTCCACCAGTTCGTCGAGCAGTTGCTGCGGCAGGCTGGCGCGCGGCTGGAACTGGTTGACCACGATGCCCTCCACTTCCAGGTCCTCGTTGTGGTCCTCCTTCAGCTCCTCGATCTCGCGCAGCAGGCCGTACAGCGCCTGGCGGGAGAAGCTGTCGCAGTCGAAGGGGATCAGGCAGCGGTCGGCGGCGATCAGCGCGGATACCGTGTAGAAGTTCAGCGCCGGCGGGGTGTCCAGGTAGATGCGGTCGTAATCCTCGGCCAGCTCGTCGAGCAGTTTGCGCAGCTTGTTGATCTTGTGCTTGGCCTCGAGCTTGGGCTGCAGGTCGGCCAACTCGGCGGTGGCGGTCACCACATGGAGGTTGTCGAACGGCGTCTCGTAGATGTCCACCTTGCCCTTGCGGGCGAAGGGGCCGCCGGAGAGGCTCTGCTTGAAGAAGTCGGCGATGCCCATGGGCACGTCGTCGCCGGTCAGGCCGGTGAGGTAATGGGTGGAATTGCCCTGGGCGTCCAGATCCACCAGCAGCGTGCGGTAGCCCTCGGCGGCGCTCACGGCGGCCAGGTTGCAGGCAATGCTCGACTTGCCGACCCCGCCCTTCTGATTGAAAACCACGCGACGCATGAGCACCCCTCCAAGCCGTTCAAGTGACAGCGGATTCTATGCAATGCCCATGACGAGGGCGAGCACTTGCGCATGCCGTCGGGCGGCGCCTAGGCCGCCGCGCCGCGGGTGACCAGCTCGATGAAGGCCAGCGCCGCCGGGGACCTCTCGCTGCGCCGCCGCACCAGCCATACCGAGCTGGTCGCGCCAGGGTCCAGCAGGGTGCGGTAGACCACCCCGTCCACCCGCGTGCGGCGGAACGAGCCGGGCAGCATGGAAACCCCCAGGCCCGCCGCCACCAGGCCGATGATGGTCATGGCCTCGCCGGCCTCCTGGCTGATGCGCGGGGTGAAACCGGCCTGCCGCGCCAGCGCCTGCAACTGGTCGTAGAGGCCGGTGCCGTAGCTGCGCGGGAAGAACACGAAGGGCTCCTCGGCCAGCGCCGCCAGCTCCAGGCCCTCCAGCGAATCGCGGGCCAGCGGGTGGTCGGCGCGCAGCACCGCCACCAGCGGTTCGCTGAACAGCTCCACCGCCTCCAGCGAGGCCGGCAGCTGGAAGGAGCGGATCACCCCAACCTGCAGGCGCTCTTCCTGCAGCGCTTCGACGATCTGCCGGCTGCTCATCTCCTGCAGGTCCAGGTGCACTTCCGGGTAGGCCTGGCGGAAGGCGTGGATACTGCGCGGGATGGCCGAGGTGAAGGGCGCCGAGGCGGTGAAGCCGATGCGCAGCTCGCCCAGTTCGCCCTGGTGCGCGCGGCGCGCCAGCAGCACCGCGCGGTCGACCTGGGCCAACACCTGGCGGGCCTCGTCGAGGAACAGCCGGCCGGCTTCGGTCAGCGCCACCCGACGGTTGGTGCGCTCCAGCAGGCGCGCGCCTATCTCCTCCTCCAGCGCCTGGATCTGCTGGCTCAGCGGCGGCTGGGAGATGCCCAGGGCCTCGGCGGCGCGGCCGAAATGCAGTTCCTCGGCGACGGCGATGAAGTAACGCAGGTGGCGCAGCTCCATGGGAACTCCGAATGAGTCGAATTACATATCAAACGTGTCGATCAATATATTGGAAATAATAAAAGCCCTTCCTTATCCTTGTCACACAAGCCCAATAACGACTTTCCACTTTCTGCCAGCCTGGCTGCGCGGGCCGATTTCGCTCGCCGCGAGGCACACCCCTTTCCAGAATCGAGGTGAGTTGTGAGTCACTCTGCCGTGCGGGCTTCGTCGGATTCCGAACCCGCCTTGCTGCAGGCCGCCGAGGCGGCCAACCAGGCGCTGGCCGGCGCCGTGAACGACATCGAGAGCTACATCGAGAAAGGCACCCCGGCCTTCATGCGCACCTCGCTTGCGCTGTTCTCCGGCGGCTTCGCCACCTTCGCCCTGCTCTACTGCGTGCAGCCGATGATGCCGGTGCTGTCGCAGACCTTCGCCCTCAGCGCCGCGCAGAGCAGCCTGGTGCTGTCCATCGCGACCATCATGATGGCCCTCGGCCTGCTGGTCACCGGGCCGATTTCCGACGCCATCGGGCGCAAGCCGATCATGGTCGCCTCGCTGGCCTTCGCCGCCCTCTTCACCCTGGCCAGCGCGGTGATGCCGACCTGGCACGGGGTGCTGGCCATGCGCGCGCTGGTCGGGCTGTCGCTCAGCGGCCTGGCGGCGGTGGGCATGACCTACCTGAGCGAGGAAATCCACCCGCAGCACATCGGCCTGTCCATGGGGCTGTACATCGGCGGCAACGCCATCGGCGGCATGAGCGGGCGGCTGATCACCGGCGTGCTGGTGGACTTCATGTCCTGGCACGCGGCCATCGCCATCCTCGGCGGCCTGGCCCTGGTGGCGGCCGTGGTGTTCTGGCGCATTCTCCCGGAGTCGCGCAACTTCCGCCCCACCGCGCTGAACCTCCGGCAACTGGCCGACGGCTTCGCCTCGCACCTGCGCGACGCCGGCCTGCCCTGGCTGTTCCTCGAGGGCTTCCTGCTGATGGGCGCCTTCGTCACCCTGTTCAACTACATCGGCTACCGCCTGCTGGCCGATCCGTACCACCTCAGCCAGGCCGTGGTCGGCGTGCTCTCGCTGGTGTACCTGGTGGGCATTTACAGCTCCGCCTGGGTCGGCTCGCTGGCCGACCGCCTGGGCCGGCGCAAGGTGCTCTGGGCGGTGATAGTGCTGATGCTCAGCGGCCTGCTGCTGACCCTGCTGCCGGCGCTGCCGCTGATAGTCGCGGGCATGCTGCTGTTCACCTTCGGCTTCTTCGCCGCGCACTCGGTGGCCAGCAGCTGGATCGGCCGCCGCGCGCTCAAGGCCAAGGGCCAGGCCTCGTCGCTGTACCTGTTCAGCTATTACCTGGGCTCCAGCGTGGCCGGCACCACCGGCGGGGTGTTCTGGCACCACTTCGGCTGGACCGGCGTCGGCCTGTTCATCGCCGCGCTGCTGAGCATCGCCGTGCTGGTGGCGTTGCACCTGGCGCGTCTGGCAGTGTTACCGCGCACCCTTCCCGCGCTGAGCACCCCGCACAACTGAGTAGTTTCTACACACTCAGTTTCGATTCTGTCGGCGACAGATATGCCAGTGTCGCCTCTGGATATGACATTCCCATGATCGCGACGCCCCTATCCCGGGGCGTCGTGGCACTTCTACCCAACTTTTTCGCGCCTACGACCAAGGTCGTAACAAAATGTGGCGCGCATCTTGCGTTCAGGAAAAGGAACACCTCGTTGGATTATCAAAACGGCTTCGGCTGCGCAGGACGCATTTCCTTCCTTTTCTCGCTGTAGGTAACGCATGAGCAGTACCCCATCCGCCGGTCTGGCCCAGGGCCTGAAGAACCGCCACGTCACCATGTTGTCCATCGCCGGGGCCATCGGCGCCGGCCTCTTCGTCGGCTCCGGCCACGCCATCGCCGAAGCCGGCCCGGGTGTCATGGTCTCCTACCTGGTCGCCGGCCTGCTGGTGGTCCTGGTCATGCGCATGCTGGCCGAAATGGCCGTCGCGCAGCCGGACAGCGGCTCCTTCTCCACCTACGCCGACCGCGCCATCGGCCACTGGGCCGGCTTCACCATCGGCTGGCTGTACTGGTGGTTCTGGGTGCTGGTGATCCCGCTGGAGGCCAACGCCGCCGCCGCCATCATCCACGCCTGGATCCCCGGCGCGCCGATCTGGGTCCTGGCCTTCGTGATCACCGCGGCGCTGACCGTGACCAACCTGTTCAGCGTGAAGAACTACGGTGAGTTCGAGTTCTGGCTGGCACTGATCAAGGTCGGCTCGATCATCGCCTTCCTGGTCATGGGTTGCGCGGCCATCTTCGGCGTCTCGCCGAACCCCGAGGTCAGCGGCATCAGCCACCTGTACGCCGAGGGCGGCTTCCTGCCCAAGGGCTGGGGCGCCGTGCTGGCGGCCCTGCTGACCACCATGTTCTCCTTCATGGGCTCGGAGATCGTCACCATCGCCGCCACCGAGTCCAAGGACCCGGCGCAGCAGATCACCCGCGCCACCAACTCGGTGATCTGGCGGATCGCGCTGTTCTACCTGCTGTCGATCCTGATCGTGGTCTGCCTGGTGCCGTGGAACGACCCGCGCCTGGTGAGCATGGGCTCCTACCAGACCGTGCTGGAGCACCTGCACGTGCCCTACGCCAAGCTGATCGTCGACATCATCGTCCTGGTCTCGGTGACCAGCTGCCTGAACTCGGCGCTCTACACCGCCTCGCGGATGATGTACTCGCTGAGCAAGCGCGGCGACGCCCCGCGCATCGCCCAGGCGACCAGCGCCAGCCGCACCCCGGTGTATGCCGTGCTGCTGTCCACCGCCATGGCCTTCCTGTGCACCTTCGCCAACTACCTGGCCCCGGCCGAAGTGTTCAACTTCCTGCTGGCCAGCTCCGGCGCCATCGCCCTGCTGGTGTACCTGGTGATCGCCATCTCGCAGCTGAACATGCGCAAGAAGCTGCTCGCCCAGGGCCACCAGCTGACGCTGAAGATGTGGCTGTTCCCCTGGCTGACCTGGGCGGTGATCCTGTTCATCGCCGGCGCCCTGGTAACCATGATGATCCGCCCGGACCACCGCATGGAGGTGGTCGCCACCGCCCTGCTGACCATCGTGGTCGTGTGCTCCGGCCTGCTGGTGGCGAACCGTCGCAAGGCCCAGCAGCGCGCCGCCGGCTACGCGGCCGACGCCGCCTGACGCACAGCGCCCATGAAAAAGCCCCGCCAATGGCGGGGCTTTTTCGTTGGGTGCATGTTTTGTAGGAGCGCGCCCTGCGCGCGAATCGCGGGCAGGGCCCGCTCCTACAGATTGGCACCGAATTTCCCGACCATGTCCGCAGGGCGAAGCGTCAGTGATACTGCGCCGACAGCTCGTGCACCGCCTCGAAGAAGGCGCCGGCGTGGGCCGGGTCGACTTCCGGGGTGATGCCGTGGCCGAGGTTGAACACGTGGCCGCTGCCCTGGCCGTAGGCGCCGAGGATGCGCGCTACTTCGCGGCGGATGGCTTCCGGGTTGGCGTAGAGCACCGACGGGTCCATGTTGCCCTGCAGCGCCACCTTGTCGCCGACGCGGGCGCGGGCGTTGCCGATGTCGCAGGTCCAGTCCAGGCCCAGCGCTTCGGCGCCGGTGTCGGCCATGGATTCCAGCCACAGGCCGCCGCCCTTGGTGAAGAGGATCACCGGCACCTGGCGGCCGTCGTGCTCGCGGATCAGGCCGTCGACGATCTTCTTCATGTAGGCCAGGGAGAATTCCTGGTACGCCGCCGACGACAGGCTGCCGCCCCAGGAGTCGAAGATCTGCACGGCCTGGGCGCCAGCGCGGATCTGCCCGTTGAGGTAGCTGGTGACCGACTGCGCCAGCTTGTCGAGTAGCGCATGCATGGCCTGCGGGTTGTCGTAGAGCATCGCCTTGGACTTGCGGAAGTCCCTGCTGGAGCCGCCTTCAACCATGTAGGTGGCGAGGGTCCAGGGACTGCCGGAGAAGCCGATCAGCGGCACCCGGCCGTTCAGCTCGCGGCGGATGGTGCGCACCGCGTCCATGACGTAGCCCAGGTCCTTCTCCGGATCGGGAATCGGCAGCGCCTCGATGTCGGCCAGGCTGGAGACCACCTTCTTGAAGCGCGGGCCTTCGCCGGTTTCGAAGAACAGGCCCTGGCCCATGGCGTCGGGGATGGTGAGGATGTCGGAGAAGAGGATCGCCGCGTCCAGCTGCGGGTAGCGGTCCAGCGGCTGCAGGGTCACCTCGCAGGCCAGCTGCGGGTTCATGCACAGGCTCATGAAGTCCCCGGCCTTGGCACGGGTGGCGCGGTATTCCGGGAGATAGCGGCCGGCCTGGCGCATCATCCACACGGGGGTAACGTCGACGGGCTGCTTGAGCAGGGCACGGAGGAAGCGATCGTTCTTCAGGGCAGTCATGGCGGCATCCGGCAAAAAAGTGCGGGCATTTTCGCAAAGCCCAAAGCAAAAGGCACGGCGGGGGCCGTGCCTTTTGTCCATCGCGGCATTCTGCCGCAGCGCCATACATCTTTTGCAGGAGCGCGCCCTGCGCGCGATTCGCGGGCAGGGCCCGCTCCTACAGGGGCAGGGTTCGCAGTCGTAGGATGGGTTGAGCGAAGCGATACCCATCACCCCACGGCCGCATGGGTTTCGCAAAGCTCAACCCATCCTACGAAAAGCGCCTCGGCGCAGCCGGCAAGACAGCCAATCAGACGCCGAGGTAGTCGAGGATGCCCTCGGCTGCAGTGCGCCCTTCGAAGATCGCCGTCACCACCAGGTCGGAACCGCGGACCATGTCGCCGCCGGCGAAGATCTTCGGGTTGCTGGTCTGGTGCTTGAACTGCGCGGCGGCCGGGGCGATGACGCGGCCCTGGCTGTCGATCTCGACCTGGTGCTGCTCGAACCAGGGCGCCGGGCTCGGGCGGAAGCCGAAGGCGATCAGCACGGCTTCGGCCGGGATGATCTCCTCGGAGCCCGGGATCGGCTCGGGGCTGCGGCGGCCACGGGCGTCCGGTTCGCCGAGACGGGTCTCGACCACCTTCACGCCTTCCACCCTGTCCTCGCCGACGATGGCGATGGGCTGGCGGTTGAAGAGGAACTTCACGCCCTCTTCCTTGGCGTTCTTCACCTCTTTGCGCGAGCCGGGCATGTTCTCTTCGTCGCGGCGGTAGGCGCAGGTCACACTCTTGGCGCCCTGGCGGATGGAGGTGCGGTTGCAGTCCATCGCGGTGTCGCCGCCGCCCAGGACCACCACGCGCTTGCCCTTCATGTCGACGAAGTCCTCGGGGGACTTCTCGAAGCCGAGGTTGCGGTTCACGTTGGCGATCAGGAAGTCCAGCGCATCGTGCACGCCGGGCAGGTCCTCGCCGGGGAAGCCACCCTTCATGTAGGTGTAGGTGCCCATGCCCATGAACACGGCATCGTACTCATCGAGCAGTTGCTCCATGGTCACGTCCTTGCCGATCTCGGTGTTCAGGCGGAACTCGATGCCCATGCCGGTGAAGACTTCGCGGCGGCGCGACAGCACGTGCTTTTCCAGCTTGAACTCGGGGATGCCGAAGGTCAGCAGGCCGCCGATTTCCGGGTTGCGGTCGTACACCACCGGGGTCACGCCGTTGCGCACCAGCACGTCGGCGCAGCCCAGGCCGGCCGGGCCGGCGCCGATCACCGCGACGCGCTTGCCGGTGGGCTTGACCTTGGACATGTCCGGGCGCCAGCCCATGGCGAAGGCGGTGTCGGTGATGTATTTCTCCACCGAGCCGATGGTCACCGCGCCGAAACCGTCGTTGAGGGTGCAGGCACCCTCGCAGAGGCGGTCCTGCGGACACACCCGGCCGCAGACTTCCGGCAGGGTGTTGGTCTGGTGCGACAGCTCGGCGGCGGCCAGGATGTTGCCTTCGGAAACCAGCTTCAGCCAGTTGGGGATGAAGTTGTGGACCGGGCACTTCCACTCGCAGTACGGGTTGCCGCAGCCCAGGCAGCGGTGGGCCTGGTCAGCCGCCTGCTGCGGCTTGAACAGGTCGTAGATTTCCACGAACTCGCGCTTGCGCTGGCGCAGCAGTTTCTTCTTCGGATCCTTGCGCCCGACTTCGATGAACTGGAAGTCATTGTTGAGACGTTCAGACATTTCAAGACCTCTTCAGACTTCAGGCGCTTATTGCGGGTTGGCACGGGTGCTGGTCAGCAGGGAACCGAGGCTCGCGGCCTTCGGTTTCACCAGCCAGAACCGACGCAGGTAGTCGTCGAGGTTCTCCAGCAGGTTCGCCCCCCACTCGCTCGCCGTTTCCTCGACATATTCCACCAGGACCTTGCGCAGGTGGCTGCGCTGGGCCTCCATCGCCTCGCCGCTGATCCGCTGGATTTCCACCAGCTCATGGTTCACGCGGTCGACGAAGGTGTTGTCCATGTCCAGGACGTAGGCGAAGCCCCCGGTCATGCCGGAGCCGAAGTTGTAGCCGGTCTTGCCCAGCACGCAGACGAAGCCGCCGGTCATGTACTCGCAGCAGTGGTCGCCAGTGCCTTCCACCACCGCGTGGGCGCCGGAGTTGCGCACGCCGAAACGCTCGCCCGCGGTGCCGGCGGCGAACAACTTGCCGCCGGTGGCGCCGTACAGGCAGGTGTTGCCGACGATGGCCGACTCCTGGGTCTTGAACGGGCTGCCCTTGGGCGGGGTCACCACCAGCTTGCCGCCGGTCATGCCCTTGCCGACGTAGTCGTTGGCGTCGCCTTCCAGGTACAGGTGCAGGCCGCCGGCGTTCCACACGCCGAAGCTCTGCCCCGCGGTGCCCTTGAAGCGGAAGGTGATCGGCGCCTTGGCCATGCCCTGGTTGCCGTGCACCCGGGCGATCTCGCCGGACACGCGCGCGCCGATGGAACGGTCGCAGTTGCAGATGTCCAGCTCGTACTCGCCGCCCTTGGCGCCTTCGATGGCGCCGCGGGCCAGCTCGACCATCTTCTCGGCCAGCAGGCCCTGGTCGAACGGCGGGTTCTTCTCGACTTCACAGAACTGCGGCTTCTCGGCCGGGATCAGGTCGCTGCCCAGCAGCGGGGTGAGGTCGAGGTTGCCCTGCTTGGCGGTTTCGCCGGGCAGGATTTCCAGCAGGTCGGTACGGCCGATCAGCTCGGCGAGGCTGCGCACGCCCAGCTTGGCCAGCCATTCGCGGGTCTCGCTGGCGATGAAGGTGAAGAAGTTCGTCACCATCTCGACGGTGCCGATGAAGTGGTCCTTGCGCAGCTTGTCGTTCTGGGTAGCCACGCCCGTGGCGCAGTTGTTCAGGTGGCAGATGCGCAGGTACTTGCAGCCCAGGGCGATCATCGGCGCGGTGCCGAAGCCGAAGCTCTCGGCGCCGAGGATGGCCGCCTTGATCACGTCCAGGCCGGTCTTCAGGCCGCCGTCGGTCTGCACGCGGACCTTGCCGCGCAGGTCGTTGCCGCGCAGGGTCTGGTGCGCCTCGGCCAGGCCCAGTTCCCACGGGCTGCCGGCGTACTTGATGGAGGTGATGGGCGAGGCGCCGGTACCGCCGTCGTAGCCGGAAATGGTGATCAGGTCGGCATAGGCCTTGGCCACGCCGGCGGCGATGGTGCCCACGCCCGGCTCGGAGACCAGTTTCACCGACACCAGCGCCTGCGGGTTGACCTGCTTGAGGTCGAAGATCAGCTGCGCCAGGTCCTCGATGGAGTAGATGTCGTGGTGCGGCGGCGGCGAGATCAGCGTCACGCCGGGCACCGCGTAGCGCAGGCGGGCGATCAGGCCGTTGACCTTGCCGCCGGGCAGCTGGCCGCCCTCGCCGGGCTTGGCGCCCTGGGCCACCTTGATCTGCAGGACCTCGGCGTTGACCAGGTATTCCGGGGTCACGCCGAAGCGGCCGGTGGCCACCTGCTTGATCTTCGAGCTCTTCAGCGTGCCGTAGCGCGCCGGGTCCTCGCCGCCCTCACCGGAGTTGGAGCGCCCGCCGAGGCGGTTCATGGCTTCGGCCAGGGCCTCGTGGGCTTCCGGCGACAGCGCGCCGAGGGAGATGCCGGCGGCGTCGAAGCGCTTGAAGATCGACTCCAGCGGCTCGATTTCGTCGAGGCTCAGCGGCTGCGCGGCGGTCTTCACCTGCAGCAGGTCGCGGAGCATCGACACCGGACGCTTGTCCACCAGCGCGGTGTATTCCTTGAATTTCTCGTAGTCGCCCTGCTGCACGGCGGCCTGCAGGGTGTTGACCACGTCCGGGTTGTAGGCGTGGTACTCGCCGCCGTAGACGAACTTCAGCAGGCCGCCCTGCTGGATCGGCTTGCGGTTGTTCCAGGCATCAAAGGCCAGCAGCTTCTGCTCGTTCTCGATGTCGAGGAAGCGCGCGCCCTGGATGCGGCTGGGCACGCCCGGGAAGCACAGGCCGGTGACCTCGTCGGACAGGCCGATGGCTTCGAACAGCTGGGCGCCGCGGTAGGAGGCGATGGTGGAGATGCCCATCTTCGACAGGATCTTCATCAGGCCCTTGGAGATGCCCTTGCGGTAGTACTTGAATACCTCGTAGAGGTCGCCCAGCACTTCGCCGGTGCGGATCAGGTCGGCCAGCACCTCGTAGGCGAGGAACGGGTAGACCGCCGAGGCGCCGAAGCCCACCAGCACCGCGAAGTGGTGCGGGTCGCGGGCGGTGGCGGTCTCCACCAGGATGTTCGAGTCGCAGCGCAGGCCGGTCTGCACCAGGCGGTGGTGCACGGCGCCGACGGCCAGGGCCGCGTGCACCGGCAGCTTGCCGGGGGCGATGTGGCGGTCGGAGAGCACCAGCAGCACCTTGCCGGCGCGCACGGCTTCCTCGGCCTGGTCGGCGATGTTGCGCACGGCCGCTTCCAGGCCGACGGACTCGTCGTAGTTCAGGTCGATGTGGTGGCGGTCGAAGCCCGGGCGCTCCAGGTTCATCAGGCTGCGCCACTTCGCCGGGGAGATCACCGGGGTGGTCAGGATGGCCTGGTTGGCGTGGTGCGGCGACTCTTCGAAGATGTTCTGCTCGACGCCCAGGCAGGTCTCCAGAGACATCACGATGGCTTCGCGCAGCGGGTCGATCGGCGGGTTGGTGACCTGCGCGAAGACCTGGCGGAAGTAGTCGTAGGGCGAGCGGATGCGCTTGGACAGCACCGCCATCGGGGTGTCGTCGCCCATCGAGCCGACCGCTTCCTGGCCCTGCTCGGCCAGCGGGCGCAGCACCTGGTCACGCTCCTCGAAGGTGACCTGGAACATCTTCATGTACTGCTTGAGCTGGTCGCTGTCGTAGCTGGCCACGCCCTGGTCGTCTTCCAGGGTCGCCTGGATGCGCAGCGCGCGCTGGCGCAGCCACTGCTTGTACGGGTGGCGCGACTTCAGGCGGTTGTCGATGTCCTCGGTCTGCAGCAGTTGGCCGGTCTCGGTATCCACCGCGAGGATCTGCCCCGGGCCGACGCGGCCCTTGGCCAGCACGTCCTCGGCCTTGTAGTCCCAGACGCCGATTTCCGAGGCCAGGGTGATGTAGCCGTTCTTGGTGGTGACCCAGCGCGCCGGGCGCAGGCCGTTGCGGTCGAGCAGGCAGACGGCGTAGCGGCCGTCGGTCAGCACCACGCCGGCGGGGCCGTCCCACGGCTCCATGTGCAGCGAGTTGAATTCATAGAACGCGCGCAGGTCGGCGTCCATGGTCTCGACGTTCTGCCAGGCCGGCGGAATGATCATGCGCAGGCCGCGGAACATGTCCATGCCGCCGGTGACCATCAGCTCGAGCATGTTGTCCATGCTGGAGGAGTCCGAACCCACGCGGTTGACCAGCGGACCGAGCTCGTCGAGGTTCGGCATGAACTCGTTGACGAACTTGCTGCGCCGGGCCTGGGCCCAGTTGCGGTTGCCGGTGATGGTGTTGATCTCGCCGTTGTGCGCCAGCAGGCGGAACGGCTGGGCCAGCGGCCACTTCGGCAGGGTGTTGGTGGAGAAGCGCTGGTGGAAGACGCAGATGGCGGTCTTCAGGCGCTCGTCGGAAAGGTCCGGATAGAAAGCGGCGAGGTCCGCCGGCATCATCAGGCCCTTATAGATGATGGTCTTGTGCGAGAAGCTGCAGACGTAATGGTCGGCGTCGGCGGCGTTGGCCACCGAGGAGCGCCGACGGGCGCAGAACAGCTTCACGGCGAAGTCCTGGTCGGACAGGCCTTCGCCGCCGACGAACACCTGCTCGATCTGCGGCAGGCGCTCCAGGGCCAGGCGGCCGAGCACGCTGGTGTCGATCGGCACCTTGCGCCAGCCGACCAGTTGCAGGCCTTCGGCCTCGATCTCGCGATTCATGTTCGCGCGAGCGGCCTCGGCCTTTACCGGGTCCTGGTTGAAGAAGACCATGCCCACCGCGTACTGGGCGGGCAGATCGGTCGCGAATTCGGCCTTGGCCACCGCCCGCAGGAACTCGTCGGGCTTCTGGATCAGCAGCCCACAGCCGTCCCCGGTCTTCCCGTCCGCGTTGATCCCACCTCGGTGGGTCATGCAGGTCAGTGCTTCGATGGCGGTTTGCAGAAGTTCGTGGCTTGGCTCGCCCTGCATATGGGCGATCAGGCCGAATCCGCAGTTATCCTTGAACGTCTCAGGATGGTACAGACCTGCTTTCATAGGGAACTCTCACCGGCAAAACTTTTTTAATTCAGCGACTTCGCCTGTCTTCTCGCTCAAACGGCAAGTTTCCGACAGGCAAAGGGAGGCCATTGTACATAGGTACAAGGCGCCTCACAAATTTTTGGCGAGAGGCTGAAACTGGATGTCGCATTCCTGAAAGAAAAAACCCGCCAGTCGTGCTTGTGACTGGCGGGTTTTCATTTTTGCGACAGCGCGTCAGCGGGCGCTGGCGATTTCCTGCTGGATGCTGGCGAAGGTGCGCGGCCAGGGTTTGCCGCCCTGGGCCTTGGCCGACAGGCTCTTCACCGCGGCCACGGCGGCGGCGCGGCTGGGGAAGCTGCCGTAGGTCACCACGTAGAAGGGCTTGCCCTGCAGGGTCTTGCGGAAGTAGCGGTACTCGCCGCCGCCCTGTTTGCTGATGTAGGCCTTGGCGCTGGCCTCGGAGCCGGTGCCCAGCACCTGCACAGCATAATTCCCCGCGGGCTGCGAGCGATACCACTGGCTACCGGCGCCACCGGCGGCGGCGCTGGCCTTGGCCGGGGCCGCCGGCTTGCTCGGCGCAGCCTTGGCCACGGCCTTGGGTTCTGCCGGCTTGGCCGCGGGCTTGGCGACCGGCTTCACCGGCTCGGCCTTGGCCACCGGCTTGCTGACCGGGGCCGGGGCAGGCGTGGAAGCCACCGGCTGCGCCGGAGCGCTCGCCACGCTCGGCGCCGGCGGCACCGGATTCAGCGGTTGCGGCGCGCTCTTGCCGGCCAGCGGCGCGAGCGGCGGTGCGGAGGTGGTCACGGTCGGCGGCACGCCGGGCGCGGGCATGGCGCCTTCGTCGGCGTCTTCCTGGCCACCGGCCTGGGCCATGGGCTCGCGGATGACCGGCTGGGCCTCGCCCACCAGCGGCAGCGGCACCGGCTGGTTGGAACCGGCGAACTCCACCGAGGGACCGGAGCCCGAGGCCGGCGCCTGGGCGGCGCCCGGCTGCGCGGCGGAACCCATCGGCAACTGCGCGGAAGCCTGGGTGGCGGCGCTATCCGGCTTGCTGGTGCGGCCCTGCATGAACCAGGCGGCGACCACGCCGATGGCGACCACGCCGAGGATCAGCAGATGTTTCTTCGGCAGGCGCAGGCTGGCGCCGGGGGCGGCCTTGCGGGCGCCGCCACGGTCGGCCAGCATCGCCTCGATCAGGGCGTCGCGGGCCACCTGGTTGATCGAACCCGGCCAGCCGCCGGACTGCTCGTGGATGTCGGCCAGCAGGTCGTCGGAAATCAGCTCCGCGCCCTGCCCTGCGCCTTCCAGGCGCTGCGCCAGGTATTCGCGGGTCTCTTCCTCGCTGTAGGGCTGCAACTCGATGGCGTGGAAGCGCTCCTCGCCCTCGGACAGCGCCTCCAGCCGCGACAGCAGCTCGGGCTCGCCGAACAGGAACACGTGCAGGCGCGCCTCGCTGTTGCCGGCGGCCAGCAACAGCAGCACCTCGAGGGCGCCGTCACGCAGTTGCTCGGCATCGTCCACCAGCAGGTAGACGTCCTGCCCGGTGATCGCCAGTTGGGCAACCTTGGCCAGGATGGCCTCGATGCTCACCTGGGTGATGCCCAGGCCCTGGGCCAGCTGGCGCATCAGGGTGGCTTCGTCGGCCGCCGAACGGCCGGAGATCACCACGCTGGACACCGCATCCTTGTTGGTGCTGGCCACCAGGGCCTGGCGCAGCAGCGTCTTGCCGCTGCCCAGGGGGCCGGTCACCGCCAGCAGCAGGTGGCTGTAGCGCGCCAGGTGGTGCAGTTGGCCCAGCACCGGCTTGCGCTGTGCCGGGAAGAACTTGAAGCCAGGAACCCGCGGAGCGAAGGGGTCGTGGCTGAACTGGTAGTGGGCCAGGAAGGCCTCATCGGCATGCAAGCTGGACATGGGACCTCAATGTTCTCCTAACTGATCGACCAGGGCCTGGTAATCAGTACGCAGGGTTTCTTCCAGAATCTCACGAGGGAAGTCCGCAGTGACCACCGCATCCCCCAGCCCTTTCAGCAATACGAGGCGCAGACGGCCGTCGAGCACTTTCTTGTCCACCGCCATGTGCTCGAGGAAGTCCCCGGCGCTCATTTCCTTCGGCGGCACCACCGGCAGTTTCGCCCGCTGCAGCAGGCGCACGCCACGATCGCGCTCGGCGGCGGTCAGCCAGCCCAACAGATGCGACATCTGCAGTGCCATCACGGTTCCCGCACCCACGGCTTCGCCGTGCAGCCAGACGCCATAGCCCATGTGGGTCTCGATGGCGTGGCCGAAGGTGTGGCCGAGGTTCAGGGTGGCGCGCACCCCGGATTCCCGTTCGTCGGCGCCCACCACCCGGGCCTTGGCCGCGCAGGAGCGCTCGATGGCTTCGGCCAGCGCGGCGGAGTCGAGCGCCAGCAGCGCGTCGACGTTGTCTTCCAGCCAGGCGAGGAAAGGCTCGTCGCAGATCAGGCCGTACTTGATGACCTCTGCCAGGCCGGCGGACAGCTCGCGCGCCGGCAGCGTTCCCAGCGAGGCGGCATCGATCACCACCGCCTGCGGCTGGTAGAAGGCGCCGATCATGTTCTTGCCCAGCGGGTGGTTGATACCGGTCTTGCCGCCCACCGAGGAGTCCACCTGGGACAGCAGGGTGGTCGGCACCTGGATGAAGTCGACGCCGCGCTGGTAGCAGGCCGCGGCGAAGCCGGTCATGTCGCCGACCACGCCGCCGCCGAGGGCGATCAGGGTGGTCTTGCGGTCATGCCGCGCCTGCAGCAGGGCATCGAAGATCAATTGCAGGGTTTCCCACTGCTTGTACGCCTCGCCATCGGGCAGGACCACGGCGATCTGCGCGTAGTCGGCCAGCGTCTTCTGCAGGCGCGCCAGGTACAGCGGCGCGATGGTCTCGTTGGTGACGATGGCGACCTGCCGCCCACGGATATGCGGCGCGAAATGACGCGGATCGTCCAGCAGCCCTTCGCCGATGTGGATCGGGTAGCTGCGGTCGCCGAGATCGACAGTGAGTGTGCGCATGAAGCCCCCAGACAGGAAAGGGCACTAGGATAACGCAGAACCGCGCGCCCTTTAATGGCGCTCCAGCCTGCGCAGGCGATCGAGTATCTCCAGCACCACCAGGCGCGGTGGCCGCTCGTCGGTTTCCACCACCACGTCGGCGATCTCCCGGTACAGCGGATCGCGCAGGGCCATGAGGTCGCGCAGGATCTGCCCCGGGTTGGGCTTCTGCAGCAGCGGCCGGTTCCTGTCGCGGGCGGTGCGGGCGATCTGCTGGTCGACCGAGGCGTGCAGGTAGACCACCTTGCCGCCGGCCTTGAGCGCGGCGCGGTTGGCCTCGCGCAGCACGGCGCCGCCGCCGGTGGCGATCACCACGCCGTCGCCGTCGCAGAGCTCGGCGAGCATGGCGCTTTCCCGCTCACGAAAGCCGGCCTCCCCCTCGACGTCGAAGATCCAGGGGATGTTGGCTCCGCAGCGCTGTTCGATCTCCTTGTCGGAGTCCTTGAAGTCGAGGTGCAGCTCTTTGGCAAGAAGACGCCCGATGGTGCTCTTTCCAGCACCCATCGGGCCTACCAGAATCAGATTGGGCACGGCATTGATCAACGATCGATGGCAATGGCCTGATTATTCATGATCCGGGGAGTGAGGAAAACCAGAAGCTCGTTCTTGGTGTCCGTCACATAGTCGTTCTTGAACAGGCGGCCGACGACCGGTACGTCGCCGAGGAACGGGACCTTGGAGGTGGTCTTGGTCTGGGTGTTGGAGAACACCCCGCCGATGACGATGGTTTCACCGTCGTTGACCAGCACCTTGGCGTTGACCTCGTTCTTCTTGATCGGCGGCACGCCGAGCAGCGCGTTCTGGTAGTCGGGCTCGTCCTTGTTCACCTTGACCTGCATGATGATGCGGTTGTCCGGGGTGATCTGCGGAGTGACCTCCAGGGACAGCGCGGCCTCCTTGAAGGACACCGAGGTGGCGCCGCTGGAGCTGGCTTCCTGGTAGGGAATCTCCGAGCCCTTGAGGATCTTCGCGGTTTCCTTGTCCGAGGTGACCACCTTCGGCTGCGACACCACTTCGCCGTTGCCGGTCTTCTCCATGGCGTTGAGCTGCAGGTCCAGGGTGGTGTTGTCGGTGACGAAGCCGATGCCGATGCCGGAGGTCGGGGACGCGGTGCTGACGCCCAGATCGACGAAGGTATTGCTCGTGCTGTTGGCGCCACCGGTGATGTTGAAGTTGCCGCGATTATTCAGCGAACCACCCCACTGCACCCCCAGTTCCTTGGTGTAGTCGACGCTGGCCTCGACGATGCGCGCCTCGATCATCACCTGGCGCACCGGGATGTCCAGCTGCGAGACGATGCGTCGCAGCTCGTCCAGGCGGTCCTGGGTCTGGTAGGCGATGATGGCGTTGGTGCGGTCGTCGACGGTGATGGAGCCACGGTTGTCGGTGCCGGCGGCAGGCTGGGCGCCCGGGCCGGAACTGGTGCCGGTCACGGACTGGAACAGCTTGGCGATGTCGGAAGCCTTGGCGTAGTTCACCTGGATCAGTTCGCGACGCAGGGGCGCCAGTTCGGCGATCTGCTTCTGCGCTTCCAGCTCCTGGCGCTCGCGCGCGGCGATCTCGTCGGCCGGCGCCACCAGCAGGACGTTGCCGACCTTGCGCTTGTCCAGGCCCTTGGTCTTGAGCACCAGGTCCAGCGCCTGGTCCCAGGGCACGTTCTGCAGGCGCAGGGTGATGTTGCCCTGCACGGTGTCCGAGGCCACCAGGTTGAGGTCGGTGAAGTCGGCGATCAGCTGCAGCACCGAGCGCACGTCGATGTCCTGGAAGTTCAGCGACAGCTTCTCGCCGGTGTAGGCGAAGCTGTCCTTCTTGCGCTTCTCGGCCTCGTTGGCGGTCATCGGCTTGATGCTGACGGTCATGCGGTTGTCGGTCTGGAACACCAGGTAGTCGTACAGGCCGCTGGGCTCGATGACGATGCTGGCCTTGTCGCCGGCCGCCGAGGCGTTGACGAACTGCACCGGGGTGGCGAAGTCCTTCACGTCCAGGCGCACGCGCAGGCTGTCGGGCAGCTGGGTGCGCGGGAAGTCCAGGCGGATCTTGCCGCCCTGCTCCTGGATGTCCGGGCTGACGCTCGGGTCGGACAGATCGATGACCACGTTGCCCTCGCCCTGCTCGCCGCGCTGGAAGTCGATGTTGCGGATCGCCTTGCCCACCGGCACGTAGGGCTTGGGCTGCGCCGGGCGAGGCGCCGCGGCATAGGCCGGGGCCGCGCTCGGTGCGGAGCTGGCCGCCGCGGCGGGCGCGCCGCCCCCCTGGCCGACCAGGATGATCAGGTCGTTGCCCTGGGCGCGGGTGGAATACGGCACCAGGGTGGTCAGGTTGATGATCAGGCGGGTGCGGTCCTTGGCCTCGACCACGGTCAGGCTGCGCGCGTTGCCCACGCCCAGCTCGCGGTTCTTGCTGCCCAGCTTGTTCTGCACGCCCGGCAGGTCCAGGGCGATGCGCGCCGGCTGCTCGATGGTGTAGCCACGCGGCGCGGCCACCGGCTCGTCGAAGCCCAGCTTGAGCTCCACGCGATCCCCCGGCAGCGAGGCCACGTCGACGCGCTGCAGGTTGGCGGCGAGCAGGCTCGGCGCGAAAAGGCCGGCCAACAGGGCAAAGCCCAGGCGGGTCATAGTTCTGTTCATCGTCGTCTGTATCCGTCGTGCAGACAGCAGTTTGTTATCCATGGTCATCCCCGCCCTTAGGAGCGCTCCTTGAGAGTCAGGCTGCGCGGACGTTCGAGCCAGCCACCCTCACCATCAGGAACGATCTCGACTACATCGATCTTGCCTTCGCTGATGGAAACGATCTTCCCATCGTTGCGCCCCAGATAATCCCCCACCTTGACCCGGTGCACCCCTCCTGCACCGCGGACCAGGGCGAACGTACCCTCCTGGTTGGACAGTGTCCCCACCATCTCGAAGGTCTCGATGTTGAAACCTTCGAGGAACTGCTTGACCCGCGTTTCGTCGGGCTTGACCACCTTGGAGCCCTTCTGCTTGATCGCCAGGTCGATCTTCACCGGCGGCTGGAACGGGCTGCGCAGGGACGAGGCGTTGTAGGTGAAGGCCTCGTAGGGCTGGAACTTGGGCAGCGGCTCGATGGAGCCCTTGGGCCGCGCACGGACTTCGTCCATGTACGCCTGCAGGTCGGCGAAATCGCCACCCGAACCGCAACCATTCAGACTCAGCAGCAACAGGCCACACAGCATCAGGCGCTTGTTCATTTCTTCGCCCCCGCCTTGTTGGCCGCCGGCTTGGCCTGCACGCCCTTGTCGTTGTAGCGGTAGGTCTTGGCCACGATGGTCATGCGCAGCTTGGTGGTACTGTCCGCACTCACGGGTTTGATCTCGAAGTCGTGCAGGGTGACGATCCGCGGCAGGCTGGCCACGCCGCTGACGAAGGTCGCCAGGTCGTGGTAGCCGCCGACCACGCTGATCTGTATCGGCAGCTCGATGTAGAACTGCTGGGTGACTTCCGGCAGCAGCTTGATTTCCTCGAACTCCAGGCCGCTGCCCAGGCCGGTGCGGGTGATGTCCTCGAGCAGCCCGGGCACCTCGGTGTCGCTGGGCAGCTGGCGCAGCAGCGCGCCGAAGGACTCTTCCATCTCCTTCATCTGGTTCTTGTAGGCTTCCAGGTTGGCCGCCTGGAAGGCCTTGGTGCCGAACTGCTGCTTGAGCGTCTCTTCCTCGGCCCGGCGCTGGTCCAGCTCGCCTTGCAGGTCCTTGAGGTGGAACTGGTAGCCGAGCACCAGCACCAGCACCATCAGCAGCGCGCCGGCGATCACCTTGGCCGCGGCGGGCCAGGAACCGACGTTGTTGAAGTCCAGCTCGTTGATGTCGATCTTGCGCAGGCTTTGCAGGGAATCGGCCAGACTCATTTCTTGGCTCCTTGCGCGACTGTCTTCTTCTCCTGCTCCTTGACCTTCTCGCCAGGCTGCGTCTGCTGCACGGTGAGCTGGAAGGTGTTGGCCTGGTCGACGGCGCCCTGGGTGACCGCCTTGACCTCGGTGAGGTTGGGCGAGGTCAGCCAGTCGGAGGCGTCCAGGTTGCGCATCAGGTTGGACACGCGGTTGTTGGACTCGGCGGCGCCGGCGATGGCGATGGTGTGGCCGTTCATCTTCAGGCCGGTGTAGTACACGCCGTCGGGCAGGGTGCGCACCAGTTGGTCGAAGACGCGCCCGATGATCGGCCGGTTGCCCTGCAGGTCCTGGATGATCTTCATCCGCTCCAGCAATTGCTGGCGGCGCGTCTTCAGCTCGCTGATCTCCTTGATGCGCGCGTCCAGCACGGCGATTTCCTTGCGCAGGAAGTCGTTGCGCGCGCTCTGGTTCTCGATCGCCGAGCTGAAGTACTGGTCACCGAGGAACACCAGGCCGCCGGAGACCAGCAGCACGCCGCCCAGGGCAACCAGGAAGCGCTGCTTGCGCTCCTCGCGCAGCTGCTCCCGCCATGGCAGTAGGTTGATGCGTGCCATCAGTCGAAACTCCTCATCGCCAGACCGCAGGCAATCATCAGCGCCGGCGCATCACTGGCCAGCGCCCCGGCATTCACCTTGTTGCTCAGCACCATGTCGGCGAAGGGGTTGGCCACCAGCGTCGGGGTGCCGATCTTCTGCTGGATGAGCCGGTCCAGGTCGGGAATGGAAGCCGTGCCGCCGGCGAGCAGGATGTAGTCGACGTCGTTGAACTGGCCCGCGGCGAAGAAGAACTGCAGCGAACGCGAGACCTGCTGCACCACCGCATCCTTGAACGGTTGCAGCACTTCGCTGTCGTAGTCATCCGGAAGACCGCCCTGCTTCTTGGCGAGGCCGGCTTCTTCCACCGACAGGCCATAGCGGCGCTGGATCTCCTCGGTGAGCTGGCGCCCGCCGAACAGTTGCTCGCGGGTATAGATGGTGCGGCCGTGGTGCAAGACGCTGAGGGTGGTCATGGTGGCGCCGATGTCGACCACCGCGACGGTCAGCTCGTCGGCGTTGCCGCCCAACTGGTCGCCGAGCAGGCCGAAGGCGCGCTCCAGCGCGTAGGCCTCGACGTCCACCACCTTGGCGGTGAGCCCGGCCAGGGCCAGCGCGGCCTCGCGCACCTCGACGTTCTCCTTGCGGCAGGCCGCCAGCAGCACGTCGACGCGCTCGGCGTTGCGCGCGGATACGCCCTGGACCTCGAAGTCGATGGCGACTTCCTCCAGGGGATAGGGAATGTACTGGTCGGCTTCGATCTTGAGCTGGTTCTCCAGCTCGTCTTCGGAAAGCCCGCCGTCCATCTCGATGGTCTTGGTGATGACCGCCGAGCCGGCGACCGCCACGGCAGCCGTCTTCACGCCGGTGCGCGCCTTGGCGACCACCCGCGACAGCGCCTGGCCGACCCCCTCCAGTTCGGCGATGTTCTTCTCGACTACCGAGTTCGGCGGGAGCGGCTCTACGGCGTAGGCCTCTACCTTGTAGCGCCCGCCCGAACGGCTCAACTCGAGGAGTTTGACCGAAGTCGAACTGATGTCGATCCCCAGCAGTGTGTTCGCTTTCTTAGTGAAGAGCCCTAGCACGACTGATTTCCTATCAGCATCCGAGACTTACGGACGATTTATGTTTTTTGACATTAGATACCAGACTTGACACCCGCGCAAATAGCTCGCTGGCAAAAAAACTGCTTATAATGTGATCAGCTTTTCCCTTTTCGCCGCGCCTTTCGCTTAACTCTCTCTTTTCCCTGGAAATCCAAGACCTGCCAATGCGCCTGCTGAAGTTTCTGTGGTGGACTTGCGTCACCCTTTTTTGTGGAGTGCTGCTCGGTTTAAGTGGCGCCTACCTGTACCTGAGCCCCAGCCTGCCTTCGGTCGACGCCCTGCGCAACGTGCAGCTGCAGATTCCGTTGCGGGTTTATAGCAGTGATAACAAATTGATAGCAGAGTTCGGCGAGATGCGCCGCACGCCTATCCGTTTCGCTGACATCCCGCCGGATTTCATTCACGCCCTTCTGTCGGCCGAGGACGACAATTTCGCCAATCATTATGGCGTGGACGTGAAGAGCCTTATGCGCGCTGCCGCGCAATTATTGTCGACCGGTCACATCCAGACCGGCGGCAGCACCATCACCATGCAGGTGGCGAAGAACTACTTCCTGACCAACGAGCGCAGCTTCTCGCGCAAGATCACCGAGATCCTCCTGGCCCTGCAGATCGAGCGCGAGCTGACCAAGGACGAGATCCTCGAGCTGTACGTCAACAAGATCTACCTCGGCAACCGCGCCTACGGCATCGAGGCCGCCGCCCAGGTCTACTACGGCAAGTCGATCAAGGACCTGAGCCTGGCGCAGATGGCGATGATCGCCGGCCTGCCCAAGGCGCCCTCGCGCTACAACCCGCTGGCCAACGTGGCGCGCAGCATGGAGCGGCGCAACTGGATCCTCGAGCGGATGAACAAGCTCGGCTTCATCGACCAGGCCCGCTACCAGGAAGCCGTCGCCGAGCCGGTGGGCGCCTCCTACCACGTGGCGAGCCCGGAACTGGCGGCCCCGTACATCGCCGAGATGGCCCGCGCCGAAATGGTCGGCCGCTACGGCGGAAACGCCTACACCGAGGGCTACCGGGTCTACACCACGGTGCGCAGCGACCTGCAGCAGTACGCCAACGACGCCCTGCGCGAAGGCCTCCAGGAATACGACCAGCGCCACGGCTACCGCGGCCCCGAGGCGCGCATGCCGGGCAAGTCGCTGGACGCCTGGCGCCTGGCGGTGGCCCAGCAACGCCCGATCGGCGGTCTGGAGCCGGCCATCGTCACCCGCGTGGAGAAGAGCGGCGTGATGGTCGTCACCCGTGACGGCAAGGACGACACCATCAGTTGGGACAACATGAAGTGGGCCCGCCCCTTCCTCAGCAGCAACAGCATGGGCCCGGCGCCGCGCCAGCCCAGCGACGTGCTGCAGCCCGGCGACCTGATCCGCGTGCAGCGCAAGGACGACGGCGCCCTGCGCCTGACCCAGGTGCCGGCGGCGCAGAGCGCGCTGGTCTCGCTGAACCCGGACAACGGCGCCATCATGGCCCTGGTCGGCGGCTTCTCCTTCGAGCAGAGCAGCTACAACCGCGCCGTCCAGGCCAAGCGCCAGCCCGGCTCCAGCTTCAAGCCGTTCATCTACAGTTGCGCGCTGGACAACGGCTTCACCGCCGCCAGCCTGGTCAACGATGCGCCCATCGTGTTCGTCGACGAGTACCTGGACAAGGTCTGGCGGCCGAAGAACGACACCAACACCTTCCTCGGCCCCATCCCGCTGCGCGAGGCGCTGTACAAGTCGCGCAACATGGTCTCGATCCGCACCCTGCAGGCCCTGGGCGTGGAGCGCGCGCGCCAGTACATAAGCCGCTTCGGCTTCGATGCCCAGGAACTGCCGCCGAACCTGTCCATGGCGCTGGGCACCGCGAACCTGACGCCCCTGGAGATCGCCGGCGCCTGGAGCACCTTCGCCAACGGCGGCTACAAGATCAGCCCCTACGTGGTCGACCGCATCGAAAGCCGCGACGGCCAGGTGCTGTACCAGGCCAACCCGCCCAGCGTGCCGGTGGAGGACAACCCGCAGGTCGCCGACAAGGAGGCCGCGCAGCCCGTCGCCGCGCCGGCGGAGGACAACGACCCGGCCCACGCCAGGACCACCATCGAGCCGACCCCGGCCGAGCGCATCATCGACGCCCGCACCGCCTACATCATGACCAGCATGCTGCAGGACGTGATCAAGCGCGGCACCGGCCGCCGCGCCCTGGCCCTCAAGCGCGACGACCTGGCGGGCAAGACCGGCACCACCAACGACTCCAAGGACGCCTGGTTCTCCGGCTTCAACGCCGACTACATGACCACCGTGTGGGTCGGCTTCGACCAGCCGGAAAGCCTTGGCCGCCGCGAGTTCGGCGGCAACGTGGCGCTGCCGATCTGGATGCGCTACATGGGCGCGGCGCTCAAGGACAAGCCCTCGCACACGCTGCCCGAGCCCTCCGGCCTGGTCAGCCTGCGCATCGACCCGCTCAGCGGCCGCGCCGCGCCACCGGGCACGCCGGGCGCCTACTTCGAGCTGTTCAAGAGCGAAGACACCCCGCCGCCCATGAGCGAACTGGGCAGCGGCGCGCCGGGCACGCCGCTGCCGGCCGACGAAGGCGCGCCGATGGATCTGTTCTGATCGCCTGCGCTGGCTTTACGGGAACGCCGTTCTCCTGAGGGGGACGGCGTTTTTCGTAGGGGGCTCTTTTAGGAGGTCGGTGCTCACCTGGGGCTTCGGTGCTATGACTTGGCGCCGTTCCCTCTCCCTAACCCTCTCCCTGAAGGGAGAGGGGACCGTTCCGTGTGAAGCGTTAGTTCGACGCTCGCCGGAAATAGCGGACTTGCGGGGTGACTCAGAACTAACCGGCAGCACCGTACGGCTCCCTCTCCCTTCAGGGAGAGGGCTGGGGAGAGGGTGCGAAGGTGAGCCAGTACACCGAAGCCGCAGGTGATCCACCTTACGTCCGCGACGATTTTTCCCCCAAATGGGAAAAAATTCCGAAAAGACTGATGGCAATATGCCAAATCTTTTGATTACTCTCCGGGTGCGGCGGGGAAGGCTCCTGTGCGGTCGACCCCCATCCGATCGCCGGGAGCTTCCCGCGGCAACCCGGCCTCCGTGGCGCGCAAGGCGCCAGGGGCTCAGTCCAGCTCGCGCCAGGTCAGGTAGACGCGCAGGTCGAATTCCAGCTGGTGGTAGCCCGGCAGCATATATTCGCAGAGCTGGTAGAAGGCCTTGTTGTGGTCGCGCTCGCGCAGGTGCGCCAGTTCGTGCACCAGGATCATCCTGAGAAATTCCGGCGCCGCATCCTTGAACAGCGAGGCCACGCGGATTTCCTTCTTCGCCTTCAGCTTGCCGCCCTGCACCCGCGAGATCGCGGTGTTCAGCCCCAGGGCGCGCTGCACCACGTCCAGCTTGCTGTCGTAGAGCACCTTGTCCACCGCCGGCGCGTTGCGCATGTGCTCCTGCTTGAGCTGCATGGCGTAGGCGTACAGCGCCTTGTCGCTCTGCACCTCGTGGCGCCCGGGGTAGCGGCGCTGCAGGTAGTCGCCCAGGCGGTCCTCGGCGATCAGCTGGCGGACCTGGTCCTGCAGCTGTTGCGGGTAGGCCTGGAGGTAGCGGAGCGGTTGCATGAAGGTCGGTTCGCGGTGACGGGGCGCGCAGTCTAGCCGATCCGCGCGCCCCTTCGCAGGCTCAGTCCAGCACCACCGCCGAATAGGCCTCGGTGCGGTAGGGGAAGGCCACCTCGGCCTGGCCCTTGAGCGCCGGGTGGGTGGCGATCAGTTCCTGCAGGCGCTGCTCGACCCGCGCCTTCTGCTCCGCCGGCAACGCGGCGATGAAGCTGATCGACAGCGTCCGCGCCACTATCACCTGTTCCGGCGGGCCGATGTGGCGGTAGCTGAATTCGCGCAACTGCAGCGGGCCAAAGGGCGCGTCGGCAAAGGCCCGGCGCCATTCGCCGGTGTGGAAGCGCGGGGTACTGCCCTCGTAGGGCGCGACTATGTGGGTCAGCTCGGCGACCCAGTCCACCCGCTCGTCGCGGACGTTCCATACCAGCCCCAGGTGGCCGCGCGGGCGCAGCACGCGATGGATCTCGCGCAGCGCCTCGGGCTTGGCGAACCAGTGGAAGGCCTGGGCGCAGAGCACCGCGTCCAGGCTGGCGTCGGCCAGCGGCATGCCCTGGGCGGTGCCTTCCAGCACACGCACGTCGGGCAGCTCCTCGTGCAGGCGTTCGCGCATGGCCGCCACCGGCTCGATGGCGGTCACTTCGGCGCCGGTGCGCAGCAGCAGGCGGGTGAACTTGCCGGTGCCGGCGCCGAGGTCGGCCACCTTGCTGCCGGCCTTGATGCCGAGGCTGCCGTCGAGCCAGCCGAGCAGCTCGTCGGGGTATTCGGGGCGCCCGTGGGCGTAGGTCTGGGCTTCCTGGCCGAAGCCCTGCTGGGCGCTGGCGTGGACGCTATCCATGGACGGCTCTCCTGTACGGTGTCGCCCTCCGGTATAGCACACTCAGCGCAGCCGGCAGGCCTTGCCTTCCAGGTAGTCGCGGTAGCAGGCGAGCAGCCTGGCTTCGCTGATCCGGCAGCGCTTCTGCCGGCACTGGCTGTGGAACTCGAAGCGCCCGCCATCGGGCTCGGCCAGTTGGATACGCAGCGCCGGCCAGCCCTTGTTCGGCGCCTTCTCCGGGGTGCTCAGCAGGCGGCCTTCGCTGACCACCAGGGGCGCGCCGGCCGCGGCGTAGTCGAAGACGAACAGCAGCGAGCGCGAGGTCTTCAGCGTGCACTCGGTGTGGCTCAGGCAGTTCTGCGCATCCACCGGCAGGTCGACCGCCGACGCTCGCGGCGCGGGGGCTGCGGCGGGCGCGGGCGCACCGGGCGGCTGCGCGGCGCAACCGGCGAGCAGGAGCATCAGCAGGGGAACGAGCCAACGCATGGCAGCCTCTGTGTCTGGCATGGATACGAAAGAGCCCCGCCGGGGCGGGGCTCTTCAGGGGCGGGGCCGGATCAGTTGATCTTCGGCTCCAGTTCGCCCTTGGCGTAGCGCTGGAACATGGCTTCCAGGGAGATCGGCTTGATCTTGGAGGCGTGGCCGGCGGTGCCGAAGGCTTCGTAGCGGGCGATGCAGACATCGCGCATGGCCTCGATGGTCTTGGCGAAGTACTTGCGCGGGTCGAACTCGCTCTTGTTCTGCGCCAGGAAGCGACGGATGGCGCCGGTGGAGGCCAGGCGCAGGTCGGTGTCGATGTTCACCTTGCGCACGCCGTACTTGATGCCTTCGACGATTTCTTCTACCGGAACGCCGTAGGTTTCCGGGATTTCGCCGCCGAACTCGTTGATGATCGCCAGCCAGTCCTGCGGCACCGAAGAGGAGCCGTGCATCACCAGGTGGGTGCCCGGGATGCGCGCGTGGATCGCCTTGATGCGGTCGATGGCGAGGATGTCGCCGGTCGGCGGCTTGGTGAACTTGTAGGCGCCGTGGCTGGTGCCGATGGCGATGGCCAGGGCGTCGACCTTGGTTTTCTTGACGAAGTCGGCGGCTTCTTCCGGGTCGGTCAGCAACTGGCTGTGGTCCAGCACGCCTTCGGCGCCGACGCCGTCTTCCTCGCCGGCCATGCCGGTTTCCAGGGAGCCCAGGCAGCCCAGCTCACCTTCCACGGAGACGCCGCAGGCATGGGCGAAGGCCACGGTCTGCTGGGTCACGCGGACGTTGTATTCGTAGTCGGCCGGGGTCTTGCCGTCTTCCTTCAGCGAGCCGTCCATCATCACCGAGCTGAAGCCCAGCTGGATGGAACGCTGGCACACGTCGGGGCTGGTGCCGTGGTCCTGGTGCATGCACACCGGGATGTGCGGGAATTCCTCGATGGCCGCCAGGATCAGGTGGCGCAGGAAGGGCGCGCCGGCGTATTTGCGGGCGCCGGCCGAAGCCTGCACGATCACCGGGGAATCGGTCTTGTCGGCCGCTTCCATGATGGCGCGCATCTGCTCGAGGTTGTTGACGTTGAAAGCCGGGACGCCGTAGCCGAACTCGGCGGCGTGGTCCAGCATTTGGCGCATGCTGATGAGTGCCATGTTTTCACTTCTCCCAGGAAGTTGGGCTCGTTCTATGGTTCGACAGCCTGCCGCAGGGGCAGGCCGCATTCAAGTCTGTTGCGCCGCGCGGTCTAGCGTGCGCGGCAGCCGCGGCCGATCAGGTCGTTGCTTTCCACCCAGTAGATCAGCCCCTGGTCGCCGGTGATGCTGAAGCCGACCAGTCCATCGCTATAGAAAGCACCGGACCCGCCGGGTTCCTCCTCCAGATGATGGACGACGTCGTCCTCGCCCAGGCGCAGGTCCACCACCGACGAGCGGGTGCCTTCGACGTAGCGCCAGATCACCACGGCGCCGCTGTCGCAGGTCCAGTGGTTCCAGCCGCCTTTGGCGGTGCCGGCGCCGCTTCCCGCGGGGTGGCTGGAGCAACCGGCCAGCAGGGCGCCCAGGGCCAGGGCGGCGAGGTAACGCTTCATCGGGCAATTCTCCCTCTCACGGCGATGCCGTATGTCCATTCAGCCCCGCGCCGCGCCGGCGCCCCGGTTCAGGGGTATTTCACCGGGGGTCGGACGCCGCCAGGCTCACTGCTTGGCGCGTTGCTCCAGCACTTCCACGGCCGGCAGGACCTTGCCTTCGACGAACTCGAGGAAGGCGCCGCCACCGGTGGAAATGTAGGAGATCCGCTCGGCCACGCCATACTTGTCGATGGCCGCCAGGGTGTCGCCGCCGCCGGCGATGGAGAACGCCGGGCTCTCGGCGATGGCCAGGGCCAGGGTCTTGGTGCCTTCGCCGAACTGGTCGAACTCGAAGACGCCGACCGGGCCGTTCCACAGGATGGTCTTCGACGACTTCAGCAGCTCGGCGAACTGCGCGGCGGTCTGCGGGCCGATGTCGAGGATCATGTCGTCGTCGGCGACGTCGGCGATGGCCTTGACGGTGGCGGCGGCGCTTTCGGCGAACTCCTTGGCCACCACGACGTCGACCGGCAGCGGCACGCTGACCTTGGCCGCGATGGCCTTGGCGGTGTCGACCAGGTCGGCCTCGTACAGCGACTTGCCGACCTTGTAGCCGGCCGCGGCGAGGAAGGTGTTGGCGATGCCGCCGCCGACGATCAGTTGGTCGCAGATCTGCGCCAGGCTGTTGAGCACGTCGAGCTTGGTGGAAACCTTGGAGCCGGCGACGATGGCCGCCATCGGCCGCGCCGGGTTGCCCAGGGCCGTGCCCAGGGCGTCCAGCTCGGCGGCCAGCAGCGGGCCGGCCGCGGCGACCTTGGCGAACTTGGCCACGCCGTGGGTCGAGCCCTCGGCGCGGTGGGCGGTGCCGAAGGCATCCATGACGAAGACGTCGCACAGGGCAGCGTACTTCTGCGCCAGCTCGTCGGCGTTCTTCTTCTCGCCCTTGTTGAAGCGCACGTTCTCGAACAGCACCAGCTCGCCCGGCTTGACCTCGACGCCGTCGAGGTAGTCGCGCACCAGCGGCACGTCGCGGCCCAGGGCCTTGCTCAGGTAGTCGGCGACCGGCTTGAGGCTGTTCTCCTCGGAGAACTCGCCCTCGGTGGGGCGGCCCAGGTGCGAGCAGACCATCACCGCCGCGCCCTTCTCCAGGGCCAGCTTGATGGTGGGCAGCGAGGCCAGGATGCGGGCGTCGCTCTTCACCACGCCGTCCTTCACCGGCACGTTGAGGTCCTCGCGGATCAGCACGCGCTTACCTTGGAGGTCGAGGTCGGTCATCTTCAAAACGGTCATGACATCAGTCCTGTCTGGGCTGGTTGTTTAACGTTCGCTGGCGGCGACCCGCAGGAAGTGCCCCGCGGTGTCGAGCATGCGGTTGGCGAAGCCCCACTCGTTGTCGAACCAGGCCAGCAGGTTCACCAGGCGCGGCCCGGAAACGCGGGTCTGGCTGCCGTCGACGATCGCCGAGTGCGGGTCGTGGTTGAAGTCGCAACTGGCGTGTGGCAGCTCGGTGTAGTCCAGCAGGCCCTTGAGCGGCCCGCTGCCGGCGGCCTCGCGCAGCACCCTGTTGATTTCCGCGGCGGAAGTGTCGCGGGAAACCTGCAGGGTGATGTCCAGGGCCGAGACGTTCACCGTCGGCACCCGGATGGCTTTGGCCTGGATTCGCCCGGCAAGTTCCGGGAGCAGGCGCTCGATGCCCCGCGCGAGCCCTGTCGATACCGGGATCACCGACTGGAAGGCCGAGCGCGTGCGGCGCAGGTCCTCGTGGTGGTAGGCGTCGATCACCGGCTGGTCGTTCATCGCCGAGTGGATGGTGGTGATCGAGACGTACTCGATGCCCACGGCCTCGTTCAGCAGCTTGAGCAGCGGCACGCTGCAGTTGGTGGTGCAGGACGCGTTGGAGACCAGCTTCTCGGCGCCGGACAGCTGTTGCTGGTTGATGCCGAAGACCACAGTGGCGTCGACGTCGGTCTCGCTGGCCATGGGCTGGGAGAACAGTACCCGCGGCGCGCCGGCGGCGAGGAAGCGCTGGCCATCGGCGCGGCTGTGGTAGACGCCGGAGCACTCCAGCACCAGGTCGACGTCCAGCGCCGCCCAGTCGATGGCCTCGGGCTCGGCCTGGCGCAGCACCTTCACGCAGTCGCCGCCGACGTGCAGGCAGCCGTCGGCCACGCTCACCTCGCCGGGGAAGCGGCCGTGGGTGGAGTCGAAGCGGGTCAGGTATTCCAGGCTCGGCAGGTCGGCCAGGTCGTTCAGCGCGACGATGGAAAAGCCGGCCTTCGCGCCGCGCTCGTGCAGGGCGCGGAACACGCAGCGGCCGATGCGGCCGTAGCCATTGAGGGCGACACGGTAAGGGCGTTTGGGCATAAGCCTTCGGAAGCCGAAAGCAGGAAGCTGGAAGCTGGAAGCCGAGAGCAAAAGCAGCCAGGGGCATGCTTGCGCTTCAAGCTTCCAGCTTCAGGCTTCCAGCTATCAGGCTCAGTCCTCCAACAATTCCTGGGCAGTGGAGAGAACGTTCTCGACGGTAAAGCCGAAGTGCTCGAACAGCGCCGGCGCCGGGGCCGACTCGCCGAAGGTGGTCATGCCGATCACGCGGCCTTCCAGGCCCACGTACTTGTACCAGTAGTCGGCATGGGCGGCCTCGATGGCGATGCGCGCGCCGACCTGCACCGGCAGCACGGCCTGCTTGTAGCCGGCGTCCTGCTGCTCGAAGACGCTGGTGGAGGGCATGGAGACCACGCGCACCTGGCGGCCTTCGGCGCTGAGCTTGTCGTAGGCCTGCACGGCCAGGCCGACTTCCGAGCCGGTGGCGATCAGGATCAGCTCCGGCTCGCCGGCGCAGTCCTTGAGCACGTAGCCGCCGCGGGCGACGTTGGCCAGCTGCTCGGCGTCGCGCGCCTGGTGCGGCAGGTTCTGGCGGCTGAAGATCAGCGCCGAGGGGCCGTCGTTGCGCTCGATGGCGTATTTCCAGGCCACCGCGGATTCGACCGCGTCGGCCGGGCGCCAGGTGTCCAGGTTCGGCGTCAGGCGCAGGCTGGCCAACTGCTCGATGGGCTGGTGGGTCGGGCCGTCCTCGCCCAGGCCGATGGAGTCGTGGGTGAACACGTAGAGCACGCGCTGCTTCATCAGGGCGGACATGCGCACGGCGTTGCGGGCGTATTCCATGAAGATCAGGAAGGTCGCGCCGTAGGGGATGAAGCCGCCGTGCAGGGCCACGCCGTTCATGATGGCGCTCATGCCGAACTCGCGCACGCCGTAGAACACGTAGTTGCCCGAGGCGTCGGCGGGGGTCACGCCCTTGCAGCCCTTCCACAGGGTCAGGTTGGAGCCGGCCAGGTCGGCGGAGCCGCCGAGCAGCTCCGGCAGCAGCGGGCCGAAGGCGTTCAGCGCGTTCTGGCTGGCCTTGCGGCTGGCGATGGTCTCGCCCTTGGCGGCGACTTCGGCGACGTAGGCCGCGGCCTGCTCGGCGAAGTCGGCCGGCAGCTCGCCCTTGACGCGGCGCTGGAACTCAGCAGCCAGTTCCGGGTGCGCGGCCTGGTAGGCGGCGAAGCGCTGGTTCCACTCGGCCTCGCGGGCGGCGCCGGCTTCCTTGGCGTCCCACTCGGCGTAGATCTCGGCGGGGACTTCGAACGGGCCGTGGTTCCAGCCCAGGGCGGCGCGGGTGGCGACGATCTCGTCATTGCCCAGCGGCGCGCCGTGGCACTCTTCCTTGCCCTGCTTGTTGGGCGAGCCGAAGCCGATCACGGTCTTGCAGCAGATCAGCGTCGGGGCGTCGCTCTTGCGCGCGGTCTCGATGGCGGTCTTGATCTCGTCGGCGTCGTGGCCGTCGACGTTGCGGATCACCTGCCAGCCGTAGGCTTCGAAGCGCTTCGGGGTGTCGTCGGTGAACCAGCCGTGGACCTCGCCGTCGATGGAGATGCCGTTGTCGTCGTAGAAGGCGATCAGCTTGTTCAGGCGCAGGGTGCCGGCCAGGGAGGCGACCTCGTGGGAGATGCCTTCCATCATGCAGCCGTCGCCGAGGAAGGCGTAGGTGTAGTGGTCGACGATGCCGTGGCCTTCGCGGTTGAACTGCGCGGCCAGCACCTTCTCCGCCAGGGCCATGCCCACGGCGTTGGCGATGCCCTGGCCGAGCGGGCCGGTGGTGGTCTCCACGCCCGCGGTGTAGCCGTACTCCGGGTGGCCCGGGGTGCGCGAGTTGAGCTGGCGGAAGTTCTTCAGGTCCTCGATGCCCAGGTCGTAGCCGGTCAGGTGCAGCAGCGAGTAGATCAGCATCGAGCCGTGGCCGTTGGACAGCACGAAGCGGTCGCGGTCGGCCCACTGCGGGTTGCCCGGGTTGTGCTTGAGGTAGTCGCGCCAGAGCACTTCGGCGATGTCCGCCATCCCCATGGGGGCGCCTGGGTGGCCGCTGTTGGCTTTCTGCACGGCATCCATGCTCAGTGCGCGGATGGCATTGGCTCGCTCACGACGGCTGGGCATCGCTGAATCTCCTGCGGGGGCTGCTTCGATTGATCGAAGGGATGAAAAAAGGCGGCCATTTTCGCCCAGCCGGCCATCGCGGGGCAATGACAATCGGGCCGCAGGCTACAGGCGGCAGGTTTCTTGCGCGAGCCGCCTTTGGCAGGAGCGAGCCTGCTCGCGAACAAGCGCCGTGCCAGGCCGGTTCGCGAGCAAGCTCGCTCCTGCAGTCCTGGCGTTGCCGCTACCTTCCGTCTCCAATATCAAAACTTTTTGATACAGCCGTTGCCACCATCCTCCCGGGGCTCTAGACTCCGCCCCCTATGAGCCTGCGCATGCCCCTGATCCGCCACGATGCCTGCGACGAGCTGGCCGCGCTGTGCAAGGCCGGCGGCGACCCGCTGCGGCTGAACGTGCTGCGGGTGCTGGCCAACGATTCGTTCGGCGTGCTGGAGCTGGCGCAGATCTTCGCCATCCGCCAGTCGGGCATGAGCCACCACCTGAAGGTGCTGGCCCAGGCCGGCCTGGTGGCGACGCGCCGCGAAGGCAACGCGATCTTCTACCGCCGCGCCCTGCCCCAGGCCGACAGCCTCGGCGGCAAACTGCACGGGGCGCTGCTGGCGGAAGTGGACGAGCTGGCGCTGCCGGCCGAGGTGGACGCCCGCGTCGCCGCGGTGCATGCCCAGCGCGCGGCGGTGAGCCGCGACTACTTCGCCCGCAGCGCGGAGAAGTTCCAGGCCACGCAGGACCTGATCGCAGGGCTGCCGCAATACCGTGAAAGCGTTCTGGCGCTGCTCGACGCACTGAGCTTCGCCCCCGGCGCCACGGCGCTGGAAGTCGGCCCCGGCGACGGCGGGTTCCTCCCCGAGCTGGCCCGGCGTTTCGCGCGGGTGACCGCGCTGGACAATAGCGTGGCCATGCTCGATCTGGCCCGCCGGCGCTGCCTGGAGGCAGGGCTGACGAACGTGCGGCTGGACCTGGCCGACGCCCTGCAGGACGCCGCCGAACCGGCCGACTGCGTGGTGCTGAACATGGTGCTGCACCATTTCGCGGCGCCCGCCGAGGCCCTGCGCCAGTTGGCGCGCCTGGTGAAGCCGGGCGGCAGCCTGCTGGTGACCGAACTGTGCAGCCACGACCAGAGCTGGGCCCGCGAAGCCTGCGGGGACCTCTGGCTGGGGTTCGAACAGGAAGACCTGGCCCTTTGGGCCGATGCCGCGGGGCTCGCCCCCGGCGAGAGCTTGTACATTGGTTTACGTAATGGCTTTCAGATCCAGGTGCGGCATTTCGCCAAGCCGGATTCGCGAAGCGTCCTCACCCACCGGTAAAGACAGGAACCGTTAGATGAGCGAATACTCGATTTTCACCTCCGAATCCGTATCCGAAGGCCATCCGGACAAGATCGCCGACCAGATCTCCGACGCGGTGCTGGACGCCATCATCGCCAAGGACAAGTACGCCCGCGTGGCCTGCGAGACCCTGGTGAAGACCGGCGTCGCCATCATCGCCGGCGAAGTCACCACCTCGGCCTGGGTCGACCTCGAAGACCTGGTGCGCAAGGTCATCATCGACATCGGCTACAACAGCTCCGACGTCGGCTTCGACGGCGCCACCTGCGGCGTGCTGAACATCATCGGCAAGCAGTCGGTGGACATCAACCAGGGCGTCGACCGCGCCAAGCCCGAGGACCAGGGCGCCGGTGACCAGGGCCTGATGTTCGGCTACGCCAGCAACGAGACCGACGTACTGATGCCGGCGCCGATCTGCTTCTCCCACCGCCTGGTCGAGCGCCAGGCCGAAGCGCGCAAGTCCGGCCTGCTGCCGTGGCTGCGCCCGGACGCCAAGAGCCAGGTCACCTGCCGCTACGAAGGCGGCAAGGTGGTGGGCATCGACGCCATCGTGCTGTCCACCCAGCACAACCCGGAAGTCTCCTACGCCGACCTGCGCGAAGGCGTGATGGAACTGATCATCAAGCACGTGCTGCCGGCCGAGCTGCTGCACAAGGACACCCAGTTCCACATCAACCCGACCGGCAACTTCGTCATCGGCGGGCCGGTGGGCGACTGCGGCCTGACCGGGCGCAAGATCATCGTCGACTCCTACGGCGGCATGGCCCGCCACGGCGGCGGCGCCTTCTCCGGCAAGGACCCGTCCAAGGTCGACCGCAGCGCCGCCTACGCCGGCCGCTACGTGGCCAAGAACATCGTCGCCGCCGGCCTGGCCGAGCGTTGCGAGATCCAGGTGTCCTACGCCATCGGCGTGGCCCAGCCGACCTCCATCTCGGTGAACACCTTCGGCACCGGCAAGATCAGCGACGAGAAGATCGTCCAGCTGGTTCGCGAGCACTTCGACCTGCGTCCGTACGCGATCACCAAGATGCTCGACCTGCTGCACCCGATGTACCAGCCCACTGCGGCCTACGGTCACTTCGGCCGCAATCCGTATGAGCTGACCTACGGTGACGATACCTTCACCGCCTTCACCTGGGAGCGCACCGACAAGGCCGCCGCCCTACGTGATGCGGCTGGCCTGTAAGGTCCGTCCGACGGAATAGCCCTGCTCCAGCGGGCCGTTCATGGTAAGAAAGAATGCCGTTTCTCTGTCTGGGGGAAACGGCATTTTTCGTATGGGGTGGGCCATGGCTTCGCGCGCGCATCCTGTCCTTCGCTCCGACCTCAATCCCATCGCGGACAGAGTCTCCTACCGCATGAGCGAGCATGGCTTTTCGTAGGATGGTGTTGAGCCAAGCGATACCCATCAGCGCAACCGCATGGGTTTCGCAGGCTCAACCCATCCTACGTAAAGCAGCTCGGCGCAGTCGGTGAGACAGTTGCTCCGACGATTCAGGGAAGCTTGGGCGTAGGAGCGGACTCTATCCGCGATTGGATTCACCGTTTGGCGTGAAGTGAAATCACGACGGTCCCTGAATCCTGTTCGCGATGGCGCCGCATCCCGGAAGCCTCCCACACTCCACCCGGCCCCTTCGCGGCGGCGGCGCACCTAGTCTGGAACCCCCTCCAGGCGCAAGGAAGCCCGCCGATGAAAGCCCTGCTCGCCTCAGCCCTGCTGCTCCTCCCCAGCCTCTCCCTGGCCTGCCCCGACTGGCCCGAACAGCGCGCCCGCGAAGAGCTGCTGGGCCTGCGCCAGCAACTGGAAGCCTGGGACCAGGCCTACCACCAGCGCGGCGAAAGCCCGATCGCCGACGAACTCTACGACCAGGCCCGGCAACGCTTCAGCCTTTGGCGCAGCTGTTATCCACAGCTCGCCATCGAGCCGCCCCCGCCGCTGCCGGCCACCCGCGGCAAGCTGCGCCACCCCGCAGCCCATACCGGCCTGGACAAGGCCGCCGACGCCAACGAAGTCCGCCAGTGGATGGCCGGGCGCGAGGACCTCTGGGTGCAGCCCAAGGTCGATGGCGTGGCTGTGACGCTGGTCTACCAGGACGGCGAACTGGTCCAGGCCATCAGCCGTGGCGACGGCATCCATGGCCAGGACTGGACCGCCAACGCCCGCCGCCTGCCGGCCGTGCCGCAACGTCTGCCCGCCACGGGGCGGCTGGTGTTGCAGGGCGAGCTCTACTGGCGCTTGCCGGGCCACGTGCAGGCGCAAAAGGGCGGCCTCGGCGCCCGCGGCAAGGTCGCCGGACTGATGGCGCGCAGCGAGCCGGGCGAACAGGTTTCGCAGGTCGGCCTGTTCGTCTGGGAATTGCCTCACGGCCCCGGGAACATGACGCAACGCCTGGAGCGCCTGAAGGCGCTGGGCCTTGCGGACAGCGCGGCCCTGACGCTGCCGGTGACGGGCTTCGAGGACGCCCAGCGCCAGCGCGAGCACTGGTACCGCAGTCCCCTGCCCTTCGCCAGCGACGGCATCGTCCTCCGCCAGGGCTCGCGCCCCGCCGCGAAGGCCTGGCAGGCCGGCAGCGCCAGTTGGGCGCTGGCCTGGAAATACTCCTACCGCCAGGCCCTGGCCGAGGTGCGCCGGGTGCATTTCCGCATCGGCCGCACCGGACGGGTGACGCCGCTGCTGGAATTGCAGCCGGTGACACTGGACGAGCGCCGCATCGCCCAGGTCAGCCTCGGCTCGACGCGGCGCTGGCAGGCCCTGGACATCCGCCCCGGCGACCAGGTGGCCATCGCCCTGGCCGGCCTGACCATCCCGCGCGTGGAAAGCGTGGTCTGGCGCTCGCCGCAGCGTCTTGCGGTAGAGCCGCCGCAGCCCGGGCGCTACCACGCGCTCAGTTGCTGGCGGGCAACGCCCGGCTGCGAGGAACAGTTCCTCGCCCGTCTCGCCTGGCTGGGCGGCGAACAGGGTTTGGCCTTGGAAGGCGTGGGACCGGGCACCTGGCAGGCACTGCTGGAAGCCGGCCAGCTTGCCGGCCTGCTCGACTGGCTGGAACTGCCGCCGGAAACCCTGCGCCAATTGCCGGGCTTCGCCGAGCACAGTGGCGAACGCCTGCACGCCCAGTTCCGCGCCGCGCGGCAACGTCCCTTCCAGCACTGGTTGCGGGCGCTGGGTGTGCCCCAGGTCGACAGCTTGCCGGCCACCGAAGGTTGGGCCGAACTGAGCACCCGGCAGGCCAGCGACTGGCGCCAGCTGCCGGGCGTCGGGCCGGTCCGGGCCCGGCAACTGCAGGCCTTCTTCGCCGACCACGAGGTGCAGCGCCTGGGCGCCCAGCTCGCCGCGGCCGGGGTAGCCGGCTTCTGAGTCCTCAGCGCAGGCGGAAGGCTTCCTGGTGGAAATTGCGCGCCGGCATGCCGCGCCGGCCGAGGTCGCGCCGCAGCAGGTCGGCCAGGCCCTGCGGGCCGCAGAACCACAGGCTCGGCCAGCGACCGGAGGCGTCCGGCGCCATGCTCAGGTCGTCGCCGCGCAGGTAGCCCTCTTCGGCGCTGTAGTGGACCTTCAGCGCCACGCTGGGCAGGCCGTCGCACAGCTCGCGCAGGCGCCCGGCGTAGATGGCGTCGGCGGGGCTGCGCACGCAGTAGTGCAGCTCCACTTCCGGCGCATCGGCCGGGTGCTGCTGCAGCGCCTCCAGCCAGGCCAGGAAGGGCGTGATGCCGATGCCGCCGGCGATCCACACCTGGCGCTCGCCGCCGCGGCGGAAGTCGAAGCAGCCATAGGGCCCCTCGACCTTGACCGCATCGCCCAGCGCCAGGGCGTCCTGCAGGCGCCGGGTGTAGTCGCCCAGGGCCTTGATGCTGAAGCGCACCTCGCCGTTGCCCTGGTCGGCGCTGGAAATGCTGAAGGGATGCTGCCCCTCCAGGCGGTCGCAGGTGAGGAAGGCGAACTGCCCGGCCTTGTGCCGCCAGTTGCGGCCGAGCCGGCAGGTGACTTCCAGCATGCGCTCGCCGGGCCGCGCCACCGCCACCACCACGCCCTGGTGCGTGCGCCGCCGGCCGATGCGTCCGCTCAGGGCAATCAGCGCGCACAGCGAACCCAGCGCCGCGCACAGCGCCAGCAGCCAGCCCAGCGGCTGCGCCCAGTAGCCGGCCGGCGCCAGCACCACGCCATGGAAGGCCAGCACCAGGTAGACCAGCGCCAGCGCTTTATGCACGTAGCGCCACAGGTGGTAGGGGAAGCGCTGCCAGAGCGTCAGCACCAGCATGGCGGCGAGCAGCCAGGCCGACCACTCGCCCAGTTCCTTGGCCGAGCCGCGGAAGACCTCGAGGAAGGTCTCCACCCGCGGCCCCTTCGCCGGCTTGGCGACGAATTTCGCCAGCAGCGGCCCGCCCAGCTCCAGCAGGTAGTGCAGCAGGCCCAGGCTGATGGCCAGGATGCCCGCCCAGCGGTGCACCCGGTACATGCGGTCGAGCCCGCCCAGCGGCCGCTCCAGCCAGGCCGGGCGTACCGCCAGGAGCATGATCAGCGACATCAGCGCGAAGGCGACGACGCCGCTCAGCAGGATGGCCTGCTTGCGCAGGACCCAGATATCGAAAGTGGCCGGCGGATCGAGCGCGAGCGCCAGCCCGAACGCCGCCAACACGGTGGCGATGACGATGCCTACGAACTTCATATGGCCTCCCTGGTTGCGAGCCTGGTCCGAGACTGGGCGCGCGGCCTTAATCATCCCTGAAGTTCGTATGGGAATTTTCCGCTGTTCGGCCTTGCCATGATCCAGGTCAAGCGCTGGGCAAGGCCGCGGGCGTGCCGCACAATGCCGGACCCGGCCAGGAGACAACCCGCATGCGTATCCGCGTCCTTTCCGACCTGCACCACGAGCACTTCGGCGGCCGCCGCGAGCTGCCCGCGGTGGACGCCGACCTGGTGGTGCTGGCCGGCGACATCCATGAGCACCTGCAGGGCCTGCACTGGGCCCGCGAGGCCTTCCCGGACACGCCGGTGGTCTACGTCGCCGGCAACCACGAGTTCTACGACTCCGACCTGCCCGAGCTGACCCAGGCCATGCGCAACCTGGCCCGCGCCCTGGACATCCACTTCCTGGACAACGACGCGGTGGTCATCGACGGCGTGCGCATCCTCGGCGCCACCCTGTGGACGGACTTCCTGCTCTACGGCGAGGAAACCCTGCCGCTGACGCTGCAGCGCGCGCTGCGGCTGATGCCCGACTTCAGCTGCATCGACTGGTTCACCGCGCCCTTCACCCCGGCGCTCAGCCAGCAGTTGTTCGAGGCCTCGCGGGACTGGCTGACGGCGCAGCTGGCCGAGCCCTTCGCCGGGCCGACCGTGGTGGTCACCCACCATGCGCCCAGCGCCCGCTCCATTCCGCCGCAATATGTCGGCGACAGCCTGTCGCCGGCCTTCGCCTCGGACCTGGAGCACCTGGTGCAGCAGTGCGACCTGTGGCTGCACGGCCACGTGCACGACGCCCTGGACTACCGCATCGGCCGCGCCCGGGTGGTGGCCAACCCGGGCGGCTACCCGGGCGAGCAGGGCGGCTTCGACGCCTACGGCACCGTGGAAGTCTGAGTCACCGGCAACTGCTTGAAGAAGCGCCAGATCTCCGCCGGCCCGTCCAGCTCGGGGTCGGCCATGCCGAACAGGCGCGGCGGCCGATAGCCCGGCTGCGACAACAGATGGCCGCCGCCGTGCACGCTCACCAGTTCCACCGGCGGCATTCCCTCGCCCTGCCATTGCCAGCGCTCCGACCAGACCGGGCCGGGGCGCGTCAGCGGCTCGCGCTGCGCCGGCGCGCTGATGCCGTTGCGCCGCGCCAGCTCGCCGGCCGAAGCCTCGCTGGAGAGCACTTCGCCGCGGTCGCCGAAGCCGAACAGCTTCACCCGCCCGCCGCCGTAGGGGTTGATCGGGTCGCGCGTGCCGTTCATCAGCAGCGCCGCCACCGCCCGCTGCGACTCGCTGCAAGCGTCGTTCGCCGCGCTCGGCAGGCTGGCCGCCACCAGGGCGATGCCGGCCAGCGGCAGTTCGGACTCCGCGGCCATGCGCAGGGCCATCTGCCCGCCGTTGGAGTAGCCGGCGAAGAACACCCGCTGCGGGTCCACCTGGCGCTCGCGCTGGATCCGCCGCACCAGCCGGGTGAGGAAGGCCACGTCGTCGATGTTGCGGGTGCGCGCGCTGTAGCTGGCCACCTTGCGGCAGTCGTTCCAGTGGCCCTCGAAGCCGTCCGGGTAGAGCACCAGGAAGCCGTCGCGGTCGGCCAGGGCGTCGAAGCCGAAGCCGCTGTCGCGGCGCATCAGCTGGCCGTTGCTGCGCGAGGCGTGCAGCACCACCAGCAGCGCCGGGTTCGGCGCCAGGTTGGGCGGCACGTAGAGCACGTAGCCGCGGCGCAGGCCGCCGGCGCGCAGGGAGCTGTCCTCGCTCCCCCCGGTGAGCATCGGCGGGCGCAGTTGCTCGCCGGGCAGCAGGTACCAGGCGCCCACCAGCAGGGCCGCCAGCAACAGCAGGATCAGCGTCTGAACCAGGCGAATCGCGATACGCATCCAGCCTCCCCCGCTCCGCCCGACGGAGCGCGTTCAATGGATCGACCAGGCCGCGGACTGCCATGGGGCAACCCCCACGCGCGCGCTTAATGGCAAACTCTAGACGTTCGTCAGCATCGATATCTCATTTGGTAACGCAGGACCCAAGAATGTTCCGATCCATTACCCTCAGCCTCGCCGCACTGCTCTGCACCGGCGCCTTCGCCGCGCAACCCGAGCAGCCCCTGAGCGGCTGCGCCGCCAAGCAGGCGGCCATCGCCGGCAAGCTGGAAGAAGCCCGCGCCCGCGGCGACAAGGGCGCCATCGCCGGCCTGGAAACCGCCCTGGAAAAGGCCCGCACCTACTGCACCGACGGCAGCCTGACGCAAAAGCGCACCCAGCGCGTGCTGGACGCCGAGCGCGAAGTCAGCCAGCGCGAAAGCGACCTGCGCAAGGCCATGAACAAGGGCGACGCGGAAAAGATCGAGAAGCGCAAGGACAAGCTGGCCGAGGCCCGCGCGGAGCTGGAGCAGGCGAAGCGGGAGTTGGAGGAGTGAGCAGGGCTGGTTGCCTGACTGGCTACCTGTAGGAGCGAGCTTGCTCGCGAACGGTGCCTACCGGTAGCAACAGTGCTTGGGATAAGTCCGCCCCTCTCCCTAACCCTCTCCCTGAAGGGAGAGGGGACCGTTGGGCAGGGTTGGGGATTCTGGAGTCAGCCGGCAGCTCCGGTGGTTTCCAGCTGAAACCATTTCTTCTCTTGGCACGGACTAGCCCCCTCTCCCTTCAGGGAGAGGGCTGGGGAGAGGGAGCGGAGTCAAACCAAAACACCGAGGTCGCCTGGAAACGCTGTTCGCGAGCAAGCTCGCTCCAAAAAAAGCGGAGCCCCCGTCAGAGCGCCCTGAACTTCTTGTGGCAAGCCTCGCAGGCATCTTCCACCGCGGCCAGGTCCTTGCGCACGCCGTCGGCGGTCGGGGTGGCCTGGCGGGTGTTGGCCTCCAGCGCGGCGGCGGCCTGCTGGAAGGTCTTGGCGTCGGCCTGGAACTCCAGCTGGCGCTGCCACAGCTCGTCCCTGGCGCGGCTGTCGCCGCCCTCGTCGGTCGGCTTGCTGGTGGGGAAATACTGCCAGGGCTGGCCGGCCAGCTCGTTGAGCTTAACCGAGTCGGCGCGGAATTTCTCGGCGTCGAAGACCACGCGGCCGCGCAGCATGCCGCCCATGTCCTCGCTGGCGTGGAGCATCTGCTTGAAGATCGCCTGGCGCTTGGCCAGCGGGGAATTCGGATCGAGGCGGTGGCAACCGGCCAGGGCGGCACCGGCCAACAGCAGGACGAGCAGGGTCTTCAGCTTCATGAGCGGACTCTTGTAGGACAGGCCAGACACGGGAGCGGCGGATTATCCGCCGCTACCCGGCATTGATCCAGAGCCCGCGCGCCCGCCTGCGGCCATCCGCCGCAGCGATGCGCGAACCGTTCAGCTGCGGTTCAGGCGGAGACCACAAAGAAGGCAGCGATCAGCGCCATGCCGACGAACCACACCAGCGAACGCAGCAGCGCCAGGTCGGCGAGGTAGAAGATCAGGTAGAGCAGGCGGCTGGTCAGCCAGGCGATGGCCAGGGTATCGAGGGTCGCCGGCTCGGCGTTGCCCACCACGTAGGCCACCAGCACGGCGATGGCGAAGGCCGGGGTGACCTCGAAGCTGTTCAGCTGGAAGGCGTTGGCGCGCTTGCGGTAGCCCTCCAGGCCGGCCAGGAAGGTGCGCGGGTCGTGGTTCTGCCGGGGGCCGAAGCCGCCGCCGGTGAACTTGGCGATGCTGGTGCCCAGGTAGGGCAGGAAGATGGCAATCAGGATGCACCAGAAGGCGATGGGCATGAACGGAGGTCTCGTCGGCTGGGAAGTCGGCAGGTTGCCGCCAAGCATAGGCGAAGGTCAGTGGCCGGCGGGCGGATGCGTGCGCCAAAGCGGCCAATCTCGCGGCCTGTTCGCCTAGCTCAGAGTTTCATCACCAGCATCCCCGCCAGCACCAGGCTGCACGCCAGCAGGCGCGGCAGCCCGAAGGGCTCCTTGAGGAAGCGCATGCCGAACAGCACCACCAGCACCACGCTGGTCTCGCGCAGCGCCGCGGCCTCGGCCACCGAGCCCAGCTGCATGGCCCAGAGCACCAGGCCGTAGCTGGCCATCACGCAGATGCCGACGCACAGACCGAGCTTCCACTGCGTCTGCCAGAAGCGCGCGAAGGCGCGGGTGCGCGCGCCCAGGGCGAGCAGCGGGAAGGGCACGCCGGAGAGCAGCGTCAGCCACACCAGGTAGTCCAGCGGCTGCGGCCAGCGCTTCAGGGCGTGGCCGTCGGTCCAGGTGTAGCTGCCGATGCACAGGCCCATCAGCAGCACCACGGGGAAGGCGATCCAGGGCAGCCGCGAACCGCCGCCGCCCTTGAGCAGGAACAGCATGCCCAGCGGGATCAGCAGGATGCCGAGGACCTGCCGGTCGCTGAGCTGCTCGCCGCCCACCAGCAGCGTCAGCGCCAGCACCACCAGCGGCGACAGGCCGCGCATCAGCGGGTAGACCAGGCCGAGGTCGCCGACCTTGTAGGCCTGGATCAGCAGCACCCGGTAGACCAGCTGCAGGGCCACGGCACTGCCCAGCCAGGGCCAGACCTCGGCCGGCGGCAGGCTGATCCAGGGCAGCAGGGCGAGGGCCACGAGCAGGCCGACGAGGTCCATGCAGGCCACCACCAGCAGGCGGTCGGCGCTGAATTTGACGAGGGTGTTCCAGGCCGCGTGGAGCACGGCGGCGAGCAGCACCAGGGCGGTGGCGAACAAGGCGGGGCTTCCTGGTATAGACCAGTTGCGATTCTAGCGCCTCGCTCCCCATGCCCGGCAAGCCTCGGAAAGGCCTGAAGTGCGCACGCGGCTGCACACCGAGGGGCGTTGCTGGTCTAGACTGGGGGTTTCGCGATCGCCAGAGTCCCCTGCCATGCCCCGAATGCTCAAGTTCCTGTGCTGCTACGTCCTCGTCTCCCTGCTCACCGGCTGCGGCTACAACGCCATGCAGGCCGGCGACGAGCAGGTCAAGGCGGCCTGGTCCGAAGTGCTCAACCAGTACCAGCGGCGCGCCGACCTGGTGCCTAACCTGGTCAACACCGTGAAAGGCTACGCCGCCCACGAGGCCGCCGTGCTCACCCAGGTCACCGAGGCCCGGGCCAGGGTCGGCAGCACCACCCTCAACGCCGACCAGCTCGGCGACGCGGCGGCCATGCAGCGCTTCCAGCAGGCCCAGGGCGAGCTCAGCTCGGCGCTCTCGCGGCTGCTGGTGGTCACCGAGAATTATCCGCAGCTCAAGGCCGACGGCCTGTTCAAGGACCTGCTGACGCAGCTCGAAGGCACCGAGAACCGCATCACCGTGGCCCGCGGCCGCTACGTCAAGGCGGTGCAGGACTACAACGTGCTGATCCGCCAGTTCCCGCAGGTGATCACCGCGAAGATCTTCGGCTACCAGCCCAAGGCCAACTTCAGCGTGGAGAACGAGGCGGCCATCTCCACCGCGCCCAAGGTCGATTTCGGCACGCCGCAGCCGCAACCGGCGCAATGAGCATGCGCGCCTGGCTGCTGGCGCTGGCCCTGCTGTGCTGCGCGGGCCTGGCGCGGGCCGAGGTGGCCGTGCCGCAGCTGAGCGCACGGGTCACCGACCTCACCGCCACCCTCGACGCCGAGCAGCGCGGCCGCCTTGAACAGCAGTTGGCGGCGCTGGAGCAGCGCAAGGGCGCGCAACTGGCGGTGCTGATGATCCCCAGCACCGGCGAGGAGAGCATCGAGCAGTACGCGGTGCGCGCCTTCGAGCAGTGGAAGCTGGGCCGCAAGGGCGTGGACGACGGCGTGCTGCTGGTGGTGGCCAAGGACGACCGCGCCCTGCGCATCGAGGTCGGCTACGGCCTGGAAGGCGCCGTCACCGACGTCCTGGCCGGGCGCATCATCCGCGAGCAGATAGTCCCGCACTTCCGCGAAGGCGACTTCGCCGGCGGCGTGCAGGCCGGGGTGGACAGCCTGGAGAAGCTGATCGACGGCGAGGCGCTGCCCGAGCCCCAGCAGGCTGCGCAGGGCGACGACCTGGGCCTGCCGGCCGGCAGCCTGCTGCCGCTGTTCGCCCTGCTGGCCGGCGTGCCGCTGCTGGGGCGCCTGCTGCCGCTGCCGTTCATGCGCCAGCGCAGCTTCGGCCGCTATGTGGTGTGCAGCGTGATCGTCGGGGTGCTGGCCGGCGTGCTCAGCCTGGTGCTGACCTTCAGCTTCGCCGCGCTGGTCAACAACGGCGTCAGCGCCTTCGTCTTCGCCCTCATCGCCTACCCCTTCTTCCTGCTGCCGGCCGGCTTTTTCCGCGGCGGGCGCGGCGGCGGTTTCGGCGGGGGCGGCTTCGGTGGCCGGGGTGGCGGCGGCTTCGGCGGCGGCGGGGGTTCCAGCGGCGGCGGCGGGGCCTCCGGCCGCTGGTGAGCCTCAGAGCACCGCGGCGCCGGCCTCTTCCTCGCGGATCGAGCGCAGCACCTGGCGCTGCAGTTCGATGAACTCGGCGCTGCCGGCCATCTCCTCGCGGCGCGGGCGCGGCAGGCCCACGTCGAAGGTGGTCTTGATCCGCCCCGGGCCCAGGCCCATGACCACGATGCGGTCGGACAGGTAGACCGCCTCCTCGACGTCGTGGGTGACGAACATCACCGTCAGCCGGTGCGTCTCCCAGATACGCGTGAGCAGCTCCTGCATCTGGTGGCGGGTCATGGCGTCCAGGGCGCCGAAGGGCTCGTCCATCAGCAGGATCTTCGGCCGGTAGGACAGCGCCCGGGCGATCGCCACGCGCTGCTTCATGCCGCCGGACAGCTCGCTGGGATAGGCGTCGGCGAACTTCTCCAGCTTCACCAGCTGCAGGTGCTCGGCGGCGATCTCGCGGCACTCGGCGCGCGAGCGGCCGGCGGCCTTGAGGGCGAACTCGACGTTCTGCCGCGCGGTCAGCCAGGGCAGCAGGGTATAGGCCTGGAACACCACGCCGCGGTCCAGGCCGGGGCCGGCGATGGGCACGCCGTCGACCTTGACGCTGCCGCTGTCGAAGTCCTCGAGCCCCGCGGCGATGGACAGCAGGGTGCTCTTGCCGCAGCCGGAGGTGCCGACGATGGAGACGAACTCGTTGTCCGCCAGGGTCAGGTCGATGTTGCGCAGCACCTCGCGGCGCTCTCTGCCGACCGCGAAGCTCTTGTTCAGGCCGGAAATCTCCAGGGTCGCCATCAGCCGCGCCTCCGGTTGTAGCGGAACAGGACGCGCTCGGCGGCGCGCATGGCCTGGTCGGTGACCAGCCCCAGCAGGCCGAGCAGCAGGATGTAGCCGATGATGGTGTCGGTCTGGAAGAAGCGCTGCGACACCACGATGCGGTAGCCCAGGCCCGAGGTGGCGGCCACCAGCTCGGCCAGCACCAGCCAGGTCCAGGCCCAGCCGAGGCTGATGCGCAGGGCGTCCCAGATGCCCGGCAGGGCGCTGGGCAGGACGATCTTCAGGAGGATGCGCCGGTCGGGCATGCCCAGGGTCCGGCCGAGGCCGACGAAGTCCGGCGGCACGCGCTTGATGGCGTCCATCACCATCAGCACCTGCTGGAAGAAGGTGCCGATCCAGATGATGAGGAATTTCTGGAAGTCGCTGGTGCCGGCCCAGAGGATGCTCAGCGGCACGAAGGCCACCACCGGCATGTAGCGCACGAAGTCCACCAGCGGCTCGGTGGCGGCCTTCCAGAAGCCGTAGCAGCCGGCGAACACGCCGATGACGATGGACATCGCCGAGGAAATCGCGAAGGCCACCAGGATGCGGTAGACGCTGACCTTCAGGTCGGCCCACAGGGTGCCGTCGGCGGCCAGCCTGAGCATGCGCGCCCAGACGTCGCCGGGCGCCGGCAGGAAGATCTTCGGCACCGCGCCGCTGGCGCCGGCCGCCCACCAGGCCAGGGCCAGCAGGACGAATACGCCGCCGCCGATCAGCAGCAGGTGGGTGCGCGCCAGCGGCTTGCCGATGACGAACAGCGGGGAGGGTTTACGGGCGTTCATGCGAGGCTCGGGGTAACGGGGAAAGCGCGCCGATCCTGCGGCCGGCGCGCGGGGTGCGTCAGAGCGCCTCGGCGAAGCGCGCGTCGACGGTCTGCTCCGGGGTCACCGGCTGCTGGATGATGCCGGCTTCGCTGGCGGCCTTCTGGATGTGCGCGAAGGAGTCCTTGACGAAGGCGCCCTTCAGCTCGGCCTTGTTCTCGCCCAGGGAATAGAAGCGCACGCCGTCGAAGGCGCTCTGCAGCTCCGCCGGCTCGGCGCCAACGCCCTTGGCGATGGCCGCGCGGCCTTCGGCGGTGTGGGCCTGGTAGTGTTTCAGGCCGGCTTCCCAGCTCTTGAGCAGGGCCAGCACCTGGCCGGGGCGCTGCTTGAGCACCTCGTCGCGGACCACGAACACGTCGCTGATGATGCCCGGGTCGTCCGAGCCCTTGTACAGCAGGTTCACTTTCGGGTTCTGCTGCCTGGCGGCGCTCAGGTAGGGCTCGTAGGTCACCGCCGCCGGCACCTGGCCGGCGATCAGCGCGGAACCGGCGTTGGCCGCCGGCATCGGCACCGGCTGCACGTCGGCCAGGCTCAGGCCGGCCTTGCGCAGGGCGCTGTGCAGGAGGATGTCGCTGGTGGTGCCTTCTTCGTAGGCGACCTGCTTGCCCTTGAGGTCCTTCAGCGTCTTGATCGAGGGGTCGACGATCAGCGCGTCGGCGCTGGTGCTCTGGTCCAGCAGCAGGACGATCTTCACCGGCAGGCCGGCGGCGACCATGGCCATGGCGGTGTGGGTGGCGAGGTTGCCGCCGTCGATCTGGCCGCTGGCCAGGGCGGCGTTCATGTCCTTGTCTTCGGTGAAGTTGACCAGCTCGACCTTGTCCAGGCCGTTGGCCTTGAAGGCCCCGGCCTGCTCGGCGACGTACCACTGGCCGTAGCCCAGCCAGGGCTGCATGCCCATCTTGAAGGTGCCGGCCTCGGGCTTGAGGTCGGCCTTGGGCTCGGCGGCCTGGGCGGCGCCGCCCAGCAGGACGGCGCAGCAGGTGGCCGCGACGAGGCGGCGCAGCGTGGATGCGATGGGCGCTTGCATGGTGTCTCCCCGGTCTTTTTCTGTGGTGGTACGACGGGGGAGCGGTGGCCCGCACCCGCCGTGGGCGGGCACAGGCTCACACGAAACCGCGCGGATGCAAAGCCTGGATGCGTCGCTGCGGGCCCGCAGGCTCAGGGTTCGAGGTCGTCCCCGTCCTTGAACTGGTCCTTGATGTAGGTGATCTCGGTCTTGCCGTGGGGCGCCGGCAGGCCGTCCGGGCCCATGTTGACGAAGACCATCTTGTCGATGGTGAGGATGCTCTTGCGGGTGATCTTGTTGCGCACGTGGCAGGTCAGGGTGATCGAGGTGCGGCCGAAGTCGGTGGCGGTGATGCCCATCTCGATGATGTCGCCGGTGCGCGCCGAGCTGACGAAGTTGATCTCGGAGATGAACTTGGTGACCACGCGCTGGTTGCCCAGCTGGACGATGGCGTAGATGGCCGCTTCTTCGTCTATCCACTTCAGCAGGCTGCCGCCGAACAGCGAGCCGTTGGGGTTGAGGTCTTCGGGTTTTACCCATTTGCGGGTGTGGAAATTCATGGTGACTCCTTGCTGGTTGCGCCTTGTGAGCGCGATGCCTTGTCGGCAAGTTGACGGGCCGAGCCCCGCCGGCTGCGCAATTATCGCGCGGATCGCCGCTGCGCGTCCTGCCTGGAGTCAGCCCAGGCCGGCCTCCTCGCGGTAGATGCGCGCCTGCTCCACCAGCCAGTCGCGGAAGGCGCGGACGATGGCGGATTCCACCTTGCGCTCGGGAATCATCAGGTAATAGGCATGCTCGCTCAAATAGGCATGTTGCATCGCCACGATCAGCCGGCCCTCGGCCAGCTCGCGCTGGATCAGCATCGGCGGGATCAGCGCCACACCCATGCCCTGCTCGGCCGCCTGGGCGAGCATGGAGAACAGCTCGTAGCGGGTGCCGCTCATGTCGTGGGCGACGCTCATGCCCAGGGAGCCGAACCACTGGCGCCAGGCATAGGGCCGGGTGGTCTGCTGCATCAGCGGCAGCGCGGCGATCGCCTCGGCGCTGAGGCTGGCGCGGCCTTCGAGCAGCTCGGGGCTGCACACCGGCACCGGGTTCTCGCGCATGAGGAAGTGCTTGACCGTGCCGGACCAGGCGCCGTCGCCGAAGTACAGCGCGCAGTCGAAGTCGGTGTCGGCGAAGAGGAAGGGCCGGGTGCGGTTGGTCAGGTTCACCGTGACTTCCGGGTACAGCCCCTTGAAGGCCTTGAGCCGCGGCAGCAGCCATTGGGTGGCGAAGGTCGGCACCACCGCCAGCTCGATGCTGCCGCCGCCCTGCTGGCCCATCACCGCCAGGGTGTCGCGCTCCACTGCGTCCAGCCGCGCGGCGATGCGCCGGCTGTAGCCCAGCCCCGCCTCGGTGAGCTTGACGCCGCGCCGCGAACGGCGGAACAGTTCGACGCCGAGGAACGCCTCCAGCCCGGCGATCTGCCGGCAGATGGCGCTCTGCGTCAGCGACAGTTCCTCGGCGGCCTTGGTGAAGCTCTCGTGGCGCGCCGCCGACTCGAAGCTGACCAGCGCCGCGGTGGTGGGGATCTTGCGCCGCATCGAATGCCTCTTGGGAATCTCGTGATCCGCGAAGCCCGGGAAACAGGCCATTCAAACATTCGTTTCATGGGGCCCGGGCGGTCACGGAGTGAGAAAATAGCACAACAGCGTGCGAATTAGTCGGTTGCCGCACCGGTCGGCGGCTGACTAGGATCGACCGCACTGCGTCCGCCTAAACTGGTCGGACACCCTGTCACTGCCCCGAGGTAACCCGATGGCCACCAAAGCAAGCTTCAACTGGGAAGACCCGCTGCTGCTGGATCAGCAACTCACCGAAGAAGAGCGCATGGTTCGCGACAGCGCCCAGCAGTTCGCCCAGGACAAGCTGGCCCCGCGCGTGCTGGAGGCCTTCCGCCATGAGCAGACCGACCCGGCGATCTTCCGCGAGATGGGCGAGACCGGCCTGCTCGGCGCGACCATCCCCGCCGAGTACGGCGGCAGCGGCCTGAACTACGTGTGCTACGGCCTGATCGCCCGCGAGGTCGAGCGCGTCGACTCCGGCTACCGCTCGATGATGAGCGTGCAGTCGTCCCTGGTCATGGTGCCGATCTACGAGTTCGGCAACGAAGCCACCAAGCAGAAGTACCTGCCGAAACTGGCCAGCGGCGAATACATCGGCTGCTTCGGCCTGACCGAGCCGAACCACGGCTCCGACCCGGGCTCGATGATCACCCGCGCCAAGAAGGTCGACGGCGGCTACCGCCTGTCCGGCGCCAAGATGTGGATCACCAACAGCCCGATCGCCGACGTCTTCGTGGTCTGGGCCAAGGACGACGAAGGCCAGATCCGCGGCTTCGTCCTGGAGAAAGGCTGGGAAGGCCTGAGCGCCCCGGCCATCCACGGCAAGGTCGGCCTGCGCGCCTCCATCACCGGCGAGATCGTGATGGACAACGTGTTCGTCCCCGAAGAGAACGCCTTCCCCGAAGTGCGCGGCCTGCGCGGCCCGTTCACCTGCCTGAACTCGGCCCGCTACGGCATCTCCTGGGGCGCCCTGGGCGCGGCCGAGGCCTGCTGGCACACCGCCCGCCAGTACACCCTGGACCGCAAGCAGTTCGGCCGCCCGCTGGCCGCCAACCAGCTGATCCAGAAGAAACTGGCCGACATGCAGACCGAAATCACCCTCGCCCTGCAAGGCTGCCTGCGCCTGGGCCGGATGAAGGACGAAGGCACCGCCGCGGTGGAAATCACCTCGATCATGAAGCGCAACAGCTGCGGCAAGGCCCTGGACATCGCCCGCATGGCCCGCGACATGCTCGGCGGCAACGGCATCTCCGACGAGTTCGGCGTGGCCCGCCACCTGGTCAACCTGGAAGTGGTGAACACCTATGAAGGTACCCACGACGTCCACGCGCTGATCCTCGGCCGCGCGCAGACTGGCATCCAGGCTTTCTTCTAAGACGAGCCATAAGCTGGAAGCCCGAAGCTGGAAGCCTCTCCGGCGCGGGCTTCCGGCTTCAAGCTTCCCGCTTCCAGCTCCTCTGCGAGGTCATCCATGTCCGGCGCCCTGTCCCATATCCGCGTTCTCGACCTTTCCCGCGTCCTGGCCGGCCCCTGGGCCGGGCAGATCCTCGCCGACCTCGGCGCCGAAGTGATCAAGATCGAACGCCCCGGCAGCGGCGACGACACCCGCGCCTGGGGCCCGCCGTTCCTCAAGGACGCCGAGGGCCGCGACACCAGCGAGGCGGCCTACTACCTGTCGGCCAACCGCAACAAGAAATCCCTCACCATCGATTTCACCCAGCCCGAAGGCCAGCGCCTGGTGCGCGAGCTGGCGGCCAAGGCCGACATCGTGCTGGAGAACTTCAAGGTCGGCGGGCTGAAAAGCTACGGGCTGGACTACGAGTCGCTCAAGCAGCTCAACCCGAAGCTGATCTACTGCTCCATCACCGGCTTCGGCCAGACCGGCCCCTACGCCAAGCGCGCCGGCTACGACTTCATGATCCAGGGCCTGGGCGGCCTGATGAGCATCACCGGGCGCTCCGACAGCGAAGAAGGCGCCGGCCCGGTGAAGGTCGGCGTGGCGCTGACCGACATCCTCACCGGCCTGTACTCGTCCACCGCCATCCTCGCCGCCCTCGCCCACCGCGACGTCAGCGGCATCGGCCAGCACATCGACATGGCCCTGCTCGACGTGCAGGTGGCCTGCCTGGCCAACCAGACGCTGAACTACCTGACCACCGGCATCCCGCCGCGCCGGCTGGGCAACGCCCACCCGAACATCGTGCCCTACCAGGACTTCCCCACCGCCGACGGCGACATGATCCTCACCGTCGGCAACGACGGGCAGTTCCGCAAGTTCTGCGAACTGGCCGGGCACCCGGAATGGGCCGACGACGAACGCTTCGCCAGCAACAAGGCGCGGGTCGCCCACCGCGACGTGCTGATCCCGCTGATCCGCCAGGCCACGGTGATGCGCACCACCGCGCAGTGGATCACCGCGCTGGAGCAGGCCGGCGTGCCCTGCGGGCCGATCAACGACCTGGCCCAGGTGTTCGCCGACCCGCAGGTGATCGCCCGCGGCCTGCGCGTGGACCTGCCGCACCCGCTGGCCGGCAGCGTGCCCCAGGTGGCCAGCCCGATCCGCCTGTCGCAGACCCCCGTCGAGTACCGCAACGCCCCACCGACCCTCGGCCAGCACACCGAGCAGATCCTCGAGAACGTGCTCGGCCTGGACGCCGCCGCCATCGGCAAGCTGCGCGAGCAGGGCGTGATCTGAACCCGTGCGCCGCCGCGCCAGGGTATTCACGGCCCCTGGCGCGGCGCGGGCGGGCCCGGCGGACGACGGAAAACCTTTGGCTTGCCGCCCGGCATCGCTATAATCCGCAGGCTTCACCGGCCGGCTCCGCTCCGGCCGTTCCCGCCACCCGTTCCGAGGGGCGCTGCAGCAAGCCAAGGCTTGTCAGGCTCGGACGGGGCGCGTCCCGGTCGGCGTCCGCCGGCCGTTAACGCATCAACGGCGCCCATTCGCAGACAACGAATGGAGAGTTACGCATGAGCGCTGTCATGACGCCTGCCGGTTTCACCGACTATAAAGTCGCCGACATTTCCCTGGCCGCCTGGGGCCGCCGCGAGCTGATCATCGCCGAGTCCGAGATGCCGGCACTGATGGGCCTGCGCCGCAAGTACGCCGCCAGCCAGCCGCTCAAGGGCGCCAAGATCCTCGGCTGCATCCACATGACCATCCAGACCGGCGTGCTCATCGAGACCCTGGTCGCCCTCGGCGCCGAAGTGCGCTGGTCGTCCTGCAACATCTTCTCCACCCAGGACCAGGCCGCCGCCGCCATCGCCGCCGCCGGCATCCCGGTGTTCGCCTGGAAGGGCGAGACCGAGCAGGAATACGAGTGGTGCATCGAGCAGACCATCCTCAAGGATGGCCAGCCGTGGGACGCCAACATGGTGCTGGATGACGGCGGTGACCTGACCGAGATCCTGCACAAGAAATACCCGGCGATGCTGGAGAAGATCCACGGCATCACCGAAGAGACCACCACCGGCGTGCACCGCCTGCTCGACATGCTCAAGGCCGGCACCCTGAAAGTCCCGGCGATCAACGTCAACGACTCGGTGACCAAGAGCAAGAACGACAACAAGTACGGCTGCCGCCACAGCCTCAACGACGCCATCAAGCGCGGCACCGACCACCTGCTGTCCGGCAAGCAGGCCCTGGTGATCGGCTACGGCGACGTGGGCAAGGGCTCGGCGCAATCGCTGCGCCAGGAAGGCATGATCGTCAAGGTCTCGGAAGTCGACCCGATCTGCGCCATGCAGGCCTGCATGGACGGCTTCGAAGTCGTCTCGCCCTACAAGAACGGCCTGAACGACGGCACCGAGGCCAGCGTCGACGCCGCCCTGCTGGGCAAGATCGACCTGATCGTCACCACCACCGGCAACGTCAACGTCTGTGACGCCGGCATGCTCAAGGCCCTGAAGAAGCGCGCCGTGGTCTGCAACATCGGCCACTTCGACAACGAGATCGACACCGCCTTCATGCGCAAGACCTGGGCCTGGGAAGAGGTCAAGCCGCAGGTGCACAAGATCCACCGCACCGGCAAGGACGGCTTCGATCCGCACAACGACGACTACCTGATCCTGCTCGCCGAGGGCCGCCTGGTGAACCTGGGCAACGCCACCGGCCACCCGAGCCGCATCATGGACGGTTCCTTCGCCAACCAGGTGCTGGCGCAGATCCACCTGTTCGAGCGCAAGTTCGCCGACCAGCCGGCCGCCGAGAAGGCCAAGCGCCTGACCGTCGAAGTGCTGCCGAAGAAGCTCGACGAGGAAGTCGCCCTGGAGATGGTCCGCGGCTTCGGCGGCGTGGTCACCCAACTGACGCCGAAACAGGCCGAGTACATCGGCGTGACCGTCGAAGGTCCGTTCAAGCCCGATACTTACCGCTACTAAGCCGAAAGCCGGAAGCTGGAAGCTGGAAGCCCTGGCGGCTCCGCTTCCAGCCTCAGGCTTCAAGCTTCAAGCTTGGAAAAAGCCATGTCCCAAGATCGCCGCTTCAGCTTCGAGTTCTTCCCCGCCAAGACCGAAGCCGGGCATGAAAAACTGCTGGCCACCGCGCGCCAGCTGGCCGGCTACAAGCCGGACTTCTTCTCCTGCACCTACGGCGCCGGCGGTTCCACCCGCGACCGCACCCTGGTCACCGTCCTGCAGCTGGACGGCGAGGTGAACGTCCCCACCGCGCCGCACCTGTCCTGCGTCGGCGACACCAAGGCCGAGCTGCACGCCCTGCTCGCCCACTACAAGGACGCCGGCATCCGCCGCATCGTCGCCCTGCGCGGCGACCTGCCCTCGGGCATGGGCATGGCCAGCGGCGAGCTGCGCTACGCCAACGAGCTGGTGGAGTTCATCCGCGCCGAGACCGGCGACCACTTCCACATCGAGGTCGCTGCCTACCCGGAAGTACATCCGCAGGCACGCAATTCCGAGCACGATCTGGCCAATTTCGTACGCAAGGTCAAGGCCGGTGCTGACAGTGCAATCACGCAGTATTTCTTCAACGCCGACAGCTATTTCCACTTCGTCGAGCGTGCACAGAAGTTGGGCGTCGACATCCCGATCGTCCCGGGCATCATGCCGATCACCAACTACTCTAAGCTGGCGCGTTTCTCGGACGCCTGTGGCGCCGAAATCCCCCGCTGGATCCGCAAGCAGCTGGAAGCCTATGGCGACGACATCGCCAGCATCCAGTCCTTCGGCGAGCAGGTGATCACCGAGATGTGCGAACGTCTGCTGGACGGCGGCGCCCCCGGGCTGCATTTCTACACGCTGAACCAGGCCGACCCCAGCCTGGCACTGTGGAAAAACCTGAAGCTGCCCCGCTAGCGCAACGGCGTTCCGCCGCCCGCCACGGGCGGCGGTTCACCGACCAGGACGCTAGAGGTTGCACATGGCATGGCACATGCCCCCTCTCTGATCTACCTCGTGTACGGTCGCCAGACCTACCATCAGGAAGCCCTGTTCAGCATCGCCAGCGCCATCGCCCGGGCACGGGAAACGCCGCAGCTGCGCCTGGACATCCAGGTCGTCACCGATGACGGCGCCCCCTACGCCGGGCTGCCGGTGCGGGTGCGCCACATCGACGCAGGCACCCTGGCCGGCTGGTACGGGCCGCACGGCTATCACTTCCGCGCCAAGCACGTGGCCCTGCGCCAGGCGCTCGACGAACTGCCCGCCGCCGTGCTGATCGACACCGACACCTTCTTCCGCGTATCGCCGGCCCGGCTGTTCGCCCAGGTGCGGCCCGGCGCCCTGCTGTGCAACGCCGTGCGGCACCGGCTTGGCGACTCGCAGGCGCCCGTCTACCGCCAGTTGATCGAGCCCCTGAAGGCCCGCGGGCTGGCCGACGAACGGACGCCGCTGATCAATTCCGGGGTGATCGGGCTGGCCCGCAAAGACGCCGCCGTACTCGACCGTTCGTTGGAATTGATGGATGACCTCTACCCAATTGCCCGCGCAGCCTATAATCTTGAAGAGTTCGTTCTGGCGATTGCGGCCTACAGACAACTGGAACCGGTCGGCTGTACCGACCTCATCCACCATTATTGGAGCCGCAAGCAGTTGTTCCGGGCGAAAGTCCAGGCCTGGCTGCACAAGCACCGAACGTCCCTTCTCAGCCCCCTGGCTCTCGACGACACCCAACTGGTGACCGACCGCCTGCCGCGTCCACCACGTGCCGCGCGCCTGTTGTACAAGCTGAGAACACTGCCGTTGCCGGTCCCGATGCGCCAGTTCAGCCTGGAGCTGTTCTACGGGTGCCACGACTACGACAACGAGTTCGACCGGGCCTGCGGCCCCGTCTGGTGGGAAAAGGCCGTGACCAATGTCATCGCGCGCCATCCCGACCAGCCGGTGCAAGAGCAGCTCGGTGAATGGCTGAACCAAAAGGTGTTGCGCCATCTCCTCGGCCCAAGGCTCGAGGAGATACGCCGGCACCTACGCCAGCAGGACCTGCTCTGAACGGCAGGCCAGCGCTGGCAGCGCCTCTGCCCTTCCGGGGCCGGGCGCAACCCCAGGCCGGCGGCCCTTGCCGCCGGCCCCCGGAGGAGCCCGCGAGGGCCCCTGCCAGTAGCTCGGCCATGGGTGCATACGCAGCGCCCCGCGCCGTCCCTCTTCCCGCCACGGGAACGAGGGTACAGAGGAGTTCGAAGAACTTGGTGACTTCACATTCGCCGGCCAGCCGCCGGCTCATATAGGAATACCCCGCATGTCCTTTTCCTCCCTCGGTCTCTCCGAGGCGCTGGCCCGCGCAGTAGAGGCGGCGGGCTACAGCCAGCCCACCCCTGTCCAGGAGCGGGCGATTCCCGCCGTATTGCAAGGTCGCGACCTGATGGTCGCGGCCCAGACCGGCACCGGCAAGACCGGTGGCTTCGCCCTTCCGGTGCTCGAGCGGCTGTTCCCCGAAGGCCATCCCGACCGTGAACACCGCCACGGCCCGCGCCAGGCGCGCGTGCTGGTGCTGACGCCGACCCGCGAGCTGGCCGCCCAGGTCCACGACAGCTTCAAGGTCTATGCCCGCGACCTGCCCCTGAAGAGCGCCTGCATCTTCGGCGGCGTCGGCATGAATCCCCAGGTCCAGGCCATGTCCAAGGGCGTCGACGTGCTGGTGGCCTGCCCCGGCCGCCTGCTCGACCTGATCGGCCAGGGCAGCGTCGACCTCTCCCGCGTGGAAATCCTGGTCCTCGACGAAGCCGACCGCATGCTCGACATGGGCTTCATCCACGACGTCAAGAAGGTCCTCGCCAAGCTGCCGCCCAAGCGCCAGAACCTGCTGTTCTCGGCGACCTTCTCGAAAGACATCACCGACCTCGCCAACAAGCTGCTGCACAACCCCGAGCGCATCGAGGTCACCCCGCCGAACACCACCGTCGAGCGCATCGAACAGCGCGTGTTCCGCATCCCCTCGGTACAGAAGCGCGCCCTGCTGGCGCACCTGGTGACCGTGGGCGCCTGGGAGCAGGTGCTGGTCTTCACTCGCACCAAGCACGGCGCCAACCGCCTCGCCGAATACCTGAGCAAACACGGCCTGCCGGCCGCCGCGATCCACGGCAACAAGAGCCAGAACGCGCGCACCAAGGCCCTGGCCGACTTCAAGACCAACGACGTGCGCATCCTGGTGGCCACCGACATCGCCGCCCGCGGCCTGGACATCGACCAGTTGCCCCACGTGGTCAACTACGAGCTGCCCAACGTCGAGGAAGACTACGTCCACCGCATCGGCCGCACCGGCCGTGCCGGGCGCAGCGGCGAGGCCATCTCGCTGGTGGCCCCGGACGAAGAGAAGCTGCTCAAGGCCATCGAGCGCCTGACCAGGCAACAGATTCCCGCCGGCGACACCCAGGGCTTCGACCCCGAGGCGGTGCTGCCGGAAGTGGCCCTGCCCGAGCCCAAGGAACAGCCCCAGCGCCAGCCACGCAAGGACAAGGCCAAGCGCGAGCGCAAGCCCAGGGACAAGGAGCCGCAGCAGGCGCAACCCGCCGCCGAGGCAGCCCATGCCGACGCCGGCGCCGAGCAGGGCGACAAGCCGGCCGGTAAGCGCCGCCGCCGTGGCGGTCGCGGCAAGAAGAAGGGCGAGGCCCAGGCCCAGGGCGAGCAGCAGCCGGGCCAGCAGGCCCAGCGCGGCGACGGCCAGGCCAAGCAGCCCAGGCCACCCAAGCCGGCCGCGCAGAGCAACGACCGCGACCCCGAGGAATTCCTCGACGACGACTACGACAACTTCGGCAACCGTGCCGACTACGTCAGTCCCTTCCCGGACAAGGACGTGCAACGCGGCCAGCGCCGTCGCGGCGGCCATCCCCAGGGCCAGGCGTCCCAGGGCCAGCGTGCCCGCGGCCAGGGCCAAGCTCAGGCTCAGGGCCAAGGCCAGAAGCAGGGCAAGCCGGGTCAGAAAGGCACCGGCCAGGGCGGCCAGGGCGCCCGCGGCAAGAACGCCAACGGCCAGGCCCGCGGCGGCCAGGGCGGCAACGCCCAGGGCAAGCAGCGCGCCGCCCGCAAGCGCGGCGGCAAGGGCCAACCCTCGCTGATGAGCGATGCGCCGCTGCGCGAGCCGAGCGAGTACGGCGCCGCCAAGCCGACCCGCCAGCCGGTGGTGATCAACAAGCGCGACCTGGTCCGCGGCGACCGCTTCCCCACCGCCGAGCAACTGGAAGAACTGGAACCGCGCCGCGACAAGGGCGAACGCCCGGCGCTGCTGACGCGCAATCGTTGAGTGCCAGTTGCTGAAGAAACCGCCCCTCGGGGTAATGCCAGTCAGTTAAGCTGACTGGCATTTTCATTTTCGTGTCGAATATTTTGCTGGTCGCTGCTTCACCGTTCTCGGGAACCAGCGATCAGGTCGCCGATGAGGTAGGACATACTGCGCCGCTGAGGCCTGCAAATCTGCCAGAAATCCTGGCAAGTTACCGGGATGGTTCAGCGACGTGCCATGCAGCAAGCCCAGGATTGCCCAACTGCAGGCGGTAAAACTCATTTCGCATGGGTATACCCCCGGGCACTGCCTCGACATCTGTACCATCTGATAACGTAACAGGTTGTAGCCCAGCAGCACGCCCCACAGTTCTTGCGCAATCATCTCCGGAGTCTTGCTTCTCAGGGTGTATTCGCCGCCCAAAAGTCCTTGCTTGATCTCCCGATAGCCCAGTTCGATTTCCCAGCGCTGACTGTAAAGATCGACGATCTCATCGCCAGGGAAACGCAGCGGATCGGTCATTGAGGTCAAGACGCTCACCACCTTTCCTTTGATCGTTTTGCTCAGCAACCTCGCTCGAATTTCCAACGGCAAGTCTGGCCATTGTTTGCGAGCCTGAGGCGATGTACGCAGAACGACCTGGGCATCATTGCGCCCAAGCTTGTGCTCTACCTCATACTGAGTGCCCTTTTTCAAAGGGATCAGCCAGTGTCGATGCTCGCCGTGCGATTGCCAGTGATGCAGCAAGCCCAACGAGTAGAAACCTTTGTCGAACAGGGTCAACGAATGATTCGGCGTGGTGGCGATCAGCTGTTCTGCCAGCTTCATTTCGCTACTGTGATAGCCCTCGAAAGTGCTGCTTATCAGTAGATGGCTGGTCAGCTCCATCTGACAGACCATCCGAACTTGAGGAAAGCTGCCGTCACCATGCTGGTTGGTCGCGCTGCCGTAGCACGCACGATTTTCTGCGGTATCAGGCGTATCCAGACAACGCCGTCCACGCCAAGCAGCGTCAATCCCAACCACTGCGGATGTTTGGTTTCTTCGTGCCATCGCTGCTGGGTCAGCGTAAAGACTTCGCGTACAGCTTCGCTACCCAGCCGCTGCCGCCCTTGCACAACAGCGCTGGGCGCCACCAGCGGCCGCTTGCCCGGTAGCATGATGTCCATGTGGTTCACGACATCCCAAGCCGACATCCGGCGGAACAACGCCATGCCGATGATGCACCACACCAGGCTTTCAAGCGGAAGACGACGCTTGCGAATGGTCGAGACACCTGCAGTCTCGAAAGCCTGTTTCACGATGTCTGGATCGAGCAAAGCTCCCAGCCCCTCCAGCGCATGAGGCCGCGATGCCATTTCGTGAGTGAGGGACAGGGCTTGTGACAGGCGCATAAAAAATCCGATGCTCGTTTCCAAGCATCGGATTTTGCGGCCTGCAGACTAAAGGTCAATGTGTCAGCCTTAACTGACTGGCATTACCCCTCGGGGCGGTTTTTTCTTGGCTGTGCGCAGGGTCTGGTCCTGTAGGAGCGAGCTTGCTTGCGAATGGTGTTCGCGGCAGGCATTTGCTAAGAGCACCCTCTCCCCAGCCCTCTCCCTGAAGGGAGAGGGAGCTTGTCCGTGCCGAGAGAGGTCTTGGCGTCAATCGGAAACTTCGTAGCAGCCGGCTAACGCCGAAATACCCGAGCACACCGAACGGCCCCTCTCCCTTCAGGGAGAGGGGGGCTTGTCCGTGCCGAGAAAGGTTTTGGCGCCAATCGGAAACTTCGTGGTAGCCGGCTAACGCCGAAACACCCGAACACACCGAACGGTCCCCTCTCCCTTCAGGGAGAGGGTTAGGGAGAGGGAGCGGAGTTGAGCCGACACGCCGTCGCCAAAGGGAAACACGGTTCGCGACAGGCAACAAAAAAGCCGCCCCAAAGGGCGGCTTCGTGTCATTCACCAAGTACTCAAAGCACCTGCCGCAAAAAGCTCTGCGCCCGAGGATCGGCCGGCTGTTCGAAGAACTGCGCCGGCGGCGCGTCTTCCAACAACTTGCCGTGGTCAAAGAACAGCACGCGGTCGGCCACTTCGCGGGCGAAGCCCATTTCGTGGGTGACGCAGACCATGGTCATGCCTTCCACTGCCAGGGCCTTCATCACGTCGAGCACCTCGCCGACCATCTCCGGGTCGAGCGCCGAGGTCGGCTCGTCGAACAGCATCACCTTCGGCTCCATGCACAGCGCGCGGGCGATGGCCACGCGCTGCTGCTGGCCGCCGGACAGGCGCGAGGGGTACTCGTTGGCCTTCTGGCCGATACCGACCTTGGCCAGCAGCGCCTTCGCCTTCTCCTCGCGCTCGGCCTTGCCGCGCTTGCGCACCACCTTCTGCGCCAGGCACAGGTTCTCCAGCACGGTCATGTGCGGGAACAGGTTGAAGTGCTGGAACACCATGCCGACTTCGCGGCGGTAGGCGTTGATGTCGGTCTTCGGGTTGGCCAGGTCGACGCCGTCGATGCTCACCGAGCCGGAGTCGAACTCCTCCAGGCCGTTGAGGCAGCGCAGGAAGGTGGACTTGCCCGAGCCGGAGGGCCCGATCACCACCACCACCTCGCCCCTGTCCACGCGGGTGGTCACGTCGTCCACCGCGCGCACCACGTGGCCGCGGGTGTCGAACACCTTGGTCAGGTTGCGGACTTCAATCACTTTGTCCGAGCCTCCGTTCCAGCCGGCTCGCCATATGCGACAGCGGCAGGTTGATGACGAGGTAGAGCGCGGCCACGCAGAACCAGATCTCGAAGGTGGAGAACGAGGTGGTGATGGCCTCGCGGCCGCTCTTGGTCAGTTCGGTGATGGCGATCACCGAGACCAGCGAGGTGTCCTTGACCAGGCTGATGAACTGCCCGGCCAACGGCGGCAGCACGCGCTTGAAGGCCTGCGGCAGGATCACGTGGCGCATCGACTGCGCCGCGCTCAGGCCCAGGGAGCGCGCCGCCTCGTCCTGGCCGCGGGCGATGGACTGTACGCCGGCGCGGACGATCTCGGCCACGTAGGCGCCGGTGAACAGCGCCAGCGCGGCCACCCCGGCGAACTCGCGGGACAGGTTGAGCACGGTGCCGATGAAGAAATAGAAGATGAAGATCTGCACCAGCAGCGGCGTGCCGCGCACCAGCTCGACGTAGAGCGTCGAGAGGTCGTGCAGCGTGGGGTTCTTCGACAGCCGGCAGAGGCCGGTGAACAGGCCGATGGCCAGGCCGATCGCGCCGGAGACGAAGGAGATCCACAGCGTGGTCCACAGGCCCCAGGCCAACGGGCCCGCGGCCCAGTGGCGCTGCACGCCGACCACGTCGCCTTCGCCGACGTCGTCGTTCTCGGAGAACTGCAGGCTGTCGCCGGCCACGTTCAGCACCTGCTGTTTGCCGTCGTCGTCGACCAGGGTGACGCGGGCCTCGCGGCCGGAATCCTCGATCTTCTCCACCCGCGAGACGGCGTCCGCACGTTGCGGTTCCTCCGCCTGGTAGGCGAAGTACTGGGGAACGCGGTTCCAGCGCCACTCGTAGGAAATCAGCGAGGTGGAATACCAGATGGCCAGGCCGATCAGCAGGAGGATCAGCGCGGTCAGCCCATGCCAGGGCCAGGTGGGGCGTTTGCTTCTAGTCACGTATCTTTACCGTGAAAATGCGAACGCGCAGGCCGGGGCCTGCGCGTCGGGTCGAACAGCGTCGGACGCGGATTACTCCATGTCCTTCAGCCAGTCGGTGCTCTTGAACCACTTATCGTGCAGACGATCGTAGGTCCCGTCCTCGTGGATCTGCTTGAGGAAGTTGTTGATCCAGTTGATCGAGTCGTAGTCGCCCTTCTTCAGGCCGAAGGCCAGCGGTTCGTAGGTGAACGGCTGGTCGAGGAACACCAGCTTGCCGGCGCCGAACTTGCCGACCGCGACCACGTTGTAGGGCGAGTCGTAGATGAAGGCGTCGGCCTTGCCGTTGACCACGTCCATGACCGCCTCGGGCTCGTTGTCGAAGCCGTGGTACTGGGCCTTGGACAGCTGCTTCTTGGCGACGAACTCGCCGGTGGTGCCGATCTTCGAGGTGATGCGGTACTTGGCGTCGTTCAGGTCCTTGTAGGACTTGATGGTGCCTTCCAGCTCCTTGCGGATCAGCAGGGTCTGGCCGACCACGATGAAGGGATCGGAGAAGTTGACCCGCAGGTTGCGTTCCTGGGTCAGGGTCATGCCCGAGCCGATCATGTCGAACTTGTCGGTCAGCAGCGCCGGGATGATGCCGTCGTAGCTGGTGGAGACCAGCTCCAGCTTGACGCCCATGGCCTTGGCCATGGCCTTGAGCAGGTCGACTTCGAAGCCGACGATCTGGCCACGCTTGTTGGTCATCTCGAACGGCATGTAGGTCGGGTCCATGCCCACCCGCAGGCTGCCGCGCTTGACCGCTTCGTCGATGGCGCCGGCTTGCGCCGCGTTCACGCCGACCAGGGCGCAGACGCCCAGCAGCAGCGATGCCAGATACTTTTTCATTCCCCACACTCCCAGACAGTCGAAATTGAGTCGTGCGCACGTCGGCACGGCATCCAGCTGCGGTCTTTATGCCGCGCGAAGCCTCGCCGGGCGCTGAAGGGTGCGAATCCTACCCTCTGTCGCCGTCCGTCGGGAGTCTTTCTGGATCGATGGCGCAGGTTAGCAGCAGTAAAGCGCCGGGAAAACCGTTGCAAGGCGTTGCCACTCCCCGCCTGGCGACGGGGAGCGGCTCGCGGTCAGGACTGCGCGGCGGGCAGGCCCACGCCGGCGCCGGCCGGCGGCGCCAGCGGCAATGCCGGGCTGTGCGCGTCGGCCTGCACCGACTTGCGCCAAGGCTCCAGCCAGTTCTCGTGGCCGCCTTCCCACACCTGCAGGTGCAGGCGCGAGAGCGCCACCGGGTCGCTCAGCAGGGCCAGGCGGGCCTCGCCGACGACGGCCTGCGGGCCGCCTTCCAGGGCCTGCTGCACGCGCCGCTGGCGCGCCGCCTCGATGGCCTCGGAGCGCGCGTGGCGCGCGGTGCCCATGGCGCAGGCCAGGGCGTTGAGCAGCGGGTCGGAAACGCTGCGGACGAAGCCGTCCTTCAGCGCCTGCCAGCGGTTCTGGTAGGTGTACTCGTCGGTGGAACGCAGCTCGCGCGGGGTGTCGTATTCCTCGGGGATGAGGAACAGCTTCTCGTCGCGCGAGGCCAGGCCCAGGTTGACGCGGCTGGTGATCACCGACACCGGGATGGACAGCATCAGCGAACCGACGATGGGCGACAGCCACCACAAAAAGCGCGGGTTCAGCCACACCACCAGCAGCGCCCAGGCCAGGCCCAGCAGGGTCTGCATGCCGTGGCGGCGCAGCGCCTCGCTCCACGGCGTGGCGTCGTCGTCACGCTGCGGCGACTTCCACTGCGCTTCCCAGCCGAGGAACGCGGCCAGCACGAAGCGGGTGTGGAAGAGCATGCGCACCGGCGCCAGCAGCACCGAGAAGAGCATCTCCAGGAGCATGCTCAGGGTGACCTTGACCACGCCACCGAAGGCCTTGGCGCCCTTGGCCCAGATCAGCATGACGCTGAGCAGCTTGGGCAGGAACAGCAGGGTCAGGGTGGTGGAGAACAGCGCGATGGCCTTCTCCGGGTGCCACTGCGGCCAGATCGGGAACAGCTGGCGCGGCTCCAGGAAGTACTGTGGCTCCATCAGCTGGTGCACCGCCAGCAGCGCGGTGGACAGCACCAGGAAGAAGAACCACAGCGGCGCCGACAGGTAGGACATCACCCCGGTGAGGAACACCGCGCGGTGCACCGGGTGCATGCCCTTGACCAGGAACAGGCGGAAGTTCATCAGGTTGCCGTGGCACCAGCGGCGGTCGCGCTTGAGCTCGTCCAGCAGGTTCGGCGGCAATTCCTCGTAGCTGCCCTCCAGGTCGTAGGCGATCCATACGCCCCAGCCGGCGCGGCGCATCAGCGCGGCCTCGACGAAGTCGTGGGAGAGGATGGCCCCGGAGAACGAGCCCTTGCCCGGCAGCGGCGCCAGGGCGCAGTGCTCGATGAAGGGCTTCATGCGGATGATCGCGTTGTGGCCCCAGTAGTGCGACTCGCCCAGCTGCCAGAAGTGCAGGCCGGCGGTGAACAGCGGGCCGTACACGCGGGTGGCGAACTGCTGCATGCGCGCATAGAGGGTGTCCATGCCCGAGGCCTTGGGCGCGGTCTGGATGATCCCCGCCTCCGGGTTGGCTTCCATCAGCCGCACCAGCTTGGCCAGGCAGTCGCCGCTCATTACGCTGTCGGCGTCCATCACCACCATGTACTTGTACTGGCTGCCCCAGCGCCGGCAGAAGTCGTCGATGTTGCCGCTCTTGCGCTTCACCCGGCGACGGCGGCGGCGGTAGAACAGCTTGCCGAAGCCCTTGGTCTCCTGGCACAGCTCGATCCAGGCCTGCTCCTCGGCCACGGCGATGTCGGCCTGGTAGGTGTCGCTGAGGACGAAGAAGTCGAAGTGCTCCAGCTCGCCGCTGGCCGCCACCGACTCGAAGGTGGCGCGCAGGCCGGCGAAGACCCGCGGCACGTCCTCGTTGCAGATCGGCATGACGATGGCGGTGCGCGCGTCGGCCGCGATCGGCTCGTTGCCGGCGCTGCTGCCGGAGATGCGGTAGCGGTCGCGGCCGCTGAGCAGCTCCCAGAAGCCCATCAGCGCGGTCCAGAAACCGGCCGAGACCCAGCAGAAGAGGATGGCGAAGAGCAGCAGCACGCCGAACTGGATCAGGTACGGCAGCACCTGCTGCAGGGTCTGCAGCCAGGTCTGGCGGTTGATCTCTTCCAGGTCGATCAGCGCCCAGCCCTGGTACGGCAGGATGCCCTTCATGTAGTAGGTGGCGATGCTGGTCTGGCCGAGCATCAGCAGCAGCAGGATCATCCGGCGCAGCGAGCCGACCCGCTGCCAGCGCGCCTTGGGCAGGTCGCGCACGGGCTTGGACGGGTTGCCGCGGCCGAGCAGGCGGCGCCAGCCGCGCACCAGCACGTTGGTCCGCCAGGGTTCGGGCAGCACCTTGGTGCGCTGGATCGGCGGCGCCGCCTTGAGGTAGGCGCGGCCGTTGTCGTCCAGGCCGAGCATGCCGGTTTCCTGCAGCTCCTGGCCGTAGCCGAGCAGCAGGCGCGGGCCGATGGAGCCCAGCGCCGCATCGTCGGTGGCGACCGGCTCGGTGCCGGCCTCCTCCGCCAGGCGCTGGTGCAGGTCACTGAAGGAAGCGCTGCGCGCCAGGCGCTCGCGCCCTTCCGCGGTCAGCGGAAGGTGCTCGAGGTATTCGCCCAGCGGAGCCTTGTGGGTGGTCGTGTTATTCATCGGCAGGCAGCTGGTAGCTCCAGGTTTCGGACAGGGTCTGTCCATCTTTGACCAGGGCCGCACGCATTTCGGTCGGCTTCTTCGGATCCTTCACCTTGATCCGCAGGGTCAGGCGCCAGCCCTGGGTCACAGGGTTGTAGCGCAGGTTGTTTTCCTTGACCTCGGCGTTGTCGTCGGTGCTCACCTGGGTGGTCACCGCGGCGTCGGCCGGCAGGACCTTGAGGTTGGCGCCCTCGAAGTCCACCACCAGGGCGGTGCTGCCGTCGGGCTGGCGGATCAGGTTGGCCTGCTTGACGTCACCCACCGAGCGCAGGGTCTGCTTGACCTGGGCGACCTTCTGCGAGTGCAGGGCGTCCTCGTCCATGGTCCAGTGCATGCGGTAGGCGTATTCCAGCGGCTGGCCGGCCTCCGGGCGTTTCTCCGGGTTGAAGAAGGCGACGATGTTGTCATTGGTCTCGTCCGGGGTGGGGATCTCGACCAGCTCGACGCTGCCCTTGCCCCAGTCGCCGCGCGGCTCGATCCACAGGCTCGGGCGCAGGTCGTAGCGGTCGTCCAGGTCTTCGTAGCGGCTGAACTCGCGGCCGCGCTGGAGCAGGCCGAAGCCTTTCGGGTTCTCCACCGCGTAGCTGCTCACCGACAGGTGTTTCGGGTTGTTCAGCGGGCGCCAGATCCACTCGTCGTTGCCGGCATGGATCTGCAGGCCGGTGGAGTCATGCAGCTCCGGACGGAAGTTGTGCTGCTCCGAGGGCTGGTTGGAGCCGAACAGGAACATGCTGGTCAGCGGCGCCAGGCCGAGCTTGGTGACCTTGTCGCGCAGGAACACCTTGGCCTGCACGTCGACCACGGTGTCCTTGCCGGGGCGCAGGACCAGGCGGTAGGCGCCGGTGGCGCGCGGCGAGTCGAGCAGGGCGTAGATCACCAGGTGCTTGTCCTGGGGCTTGGGCTTCTCGATCCAGAACTCGCGGAAGCGCGGGAACTCCTCGCCGGAGGGCAGCGCGGTGTCCAGCGCCAGGCCGCGGGCGGACAGGCCGTAGACGTGGCCCTTGCCGACCACGCGGAAGTAGCTGGCGCCGAGGAAGGTGGCGATCTCGTCGAGCTTGTCGGCCTTGTTGATCGGGTAGAGCACGCGGAACCCGGCGTAGCCGAGGTCCTTGGTGGCATTGGCGTCGAACTGCAGCGTACCGAAGTCGAAACGCGCGGGATCGTACTTGATCTCCTTGACGCTGGTGGCCGTCACCTCGTTGATCTTCACCGGGGTGTCGAAGTGCATGCCCTGGTGATAGAAGCTGAGCTTGAACGGCTCCTTCTCGTCGGCCCAGTAGGCCTTGTCCATGCGGAAGCGGATCTGCTGGTAGTCGGCGAATTTCATCTCGCTGAATACCGACGGCAGGTTGCTGGTCGGCGCGCTGTACTTCTCGCTGGCCAGCTTCTTCGCCTCGCCGGCGACGTCATCGATGGTGAAAGCCCAGGCGTGAGAAGCGCCCAGGGCCAGGAAAGCGGAGCCGACCAGCATCAGGTCGCGCAGGAAATTACGGGAAGCGGTGTGTTGAACGGAACGAAAAATCACGAGTCCCCCTCGTCCGTGAACTTGAAAAAACCAAGGCCGACCCTGGCAATGCCAAAGTGCCGGCGATTGAATTCCGACCCCGGTGAGCCCGAATGATTCCCCGCGATTGCGAAGAACCCTTGCCCGGCCTTGTGGCCTGGGCTTCCGGGGAGCCATTGTTCTAGTCGCATGCGAGTTGCCATCATCCTGCGGCCCGATTACGGACTGCCGCCTGTTCACGCCTCCAGAAGAAAGGTCACCGGCCCGTCGTTGACCAGGTGGACCTGCATGTTGGCGCCGAACCGGCCGGTAGCGACCAGCGGATGACGGGCTCGTGCCTGATCCACGAGATGTTCGAACAACTCGGCGCCCCGGGCTGGCGGCGCCGCGCTGGAAAAGCTCGGCCGCAGGCCCTTGCGGGTGTCGGCGGCCAGGGTGAACTGCGAGACAAGCAGCAGGCCGCCGCCGACATCGCCCAGAGAAAGGTTCATCTTACCTTCAATATCGGCGAACACTCGATAGTTAAGCAGCTTGTGCAGCAGCCGCTGGGCGCTCGCCTCGTCGTCCTGGGGCTCCACGCCGACCAGCGCCAGCAGGCCCTGGTCGATGGCGCCGACGATTTCCCCGTCGACTTCCACCCGCGCGGCGCTCACCCGCTGGATCAGCCCCTTCATTCGGCCTCCGGGGGCAGGTTCAGCAGGCGCCGGCCGATTTCGTTGGTGGCGCGCACCAGGGCATCGGCGATGCCCGGCTCGCTGGCGGCGTGGCCGGCGTCGCGGACGATCTGCAGCTCGCTGTTCGGCCAGGCCTTGTGCAGCGCCCAGGCGTTGTCCAGCGGGCAGACCACGTCGTAGCGGCCGTGCACGATGACGCCGGGCAGGTGGGCGATGCGGTGCATGTCGCGCAGCAGTTGGTCCGGTTCGAGGAAGGCAGCGTTGACGAAGTAGTGGTTCTCGATGCGGGCGATGGACAGCGCGCGGTGCGGATCGCTGAAGCGGTCGACCACCGCCGGGTTGGGCCGCAGCGTCGCGGTGCGCCCTTCCCAGGTGGACCAGGCGCGCGCGGCGTGCATCTGGGCGATCTGGTCGCTGCCCACCAGGCGCTTGCGGAAGGCCTGCATGAGGTCGCCGCGCTCGTCCGCCGGGATCGGCGCCAGGTAGTCCTCCCAATAGTCGGGGAACAGCTGGCTGGCGCCCTCCTGGTAGAACCAGCGCAGATCCTGCGGGCGGCACAGGAAGATGCCGCGCAGGACCAGGGCGTGGACGCGCTCGGGGTGCGTCTGGGCGTAGGCCAGCGACAGCGTCGAGCCCCAGGAGCCGCCGAACAGCACCCATTTCTCGATGCCCAGGTGCTGGCGGATGCGCTCCATGTCGGCCACCAGGTGCCAGGTGGTGTTGTCGTCCAGGCTGGCGAAGGGCGTGGAGCGCCCGCAGCCGCGCTGGTCGAAGGTGACGATGCGGTACAGGTTGGGGTCGAAGAAGCGCCTGGACAGGGCGTCGCAACCGGCACCCGGGCCGCCGTGCACGAAAAGCACCGGCAGGCCGTCCGGTATGCCGCTTTCATCCACATAAAGGACGTGCGGTTCATCGACGGCCAGCTGGTGCCGGGCGTAAGGCTTGATTTCCGGATACAAAAGCTGCATGGCGCACTCCTGAATCTTTACGTACGGTCCGTCCCTCGACCGGATACCATCCCTTGCGTGTCCGGCATGATACCTGTGCCCGCGCAAAACCGATAAAGGAGTTCACTCGGGATGCCGAGGAAGTTGTATCTTTGCCTGCTGTGCGTCATTTGTCTGCTGGGCGGGTGCAGCAGCGACTCCCCCCAGGACCAGTTGAACGACGCGGTGCGCCAGCTGCAGCGCAACCTCGACGAGCGCGCCACCAGCGCCGTGCTGGCGCAACTGCACGAGGATTTCCGCGCCCAGGGCGAGTACGACCGCGACTGGGTGCGCCGGACCCTGGCGCAGCTGTTCGTCCAGCAGCCGCGGGTGCGCTTCATCACCCTGGGCCGCATCAGCCGCGTCGACCGCAACTATGCCGACGTCGGCCATACCCGGGCGGAACTGGCGCTGACCGGCGGCGACGACCTGCTGCCCGAGCGCAGGCGCAACCGCCCCTACAGCGTAAGCCTGGAATGGCGACGCGACGGTGACACCTGGAAGCTGGCGAGGCTCGACTGGCGATGAACCCACTGCAACACCGCATCCGCGCCGCCGGCCTGCTGGTCCGCGAGCAGAGCATCCTGCTGGTGCGCCACGAGGTCGACGGCGACGTCTACTGGATTCCCCCGGGCGGCGGCTTCGAGTCGCACAGCGACCGATCGACGCGCGACACCGTGAAGCGCGAATGCCGCGAGGAAACCGGGCTGGATGTGGAGGTCGGGCCGCTGGTGTACGTCCGCGAATTCGCCGAGCCGCTGGCCGGGCGCTTCCACATGGAGCTGTTCTACCGCGTCGACGCCTGGCGCGGCGACCTGAGCCTGGACAACCTGCGCGGCCTGGGCGGCGACGAGTTCGCCATCCACGAGGTGGCCTGGGTGCCGCGCGCCGACCTGACCGCCCTGCCCTCCTTCTATCCCGCCGAGCTGCTCGACGACGTCTGGGAACGCCTGGCCGCGCCGGCGCCGCTGATCCGCCACCTGGGCCTGCAGGTATGAAACGCCGCTGGCTCCTGCTGCTCGCGGCGCTGCTGGTCCTGCCGATGCTATTGCCGGAACGCCCGGTCATCCCGGTGCAGGGCGCCAGCCAGCGCGACTGGAACCGCCGTTCGTTCTGGTACGAGCCCTGGGGCATTTCCGGGGTGCACAAGGGCATCGACATCTTCGCCGACGCCGGCGCCCCGGCGCTGTCGCCGGTGCCGGGGCTGGTGCTGTACCGCGGCGAGATCGGCCTGGGCGGCAAGGTGGTGCTGATCCTCGGGCCGAAATGGCGCCTGCACTACCTTGCGCACCTGCAGGCCTGGAACGTGGCGCCGCTGCAGCCGGTGGGCCGCGGCCAGGTGGTCGGCGCGGTGGGCAGCTCGGGCAACGCCGCCGGCAAGCCGCCGCACCTGCACTACGCGGTGCTGTCGCTGCTGCCGCGGCCCTGGGCGGCCACCGACGAGACCCAGGGCTGGAAGAAGATGTTCTTCGTCGACCCCGGGCAGTTCCTCCTGGCGCGCTGAACGGCGAACTTTGGAAACACTCCCGGCGTGGCCGCGGGGCGCGCGTCTGCGCTACGGTGCCGGGCTCACCTTCATTCCGAAAAGGAGTTCGACATGCTGGCCAGGCCCCTCGCCCTGCCCCTGCTGCTGTGCCTCGCCCTGCTCGCCGGCTGCGGCAAGGACGACCCGCAAGCCGCCCTGGAAGCCGCCGTGCAGCAATTGCAGGCGAACATCGAAGCGAAGAAGACCGGCGCCGTGCTCGACCAGTTGGCCGACGACTTCCGCGCCCAGCAGGTCAACGACCGCGACTGGGCCCGGCGCACCATGGCGGTGCTGTTCCTCCGTCACCAGAAAGTTGGCGTGCTAGCCCCGGCGAAGAACAGCTGGATCGACCCGGCGGTCTCGCGCCGCGGCTACACCGAGGCCAAGGTCGGCCTGACCGGCGCCGAGGGGCTGATCCCCGACAGCGCGCGCCTGTACGACGTGAAGCTGGAGTGGTGGCTGGAAAACGGCGAGTGGAAGCTGGCCCGGCTGGATTGGGAATGACCGCGCGCCCCGCGCCGAGGTGCTCTTCGTAGGAGCGGACCTTGTCCGCGATAGCCTGGCGTATCGGCGCGATTCGCGGATGAGATCCGCTACGCCGCCCCACCCACATCGACCCCATGTAGGAGCGCGCCCTGCGCGCGATTCGCGGGCAGGGCCCGCTCCTACAGGTTGTCGGGAAGCACGGTATTCCTCCCCCGTAAGCGGACCTTGTCCGCGATAGCCGGACATACCGGCGCGATTCGCGGATGAGATCCGCTCCTACGCTGCCCCACCCACGCCATTCCCCTGTAGGAGCGCGCCCTGCGCGCGAAATCGCGGGCAGGGCCCGCTCCTACAGGTTGTCGGGAAGCACAGTATTCCTCCCCCCGTAGGAGCGGACCTTGTCCGCGATAGCCGGACGAACCGGCGCGATTCGCGGATGAGATCCGCTCCTACGCCGCCCCACCCACATCGTCCCCATGTAGGAGCGCGTCCTGCGCGCGATTTCGCGGGCAGGGCCCGCTCCTACAGGTTGTCGGGAAGCACGGTATTCCTCCCCCCGTAGGAGCGGACCTTGTCCGCGATAGCCGGACATATCGGCGCGATTCGCGGATGGGATCCGCTCCTACGCTGCCCCACCCACGCCATTCCCCTGTAGGAGCGCGCCCTGCGCGCGATATCGCGGGCAGGGCCCGCTACGCCCTCCACCCGTAGGATGGATTGAGCGAAGCGATACCCATCCTACGAAAAGCATCTCGGCAAGCGCCGTGCGCGGGCGTTTCGTCAACGGCCGTAACGCTCCCGGCCCCAGGCCAGGAAGGTCTCCAGCATCTTGCGCAGCACCTCGGCGGTCGGGGCGGCCAGGTCTTCGCGGTAGGCGAAGGGCGCCTGTTCGTCCATGTAGTTGCACTGCGCGAGTTCCAGCTGTACCGCGTGCACGTGCTGCCCGGGCTGGCCGTAATGGCGGGTGATGTGGCCGCCCTTGAAGCGCCCGTTGAGCACGTGGCTGTAGCCCTCGGCTTCGGCGCACACCGCCTGCAGGCACTCGGCGAGGTCCGCCGGGCAGCTGTTGCCGGAGTTGGTGCCGATGTTGAAGTCCGGCAGCTTGCCGTCGAACAGGTGCGGGATGTGCGAGCGGATCGAGTGCGCGTCCCACAGCAGCGCGTAGCCGAACTCGGCCTTCAGCCGCGCCAGCTCCTCGGCCAGCGTGCGGTGGTACGGCGTCCAGACTTCCGCCAGGTAGCGCGCGCGCTCTTCGGCCGAGGGCGCCTGGCCTTCGTGGAACAGCGGGCGGCCGTCGAACAGGGTGTCCGGGTAGAGGCCGGTGGTGGCGGTGCTGTACAGCGGCTTGTCGTCGGCCGGGCGATTCAGGTCGATGACGTAGCGCGAGTAGTTCGCCGCCAGGGTGCTGGCGCCCAGTTCGCGGGCGAAGTCGTACAGGCGCGGGATGTGCCAGTCGGTATCGGCCAGTTCCTTCGCCTCGTCCACCAATCCGGCTTCCACGGCCGGGGTCAGGCGCGTGCCGGGGTGCGGCATGCTCACCAGCAGCGGCACGCGGCCGCGGCTGAAGCTCAGTACGTTATCCACAGGAGACTTCCTCTGCGTGACGGATGATGCGCTTGGGCAGGTCGCCGCCGAGCCAGTAGGCCAGCTCGGCCGGGCGCTGGATGTCCCAGGCGACGAAGTCGGCGAGCTTGCCCGCCTCCAGGCTGCCGTGGTCGGCTTCCAGGCCCAGGGCGCGGGCGGCGTGCAGGGTGACGCCGGCCAGCGCTTCTTCCGGGGTCAGGCGGAAGGCGGTGCAGCCCATGTTCAGCATCAGGCGCAGCGACAGCGCCGGCGAGGTGCCGGGGTTGAGGTCGCTGGCCAGGGCGATGGCCACGCCGTGCTTGCGCAGGGCGTCCATCGGCGGCAGCTGGGTTTCGCGCAGGACGAAGAAGGCACCCGGCAGCAGCACCGCGACGGTGCCGGCCCTGGCCATGGCGATGGCGTCTTCCTCGGTCATGAATTCCAGGTGGTCGGCGGACAGCGCCTGGTAGCGCGCAGCCAGGCTGGAACCATGCAGCGACGACAGTTGCTCGGCGTGCAGCTTCACCGGCAGACCCAGCGCCTTGGCGGCCTGGAACACCCGCTCGACCTGCGCCGGGGAGAACGCCAGGTGCTCGCAGAAGGCGTCCACCGCATCCACCAGCCCTTCCTGCGCCAGCGCCGGGAGGATTTCCGCGCAGATCAGCTCGATGTACTCGTCCGCACGCCCGGCGTATTCCGGCGGCAGGGCGTGGGCCGACAGGCAGGTGGCGCGCACCGTCACCGGCAGCACCTCGCCCAGGCGCCGCGCCACGCGCAGCATCTTGCGCTCGCTGGGCAGGTCCAGGCCGTAGCCGGATTTCACTTCCAGCACGGTCACGCCATCGGCCAGCAGCGGCCGCGCGCGTTTGATGGCGCTGGCTAGCAGTTCTTCCTCGCTGGCCTCGCGGGTGGCGCGCACGGTGCTAGCGATGCCACCGCCGGCCGCTGCGATCTCCGCGTAGCTGGCGCCTTGCAGGCGCAGCTCGAATTCGGCGCTGCGGTCGCCGCCGAACACCAGGTGGGTGTGGCAGTCGATCAGCCCCGGGGTCAGCCAGGCGCCGCCCAGGTCGTGGCTGCGCTGCACCTCGTGCAGCGGTAGCTCAGCGTGTGGGCCGATCCAGTGGATGCGCGCGCCCTCGGTGAGGATCGCGGCGTCCTCGATGATCGAGTACTTGCCGCCGGCCATGGTGGCGGCGTGGCAGTTGTGCCAGAGCTGTTTCATTGCAGTCTCCCGATGCTCGCGCCGACGTTCTGCAGCGCCCGGCGGTCGGCCAGCAGCGCGGCGGCGCGGGCGATGTCCGGGGCCAGCCAGCGGTCGGCGTCGTAGGCCGGCACCTGCTCGCGCAGCAGTTCCCAGGCACGCTGGGTGCCGGCGCCGAAGCGTTGTTCCTTGAGGAATTCGAAGGCCTGGGCGGCCAGCAGGTATTCGATGGCGAGAATCTGCTGGCAGTTGCCGATGCAGCGGCCGAGCTTGAGCGCGGCGCTGGTGCCCAGGCTCAGGTGGTCTTCCTGCAGGCCGGAGGTGACGTAGTTGTCGACCACCGCCGGCTGCGCCAGTTGGCGGTTCTCGCCGGCCAGGGCGGCGGCCACGTACTGCACGATCATCATCCCCGAGTTGACCCCCGGCTGGCTCACCAGGAACGCCGGCAGGCCGCTGACCAGCGGGTTGATCAGGCGGTCCAGGCGGCGCTCGGCGACGCCGCCCAGCTCGGCCACGGCGATGCACAGCAGGTCGGCGGCCATGGCCACGGACTCGCCGTGGGGGTTGGCCTGGGACACCACCCGGTAGTGCTCGGGCGTGCCCAGCACCAGCGGGTTGTCGTTGGCCGAGTTGAGTTCGATCTCCACCTGGCGCGCGGCGTGGGCCAGTTGGTCGCGGCAGGCGCCGTGGATCTGCGGCATGGAGCGCATGCTCAGGGCATCCTGGGTGCGGATGCCGCGGCTGCTGGCGAGCACTTCGCTGCCGTCGAGCAGCGCGCGCAGGTTCTCGCCCACCAGCTGCGCGCCGGGGTGCGGCTTGAGCGCGAGGATTTCCGCGTCGAAGGCGTCGGTCTGCCCGCGCAGGGCCTCGAAGCTCATGGCGCCGATCACATCGGCCCAGTGCGCCAGGCGCGTCGCGTCTTCCAGGGCCAGGCAGCACAGGCCGGTCATGCAGGGCGTGCCGTTGACCAGGCTGAGCCCGTCCTTGGCGCCCAGCTCCACCGGCGCCAGGCCCTCGGCGCCCAGCGCTTCGGCGGCGCTGACGATGCGCCCCTGGTAGCTCACCTCGCCGACGCCCAGCAGGGCCACGCCGACGTGGGCCATGTGCGTCAGGTAGCCCACCGAGCCCTGGGCCGGCACGCGCGGGGTGATGCCGCGGTTGAGCAGTTCCAGCAGGGCCTGCACCACGCGGCGGTGCAGGCCGGACTTGCCGAGGCTGTAGTTGGCGATGGCGACGCAGACGATCGCACGCGTCTGCTCGTCCTTCAGTGCTTCGCCGACGCCGCAGGCGTGGCTGAGCAGGGTGTTGCGCGACAGCTGGGCCAGTTGCTCGCCTTCGAGCACCACGTTGCACAGGGCGCCGAGGCCGGTGCTGATGCCGTAGGCGCGCTCGCCGCGTTCGACGATGCGCTCGACGATGCCGCGGGCGTTGTCGATGCGCGCCCAGGCCGCCGCCGAAAGCTCCAGGCGCGCGCCATGGCGGGCCACGGCGACCACGTCCTGCCAGTGCAGGGGCGCGTCGCCGAAGGTGATGATGGAAGCGGAGGACATCGAAACTCCCGGACTACAGGTTGGCCACGCGGCGCTGGACGAAGCGGTCGACGTACTCGTCGGCCGGCTGGTGGAGGATTTCCCGCGGGGCGCCGACCTGGATCAGTTGGCCGTCCTTGAGGATGGCGATGCGGTTGCCGATGCGCACCGCCTCGTCGAGGTCGTGGGTGATGAAAACGATGGTCTTGTGCAGGGTCTTCTGCAGTTCCAGCAGCTGGTCCTGCATGTCCGCGCGGATCAGCGGGTCGAGGGCGCTGAACGCCTCGTCCATGAGGATCACGTCGGTGTCGGCGGCCAGCGCGCGGGCCAGGCCGACGCGCTGGCGCATGCCGCCGGAGAGCTGGTGCGGGTAGGACTTCTCGTAGCCCTTCAGGCCCACGGTGGCGATCCAGTGCAGCGCGCGCTCCTGGCACAGCGCCTTGCTCTCGCCGCGCACCTTGAGGCCGTAGGCGACGTTGTCGAGCACGCTCTTGTGCGGCAGCAGGCCGAAGCTCTGGAACACCATGCTGATCTTGCGCCGGCGGAAGTTCTCCAGCTGGCGCGAGTCGTAGCGCAGGATGTCTTCGCCGTCGACCAGGATCTCGCCGCTGGTGGGGTCGATCAGGCGGTTGAAGTGGCGCACCAGGGTCGACTTGCCGGAGCCGGACAGGCCCATGATGACGAAGATTTCACCGGCCTCGATGGACAGCGACAGGTCGTTCACCCCGACCACGCAGTCGGTGGCGGCCAGCACCTCGGCCTTGCTCTTGCCCTGGCGAATCATCGCCAGGGCGGCGTCGGAGCGGGCGCCGAAGATCTTGTAGACGTTCTTGACCTGGATCTTGCTCATTTGCTGGCCTCGTGGTGACGCGAGCGGCCGTAGGCCTGGGTGATTCGGTCGATGACCACGGCGAGGATGACGATCGCAAGACCGGCCTCCAGGCCCTTGCCGACGTTGAGCGTCTGGATGCCCACCAGCACGTCCTCGCCCAGGCCGCGGGCGCCGATCATCGAGGCGATCACCACCATCGACAGGGCCATCATGGTGGTCTGGTTGATGCCCGCCATGATGCTCGGCAGGGCCAGCGGCAGCTGCACGCCGAACAGCTGCTGGCGGCGGTTGGCGCCGAAGGCGGTGACCGCTTCCATCACCTCGCGGTCGACCTGGCGGATGCCCAGGTCGGTGAGGCGGATCAGCGGCGGCGCGGCGTAGATCACGGTGGCGAAGATCGCCGGCACCTTGCCCAGGCCGAACAGCATCAGCACCGGGATCAGGTACACGAAGCTGGGCATGGTCTGCATGATGTCCAGCAGCGGCAGCAGGATGGCGCGCAGGCGGTCGCTGCGGGCGGCGAGGATGCCCAGGGGGATGCCGATCAGCACCGAGATGAGGGTGGCCACCATCATCAGCGCGAGGGTCTGCATGAGCTTGTCCCACAGGCCCACCGCGCCGACCAGGAACAGCAGGCCGGTGATCACCAGGGTCGGCACCAGGCGCCGGGTGGCGTGCCAGGCGATGCCGGCGACGATGGCCAGCATCAGCCACCAGGGCGTGGCGCGCAGCAGGCTTTCGAGGTTGACGATGGCCCACAGCAGGGTGTCGGAAATGTGCCGGAAGACGTCGCCGTAGTTGGTCACCAGGGCGTCGACCCAGCCGTTGACCACGTCGGCGATGGAGAAGGTGAAGCGTTCAGGGAACATGGCTCGTACTCGCAAGGATTAGGCATCGCCGGGGAGGCCTGGCCTCCCCGGCTCGGGCAGCGTCAGAGCGCGGCCTGGATCTTCTTCGCGGCGTCCTCGCTGACCCAGGCGGTCCACACCTCAGGGTGCTCCTTGAGGAAAGCCTTGGCCAGTTGTTCGGAGGACAGTTTCTCCTTGGCCATCTTCGCCAGGTTCTGGTTCAGCAGGTCGATGGGCAGGTTGACCTTCTCCAGCACCGCGACCAGCTCCGGCGCCTGGTCATGGAAGCTGCGCGACAGGCCGACCTGGATCTTCACGTCCTTGTTCACCCCCGGCTCGTCCAGCTTGACCAGGTCGGCCTGGCCCATCAGCGGCGTCGGCGACCAGTAGTAGAAGAGAATCGGCTCCTTGCGCTTGTAGCTGGACAGCACCGCGGCATCCAGCGCCGGGCCGGTGCCCGGGCGGAAGTTGGTGTACTTGGCCTCCAGGCCGTACTTCTTGAGCATCTCGGAGTTTTCCAGTTCGCAGGTCCAGCCGGCCGGGCAGTTGTAGAAGCGGCCCTTGCCCGGCTCTTCCGGGTCGCGGAACAGCTCGGCGTACTGGCCCAGGTCGGTGACCGCCTTGAGGTTCGGCGCCTTGGCCTCGATGCCGCGGGCCTTGTCGCCCTCGATCACGAAGCGCGGCACGTACCAGCCCTCGGTGGCGCCGACGATGGGCGCGCCCACGCCGACCACCTTGTTGGCGGCGGCGGCCTTGTTCCAGGCGTCGCTGCGGCCGATCCACTCCTCGCTGAAGATCTGGATGTCGTTGTTGGCCAGGGCCTGCTCCATGGTGATGGAGTTGCCCGGCAGGCTGTCGGTCTCGCAGCCGTAGCCGTTCTTCAGGATGAACTGCATGACGTCGGTGAGCAGCATGCCGCTCTCCCAGTTCAGCCCGGCGAACTTCACCGGCTTGCCGCTCTCGCACCAGCCCGCGGCCTGGGCCGATGCCATGGAACCCAGCAACCCGGCGCAAAGGATCAGGCCCAGCAGCGTCTTCTTGGAATTGTTCATCTGATGCTCCTAAAAGTGGAAAGGGGGTTGGGCAGTACAAGGGCCGCGCCCGTGCGGGGCGCGGCCGGGCCGGTTCAGGTACGGGCCGGCAGGATCAGCCGGTCCGGCACCGCCCGGCTGCTGCGCCGGGCGACCAGGTAATAGAGGACGGCGGGCACCACCAGGCCGATGATCCAGGAGATGTCCACGCCGCCCAGGTAGTCCACCAGCGGGCCGGTGTAGAACTTGGTGGAGATGAACGGCAGCTGAACTAGCACGCCGATCACGTACACGCTGATCCCCGGCAGGTTCCAGCGGCCGTAGCGGCCGTCCGGGTCGGCCAACGCCGGCACGTCGTAGCGCTCGCGGGTGATCAGGTAGTAGTCCACCAGGTTGACCGCGCTCCACGGGGTGAAGAAGGCCAGCAGGAACAGGATGAAGGACTTGAACGCGCCGAGGAACGAATGCTGGCCGAGCAGCGCGACCAGGGTGGCGGCGCCGACGATCAGCAGCACGAACACCAGGCGCTGCCGGGGCGTGACTTCGACGTGGCCGCGGAAGCCGCTGATGATGGTGGCGATGCACATGAAGCTGCCGTAGGAGTTCAGCGTGGAGATGGTCACCTTGCCGAAGGCGATGCTGAAGTACAGCAGCGCCGCAGTGGCGCCGCTGCCGCCCAGGCCGACGATGTAGGCGACCTCGCGGCCGGCGAACTGACCGTTGGCCATGGCCGCGGCGAACACCCCGAGGACCATCGCCACCTGCGCGCCTATCACCGAACCGGCGCCGACGGCGAGGAAGGTCTTCACCGACGAGGTCCTGCTCGGCAGGTAGCGCGAGTAGTCGGCCACGTAGGGGCCGAAGGCGATCTGCCAGGAAGCGGCCAGGGACACCGCGAGCAGGAAGCTGCTCCAGCTGAAATGGCGGATCTGCAACAGCGCGCCGACGTCGGTCTGGGTCATCAGGCGGCTGAACAGGTAGACGAAGGCGATCACCCCGATGACGCTGGCGAGGCGGCCGATGAAATGGATCACCCGGTAGCCGAGCACGGTCGCCAGGACGATGACGCTGGCGAAGATCAGGATGCCGGCGCTGTCGCTGACGCCGAACAGCTGGCCCAGCGCCTGCCCGGAAAGCACCGTGCCGGTCGCGGTGAAGCCCAGGTACATGAGGCACACCAGCACGATCGGGATGGCCGCGCCGTAGACGCCGAACTGCACCCGGCTGGAGATCATCTGCGGCAGGCCCAGCTTGGGCCCCTGGGCCGCGTGCAGGGCCATGACCGCGCCGCCGAGCAACTGGCCGATGAGCAGGCCGATCAGCGACCAGAACACGTCGCCGCCCAGCACCACGGCCAGGGCCCCGGTGACGATGGCGGTGATCTGCAGGTTGGCGCCCAGCCACAGGGTGAACTGGCTGTAGAGCTTGCCGTGGCGCTCGGCCTCGGGGATGTAGTTGATCGAGCGCCGCTCGATCAGCGGCTTGCTGGAGTTCTCACTGGCCTGGGACATCGCTTTTCTTCTCCACCCCGGCGCCGGGCCGGGGTTCTTGTTGTGTCAGAGGACGGATTCCGCTCGGCCCGACCGCCGCGCCCCCACCCGCGCGGCGGTTCCTCCCTGGCCCGGGGCGGCGGGGCCGCCCCTGTGCCTCACTTGCCGGTGATCATCGGCAGGTTCAGGCCCTGTTCCTTGGCGCAGTCGATGGCGATCTGGTAGCCGGCGTCGGCATGGCGCATCACGCCGGTGCCCGGGTCGTTGGTCAGCACGCGGGCGATGCGCGCGGCGGCTTCGTCGGTGCCGTCGCAGACGATCACCATCCCCGAGTGCTGCGAGAAGCCCATGCCCACGCCGCCGCCGTGATGCAGCGACACCCAGGTGGCGCCGCTGGCGGTGTTCAGCAGGGCGTTGAGCAGCGGCCAGTCGGACACGGCGTCAGAGCCGTCCTGCATGGCCTCGGTCTCGCGGTTCGGGCTGGACACCGAACCGGAGTCCAGGTGGTCGCGGCCGATCACGATCGGCGCCTTCAGCTCGCCGCTGCGGACCATCTCGTTGAACGCCAGGCCGAGCTTGGCGCGCTGGCCCAGGCCGACCCAGCAGATGCGCGCCGGCAGGCCCTGGAAGCTGATGCGCTCCTTGGCCATGTCCAGCCAGCGGTGCAGGTGGGCGTCGTCGGGGATCAGCTCCTTGACCTTGGCGTCGGTCTTGTAGATGTCCTCGGCGTCGCCCGACAGCGCGGCCCAGCGGAACGGGCCGATGCCACGGCAGAACAGCGGACGGATGTAGGCCGGAACGAAGCCGGGGAAGTCGAAGGCGTTGGCCACGCCCTCTTCCTTGGCCATCTGGCGGATGTTGTTGCCGTAGTCGAAGGTCGGCACGCCCTGCTTCTGGAAGTCGAGCATGGCCTTCACGTGCACGGCCATGGACTGCTTGGCGGCCTTGACCACGGCGGCCGGCTCGGTCTGCGCGCGGTCGCGGTACTGCTCCCAGGTCCAGCCGATCGGCAGGTAGCCGTTGAGCGGGTCGTGGGCGCTGGTCTGGTCGGTGACCATGTCCGGGCGCACGCCGCGGCGTACCAGCTCCGGGAGGATTTCGGCGGCGTTGCCCAGCAGGGCGATGGAGATGGCCTTGCCTTCGGCGGTGTACTTGGCGATGCGCGCCAGGGCGTCGTCCAGGTCCTTGGCCTGTTCGTCGACGTAGCGGCTGCGCAGGCGGAAGTCGATGCGGCTCTGCTGGCACTCGATGTTCAGCGAGCAGGCGCCGGCCAGGGTCGCGGCCAGCGGCTGGGCGCCGCCCATACCGCCCAGGCCCGCGGTCAGCACCCAGCGGCCCTTGAGGTTGCCGGCGTAGTGCTGGCGGCCGGCCTCGACGAAGGTTTCGTAGGTGCCCTGGACGATGCCCTGGCTGCCGATGTAGATCCAGCTGCCGGCGGTCATCTGGCCGTACATGGCCAGGCCCTTGGCGTCCAGTTCGTTGAAGTGTTCCCAGGTGGCCCAGTGCGGCACCAGGTTGGAGTTGGCGATCAGCACGCGCGGGGCGTTGGCGTGGGTCTTGAACACGCCGACCGGCTTGCCGGACTGCACCAGCAGGGTCTCGTCGTCGTTCAGCTCCTTGAGGGTGGCGACGATTTTGTCGTAGCACTCCCAGTTGCGCGCGGCGCGGCCGATGCCGCCGTACACCACCAGTTCCTTGGGGTTCTCCGCGACTTCCGGGTCGAGGTTGTTCATCAGCATGCGCAGCGGGGCTTCGGTCAGCCAGCTCTTGGCGTTCAGCTGGGTGCCGCGCGGGGCGCGGATTTCGACGTCGCGGAATTTGCTGGATTCGGTCACGGCAGGCTCCTTCAAGGCAGTCTTGGGCTCGGATGCGAAAGCCGGGGCGTTCGGCTTCCGGCAACGGGATTCGGGTTGGGCATCGGTGCAGGAAGCGTCGCCTCCTGTCACGTATATGCTTGTACATACAAGTATAAGCAAAGGAAAGGCCAAGTCCCTCGCCGGGCACTTCGGGCATGCTGGAAATAGAACTCAACCTATTGATTTAAAAAGTATTAATAGATGAATTCGTACAGCCGGGCGGGTCCAGGAAGGCAGCTACATCTGTCGGTCATACGCACCAGAACGGTGATCGCCTGCTCCATTTCGTAGCATCCGGTAACGCCTCGCCGTTACAGCTCGCCTCATTTCCCGGGGGCGCCGCTGCCCTTCCTTATTTCCTACAGAGGGACGCCGCGCCCCGCTCGCGCACGCAGGCATGGCGTCGGCGCAATCCGGCCCGGCGGAATGGCTCGCTTATTGCTCATACTTGTATATACAGGAATAGATAGTCTCGCCGCCGAGCGCGGTAACACTCCGGAACACGGGAGCCGTCATGTCCGAAACCCTGCAGATCACCCCCGGCCAGTTTTCCCTCGACCAGCTGCGCGCCATCCACCAGCGGCAACCCGAGCTGCAACTGGATGCAGCCTGCCGCGCGAACATCGAGAACAGCGCCCGCACGGTCAGCCAGATCATCGCCGACCAGCGCACCGTCTATGGCATCAACACCGGCTTCGGCCTGCTGGCGCGCACTTCCATCCCCGAGGATTCGCTGGTCACCCTGCAGCGCAACCTGATCCTCTCGCACTGCACCGGCACCGGCCCGCTGCTGGACGACGCCAGCGTGGCGCTGATCATGGCGCTGAAGATCGGTTCCCTGGCCCGCGGCTTCTCCGGCGTGGGCATGGCGGTCATCGACACCCTGCTCAAGCTCTACCAGGCGCGCGTCTACCCGTGCATCCCGTCCCAGGGCTCGGTGGGCGCCTCCGGCGACCTGGCGCCGCTGGCGCACATGTCCTCGGCGCTCATCGGCGTCGGCCAGGTGCGCCACCAGGGCCGCGTCATGGAGGCCAGCGAAGGCCTGGCCATCGCCGGCTGCCAGCCGCTGGTGCTGGGGCCCAAGGAGGGCCTGGCGCTGATCAACGGCACCCAGGTGTCCACCGCCCTGGCCCTGCGCGGGCTGTTCGCGGCGGAGAAGCTGTTCGTCTCGGCGGTGGTCGCCGGCAGCCTGACGGTGGAAGCGCTCAAGGGCTCCTACGTGCCCTTCGACGCGCGCATCCAGGCGGTCCGCGGCCAGCCCGGGCAGATCGACGTGGCGGCCTTCTACCGCGAGCTGCTGCACGACAGCCAGATCAACCAGTCGCACATCGACTGCAAGCGCGTGCAGGACCCCTACTCGCTGCGCTGCCAGCCCCAGGTGATGGGCGCCTGCCTCGATCACCTGCGCTTCGCCGCCGGGGTGTTCCTGCGCGAGGCCAACGCGGTGTCGGACAACCCGCTGGTGTTCAGCGCCGACGGCGACGTGCTCTCCGGCGGCAACTTCCACGCCGAGCCGGTGGCCATGGCCGCCGACGTGCTGGCCCTGGCCATCGCCGAGATCGGCGCCCTGTCGGAACGGCGCATCGCCCAACTGGTGGACCCGGCGCTGTCCGGCCTGCCGGCGTTCCTGGTCAGGGAAGGCGGGCTCAACTCCGGCTTCATGATCGCCCAGGTGACCTCGGCGGCCCTGGCCTCGGAGAACAAGACCCTCGCCCACCCGGCCTCGGTGGACAGCCTGCCGACCTCGGCCAACCAGGAAGACCACGTGTCCATGGCCACCTTCGCCGCGCGCCGCCTGCAGGACATGGCCGGCAACAGCTCGGCGGTGGTCGCCATCGAGCTGCTGGCCGCCGCCCAGGGCGTGGAATTCCACGCGCCGCTGCAAAGCTCGCCACAGTTGCAGGAAGTGCTGAAGATGATCCGCGCCCAGGTCCCGGCCTACGAGCAGGACCGCTACTTCGCCCCGGACATCGCCGCGGCCCGCGCCTGGGTGGAGGAAGGCGCGCTTAGCCGCTGGCTGGATTACTCGCGGCTGTACGGCTGATCGGACGACGGTGGCGTTCTACGCCACCGCAGACGTGGCCCGCGCCTACACCGCCTTGCCGAGGCGCTCTTCGCAGGATGGGCTGAGCCTGCGATACCCATCGCGCCATGGTGATGGGTATCGCTTCGCTCAACCCATCCTACGGGGTGTCGTGTTTGCTGGGCCATGCCCGCGAAAGCACCTGCAAGGCGCTTCTCCCACTAACGAAAAAGGGCTCCCCCGGCAGTCTTTTCCCTCAGCGTGATTCGAGTTCGATCACGCAGATGTCGGCGCTTCCCGCCACGCTCAGCCGCCACTCCCGCAGCCGCTCCTCGCCCTCGGCAAGCAGCGTGTCATGCAGCCCCAGCACAGCAGCGGCCCCGCCATCCTGGCTGACGTGAACCCCCTCGCCCGCGCTGAACAGCAGCACGGTCGAAGCGCTGCTGAAGAAGTGCGCCTCACCGCCCACCCGCAGCCACTGCAGGCGTGCGCGGTAACGCGCGGGCGCATAGATCAGGTTGAAGTCGCGGATGGCGCCGCCGAGCAGCTCGCAGTCCACCGCGCTGGCGCCATCGAAGGCGAAGGCGTCCAGGGCGCGCAGCTCGCGGGACTGCTCGCCGTCGACGGTCAGGCGCATGCCCTCGCCTTCCAGCACGGTGATCACCCGCTGGTAACCGCTGAAGGCAGAGAACGGCCCCGGTGCGCCGACGTCGGCGATGGACAGGCGCCAGCCGAAGCCCTCCAGGCCGTCGCCGGCGTCGCGGAGGATTTCGCGGGTGCTGCCCGCGCCGTTCTTCCAGGGCATCACCGGGTAGTCGGCGGCCCGCAGCAGGCGATGGTTCATGACGAGAAGCGTCCTTCCAGGCGGTAGCGCGAGCCCGGGTAGAGCAGGCGCGCGCTGGTCACGGTGTTGCGCCCCGACCAGGTGCGCCGGCGGATCATCAGGCAGGGCTCGTGGCGGTCGATGTTCAGCAGCCTGCATTCCTCGGCATCGGGCAGCACCGCCTCGACCACGTGCTCGCCCTCGCTGAGCGGAGCCACCTGGGTGAGGTAGGCGAAGGGCGTCTGCCCGGTGAAGTCCTGCTTGAGGTAGTCCGGCGCCACGGCGGCGTTGACGTAGCGGTCCTCGATCTGCACCGGCACGTCGTTCTCGAAGTGCACGATCAGCGAATGGAACACCCGCTGGCCTTCACGCACGTCCAGCGTCAGGGCGCGCTCGGCGCTGGCCTTCTCCTCTTCCAGGCGCACCACCACGCAATGGTGGCGATGGCCGCGGGCCTGGATTTCCTCGGCTATGTTCTGCACCTGGAACAACGCCGACTGGCCCTTGGGCTCGGCGACAAAGGTGCCGACGCCCTGCATGCGCACCAGCAGGCCGTCGTTGGTCAGCTCGCGCAGGGCGCGGTTGATGGTCATGCGGCTGACGCCCAGCTCGCTGACCAGCTCGCTCTCCGAGGGCACCCGGTGGTGCGGCGGCCAGGCGCCGGACTGGATCTGCTGGACGATCATCTGCTTCACCCGCGCGTACAGCGGGGCGGGCAGCTCGCCCATCTGCGAGGCCAGCGAGGAGCCCTCCGCGGGCGGGTTGGGCGGGGACGATGCGGGCACGGGGGTACTCCTTGTCGGGGCGACGGTGGGCAGTGGCGGGAAGGCAGCGGCGCAATGCGCTCTTGTCCTCCGGCATGTACCGGAATCGACCGGTGCATACAAGTCCCGCGGCGACCGCCGGGCGCATCACCTAGTTTACGGCCATCCTAAACGTCTGTATATGTATATACAAATTCGAAGAGCCCTGCGAGGACCCCAGCATGCCTGCCCTGTTCGCCGAACACGCCCTGCTCCCCAGCGGCTGGGCCCGCGATGTCCGTTTCGAGGTTGCCGCCGACGGCCTGCTGGCGCGGGTCGAGGCCAATGCCAGCGCCGAGGGCGCCGAGCGCCTGCGCGGGCCGGTGCTGCCGGGCATGCCCAACCTGCACTCGCACGCCTTCCAGCGCGCCATGGCGGGCCTGGCCGAGGTGGCCGGCAACCCCAACGACAGCTTCTGGACCTGGCGCGAGCTGATGTACCGCCTGGTCGGCCGCATCACCCCGGAGCAGTTGCAGGTCATCGCCCGCCAGCTGTACATCGAGATGCTCAAGGCCGGCTACACCGGCGTCGCCGAATTCCACTACGTGCACCACGACCTGGATGGCCAGCGCTACGCCGAGCCGGCCGAGCTGGCGCTGCGCGTCAGCCAGGCCGCGCGCGAGGCCGGCATCGGCCTGACGCTGCTGCCGGTGCTCTACAGCCATTCCGGCTTCGGCGGCCAGCCGCCCAGCGAGGGCCAGCGCCGCTTCATCAACGGCACCGACGCCTACCTCGAACTGATCCACGGCCTGCAGCCGCGCCTGGCGGCGCAACCGGCGCAGCGCGTCGGCCTGTGCTTCCACTCGCTGCGCGCGGTGACGCCGCAGCAGATCACCGAGGTGCTGGAGTCCGACAGCAGCGAAGGGCCGATCCACATCCACATCGCCGAGCAGCAGAAGGAAGTCGACGACTGCCTGGCCTGGAGCCAGCGCCGGCCGCTGCAGTGGCTGTACGACAACATCGAGGTGGACGAGCGCTGGTGCCTGGTCCACGCCACCCACGCCGAGCCCGACGAAGTCGCCGCCATGGCCGCCAGCGGCGCCGTGGCCGGCCTGTGCCTGACCACCGAGGCCAACCTCGGCGACGGCATCTTCCCGGCGGTGGACTACCTGGCCCGCGGCGGGCGCCTGGGCATCGGCTCGGACAGCCACGTGTCGCTGAGCGTGGTGGAAGAACTGCGCTGGCTGGAATACGGCCAGCGCCTGCGCGACCAGAAGCGCAACCGCCTGTACCGCAGCGACCAGCCCAACATCGGCCAGACGCTCTACGAAGCGGCCCTTGTGGGCGGCGCCCAGGCCCTGGGCCAGCCGGTGGGCGAACTGGCGGCGGGCCGCCGCGCCGACCTGCTGGTGCTCGACGGCAACGATCCCTACCTGGCCACCGCCAAGCCCGAGACCCTGCTCAACCGCTGGTTGTTCGCCGGCGGCGACCGCCAGGTGCGCGATGTGATGGTCAACGGGCAGTGGGTGGTGCGGGAGCGCCGGCATGCGCTGGAAGAGCAGAGCGCCGGGGAGTTCGCGGGGGTGTTGCGGGAGTTGTTGGCGTAGGGCGCTCCGTGCTCGGCACCGAGCGGCCTGGGGCCAAGGTCAAACGGCGGATAACGCGGAGCGTTATTCGCCCTACGCCTGGCTTTCGTTGATTGCGGATGGTGTTTGCCGGCAGATTCATCTCCGGGGCAACCCCTTTTCCCTCTCCCCAACCCTCTCCCTGAAGGGAGAGGGGGCTAGTCCGTGCCGAGAGAAGAAATGGTTTCAGCTGGAAACCACCGGAGCTGCCGGCTGACTCCAGAATCCCCAACCCTGCCCAACGGTCCCCTCTCCCTTCAGGGAGAGGGTTAGGGAGAGGGAGCGGAGGTGAAGTAGCGCGCCTGCGTTACCGGCAGACACCACCACCCCACAAAACATCCATCCCTCAATTCCCCGCTATCGCGCTGTCCTTGCTCCGCCAGATCAGATCGCTCGTGTCATACCCCTTGCGATTGGCCTCGGCCAACAAACGACGCAACGTCGCCGCGGGCAGGCTGGTCTGTCGCGCCAGCAGCCACAGGTGGTCGCGGTCGCGGTTGCCGACCAGCGCGGTCTGGTAGTCCTCGTCGACGTAGAGCACCTGGTAGTCGCCGCGCACCACGCCGGGGAGCAGCCGCGACGCCCAGTTATCGAAGCGCACCCAGAAGGCATCGGTGCTGCCCGGCGTCTGCGGGGTGGCCGTGCCGGTCACCTGTTTCCAGCTGCCGTCGGCGGTGCGGCAGCGGTTGCGCAGGCCGATGCTGCCGTCGGCGCGCACGCTGTAGTGGGCCTCGGACTGCAGGCAGGCGCGCTGGAAGAACATCGGCTTGCGCGCCAGCTCGTACCATGTGCCGGCGTAGCGCTGCGGGTCGACCTGCATCGTTTGCGGCCGCTCCTCGGCGTGCCCGGCGCAGCCGCCGATGCCGGCCAGCGCGACGGCGGCGAGCACCCGCAGCGCGGCGTTCATCTCACTTCAGGCCCTGGCCGGAGAACATCAGCACCTTGTCGCCGGCGTACTGCACGCTGATGAAGGTCTTGTCGTCACCCCAAGTGCAGCTGGACACGCCCAGCGCGCCGGAGCACTCGGTCGGCTTGCCGAGCAGGGCCTCCACCTCGGCCTTGTCCATGCCGGCCTTGAGCTTGGAATAGTTTTCCTGGTTGAGCTTGCTGCAGGCGGCCATGGCGATGCAGACGGCGATCAGGGCGATACGGCGGAAGGACATGGGCAACTCCATTGTCGGATGGTCCATTGGACAAGCGTGGCACAGGCCACGCGAAACGCACCCTTGGAGTCAGAAACGCGAGCCGGGTTCCTTGAGGAAGGCGACTTCCTCGGCGCTGGACTCGCGGCCAAGGATGGCGTTGCGATGGGGGAAGCGGCCGAAGCGCGCGACCACCGCGCGGTGGCGCTCGGCGTAGTCGAGGAAATCGGCGAACAGCGCCTTGTCGTCCTCGGCGGCCTGCTCGTGCAGTTCGGCGAAATGCTGCACCGCCTGCTCCTGCTGCGCCAGGTCCTCGGCGTGCTCCAGCACCAGGTAGACGAAGACCCGCTCGATGGGCTGCAACTGGCGGTCCAGCCCGGCCGCAAGACCGCGACGCACCAGCGCCTGGGCGCGGGCGTCGCCGTCGTAGGCGCGCGGCGTGTCGCGGAAGATCATCCGCGGCAACTGGTCCAGCAGCAGGATCAGCGCCAGCCAGCCCTGGGCCGAGCCGGCCCAGTCGGCCAGCCCGCCGTCCAGGGCCTGGCGCACCAGGCCGCCGAAGCGGTTGTCCGAAGCCCTGTCCTCGCAGGCGCTCTTGCCGAACCACAGGCCGTTGCGCTGGGCGGCGACGTCGCTGGCGCGCAGGGCGTCGCCGAACCACCAGTCCAGCAAAGCCTGCCAGGCGGGTGCCGCGCTCATCAGGCCTGGTGGTAGCCGGTGACGCGCTCGACCTCTTCCTTCGAACCGAGGAACACGGCCACGCGCTGGTGCAGCGACTCCGGCTGGATGTCGAGGATACGCTGGGTGCCGTTGGTGGCGGCGCCACCGGCCTGCTCGATGATGAAGGACATCGGGTTGGCCTCGTACATCAGCCGCAGCTTGCCGGGCTTCTCCGGCTCACGGGCATCGCGCGGGTACATGAAGATGCCGCCGCGGGTCAGGATGCGGTGCACGTCGGCCACCATGGAGGCGATCCAGCGCATGTTGTAGTTCTTGCCCAGCGGGCCTTCCTTGCCGGCCAGCAGTTCGCTGACGTAGCGCTGCACCGGGGCTTCCCAGTGGCGCTGATTGGACATGTTGATGGCGAACTCGGCGGTGCTTTCCGGCACGCGGATGTTGTCGTGGGTGAGCACGAAGCTGCCCAGCTCGCGGTCCAGGGTGAAGCCCTTGACGCCGTCGCCGAGGGTCAGCATCAGCATGGTCTGCGGGCCGTAGATGGCGTAGCCGGCGGCGACCTGCCTGGTGCCCGGCTGGAGGAAGGCCTGCTCGTTGAGGCTGTCGTTCTGGCTCAGGTGCTGCTCGGGGCAGCGCAGCACCGAGAAGATGGTGCCGACCGAGACGTTGACGTCGATGTTGCTGGAGCCGTCCAGCGGGTCGAACACCAGCAGGTAGGCGCCCTTGGGGTACTTGCCGGGGATCTGGTAGGCGTTGTCCATCTCCTCGGAGGCCATGCCGGCCAGGTGGCCGCCCCACTCGTTGGCTTCCAGGAGGATTTCGTTGGACATCACGTCCAGCTTCTTCTGCACCTCGCCCTGTACGTTCTCGGTGCCCATGCTGCCCAGCACGCCGCCCAGGGCGCCCTTGGACACGGCATGGCTGATTTCCTTGCACGCACGCGCCACCACCTCGATGAGGAAGCGCAGGTCGGCCGGGGTGTTGTGGCTGCGGGTCTGCTCGATGAGGTAGCGGCTGAGGGTAACGCGGGACATGGAAGGGCTCCGGGGGAGAGGTAGGAAAAAAACTGCGCGCATTCTAGCGTGGAATCGGCCACGCCGCCTCCCGTACGGCGCGTCCGTCCTGAGGTTGGAGCGCGCCGCCGGTGGTCGGTTCCCTCGTCGCTGCGGCCGTCAGTCGCGGCGGCTTGCTGACATACCGGGCTTAGAAGTCCAGGCTCAGCGCCAGGCTCACGCCCTGCTGCAGGTCGTCGTCGCTGCGGTGCGCGCTGTAGCCGCCACGCAGCGAGAGTTCCGGGGTCAGCTTCCGGGCGAAGCCCAGGGTCGCGCGCTGCAGGTGGCTCTGCGGGGTGTAGCCCTGCAGGGTGAAGCCGTTGGCCGGCAGGCTGGTGAAGGCCATCCCGATGTTCTGGGTGTCGTCGGCGTATTCACGCTCCACCGCGACTTCGCCGAACAGTTGGGTCCGCTCGCTGAGCGCGTACTTGCCCTGCAGGCCGGCGCCGAGACGGCGGGAGTAGCGCTTCTGCTCGTCGAACGACAGCGAGGTGGAAGCGTTGCCCTCGTCGTAGCCGTCGACCTTTACCCGCGCCCAGTCGGCGCTGACGAAGGGCGACAGGTGCCAGCCCTCGCCGCCCTGGGCGATGTCGTAGCCGATCCGGCCGCTGAAGGCGAGCAGGTTGCCGTTGGTGTCGCCCTTCTCCTCGACGGTGCGCGGGCCGATGGCGAACTTGCGGTTGGCCTCGTCGTAGTCGAGGTAGCCGCCGGTCACCGCGGCATCGCCCCACCAGCGATCCTGCTGGTACTGCACGAAGAGGCTGCCCAGGTAGCTGTTGAGCTTGTAGTCGGAATCCTCGGCGCCGGCCTCCAGTTTCTGCCGGTAGAAACCGGCGGCGATGCCGGCGCGCCAGGCGTCGTCCAGGCGCAGCGAGCCACCCAGGGTCAGGTTGTAGCCGAAGCCGTCGCCGCTGGCGGCGCTGTCCTGGTCGTCGTAGTCCAGGTGCTGGCCGCCGCCGGTGACGAAGCCACGCCACTGGCCGACGCCCTGCCAGTTCTCCCAGTCGGCCAGCCACTGGCTGCGCAGCTCGTCCTGGTAGGCGCGCAGGGTGCCGTGGGCCATTTCCGGCAGCAGGGTGGCCTCCCAGGGCGCGGACAGCACCGAGTAGGCGTAATCGGCGATCAGCGTCTGGCCGGCGATGGTCGGGTGCACGCCATCGTTGAAGATCAGCTTGGTCGGGTCGGGGCTGCTGCCGTGGCGGCCGTAGACCGGGTTTTCCGGGCAGCTGTTGCCACTGAAGCAGGTGCCCACCAGGTTCTGTCCGGTGGCCAGGCCATAGGCGCCGGGATCGGCCAGCACTTCCTGGAGCATCAGCGGGATGTTCAGCGGGATCACGTTGGCGCCGCTGCTGGCCAACTGGCTGACCAGCTCTTCGTTGAAGATGCCGCTGAGCTGGGTGCCGAAGCTCTGCAGGACGGTGCCGTTGGTGGCCGGGGTAAGGCCCAGGTCGGGCAGCAGCCAGACCATGATGTAGCGCGCGCCGGCCTGGCTCAGGGCCTGGGCGCTGTCCACCAGGCGCCCGGCGGCGGCGCGGGCGGAGGGATCGTCGGTGATGCGGAACTGCAGGAAGTCGTTGCCGCCGCCGGTGAGGTAGTAGAGCGCGTTGGGGTCGGCGAGGCGGCCGACCAGGTAGCCGTCGCGGGTGCGCGTCTGGCCGTTGGCGCTGACCACCGAGCCGCCGGCGGCGGTGATGGAGTCGTAGATCTGGTCGGTGCGGTAGCCGCCCACCGCCCAGTTGTTGCCATCCGGCAGGCCTTCGGCGGCGTTCACCAGCGAGGTCGAGGGGCCGAGGTCGCCGGCGGCGACGCCCAGCTTGCCGCCGAGGATCATCGCCGCGGTGGGCCCGAAGACCTCGCCGCTGCCGTCCAGATAGGTCGGTCCCACGCGGTTGGTGAAGCGGGTGGAGGCGCCGGCGGGGCCGTCGGCGTCGGGGAACTGGCCGGCGTCGCTGAGGCTATCGCCGAACACCACCAGGGTCGAATACGGGGAAGGTGACGCCAGGGCCTGACCGGCGATGCCGAGCAGGCAGGCGGCGGCCAGGGGTGAAAGCACCTGTTTGATCATGCGGCTGACTCCATGCTTTTTCTTATAGGTAGAGTGCAACGCCGTTAACAGTATCAGAACAATCGCGCAGAGTAGCGTTCTTGACGCATTTCCCTACATAAGCTGGCGTAATTTCTCCATTTCCCGGTATTTGCTCATTGGCCGGCGCGCTGCCCGCGCAACAGGCTGAAGGCCATGCCGCCCAGCAGCAGCACCCCGCCCAGCAGTACGGCCCACAGGCCGATGCGCTTCCAATTGCCGTCGCCGGCGCTGGCGGCTTCCGCCGGGGCGGCCTGCAGGGCACCGTCCAGGCTGGCCTGGCCGACCTGGGCCGGCTTGTCCGGCTGGTAGCCGGGGATCAGCACGCTCAGCGGCAGGCTGGCGGAGGTGGCGTCGCGCTTGCCGAGGGCCAGTTGGTAGGGCGCGCTGCCGCGCACCAGGAACACCAGCTCGCGGGCACGCATGGCCACCCGCAGGCTCGGCGCCGTGTCGCCCAGGCCGGTGCCGCGCGCGTCGGTGACCAGGCGCAGCTGACGCACCGGCTGGCCGGCCAGCAGCAGTTCGTCCTGGCGCACCTGGCGGCCGTCCACCGGCAGGTCGTAGAGCACCCCGCGGGCCAGCGGGTACCAGTCGTCCCGGCTGCCCTGCCCGGTTGCCTTGCGCGCGGACAGCGCCACCGGCGCCATCAGGTGCTGCGCCGCAGTGCCCAGCTCGAAGCGCACCCGCTCCAGCGGCAGCGCCTGGGGCAGGTCCCAGCGGTAGCTGCCGTCCGCCTCGCGGCGCCCGGCGATGGGCTCGGACCACACCAGCGGCGTGCTCGCGGCCTGGTCGGTGCGGCCCAGCAGGCGCGCGCCCTTGAGCGTCACCGCCGTGTTGCCGGCCGGCCAGGACAGGCGCAGGTAGCGCGCTTTCTGCCCGGGCAGGGCCACCTCGCTGACGTCCATGCGCTCGCCGTTGAAGCTCAGGCGGGCTAGCTGGCCGTCGCCCCAGTTGCGCCAGTGCTGCAGGTCGTCGCTGGCCTCGATGCGGAAATGCTGGAAGCCCTCGGCCTCGCTGCTCCAGTCCAGGGCCAGGCGTTCGAAGGGGAAGTCGGCGTCGCCGGTGTCCAGCAGCCAGCCGCTGCGCCGCTCGCCCGTTGGCGCGGGCGCCGCGTCGGGCAGCACTTCCACCAGCGTGCCGGTGGTGCTGCGCTGGATGCGCAGGCCGGCCTGGCGGCCGGGGTCGGCTTCGGCGCCGTACAGCGGGAACAACCGGGCCGCGGACTCATGGGCGGTGCTGCTGCCCTGCGCCGCCACCGCGCTCAGCGCGTAGGGCAACGCCTCGCCCTCCTTGTCGAACACCCGCAGGTCGCGCAGGTCCGCATGGGCAGCAGCCAGCTGCACGCTCATCGGCACCTGCAGGCGGTACCAGGGGCCTTCGCCCTGCAGGTGCAGGGGCGCCTGCTGCGGGTAGTCGGCGGGGGTTTCCGCGGCCTGGGCCAGCCCGGCGGCCAGGCAGAGAATGAGGGAAGCCAGCTTCATGCGGGGGGTTGCTCCTGTTGCCCGGCCGCCCGGTGCGGCGGCAGCGGGGCGAAATAGCCGACGACCAGCAGCAGCACGCCGACGCCGATGAAAGAAACGATGCGCTCCAGGCTGCCGCTGTTGCCCAGCTCGACGAAGAACAGCTTGACCACCACCACGCCGATCAGCGCCGCGCCGACCATCCACAGGTCGCGCCGGCCGCGCAGGTGGCCGCCGACCATCAGGCCCAGGGCGATCAGCGTCCAGACGATGGACAGCCCGGCCTGCACCAGCATCGACTCGCGCAGCGGCTCCAGGGCGAAGGGCACACCGCCCCAGTGGTGCGCGGTGCGGCACACGGCCAGGGTCAGCAGGGCGAACAGCGAGGCGCCCAGCAGCGCCTGGGCCGGCAGGCGCACCTGTTCGCCGGCAAGGCCCAGTTGCGGCAGGCCCTCGCGGCTCCACTGGAACACCGCCGCCAGCACGATCAGCATGCCCAGCTCCAGCGGGTTGAGCAGCGGCAGGTAGGGCAACGGTTGCGCCGCGCCGTCGCTGACAAGGTTGACCAGCCAGAACCAGCCGAGCAGCGCCAGCGCCACCGGCGCCGCGGCCAGGGCGCGGTATTCGCGAGGGAAGGCCGATACCGGCCAGGGCAGCGTGCGGCGCGCGCCCATGAGGATTAGGTAGAGGCTCGGCACCAGCGCCCAGCCCAGCCAGCGCCAGGCGTTGTAGTGCTCGGCCAGGGCGAGGAACAGGTAGCGCAGTTGCAGCGCCAGCACCGCGAGCAACAGCCAGCAGCCGAGCACGTGGGCTCCGCGCAGGGGCAGCGCCGGCAGCAGCGGTTCCAGGCGCCTGAGCGACCAGAAGTGCGCCACGAACAACGCGCCCCAGCCCAGCCAGCCGAGCTCGCCCAGCGGCTGGTATTCCGGCTGCCAGGCACTGGCCAGCGCCAGGACGCCCGCCGGCGCCAGGGCCAGGCAGGCGAGCGCCAGGGCCCGCCACTGCTCGCGGCGGGCAACGAAGGCCCAGAGCACCACGCTGACGGCCGCCACCAGCAGGGCGACATGCTCGCGCCGTGGCGCCGGGACGAAGCGGGCGATCTCGCACAGCGCGGTCAGCGCCCACCAGCCCGCGCCCCAGGCCAGCAGCAACTGCGACAGCCGTTCCAGGGTCAGCGCCCCCAATTGCAGCGCCTGCCCGCCCTGCCCCGCCCGGTGCAGGCGCCAGGCGCCGACCAGCGCCGCCAGGGCCAGCACCGCCGGACACCAGAAGCCGCTGTGGGCCAGGGGCGTCAGGCCCTCGCCGGAGAGCCCGGCGAACAATGACGAGCCGCCGAACAACAGCGCCGCGCCGCCCAGCACCTGCAGCAGCAGGCCGAACACGAAGCTCGCGCGCTGCTGCAAGGCCAGGCTCAGCCAGAGGATCAGCAGGCCGCTTCCGGCCCATACCGCCGCGGCGCTGCGCCAGGGCAGGACGAACAGCACCGCCAGGTTGACGAAGGCCAGGCCGGCCAGCAGCACCGCGCTGAGGCCGAGCATCAGCCGGCGGTCGTCGCGCACCAGCGGGTCGCGCGCGGCGAGGATCATCCCGGCGATCAGCGCCAGGCCGATCAGGCTGGCGCCGAACAGGCCGGTCCAGCCGCTGCCGAGCACCCCGGCGCCGCCGTCGGCCGCCCGCAGGTCGGCGAGGAACAGCGCGCCGCCGAGCAACTGCACGGCGAAGGCGCAGAACAGGAAGGTCCGCGAACCCAGGCGCAGCCCGGCGAACACCGTGGCCAGGCCAGCCAGGGCCCAAGCCATGGCGGTGCCCGGCACGGCGAAGCACAGCGGCGCGATCAGATAGAGGAAGGCCAGGCCGCAGGTCGCCAGCAGCGGCTGGCAGCGCGGTTCCCAGGGCCAGAGGCCGGCGTCGCCGTGGCGGCGCAGCTGCCAGTAGCTGAACAACAGCGCCACGCCGAACATCAACGCCCCCAGCGGCGCGCCGTCCAGCAGCTTATCCACACCCAGCTGCAAGCCCATCAGGAAGGCGATGGCCGCGCCCACCTGCAGCAGCAGCGCGAACATCCGCGCCAGCCGCCGCCCCTGGCGCAAGCCCAGCCAGTAGATGCCGGCGCCCTCCACGGCCCAGGCCGCCGAGGTCCAGCGCGCGTCCAGGCCCAGCGGGATGGCCAGGCTGCCGAACACCACGCCCAGCGCCAGGCAGGCTTCCACCAGCAGCAGGGCGCGGCCGGCGGTGCGCCCGGCCAGCAGGCGCGCCAGGCCCATGTAGAACAGCCCCAGCGCCAGCGCGCTGAACGCCGGGCCGAATTCCAGGTGGCGGATCAGCGCGTACTGCAGGCCGAAGCCGATCAGCGGCGCGCCGAACAGCACCGTGCCATCGACATAGTCGGTCTGCCGCAGCGACCAGCGCAGCGTCTCGTCGCGCCCGGCGCCCTCCTCCAGCCCGGCGGCCTCGCGCAGGCGGCGGCGGGCGAAGAGCAGGCCGATGGCCACGTACATCAGGAAGAACAGCAGCAGGAACGGCTCGGTGCTGGCGAACAGCTCCGGCGTATAGGAGCGCAGCCCCCAGGCGAAACCGATGCCGAAGGTGCCGAAGAAGCCGATCAGGTTGAGCAGGCGCCAGGCGCGGAACCAGGCGATGGCGAAGATGCCGGCGTTGAGCAGGGCGAAGTAGCTGAACAGGGCGACGTGGTTGCCGGCGCCGGTGGAAGTCAGGATGGGCGCGGCGAAACCGCCCAGGGCCGCCGCGGCGGCCAGGCCGAGGGCATCCTGCAGTACCGCCAGCACGGCGGAGAACACCGTCACCGCCACCAGCAGGCCAAGGGCCTGGCCGGGCGTCAGCAGGGGATGCAGGCGCATGGCGGCGAACACCGTCAGGTACAGCACCGCGATGCCGGTGCCCTGCAGCAGCAGGCCGTAGGTCGCGCGCTTGTGCCGCAGCCACCAGCCCAGGGCCAGCAGGGCGATGGCGGCGGCGGCCACGCCCATGTAGCGCAGCTCGACGGGGACAACCACGCGCTCGGAGGCGTAGCGCAGCAGGAAGGCCAGGCCGAGGAACAGCAGCAGCACGCCGACGCGCAGCACGGTATTGCCGCCGAACAGCCAGTCGCGCGCGGCACCGAAGGCACGGTCGAACCAGGACGGGCCGGACGGTACAGTCGGTTCGGCCTCCCAGGCAGAGGCTTCGCGCGCCGCAGGGGCTTCGACGACGGACGGGGTCGGTGCCGGCGGCGGCTCCTGGGGCTGCAACGACCAGTCAGGCGCAGCGCTGGTCGCGGCAGGCGCCTGCGCTTCGGGCAGCTCGATCTCCCATTCCAGCTCCGGCTCAGGCGCGGCGACGGCTTCCGGCGCAACGACGGGCTCCGCCGGCTCGGTGGGCGGCACAAGCGCTACGGCCCCGCCCTGCTCCAGGCGCAGCAGGCGCTGGTATAACGCCTCGGTACCCGCCTCGAACCGCTCGGCGAACTGCTCCAGCTGCCGGCGCAACGCCGCGTTCTGCCGCTGCAGGCCATGCAGCGCCAGCGCCTGGCCGAACAGCAGCCCCAGCCCGGCGCCCACCAGGCCATCGGCGATTGACTCGTCCCAGGCGGTGCCCAGCACCAGGCCGATCAGCATGAAGATCCATTGCATGCATTCACATCCTTGAAGGGAAACGCACCCATCCAGCGGCGCGCAAGGCTCCGAGTATATCGCCCCACGCGGCGCAGGCACCCTGATTCCACAGGATATGACGCCAGCGCCAGGCCGCCAGCCACAGACAAAGCACAAGGAACGGCAGGCACCAGCAGCATCGGCTGGGCACGGGCGTCGGGCCCGGGCAGATCGGCAAGGGTCATGAAGCGCCTCCTTGTCCGAGACGCGTGCCTCCTGTCGATACGGCTCCCCGCTTTCTTGCCGTCTCCGATTGACAGCCTTGGGGTAGCGCCCTAACGTGGCTCGGCCGCCCAACAGGGCGGCTCGGGATTGGCGTCCCGATGGGTTAGGAAGGCGCGAAAGCTGAGCTTGGCGCCTGGCATGGCTGCACCCGCGTTATGGGCGGGCCGTGCGGGGCATCTTCGGATGCGCCGGTCCTAATCCCGGTACGCCAACCTGTACGGTCCGCCCTCCCTGATTGGCGTCAGGAAGCGGAAACCCATTCGATTAGGAAACAAGCCCATGAACCTTACAGCCCAAGTGCTACCCCATCCCCTGACAAGCACCGCCCCATCGGAGCTCTACGACGCCGCGCAATCCCGCCAGGCGGCCCTGGTCAACCTGCTGCGCCTGCTGGCCGGCGCGCCGGACCTGGGCGCGCCCACCGAGGAAGTGCTGGACGGCACCTTCAGCGCGCTGGAATACCTGGCGGCCGACGCCGAGCGGCTGTACGCCGCCGCCGAGCAACGCACCCGACCGTAGGGCGCATAACGCGAAGCGTTATCCGCCGTTGCCGGATGACGCTTCGCTCCGCGACCCGCGCAGTTTCGGATCTAGAGCAGAAAGATGAATCCGTCTCTCTGCTCCCTGCTGGTCATTTACGTTCCTTGGCCACGCTACCCAAACTGGCATCCTTGACCAGGTAACGGCCCTCGGTATCGCCAAGCAGCACCAGGTTGTTGCGCGCCATCAGCATCCCGACTTCCACTTCCTGCTTGATGAACACCACTTCGCCGGCCCGCACCTCGAAAGACAGGTCCGCCCAGTTTTCCGCCTTGGAACTGATGGTGTGCTTGCCTGGCTCGACGTAGAAATAGATGTACTGATTGCCACGGTTGTAGCCCATCTCCGAGGCGTCTTCGCGGTCATCCAGGAACACGTTGAAACGCACCAGGCCACCGGCGTTGCTCGGCCGCACCACATAAACCAGCCCCTGGTCGGCAGTGGCAGCCTTGGGCAACTCGTACCCGGCAACTTCCGCCTGCATTTTCTCCATCGACGGAGCCGAGGCGCAGCCATAGATAAGCGCGATACTGGCCAGCGCAAGCAGTTTGAGCATTCTCACAACGACTTCTCCCTTTCCATATGGTTGTAGCCGCCGCCCTTTCTTCCAGAGGCAACGGCAGTGCCTGCCTTTGCCAATGCCGGCGCGTCGAAAGATCGACTCGGCAGTGATGGCAAAAGGCCAAAAACTTTACCCTGAATGCCGCCTGGAAGGCCACCTGAAAGACTCGATCGGACTCTAACGAAGGAGGGTTTTCTCCTGCACTCTAATCCTGCCCAGGCAGTCGGCTTTAGAACAGGAAAAATAAATCCGCCCCTTCTCGCCTCATCAACCAACACCACAAAAAAATAACAAACACCCTTCCCGGCACTTACCACCAATCCCTGTCATAGCCATTAAAAGCAAACATTAACAAGTACACACCAAGGGCGAATACCCCCACCAGAAACCTAACTTCCTTTGGATGATTATTTTCGACTGCCCCTCCAGGCGCCAGATAAATAACTCTATCTGCTAAATAGCAGTAAAACCCCCAGCCAAAAAAAGCCTGACCAGTTACGACCACCCCAAAGCTATTCCATTCACCAATAAACCTTAAAGAATTTCCGATACCGCCCAAAACCAACAGAGCAAGTACAGCTAATCTATACCTCTTCAAAAGTCTCAAAAATCTCATTCAAGGATCTCTCCTCAAGAACCAGAGATAGAAAATTTACACCCGTTATCCTAAGCCCACCTATTGATAAGACCTAGGTGAGAAAATCGAAAAAACAGAAAATCACCTACTACACTCCAACCCTACATAACCAGTCAGCTTTAGAGCAGGAGAAATAAATCCGTCCCCTTTCGCCCTCAATTCCAGAAGGGTAATACTCATCTAAAAACCATTAATAAATGGCACAAACCACACCCAAAAACATACAAACCAACATGAACACAAATCGTCCGATCTGATCGGAGCCTGCATCGCCGGAGAATCTCATGTACAGATGAGGACCATACATTGTCATATCATATAAATAAGCAAATACATTAGACAGAAAAATACATTGCAAGGCTATCCTTATCGCCCCATCGAGAGCAGTGTTCGCCACCAGCCCGCTCAAGACAAACATAAACATCGAAAGCATGAATAATAAGCTTATCTTAACTCCGCCACCGAGCCTATTAATCAAAATAATACTGCTCACCCCTCCTCTTCAGAGACGATCTCACTAAACTGTCTATTGTGATTTGCTGGCGACCCAAAAGAGCCAGTACAACCATCCAAGCACCGACCTAACCCAGAATCAACTCTCTACCCAACAAATCTATCCATCCCCTCAGCCCAGTAATAGTTTGACGGACCACATCCGCACAAACAGAACAGCAAACCACAAATAGTTGACAACCAAGTTACTTCTTGAACAGCACTCTCAGAATTGCTAACCATTACTCAATTACATGTTCCCGGACAAGCAAGATCAATACATCGGAACATAGCAAGACTCCATATTATTAGTTTCATATCTCCATGACCTTATTAAACCATCCCTCTCCACATAAATGGAGTACTTACACTCTCCATGCCAAGTTATATAGTATCTTCTCCCTCCCCCCTCAACCTCAACTCTATCGAAACTCTTATTCTTATTCGAAGGAGACCAAAAATAGTTATAGTGCCTGTAATAAGACTCTCCCACCATTCCATTCATCCCATCAACCCACATGGAGCGAGTAGAACACCCAAGAATGAAAAAGAAAAAAAACAAAATCCAAAATTTACTTCTCATCTCCCCTCCTAGCCAACTCAACCAACTCCTTATATTTATAGTAAATAGCCCCATAATTAACAATAATAGCCGGCGGCATACTTCCAATATTTTCTAAAATAGACATATCCGCCCCTTTCATTGCCTCAAGATTTATCATCCATCCATCATGTAATGTCGCAAAAGCGTTAAATCCGGGGACAGAATTTAAAGAGTCACTAACAAAGGTTCCATGACACACTGAGTAAACCGCACTGCAAGCTTCAAGTGTCGGCCAATTCAATCCTATATTTTTACCTTCTCGCATCCCACCATCAAAGTACACCTGCGGCACAAAGCCACCATCTAAAGATTCAAATTTTGGATTCTCCCTGTCCACGCCTGGCCTAACGTCCGGAGCTCGTCCAACCGAATATTGGTATAACTCCATCAGCGCCCCTGTAGCAGCAATACTCAGCCACGTATCCTTGTCGTTCCCATTAAGGATGCCTTTTAGTGCAGTATTGGCAGCATAAGCCTTGATCCGATCTCCATAGCTGATCAGTTTGTAGTTCCCCTCGGCAGTCAACTCCCTACCCCAGCCCTCCGTATAGCCAGCGCCGAATCCTGCGATGAGTGCCGCAGCGGCAAAACCTTTCAGGCTGTCCTCACTGGTGATGTCCTTGAGTGTTTGCCCCAGATCGCCCTTGTTCCCAACAAAACTGGCAGCCCCAGTTCCAGCGACAGAAGAAATAGCAGTCGCTGCCATGGCGTTCCCCCAACCTGCGGCAGCAGTGCCAACTGCAGCACCAGCCTCAACCATGGCGGCACTACCTGCAGCCGCCATCGTAGTTCCAGAACCGGCCCCAGCTCCTGCGGCCGAACCCATTGCGCCGGTCGCAGCGCCGTAAGTTGCAGCAGCAACGATGATGGCAATGGCAATTGCAGCTCCAGTACCAATGCCCGAGCTGCTGTAGCTGAAGGAGTCATGCACCTCCTGCACTCGCCGCCAATCCACATCCCCCCGCGCCTCGGCCTCTTTCAGCCAGGCCAGGTCGGGATCGGCCTGCACCATGGCATCGATGGTCTGCCCGACGCTCTGCTGGTCGATGTGCTTGATGTCGATCTTCAGGCCTTCCACGGCCTTGATCGCCAGTTCGCCCTGGGCGATCAGCTGGCTCTGGCGCAGGGTCTCGTCGGTCTGGCCCTTGCCCTTGGCGGACTGCCAGGCCAGGTTGCCCTTGCTCTTTTCGTGGCTTTCCTGGTGCAGGTCCTTGACCGCTTCGAAGGTCACGCTGCCGCCGCTGAGGAGGGTGATGTCGTTGCCGCTTTCGAGCTTCGCGCCCTGGTATTTCTGGTCGCCGCCGCTGAGCAGGGTGATGTCGGCGCCGGCGCTGATCTGGCTGCCCACCGCCTTCACGTCGGTGACTTCGTCGCGCTGGGTCTTCTTGCTGCCGAAGCCGCCCTTTTTCTCCTCGCTGTACAGGGAGTAGTCGCTGTCGTAGCCCGCCAGCAGTTCCAGTTTGTCGCCGGCCACCAGGTAGGCTTCGTTGCCCGCGCTGATCTGGCTGGCCACCAGGGTGAGGTTCTGCCCCGCGCTGACGACCACGTCCCCGCCCGCGCTCAGGCTGCTGCCCTGCTGCCGCACCTGGTCGGCCTGCTGCTCGACCTTCTTGCCGCCGCCCTTGTACTTCGTCTGGCTGTGCTCTTCGTTCGCCGCCGAGGCGAGGGTGACGTCGCGGCCGGCGCCCAGGACGATGTCGCCCTTGGCGTCGATGTGGCTGGCGATGACACTGAGGTCGCGGCCGGCGCTGGCATCGAGGTTGCCGCCGACGCTGATGTCGCTGGCGTGCTGGGTGGTGCTGGCGAGGCTGCCCTGCATGCGCCGGCTCTGGAAATCGGCGCTGTCGGTTTCCCCGGCAGCCTCCAGGCGCAGGTCGCGCCCGGCCTGCAGGTGGGCGTCGCCGCCGGCCTGGATCGCGCTGCCGACGCTGAGCAGGTCGCGTCCGGCGTTGATCGCCAGGTTGCCGCTGGCTTCGATGCGGGCGGCGGCGTTGGCGATTTCCTTGTGGATGCGGTCGTTGCCGGCGCTCAGGTCGAGGGTGGTGATGCTGCGTTCGTTGATCACGTCGCCGGTCAGCGCGGTGAGGCTGACGTCGCGCCCCTTGAGGATGCCGCCGGCGGTGTTGCGGATGCTCTCGGTGGCCAGCAGGTCGAGGCGCTTGCCCGCTTCGATCAGGCCGCTGTTGCCGATGTTCGCCGCGCTGGCGCTTAGGTCGCCGCTGGCGCGCAGGGTGCCGGCGTTGTTCAGTGCGCCGCCGCTGATCAGGCTCAGGTTCTGGCCCTGGATCAGCGCGCCGTTGGGCGCCAGGCGGTTGTCGGCCTGGGCCAGGTAGAGCACCGGCACCAGTACCTTTTCGCCGTTCACCACGGCCTCTTCCAGCCAGACGATGTCGTGGGTCAGCGCCGCCACCTGTTCGGCGGTCAGGCCCACGCCTACCGTCAGCTTGAGGCTGTCCCTGTAGGCGATGGCGTTGTCCATCAGGTACTTGAACAGCGCCTCGTCGCTGGCCATGCCATCGATGAAGCGCTGGCCGGTGCGGGCCACCACCGCCTGCTGGATCAGGCGCTGTTCGTAGAGGCCGTCGCCCAGGCGTTTCTGCGCCTGGTCCGGGTCGTAGCCGAGCAGGCCCAGCAGGTAGTCGGAGCCGAGGAAGCTCTTCAGGCTGGTCAGCTCGGGATTGGTCTCGATCAGGTACTTGTGGCTGTTGCCGGGCGCGGCGTTGTCCGGCACGCCCTGGACGCGGGAAAGCCCCTGGCCGAGGCCGGCGAGATCGGGCCCGTTCCGGGCGCCGGCGCTGCCGTCCTCGCCACTCAAGCGGAACAGGCCGTTACCGCCGCCGGGCAGGCTGAAGCCGGGAAGCTCCAGTGGGTTGACCTGCTGCTGCGCCAGGTCCGGCGGCAGCTGCGAGGTGATGGCGAACTGGCCGGTGGCGGCGCCGGTGGCCGTGCTCACGTCGCGCGGGTCGATGCTCTGGGCGCCGGCGTCGCGGCGCACCACGCTGTTGTCGAACTGCTCGCTGGCGATGATGCTGACGTTGCCCGCGGCCTGGATCACCGCGCTGGCCGCCGGGGCGCCGGACACCTGCACCTCGGAGATCATGAGGGTGTGGAAGTTGTGCTCCGGGTAGCCGCCGGACTCCAGCACCTGCTGGCGGCTCAGGGCGCCGGGGTCGTAGTCCGGCGAGTTGGGGTCGTTGTAGCGGTTGTAGAGCTCCTGGTTGCTGCGGAACGCCCAGTAGTAGGCGTCGGTGCGGGTGTAGAAGGCCCCGTCCAGGTGCCGCTCCACGCCGCCGGCCGCGCCCTGGTTGCGGAAGCTGGCGGCCTGGATGTCGATGTCGCCGCCCGAGGCGATGCTGCTGTAGAGGTTGGCGAAGGCGCCGCCGCGGAAGACGAAGTCGCCGCCGGCGGTGATCGTCGCCTGGGGCGAGTCCTGGGTGATGACGTCCTCGTAGCGCTCCCAGGACTGGAAGCGGAATTCGCAGCCCTTGCCGTCGCACACATCGTCGGCGTACATGCGGATGTTGCCGGCGACGATGCGCTGGCCGATGCGGAAGTCGTCGCCACGGCGGTTGTCGAAGTCCTGCGCCAGCAGGGTCAGGGCGCCGGCGCTTTCGATGCTGCCGGAGACGTTCTCGACCTTGGCCGCCCAGCCGTTCTGGTCGTTGGCGGCGATGTGCAGGTTGCCGAGGCTGTAGAGGTCGCCGGCGCGGTTGCTGAGGGTGCCGACCCGCAGCGCCATGTCGCCGCCGCTGAACAGCAGCCCGCCCTGGTTGAGCAGGTTGCCGGCCTCCACGCGCAGCCCGGCGGCGCTGCCGAGGCTGCCGAAGTTGTCGAGACTGGCGACGCGCACGCCGAGGTCGCCGGCGGAGCTGATGCGGCCGTGGTTGCTCAGGCCGTTGGCGGTGACGCTGGCCGCGCTGCCGCCGGCGATGCTGGCGGCGGCGCCGAGTTCGACCTGCCTCGCCCCAAGGCTCAGGTCGCCCAGGCTGGTGAGGCGCCCGGCGCCAGCGTAGGTGCCGCTCAGGTTCAGGTTCAGGCCGGCATCGCTGGCGATCAGCCCGTCGTTGCGCCAGTGGCCGCCGCTGCCGTCAAGGCCCTGCACGGCCAGCAGCTGGCCGTCGCTGCCGAGCTGCAGGCGGTCGACGTTGAGGGTGAGCTGGCGGGCCTGCAGGCTGCTGTTCAGGGTCCAGTCCGGCGCGTCGATGTCCAGCGCGGCCTGGGTGATGAAGTGGCCGCCGGCCTGGCCGAGTTGCCCCAGGTCGACGAGGAACTGGCCGTTGCCGGCGTGCAACACGGTGCCGCCGGCGTTGTGCAGGGCGCCGCCGCTCAGTTGCAGGGTGTCGGCGGCGGTTTCCAGGGTGCCCTGGCGATTGTCTAGCAGGCCGCGGGTGACGATCCGCGTGCTGCCGCTCTGGCCCAGGGCGCGCAGGCGGCCCTGGGCGTTGCTCAGGCTGGCGGCGTCGAGGCTCAGCCAGTCGCCGGCTTCGATCAGGCCGCCGTCGTTGTTCAGGGCGCCCAGCAGGCTGAAGTCGATGCCTTTCGCGCCGACCTTGCCGTTGCCGTTGAGGAAGTCGCCGGCGGCGAGGGTCAGCTGGTTGCCGGCGTAGAGACCACCGTCGCGGTTGTCCAGGGCTGCGCTGCCGCTGTCGACCTTGGCCTGGCCGGCAGTGGCGGCGAGATGCCCCTGGCGGTTGCCGATGCCGCCGCTGGCCTGGGCGTCCAGGTCCACGCCCTGGGCCACGCCAGCGTCGTTGCCGAAGTAGCCGGTGACGATCCTGAGCAGGCCCTGGGCGACATTGAGGATGCCGCCGCTGTTGTCGGTGCTCGCGGCGCCCAGGTCGAGCTTGCCGCCATCGCTCTGGATGCGGCCCCGGGCATTGTTCAGCGCACCGCTCAGGGCGAGGCTGGCGTCGCCCTGGCTGGAAACCTGCCCCTGCTGGTTGTCGAGGCCGGCGGCGCGCAGGCTGAGGCTGTCGCCGCTGTGGACGAGGCCGTCGTTGCCGTTGAGCAGGCGGCCGCCGAGCGCCTCGATGCGCAACGCGCCCTGGCTGGCCAGGGTGCCGCGGTCGCGGTTGTCCAGGCCGCCCTGGCCGAGGATCAGCTCGAGGGTGGACTGGCTGGACAGCTGGCCGCCACGGTTGTCCAGACTGGCGGCCTTGAGCAGCAGGCCGGCGCCGCTACTCAGGCGGGCGTTGTTGGCGTTGATGAGCGCGCCGCTCAGCGTCGCCTCCAGGGCCCCCTGGCTGAGCAGTTGGCCACCGCTGTTGTCCAGGCTGCGGCCCTTGAGCAGCAGGCTGCCGGCGCTGATCTGCCCACCCTGGTTGAGCAGCCGGGTGGCGGCGTGGCTGAAGTCGAGCCGGCGCTGGGCGTCGATCAGGCCGGCGTCGCGGTTGTCGAGGGTGTCGGCGATGGCGAGTTCGACGTTGCCCTCGGCGGAGACGATGCCGCCGCGGTTGTCCAGGCTGGCCGCGCTGATCCGCTGGTCCCCCTGGCTGACCAGGGCGCCTTGGCTGGCGTTGTTCAGTGCGCCGGCGAGGCTGACGGCGAGCGCGCCGGCCTTGCTGGAGAGGGTGCCGCCCTGGCTGTTGTCCAGGCTGCCGCCGCCGACGCTCAGCCCCTGCCAGCCGGACAGCAGGCCCAGGCCGGCGTTGAGCAGCCGGTCGGCCTGCAGGTCGAGCCGTCCGGCGCTGATGATGCGGCCGCTGTCGCGGTTGTCCAGCAGCCGGGCGCCGAGGGCGAAGCTCTGCTGGCTGGAGATTTCGCCGCCACGGTTATCCACCGTGCCCAGTTGCTTGAAACTCAGGGTGCCGGCGCTGAGCAGCCCGCCCTGGCTGTTGTCCAGGTCGCCGCCCTGCAGGTCGAGGCCGAGCGCGCCGTTGCCCAGCAGGCGCCCGCCGCGCAGGCTCAGTTGCCGGGTGCGGATGTCGGCATCGGCCTGGGTGGAGATTTCGCCCCGGCTGGCGTCGATGTGCTGCGCCGCCAGCGTGAGGTTGCCGGCGCTGTGGATGAGGCCGTCGGCGCTGTTGTCCAGCTTGCCGGCGAGGTTGGCGTGCAGGGTGCCGCGACTGGTGAGGGTGCCCTGGCCGCTGTTGTCGAGGCTGGCCAGGTCCAGGCGCAGGCTCTGTTCGGCGGCGAACAGGCCGAGGCGGTTGTCCAGGGCGCCGCCGCTGATGTGGATGTGCTGGCCGCCGATCTGGCCGTTGCGGTTGTCGAGCACGGTGGCGCGGGCCTGCAGCTGGCGCGTGGCGATCAGGCTGCCGCTGTTGCGCAGGCTCTGCGCGTCGATCGCCACGTCGCCGCGGGCATTGCGGCTGTTGTCGGCATTGACGCCGGCCTCGATCACGCCGCTGTTGCTGAGCTGGTTCGCCTTCAGTTCGATGGACGAGCCCGCCGCCAGGCTCTGCGCATTGCTCAGCGCCCCGCTGGCCTGCACGCTGGCGCTGCCCCCGGCATAGGCGGAGCCGTTCAGCGCCACGTCCTGGCCCTTCAGGGCGATGTCACCGCTGGCCGAAGCCTGGGCCAGTTGCAGCTTGCCGTTGGCATCGATGCGGATGTCGCCGGCGCTGGCCGCCATGTTGCCGGCCAGTTTCACCCCCACGCCCTGTTCGGTGCCGACCAGGCGGATGGTGTTGGCGTACATGCCGCCCAGGGCGGAGCTGTCGATGGCCAGTTGCGGCTTGGCGCTGCCGTCGTCGGGCTTGGCGGTGGCGGCGAGACTTTCCGCATCCACCGTGTTGCGCCCGGCCACCACGGTGAGCTGCCTGGCGTACAGGTCGGCGTTGAGCTTGGCGCTGCGGGTGATCAGCTCGAACTGGTCGATATTGCTGGCGTTGAGTCCGGCGCCTTCGATGGCGATTTCGCCGCCATCCACGTCGTAGCCCTGCAGGCGTTCGCCGGCCAGGATCGGCTTGCCGGTGGTGAGGGTGGCGCGCGGGGTGTTGATGAAGCCGCAGCCGTTGCAGGTGATGCCGTGGGGATTGGCGACTATGACGTGGGCGCCCTGCCCGGCCACTTCGGTGTAGCCCTTGAGCTGCGAGGGATTGGCCCCGGTGACTTCGTTGAGGATCTTCTGCGCCGCCTGGCCCTTGAGGTTGGGGTTGCCGATGATGATTCCGCCCAGCTGGGTGCTGGCGGTCTTGCCGGTGGCGTTGTTGAGGATCAGGCCCTGCTGGCCGACGTTGTAGTCGCTGAATTTATTGTGCGAGAGACCGCTGCCGTTGGGCGTGGCGATGTTGACGATGGGTACGCCGTTGCCCGCCGCGCCGATCTGCGTGTTGCCACCGGCGGCCGCATCCACCGCCAGTTGCGCGGCGGCTGCGACTATCGGATTGAGGAACAGAAGGCCGGCCAGGGCGCTGGCGATGGCCTGATAGAAGGGGCGACGGATGTCCATATCGGGGGCTCGCGCGGGGTAATCGTTGACCCGGCGGACTCTATTCCCCTACTCGGCGTGAGGCCTTGAGGAGTTCCAGCCTCCTTGCGTAGGCCGTTTCCGAACTATGCCCAGTCACCCACGGAGCACATTCACAAGGCCCCGGCGCCGCAGCTCAAATAGCGCTCCGATGTCACGCAAAGCCCGCCCCATGCCCCGCCGCCAACTCGACCACGCCCTGCCCATCCTCGACCGTGGCCAGGACATCCCCCGGCACGAAGACCCCGCACTGACCGCCTTCCTGCAACGGCACATCGACGAAGTCCTGTCCAAGGACCCAACACCGCCGCCCTGCCATCACTGCGGCAGCCACCAGGTGGTGTTGCGCTACCGGGGCAGGCCGCCGAACGGCATTCCCTATTTCAATTGCCGGCACTGCGGCAAGGGCTTCAACCGGCGTACCGGTACGGCGCTGCAGAGCTTCCTGCGCTGCGACAAGCTGGAGGCGTTCCTGCCCCTGCTGTCGCAACAACGCTCGATCGCCAATGCCAGCGAACGGCTGGGGGTGTCGCACAGGATGCTGTCCCGCTGGGTCAGGGTGTTCCGCCAGTGGCTGCTGAGGCTCGACCCCAGCGGCGAGTGGGAGGCGAAGGTCAAGCTGGGCATGCGGCCCGAACTGCCTGCCCTGGAATGCCCACGCTGCGGTAACCGCGAGCACTTTTTCCGCTTGGGCTTCGTCGACGGCAGGCACCAGGGCAAGCGGATGTTTCAGTGCAAGGCTTGCCGGCGCTGCGTGAGCGAGCCGGACGAGCATTTCAGGATGCGCATCGCAAGCCGGGCAGGCGCCACGGAAAAATGAAAAAGGCCCCGCCGGATCGCTCCGGCGGGGCCTTCTTCATGCTGCGGTCGGGATCAGACCTTGGCGCGTTCGTAGCGCTTGCGGTCGTTCTCGTTCAGCAGTTTCTTGCGCAGGCGGATGGACTTCGGCGTCACTTCCACCAGTTCGTCGTCGGCGATGAATTCCAGCGCCTGCTCCAGGGTGAAGCGGATCGGCGGAACCAGGGCGATGACTTCGTCCTTGCCGGACGCGCGCATGTTGTCGAGCTTCTTGCCCTTGGTGGGGTTGATCACCAGGTCGTTGTCGCGGCTGTTGATGCCGGCCAGCTGGCCTTCGTAGATCTCGTCGCCCGGGCCGAGGAACAGCTTGCCGCGGCTCTGCAGGGTTTCCAGCGAGTAGGTCAGCGCGGTGCCGGTGGCCATGGAGACCAGTACGCCGTTCTGGCGGTTGCTGACTTCGCCGGCCTTGATCGGGCCGTAGTGGCTGAAGGTCGAGGTCAGGATGCCGGTGCCCGAGGTCAGGGTCAGGAAGTTGTTGCGGAAGCCGATCAGACCGCGCGCCGGGATGGTGTATTCCAGGCGCACGCGGCCCTTGCCGTCGGGGATCATGTTGCTCAGATCGCCCTTGCGCAGGCCCATCTGTTCCATCACCGAGCCCTGGTGCTGCTCTTCGATGTCGATGGTGACGTTCTCGTAGGGCTCCTGCTTCTCGCCGGCCTCGTTCTCGATGATCACCACTTCCGGACGGCCCACGGCCATCTCGAAGCCTTCACGGCGCATGGTTTCGATCAGCACCGACAGGTGCAGCTCGCCACGGCCGGAGACCTTGAATTTCTCCGGGCTGTCGCCTTGCTCGACGCGCAGGGCCACGTTGTGCAGCAGTTCCTTCTCCAGGCGCTCCTTGATGTTGCGGCTGGTGACGAACTTGCCTTCCTTGCCGGCGAACGGCGAGTCGTTGACCTGGAAGGTCATGCTCACGGTCGGCTGGTCGACGGTCAGCGGCGGCAGGGCCTCGACGTTCTGCGGGTCGCACAGGGTGTCGGAGATGAACAGTTCTTCCATGCCCGAGACGCAGACGATGTCGCCGGCTTCGGCTTCCGGCACTTCGACGCGCTGCAGGCCGGAGTGGCCCATGATCTTCAGGATGCGGCCGTTGCGCTTGCTGCCGTCGTCGCTGACCGCCACCACCGGGGTGTTGGACTTGACCTTGCCGCGGGTGATGCGGCCGATGCCGATCACGCCGAGGAAGCTGTTGTAGTCCAGCTGCGAGATCTGCATCTGGAACGGGCCGTCGACGTCGACCACCGGGGCCGGGACGTGGTCGATGATCGCCTGGAACAGGGCGTCCATGTTGTCGTCCATCTTCTCGTGGTCCATGCCGGCGATGCCGTTCAGGGCGCTGGCGTAGACGATCGGGAAGTCGAGCTGCTCATCGGTGGCGCCGAGGTTGTCGAACAGGTCGAAGATCTGGTCGATGACCCAGTCCGGACGCGCGCCGGGGCGGTCGATCTTGTTGACCACGACGATCGGGCGCAGGCCGGCCTTGAAGGCCTTCTGGGTCACGAAGCGGGTCTGCGGCATGGGGCCGTCCTGGGCGTCGACCACCAGCAGCACGGAGTCGACCATGCTCATCACGCGCTCCACCTCGCCACCGAAGTCGGCGTGGCCGGGGGTGTCGACGATGTTGATGTTGTAGCCGTTCCACTTGATCGCGGTGTTCTTCGCCAGGATGGTGATGCCGCGTTCCTTTTCCTGGTCGTTGGAGTCCATCACGCGCTCGGATTCCGCTTCTTTGCGGTCGAGGGTGCCGGACAGCTTCAGCAGCTTGTCCACCAGGGTGGTCTTGCCATGGTCGACGTGGGCGATGATGGCGATGTTGCGGAGATTTTCGATCACGGTGTCTGTCTCGGTAAAAAGTAGCTTCAAGCTGCAAGCCACAAGCGGCAAGCAGGTGGAAATATCGTTCAGGTACGGACGTCCGGAGGATGCCTGCGCCAGGTTGCGTTTCGACTGATGCGGCACAGGATCATGCGGGACCGCTCTTCTCTTGCAGCTTGCCGCTTACAGCTTGCAGCTGCCCAACGGGCCTGTAGACCCGCACATTGGTGTGCCCTTCGTTGACCAGGTGATGGGCGTGCAGGCGGCTCATCACGCCCTTGTCGCAATACAGGAGGTACTGGCGGTTGGGGTCCAGTTCCTTGAACTTGCTGTTGATCGCGTAGAACGGCATGGCCAGCACTTCGATGCCTTCCAGCGCCAGGGGTTCATCTTCCTGGGCGTCGGGGTGGCGGATGTCGACCACGATCTGCCCGGGCAGCACCTCGTCGACCATCTCAACCGGCAGGTCCTTGCCCAGCTCGTCGATGACGCGGTCGACGGTCATCTGGGTGGCGCGCTCCAGGGCGCGGTCGAGCACGGCCATGTCGAACTTGGTCTCTTCGTGCTCGACGCGGTAGGGCTTGGCCTGGGTGGTCGGGTTCACCGAGATCACGCCGCAGTACTCGGGCATGTGCTTGGCGAACTCTGCGGTGCCGATCCTGGTCGCGGTGTCGATGATGTCCTGCTTGTGGCTGACGATCAGCGGGCGCAGCACCAGGGTGTCGGTCACCCGGTCGATCACCGAGAGGTTCGGCAGCGTCTGGCTGGACACCTGGGAGATCGACTCGCCGGTGACCAGCGCGTTCAGCTCCAGGCGCTCGGCCACGCGGCTGGCGGCGCGCAGCATCATGCGCTTTAGGGTCACGCCCATGTAGCTGTCGTCGACCTTGGTGAGAATCTCGCCGACCACTTCCTCGAAGGGCACGCTGACGAACAGCACGCGCTGCGAGCGGCCGAACTTCTCCCACAGGTAGTGGGCCACTTCCATCACGCCCAGCTCGTGGGCGCGGCCGCCGAGGTTGAAGAACACGAAGTGGCTGATCAGCCCGCGGCGCATCATCTGGTAGGCCGCCACGGTGGAGTCGAAGCCGCCGGACATCAGCACCAGCACCTGCTCCAGGGCGCCCAGCGGGTAACCGCCCAGGCCCTCGTGCTGGGCGTGGATGACGTACAGGCGGTCGTGGCGGATTTCCACGCGTACCTGCACTTCCGGGTTCTTCAGCGATACCCCGGCCGCGCCGCAGTGCTGGCGCAGGCCGCCGCCGACGTAGCGTTCCACGTCCATGGAGGTGAAGGCGTGCTTGCCGGCGCGCTTGCAGCGCATGGAGAAGATCTTGCCCGGCAACAGGTGGCCGAAGTGCTGCTTGCACTTCTCGAGGATGTCGTCGAAGTCACCCAGCGGGTATTCGTGCACTTCCAGGAAGTGGCCGATGCCCGGCACGCAGGTCAGGCGCTCGATCATCTCGCGCAGGGCCTTGGCGTCGGTCACCCGGGTTTCCACTTCAAGATTGTCCCACTCGCCCTCGACCAGCAGCGCCGGGTCCAGGTCGCGCAGCACGGTGCGGATGTTCTTCGCGAGCTGGCGGATGAAGCGCTTGCGCACCGGCCGGCTCTTGATGGTGATTTCCTGGAAGACCTTGACGATGAGTTTCATGCGAGAAAAGGCACGAGCCCGAAGGGACGAAAAAAAGGGGCGGAATTATACCTGAAATTGCTCAAGACTTGAGCAGTCGAGCGCAGATTCTTTTTGGTGCACCAAAATGGACGCACGCACCATTGTGTAGCACCAAATCGGTGCAACAATTCCGTCATTCGCGCCAGCTACCGTGCGCAAAGCCCTGTAGCGCGGGGCCCTGTCCAAAATCGGGCACTGGCACGCTACTTGCTCTCTTGTGAGGCAGGTTGCCCTGGCGGAGTATTCCGGCCGGCATCACCCGATACTGGGGCACAGAAAGCTCCCAGCTCTAATCCCTCCTGGAGGACAGCATGTCGTACAAGTCGCACCAACTGATCAAAGACCATGACGTGAAGTGGGTAGACCTGCGCTTCACCGATACCAAAGGCAAGCAGCAGCACGTCACCATGCCGGCCCGCGACGCGCTGGACGATGACTTCTTCGAAGCCGGCAAGATGTTCGACGGCTCCTCCATCGCCGGCTGGAAAGGCATCGAAGCCTCCGACATGATCCTGCTGCCGGACGACAGCACCGCCGTGCTGGACCCGTTCACCGAAGAGCCGACCCTGATCCTGGTGTGCGACATCATCGAGCCGAGCACCATGCAAGGCTACGAGCGCGACCCGCGCAACATCGCCAAGCGCGCCGAGGAATACCTGAAGTCCACCGGCATCGGCGACACCGTCTTCGTCGGCCCGGAGCCGGAGTTCTTCATCTTCGACGAAGTGAAGTTCAAGTCCGACATCTCCGGCTCGATGTTCAAGATCTTCTCCGAGCAGGCTTCCTGGAACACCGACGCCGACATCGAGTCGGGCAACAAGGGTCACCGTCCGGGCGTGAAGGGCGGCTACTTCCCGGTACCGCCGGTCGACCACGACCACGAAATCCGTACCGCCATGTGCAACGCCCTGGAAGAAATGGGCCTGGTGGTCGAAGTTCACCACCACGAAGTCGCCACCGCCGGCCAGAACGAAATCGGTGTGAAGTTCAACACCCTGGTGGCCAAGGCCGACGAAGTCCAGACCCTGAAGTACTGCGTGCACAACGTCGCCGACGCCTACGGCAAGACCGTGACCTTCATGCCGAAGCCGCTGTACGGCGACAACGGCTCGGGCATGCACGTGCACATGTCCATCTCCAAGGATGGCAAGAACACCTTCGCTGGCGAAGGCTATGCCGGCCTGTCCGACACCGCCCTGTACTTCATCGGCGGCATCATCAAGCACGGCAAGGCCCTGAACGGCTTCACCAACCCGTCGACCAACTCCTACAAGCGTCTGGTCCCGGGCTTCGAAGCCCCGGTCATGCTGGCCTACTCGGCCCGCAACCGTTCCGCCTCGATCCGTATCCCCTACGTCACCAGCCCGAAAGCCCGCCGCATCGAAGCGCGCTTCCCGGACCCGGCGGCCAACCCCTACCTGTGCTTCGCCGCGCTGCTGATGGCCGGCCTGGACGGCATCCAGAACAAGATCCACCCCGGCGATGCCGCCGACAAGAACCTGTACGACCTGCCGCCGGAAGAGGCGAAGGAAATCCCGCAGGTTTGCGGCAGCCTGAAAGAGGCGCTGGAAGAACTCGACAAGGGCCGCGCGTTCCTGACCAAGGGCGGCGTGTTCACCGACGAGTTCATCGATGCCTACATCGAGCTGAAGTCCGAGGAAGAAATCAAGGTGCGCACCTTCGTGCACCCGCTGGAATACGACCTGTACTACAGCGTCTGATCCACGAATACCTATAAGTAGCGGCAACATTAAGGCCTCCTTCGGGAGGCCTTTTTTATTGGGTGTGTTTTATTGGGCGTGCGCAGGGTTGCTGCTTTTCTTTTCGTAGGAGCGAGCTTGCTCGCGAACGGTGTCCTGTCGTTGGGGGCGGTGTGCATCCTCAAGAGCACCCTCTCCCTAACCCTCTCCCTGAAGGGAGAGGGGACCGTTTGGAGTACTTGGATATTCCTGAGTCAGCCGGCAGCGCCGTTGGTGTCCGACTGAAACCATTCCTCCTCTCGGCGCGGACTAGCCCCCTCTCCCTTCAGGGAGAGGGCTGGGGAGAGGGAGCGGCGTCAAACCGAAACACCCAGCCCACCTGGCCCCCTTCGCGAGCAAGCTCGCTCCTACAGTTCCAGGGAAGCACGGCTTTTCGTAGGATGGCGTTGAGCGAAGCGACCCATCACCACGGCAGCATGGGTATCGCAAGCTCAACCCATCCTACGAAGAGCGCCTCGGCGCAAGGCAGTCGCTCCTACAAAGCGAGCATCTCCCCTCCAATTCGGCTCAGCCCCCGGCATCTGTATGATGTGCCGAGTTTCGCCTGCTCCGGAGTGCCCGTTCGTGACCGATCTTCTTCGCCGCTTCCTGCTGCTGTGCTGCCTCAGCCTGGGCCTGCTCCTCGCCGGGCCGGCGTCCGCCGCGCTGCCCAGCATCCCCGGCGTGACCGGTGGCGATGCCAAGGTCAGCGACGCCCAGTTGCAGCAGTCGCTGGACCAGGTGATCAAGACCCTGGAGAACGACCAGCAGCGCAGCGACCTGCTGAAGAAGCTCAAGCAGCTGCGCGACGCCACCAAGAAGGGCGCGGAGGACCAGAGCGGCGTGCTCGGCCTGCTCGGCGACACCCTGGGCAGCCTGGAGAAGCGCTTCGAAGGCGCCAACAGCCCGACGCTGCGCTGGAGCGGCCTGTTCCAGCAGGCCGGCGTGGAGCTGCAGGAGCGCACGCCGTCCTGGCAGGAATGGCCGGGGATGATCCTCGACTTCTCCCTGGTGCTCCTCCTCTGGGCCTGCCTGGCCCTGGGCCTGCGCTGGCTGGCGCGGCGCATGCGCGAGCGCTTCGGCCTGGCCGACGAACTGCCCCAGCACCCCAAGACCCGCGACCTGCTGCTGTTCGCCCTGCGCAAGCTGGGGCCCTGGCTGGTGGCCTTCCTGATCACCGTGTACCTCTCCGTGGTGCTGCCCAGCTCCCTGGGCAAGCTGGTGGCCATGGTGATCGCCTACGTGCTGGTGTGCGGCACGCTGTTCTCCGCGCTCTGCGTGATTTCCCTGTCGCTGCTCGGCGGCCCGCACCGCACGCGCGCCCTGGACATCCTGCGGCGCCGCGCCTTCCGCCCGCTGTGGCTGATCGGCAGCCTGGCCGCCCTGGGCGAGGTGATGCACGACCCGCGGGTGACCGACAGCCTCGGGCAGAACACCGCGCTGACCGTGGGCTCGCTGGCGAACATCTGCGCCGCGCTGTTCACCGCCCTGTTCGTCCTGCAGTTCCGCCGGCCCATCGCCCACCTGATCCGCAACCAGCCGCTGGAGCGCCGCCTCAAGCGCCGCAGCCTGCACGAGCTGGTGGAGCTGGTCGGCTCGCTGTGGTACGTGCCGGTCCTGCTGCTGGTGGGCATCTCGCTGTTCGCCACCGTGGTCACCGCCGGCGACAGCAGCTACGCCCTGCGCCGGGCCCTGCTGTGCGCGCTGATCGCGGTGGTGGCGATGACCGTCAACGGCCTGATCCGCCGCGCCCACCTGCGCTCGGCGCAACGCAGCAGCCGGCGCAGCGCGCCCTACATCGAGCAGCTGCAGAACTTCGGCTACACCCTGCTGCACCTGGCCACGCTGCTGGTGTTCCTGGAAGTGGGCCTGCGCGTCTGGGGCATGTCGCTGATCGGCTTCGCCGAGGGCGACGGCTCGCAGATCAGCCTCAAGCTGATCAGCTTCGGCAGCACCCTGCTGGTGGCCTGGCTGATCTGGATTCTCACCGACACCGCGGTGCAGCACAGCCTCGGCCTGGGCGGGAAGAACCGCGCCAACACCCGCGCGCTGACCATGCTGCCGCTGATCCGCAACGTGCTGTTCATCACCATCGCGGTGATCGCGCTGATCGTCGCGCTGGCCAACATGGGCATGAACGTCACGCCGCTGCTGGCCGGCGCCGGCGTCATCGGCCTGGCCATCGGCTTCGGCGCGCAGTCGCTGGTGGCCGACCTGATCACCGGGCTGTTCATCATCATCGAGGACTCGCTGTCGATCGACGACTACGTCGACGTCGGCGGCCACCTGGGCACGGTCGAGGGCCTGACCATCCGCACCGTGCGCCTGCGCGACCTGGACGGCGTGGTGCACACCATCCCGTTCAGCGAGATCAAGAGCATCAAGAACTACTCGCGGCAGTTCGGCTACGCCATGTTCCGCTGGCCGGTGCCGGCGAGCATGCCGATCGACGACGCCCTGGCGCTGGTGAAAGACGTGGCCGGCGAGCTGCGCAACGACCGCAGCATCAACCGGGCGATCTGGTCGCCGCTGGAAATGCAGGGCGTCGAGAGCTTCGACAATGGCCAGGCGATCCTGCGCTTCCGCTTCAAGACCGCGCCGATCCGCCAGTGGGAAGTGCAGCGCGCCTTCAACCTGCGCCTGCGCCAGAAGCTGGACAAAGCCGGGCTGGAACTGGCCATGCCGCGCCTGAACGTGCAGCTCTCACGCATGCGCAAGCCACGCGAGGAAGGCCCGCAGGACCACGCCGAGCCCGCCGACGGCGGCATCTGAGGCCGCCGGCGCGGTTCAGACCGGCTTGCGCGGGGCCTCGGCGCCGGCCCGGGCATTGACCTGGGCGCCCTTCTCGGCCGTCACCTGGCCATAGACCTTGCAGCCCTCGTTGATCCGCACCCGCTCGGCGTTGATGCTGGTCGGCGAGCCCTGCGCGCCGACCACGCAATCGCGCCCCAGGCTGACGCTGCGCCCGGCGCTCAGCGGCCCGGCGACGCGCGAGCGGCGGCCGACGCGCACCGAACCCCGGGCCAGGATGGCGCCGGCCACTTCCGCGCCTTCGTCCATCCACACGCCACCCTCGACCCGCACCGAGCCGAGCACGCGGGAATAGCGGCCGAGATACAGGTCGCCGCGCACCAGCAGGTCGCCTTCCTGGCAGCCGCCGGCGGCCACGCGGTACTCGCCTTCCTCGACCTGGCGCCGGCCGCTGCCGGCAGCGACGATTCCGGTCGGCGTGCGCGAACAGTCGCCGAAGCGGATCTCGCCCGCGCAGATGCGCCAGAACTGCAGCGGCGGGCGGATGCGCACCAGCCCCTCCACCACCAGCGGCCCGTGCAGGCAGCGATCGGCCGGGTGCAGGCCCAGCGGCAGGTAGAGCAGGTTGTTCGGCGCCGTGCTGGCCTGCGGCTTCGGCAACGACGGCGGCTCGGGCAGTTCGCAGGCGTGCCAGGTGGCCGCGGCGGCGCCGGCCGGCACGCTGGCGGTGCTGACGACGGGCAGCGGCAACAGGCGCGGCAAGGCCACCAGCAACAGGGCGATGAACAGCGGCAGCAGAAGGGTCATGCTAGGCGCCTCCCGCTGAAGGGGCCGGCCCGCAGGCGGCGGGACGAAGGGATGGACATGGCGTTCACTCTGGGCGCCCCGGCGAAGGGGCGCGCGTACGATTCAGTGCGCCTATCTCAAGCCATGCCCCGGGAAGTACCCTTGACATTTGTCAGAAAACGCAGAGATCAACAACGAAACCACGCTAGATATCAAATAAGTTCGACAAAAGCAGCAGCACTCCGTCGGCTGCGCACTGTTAACTCCCGCGCAAACCCGGCGGCGTGATGGCGTTTCACTTGCCACCCGTCGGCGCCGATGCAAGGCTTAGCCCATTGTCTTCCGGGAGATCACGCATGCGCGTGCCAGTCCTCTGCCTGCTGCTCGCCCTGGCCGTGCCGGCCAGCGCGCAGATCTACAAGTACACCGACGCCAACGGCAAGACGGTATTCACCAACCAGCCGCCCAGCGGCGTGGACGCCAAGCCGGTGGAACTGCCGCCGACCAACACCGTGGGCGCCCAGCAGCCCGGCGCGCCCATGGGCAGCGGCGATGGCGAGCAGCGCCAGGCCCGCTACGCCATCCTGGCCATCACCGGGCTGCCCGACGAGGAGGCCCTGCGCGCCAACGACGGCAACTTCGACATCGAGGTGGCCATCCAGCCGCAACTGGCCATGGGCGACCGCCTGCAACTGCGCCTGGACGGTCAGCCCTACGGCGCGCCCAGCAGCTCCACGCGCTTCAGCCTGAACAACCTCGAACGCGGCGACCACAGCCTCTCGGTGGACGTGGTGCAGGGCGACCGTGTGCTGCAGTCCAGCGCGCCGGTGAACTTCACCCTGCAGCGCATCAGCACCAACAGCCCCGCGCGCGTCCGGCCCATGCCGAGGAGCGGCAACTGATGAAACGCGCCCTGCTGCTCGGCCTGCTCCTGCTGGCGGCGTTCCAGGCCAGCGCCGAGGTCTATACCTACATCGACAAGGACGGCAACCGCGTCTTCACCGACCAGCCCAGGCGCAGCAACGCCCAGCGCCTGAACCTGGCGCCGCCCAACGGCATGCCGAACATGCCCCCGCCGCTGTACGCGCCCGCCGCCTCGGCCCTGCCGCCGCAGCCGCCGCAATACCAGGTGCTGCGCATCCTGGTGCCCGAGCCCGACGCCACCGTCCGCGCCAACAACGGCGAGCTGATCGTCACCGTCTCCAGCGACCCCAACCTGCTGCCCGGGCACAGCTTCCGGCTGTTCCTCGACGGCGTTCCGGTGGGCGAGCCAAGCCGCAGCCCGGTGTTCCCCCTGCACAACCTCGATCGCGGCACCCACCAGCTGTCGGTGGAGATCCTCGACCAGCGCGGCCAGACCCTGGAACAGACGCCCAACCAGCCGTTCCACATGAAGCGCGTATCGGTCGCCGAAAGCGACGCCGGCGAGCGGCCCGCCCTGGCATCGCGCCCCTGAACCCAGCGAATTTTCGCACGCCCTCTTAAGAAGCCTTCCCCGAAGATGCGCACCACTTTGGTGCGCGCACCTGCACCACTTTCTATACTCTCCCCATTTCGGGTCACGACGACGGCCCATTTTCCTTGAGGAAATGCCACGAGTCGGCGCAGATCGCGGCCTGGCGCGTCTTTTCGGGGCTTGGTTTGCTTTTTGCATTTTCCTGCCCAACCTTGGAACGCCTGTCCGCCATGCCTACAGAAACCCAGCTCAGACTGTTGCTCGACAACCTCACCACGGCGGTGATCCTGCTCAACGCCGAACTGCGCCTGGAGTACATGAACCCGGCCGCCGAGATGCTCCTGGCGGTCAGCGGCCAACGTAGCCACGGGCAGTTCATCAGCGAGCTGTTCACCGAATCCCAGGAGGCCCTGCAGTCGCTGCGCCAGGCGGTGGAGGAAGCGCACCCGTTCACCAAGCGCGAAGCCACCCTGACCTCGCTCACCGGCCAGAGCATCACCGTCGACTACGCGGTGACGCCCATCCTCAACCGCCGCGAGACCCTGCTGCTGCTGGAAGTCCACCCGCGCGACCGGCTGATGCGCATCACCAAGGAAGAGGCCCAGCTGTCCAAGCAGGAGACCACCAAGCTGCTGGTGCGCGGCCTGGCCCACGAGATCAAGAACCCCCTGGGCGGCATCCGCGGCGCGGCCCAGCTGCTGTCCCGCGAGTTGCCGGACGAGTCGCTCAAGGACTACACCAACGTCATCATCGAAGAGGCCGACCGCCTGCGGAACCTGGTGGACCGCATGCTCGGCTCGAACAAGCTGCCGCAACTGCGGGTGACCAACATCCACGAGGTGCTGGAGCACGTCTGCAGCCTGGTGGGCGCCGAGACCCAGGGCAGCATCCCGCTGATCCGCGACTACGACCCGAGCATTCCCGACCTGCTGCTCGACCGCGAGCAGATGATCCAGGCGGTGCTCAACATCGTGCGCAACGCCATGCAGGCCATCGCCGCGCACAACGAACTGCGCCTGGGCCGCATCACCCTGCGCACCCGCACCCTGCGCCAGTTCACCATCGGCCACACGCGCCACCGCCTGGTGTGCAAGGTGGAAATCATCGACAACGGCCCGGGCATCCCGGCCGAGCTGCAGGACACCATCTTCTACCCCATGGTCAGCGGCCGCCCGGACGGCACCGGGCTGGGCCTGGCCATCACCCAGAACATCATCAGCCAGCACCAGGGGCTGGTCGAATGCGAGAGCCACCCCGGCCACACCGTATTCAGTCTGTTCCTGCCCCTGGAACAAGGAGTGCACCACCCATGAGCCGTTCAGAGACCGTCTGGATCGTCGACGACGACCGCTCCATCCGCTGGGTACTGGAAAAAGCCCTGCAACAGGAAGGCATGACCACCGTCAGCTTCGAGAACGCCGACAGCGTCATCCACCGCCTCGGCCGGCAGCAGCCGGACGTGATCATCTCGGACATCCGCATGCCCGGCTCCAGCGGCCTCGACCTGCTGGCGCAGATCCGCGAGCTGCACCCGCGCCTGCCGGTGATCATCATGACCGCCCATTCCGACCTGGACAGCGCGGTGGCCTCCTACCAGGGCGGCGCCTTCGAATACCTGCCCAAGCCGTTCGACGTCGACGAGGCCGTGTCCCTGGTCAAGCGCGCCAACCAGCACGCCCAGGAACAGCAGGGCCTGGAGGCGCCGGCCAACCAGGCGCGCACCCCGGAGATCATCGGCGAAGCGCCGGCGATGCAGGAGGTGTTCCGCGCCATCGGCCGCCTCAGCCACTCCAACATCACCGTGCTGATCAACGGCGAGTCGGGCACCGGCAAGGAACTGGTCGCCCACGCCCTGCACCGCCATAGTCCGCGCGCGGCCGAGCCGTTCATCGCGCTGAACATGGCGGCGATCCCCAAGGACCTGATGGAGTCCGAACTGTTCGGCCACGAGAAGGGCGCCTTCACCGGCGCCGCCGCGCAGCGCCGCGGGCGCTTCGAGCAGGCCGACGGCGGCACCCTGTTCCTCGACGAGATCGGCGACATGCCGGCCGACACCCAGACGCGCCTGCTGCGCGTGCTGGCCGACGGCGAGTTCTACCGCGTCGGCGGCCACACCCCGGTGAAGGTCGACGTGCGCATCATCGCCGCAACGCACCAGAACCTGGAAAACCTGGTGCGCGAGGGCAAGTTCCGCGAGGACCTGTTCCACCGCCTGAACGTCATCCGCATCCACATCCCGCGCCTGGCCGACCGCCGCGAGGACATCCCGGCGCTGGCCCGGCACTTCCTCGCCCGCGCCGCGCAAGAGCTGGCGGTGGAGCCCAAGCTGCTCAAGCCCGAGACCGAGGATTACCTGAAGAACCTCGGCTGGCCGGGCAACGTGCGCCAGTTGGAGAACACCTGCCGCTGGATCACGGTGATGGCCTCCGGCCGCGAAGTGCACATCGACGACCTGCCGCCGGAGCTGCTGACCCAGCCCCAGGACAGCCTGCCGGCGGCCAACTGGGAACAGGCCCTGCGCCACTGGGCCGACCAGGCCCTGGGCCGCGGCCAGTCGAGCCTGCTGGACAGCGCCGTGCCGGCCTTCGAGCGGATCATGATCGAGACCGCCCTGAAGCACACCGCCGGCCGCCGCCGCGACGCCGCCGTGCTGCTGGGCTGGGGAAGGAACACCTTGACGCGCAAGATCAAGGAACTGGGCATGAAAGTGGACGGCCCGGACGACGAAGGCGACGACTGAAGCACCCTTGGAGCGATCGAAGGGGCCCTGGGGCCCCTTTTTCGTGGGGGAGTGTTCTTGCACCTTGTAGGAGCGAGCTTGCTCGCGAAGGGAGTTCTGCCGGTGGGGATGGTGTGCGCCCTGAAGAACACCCTCTCCCCCAGCCCTCGGCTGCGCGCCCCGCCCTGAAGGGAGAGGGGGCTTGTCCGTGCCGAGAGGGGATTTGGTGTCAGCCGGGTGCTCGGTACAAGCCGGCTAACGCCGAAACACCCGAGCACACCGAACAGTCCCCTCTCCCTTCAGGGAGAGGGCTAGGGAGAGGGGCGGAGTTGAGCCGACACACCGTCGCCAAGGGGTAACACGGTTCGCGAGCAAGCTCGCTCCTACAACACCCCCGAAATACCCCCAGAACCTGTGGATAACCCTGTGCACAGCCCGGGGATCGATCCCCCCGCAGCCCAGGCCCCGCGCCCCTCACAGCCCCGACTGAATTCTGTGCAGGATTTCCCACGTTGCCCACAACCGCTGTGCGCCCACCTGTGGACAACCTTGGGATGAATGGCTGCGGCGCAGGCCCCACGGGCCCTGCGCCGGATCGATCAATCGCTGCTCAATCCATGGCGAAGCCGAGCTGGCGCCAGGCTTCATAGACAGTCACGGCGACAGTATTGGACAGGTTCAGGCTGCGGCTATCCGGGCGCATCGGCAGGCGCAGGCGCTGCTCCGGCGGTAGCGCGTTGCGCACCTCTTCCGGCAGGCCACGGCTTTCCGGGCCGAACAGGAAGGCGTCGCCACGCTGGTAGGCGACTTCGTGGAAAGCGTGGGAGCCCTTGGTGGTGAAGGCGAACAGGCGTGGGTGGCCGAGCTTATCCAGGCATTCCTCCAGGCTCGCATAGCGCTGCACCGGGGCGTATTCGTGGTAATCCAGCCCGGCGCGGCGCAGGCGCTTGTCGTCCAGTTCGAAGCCCAGCGGCTCGATCAGGTGCAGGCTGCAGCCGGAATTGGCGCAGAGCCTGATAATGTTGCCGGTATTGGGTGGAATTTCCGGTTGGAAGAGGATGACGTGGAACATGCAGCGCTCCGGGCCTGAGGACGGCCGGCATTCTACTCCCGCGGCGGCGGATGTGCGGCCCCGGCCGTGGCTGCGGGTGTTTTCGGCGCTGGCCATCGGCGGGCTGATGATCGGCCTGATGCTCGGCCGCCTCACCGGGCCCACGCCGGGCGAGCCGCACCTGCTCGCCGTCCAGGCGCAGGACGGTGTTCTGCTGCTGCGCTTCGACCAGAGTGCCGGGGTCGAGGCCGGGCAGATCGAGGGAGCCCTGGCGCTGCGCGTGCGGGCAGCGGGCGCGGCCGCCGAGGGCCAGATGCGCCTGGACGGCCAACCCTTGCGCTGGCGCGTGGAAACCCGGGAGGGAGAACTGTGGATAACCCTGCTCTCCACCCGCCACCTGGGCGGTAGCTGGGACAGCGAGGAGAAGGACGGGGACTGGGTGCTGCGGGTCCATCCGCAACTGCGCTGAGGGCGCCGGCGGCCACCCTCGGGAAGAAAGAAGGGGATTCCCCGGCCTGCCTGAACCGAGGACCCCGAAAGGGGCGGAGGCCGCATCGCGAACCTCCGGTGTAAAAAGGGGGTTTCCCCGGCCTGCCTGTACCAGGACCCCCGAACCGTTCACGCCTTCCACCGCATCGGGCCGCGGCGGCGCGCCTTGTGTAAAAGTGGGGTTTCCCCAGCCTGCCTGTACCGAGGCCCCCGAAATCGTTATTGGGACTATTGCAGGGGCTGTGCCAGTTTTGTCGACGGGCTGGGCTCCCCATGCTGAACAGCCGTGCAGGCCAGTATTCATGGGGCCTGCAGCAAATTTGCAAGTGAATTCCCTGGCACAAAAGGCATGGCCGAAATGCCCGCACAGGCTGGCCGAGAAGGCGCCTTGCTAGTGCACGCGCACCAAAGTTGAACGCGCCGGCCCCGATCTCCCCGTAGGATGGGTTGAGCGAAGCGATACCCATCGCCATGACCGCATGGGTTTCGCCAAGGCTCAACCCATTCTACGAAGAGCGCTTCGCTATCGGATGGGCAAAAGAAAAGGCGCCCTTGGGCGCCTTTCTTCGCTGCGACGGACCTTACTGGACCGAAGGAATCTCGCCGGAAGCCTGCAGGCGGGCGATTTCCTGGGCGTACAGGGCGTCGAAGTTCACCGGCGAGAGCATCAGCGCCGGGAACGAGCCGCGCACCACCAGGCTGTCCAGGGCTTCGCGGGCGTAGGGGAAGAGGATGTTCGGGCAGAAGGCGCCCAGGGTGTGGCTCATGCTGGAAGCGTCCAGGCCCTTGATCAGGAAGATGCCGGCCTGCTGCACTTCGACGATGAAGGCCACGTCGTCCTTGTTCTTCACGGTCACCGAAACGGTCAGCACCACTTCGTAGAAGTCGCCGTCGAGCTGCTTCTGGCGGGTGTTCAGGTCCATGCTGATCGCCGGCTGCCATTCCTGGCGGAAGATTTCCGGAGCCTTCGGCGCTTCGAAGGACAGGTCGCGGATGTAGATGCGCTGCAGGGAGAACTGCGGGCCGTTTTCTTGCTCGTTGGCGCCGTTGCTAGATTGCTCAGTCATTTCAGGACCTTCTTATGGCTCGTTTGCAGTAATAAGGGGATCACGCCGACAGCAGCGCATCCAGCTTGCCCGCGCGCTCCAGCGCGTACAGATCGTCGCAGCCGCCGACGTGGGTGCTGCCGATCCAGATTTGCGGTACCGAGGTACGGCCGGCCTTGCGGCTCATTTCGGCGCGCAGGTCGGGCTTGCCGTCCACGCCGATCTCCTCGTAGGCCACGCCCTTCTTGTCCAGCAGCGCCTTGGCGCGGATACAGTAGGGGCACCAGGCCGTGGTGTATATCAGAACCGCCTGCATCTCACTTCACCAGGGGCAGGTTGTCGCCGCGCCAGCTGCCGATGCCGCCGCCCAGCTTGGCCACGTTGTAGCCGGCCTTCTTCAGCACGCCGCACCAGGTACCCGCGTGCTGGCCCATGGCGTCGACCACGATGATGGTCTTGGCCTTGTGCTTGTCCAGCTCGCTCATGCGGCTGTTCAGCTTGTCCGCCGGGATGTTCAGCGAGCCGGAGATGTGGCCGCCGGAGAACTCCTTGCTCGGGCGGATGTCCAGTACGACACCCTGCTCGGCATTGACCAGCGCGGTCAGCTCGCGGGTCGACAGCGCGCGGCCGGCCTTGTTCAGCTCGTGCAGCGCGAGCAGGACCAGGAGCACCACCAGGGCGCCGACCAGCAGGTAGTGATGGGTGGCGAATTCGATCAGACGGGGAAGGAACGACGACATGGCGCAAGGCATCCACAGGTAAAAATGCCGGCCAGTATACACGCGCCCTCCTGACGGCTGAACCCTGCCAATCATGGCGCCCGTCGCACCCAGACGGTAAAATGCCGATCCTTTTCTGACCCCCGTTTTGGAAAGAGCCGCACCTATGACAGCATCGCCCAAACCCCTGGTCCTGATCATCCTGGACGGCTTCGGCCATAGCGACAGCCCCGAGTACAACGCCATCTTCGCCGCGAAGAAGCCGAATCTCGACCGCCTGCTGGCCACCCAGCCGCACGGCCTGATCTCCGGCTCGGGCATGGACGTGGGCCTGCCGGACGGGCAGATGGGCAACTCCGAGGTCGGCCACATGAACCTCGGCGCCGGGCGCGTCGTCTACCAGGACTTCACCCGCGTGACCAAGGCCATCCGCGACGGCGAGTTCTTCGACAACCCGGTGCTGACCGGCGCGGTGGACAAGGCGGTGGGCGCCGGCAAGGCCGTGCACATCCTCGGCCTGCTGTCCGATGGCGGCGTGCACAGCCACCAGGACCACCTGGTCGCCATGGCCGAACTGGCCGCCCGGCGTGGCGCGCAGAAAATCTACCTGCACGCCTTCCTCGACGGCCGCGACACCCCGCCCAAGAGCGCCGAGCCGTCGCTGAAGCTGGTCGACGAGGCCTTCGCCCGCATCGGCAAGGGCCGCACCGCCAGCATCATCGGCCGCTACTTCGCCATGGACCGCGACAACCGCTGGGACCGCGTCGAAGCCGCCTACAACCTGATCACCGAAGGCGCCGCCGAATTCACCGCCGACGACGCCGTGGCCGCGCTGCACGCCGCCTACGAGCGCGGCGAGAGCGACGAGTTCGTCAAGGCCACGCGCATCGGCGAACAGGTGCGCGTGGAGGATGGCGACGCCGTGGTGTTCATGAACTTCCGCGCCGACCGCGCCCGCGAACTGTCGCGCGCCTTCGTCGAGCCGGGCTTCAAGGAATTCCCGCGCCAGCGCGAGCTGCACCTGGCCGAGTACGTGATGCTCACCCAGTACTCGGCGAACATCCCGGCGCCCAGCGCGTTCAAGCCCGAGTCGCTGGACAACGTCCTCGGCGAATACCTGGCCAAGAACGGCAAGACCCAGCTGCGCATCGCCGAGACCGAGAAGTACGCCCACGTCACCTTCTTCTTCTCCGGCGGCCGCGAAGAGCCGTTCGAGGGCGAAGAACGCATCCTCATCCCCTCGCCCAAGGTCGCCACCTACGACCTGCAGCCGGAAATGAGCGCGCCGGAAGTCACCGACAGGATCGTCGAGGCCATCGAAAACCAGCGCTACGACGTCATCGTGGTCAACTATGCCAACGGAGACATGGTCGGCCACACCGGCGTGTTCGAGGCCGCGGTCAAGGCCGTGGAATGCCTGGACACCTGCGTCGGGCGCATCGCCGCGGCGCTGGACAAGGTCGGCGGCGAGGCCCTGATCACCGCCGACCACGGCAACGTCGAGCAGATGGAAGACGAGAGCACCGGCCAGGCGCACACCGCGCACACCTGCGAGCCGGTACCCTTCATCTACGTCGGCAAGCGCAAGCTGAGCATCCGCGAAGGCGGCGTGCTGGCCGACGTGGCGCCGACCATGCTGACGCTGATGGGCCTGCCGGTGCCGGCCGAGATGACCGGCAAATCCATCGTCACCCTGGAGTGACCCTCGCGAGCTGCAGGCGGCGTGATGCTTTTCACTCGCCGCTTGCGGCTTGTAACGATTTTTTTATGCATACTAGGCCGATTCCGCCTCCAGGTGCCCGCCACCCCATGCATCGCGCCCTATCCTCCCTGCTGCTGATCTGCCTGCTGAGCCCGCTGGCGGTCGTCGCCGACGAACGCGCCGACACCCAGAAGCAGATCGAGCGGACGCAGAAAGACATCGCCGAGCTGAAGAAGACCCTCAGCGGCATCCAGGAAGAGAAATCCGGGGTGCAGAAGCAGCTCAAGTCCACCGAAACCCAGATGGGCGACCTGGAGAAGCAGGTCAAAGCGCTGCAGGAGGAGCTGGAGAAGAGCGAAAAGGAGCTCCAGCGCCTGGACGAGGAGAAAAAAAAACTCCAGGGCGCGCGCCTTGAACAGCAGCGGCTGATCGGCATCCAGGCCCGCGCCGCGTACCAGAGCGGCCGCGAGGAATACCTCAAGCTGCTGCTGAACCAGGAACATCCCGAGAAGTTCAGCCGCACCCTCACCTACTACGACTACATCAACCGCGCGCGCCTGGAACAGCTCAACGCCTTCAACGAGACCCTGCGCCAGCTGGAGAACGTCGAGCGCGACATCACCACGCAGAAGAGCCAGCAACTGGCCCAGCAGCAGGACCTCGAGGCCCGCCGCCAGGAACTGGCCGAAGTGCGCAAGCAGCGCCAGGAAGCCCTGGCCAAGCTCAACAGCGACTACAGCGACAGCAACCGCAAGCTGCAGGACCGCCAGCAGGCCCAGGCCGAGCTGAACAAGGTGCTCAAGACCATCGAGGAAACCCTCGCCCGCCAGGCCCGCGAAGCCGAGGAAGCGCGCCAGCGCGCCCTGGCCGCCGAACGCGAGCGCGCCCGCCGCGAACGCGAGACGGCCAGCAGCGGCGGCAGCGTGAAACCCAAGCCCCGCGCGGACTACAGCGGCCCGCTGGTATCCAGCGGCGCCGGCTTTGGCGGCGCCTTCGACGCCACCCGCGGCAAGCTGCCCTGGCCGGTCAACGGGCGCATCCTGGCGCGCTTCGGCAGCCCGCGCGGCGACGACCCGCGCGCCACCTGGGACGGCGTGCTGATCGGCGCCAGCGCAGGCGCCACGGTACGCGCCGTGCATGGTGGCAGGGTGGTGTTCGCCGACTGGCTGCGCGGCGCGGGGCTACTGGTTATCCTCGACCACGGTGGTGGATACCTGAGCCTTTATGGTCATAATCAGAGTCTGCTGAAAGGCGCCGGGGATACGGTCAAGGCCGGGGATCCCATCGCTACCGTCGGCACCAGCGGCGGGCAGGAGACTCCGGCGGTGTATTTCGCCATTCGTCATCAGGGCCGCCCGACGGACCCCACTACCTGGTGTCGCACGCAAGGATAAGCGGCGGACACGCCTTAGGAGCCAAACATGTCGCATCGCTTCCGTCTCATCACCCTGGCCCTGCTGCTCGGTATCGGGGCGGCCCAGGCCGCCGAGACACCGCCCGCCGCGCCAGCCGCGGCCAGCGGCAAGGAGGCGCCGCTGCCGCTGGACGAACTGCGGACCTTCGCCGAGGTCCTGGACCGGGTGAAGGCCGCCTACGTCGAGCCGGTGGACGACAAGACCCTGCTGGAGAACGCCATCAAGGGCATGCTCAGCAACCTCGACCCGCACTCCGCCTACCTGGACCCGGAAGAATTCGCCGAGCTGCAGGAAAGCACCAGCGGCGAGTTCGGCGGCCTGGGCATCGAGGTGGGCACCGAGGACGGCTTCATCAAGGTGGTCTCGCCGATCGACGACACCCCGGCGGCCGCGGCCGGCATCCAGCCCGGCGACCTGATCGTGCAGATCGACGGCAAGCCGACCAAGGGCCAGTCGATGAATGAGGCGGTGGACAGCATGCGCGGCAAGCCCGGCTCGTCCATCACCCTGACCATAGTGCGCGGCGGCGGCCGGCCGTTCGACGTCAGCCTCAAGCGCGCCATCATCAAGGTCAAGAGCGTCAAGACCCAGCTGCTGGAGCCGAACTACGGCTACCTGCGCATCACCCAGTTCCAGGTCAACACCGGCGACGAGGTGGTCAAGGCCCTGGCGCAGCTGAAGAAGGACAACAAGGGCAAGCTCAAGGGCCTGGTCCTGGACCTGCGCAACAACCCCGGCGGCGTGCTGCAGTCCGCGGTGGAAGTGGCCGACGCCTTCCTCACCAAGGGCCTGATCGTCTACACCAAGGGCCGCATCCCCAACTCCGAACTGCGCTTCTCCGCCGACCCGGCCGACCCCAGCGAGGGCGTGCAGCTGGTGGTGCTGATCAACGGCGGCACCGCCTCGGCGGCGGAAATCGTCTCCGGCGCCCTGCAGGACCAGAAACGCGCCATCCTCATGGGCACCGACAGCTTCGGCAAGGGCTCGGTGCAGACCGTGCTGCCGCTGAACAACGACCGCGCCCTGAAGCTGACCACCGCGCTCTACTACACCCCCAACGGCCGCTCCATCCAGGCCCAGGGCATAGTCCCGGACATCGAGGTGGAACGCGCCAAGGTGACCCGCGAGCAGAGCGACTTCGAGGGCTTCAAGGAAGCCGACCTGCAGGGCCACCTGGCCAACGGCAACGGCGGCAAGGACCGTCCGACGCAGTCGGGCAAGGCGCCCCAGGCCGCCCCGCAGGACAGCGACTTCCAGCTGAGCCAGGCCCTCAGCCTGCTGAAGGGGCTCAGCGTCAGCCGCGGCAACTGACCGGTGCGCCGGGCACGGCTGCTGTTCGGCCTGTGCCTGGCCGCCCTGCTCGGCCAGGCACAGGCCAGGCCGCTGCTGAGCGTGGTGATCGACGACCTCGGGCAGAACCTGGCGCGCGACCGCCAGGTGTTCGAACTACCGGCTGCGGTGGCCCTGGCGATCATGCCGGACACCCCGCACGCCGCCGAACTGGCCCGCGAAGCCCACCAGCGCGGGCGCACCCTGATCCTGCACCTGCCGATGGACCCGGCCGGCGGCCCCTACGCCTGGCGCCCCGACCTGCCGCACACGGAACTGGCCCGGCGCCTGGACGCGGCGCTGGCCGCGGTGCCCTACGTGCAAGGCGTGAACAACCACGAAGGCAGCCGCATGACCGCCGACCGCGCCGGCATGGACCTGCTCATGGGCACCCTGCAGGAACGCCACCTGTTCTTCCTCGACAGCCGCACCAGCGCCGCCACCGTGGCCGCCGCCGAAGCACAGAAGCGCGGCCTGGCCAGCCTGTCCCGCGACGTTTTCCTCGACGACCAGCCGGATGAAGACAGCATCGCCCGCCAGCTGCAGAGCGGCGTGGCCCTGGCGCGCAAGCAGGGCTCGGCGCTGCTGATAGGCCACCCGCGCCCGGCCACCCTGCGGGTGCTGCTGCGCGAGCTGCCGAAGCTGAAGGCGGCGGGCATCGAACTGGTGAAGCCCGACCTGCTGATCGCCGAGCGCGGCAACCGCGCCATGGCGGCGCATGGCAAGGATGGCGTCTACCGCTGAACCCCCGCTCGCCGGCCGCGCCTCAGCGCTTTTCGTAGGATGGGTTGAGCGAAGCGATACCCATCGCCGTGCCCGACCGAGCACCGGCCGTTGCAGGCGAGCATGGCTCGCTCCTACGAAGAGCACGCCGGTGCGGCCTGTTGCTTCTAGGCGGTTTTCTGGGTTCCCGCGAACGCGGGAACCCAATAGAACAGTTCCGAACCCACCTGTAGGAGCGCGCCCTGCGCGCGAATCGCGGGCAGGGCCCGCTCCTACAATCGTGCATCCTCAGAACCGTAGGGCGGGCGCAGGAGCGGTCTCTATCCGCGATCCGGCCTCAGAGGTAATTGTTGGTGACCTCGTCCACATACCCCTCGGCGCGCATCTGGTCCAGGGCCTTCTGCAGCCGCTCGACCACCTCGTCCGGAGTGTCCTTGTTCAGCGCCAGGTACAGCTGCGCCTCGTTGAAGCGCAGCACCGTCTGCAGGCCGCTGACGCCCTCCTGCTTGGCCAGGTAGCGGCCCACCGGGTCGGTGGTGGCCCAGAGGTCGATCTGCCCGCTCATCAGCTTCTTCACGTTCTCCTGGTCGCGCAGGGCGTTTATCACCGGGATGCCCTGGCTCTCCAGCGCCTGGCTGACAGCGTCGTTCTTGTAGGCGCCGAGCTTGTACTTGCCGGCCTCCTTGAGGTCCTTCAGCGCGGTGATCTTGCTGCCCGGCGGGGCCAGCACCACCCAGCCGGTCTTCGCCAGCGGGCCGACCCACTTGAACAGCGGCACCCGCTCGGGGGTGTAGGTGGTGGAGAACAGGCCGTAGCCGGCGCGGTCCAGGGTCAGCTTGTACAGCCGGTCCCAGGGGAAGCGCAGGCTCAGGGTGTAGCCGATGCCGGCGCGCTTGAACATCTCGCGGACGATGTCCGCGCTGATGCCGTCGATGCCTTCGTCGCGGGCGAAGTTCTTGTCGTCCACCGCCATGTTGAACGGCGGGAAGTTCTCCGTCAGCAGCACCACCTTGTAGTCGGCGGGCAGGTCGGCGCGGGCCGTGGCGGCCCCCAGCAGCAGGCCGATGAACAGCCCGCAGGTCTTGAGTTTCAGCATGGTCATACCGCTCGCTTGGTTATCGTTATGGCTAGCGGCATCCCTGCATCGCGGACGCGATTCCCGTCCTGTACACCATCCCTGGCACAGCTCCGGCCGTGGCCGGCAACGCAGCGCGGCGCCGCTCCCCTCGAGCGGCGCCGGCGGATCACAGGTAGCTGTTCAGTACATCGTCGACGAAGCCTTCGGCGCGCATCTTGTCCAGCGCGGCCTGCAGCTTCTGCACCACTTCGTCGGGGGTTTCCTTGTTCAGCGCCAGGTACAGCTGGTCGCTGTTGAAGCGCAGCACCGTCTTCAGGCCGCCGACGCCGACCTGCTTGGCCAGGTAGCGCCCGGCCGGGTCGCCACTGGCCCAGAGGTCGATCTCGCCCTTTTGCAGCTTGCCGGCGTTCTCCTGGTCGCGCAGCGCCAACACCGGTTCGAAGCCGTGCTCGGCGAGGTACTCGGCCATGGCGTCGCCCTTGTAGGCGCCCACCCGGTACTTCTTCGCCTCGTCCAGGCTCTTCAGGGCGATGGGGCTGTCGCCGCGGGCCAGCAGCACCCAGTCGTCCGGGCCGATGGGGCCGACCCACTTGAAGGCGTTTTCCCGCTCCGGCAGCCGCGCGGTGACGAAGACGCCGTAGTCCGGCTTCTCCAGCGCCAGCTTGTAGATGCGTTCCCAGGGGAAGCGCAGGGTCATGCTGTACTTGATGCCGGCGCGCTTGTACATCTCGCGGACGATGTCCACGGCAATGCCGTCGATGTTGTCTTCCTGGGCGAAGTTCTTGCCGTTGATGGCCATGTTGTAGGGCGGGAAGTTCTCCGTCAGCAGGACCATGCTGTAGTCCGGAGAGATTTCCGCATGCACTGTGCCAGCCAACAGCAGAGAGCTGGCCAGCAGGAGGCGTTTCAGCATCGCAGAACATTCCTGGTTGTAAGCGAAGGCGCAGAGCTTACCGCAAGTTTGCCATCATTCGGCCTTGCATCTTTCAGACCGCGTCACGCCCTGTAGGAAACATCGCCAGAAAGCACAAGGCCCGGCCGCCATGAGCGGGCCGGGCCCTGTCGCAAGCTGCACTCCGGCAGTGCGGCGCGCCCTTCAGCGCACCACGATGCCGCGGCTGGCCAGGTAGGCCTTGGCCTCCGGCACGCTGTACTCGCCGAAGTGGAAGATGCTCGCCGCCAACACCGCGTCGGCCTTGCCTTCGAGGATGCCGGCCGCCAGGTGCTCCAGGTTGCCGACGCCGCCGGAAGCGATCACCGGCACGTTCACCGCCTCGCTGATGGCGCGGGTCACGCCCAGGTCGTAGCCGCTCTTCACGCCGTCCTGGTCCATGCTGGTCAGGAGGATTTCGCCGGCGCCCAGGCCTTCCATCTTCTTCGCCCACTCCACCGCATCCAGCCCGGTGGGCTTGCGCCCGCCGTGGGTGAAGATTTCCCAGCGCGGGGTTTCGCCCGGCGCCGAGACCTTCTTGGCGTCGATGGCGACCACGATGCACTGCGAGCCGAAGCGCGCGGCGGCTTCGCCGACGAACTCCGGGGTGAACACCGCGGCGGTGTTGATCGAGACCTTGTCCGCGCCGGCGTTGAGCAGGTTGCGGATGTCCTGCACGGTGCGCACGCCGCCGCCGACGGTCAGCGGGATGAACACCTGGCTGGCCATACGCTCGACGGTGTGCAGCGTGGTGTCGCGGCCGTCGACGCTGGCGGTGATGTCGAGGAAGGTGATCTCGTCGGCGCCCTGCTCGTCGTAGCGGCGGGCGATCTCCACCGGGTCGCCGGCGTCGCGGATGTTCTCGAACTTGACGCCCTTGACCACGCGGCCGTTGTCCACGTCGAGGCAGGGGATGATGCGCTTAGCGAGGGCCATTCTGGTGTCTCCCAATCTTGAAATTCGCGGGAGGCTGGAGGCTGGAGGCTGAACGAAAAAGCGACTCGGTCACGTCCAGCCTTCAGCCTCCAGCGCTTTTATTCGTCTTTTGCCTGCCGATCGCACAGCGCCTGGGCCTCGGCGACATCGAGGGTACCCTCGTAGATCGCCCGGCCGGTGATGGCGCCGATGATGCCCGGGGTGCGCGCGTCCAGCAGTTTCTGGATGTCGCCCAGGTTGTGGATGCCGCCGGAGGCGATCACCGGGATGCGCGTGGCGTTGGCCAGGGCGGCGGTGGCTTCGACGTTGCAGCCCTGCATCATGCCGTCCTTGGAGATGTCGGTGTAGACGATGGCGGAAACGCCGTCGGCCTCGAAGCGCCTGGCCAGGTCGATCACCTGCACCTCGCTGACCTCGGCCCAGCCGTCGGTGGCGACGAAGCCGTCCTTCGCGTCCAGGCCGACGATCACCTTGCCGGGGAAGGCGCGGCAAGCTTCGCCGACGAATTCCGGCTGCTTCACCGCCTTGGTGCCGATGATCACGTAGCTGACGCCGGCGCGCACGTAGTGCTCGATGGTCTCCAGCGAACGGATGCCGCCGCCGATCTGGATCGGCAGGTTCGGGTAGCGCTTGGCGATGGCGGTGACCACCTCGCCGTTCACCGGCTTGCCTTCGAAGGCGCCGTTGAGGTCCACCAGGTGCAGGCGGCGGCAGCCACCGTCCACCCATTTGGCGGCCATGGCCACCGGGTCGTCGGAGAAGACCGTGGCGTCTTCCATCAGGCCCTGGCGCAGGCGCACGCAGGCGCCGTCCTTCAGATCGATTGCGGGGATGATCAGCATCGGTTGAACCTGCTCGAATCCAAGTCGTGAATGGGGTCGGGTCAGCTCTTCTCGAGCGCCCACAAGTCGCTTTCGATGCTTTCGAACCTGTCTTTCAGGTGCGCCTGCACATCGAGAATCGCCTTGTTGTAGAACAGCGGGCCGAATTCGCGCATGAAGAAGTCCAGCACTTCCTCGGCCTCGAAGCTGCCCAGGTCCAGCTCGAAGCGCTCCTCGAGGAAACGCTGGATGGCCCGCGCCGCGCTCTGGCGCTGGGCGCCATCGAGTTCGAGGATGGCGGGTTTGTCCTTCTGCCGGGCCATGGGCTTACCAGCGGCCGTCCCAGGCGGCGAAGTTCTGCAGCAACTGCAGGCCGTGGGTGTGGCTCTTCTCCGGGTGGAACTGCACGGCGAAGCGCGGGCCCTCGGCCAGCGCGGCGGCGAAGTCGCGGCCGTAGTGGCCGCGGCCGGCGACCTGGCGCGGGTTGCCCGCCTCGATGTAGTAGCTGTGTACGAAGTAGAAGCGCGCTTCGTCGGGGATCTCGTGCCACAGCGGGTGGTCGAGGCTCTGCTTGACCTGGTTCCAGCCCATGTGCGGCACCTTCAGGTGCTCGCCGTCCTCGTACAGGTCCTTGCCGAAGAAACGCACCTGGCCGGGGAACAGGCCAATGCAGTCGACGCCGCCGTTCTCCTCGCTGTGCTCCAGCAGCGCCTGCATGCCGACGCAGATGCCGAGGAAGGGGCGGTCCTGGCTGACTTCACGCACCAGCGCGTCGAAGCCCAGGCGCCTGATCTCGGCCATGCAGTCGCGGATGGCGCCCACGCCGGGGAACACCACGCGGTCGGCCTCGCGGATCACCGCGGCGTCGCTGGTCACCAGCACGCGGCCGGCGCCCACGCGCTCCAGCGCCTTGGACACCGAGTGCAGGTTGCCCATGCCGTAGTCGATGACGGCGACCGTCTGCATTACAGGCACCCCTTGGTCGACGGCATCTGCCCAGCCATGCGCTCGTCCAGCTCGATGGCCATGCGCAGGGCGCGGCCGAAGGCCTTGAACACCGTCTCGATCTGGTGGTGGGTGTTGTGCCCGCGCAGGTTGTCGATGTGCAGGGTCACCTGGGCGTGGTTGACGAAGCCCTGGAAGAACTCCATGAACAGGTCGACGTCGAAGCCGCCGACGCTGGCGCGGGTGAAGGGCACGTGCATCTGCAGGCCGGGGCGGCCGGAGAAGTCGATCACCACGCGCGACAGCGCCTCGTCCAGCGGCACGTAGGCATGGCCGTAGCGGCGGATGCCCTTCTTGTCGCCGATAGCCTTGGCGAAGGCCTGGCCGAGGGTGATGCCGATGTCTTCGACGGTGTGGTGGTCGTCGATGTGCAGGTCGCCCTTGCACTCGATGTCCAGGTCGATCAGGCCATGGCGGGCGATCTGGTCCATCATGTGCTCGAGGAAGGGCACCCCGGTATCGAAGCGGGCCTTGCCCGTGCCGTCCAGGTCGATGGACACCTTGATCTGGGTTTCCAGGGTGTCGCGCGCGACGGTTGCCTTGCGTTCGGCCATCACCAGCTCCACAGCTAACACTGCACTTGATTATAAGAGGGCCCGCATTATAGGCGCGGCGGGCCCCGCAGGGCTACGGGCGACGGTCGGCGGCGCTGGCCGCGGGGCGCCGCTTGTCCGTAAACTGCGCGTCCCCGCCGAGGATGCCGCCATGCCCGTGATCGTCGAACACCTTGCCCAGCCCTCCGCCCAGGACCGCCAGGACCTGGCCCGGCTCTACGCCGAGGCGCCGGCCTGGCTGCTCGCGCCCTTCGCCGATGGCGAGGCCCTGGTGGACGCCGCGCTGGCCGCGAGCACGCTACTGACCGGGCGCTTCAACGACCGCCTGCTGGGCGCCGCCTGGCTGCAGCGCGATGCCGACGCCTGGCGCCTCTCGCGCCTGTGCGTGCGCCGCGTCACCCGCGGCCGCGGCGTGGCCCGCCGGCTGCTGGAGGAAGCCCAGCGCCAGGCGGTGCTCGCCGGCTGCCCGCTGCGCCTGCTGGCCCCGGCCGGGCAGGCGGAAGCGGCCGAGCTGGCCGCGCACCTGGGCCTGGCCCTGGAAACCGCGGAGGCACCGTGAACGACATCGACATCCTGGTCATAGGCGCCGGCGCGGTCGGCCTGGCCTGCGCCGCGCGCCTGGCCGCCGCTGGGCGCAGCGTGCTGATCGTCGAAGCCGAGCGACTGATCGGCAGCCACACCTCCAGCCGCAACTCCGAGGTCATCCATGCCGGCCTCTACTACCCGCCCGGCTCGCTCAAGGCCGAACTCTGCCTGGAAGGCCGCGAGCGCCTGTACGCCTGGTGCGCCAGCCACGACGTGGCGCACAGCCGCATCGGCAAGCTGCTGGTGGCCGTGGAAGACGCCGAGTTGGACAAGCTGGAAGCCCTCGCCGCCAATGCCGAAGCCAGCGGCGTACATGACCTGCAGCCGCTGGACGCCACCCAGTTGCACGCGCTGGAACCGGCGGTGCGCGGCGTGGCCGCCCTGCTCTCGCCGAGCACCGGGATCATCGACAGCCATGCCTACATGCTGTCGCTGCAGCACGCCGCGCAAATCCAGGGCGCGCAACTGGTGCTGGACACCCGCATCGACAGCCTGCGCCGAGCCGCCGACGGCTGGGTTGCCGAAGGCGTCAGCGTCGGCGAGCCGTTCAGCATCCGGGCCGAACAGGTGGTCAACGCCGGCGGCCTGTTCGCCCAGCAACTGGCCGCCCGCACCGAAGGCCTGGAAGGCGTGCCGCCGCTGCACCTGTGCCAGGGCCGCTACTTCACCTACGGCGGTCGCTCGCCGTTCAGCCACCTGATTTACCCGATGCCCGAGGCCAACACCGCCGGCCTGGGGGTGCACGCCACCCTCGACCTCGGCGGCCAGCTGCGCTTCGGCCCGGACGTGCGTTACCTGGAAAGCATCGACTATCTGGTCGACGAAGCGCTGCGCGAGCCCTTCGCCCAGGCCATCCGCCGCTACTTCCCGGGCCTGGACGCCGAGCGCCTGCAGGCCGGCTATGCCGGGATTCGTCCTAAACTGAGCGGCGCCGGGGAACCCGCCTCCGACTTCGTCATCCAAACCGCCGTGGACCACGGCCTGCCGGGCCTGGTCAACCTGTTCGGGATCGAGTCGCCGGGGCTCACCGCCAGCCTGGCCATCGCCGAGCGCGTCGCCGCCGCCTGCTGAAGCGGGCGGGCGCATTGATATACTCCCGCCAATTCACCCGCCGCCAGAACAAGGACCCGTCCATGAAAGCGTTCGGCAAGATCCTGGGCATAGCCGTCCTCGCCCTGCTGCTACTGGTAGTCGCCGCCGGCTTCATCCTCACCCACTTCTTCGACCCCAACGACTACAAGGACGAGATCCGCCAGCTCGCCCGCGACAAGGCCAACCTGGAGCTGGACCTGCGCGGCGACATCGGCTGGAGCCTGTTCCCCTGGCTCGGCCTGGAGCTACACGACACCAGCGTGGCCAGCGTGCGCAGCCCGGACAAGCCGTTCGCCGACCTGCAGCTGCTCGGCCTGTCGGTGCGGGTGCTGCCGCTGCTGCGCCGCGAGGTGCAGATGAGCGACATCCGCGTGCAGGGCCTGACCCTAACGCTGAACCGCGACAAGGCCGGCAAGGGCAACTGGGAAGACATCGGCAAGCCGGCCCAGCCCGCCGGCGCCACCCCCGCCACACCGGCCGGCCAGGCCGGCGCGCCCGCCGAAGCGCCCAAGGCTCCGGCCGAGAGCGCTTCCACGCCGATGAAGCTGGACATCGACAGCCTCAACGTCAGCGGCGCGCGCATCGACTACAGCGACGAGCAGAGCGGCAAGCAGTACACCGTCGAAGGCCTGGACCTGAACACCGGCGCCATCCGCGAAGGCAGCAGCATCCCCTTCAAGCTCAACGCCTACCTGGGCACCAACCAGCCGGTGACCCGCGCCAAGACCGAGCTGACCGGCAACCTGCGCTTCGACCGCGCGCTCAAGCGCTACCAGTTGGAAGACGCCAAGCTCTCCGGCGAACTGGCCGGCGACCAGCTGCAGGGCCGCACCGCGACCTTCTCCGCCCAGGGCCAGCTGCTGCTCGACCAGGCCGCGCAGGTCGCCGAATGGAACGGCCTGAAGCTGTCGATCAACCAGCTGCGCGCCCTCGGCGAGCTGAAGGCGCGCAACCTCGACAAGGAGCCGCAGTTCACCGGCGGCCTGTCCATCGCCCCGTTCAACCTGCGCGAATTCCTCGAAGGCCTCGGCCAGAAGCTGCCGGAGATGGCCGACGGCAACACTCTGACCAAGCTGGAACTGGCCGCGCGCCTGGACGGCAGCCGCAACGCCGTCAACCTCAGCGACATCCAGCTCAAGCTCGACGACAGCAGCTTCAGCGGCAGCCTGGGCCTGGCCGACATCGCCAAGCAGGCCGTGCGCGCCCAGCTCAGCGGCGACAAGCTCAACCTCGACCGCTACCTGCCGGCCAAGGCCGCCAAAGGCGCCGAGGCAGCCAGCGCCAGCCGCAAGGCCGAAGTCGACGCCACCGTCGCCAGCGCCACCGGCAAGGGCGACAGCCCGCTGCCCAACGCCCCCACCCAGCAGGCCTGGAGCGACGCCCCGCTGCTGCCGCTGGCCAAGCTGCGCACGCTGGACCTGGACCTCAACCTGAACCTCGGCCAACTGACCCTCGACAAGCTGCCGATCGAGAACGCCGTGCTCAAGCTGCGCGGGCAGAACGGCCAGTTCAGCCTCGACGACATGCGCGGCGAGCTCTACGACGGCCGCTTCAACGCCAAGGCCAGCCTCGACGTGCGCCAGGACGTGGCGCTGCTGGCGGCGCAGAAGCACATCGAAGGCGTGCCGGTGGAGAAACTCCTCCAGGCCCAGGGCCAGAAGCCGCCGGTCACCGGCCTGCTGAACCTGGACGCGGACATCACCACCCAGGGCAACAGCCAGAAGGCCTGGATCGACAACCTCAACGGCAAGGCCAACTTCAAGCTGAGCAAGGGCGTGCTGCTCAACGCCAACCTCGAAGAGCAGCTGTGCCGCGGCATAGCCACCCTCAACCGGAAGAGCCTGAGCGCCGAGCACGGCGGCAAGGACACCCCCTTCCGCGAACTCAACGGCAGCCTGACCTTCCACAACGGCGTGGCCAGCAACCCCGACCTGCGCGTCGCGGTGCCCGGCCTGACGGTCAAGGGCGACGGCGACCTGGACCTGCGCGTGCTGGGCATGGACTACCGCGTCGGCGTGATCATCGAAGGCGACAAGAGCGACATGCCCGACCCGGCCTGCGAGGTGAACAAGCGCTACGTCGGCATCGAATGGCCGCTGCGCTGCCGCGGCCCGCTGGAACTGGGCGCCAAGGCCTGCCGCCTGGACCAGGAAGGCATCGGCCGCATCGCCGGGCAACTGGCCGGGCAGCGCCTGAACGAGAAACTCGAAGAGAAATTCGGCGACAAGGTCAGCCCCGACCTGAAGGACGCCCTGAAGAACCTGCTGAAGAAGAAATGACCCCCGAACGCTTCAATACCGCGGTCCTCGACTGGTACGACCGCCACGGCCGCCACGACCTGCCCTGGCAGCGCGACATCAACCCCTACCGGGTGTGGGTGTCGGAAATCATGCTGCAGCAGACCCAGGTGAGCACCGTGCTGGGCTACTTCGACCGCTTCATGGCGGCGTTGCCCACGGTCGCCGACCTGGCCGCTGCACCCGAGGACGAAGTCCTGCACCTGTGGACCGGGCTGGGCTACTACACCCGCGCGCGCAACCTGCAGAAGACCGCGAAGATGGTGATGGAGCGCCATGGCGGCGAATTCCCCCGCGACCTCGAGCAGCTCACCGAGCTGCCCGGCATCGGCCGCTCCACCGCCGGGGCCATCGCCAGCATTTCCATGGGCCTGCGCGCGCCCATCCTCGACGGCAACGTCAAGCGCGTGCTGGCCCGCTACCTGGCCTGCGACGGCTACCCGGGCGAGCCCAGGGTGGCGAAACAGCTGTGGGAAGCGGCGGAACGCTTCACCCCGCACGCACGGGTCAACCACTACACCCAGGCGATGATGGACCTGGGCGCCACCCTCTGCACCCGCAGCAAGCCCAGCTGCCTGCTGTGCCCATTGAGCGAGGGCTGCCGCGCCCACCTGCTCGGCCGCGAAAGCGCCTACCCGGTGCCCAAGCCGCGCAAAGAGCTGCCGCAGCGGCGCACGCTGATGCCGATACTGGCCAACCGCGAAGGCGCCATCCTGCTCTACCGGCGCCCGTCCACCGGCCTGTGGGGCGGCCTGTGGAGCTTCCCGGAACTGGACGACCTCGCCCAGCTCGACCCGCTCGCCGCGCAGCACGCCCTACGCCTGGGGCAGCGCCACGAACTGCCCGGCCTGACCCATACTTTCAGCCACTTCCAGCTGGCCATCGAGCCCTGGCTGGTGCACGTGGAAGACGCAGCCAGCGGCGTGGCCGAGGGCGACTGGCTCTGGTATAACCTGGCCACCCCGCCGCGGCTCGGTCTCGCGGCCCCGGTCAAGAAGCTGCTCAAGCGGGCAGCCGACGCGTTGAATGCAGGAGAGATGACATGAGCCGAATGGTGATGTGCCGCAAGTACAAAGAACAGCTGCCCGGCCTCGATCGCCCGCCCTACCCCGGCGCCAAGGGCCAGGACATCTACGAGCACGTGTCGAAGCAGGCCTGGGACGAGTGGCAGAAGCACCAGACCATGCTGATCAACGAGCGCCGGCTGAACATGATGAACGCCGAAGACCGCAAATTCCTCCAGGGCGAGATGGACAAGTTCCTCTCCGGCGAGGAATACGCCCAGGCCGACGGCTACGTCCCGCCGAGCGCGTAAGCTCCGGTATTAACTGAAAATTTTTTCGCGGCACGCTTGACACCCCTTCCGAAAACCCTTTTAATGCGCGCCACGTTGCCCAGGTAGCTCAGTTGGTAGAGCAGGGGATTGAAAATCCCCGTGTCGGCGGTTCGATTCCGTCCCTGGGCACCAAGACTCCGAAAGGCCCCTGCGTTCACCAGAACCAGGGGCCTTTTGCATTTCCGCCCTCAGCCGATCACGGCCGCGCTTCCGCCACTGGTCGCCCGCCCGGCGAAACTCCCGCGGTTTCCGTTGTCTACTGGCGCGTAGCACAACGTTTTTTCAGAATGATGACATTCCGGATGATTTCCGCCCGAGGGATGGGATACTTTCAGGCCCTCGATGCCTGAAAAGGGAGTGCTTGTGCATCCTCTAAAACGCTGGTGGCAACAACGCGGCAACCTCGCGACGCTTGCCATCCTGTTCCTGGCGATCCCGCTGGCCAGCCGCCACGCCTTTGGCTGGGGCAACCTCTATGGCTACCTTTCGGATCTGGCCATCGGCAGCCTGCTGGTCCTGCTGCTGCACCGCCTGCGCCTGTTCGTAGCCCTGCCGATCATGCTGCTGTGGGCGCTGATGACGATCGGCAACGCCGAGCTGGTCAGCGCCGTGGGCCGCATGCCCGACCCCAGCGACCTGCACTTCATGGCCGACCCGACCTTCGTCGGCAACTCCACCCAGGGCGGCGGCATCGCCCACCCGTGGCTGGCCGGCGCGCTGCTCGGCGCCATCGTGCTCTGCGCCGTGCTGTGGCGCCGCCGCGAACAGCGCCTGTCGCGCTTCGCCTATGCCGTGCCGGTGGCCCTGCTGGGCGCCCACTTCGGCCTGCAGTACGTGATCCCCAACGACGTCGACGTGTGGAAGCAGTTCAACCTGCCGCACCGCCTGCTGGCCGGCGTCGCCAGCCAGGGCCAGCTCGCCGCCGAGGACTGGCTGGCCGGCGACCAGGGCGACACCCCGCCAGACGTCACCGGGCTGACCCAGCTCGACCTCTCTGGCACCCCGCTGCTGTCCGGCCCGGGCACGGCGAAGAACGTGCTGATCATCACCATGGAAGGCATCCCCGGCGCCTACGTGGCGACCAACCGCGCGGCGCTGAGCAGCAGCTACGAAGAATCCATGATGCCCAGGCTCAGCGCCTGGGCCGAACGCTCGATGACCACCCCGGACTACGTGGTGCACAGCCACCAGACCATCCGCGGCCTCTATGCCCTGCTCTGCGGCGACTACAGCAAGCTGGACAACGGCACGCCCAAGGGCGTCGAGCTGCTGTCCAACCCCGGCCGCGCCGCCGAGTGCCTGCCGGCGCAGCTGCGCCAGCACGGCTTCAGCACCCACTTCCTGCAGGGCGCCGGCCTGCGCTTCATGGCCAAGGACAAGGTGATGCCGGCCATGGGCTTCGACAAGACCCTCGGCCGCGACTGGTTCAAGAAGAAGCCCTACCTGGAGTTCGCCTGGGGCATGGACGACAAGGCCTTCTTCGAGGGCGCGCTGGACTACGTCGGCGAGCTGCGCAAGAACAAGAAGCCGTGGATGCTCACCCTGCTCACCGTCGGCACCCACCAGCCCTACTCGGCCACCCCGGAATACCTGGCCAAGTACCCCACCCCGCGCCAGGCCGCGGTGGGCTACCTGGATGACGCGGTCGACGCCTTCCTCGCCGGCCTGGAGAAACAGGGCGTGCTCAAGGACACCCTGGTGATCGTCACCTCCGACGAATCCCACGGCATCGACAACGTGCGCCTGGCCTCGTCCTGGGGCCTGAACCTGGTGCTGGCCCCCGAGCAGGCGGCGCTGCCGCCGGTGAAGAGCGGCGTCTACGGCCACGTCGACATGGACGCCTCGATCCTCGACTACTTCGGCTTCACCCCGCCGAAGGACGTTTCCGGCCGCTCGCTGTTCCGCGAGTACGACAAGGGTCGCGAGATGGTCTCCTTCACCAACGGCATGCTGCGCTTCCACGACGGCAAGCAGACCTTCACCGAATGCGACTTCCAGCAGGTCTGCCGGCGCTACAAGAGCGATGGTTTCATCGCCGACAGCGCCCAGTTCGTCGGCCGCTTCAGCGGCCGCGACGCCCGCACGGTCGTCGCTCGCGCGGGCATTCTGGATCATTCGGTGATCGGTAACCCGATGGGCCGCGAATACCAGTTCGCCACCCAGGAGAAGATCCGCATCAAGCCGCAGGTCACCAACGAGTACACCGACAACCTGATCGGCGCCCAGTACCTGGAGTTCCCGGCCGACAGCCACACCACCGTGAGCCTGAAGATCCGCGCCCTGCAGATGGACAAGGCCGGCGCCAGGGTGCAGTTGAAGACCCGCGAGTTCGAGCGCCCGGTGAACCTGCCGATCCCCGAGTTCCCGCTGCTGACCCGCGACAAGCCGCTGCAGGTGACCTTCGGCTTCGACAACGAGCGGGCGCGCAAGGCCTTCTCCTTCCACCTGCTGGCCGAAGGCAAGGGCATCATCGAGATCACCGATTTCCACGTGCAGACGCAGCCGCGCAAATCGGCCATCGATGCCAGCGAGCATCCCACCCGCCTGGCCGACGGCAGCGTGCTGCCCGGCCCGCGCATCGGTGGCCGCCCGGCGCTGATGGCCGGCCAGCTCGACCAGCTCGACGAAGAGAGCCGCGACAGCAACGCCGCCGAGCCGCAGATCACCCAGTGAACCCGGGCCCCGACCAATGTCGGGGCCTGCGGTCTTTTCCCCCGCCGGCGAAGCTGGCACTATCGCGCCCCTCGTTTCGCCGGCCCCCTCGCCAGGCTTCCGGGCCCCCGGTGTTCAGCCCAGGCGACAAGGCACTGCGGCAATGCGACAAGATGCCACCATCCAGGCCCGGCGCGGCCCCCGGACGCTTGGCGCCCCCCGGGTCGCGTGATAGGTTGCGTTCGCCAGGAAGGCCCTACCCCCTGCCGCGGCGCGCCGCGAAGCATCCGAACAACAATAGAGGAGCCCCCAATGGCCGAGGCCATACCCGCACTGGAAATCCGTAACCTGCACAAGCGTTACGGCGACCTGGAAGTGCTCAAGGGCATTTCCCTGACCGCCCGCGAAGGCGACGTGATCTCCATTCTCGGCTCCTCGGGTTCCGGCAAGTCGACCTTCCTGCGCTGCATCAACCTGCTGGAAAACCCCCACCAGGGCCAGATCATCGTCGCCGGCGAAGAACTCAAGCTGAAGAAGGCCAAGGACGGGGCGCTGGTCGCCGCCGACAACCGCCAGATCAACCGCCTGCGCAGCGAACTGGGCTTCGTCTTCCAGAACTTCAACCTCTGGCCGCACATGAGCATCCTCGACAACATCATCGAGGCGCCGCGTCGCGTGCTGGGCAAGAGCCGCGCCGAAGCCATCGAGATCGCCGAGGCCCTGCTGGCCAAGGTCGGCATCGCCGACAAGCGCCACAGCTTCCCCGCGCAGCTCTCCGGCGGCCAGCAGCAGCGTGCGGCCATTGCCCGCACCCTGGCCATGCAGCCCAAGGTCATACTGTTCGACGAGCCCACTTCCGCACTGGACCCGGAAATGGTCCAGGAAGTGCTCAACGTGATCCGCGCGCTGGCCGAAGAAGGCCGCACCATGCTGCTGGTCACCCACGAAATGAATTTCGCCCGCCAGGTTTCCAGCGAGGTGGTGTTCCTCCACCAGGGCCTGGTCGAGGAACAGGGTTCCCCCGAGCAGGTCTTCGGGAACCCGCAGTCCGCGCGCTGCAAGCAGTTCATGTCCAGCCACCGCTAACGGAGCAACTTTGCATGAAGAACTATAAGAAGATCCTTCTGGCCGCTGCCGCCACCCTGGCCTTCGGCGCCCACGCGGTCGCCGCCGAGAAGCTGCGCATCGGCACCGAAGGCGCCTACCCGCCCTTCAACGGCATCGACGCCAGCGGCCAGGTGGTCGGCTTCGACCTCGACGTCGGCAAGGCCCTGTGCGCCAAGATGAAGGTCGAGTGCGAGGTGGTCACCTCCGACTGGGACGGCATCATCCCGGCGCTGAACGCCAAGAAGTTCGACTTCATCGTCGCCTCCATGTCGATCACCGACGAGCGCAAGCAGGCGGTGGACTTCACCAACCCCTACTACACCAACAAGCTGCAGTTCGTGGCGCCCAAGTCGGTGGACTTCAAGACCGACAAGGGCTACCTGAAGGGCAAGGTGATCGGCGCCCAGCGCGCGACCATCGCCGGCACCTGGCTTGAGGACAACATGTCCGACACCGTCACCATCAAGCTCTACGACACCCAGGAAAACGCCTACCTGGACCTGTCCTCGGGCCGCCTGGACGGCGTGCTGGCCGACAAGTTCGTGCAGTACGACTGGCTCAAGAGCGACGCCGGCAAGGACTTCGAGTTCAAGGGCCAGCCGGTGTTCGACAACGACAAGATCGGCATCGCCGTGCGCAAAGGCGACCCGCTGCGTGACAAGCTGAACGCCGCCCTGAAGGAAATCGTCGACGACGGCACCTACAAGAAGATCAACGACAAGTACTTCCCCTTCAGCATCTACTGATGCCAGCCCGGCGCGCCCTGTGATCCAGGGCGCGCCCCTTCAGGCGCGATCCCCATGATTTTCGACCTGCACGGTTTCGGCCCGCAGCTGGCGGCCGGCACCCTGATGACGCTCAAGCTGTCCCTGGCCGCGGTCTGCCTCGGCCTGATCCTCGGGCTGCTCGGCGCCATCGCCAAGACCTCTAGGAATGCCTTGCTGCGCATGCTCGGCGGCGCCTACACCACCCTGGTGCGCGGCGTGCCGGAAACCCTCTGGGTGCTGATGATCTACTTCGGCACCGTGGCCGGGCTGAACGCCCTGGGCGACCTGTTCGGCAAGCCCGACCTGGCCCTGAGCCCCTTCGCCGCCGGCACCTGCGCCCTGGGCCTGTGCTTCGGCGCCTACGCCACCGAAGTCTTCCGCGGCGCCCTGCTGGCCGTGCCCAAGGGCCACCGCGAGGCCGGCCAGGCGCTGGGCCTGTCCGCCCCGCGGATCTTCTGGCGCATCGTCCTGCCGCAGGTGTGGCGCGTGGCCCTGCCGGGCCTGGGCAACCTGTACCTGATCCTGCTCAAGGACACCGCCCTGGTCTCGCTGATCACCCTCGACGAGATCATGCGCAAGGCCCAGGTCGCCTCCAACGCGACCAAGGAGCCCTTCACCTTCTACATGACCGCCGCGCTGATCTACCTGGGCCTGACCGTGTTCGTCATGGCCGCCCTGCACTTCCTGGAGCGCCGCGCCGGCCGCGGTTTCGTGAGGAACGAGCTATGACCGACATGGAGCTGATCCTCAAGTGGCTGCCGAAGATGCTCCAGGGCGCCGGGCTGACCCTCGAGCTGCTGGCCTTCGCCGTGGTCGCCGGCCTGGCCCTGGCCGTGCCGCTGGGCATCGCCCGCGCCTCGCGGCACTGGTACGTGCGCGCGCTGCCCTACACCTACATCTTCTTCTTCCGCGGCACCCCGCTGCTGCTGCAGTTGTTCATCGTCTACTACGGCCTGGCGCAGTTCGACTCGGTGCGCCAGGGCCCGCTCTGGCCGTACCTGCGCGACCCATACTGGTGCGCGCTGCTGACCATGACGCTGCACACCGCGGCCTACATCGCCGAGATCCTCCGCGGCGCCATCCATGCCATCCCGGTGGGTGAAGTGGAAGCCGCGCGGGCCCTGGGCATGTCGCGCCGCCAGGCACTGCTGCATATCATCCTGCCGCGCGCCGCGCGCATCGCCCTGCCGGCCTACAGCAACGAGGTGATCCTCATGCTCAAGGCCAGCGCCGTGGTCTACACCGTGACGCTGTTCGACATCATGGGCATGACCCGCACCATCATCGCCCGCACCTACGAGGCCATGCTGTTCTTCTGCCTCGCCGGGGTGTTCTACCTGGTCATCACCCTGGTCCTCACCCGCCTGTTCCGCCTCGCCGAGCGCTGGCTGCGGGTGGACTCCATGCAGGGGCGCTGACCGGCGCTTCCCGGAGGTGACGGGGCCGCTATAATCGCCGCCCCGCCACTCACTCCCAGCGCACCGCCGTGGCCAACCGCCTCACCGACGACGTCCTGCTCCAGCGCTTCCAGGCCCTGGACGCCTTCCTGCTCGCCCACCAGGGGCTGTGGCGGCCCAAGCCCTTCACCCTGCTGGAACTGCCCTGGGAAGCCGAACACCGGGAACTGGCCACCTGGCTGCGCGGACGCGACCTGGAACAGGCCGACGCCGCGCACAACCAGCCCGAACGCCTGCCCGCGCCGGCGCCCTTCCCGGAGCTGGCGAACCGCGCCGCGCAACTGAGCGAAGTCGAGGACCTGCCGTCACATCCGCTACCCAGGCTGCCGGCGCAGTTCCAGGTCGACGTGCCCGGGCGCAAATGGCAGCAGATCGAGGCCTTCGCCAGCCGCCTGGACTTCGCCACGCCCTCCGTGCAGTGGCTGGACTGGTGCGCCGGCAAGGGCCACCTCGGACGCCTGCTGGCCCATGGCGGGCAGCCGCTGCTGAGCCTGGAGCGCGACCTCGCGCTGGTCGACGACGGCCAGCGCCTGAGCGACCGCCTGGGGCTGCGCGCCATGCACGTCGAGCAGGACGTGCTCGCCGAGGGCGCCGCCCGCTACCTGCAGCCCGGCCAGACCGCCGTGGCGCTGCACGCCTGCGGCGACCTGCACGTCCAGTTGCTGCGCCTGGCAGCAAGTAAGCGCTGCCGGCAACTGGCGGTGGCGCCCTGCTGCTACAACCGCATAACCGGCGAGCACTACCAGCCGTTATCCACAGCCGCGGGTGCTTCCCGCCTGAAGCTGGATCAGGACGACCTGCGCCTACCGCTCGCCGAGACGGTCACCGCCGGCGCCCGGATACGGCGCCAGCGCGACAACTCCATGGCCCGGCGCCTGGCCTTCGACCTACTGCAGCGCGAGCTGCGCGGCGAGGACAGCTACCTGCCGGTGCCCTCGGTGCCCACCGACTGGCTGCACAAACCCTTCGCCGACTACTGCCGCGACCTGGCCGCGCTCAAGGGCCTGCCCCGCCCCGCCGAGCGCGACTGGAGCGCGCTGGAGGCCCAAGGCTGGCGGCGCCTGGCCGAGGTGCGCAATCTCGAACTGGTGCGCGGCCTGTTCCGCCGCCCGCTGGAACTCTGGCTGCTGCTCGACCGCGCGCTGTTCCTCGTCGAACAGGGCTACCGGGTACGCCTGGGGCGCTTCTGCGCCAGCCAGATCACGCCGCGAAACCTGCTCATTCTCGCCGAGCACGTCTAGTACGAGCGTTCCAGAGAGAAGCCCACAGAACCTGTGGATAACTCTGTTGAGAACACCGGGAAAATCGCTCACGCGGCCCGCTGCTGGCCTGTCGGCGCGGCTCTGTTCGAATTTTGAACAGACCAGATAATTTCTTTTAAAAACATACTCTTAGGGAAAAACTGAAAAACGCTGAGGCTTTTTTAGCACTAGCCGCCAAGCCATGCCCCGGCATTGTGCATAAGCACTGCTGCCGGGGCCGCGTCGCACACCGAGCGGACACATCCTGTTTCGCGGAACGCTCGCATAGTGCTTTCAGGAACGGATTGTTGCCCATTTGCAACAATCCGCTATTTGTCATTAGCTGCCTAGGCAGTATTATTTCGAAACAGATTTCCTGCCTAGACAGTTATTAGCCTTGCCATGGATCACTACCGCGTCACGGACTTCCCGTTCAGGGGCTCGATCGGCCAGTTGCTGGGGCTGGCGGCCATCCTCAAGGACCGCCTGCTGGACAAGCACCTGATCCACCTGGACATCACCGCCGCGCAATTCAAGGTGCTGTTCTTCATCGGCCAGAACCGCGCCAACACCCCGGGCGAGCTGTGCCGCGAGCTGTCCATCGACAGCGGCTCGATGACGCGCATGCTCGACCGCCTGGCGAAGAAAGACCTGCTGCTGCGCCAGCCCTGCCCCAACGACCGGCGCAGCGTGCGCCTGCAGCTCAGCCCCGCCGGCGAGGCGGTGAACGCCCAGGCGCCACAGATCGCCGTGCGGGCGATGAACGAACTGGTCGGCTGCCTCAGCCCCGAGGAACTGCTGACTCTCACCCGGCTGCTGGACAAGATCCTCGCCAGCCATGGCGTCGCGCCCGGCGCGACCCAGGAGAAGTAGGCCATGCGTGCATTCCGCTTACCCGCCGCTACCCTGCTGGCCAGCGCCGTGGCGCTGGCCGGCTGCGTCAGCTCCTCGGGCCTGGCGCCCAACGGCAAGGCGCTCGACAGCACCTCGCTGCAGGCTGGCCGCAGCCTCGACGGCACACCGCTGTCCAGTGCCGCCTGGCCACGCCGGAACTGGTGGAGCAGCCTGGGCGACGCCCAGCTCGACAGCCTGATCGACGAGGCCCTGAAAGGCACGCCGGACCTGCAGATCGCCGACGCCCGCGCGCGCCAGGCCGCCGCCGCGGCCAACGCCGCCGATGCCGAGCGCATGCCCACGCTCAATGGCAAGGCCAGCTATGCGGGCATCCGCGCGCCCACCAGCGTGCTCCCCGCGCCAACGGGCGGGCATTATTCGGCGGTGAAGTACCTGTCGCTGGGCTTCAACTATGACTTCGACCTCTGGGGCGGCCAGCGCGCCGCCTGGGAAGCCGCCCTCGGCCAGGCCAACGCCGCCGAGGTGGACCGCCAGGCCGCGGCCATCACCCTCTCGGCCAACGTCGCCCGCGCCTACAGCGAGCTCGGCCACGCCTTCGCCGTGCGCGACCTGTCCCGCGACGAGCTGGAACGTTCGCAGCGCCTGTTCGAGCTCAGCCGCAAGCGCATGGACGCCGGCCTGGACAGCAAGGTGCAGTTGCAGCAGACGCAAACCCAGGTGGCCAGCGCCCGCCAGCAGCTGGCCGCCGCCGAACAGCAGATCGCCAGCGACCGCATCGCCCTGGCCGCGCTGCTCGGCCAGGGGCCGGACCGCGGCCTCGACCTGCAGCGCCCGCAAGCGCTCAAGACCGATGCCCTGAGCCTGCCGCCGAACCTGCCGGCGGAACTGCTCGGCCGCCGCCCGGACATAGTCGCCGCACGCTGGCGCGTCGAGGCCGCGAGCAAGGACATCCAGGCGGCGAAGACGCAGTTCTACCCGAACCTCAACCTGGGCGCGATGGTCGGCCTGGCCAGCATGCACACCAGCGACCTGCTGGAGGCGCCGAGCCGCTTCTTCCAGGTCGCCCCGGCCATCTCCCTGCCGCTGTTCGACGGCGGCCGCCTGCGCGCCAACCTGGCCGGCAAGGATGCGGACTACGACCTGGCCGTGGCGCAGTACAACAAGACCCTGGTCGGCGCCCTGGGCGAGGTCAGCGACGACCTCAGCCAGCTGCGCTCGCTGGAGCAGCAACTGCTCGACCAGCGCGAGGCCCGCGACATCGCCAAGTCCAACTTCGAACTGGCCATGCGCCGCTATGGCGAAGGCGTCGGCAACTACCTCGACGCCCTCAGCGTGCAGCAACAGCTGCTGCTCGCCGAGCGCCAGCTGGCCAACCTGGAAGCCCAGCGCATCGACCTCTCCGTCCAGTTGGTGCAAGCCCTGGGCGGCGGCTTCCAGGCCGACTCCGTTCCCCCGTCTTCCGCCCCGCTCGCCCAGGCGGGCGCAGCTGCCGTGCACTAAGAGGCAACCGCCATGACCACCGATACCCAAGAAACCACCGGCGGCAACCCCCAGCGCAAGCGCTGGCTGCTGATCCTGCTGGTCGTCGTCATCCTCGCCGGCATCGCCGCGGCGCTCTGGGAGTTCCTCTACGGGCGCTGGCACGAAGACACCGACGATGCCTACGTCAACGGCAACGTGGTGCAGATCACCCCGCAGATCACCGGCACCGTGGTCAGCATCGGCGCCGACGACGGCAACCTGGTGCACAAGGGCCAGGTGCTGGTGAAGTTCGACCCCAGCGACGCCGACGTGGCCCTGCAGCAGGCCGAAGCCAACCTGGCGCGCACCGTGCGCCAGGTGCGCGGGCTGTTCAGCAACGTCGACGGCTACAAGGCCGACGTCGCCGCGAAGAAGGTCGCCCTGGCCAAGGCCGAGGCCGACTTCAAGCGCCGCCAGCACCTGGCCGACGACGGCGCCATCTCCCGCGAGGAACTGGCCCACGCCCGCGATGCGCTGGATACCGCGCGCAGCTCGCTGACCAGCGCCGAACAGCAGCTGGACACCAACCGCGCGCTGGTGGACGACACCGTCGTCGCCTCCCACCCGGACGTCAAGGCGGCCGCCGCCAAGCTGCGCCAGGCCTACCTGGACGACGCCCGCGCGGTGATAGTCGCGCCGGTGACCGGCTACGTGGCCAAGCGCACCGTGCAGGTCGGCCAGCGCGTGCAGCCGGGCACCGCGCTGATGGCGGTGATCCCGCTGGAGCAGGTATGGATCGACGCCAACTTCAAGGAAACCCAGCTGCAGCACATGCGCATCGGCCAGCCGGTGGAAATCCGTTCGGACCTCTACGGCAGCTCGGTCAAGTACCAGGGCAGCGTGGAAAGCCTGGGCGTGGGCACCGGCAGCGCCTTCTCCCTGCTGCCGGCACAGAACGCCACCGGCAACTGGATCAAGATCGTCCAGCGCGTGCCCGTACGCATCCGCGTCGACGCCAGGCAACTGGAAGAACACCCGCTGCGCATCGGCCTGTCGATGGACGTCAACGTCGACCTGCACGACCAGAGCGGCCCAGCCCTGTCGCAGCAGCCGCCGAAGGAAGCGCTGTTCTCCACCGACGTCTACCAGCAGCAGCTGGCCTCGGCGGACCAGCTCATCGAGCAGCTGATCCACGCCAACATGGCCGACGGCCGCGGCCGCAGCACCGCCGCGCGCTGAGCCCGGAAGCATCATGAGCGAGAACAGCAGCAACGGCGCCTTCAGCCCGCCCAGCCTGGTGATGGCCACCATCGGCCTGTCCCTGGCGACCTTCATGCAGGTGCTAGACACCACCATCGCCAACGTCGCCCTGCCGACCATCTCCGGCAACCTCGGGGTGAGCGCCGAGCAGGGCACCTGGGTGATCACCTCCTTCGCGGTGAGCAACGCCATCGCCCTGCCCCTGACCGGCTGGCTGAGCCGCAAGGTCGGCGAGGTGCGGCTGTTCATCGCCGCCACCCTCCTCTTCGTGATCGCCTCCTTCCTCTGCGGCGTGGCCCAGCAGATGGGCATGCTGGTGGGCTTCCGCGCCCTGCAGGGCTTCGTCGCCGGGCCGCTGTACCCGATCACCCAGACACTGCTGATCTCCATCTACCCGCCGGCCAAGCGCGGCATGGCCCTGGCGCTGCTGGCGATGGTCACGGTGGTGGCGCCCATCGCCGGGCCCATCCTCGGCGGCTGGATCACCGACAGCTACAGCTGGCCGTGGATCTTCTTCATCAACGTGCCGATCGGCCTGTTCGCCGCCTTCGTGGTCTACCAGCAACTGAAGAAACGCCCGGTGGTGATCAAGCACGCGCCCATGGACTACATGGGGCTGATCCTGCTGGTCCTCGGCGTGGGCGCGCTGCAGATCGTGCTCGACAAGGGCAACGACCTGGACTGGTTCGAGTCGAACTTCATCGTCGGCGGCACCGTGGTGTCGGTCATCGCCCTGGCGGCCTTCGTCATCTGGGAACTGACCGACAAGCACCCGATCGTCAACCTGCGCCTGTTCGTGCACCGCAACTTCACCTTCGGCACCCTGGCGCTGGTGGGCGGCTACGCCGGCTTCTTCGGCATGAACCTGCTGCTGCCGCAGTGGCTGCAGACGCAGATGGGCTACACCGCCACCTGGGCGGGCCTGGCCGCGGCGCCGATCGGCATCCTGCCGGTGTTCCTCTCGCCGCTGGTAGGCCGCTACGCCAACAACTTCGACCTGCGCATCCTCGCCGGCCTGGCGTTCCTGGTGATGTCCGTCACCAGCTTCATGCGCGCCGCCTTCAACACCGAGGTCGACTACTACCACATCGCCCTGGTGCAGACGCTCATGGGCCTGGGCGTGGCCTTCTTCTTCATGCCCATCCTCAGCATCCTGCTCTCCGACCTGCCGCCGGACCAGATCGCCGACGGCTCGGGCCTGGCCACCTTCCTGCGCACCCTGGGCGGCAGCTTCGCGGCCTCCCTCACCACCTGGATCTGGGACCGCCGCGCCACGCTGCACCACGCCCACCTGACAGAAAGCCTGAGCACCTACGACCCGGCCACCCGCGACGCCCTGGACCTGCTCGGCGGCGCCAACCAGCACGGCGCGGCCATGCTCGACCGCATCGTCGAAGGCCAGGCCTACATGCTCTCCACGGTGGAATACTTCACCCTGCTCGGCTGGCTGTTCCTGACCCTGCTGGCCATCATCTGGCTGGCCAAGCCCCCCTTCGGCGCCAAGCCGGGAGCGGCCGCCAGCGGCCACTGAGCGAACGGGCACAGGCTGAAAAATCAGAGGTTTACACCGCCCGGCGCGTGGCTATAATGGCGTCCCTCCTTGCCGGTATAGCTCAGCTGGTAGAGCAACTGACTTGTAATCAGTAGGTCCCGGGTTCGACTCCTGGTGCCGGCACCATACAGACGAAGGCCCGCAGAAATGCGGGCCTTTTTCTTTGTCTGTCCTCTAGCGCAACGCAGCAGAGGATGAATCTTCATCTCGCCCCTGGGCGTGGGCAATCCGTACCCGCTCATCAGGGAAGATGCGATTCTCTTTTTCCAGCGTGTAGTAGGTCCTGATGTAGTCGGCGTACTTCAAGAACTGTTCCTTGTTGCCCGCTGGAACACCCGGCTCCATGACGACACCATCCCGCGTGGTCATGAAGATATCGCCGCCAATGGCTGCGACCCCAAATGGAACGATCCGCTTTGCATCGAAGATCGAACGCCCAATGAAACTGTTAGCGACCTTCTGCACGCCCAGCAGGTGCAGCAGAGTGGGCGCAAAGTCGATTGAACTCCGCCCATCGGCATCAAACGTCTGAGGCAGTACATGAGCGGGATCGTAGATAGCCAGGGGAATCCGATCCACGAAATATGGCTGATAGTTCTCCCCCCGCACCGCGTCGACAAAGGGTGGCTCAGGGTAGGTTGCGTGGTCCGCCGTAAATACCAGAACCGTGTCCTTGGCGTACTTCGAAGAGAAGAAATAGTTCAAGAACTGCCCGAGTTGCCGATCGTAGTTGTGCATACGATTCAGCACGGAATTCTTGCCATCCCCATACTTTTCGACCCCCTGTGGAACATCCAGAAATGCATGGGTACCGATGTCGTAAAGTCCAATAAAGAAAGGCCTATCGTTTGCAGCCTGGACTCTCGACTCCAGCATTGAGTTCAAGGATCGGAAAAGATCCTTGTCACTAAGAGATCCGGCGGTCAGAGTAGCCTTACCTTGCAGGAACTCGTCATTCAGGCTATCGAATGAATAGACCTGGTCGAAGTCCAGAGCACGCAGCATAGTGTTCAGCTGAACTGAGTCATGATGCGGCGAGAAGAAGTAAGTGTCATATCCACGCGCGCGGAAGATTTGCGGCAGTGTCCTGTAGCGAATACGCGCCAGGGATTGCGCATTATCACCCTCAACCCAGCCGGCGCCAGACTGCGCGCCTCCCGTCCCCGGATATCCGGAAGCCATCTGCCCCTGGAGCCCTCGATAGGTCGCCGCAGTGTGGTTAAAATAATTATCGACTCGCATGGAACGGCCCAATAGAGTATCGATATTTGGCGTCAAGCCGGGATGGCTTCCGCCATAGGCATTGATCAGGCGCGCCGACATACCCTCGGTGAAAATGACTATGACATTGCGCTTCTTCTTGGTCTGAACGACCCTCTCAAAAGGAAGAGAGCTGCTGTAGACATAACTCTTCTTGAACGGGAACTCACTATCCTTGACGAAATAGATATCCCCATCAAATTCCGAAGCAGCTGGGCGAAACTCATCCATGCGACGCTCAGCCAGGATATAGGTCGTCCGCAATAGAGATAGGAGAGGCGCCTGATTCTTCTGAAGAGAAATGACACCACGCTCATGCGCGGTTGCAAGGAAGGTCACGAGATAACCAACCAAAACAACGGCCCATACTCCGACAAAAATTCTTGATGCCTGCTTCACCTCGCGATAGCGCCTTGACGTATGGGAGAACAGCAGAAAAACCCAGCCTAACACCACTGCGCCTATCATTGCCTTGAGCAACCAGGTAGTCGTCAAGCGGCTTTCCGCACTATTCTCCATCGCAAGAACAGTGATGTAGCTATTTGACAGGTATAGCGAATAAGTTTGAGCGACATAAACCATGCCGACGACCAAAGGGAGAAGCAGGTAAATCCCCCATCGCCATATGCTTGAGCGTACGCGACGCATGGGTGAGACAATGACACCTAACCCACCGAGAATCGCAAGTTCAACCAAGGGCAACAGCCCCTTGATCATCTCCGGCGGCAGAGGGCCCTGCACCCTTGCACAATATTTGGCAAATACCGTCAGAAATATCCCTGCCACGCCGAAGAAATAAGCGACGTACAAAAACCTGGGATCAAATATGCGCCTCACTTGCAACCTCACTGCCTAAAAGACGTGATGTGACCGACCGAGCGGATAGCCCTATCCATCTGTCAAAATTCCGTAATGCTAGCAGGATTAATCTGTAGGGTCTTTGCCCGCAGGTCAGGCCAACCAGAAATCAGGCACCCATTGAGGCAAGCATGTGATCGCCTCTACGGCAGTCCCGAAGCCCCATTTCGCCACCTTTAGGGAACCTTCTCCAGATATTGCGGTCGCAGGCGAGGAGCTTCCCGCCCGCCCAATGGCTATCCCGCTGGTTTACTAGCAAGCGACCATGCATATAATCGAGTTTTACTCAGCAAATCAGCCACCTAAGGCATTTCTGAGAATATTTATCAGTTACCCATTGATCGGGGCGACAAAGCCAAGGGCGGCATATTGAATCAGGCATCGGCATCGCTCCTTCACCGTGCAGGGAAGGCAGAGCAAGCTTCCGGTACGGTCGCAATTCTGCTTTCCACCTACAACGGCGAGCGTTATCTGGCGGAGCAGTTGGACTCATTGATCAGCCAGACCTATGGGAACTGGATCATTCATGCCTCTGATGATGGTTCCCAGGACGCGACCCTCTCCATCCTGCAGCGCTATCAACGGCAGTTGGGTGAAGGACGACTGGTACTGCACCAGGGGCCGGCAAGAGGGTTCTCGGCCAACTTCCTTTCACTGGTCAGGGCAGCAGGCGTCCAGGCCAGCTATTACGCATTCTGTGACCAGGACGACATCTGGGCGCCCGAGAAACTCGAGCGCGGACTGGCCTGGATCTCCAGCCGGCCTACAGAAAAACCCCTGCTGCACTGCTCGCGCACCCGCCTGATCGACGAGGCGGGAAAACCGATCGGCCTCTCCCCGCTGTTCAAGGCTCCCCTGTCCTTCGAAAATGCATTGGTGCAGAGCATCGCCGGTGGCAACACCATGCTGTTCAACGAAGAAACCCGAAAGCTGCTCGCAACGACCCGGGAATCCAGCCACATCGTTTCCCATGACTGGTGGTCGTACATCCTGGTAACCGGCTGTGGGGGGGAGGTCTGCTATGATCCTGAATCCACGCTGAATTACCGCCAGCATTCGCAGAACCTGATCGGTTCCAATATATCGATCCGCGGCCGACTGCAGCGCCTACGCAGGCTTCTGAAAGGCACCTTCAAGACGTGGAACGAGGCGAATCTGGCAGCCCTGGCTCCCATGCGCAACCATCTGACACCGCACAGCTTGGAAGTCCTTGAGCTGTTCGCCCAGGCCCGAACGGCCCCGCTCCTCCAACGACTCAGGCTGGTGCGTAAGGCTGGTATCTACCGCCAGACCTTTCAGGGCAACCTGGGGCTGTTCATTGCTACTCTTTTCCAGAGGTTTTGATTCATGACCATTCTCGTCACCGGCAGCGCCGGCTTCATCGGCGCCAACTTCGTTCTCGACTGGCTGGCAGGCAATGACGAAAAGGCCATCAGCCTCGACAAGCTGACCTACGCCGGCAACCGCCAGAACCTGGCCAGCCTGGACGGCGACGAGCGGCATGTGTTCGTGCACGGCGACATCGGCGATGGCGAACTGGTCTCCCGCCTGCTGGCCGAGCACCAACCCCGCGCCATACTGAACTTCGCCGCCGAATCTCACGTCGACCGCTCCATCCACGGCCCGGAAGACTTCATCCAGACCAACATCGTCGGCACCTTCCGCCTGCTGGAGGCGGTCCGCGCCTACTGGAATGGCCTTGGCGACGAGCAGAAGTCCGCCTTCCGCTTCCTCCACGTCTCCACCGACGAGGTCTACGGCTCGCTGGGCCCGAACGATCCGGCCTTCCGCGAAAGCAACAAGTACGAACCGAACAGCCCCTACTCGGCCTCCAAGGCCGCGTCCGACCACCTGGTCCGCGCCTACCACCACACCTACGGGCTGCCGGTGCTGACCACCAACTGCTCGAACAACTACGGCCCCTATCACTTCCCCGAGAAGCTGATCCCGCTGGTCATCCACAACGCCCTGGCCGGCAAGCTGCTGCCGATCTACGGCGACGGCCAACAGGTCCGCGACTGGCTGTACGTAAAGGACCACTGCGCCGCCATCCGCCGCGTGCTGGAAGCCGGCCAACTGGGCGAGACCTATAACGTCGGCGGCTGGAACGAGAAAGCCAATATCGACGTGGTCCATACCCTGTGCGACATCCTCGACCAGGAGCAGCCGCGGACCGACGGACGGAGCTACCGCGAGCAGATCACCTTCGTCAAAGATCGCCCCGGTCATGATCGCCGCTACGCCATCGACGCCACCCGCCTCGAACGCGAGCTGGGCTGGAAACCGGCGGAAACCTTCGAGACCGGCATCCGCAAGACCGTGCGCTGGTACCTGGACAACCAGGCCTGGGTGAACAACGTCACCAGCGGCGCATACCGCGAATGGGTAGGTAAGCAGTACGCATGAACAAGATTCTTCTACTCGGCGCCAACGGCCAGGTCGGCTGGGAACTCCAGCGCGCCCTCGCGCCCCTGGCGCAACTGGTGGTCTGTGACCGGCAACGGGCCGACCTGAGCGACCTTGCGGGGCTGGCCCGGCTGGTCGCCGAAGAACGTCCCGACGTGATCGTCAACGCCGGCGCCTACACCGCGGTCGACAAGGCCGAAAGCGACGTCGACGCCGCCCGCCGGATCAATGCCGAGGCAGTCGCGACCCTGGCCCAGGCTGCGCGGGAAGTCGATGCCTGGCTGGTGCACTACTCCACCGATTACGTCTTCGACGGCAGCGGCGACGCGCCCTTCGAGGAAGACGCCGTCACCGGCCCCCTGGGCGTCTATGGCCAGACCAAGCTGGAAGGCGAGCTTGCCATCCGCGAGAGCGGCTGCCGCCACCTGATCTTCCGCACCAGCTGGGTCTATGCCGCGCGCGGGGCGAACTTCGCCAAGACCATGCTGCGCCTGGCCAAGGAGCGCGACGAACTGCGCGTCATCGCCGACCAGGTGGGCGCACCGACCAGCGCCGAACTGATCGCCGACGTCACCGCCCTGGCGCTGCTGCGCCTGGCCCATGATGCCGGCCTGCGCGAACGCGCCAGCGGTACCTATCATCTGGTCGCCAGCGGCGAGACCAGTTGGCACCGCTATGCCCAATTCGTCATCGGCGAAGCCATCCGCCTGGGCGCCGGCCTGCGCGCCACGCCAGAACGCATCGCCCCCATCGCCACCAGCGAATACCCGCTGCCGGCGAAACGCCCGGCCAACTCGCGCCTGGCCAACGACAAGCTGCAACGCACCTTCGGCCTGGTACTGCCCACCTGGGAGTACCATGTCCAACGCATGATCCGGGAACTGGTAGACCAGGGAGCAATATGAAACGCAAAGGCATCATCCTCGCCGGGGGTTCCGGCACCCGCCTGCATCCGGCGACCCTGGCCATCTCCAAGCAGCTGCTGCCGGTCTACGACAAGCCGATGATCTACTACCCGCTCAGCACCCTGATGCTGGCGGGCATCCGCGACATCCTGATCATCTCCACCCCGCAGGACACCCCGCGCTTCGAGCAACTGCTCGGCGACGGCAGCCAGTGGGGCCTGAACCTGCAGTACGCCGTGCAACCGTCCCCGGATGGCCTGGCCCAGGCGTTCCTGATCGGCGAGGAGTTCATCGGCAACGACCTCTGCGCCCTGGTGCTGGGCGACAATATCTACCACGGCCACGACTTCCAGGAACTGCTGGTCAGCGCCATGCAGCGCACCTCCGGCGCCAGCGTGTTCGCCTACCACGTGCATGATCCGGAACGTTACGGCGTGGTCGAGTTCAATGCCGACGGCAAGGCCATCAGCCTCGAGGAAAAGCCGGTCAAACCGAAGTCCAGCTACGCGGTGACCGGCCTGTACTTCTACGACAACCAGGTGATCGACATCGCCAAGAACATCAAGCCCTCCGCCCGTGGCGAACTGGAGATCACCGACGTCAACAAGGCCTACCTGGAAGCCGGCAAGCTTTCCGTGGAGATCATGGGCCGCGGCTACGCCTGGCTGGACACCGGCACCCACGACTCGCTGCTGGAAGCCAGCCACTTCATCGCCACCCTGGAAAACCGCCAGGGCCTGAAGGTCGCCTGCCCGGAAGAGATCGCCTTCCGCCAGAAGTGGATCAGCGCCGAGCAGCTCGAAACCCTGGCCGTCCCGCTGGCCAAGAATGGCTATGGCCAATACCTGAAACGCCTGCTGGTCGAGACCGTCTACTGATGAAAGCTACCCGTCTTACAATCCCGGAAGTGGTCCTGATCGAACCCAAGGTCTTCGGCGACGACCGCGGGTTCTTCTTCGAAAGCTTCAACCACCAGCAATTCGAGGAAGCCATCGGCCGCCCGGTGAAGTTCGTCCAGGACAACCATTCGCGCTCCTCGAAGGGCGTGCTGCGCGGCCTGCACTACCAACTCCAGAATCCCCAGGGGAAACTGGTGCGCGTGGTCAACGGCGAAGTCTTCGACGTCGCCGTGGACATGCGCCGCTCCTCGCCGACATTCGGCAAATGGGTAGGCGCCCTGCTGAGCGCAGAGAACAAGCACCAGCTGTGGGTACCGGAAGGTTTCGCCCATGGCTTCGTGGTGCTGTCGGACTCGGCGGACTTCCTCTACAAGACTACTGATTATTGGTACCCGGAGCATGAACGGGCACTGATCTGGAACGATCCCAGCGTTGGTATCGACTGGCCTATTTCCGGTGAACCAACCTTATCGACCAAGGACATTGCGGCAAAATCACTTCAAGATGCCGAAGCATTTGCACAGCATTTCACCACGATAACAACACCATGAAGAAATTCGAAGTATCTCCGCTGAGTCTATTTGGCTCTCTTTATAATAACAGACAACTGCTTCTGGACCTCTCTTGGCGCGAAATCACCAGCCGTTATAAAGGCTCGGTTTTCGGCATGTTGTGGTCCATGTTGACACCGATCCTTATGCTCGGGATTTATACCTTCATCTTCAGCGAGGTATTCCAGTCCAGATGGCCTAACATTAATGAGGGCTCTCGCTCCTCCTTTGCACTCATCCTGTTCTCCGGATTAATAGCCTTCAACTTTTTCAGCGAATGCGTGGGGCGCTCACCATATATCATTTGCTCCAACCCAAACTTCGTAAAAAAAGTAATATTCCCACTAGAAATTCTCCCATGCGTGACCATCATCTCCACACTTTTCCATGCAACGATCGGTTTGGGCATTCTTTTCATTTTTGAGCTGTTCGCGTTCGGGGAAATTCCTGCAACTGCTTTACTTCTGCCCATCGCCTTCGCCCCTCTGATTTTCCTGACAATGGGGCTGACCTGGCTTCTCGCCGCGCTGGGCGTCTACTTGCGCGACATAGGGCAAACTATCGGAATCGTACTGACGGGGCTATTGTTCATCTCGCCGATATTCTTTCCTATGAGTTCTTTCCCCGAAAAATGGCGCGGTCTTGCAAGCCTCAATCCTTTGGCGATGCCCATTGAGCAGATTCGCAACGTACTGATTTTCTCTAAGGAAATAGATACGCACTACCTCATGTATTACGCGACAACCTCACTGATCATCGCATGGCTCGGCTATGCAGTTTTCCAGGCATCCAGAAAAGGATTTGCCGATGTCCTCTGAGATCGCCATTCGAGTCAAGGACATCGGCAAGGTTTTCCACACGTATACCAAGCCGCATGATCGACTTGTTCAAGGTCTGCTTTCCTTGATTTCCCGTGTCGCCCCCTCAGCGAGGGTCAAGGCATATTTTCACCGCAAAGCAGAGGCTCGCCGCCGCGACTTTCATGCTCTGCAAAGTGTCAGCTTCGAAGTAAACAAGGGACAAACCGTCGGCATCATCGGTCGCAACGGGTCCGGTAAAAGCACTTTACTACAAATCATCTGCGGTACCCTGACACCAACGGTGGGAGAGGCCTATTTCAGCGGCAAGGTTGCTGCATTGCTTGAACTCGGTTCCGGATTCAATCCGGAATTCACCGGACGCGATAACGTCTACCTGAGCGGTCAACTGTATGGTCTCAGCAAGAAACAGATCGACGAACGCTATGACAAGATTATCGAGTTCGCTGATATCGGCGAGTTTGTAGATCAGCCGGTAAAAACCTACTCCAGCGGCATGATGGTCCGCTTGGCATTCTCCGTAATCGCCCATGTCGATGCGGAAATCCTCATCATCGATGAAGCACTAGCAGTAGGCGACGTGTTCTTCACACAAAAGTGTATGCGTTTTCTTCGACAGTTCATGCAGACAGGGACGGTCCTCTTCGTCAGTCACGATACCGCCAGCGTCAAAAGTCTCTGCTCCCACGTTATCTGGCTGGACCATGGCCTTGTGGTTCAATCCGGTGCTCCCAAAGACGTCTGCGACAGTTATCTGAGTGCCCTACTGGAATCACAACATGGGAAAACGGCCAAGCAGTCTCCAGCCGACCTGCCCCGTAGGCCGCCGGAGATCAGCGAGTGCTATGATCAACGACAGAAATTCCTGAATGCCTCCAATCTTCGCAACGACTTACGTGTGTTCGACTTCAATCAGAACAGTAGCGGGTATGGTAAAGACCATGCCTCCATTATTGATGTCGAGTTCAGAAATTCGAATGGGCAGCGCCTTAGCTGGATAGTCGGAGGAGAAGAAGTCACCCTGCTGGTCAGAGGCGTAGGCTATCGAGATATTCCCAGTCCCATTGTCGGCTTCTACGTCAAGGACAGGCTCGGCCAGACTCTCTTTGGTGAAAATACCTATCTAAAATACAGAGATGCGCCAGTCTATCTATCTAGCGGCCAGGCGTTCGAGGCTAGCTTCCAGTACCAGATGCCGATCCTTCCCGCCGGCGACTATTCTGTGTGCGTGGCTCTTGCCGACGGAACACAATCCGAACACACACAACTTCACTGGATTCACGATGCAATCGTATTCCGTTCGGAGTCGTCCAGCGTCACCACCGGCTTGGTAGGCATTCCGATACGCGAAATTAAAATCGAGATAGTTTGAATTGTCGATTCAGGATAAACCATGAATTTCTTCTTAAGTAACAGCATTCTCGATCTCGACATGCCGAACTATGTCTCGGGGAAAAGTGCCTGGATCGAACACATCCCATTTGCGCTCTCCCTGATCAAGATAATGCGTCCACGGGTGATAGTCGAACTTGGCACCCACTATGGAGATTCCTATTTTGCCTTCTGCCAGTCCCTCAAGGACTGCTCCATCGACTGCAAAGCCTATGCAGTCGACACATGGATGGGCGATGAGCACGCTGGGCATTACGGCGATGACGTATATCGGCAAGTGCTAGGCGTCAACGAACGACACTACAATCATTTTTCTCGATTGATCAGGAGCACGTTCGACGAAGCTGCGGATGGATTTCCGGCGGGTACTATCGACCTACTCCATATCGATGGCCTGCACAGTTATGAAGCGGTCAGGCATGACTTCGAAACCTGGCAACATCTCTTGAGTGATAAGTCGGTGGTTCTCTTCCACGACACCAATGTTAGAGAACGAGGTTTTGGCGTTTGGAAGCTTTGGGAAGAGCTCAAAGACCAATATCCATCGTTCGAGTTCGAGCACGGCCATGGCCTCGGCGTGCTCGCTGTCGGAGCGAACATTGATCAGTCAGTTTTAGAGATGTTCGAATGGATGCGTACCCGTCCGCTCGACGTGAAGAAATTCTATTCATTCTTAGGTGGACGGCTCTCTCAGACCACGAACCTCCATACACATAGCCAGAATCTGGCACAGATCTGCGAGGATCGCCTACAGCATATTCGGAACTTGCAGACCAGCGAAACCACTCTCGTCCAACGCATCGAAGAGCTGAACACCAAACTGAAGCATAACGAACGGTTACTGCAGGAGGCGGTAGCACGCAGTCAGGAGCTGGAAGCCGAAAACCAGATAAGCCAGCAAAGGATTCGAGAGCAAGATGAACGCTTATCGGAGATTCTCAATTCTACTCTCTGGAAAGCGACGCATCTGCTGAGAAAGTATGGGCGCTGAATCTCTGCGTGCCGGCTACAGACCATGCTCATGCGCACTCTCTGAATATGAATCCTTCCGATGAGATGGCTGCACCGACCTACGTGTCAACCAGGAAACCTAACTCGCCAGACGCATTGAATAGAGCGGTTCAGGCTCAACATCATCAAGCCCAGCTAAAATCATGACTAAGACAGACATCACACCCACTCCTTGCGACCAGGCTGATGAAATCATGGATCGTAAGCTCCTGATACAGGAGAATCTGCGGCTCAGCGATGAAAACGCCAAACTGAAACTGAAACTGGATTATCTGGAAAAGCAGGCACAGGCTCATGAGCAGCAGTTGAGCAATTTCTTGAAGCTGCAGCACGATCATTACTCCGTGCTGAGCTCCACGACTTGGAGGATGACCGCCTCCGCTCGCCAGACCATTATTCTGCTGAAGAAGATTCGGCAGCGCCTGCGCGCTATTAGACACTCGGGAGCACTATTCCTTTCCCACGTCGAGCGCGCCGGACTTTATCCAACTCTGACGAAATCCTACCAGGCCTTGACTAGCCGAGGCCTGAGCCTGCTCTGGAACCATGCAGCCCCCCCCCCTCCCATGCGCCGGAGCTTTTCCTTGCCGGCACCCAACATATCGGCCAACGATCTGTTTCCTGGCGAGATCCTGCTGATCAGCGAAGTGAGCATTCCGCAATGCCTCAAATACCGGGTCGTACAGAAGCAGCGGATGATCGAAAGCCTCGGCTATAACTGCCGTTATCTGGATTGGCGCGACCATCATGCCTGCCTGAGCGCCTTGCAAACCTGCTCAGTCGTTATTTTTTACCGAGTTCCGGCATTCCCTGATGTACTGCTCCTGATCGAAGAGGCTCGCCGCCTTAAGGCCATTTCCTACTGGGAAGTCGACGACCTGATCTTCGACCCGGAGAAATACCGCAAGAACAGTAATCTGAACGCATTGAGCGCCGATACCATCCGCAGTCTAATGGATGGTGTAGAACTATACCGTCAAGCAATGCTGGCATGTGATCGTGCAATTGCATCGACCTCCGGATTGGCTGCAGCCATGCGTGATGCTGGCGTCAACGATGTCACCGTTATCGAGAATGCTCTGGACAGCGAGACGCTCAGCGCCGCCGATTCCATTAACGCCATGCAGGTTAGGCAACACGATGGAGATACACTGCGCATAGTCTATGGTTCTGGCACCAAGACCCACGATGCAGACTTTCTCGAAGCGGCAGCAGCCATCTATTCGATCATGGAGCGACGCCCGAATGTCATTTTGCGCATCATTGGCGACCTGACTCTTCCTACCTACTTCGACTCATTAGCAGAAAGGGTCGAGCGCTTGCCCTTCTCCGATTACACCGGCTACCTGGAAAGTCTTGCGCAGTGCGACATCAGCATCGCGCCGCTGGAAAACTCCATCTTCAACGACGCAAAGAGCAACATCAAGTTCCTCGAGGCCTCCTCAGTACTTCTACCCAGCGTCTGCTCACCTCGCAGCGCATTCCGGCAGGCAATCGTTCACGGTGAGAATGGTTTCCTGGCCAACGACAGGCAGAGCTGGGAGCACTGCCTGCAGGAACTGATCGACAACGCAGCGCTGCGGCGAGAGATTTCGCAGAACGCGCATCGGACCATTCTCGACAGCTACTCGCCAGAGAAGATCGCAGCCAGCCAGGTTTGCCAGGTGCTTCCGCGAAAGCCAACTACACCCACTAAGCGAGTGCTTTCGGCGAACATCTTCTTCGCACCACGCAGCTTCGGTGGCGCGACAGTGGTGGCCGAACAGATGAGCCGATTGATCGCCAGTAACTCCGACCTGGAACAATTCGTCTTCACGTCTCTGCCACCGGAAGCTGTCGCCCCTTACAACCTTGCCCGTTACGAAACTCATGGCGTTACCGTGCTGGGCATGGGTCTGCCTGATGCCCTTGCCGCCAGCAGTGATTTCGAAAACAAGGCAACGGTACCGGCATTTGATGCGGTTCTCAAAAGTGTGGCCCCAGACTTAGTTCACCTTCATTCAATCCAAGGGCTCGGAGCTCTACTGGCCGATAGTTGTCGGCGAGCCGGCATCCCCTTCATCGTCACTCTGCACGATGCTTGGTGGATTTGCGGTCGACAGTTCATGATCAATAATCGCGGCCAATACTGTGGCCAGACCACAATCAAGACCGAAGTCTGCGCCAAGTGCGTAGATAACCCCAGCCTGAACAGTTATCGTCAACAGATGCTCGCATCGACATTGAAGAATGCCACCGCACTGCTGGTGCCAAGTCGGTTTACCAAGAACCTATATGTCGCCAATGGCTTCGAAGCAGAAAAGATTCATATAAATAGGAATGGTGTGCTTGCCCCAGCCCAGCACTACCGCAAACACCCCAGTAAGACGATCCGTTTCGGCTACGTGGGTGGCAACACTCCGATCAAAGGTATCCACCTAATCAGCCAAGCCTTCTCCGCGATAGATCGCACTGACTATGAGCTTGTGGTTGTCGACAACTTGCTCAATCTCGGTTCGCACTCATTTAATGAACACAGCATCAAGATTCCAGGACAAGTCAAGATCATTCCTGGATACAACCAGAACAGTATCGATGAGTTTTTCTCGAATATCGATGTTCTATTGTTCCCGACTCAATGTAAAGAAACTTTCGGCCTGACCATTCGCGAAGCGCTAGTGCGGGATGTCTGGGTCATTAGCACGGACGCCGGAGGGACCGTCGAAGACATTGTTGATGGCACGAACGGCACAATCATCCCACTGACCAGCGATGAACGATATCTCAAGGACGCGATCATCTCCATCTTGAATAACCAAGAGCGTTTCCTAAATCACATCAATCCTTTCAAAAACGATATAACGCTATTTGGCGCCCAAGCGTTGGAGTTGCAGAGTTTCTATGAGCAAATCATCGATAAGAGCGCCGATGACTAACAAGCCTACAGTGATGCATACCTTGCTACAGAGCGATAAATCCCCTCTCAGTATTACCGAGAAAATTGGTGATGAAACTCACTCCATCCATACTCTCAACAACAAGCCCTCAAACAGATTGCATAACCTCATCCAGGCGGATTACGCATTTTTACCATTAGATCAACCGAGATATGGACGTCTATATCTCTGCATTGAAAGGCAGGAACAATGTCATTGATTAATACCTATGACGGTGTGAACCTCATCTTGTCAGCAATGAAGCAGCTGTTCGGCAGCGTCACTTACATAGCAACTCAGCACTAAGGCGAAACAGGTGTCCTGCATCCATGGGGATGGGATGCAGGCGAAACCGCCGGGGCGATAGCAAAACATGCCCTCATCGAGCCAATGTTCGTCCCCTGATAGAATTCCAATCGCTCACCACAGGCCAATCGAGTAAATCACTCATGACCTTGCTACCTCCGGCCAATCGCGCCAGGTCCGTAGCCATCTTCGCCCTACCGCTACTGATTCTGCTCTGGCCCCTCCACCACCTCGCCGAACGCTACTACAGCGAACAACTCGCCGAGCAGAACCAGCAGACCCTAGACCTCTACGTCGGCAACCTGCTCGGCACGCTGCGTCGCTACGAGGACCTGCCGCCGATCCTCAGCGAGCTGCCGGCGCTACGAGCCACCCTGCGGCAGACCGAAGACCTGGAAACGAGGGACACGGCGAACGCCCGCCTGGCGGAGATCCGCCAGCGCACCGGTGCCGACGTCATCTACCTGATGCGCCCCGACGGGCAGACCCAGGCCGCCTCCAACTGGGACCAGCCGGACAGCTTCGTCGGCCGCAACTTCGCCTTCCGCCCCTACTACAAGGAGGCGATCCAGGGTAAACCGGCGCGCTTCTTCGGCCTGGGCACCACTTCCAACCGCCGTGGCTACTATTTCGCCAGCGAAGTGCGAGATGGCCCCCGGCTGCTGGGCGTGCTGGTGGTCAAGCTGGACCTGGAACACATGGAACAGCTCTGGGGCAATACCCCGGAGCAACTGCTGGTCACCGACAGCAATGGCGTGGTCATCCTTTCCTCCAACAGCGCCTGGCGTTTCCATGCCAGCCGTCCGCTGTCGCCAGCCAAGCGGCGTGAAATCGCCGAGAACATTCCCTATCCGGTGCTTGATCCCAAGCCGCTGCGAATCGATGAGAAACGCTGGATCAGCCTCAGCCGCGAACTTCCGGAAACCGGCTGGACGGTGAGCATCTACACGCCGAAGGCGCAGATCGACAGGCCAGTACGCAGCGTTCTGCTGATAGGCGGCGCAACCCTCATGACCCTGCTGCTGTTGCTCGCCCTGCTGAGCATCAGCCGCCGTCACTATCTCGAGCGCATCGCCCTGGAGGCCCAGGCCAAGCGCCAGCTGGAGATGCGCGTACTGGAGCGCACCCAGGAACTGGAAGATGCCAACGCCCGTCTGCAGCAGGAGGTACACGACCGCGAGCAGGCCCAACGCGAGTTGATGCACGCCCAGGACGAAGTGGTCCAGGCCGGCAAACTGACTGCCCTGGGCACTATGTCGGCGAGCATCAGCCACGAGCTCAACCAACCGCTCGCCGCCATCCGCAGCTACGCCGACAACGCCCGTGTGCTGCTCGACCACCAGCGCCTCGACGACGCCCGCGGCAATCTCGATCAGATCAGCTCGCTGACCGAGCGCATGGCCTCGATCATCGCCCATCTCAAGGCCTATGCCCGCGGCGCGCGGCGTGCGCCGGAGAACGTAGCCCTGCAACCGGCGATCAACGATGCCCTGGCTCTGGTGGCCAGCCGGCGCCAGGCGATGAACGTCGAGTTGCAGCGTGACCTGCCCGACGCGCCGATCTGGGTGCAGGCCGGGGAAACGCGCCTGCGGCAGATCCTCGCCAACCTGCTCTCCAACGCGCTCGACGCCCTCAGCGAGAAGGCCCCGCCGCGGCGCCTCTGGCTCACGGCCGAGCAGAAGCCGGACGGCATCGTCCTGTACCTGCGCGACAACGGCCCGGGGTTCTCGGAACAAGCCCTGGCCCACGCCCGCGAACCCTTCTTCACCACCAAGACCAGCGCCAAGGGCCTGGGCCTTGGCCTGGCCATCTGCGATACCCTCCTGCGCGCCCTCGGCGGCCGCCTGGAACTGGGCAATCACCCCGAGGGCGGCGCTCTCGTACAATTGCACCTGTTGCCGGGAGTCCCCGGCGTGATGCCGACGCCCCAGGAGGAAACCCGCGCATGAGCAGTGCCGCATTCGCCGCCGATACCCAGGTCCTGCTGATCGACGATGACCCGCACCTGCGCCAGGCACTGGGCCAGACACTAGACCTCGCCGGCTTCCGCGCCACCAGCCTGGGCGATGCCCGGGAACTGGACGCCAGCCTCGCGCGCGACTGGCCGGGCGTGGTGGTGAGCGATATCCGCATGCCTGGCGTCGACGGCCTGCAGTTGCTGGAACAGTTGCATGCCCAGGACCCGGAGTTGCCGGTGATCCTGATCACCGGGCACGGCGATGTGCCCCTGGCGGTCAAGGCCATGCGCGCCGGCGCCTATGACTTCCTCGAGAAGCCCTTCCCCAGCGACGCCCTGCTCGACAGCGTGCGCCGTGCCCTGGAGGTGCGTCGCCTGGTGCTGGAGAACCGCAGCCTGCGCATGGCCCTGGCCGAGCGCAAGGAACTGAAGGGGCGCCTGGTCGGCCAGTCGGCCGGCATGCAGCGCCTGCAGGAGCAGGTGGCGGCCTTGTCTGGCCTGCAGGCTGACGTGCTGATCCTCGGCGAGACCGGCTCCGGCAAGGAAGTGGTGGCCCGTGCGCTGCACGACCTGTCCAACCGACGCAACGGCCCCTTCGTCGCCATCAACGCCGGTGCCCTGGCCGAGTCGGTGGTGGAAAGCGAGCTGTTCGGCCACGAGCAGGGCGCCTTCACCGGTGCGCAGAAGCGCCGCATCGGCAAGTTCGAGTTCGCCAACGGCGGCACCCTGTTCCTCGACGAGATCGAGAGCATGAGCCTGGACGTGCAGGTCAAGCTGCTGCGCCTGCTGCAGGAACGGGTGGTCGAGCGGCTGGGTTCGAACCAGCTGATCCCGCTGGACATCCGCATCATCGCCGCGACCAAAGAAGACCTGCGCCTGGCCGCCGACGACGGACGTTTCCGCGCCGACCTCTATTACCGACTGAACGTCGCCAGCCTGCGTATTCCGCCGCTGCGCGAGCGCGGCGAAGACATCCTGCTGCTGTTCCAGCACTTCTCCGAGCTCGCCGCGCAACGCCATGGCATCCCTTCGCGCAGCCTCGCCAGCGCGCAGCGCGCACAACTGCTGGGCCACAGCTGGCCGGGCAATGTACGCGAGTTGCAGAACGTCGCCGAGCGCTTTGCCCTGGGCCTGGACCTCGGCCTCGACGAACAGGCCATGCAGGTGCCGGCGGCAATTTCCGGCAACTCCCTGAACGAGCAGGTGGAAGCCTTCGAGCGCGCCCTGATCGCCGCGGAGATGGCCAACCAGCACGCCTCGCTACGCAGCCTGGCCGAGGCCCTGGGCATCCCGCGCAAGACCTTGCATGACAAGCTGCGCAAACATGGGCTGCTGTTCAGTGGCACTGGCGGGAATCCCGCCGAAGAAGCCGACGCATAAGCGGAATCTTGCCGACGCCGGCCCTACCCGCCCGCTGAACCCCAGGCCACATGGGCGCTCCAGCGCACCTCGCGTATGGCACGGAGCTTGCGATACGCCACCCCGGTGCCTTGCGCATCCTTCTCGCCCCGGCCCCGCGTCGTGGCGCCCGCCAGGCCACAAGCCCGGCGGTGTCCCTTCGGCCACCCGGCCCTGCGCCCCTCCGCACGGTGGGCGCGCCGCCTGTGCAGCGACCCTGTATGGGCACCCCCTTATAGAAAGCAGCCCGGCCATGCCGGGCTTTTTTCTGCCTCTCTGAAGCCTGCAACAAGTTCTGACAGATTTTTCCGATTCATGCCCCGACGCGGGAATCCATTCACGCAATCAATAGAAAGCCTGACGGTCACCGAAACGCCATCCGGATTTCACATGAATCCCCTCTAAATCAGGCGATATCGGCAAACCTCTCCTATCGTTCCTATTCATGCGGCCCGGCACCGCTGCGCAGTTGGAAACATTTGTTAGCAGGCTATTGATTTAGGTCAGGGGGGTTCCCTGACAGTCGGCGCCTAATGACTACACTCTCCAACTCCTATAGGGAGATTCCGAAAATGTCGCAAGAAAGCAGCCAAAAACTACGACTTGGGGCACTTACCGCTCTGGTCGTCGGTTCCATGGTCGGCGGGGGGATCTTCTCTCTCCCGCAAAACATGGCCGCCAGTGCAGACGTCGGCGCCATTCTCATCGGTTGGGCCATCACCGCGGTCGGCATGCTGACCCTGGCCTTCGTCTTCCAGACCCTCGCCAACCGCAAGCCCAACCTCGACGGCGGTGTGTATGCCTACGCCAAGGCCGGTTTCGGTGACTACATGGGCTTCTCCTCGGCCTGGGGTTACTGGATCAGCGCCTGGCTGGGCAACGTCGGCTACTTCATGCTGCTGTTCAGCACCCTGGGTTACTTCTTCCCGGTCTTCGGCAAGGGCGACACCCTCCCCGCGATCATCGCGGCGTCGGTGCTGCTGTGGGCCCTGCACTTCCTGGTGCTGCGCGGGATCAAGGAAGCGGCGTTCATCAACACCATCACCACCATCGCCAAGATAGTGCCGCTATTCCTGTTCATCCTGATCTGCCTGTTCGCCTTCAAGCTGGACATCTTCACCTCCGACATCTGGGGCAAGAGCAATCCCGAGCTGGGCAGCGTGATGAACCAGGTGCGCAACATGATGCTGGTCACCGTGTGGGTGTTCATCGGCATCGAGGGCGCGAGCATCTTCTCCTCCCGCGCGGAAAAACGCGCCGACGTCGGCAAGGCCACGGTCATCGGCTTCATCACCGTGCTGTTGCTGCTGGTGCTGGTGAACGTGCTGTCCATGGGCGTGATGACCCAGCCGGAACTGGCCAAGCTGCAGAACCCGTCGATGGCGCTGGTGCTGGAGCACGTGGTCGGTCACTGGGGCGCGATACTCATCAGCGTCGGCCTGCTGATCTCCCTGCTCGGTGCCCTGTTGTCCTGGGTGCTGCTGTGCGCCGAGATCATGTTCGCCGCGGCCAAGGACCACACCATGCCGGAGTTCCTGCGCAAGGAGAACGCCAACCAGGTGCCGGCCAACGCCCTGTGGCTGACCAACATCTGCGTGCAGGTCTTCCTGGTCATCGTGTTCTTCACCTCGGGCGACCCGAGCGGCATGGACCCGTACACCAAGATGCTGCTGCTGGCCACCTCGATGATCCTCATCCCGTACTTCTGGTCCGCGGCCTACGGCCTGCTGCTGGCGGTGCGCGGCGAGACCTACGAGAACGATGCGGGCGAGCGCAACAAGGACCTGATCATCGCGGGCATCTCGGTGATCTACGCCGTCTGGCTGATCTACGCCGGCGGCCTGAAATACCTGCTGCTGTCGGCGCTGCTGTACGCACCAGGCGTCATCCTCTTCGCGAAAGCGAAACGTGAAGTCGGCCAACCGATCTTCACCAACGTCGAGAAGCTCATCTTCGCAGGTGTCGTGATCGGCGCGCTGATCGCGGCGTATGGCCTCTACGACGGCTTCCTCACTCTGTGACATCACTGGAGACACTCATGAGCACGGAAAAAACCAAACTTGGCGTCCACTCCGAAGCTGGCAAATTGCGCAAAGTGATGGTCTGCTCGCCCGGTCTTGCCCACCAACGCCTGACCCCTAGCAACTGCGACGAGTTGCTGTTCGACGACGTAATCTGGGTAAACCAGGCCAAGCGCGACCACTTCGATTTCGTCACCAAGATGCGCGAGCGCGGCGTCGACGTCCTGGAAATGCACAACCTGCTGACCGAGACCGTCCAGAACCCCGAAGCGCTGAAATGGATCCTCGATCGCAAGATCACCGCCGATAGCGTCGGCCTGGGCCTGACCCACGAACTGCGCGCCTGGCTGGAAGGCCTCGAGCCGCGACGACTGGCCGAATTCCTCATCGGTGGCGTGACCGCCGACGACATCCCGGAAAGCGAAGGCTCCAAGCCGCTGAAGATGTTCCGCGACTACCTGGGCCACTCCAGCTTCCTGCTGCCGCCGCTGCCCAACACCCAGTTCACCCGCGACACCACCTGCTGGATCTACGGCGGCGTGACGCTGAACCCGATGTACTGGCCGGCGCGTCGCCAGGAAACCCTGCTGACCACCGCCATCTACAAGTTCCACCCGGAATTCACCAACGCCGAATTCGAAATCTGGTACGGCGACCCGGACAAGGACCACGGCTCCTCCACCCTCGAAGGCGGCGACGTCATGCCCATCGGCAACGGCGTGGTGCTGATCGGCATGGGCGAGCGGACTTCCCGCCAGGCCATCGGCCAGGTCGCCCAGTCGCTGTTCGCCAAGGGCGCGGTCGAGAAAGTCATAGTCGCCGGCCTGCCGAAGTCCCGCGCGGCCATGCACCTGGACACCGTGTTCAGCTTCTGCGACCGCGACCTGGTCACCGTCTTCCCCGAAGTGGTCAAGGAAATCGTCGCCTTCACCCTGCGCCCGGACGAGAAGAGCCCCTACGGCATCAACGTGCAGCGCGAGGAGAAGGACTTCATCAGCGTGGTCGCCGAGGCCCTGGGCCTGAAGAAACTGCGCATCGTCGAGACCGGCGGCAACAGCTTCGCCGCCGAGCGCGAGCAGTGGGACGACGGTAACAACGTGGTCTGCGTCGAGCCCGGCGTGGTCATCGGCTACGACCGCAACACCTACACCAACACGCTGCTGCGCAAGGCCGGCGTGGAAGTCATCACCATCAGCGCCGGCGAGCTCGGCCGCGGCCGTGGCGGCGGCCACTGCATGACCTGCCCGATCATCCGCGACCCGATCGACTACTGATCGCCACAGCCCACCCTACTCAATGCGGCGGCCCCGGCCAGGGCCGCCCGCCCCGCCAGCCACAAGCTGTACTGACGAGGGCCGATCCCATCCCACAAGGAGAAAGAACATGGCTTTCAACATGCACAACCGCAACCTGCTCAGCCTGATGCACCACAGCACCCGCGAGTTGCGCTACCTGCTCGACCTGTCCCGCGACCTCAAGCGCGCCAAGTACACCGGCACCGAGCAGCAACACCTCAAGGGCAACAACATCGCCCTGATCTTCGAGAAGACCTCCACCCGCACCCGTTGCGCCTTCGAGGTCGCCGCCTATGACCAGGGCGCCAACGTCACCTACATCGACCCCAACTCCTCGCAGATCGGCCACAAGGAGAGCATGAAGGACACCGCCCGCGTGCTCGGCCGCATGTACGACGCCATCGAGTACCGTGGCTTCAAGCAGGAGATCGTCGAGGAACTGGCGCAGTACGCCGGCGTACCGGTGTTCAACGGCCTGACCGACGAGTACCACCCGACGCAGATGCTGGCCGACGTGCTGACCATGCGCGAGCACAGCGACAAGCCGCTGCACGACATCGCCTACGCCTACCTGGGCGACGCCCGCAACAACATGGGCAACTCCCTGCTGCTGATCGGCGCCAAGCTCGGCATGGACGTGCGCATCGCCGCGCCGAAAGCGCTGTGGCCGAGCGACGAACACGTCGCCGCCTGCAAGAAATTCGCCGAGGAAAGCGGCGCCCGCATCACCCTCACCGAAGACCCGAAGGAAGCCGTCAAGGGCGTGGACTTCATCCACACCGACGTCTGGGTTTCCATGGGCGAGCCGGTGGAAGCCTGGGGCGAGCGCATCAAGGAACTGCTGCCCTACCAGGTCAACCTGGACATCATGAAAGCCGCCGGCAACCCGCGGGTGAAGTTCATGCACTGCCTGCCGGCCTTCCACAACAGCGAAACCAAGGTCGGCCAGCAGATCGCCGCCCAGTACCCGAACCTGAAGAACGGCATCGAAGTCACCGAAGACGTCTTCGAGTCCCCGTACAACATCGCCTTCGAGCAAGCGGAGAACCGCATGCACACCATCAAGGCGATCCTCGTTTCGACCCTCGCCGACATGTGATCGACGGATGCGCTCCCCGGGCCCGGCCTGCCGGCCCGGGGGCGTCTTCAGCTTCAGGAGGAAATGACTATGCGTATCGTCGTCGCATTGGGCGGCAACGCCCTGCTGCGTCGTGGCGAACCCATGACCGCGGCCAACCAGCGTGAAAACGTAAGGATCGCCGCCGAACAGATCGCCAAAGTGGCACCTGGCAACGAGCTGGTGATCGCCCACGGCAACGGCCCGCAAGTGGGCCTGCTGGCCCTGCAGGGCGCCGCCTACGACAAGGTCACGCCGTATCCGCTGGACGTCCTCGGCGCCGAGACCGAGGGCATGATCGGCTACATGATCGAACAGGAAATGGGCAACCTGCTGCCCTTCGAAGTGCCCTTCGCCACCATCCTCACCCAGGTAGAGGTGGACGCCAAGGACCCGGCCTTCCAGCATCCGACCAAGCCGATCGGCCCGGTCTACACCAAGGAAGAAGCCGAAGCCCTGGCCAAGGAAAAGGGCTGGAGCATCGCCCCGGACGGCGACAAGTTCCGCCGCGTGGTGGCCAGCCCGCGGCCCAAGCGCATCTTCGAGATCCGCCCGGTGAAATGGCTGCTGGAGAAAGGCACCATCGTCATCTGCGCCGGCGGCGGCGGCATCCCGACCATGTACGACGAGTCCGGCAAGAAACTTTCCGGCGTCGAGGCGGTGATCGACAAGGACCTGTGCTCCTCGCTGCTGGCCCAGGAACTGGATGCCGACATCCTGATCATCGCCACCGACGTGGACGCGGCCTACATCGACTGGGGCAAGCCGACGCAGAAGGCCATCGCCCAGGCCCACCCGGACGAACTGGAACGCCTCGGCTTCGCCGCCGGCTCCATGGGCCCGAAAGTGCAAGCCGCCGCCGAATTCGCCCGCGCCACCGGCAAGGACGCGGTGATCGGCTCGCTGGAAAACATCGTGGCCATCACCCAGGGCAAGTCCGGCACCCGCGTCAGCACCAAAAAACCCGGCATCGAGTACCGCTGAGTCCGTTCTGCAACCCCGCCCGGGAGCCACACCGGCTCCCGGCGTCTTCGCGCATCCGTTCCACCCCCTCCTTCCTGGCAAGTTCGTCGCCTTTCGCCGTCAATCCCTGGCCAAAAGCGTGACTCGGCAGTCATCATCCTCGTCAGCATAAGCATTCCAATCACAGAGCTGCCGCCGGGCTTGTGCCCCCGATCCGTGATGTCGCCTCCCTGCGCCTCGCGTGCACCCTGGTCGCGCCATCCGGTCCTGCACAGGACGGGCCTATATGAAGGAGTTTGCGAGAGATGTCTCGACTACCGGTCATCGTTGGTTTTGGTGGGTATAACGCCGCGGGTCGCAGTTCCTTCCACCATGCGTTCCGTCGCACCGTCCTGGAGTCCCTGGACGAGCAGGCCCGCCAGCAGACCCTCGCCGGCCTGGCCGTGATGATGAAGCTGGTGAAGTTCGAGGACGGCCACTACCTGGACGCCGCCGACGGCGCGCGCCTGGACCTGGCCGCCATCGAGCGGCGGCATGCCGCGCAGATCCTCGGCTCCACCCTGATCCGCCGCATCGAGAAGCAGTACTTCGACGTCGATGCCGCGCACTGGCACAAGAACCTCACCCTCGAAGCCGACGGCGCCCAGCCGCTGAGCTTCACCACCGCGCGCAAGCAGCTGCCCGAGCCGCTGCCGGCCAACTGGTCGGTGGAAGAACTGGCCGACAACCAGGTGCGCGTCACCCTCCACGACAGCGTCGAGGTCAAGGTCGACAGCTACCGCGAGATGCCGGTGAAGTCCGCCGGCCAGCTGCCCACCGGCTTCGAGCCGGGCGAACTGTACGCCTCGCGCTTCCACCCGCGCGGCCTGCAGATGGCCGTGGTGGGCGCCACCGATGCGATCCGCTCGGTGGGCATCGACTGGCAGCGCATCGTCGACCGCGTGCAGCCCGACGAAATCGCCGTGTTCTCCAGCAGCATCATGAGCCAGCTCGACGACAACGGCTTCGGCGGCCTGCTGCAGTCGCGCCTCAAGGGCCACCGCGTCAGCGCCAAGCAGCTGCCGCTGGGCTTCAACAGCATGCCCACCGACTTCATCAACGCCTACGTGCTGGGCAGCGTCGGCCTCACCGGCAGCGTCACCGGCGCCTGCGCCACCTTCCTCTACAACCTGCAGAAAGGCATCGAGGCCATCACCTCCGGCCAGGCGCGGGTGGTCGTGGTGGGCAACAGCGAAGCGCCGATCACCTCGGAAATCGTCGAGGGCTACGCGGCCATGAGTGCCCTGGCCACCGAGGAAGGCCTGCGCAACATCGAGGGCCGCCCGGACGTGGACTTCCGCCGCGCCAGCCGTCCGTTCGGCGAGAACTGCGGCTTCACCCTGGCCGAATCCAGCCAATACGTGGTGCTGATGGACGACGCCCTGGCCCTGGAGCTGGGCGCCGACATCCACGGCGCGGTGACCGACGTCTTCATCAACGCCGACGGCTTCAAGAAATCCATCTCCGCCCCCGGCCCGGGCAACTACCTGACCATGGCCAAGGCCGTGGCCGCCGCCATGCAGATCGTCGGCGAGGAAGGCGTGCGCCGCCACAGCTTCGTCCATGCCCACGGCTCCAGCACCCCGGCCAACCGCGTCACCGAGTCGGAAATCCTCGACCGCGTGGCCAAGGCCTTCGGCATCGCCGACTGGCCGGTGGCCGCGGTCAAGGCCTTCGTCGGCCACTCCCTGGCCACCGCCAGCGCCGACCAGCTGGTCTCCGCCCTGGGCACCTTCAAGTACGGCCTGCTGCCGGGCATCAAGACCGTCGAGACCTTCGCCGCCGACGTGCACAAGGATCGCATCGCGCTGTCCAACAAGGACCGCCGCCGCGACGACCTGGACGTCTGCTTCATCAACTCCAAGGGCTTCGGCGGCAACAACGCCACCGGCGTGCTGCTCTCCCCGCGCCTGGCCGAGAAGATGCTGCGCAAGCGCCACGGCGCCACCGCCTTCGACGCCTACCAGGCGCGCCGCGAGCAAACCCGCGCCGCCGCCCAGCGCTACGAGGAACAGGCGCTCAAGGGCCAGTTCGACATCATCTACAACTTCGGCAACGACATGATCGACGACCGCGACATCCGCATCGGCGCCGAGGAAATGAGCGTGCCGGGCTTCGCCCAGCCGCTGGTGTACAAGAAGGACGAGCGCTTCAGCGACATGCTCGACTAAAGCGCCGCGTTCATGAAAAGGCCGGGCAGATGCCCGGCTTTTTCATTGTGCTGTCCCGCGCCTTGGCGCACTTCGGTCGGTTCTCTTGCACTTGTAGGAGCGCGCCCTGCGCGCGAATCGCGGGCAGGGCCCGCTCCTACGTTGTTTTCTGGGCTCCCGGGGGTATGAGGATGGTGCCTGGCTTCGACGCTGCTCAGGACAGCCCCCTCTCCCGCTTGCGGGAGAGGGTTGGGGAGAGGGCGCTCTTAAAGGGCATCGGTATTCCTGCCAACGGCGGATAACCGCGAACGGTTATACGCCCTACGTTGCGGGGAAGCACGATGATAGGAACGGACTCCATCCGCGATCCCTAATAGCTCCCCTGCCCCACGCCCAGTTCGAGGATGCTCGACTTCAGGTTCTCGAAGTCGTATTCGGTCAGCCCCACGTAATCCAGCACCAGGGCGCGGATGCTCTCCCACTCGTGGTCCTCCGGCTGGTTGCCGAGGATGCGGTGCGAGCCGCAGATGTGCTCGGCCATCTTGAGGATCGCCAGCAGGTTCTTCAGCTGGGTGTTGCGGCTGCTTTCCTCGCTGAACACCGTGAGCGCGTTGTGGTGGTTGGCGATGGCCTCGCAGACGTGCTCCGGCAGGCGCCAGGAGCGCGCGGTGAAGTAGCCGACCACGGCGTGGTTGGTGTTCAGCACGCGGTTCTCGGTGTCCACCACGCGGCGCTCGTCGCTGGCGCTGGCATAGGCCTCCTCCAGCACCGCCATGTAATGCGGGAAGCGCTTGAGCATCAGCGGGATGCCGCAATTGTGGAACAGCCCCAGGGCATAGGCCTCGTCCACCGACTCGTAGCCGATGCGCTTGGCCAGGGTCAGGCAGCTCATGGCCACGTCCTGGGCGGTGTCCCAGAAGCGGTTGAGGGTGACGATGGTGTCGTCGCTCATCTCGCCCTTGATCGACTGGGCGTTGATCAGGTTGATCACCGAGCGGCTACCCAACAGGTTGACCGCGCGCTGGATCGAGGTGATGCGGTTGGCCAGGCCGAAGAACGGCGAGTTGACCAGCTTGAGCAACGCGCCGGACAACCCGGGGTCCTGGCTGATGAGCTTGGCGATGGCCTTCAGGTCGGGGTTGGGCATGACCTGTTCCATCTGCAGGTCGACCATGATCTGCGGTTGCGGCGGCACGCTGATGCCCTGCAGGGTCTGGCGGATCTGTTCGGCGGAGAGTTCTTGGACCATGGGGACGGTCTGGGAAAGTTGACGGGGCGCACAGTTTACCCAGACGGACGACTTCTGGAACTGCCGATTTAGACAGAACCGTATCGGCAGCCGCGGCGCGAACTTTATGCCTGCTCGTCACGCCCGCGCGGCATCGGCAACCCCGGCGGCCAGCGGTTATAATCTCGCTCTTTTTCCCGGAGCACCGCCATGACCCTGCCCAGCTTGCGTCTGAAAGCCAACGCCGAGCGCCGCCTGCGCGCCGGCCACCTGTGGGTCTACAGCAACGAGGTGGATGTCCAGGCCACGCCGCTGAACGCCTTCGCCGCCGGCGACCAGGCGATCCTCGAAATGGCCAACGGCAAGCCGCTGGGCGTGGTGGCGCTGAGCCCGAACAACCTGATCTGCGCACGCCTGGTTTCCCGCGACACCAAGCACGTTCTCGACAAATCGCTGCTGGTACACCGCCTCAACATCGCCCTGAGCCTGCGCGAGCGCCTCTTCGACAAGCCCTTCTACCGCCTGGTCTACGGTGACGCCGACCTGCTCCCCGGCCTGGTGGTGGACCGCTTCGGCGACGTGCTGGTGGTGCAGCTCGCCTCGGCGACCATGGAGAAGCACCGCGACGACGTGCTCGCCGCCCTGCTGCAGGTGCTCAAGCCCAGCGCCGTGCTGTGGAAGAACGACTCCAGCGCGCGCGATGCCGAGGGCCTGGAGCGCTACGTGGAGAACGCCTACGGCGAAGTGCCCGAGTGGGTCGCCCTGGAAGAGAACGGCGTGCGCTTCGAGGCCCCGGTGCTGGCCGGACAGAAGACCGGCTGGTTCTACGACCACCGCATGAACCGCGCGCGCCTGGCGCCCTACGTGAAAGGCAAGCGCGTGCTCGACCTGTTCAGCTACATCGGCGGCTGGGGTATCCAGGCCGCGGCCTTCGGCGCCAGCGACGTGATGTGCGTGGACGCCTCCGGCTTCGCCCTCGACGGCGTGGAGCGCAACGCCACCCTCAACGGCCTGTCCGACAAGGTCGCCTGCGTGGAAGGCGACGTGTTCGACGCCCTGCGCGAGCTGAAGGCCGCAGACGAGCGCTTCGACGTGGTCATCGCCGACCCGCCGGCCTTCATCAAGCGCAAGAAGGACCTGAAGAACGGCGAGGCCGCCTACCGCCGCCTCAACGAACAGGCCATGCGCCTGCTCTCCAAGGACGGCATCCTGGTCAGCGCCTCCTGCTCCATGCACCTGCCCGAGGACGACCTGCAGAACATCCTGCTCGGCAGCGCCCGCCACCTGGACCGCAACCTCCAGCTGCTGGAACGCGGCGGCCAGGGCCCGGACCACCCGGTGCACCCGGCCATCGCCGAGACCCGCTATATCAAGAGTCTGACGGTGCGGTTGTTGCCCAATAGCTGATAGCTTCAAAGCTGGAAGCTGGAAGCTGGAAGCTGGAAGCTGGAAGCTGGAAGCTGGAAGCTGGAAGCTGGAAGCTGGAAGCTGGAAGCTGGAAGCTGGAAAAGTATTCCAGGCGCCGCCCTTTCTTCAAGCTTCCAGCTTCAGGCTTCCAGCTGCCCCCACCCGCCGACCATCAGCCTTTCCCTGGCGGCGGCGGCCGGCGTAGAATCCTGCACATCCCTCGCCAACATCCCCCGGCGGGCCCGTGAGCCCCGGCCGCGCGGGCGGTGACCCCGCCCCGTCTTGCAGCCCCCTCCGAGCATGCAGCTCCATCTGCCGTTTGCATGTGCCTCGAACGACGCTCACGATAAGACTCTTACCGATGCCTGATTAGCCGCAGGAACTCGTCATGCCCGATTACCGCTCGAAAACCTCCACCCACGGCCGCAACATGGCCGGCGCCCGCGCCCTCTGGCGCGCCACCGGGATGAAGGACGAAGACTTCAAGAAACCGATCATCGCCATCGCCAACTCCTTCACCCAGTTCGTGCCCGGCCACGTGCACCTGAAGGACCTGGGCCAACTGGTCGCCCGCGAGATCGAGAAGGCCGGGGGCGTGGCCAAGGAATTCAACACCATAGCCGTCGACGACGGCATCGCCATGGGCCACGACGGCATGCTCTATTCCCTGCCGAGCCGCGAGATCATCGCCGACTCCGTGGAATACATGGTCAACGCCCATTGCGCCGACGCCATCGTCTGCATCTCCAACTGCGACAAGATCACCCCCGGCATGCTGATGGCCGCCCTGCGCCTGAACATCCCGGTGGTGTTCGTTTCCGGCGGGCCGATGGAGGCCGGCAAGACCAAGCTGGCCAGCCACGGCCTGGACCTGGTCGACGCCATGGTGGTCGCGGCCGACGATTCCTGCTCCGACGAGAAGGTCGCCGAATACGAGCGCAGCGCCTGCCCCACCTGCGGCTCCTGCTCCGGCATGTTCACCGCCAACTCGATGAACTGCCTGACCGAGGCCCTGGGCCTGTCGCTGCCGGGCAACGGCTCGACCCTGGCCACCCACGCCGACCGCGAGCAGCTGTTCCTGCGCGCCGGGCGCCTGGCCGTGGAACTGTGCCAGCGCTACTACGGCGAAGGCGACGAGTCCGTGCTGCCGCGCAACGTCGCCAGCTTCAAGGCCTTCGAGAACGCCATGACCCTGGACATCGCCATGGGCGGCTCGACCAACACCATCCTGCACCTGCTGGCCGCAGCGCAGGAGGCGGAGATCGCCTTCGACCTGCGCGACATCGATCGCCTGTCGCGCAAGGTGCCGCAGCTGTGCAAGGTGGCGCCGAACATCCAGAAGTACCACATGGAAGACGTGCACCGCGCCGGCGGCATCTTCTCCATCCTCGGCGAGCTGGCCCGTGGCGGCCTGCTGCACACCGACGTACCGACCGTGCACAGCCCGAGCATGGCCGACGCCATCGCCCAGTGGGACATCACCCAGACCCGCGACGAAGCCGTCCACACCTTCTTCAAGGCGGGCCCCGCCGGCATCCCCACCCAGACCGCATTCAGCCAGAACACCCGCTGGCCGAGCCTGGACGACGACCGCGCCGAAGGCTGCATCCGCAGCGTCGAGCACGCCTACTCCGCCGAAGGCGGCCTGGCCGTGCTGTACGGCAACATCGCCCTCGACGGCTGCGTGGTGAAGACCGCCGGCGTGGACGAGTCGATCCACGTGTTCGAAGGCAGCGCGAAGATCTTCGAAAGCCAGGACGCCGCGGTGAAGGGCATCCTCGCCGACGAAGTGAAGCCGGGCGACATCGTGATCATCCGCTACGAAGGCCCGAAAGGCGGCCCGGGCATGCAGGAAATGCTCTACCCCACCAGCTACCTGAAGTCCAAGGGCCTGGGCAAGCAATGCGCCCTGCTCACCGACGGCCGCTTCTCCGGCGGCACCTCGGGCCTGTCCATCGGCCACGCCTCGCCGGAAGCCGCCGCAGGCGGCGCCATCGGCCTGGTCAAGGATGGCGACAAGGTGCTGATCGACATCCCCAACCGCAGCATCAACCTGCTGGTCAGCGACGAAGAACTGGCCGCCCGCCGCATCGAGCAGGACAAGAAGGGCTGGAAGCCGGCGCAGCCCCGCGCCCGTCGCGTCAGTACGGCGCTGAAGGCTTATGCGCTTTTGGCTACCAGTGCTGACAAGGGGGCGGTGCGGAACAAGGCGTTGCTGGACGGTTGATGACCTGAAGAACAAAATGCCCGGATTACTATCCGGGCATTTTAATATGGTGCTAATTATCGGACACTACGAAGCTACTTTTAAGGCGTACCTTTAGCCGCCAAACAACCGGCGGGAATAAACGCCACTGGCATTCCGGAACTTGTCTCACACTTGAAGCCACCCGCCGTCTTTATTGCCCCGGTCGCTTCATATTCGGTACTGGTATATTTAAGCTCGATAAAAGCACCGTTACCAAGCCGACCAGCATTGCTGATTTCGCATTTCATTCCGCTCTTGGAAACTATCACTTTCGAGCAACTGGCAGTCGTATCCCCTGAAAAACCGACTGTAGTATTTGTCGGGTCTCGGCCTTCCGTCATTTCCAGTTCGAACTGAGTCTTGTGCGAAGCAATATCGGCGAGAGCAGCCGCAGCCTTGCCTTTCGAAGTGTAATCCTGGTAGGCAGGCATGGCTACCGCCGCAAGGATACCAATAATAGCAACGACGATCATCAGTTCGATAAGCGTGAAGCCTTTTTGCAAAGACCTATATGGATGCATTTTCTTCTCCACGAATGATTCAGTTCATCCGCCAATTTCCATTGGATCTGGCGGGCCAAATGAATTAAATCCTCCACGGATAAGGAAGATATGCAGTCAAATTCCTCTACGAGCTACTGAAATTTCCTCAACAACAAAGCCCCCTTGACAGAATTCAAAAAAATCAAATTTCGAATGACCAATTAGGGCAAATAGTGCCATCAGCATCGGCACTTCCTGACAGTTAGTGTCACCTCCAAAAGAAAAATCCCTGCCCTATGGCACTGTCCGATCCCGCCCCCACCCCGTAAAATCCCGCTCTTTTTCCCGGACTGCCGCCATGAGCTCCCTCGAGAACCCCGTCACCGCCGACAAGGCCCAGCGCGACCTGGTCTACGGCCTGGAAGACCGTCCCGCCCTGCCCGTCGCTCTGCTCGCCGCGCTGCAGCACCTGCTGGCGATCATCGTGCCGATCGTCACCCCCGGCCTGCTGATCTGCCAGGCGCTGGGCGTTTCCGCCCGCGACACCAACCTGATCGTGTCCATGTCGCTGGTCATCTCCGGCATCGCCACCTTCGTCCAGTGCAAGCGCTTCGGGCCGTTCGGCGCCGGGCTGCTGATCGTCCAGGGCACCAGCTTCAACTTCGTCGGCCCGCTGATCGCCGGCGGGGCGCTGATGGTCAAGCAGGGCACGCCGGTAGAACAGGTGATGGCGGCCATCTTCGGCGTGGTCATGGCCGGCTCCTTCGTGGAGATGGGCGTGTCGCGCATCCTGCCGTTCGTGAAGCGACTGATCACCCCGCTGGTGACCGGCATCGTGGTGCTGATGATCGGCCTCACCCTGATCAAGGTCGGCCTGATCAGCATGGGCGGCGGCTTCAGCGCCATGGGCAACGGCACCTTCGCCAACGGCGAGAACCTGCTGCTGTCGGGCACCGTGCTGGCGATCATAGTGGTGCTCAACCGCATCCCGGTGGTGTGGATGCGCAGCGGCGCCATCGTCATCGCCCTGGCCGTGGGCTACGCGCTGGCCGGCTACCTGGGCCGCCTGGACTTCAGCGGCATGCACCAGGCCGCGCTGTTCCAGGTGCCGACGCCGCTGCACTTCGGCCTGAGCTTCTCCTGGGCGCTGTTCATCCCGATGCTGGTGATCTACCTGGTCACCTCGCTGGAGGCCATCGGCGACGTCACCGCCACCAGCCAGGTGTCGAAGCAGCCGGTGGAAGGCCCGCTGTGGATGCAGCGGATCAAGGGCGGGGTGCTGGTGAATGGCGCCAACTCGCTGCTGGCGGGCATCTTCAACACCTTCCCCAGCTCGGTGTTCGCGCAGAACAACGGGGTGATCCAGCTGACCGGCGTGGCCAGCCGCCACATCGGCCTGTGGATCGCCGCCATGCTGGTGGTGCTGGGCCTGTTCCCCAGCGTCGCCGGGGTGATCCAGGCGGTGCCCGAGCCGGTGCTCGGCGGCGCGGCCATGGTGATGTTCGGCGCGGTGGCCGCCTCGGGCATCAACATCCTCGCCGGCACCCACCTCGACCGCCGCGCCCTGCTGATCATCGCCGTCAGCCTGGCCCTGGGCCTGGGCGTGTCGCAGGTGCCTGAATTCCTCGCGCACATGCCGGCGGCGCTGCGCAACGTGCTGGAATCCGGCGTCGCCACCGGCGGCATCTGCGCCCTGCTGCTGAACTGGTTCCTGCCGGAAACGCCGGCGGCCAGGGCCCAGAACTGAGCCAGCCGCGACGCCACCCTCGGGTGGCGTCGTCGTTTATGCTGGATGCATGAGCACTTCCCTGCGCGTCGGCGTGATCGCCGACACCCACAACCTGCTGCGTCCCGAAGCCCTGGAAGCCCTGCGCGGCTGCCAGCGCCTGCTGCACCTGGGCGACATCGGCAAGCCGGCGATCCTCGATGCGCTGCGCCAACTGGCGCCGCTGGACGTGGTGCGCGGCAACAACGACACCGAAGCCTGGGCCGAGACCATTCCCGAAACCCTGGGCCTGGAACTGGGCGGGCTGCGCCTGTACCTGATCCACGACCTCAAGCAACTGGCCATCGATCCACGGGCCGAAGGCTTCGACGTGGTGCTGGCCGGGCATTCGCACAAGCCGCTGCAGGAAGTGCGCGACGGGGTGCTCTACCTCAACCCCGGCAGCGCCGGGCCGCGGCGCTTCAAGCTGCCGATCTCGCTGGCGATCCTGAGCATCGCGGACGGCCAGGCGTCGGTGGAAATGATCGCGCTCGACTGAACGTAGGGCGAATAACCGTTCGCGGTTATCCGCCGCCTGACCTTGGCCGCCGGCCCGCTCGCTGTTGGGCTTGGCGCTGGCCGGGTATGCGCCAGGGCTCGGCCAAGACGCGGCGGCAACGGAGGTGTAGCGGCGAATAACCGTTCGCGGTTATCCGCCCTACGGTTCCAGCAGCTGTTGAGCCAATGCGTCGACCTGCTCCTGGCGTTCGCTCTTGTCCACCCGTTTGCGGCCATTCAAGGTCGACCATTCCGGGTGCGCCCGCGCCTTGCGCAGCGCCTCGGGCAGCTTGCCTTCGCGCCATTGCTTGTCTTCCGGCGAAGCAACGCGGATCGCCTCCATGGCCGCATGGCCCCGCGCCTGCAATGCCGCCAGCAGTTGGCGCTGGCGCAGGGCGAGCAGGCGCAGCACGCTGTCGTCCACCGAAAGTTCGCGCTGGCCCTTGAGCTTGCCGAGCAGGCGCTGGCCGTAGTGGCCGACGGTCTGCCAGGCGCCGCCGGCCAGGGCGCCGAGGGCGGTGGCGGCGCCCAGGGTCAGGCCGCCCACCAGCAGGTCGATGCCCGCGCCAGCCGCGGCGCCGGCAGCCACTCCACCGCCCAGGCGCACGCCGAGCTGGCGCAGGGTTTCGGGGTTGAACAGATCATCGCCCCAGCGGCCGTCCAGCAGCGGCAGGTCGGCGGCGCGGGCGTCGTCCTTGCGGAAGGCGTAGAGGCGCAGCAGGGCCTGCACGCAGGCTTCCTCGCGCTTGCGCACGCGGTCGCGCAACACTTCGGTGGCCTGGCGGATGGCCTCGGCATCGCCCGGCACCAGGTCGCGGCAGGCGGCGACGTCCACCAGCAGTTCGGCGATCAACTTGGCGCCGGCTTCGCGGCGCGCCACGGCCTGGGCCTCGTGGTCCCGGATCAGCCGTTCCAGCTGCGGGCGCGACTTCTCCAGCAGCAGCGCCAGGCTCTCGTAGAGCCGGCGTTCGCCGTCCAGCGGCGGCGCCACGCTGTCGAAGCGCACCAGCGCGTGCAGGCCCAGGCGCGACAGGGCCTCGCGCCACTGCTCCTCGCGGTGGTTGGCGCTGGCGACGAAGTTCAGCACCGGCAGCAGCGGCCGCGCACAGCCGGCGAGCACCGCCAGTTCGTCGCGGTACTTGGCCAGCACCGGTTCGCGGGCGTCGATCACGTAGAGCCCGGCGTCGGACGCCTGCAACTGGCGCAGCACCTTGGCTTCCTGCTCGAAGCGGCCGCGCGCCTCGCTGCCGTCGAGGAAGCGACGCAGCTTCTCCGGGCCGTCGAGGCGCTCGCCGGGGCGTTCCAGGGCATCGAGGAAGTCGCGCAGGGCGATGGCGTCCTCCAGGCCCGGAGTGTCGTACAGCTCCAGCAGCGACTCGCCATCCACCGACAGCCGTGCACCTTCGACGTGGCGGGTGGTGCTGGGACGGTGCGAGACCTCGCCGAAGCCGACGTCGCGGGTCAGGGTGCGCAGCAGCGAGGTCTTGCCGACGTTGGTGTGGCCGACCACGGCCAGCCTGAGGGGCTCAGTCATGTCCGCTCTCCAGCCAGGCCAGGGGCGATGCGCCGCTGTGCGCCAGGCTCAGCTTGTCGATGGCGGCATGCCAGTCGGCCAGGCGGTCGCTGTCCAGACCGCTGCCCGCCGGCGGCTGCAGCAGCCAGACGCGGGTGGCGCCGGCGCAGCGCGACAGCTCGGCGATCAGCGCCAGGGTGCCGCGGTCCGGCGAGCGCCGCGGGTCGCAGGCGATGGCCAGGCGCGCCGGCGGGTAGCGGGTCAGCTGTTCCAGCAGACGGCGGCGTTGCGCGCCATCGTCCAGCACGCCGGCATCGGCCACGCCGGCCGGCAGCTTCGGTGGCCAGGGCTGGCTGTCGTCCAGTTCGATGGCCACCAGCAGGGCGCCGTCCGCGCTGGCGGCGGGGTTCTGCGCCTGGGGTTCGACCAGGCTGGCCGGCGCGGCATCGTTGACGCCCAGGCGCTCGCTGCTGGGCAGCAGGCGTTCGCGCAGCAGGCTATAGCCCGGCAGCGAGAGGTCCAGGCGCAACGCCGCGCGGCCGCGGCGCCAGCGCCACAGGCAGAAGGCCCAGAGCAGCAGGCGCGGCAGCAGGCCGTAGACCGCCAGGATGCCCACCAGCCAGCCGGCCCAGGCGTGGCGCGCCGCCTCGCTGGCCACCAGGGCATCGCCGCTGGCGCGCACCAGGTCGCTGTCCGGCAGCGGGAAGCCCAGCAGCGAAGGCAGCGCGCCGAGCCCCTGGGTGAGGAAAACGAAGGTATCGCCGCCGAGGATGGTGGTTTCCCAGACGAAGCCGTAGCGCCGCGTCGAGAGCAACGCCAGCAGCACCACCATGGCCGCGCCCAGGGCCAGCAGCCACAGGCCGTGGACCAGCATGCCCAGCGCCCAGCGCGTCAGGCGCTGGCGGCCGAGCAGCACCAGCAGTGCCGGCGCCAGTTGCGCGGCGCGGGCATCACGCGCCAGTTTGCCGCTCAGCCATAACCACAGGCGGCCCAGGGCCCCGGCCGCCTCGCCGCCGCCGAGGGCGAAGCCCGCGGCCCAGCCGAGCAGCATCAGCAGGTCCAGGCCGAGCAGGCTGGCCAGGGCCCAGAACACGTTGACCGGGCGCTGGCCGTCGCCGAGGGCGGCCAGGGCCAGGCCGGCGCCGCTGAGCAGGGCGAGGAAGATCAGCAGGTAGAAGGCCAGTTGCGCGCCCTGTTTCCACAGGCGCAGGGCGCTGTCCAGCTCGTCGCGGCCGGCCAGCCACAGGGCGCGGTTCTCGATGCGCCGGGGCAGTTCGCCGCCGGCGGCGATGGCGCGGCGGTTGGCCTCGGCGTCCTCCAGCGGGCCGGCCTGCTCCTCGCGCAGGCGCACGGCTTCGCACAGCCACAGTCGGTCGAAGGCGGAAGGTGGGGCGGTATCGCTCACAGTGTCTCCGGCACGGGTTCCTGGGGCGCAAGCATAACCGCTGCGCCGCGCCGCGTCCGCCCGCCAGCTCTCCGGGGTAACGGTAACACCGGCGCCCGCCGACCGAACCAAGGAAGGGCTTACCCGGCGCGCCCACGGGTATAGGGTGCCAAAGCCAACCAGAACAACAACAACAACGAGGCCCGCCATGCCGCGCGTCCTGCCCTGCGCCCTGCTCCTGCTGGCCGCCGCCCATGCGGCGGCCGTGGAAACGCCCCCGGTGCGCCCCTCCGACTGGGGCCCGGACACCCCGCTAATGCAGGCGGTGCCGCCGCGCCAGCTGGACGACAAGGTCGGCCAGCGCGCCTCCGACAGCGACGAGTCGAAGCTGTGGATAAGCCACACCGACTTCCGCCTGCACGACGACATCGGCTTCTTCATCCGCCGCATGCTGATCCGCATGAGCTCCAACGGCCCCAAGGGCACGCCGCTGATGCTCGACGACCCCAGGGCCATAGTCGCGCGCATCCAGGCCGGCGACATCTTCGTCGCCGACGCCACCCTCGCCACCCTGCTCAACGCCGAACTGCGCAGCGCCGACGCGCCGGTGCGCAACCTGGTCCTGGCCACCCGCAAGGACGGCCAGGAAGTGCGCGGCGAGTTGCTGCGCAAGGGCCGCTGGCGGCCGCTGCGGATGCTCACCGGCATCGAGCAGGCCGGCCCGCTGAAGGTGGCGCTGGTGCCGCAACGCATCTTCGTCGACGGCGTGGACGTCACCCCTTCGCTGAGCGCCGCCTCCATCGAGATGTCAGAGGTGCTGCAACTGCACACCGCGCACATGCAACTGGTCGGCAACCGCATCCTGGTCGACCTCGACGGCCTGTTCCCGCCGCCGCGCCTGGAGTTCGCCGTGCGCAGCCTGAAGCTGGCCGACGGCGGCATGGACCTGCTGCTGGGCGAGGACCTGGCCAGCCTGCAATGGCCGCAGTTGCAGGCGCCGGAGAGCTACATGTTCATCCAGGGCGGCGACATCAAGATGGCCCGCACCATCCTGGTCAAGGCCTACGCCCTGTTCACCAGTCTCAGCCCCGGGCAGCCGCTGCTGTTCAACCTCTACGACTACCGCCGCCAGCTGCAGTACGGCGAGATCCGCCTGCGCCAGGACGGCATGGTGCACATCGCGGTGTCGCCGGTGAAGGCGCCGGCCCCGCAGGAGAAAGCCCTATGAAGCGCCTGCTGCCCCTGCTCCTCGCCCTGCCCCTGCTTACGCAGGCGCAGAGCGCCATCGACCGCCAGCAGCAGGAACTGCAGCTGCTGCGCCAGGGCTGGTTCCAGCAGACGCCGCCGGACACCGGGCACGCCGCCAGCCGCCCGGGCGGCGTGCGCGATTCCGGCCAGGACGGCGTCGGCCTGCTGCTGCACAACGTGGACATGTACTTCGAGGGTGGCATCGGCTTCCACAGCCCGCAGCTCAAGGGCTGGCTGGTGCCGCTCAAGGCCGGCGCGCCGGTGGATTTCGACCGCCCGCAGGACATGCGCATCCAGGTCACCGAGGGCGAGGTGATTCTCGACCCGCAGCAACTGGCCAGCCTGTTCAACGAGCGCATCCTGGCTTATCCACAGAGCATGCTGCGCAACTTCAGCATGAGCATCGACGGCGAGCGCCTGCGCGTCAGCGGCGAGGTGCAGCCCCTGGGCATCGGCCCCTGGCTGCCGCTGCGCCTGGCCGGCAGCGTGCGCCTGGAGGGCGACGAGCTCCTCTACCAGCCGGACCAGGTCAAGGTCCTCGGCGTGCCGGCCTATGGCGCCATGAGCCTGGTCGGCCTGCACCTGGATTCGCTGGTCGACCTGCAGCGCCCCGGCGCCCTGCTGCGCGACAACGCCATGCGCCTGGACTACCACCAGGTGTTCCCGCTGGTGGGCATCGACGGCAAGGTCGACGCCGCCTGGCTCGATGCGCAGGGCCTGCACCTGCGCTTCGCCCGCCCGGCCGGCAGCCCGCCGCCGCGCTTCGAGCCGCCCAGCCTGGCCGGTCCTTCGTACATCTGGCTGCAATCGGGCGACCTGAAGATCTTCGAGATCCTCATCACCTACGCGCAGGTGCTGCTCAAGGCCGAGCAGCCCGGCCAGACGCTGGCGTTCAGCCTCAAGGACTACCGCAAGGTGCTGGCCACCGGCATCACCCAGGTCAACGAGGACGGCACCTTCTTCATGCGCGTGCCGCCCTACGCGAACGACGCGCCGGCCCAGCGGCTGGTATCCTCTGCCACCGATGGATCACCCTGAGCACATGACCGGAGCCACGATGTCCCAAGCCCCTTCCCGCCTGCCGCTGGCGATGATCGCCGCCCTCGCCGAGAACCGCGTGATCGGCATCGACAACCGCCTGCCCTGGCACCTGCCGGCCGACCTCAAGCACTTCAAGGCGCTGACCCTGGGCAAGCCGATCATCATGGGCCGCAAGACCTGGGACTCCCTCGGCCGCCCGCTGCCCGGCCGGCTCAACCTGGTGGTCAGCCGCCAGGCCGGCCTGCAGTTGGAAGGTGCGGAGGTCTTCACCTCGCTGGAAGCCGCGCTGCAGCGCGCCGACGCCTGGGCGCGGGAGGAGGAAGCCGAGGAGCTGATGCTGATCGGCGGCGCCCAGCTCTACGCCGAGGCTCTGCCCGTGGCCGAGCGCCTGTACCTGACCCGCGTGGCCCTGAGCCCGGCGGGCGACGCGCACTTCCCCGAGGTGGACGAAAGCCGCTGGCACCTGGCGTCCAGTATCGAGCATGAGGCTACGGCGGAAACGCCGGCCTATGCCTTCGAGGTTTGGGACCGCGCCTGAGCGGCTCTTGGCTTGGCAGAAGCGAGCTTGCCCACTGCACCGAGGTGCTTTCCGTAGGATGGGTTGAGCTTGCGAAACCCATGCGGCGGTGGTGATGGGTATCGCTTCGCTCAACCCATCCTACGGGTGTCGCGTTTGCCGGAGGAGGCAGGCGGGCTTGCTCGCTTCTACGACAAGCCGCCGTCCGTCAGGGGGTCGCCGGCTTCGCCGCCGCATGGCGGTAGGCCCAGACCATCAGGGCGATGCCGCCGAGGATCATCGGCACGCACAGCAGCTGGCCCATGGTCAGCCAGTCCCAGGCCAGGTAGCCCGGGCCGCCGTTGCCGCCGGCGCCCTGGTCGGCGTCGGGCAGGCGGAAGAACTCGACGAAGAAGCGGAAACAGCCGTAGCAGAGGATGAACAGGCCCGACACCGAGGCGGTCGGCCGCGGCTTGCGCGAGAACATCCAGAGGATGGCGAACAGCACTATGCCTTCCAGGGCGAACTCGTACAGCTGCGACGGGTGGCGCGGCAGCTGCGCCGGGTCGCTGTAGGGCGGGAAGATCATCGCCCAGGGCACGTCGGTGGGCTTGCCCCACAGCTCGGCGTTGATGAAGTTGCCGATGCGCCCGGCGCCCAGGCCGATCGGCACCAGCGGGGCGATGAAGTCCATCAGCTGGAAGAAGCTCTTGCCGTTGCGCTTGCCGAACCACCAGGTGGCCAGCATCACGCCGATCAGCCCGCCGTGGAACGACATGCCGCCTTCCCAGACCTTGAACAGGTTCAGCGGGCTGGCCAGGTAGAAGTCCAGCTTGTAGAACAGCACGTAGCCCAGGCGCCCGCCGAGCACCACGCCGCAGGCGACCCAGAACACCAGGTCGGAGAGCTTCTCCTTGCTCCAGGTCGCATCGAAGCGGTCGAGCCGGCGCGAGGCCAGCAGCCAGGCGCCGCCGATGCCGATCAGGTACATCAGCCCGTACCAGTGGATCTTCAGGGGGCCGAGCGACACCGCGACGGGGTCGATCTGTGGATAGGGCAGCATCGCTTACTCCTAGGGTTTGATCAGGAAACTCATGCCGATGCAGAACATCAGCAGAGCGAACAGGCGCTTGAGCACCTTGGCCGGCAGGCGGTGCGCCAGACGCGCGCCGATGCGGGCGAAGAACATGCTGGTGACGGCGATGCCCACCAGCGCCGGCAGGTAGACGAAGCCGAAGCTCCACTGCGGCAGCTCGGGCCGGTGCCAGCCGACCACGATGAACGAAATCGCCCCGGCGATGGCGATGGGCAGACCGCAGGCCGAGGACGTAGCCACCGCCTGCTGCATGGAGACGCCGCGCCAGGACAGGAAAGGCACGGTCAGCGAGCCGCCGCCGATACCGAAGATCGCCGAGGCCCAGCCGATGAAGCCGCCGGCCGCGCCCAACCCGCCCTTGCCCGGCAGGCTGCCGCCGGCCTTGGGTTGCAGGCCCAGGGTCATCTGGATGGAGATGAGCACGGCGAAGACGCCGATGATCTTCTGCAGCACCGCTCCCTTGATGGCCGAGGCGGTCAGCGCGCCCAGGGCGCTGCCGACGACGATGCCCACGGTCATCCACAGGAACACCGGCCAGAGCACCGCGCCGCGGCGATGGTGTTCGAGGATGGAATTGACCGAGGTGAAGACGATGGTCGCCAGCGAGGTGCCCACCGCCATCTGCGTCAGCACCTCGACGGGAAAGCCATGGGCGGTGAAGCTGAACACCAGCACCGGGACGATGATCAGGCCACCGCCGACGCCGAACAACCCGGCCAGCACGCCCGCGCAGGCACCCAGCACCAGGTAGAGAAGGAACTCCATGGAGACCTCGGGTGGCAAAAGCGGCATGGTACCGAAAATGCGCCGGCGACGGCAGCCGCCCGCGGTGCAACAGGCCTTTCGGTACCAATATGAAAGAAATTTCATCGTGCGCCGTGCCCGGACGACGGCGGCTATTGAGTTGCCAACGCCAGTTACCTACCCTGCCTGAACCACCACCGCAGGGCCCTGCCCCATGTGCCTGATCGTCCTTGCCTGGCGCCCCGGACACGCCATGCCGCTGATAGTCGCGACCAACCGCGACGAGTTCTATGCCCGCCCCACCCTGCCGCTGGCGGCGTGGGAGGATGCGCCGGGCGTCTATGCCGGGCGCGATCTGGAGGCCGGGGGTACCTGGATGGGGCTGGGGCCTGGCGGGCGCTTCGCGGCGCTGACCAACGTGCGTGATCCGGGCCAGCCGCTGGGGCCGCGCTCCCGTGGCGAGCTGGTGGCCGGTTTTCTGCGTGGCCGTCAGGCGCCGCTGGACTACCTGGCCGAGGTGCAGCGCCGCGCCGCCGAGTATTCCGGCTTCAACCTGCTGGTCGGCGATGTCCGCCAGCTCTGCTACTTCAACCCCCGTGATGACGAGCCGCGGGAATTGCCGGCCGGGCTGCACGGGCTGTCCAACGCCTCGCTGGATACGCCCTGGCCCAAGCTGCTGCGTGCCCGCGCCGCGCTGGAGGAACACCTCGACGAAGCCGAGCCCGGGGCGCTGCTGGGGCTGCTCGGCGACCGTGAACGCCCCGGCGACGAGCGGCTGCCGGAAACCGGCGTCGGCCTGGCCACCGAGCGCCTGCTGTCCAGCGTGTTCATCGCCAGCGCCAACTACGGCACCCGCGCCAGCAGCGTGCTGCGCGTGCATGCCGATGGGCGCCGGGAGTTCATCGAGCGCAGCTTCGGGCCGGAGGGGGCCCATCTGGGCGAGGTGCGCCTGGAGCTCAACACCTAGGGGAAGGTTGGTTTTGTAGGAGCGGACTCCGTCCGCGATGGCCAACCTGCCGCTCCTACATCACGTCCGATGCGCACTAGCACACCTCGATGGCATCGCGCAGCCCCGTAGGATGGGTTGAGCGAAGCGATACCCATCACCGCCACCGCATGGGTTTCGCAAGCTCAACCCATCCTACGAAAAGCACCTCGGCGCAGCCGGTAGGGCAATTGCGCCTACACCATGCACCGAGGCCTAGCACACCTCGATGGCATCGCGCAGGCGCTTGGCCCGGTAGAGGGCGTCGTCCAGGCGGCGCAGCAGGTTTTCCAGGGGTTCGGCGCGGCGCATGCCGGCCAGGGCGAAGCTGGCGGTGAGCGGTTGTTCCAGCTCGGCGCAGGCCTCGCGGATGTGCAGGCGCAGGCGCTCGGCCAGGCGGCTGGCGGAGGCCAGCGGGGTGTTCGGCAGCAGCACGATGAATTCCTCGCCGCCCCAGCGGGCGAAGCAGTCTTCCTCGCGCAGGGTCCGGCGCACCGCCTGGGTCACCGCTACCAGCACGCGGTCGCCGACCGGGTGGCCGAAGAGGTCGTTGATGCGCTTGAAGTGGTCGAGGTCGAACATCAGCAGGCTGACCGGCTGGTCGTGACGCTGCAGGCGCTGCCATTCCTGCTGCAGGCTGCTTTCGAAGCGGCGCCGGTTGTAGATCTGCGTCAGCGGGTCGGTCTCGCTCAGGCGCACCGCCACCGCGGCCTGTTCGGCCAGGGCCAGGTTGGCCTGGCGCAGGGCCTCGGTGCGCTGTTCGACCAGTTGTTCCAGGTTGCGGTTGAGTTCGTGCAGCTCTTCGTTGCGGCGCTTGAGTTCCAGCTCGATCAGCTTGCGCTCGTGGATGTTGTGGTGGGCGCCGATCATCCGCGTGGCGCGGCCCTGGTCGTCGAATTCGACGAAGCGGCCGTGATCCCTTATCCACAGGTACTCGCCGTTGGCGCAGAGGCAGCGGTATTCCTCGGCGTAGGCCGCCTGCCGGCCGTCCAGGTAGGCCTGGAAGCTGCGCATGACGCGGGGGAAGTCGTCCGGGTGGATCACCGAGTGCCAGGTGGCGACGTTTTCCGGCAGGCCATCGATGGGGTAGCCGAGCATGCGGTACCAACCGGGGCTGCGCTTGACGTCATTGCTGCGGATGTCCCAGTCCCAGATGCCGTCGCTGACGATCTCCAGGGCATAGCGGAGAGTCTTCTCGATGGCTTCGCGGTCACCCGCGAGCGCTTGCTGCTCGTCCATAAGCCTTCTCCCGGCGCTGCCGGTTGTACAGGGCCCCAGGGACGACTCAGCTCCGGGGAGGGCGGCGCGCCAGGTCAGCCCTGGACGGTCGCCGCGGGGTTGATCACCCGGCCGAGGCCGAGGTTGCGCAATGCCAGGTGCAGGGAACTGTGGATCACCTGCGGGTTGTCGAAAGTCATCAGTTGGCCGAGCAGTTCGCGGGCCTTGCCCAGGGTGATCTGGCGCAACAGCCATTTCACCTTCGGCAGGTTGGTGGCGTTCATCGACAGCGAGTCGAAGCCCATGGCCATCAGCAGCACCGCCGCCGCCGGGTCGCCGGCCATCTCGCCGCAGATGCTCACCGGCTTGCCTTCGAGGTGGGCGTCGTCGACCACCTTCTTCAGCGCCTGCAGCACCGCCGGGTGCAGGTAGTCGTAGAGGTCGGCCACCCGCGGGTTGTTGCGGTCAACCGCCAGCAGGTACTGGGTCAGGTCGTTGGAGCCGACCGAGAGGAAGTCCACCTGGCGCGCCAGTTCGCGGGTCTGGTACACCGCCGCGGGGATTTCCACCATCATGCCGATCGGCGGCATGGGGATGTCCACGCCTTCGTCGCGGATCTCGCCCCAGGCGCGGTGGATCAGGTGCAGCGCCTCTTCCAGCTCGTGGGTGCCGGAGATCATCGGCAGCAGGATGCGCAGGTTGTTCAGGCCCTCGCTGGCCTTGAGCATGGCGCGGGTCTGCACCAGGAAGATTTCCGGGTGGTCGAGGGTGACGCGGATGCCGCGCCAGCCGAGGAAGGGGTTGTCTTCCTTGATCGGGAAGTAGGACAGCGCCTTGTCGCCGCCGATGTCCAGGGTGCGCATGGTCACCGGCAACGGGTGGAAGGCCGAGAGCTGCTCGCGGTAGATCGCCAGCTGCTCCTTTTCGCTGGGGAAGCGGTCGTTGATCATGAACGGCACTTCCGTGCGGTACAGGCCAACGCCCTCGGCGCCGCGCTCCTGGGCGCGGGCCACGTCGGCCAGCAGGCCGGTGTTGACCCACAGCGGCATGCGGTGGCCGTCGAGGGTCTCGCAGGGCAGCTCGCGCAGCGCGGCCAGGCCCTTGCTCAGCTCCTTCTCTTCGGCGACCACTTCGCCGTACTGCTTGACCAGCTGCGGCGACGGGTTGGTGTAGATCTCGCCGTGGTAGCCGTCGACGATCAGGTCGATGCCGTCGACCTTGGAATACGGCAGGTCGACCGCGCCCATCACCGTGGGGATGCCCATGGCGCGGGCGAGGATGGCCACGTGGGAGTTGCCCGAGCCGAGCACCGAGATCAGCCCCACCAGCTTGCCCTCGGGCACCTCGCCGAGCATCGCCGGGGACAGTTCCTCGCTGACGATGATGGTCTGGTCGGGGTAGGTGAGGGTCTGCTTACGTTCTTCCTGCAGGTAGGCGAGGATGCGCCGGCCGATGTCCTTGACGTCGGAGGCGCGCTCGCGCAGGTAGGCGTCGTCCATCAGCTCGAAGCGCGCGACGTGCTCCATCACCACCTGGCGCAGGGCGCCCTGGGCCCACTGGCCGGAGCGGATGATGCGCTTGACCTCCTGGCCGATGGAGGCGTCGTCGAGCATCATCAGGTAGACGTCGAACAGCGCGCGCTCTTCCTTGCGCAACTGGGTGGCCAGCTTGCTGGAGAGGTTGCGCATGTCTTCGCGCACGGCTTCCAGGGCCTGCTTGAACAGCTCGACCTCGGCCTCGACGTCGTCGATGGGCTTGTCCGGGACCACTTCCAGGTCGGCCGGCGGCAGCACCACCACGGCCTTGCCCACGGCCACGCCGGGGGCGCCGGGCACGCCGACGAACTTGGCTTCCTGGATGCCCTTGCCGAGCTTGCCCAGGCCGCGGATCGAACCGGTGGCCTCGGCGTGGGCGATGACCCCGGCCAGCTGCGCGCTCATGGTCACCAGGAAGGCTTCCTCGCCTTCGTCGAACTGGCGCTTTTCCTTCTGCTGCACCACCAGCACGCCCATCACCCGGCGGTGGTGGATGATCGGGGCGCCGAGGAAGGAGGCGTAGCGTTCCTCGCCGGTCTCGGCGAAGTAGCGGTAGCGCGGGTGCTCGGAGGCGTTCTCCAGGTTCAGCGGCTCCTCGCGGGTGCCGACCAGGCCCACCAGGCCCTCGTTGGGGGCCATGCTGACCTTGCCGATGGAGCGCTTGTTCAGGCCCTCGGTGGCCATCAGGACGAAGCGGTTGGTCTCGGCGTCGAGCAGATAGACCGAGCACACCTGGGTGCCCATGGCTTCCTTGACCCGCTGCACGATGATGCCCAGCGCCGCCCTCAGGTCCTTGGCGGCGTTCACTTCCTGGACGATCTTGCGCAGCGTGTTGAGCATGCTCAGGGCCTTATCTCCTCTTCAGTCCCGCGCCAGAAGGCGCGGCGCCAGTTCCTTCAGGGCGCGCCGGTAGACCTCGCGCTTGAAGGTCACCACCTGCCCCAGGGGGTACCAGTAACTCACCCAGCGCCAGCCATCGAATTCCGGCTTGCCGGTCACATCCATGCGTACCCGGTTCTCGTCGCCGGTCAGGCGCAGCAGGAACCACTTCTGTTTCTGGCCGATGCACAGCGGCTGGCTGTTGGTGCGCACCAGACGCTGCGGCAGACGATAGCGCAACCAGCCGCGGGTGCAGGCGAGAATGCGCACATCCTGCTCCTCCAGGCCGACTTCCTCGTTCAACTCGCGGAACAGCGCCTCTTCAGGAGTTTCCCGGGGGTTGATGCCGCCCTGCGGGAACTGCCAGGCCTCCTGGTTGATACGCCGAGCCCACAGAACCTGACCGGCCTCGTTGGAGAGGATGATGCCGACATTGGGGCGAAAACCATCGGGATCGATCACGGCGGTACATCCTCGAAAACGCGTGTGCCCGCATTGTTCCACAAAGCCTGTGACAGCGGCAACGCGAGGCTTGGCGCGCATGGGCAGGGCCGGCAAAAGCCGTTACTCTAGGCGACTTTTCCGCTTTCGCAATTAATGGTGAACCATGGCGCGTCTGGCCCTTTTCGACCTCGACAACACTCTGCTGGCCGGCGACAGCGACCACAGCTGGGGCGAGTGGCTGTGCCGGCGCGGCCTGGTCGACGCCGGCGAATACCAGGCGCGCAACGATGCCTTCTATGCCGACTACCAGGCCGGCACCCTGGACGTGTTCGCCTACCAAGCCTTCACCCAGGCGATCCTCGGCCGCAACAGCCTGGAGCAGCTGGCCACCTGGCATCGCCAGTTCATGGAGGAGGTCATCGAGCCGATCATCCTGCCCCGCGGCGAAGCCCTGCTGGCCGAGCACCGCGCCGCCGGCGACCGCCTGGTGATCATCACCGCCACCAACCGCTTCGTCACCGGCCCCATCGCCGAGCGCCTGGGCGTGGAAACGCTGATCGCCACCGAGTGCGAGATGCGCGACGGCCTCTACACCGGCCGCACCTTCGACGTGCCCTGCTTCCAGGGCGGCAAGGTGACCCGCCTGCAACGCTGGCTGCAGGAAACCGGCATGAGCCTGGACGGCAGCTACTTCTACAGCGACTCGCGCAACGACCTGCCGCTGCTGGAAGTGGTGGCCCACCCGGTGGCGGTCGACCCAGACGAGGTCCTGCGCGCCACCGCCGAGGAGCGCGGCTGGCCGGTGCTCAGCCTGCGCGACTGAGGCGCCTCACAGCGGCTTGTTGACCATCAGCCAGAAGATCGCCAGGAAGGCCAGGAACGCCGGCCAGCCCAAGGCGAACCACCAGCGCATATAGAAGAAGGCCCGCGGCGGCAAAGCGGTTCCCGCCGCCGTCGCCGCCTCGGCCAGGTCGCGCACGCGAATCTGCAGCCACACCACCGGCAGCCAGCAGAGCCCGGCGAACACGTACAGCCCCAGGCTCCACAGCAGCCAGCCCTGGGCCAGCGGCCAGCCGGCCCAGTACGCCAGGCCCAGGCCGCTGAGCGGCTGGAACACGGCGCTGGTGGCGATGAACAGCCAGTCGGCGCTGACCAGGTGGCGGAAGGTCGTGGCGATGACCTGCAACTGCCCGCTGCGCCAGGCCCGCCAGGCGTAGTAGGCCGAGCCCAGGCCGGTGCCGAACAGCAGGGTGGCGGTCAGGATGTGCAGGGTCTTGAGCAGCAGGTAGGGACTCATCGGCGCTCCATCGCCATCGGATTCACAGTGGCTTGGCCAGCATCAGCGCCAGTATCGCCAGCCAGCTGAGCAGGGCCAGGGCGAAGAACGCCGCGCCGAAGCGCAGCTCGCGCACCACGCGCTCGGCCAGCGGCTCGCCGCTGTCGCGGGCGCTCAGCGCCAGGGCGCGGATGCGCCACAGGCGGCTGGTGAACAGCAGCCAGAAGATCGCCACCAGGATCAGCAGGCAGGCGCTGGCCAGCAGCCAGGTCTGGCCCAGCGGGAAGCCGGCGCGGTGGACCATCTGCCAGCCGGTCAGCGGCAGGCTGACGACGCTGCCGGCCACCAGCACCCAGGCCGCCAGGCCGATGCGCAGCAGCGCCTTGGCCAGCACGCCGGCATCCCCGCCGCGCCAGCTGCGCCAGCCGTACCAGGCGAGGCCGGCGATGGCCAGCAGCGGCACGGCCACAGCGACGCCGTGGAGAATCTTGAGGGTCTGGTAGGTTTCCATGCGGGCGGTCCCTGTCGCGATTCGGGCTGTTCCATCAGCCTAGCAGTGCTGCCGGCCGGTGGACCGCACTGGGACAGCGGAGGCTGCCCTGGCGTTCCCCGGCGGCCCTTCGGCTCAGCCGAGGAATAGCCTGTAGGCCGGGTTCTCGGTCTCGTCCCAGTAGGGATAGCCGATTTCCTCCAGCGCCTGCGCCACCAGGTGGCGCTCCTCCTCCGGCACCTGCAGGCCGGCGACCACGCGGCCGTCGGCGGCGCCGTGGTTGCGGTAGTGGAACATGGTGATGTTCCAGCGCCCGCCGAGCTTGTTGAGGAAGTTGAACAGCGCGCCGGGGCGCTCGGGGAACTCGAAGCGGAACACCTGCTCGTCGCTGACCCGCGGCGAATGGCCGCCGACCATGTGGCGGATGTGCAGCTTGGCCAGTTCGTTGTCGGTCAGGTCCAGCACCGGGAAGCCCTGCTCGCGCAGCTGCTCGACCAGCACCGCGCGCGGGTCGCTGTCCGGGTGGGTCTGCACGCCGACGAAGATGTGCGCTTCGCTGTCGGTGTTGTAGCGGTAGTTGAACTCGGTGATCTGGCGCTTGCCGATGGCCTCGCAGAAGGCCTTGAAGCTGCCCGGGCGCTCGGGGATGGTCACGGCGATGATGGCTTCGCGCTTCTCGCCCAGCTCGGCGCGCTCGGCCACGTGGCGCAGGCGGTCGAAGTTGATGTTGGCGCCGGAGTCGATGGCCACCAGGGTCTGCCCGCGGGCGGCGTCGCGCTCGACGTACTTCTTGATCCCGGCCACCGCCAGGGCGCCGGCGGGCTCGGTGATGGAGCGGGTGTCGTCGTAGATGTCCTTGATCGCCGCGCAGATTTCGTCGGTGCTGACGGTGATGACCTCATCCACGTATCGCTTGCAGATGTCGAAGGTGTGCTGGCCGATCTGCGCCACCGCCACGCCGTCGGCGAACAGCCCGACCTGGCTCAGCACCACGCGCTCGCCGGCGGCCATGGCGGCCTGCAGGCAGTTGGAGTCGTCCGGCTCGACACCGATGACCTTCACCTCCGGGCGCAGGTACTTCACGTAGGCGGCGATGCCGGCGATCAGCCCGCCGCCGCCCACCGGCACGAAGATGGCGTCCAGGCGGCCCGGGTGCTGGCGGAGGATCTCCATGGCCACGGTGCCCTGGCCGGCGATCACGTCCGGATCGTCATAGGGATGGATGTAGACGTAGCCCTTCTCTTCCACCAGTTTCAGCGAATACGCCAGCGCCTCGGGGAAGGCGTCGCCGTGCAGCACCGCCTTGCCGCCGCGGGCGCGCACGCCCTGGACCTTCAGCTCGGGCGTGGTACGCGGCATGACGATGGTCGCCTTCACCCCCAGTTCCTTCGCCGCCAGGGCCACGCCCTGGGCGTGGTTGCCGGCCGAGGCGGTGACCACCCCGCGCGCCAGTTCCTCGCGGCTCAGCTGCGCCAGCTTGTTGTAGGCGCCGCGGATCTTGAAGGAGAACACCGGCTGCAGGTCCTCGCGCTTGAGCAGCACCTGGTTGTCCAGGCGCTCGGAGAGGCGGCGGGCCGGTTGCAGGGGCGTTTCCTCGGCGACGTCGTAGACGCGCGAGGTGAGGATCTTCTTGACGTACTGTTCGAGCATCGGGGCGGGCTTCGCAGGGACGGGGCACAAAGCCGGCAGTCTACTCCAGTCGGCCGCCGCCGGGAGCGGCGAATCCACATTCGCCCGGCGGCCCCGCTATAATCCGCGCCCCAAGCCCCCTTTGCCGGAACCCAGAGATGAACCAGGACCAGCTCAAGCAGGCCGTGGCCCAGGCCGCCGTCGACCACATCCTCCCGCACCTCGACAGCAAGAGCATCGTCGGCGTCGGCACCGGCTCCACCGCCAACTTCTTCATCGACCTGCTGGCCAGGCACAAGGCCGAGTTCGACGGCGCCGTGGCCAGCTCCGAGGCCACCGCGCAGCGCCTGAAGGGCCACGGCATCCCGGTCTACGACCTGAACAGCGTCAGCGAGCTGGAGTTCTACGTCGACGGCGCCGACGAGAGCAACGAGCGCCTGGAGCTGATCAAGGGCGGCGGCGCCGCGCTGACCCGCGAGAAGATAGTCGCGGCCGTGGCCAAGCAGTTCATCTGCATCGCCGACCAGAGCAAGCTGGTGCCCCTGCTCGGCGCCTTCCCGCTGCCGGTGGAAGTCATCCCCATGGCCCGCAGCCACGTGGCCCGCCAGCTGGTCAAGCTGGGCGGCGACCCGGTCTACCGCGACGGCGTGCTGACCGACAACGGCAACATCATCCTCGACGTGCACAACCTGCGCATCGACAGCCCGGTGGCCCTGGAAGAGAAGATCAACAACATCGTCGGCGTGGTTACCGTGGGCCTGTTCGCCGCGCGCCCGGCCGACCTGCTGCTGCTCGGCACCGCCGAGGGCGTGAAGACGCTCAAGGCCTGATCTCGTCGCGCCCATGGACGGGCGCCCGGCAACGGCTAGGCTTAGGCTGTTCGCGCAACGCGCCGGAGGCCGCCATGTCCGCAAAATACCATCTGAAGAAGGCCAGCGACGGCCAGTTCCATTTCACCCTGCACGCCAGCAACGGCGAGGTCGTGCTCAGCAGCGAGCTGTACCGGGCCAAGACCTCGGCCATCGAAGGCATCGAGTCGGTGCGCAAGAACTCGCAGCGCGACGGCGCCTTCGAGCTGAAGGAAGCGAGCAACGGCAAGCACTACTTCGTGCTCAAGGCCAGCAATGGCCAGGTGGTCGGGCAGAGCCAGATGTATGCCAGCAAGGCCAACGCCGAGAACGGCGTCGCCTCGGTGAAGCGCTACGCGCCGGACGCCGGGATCAGCGACGACAGCTGAGCCGCCTCAGTCGGCCAGCAGCGCCACGCCCCAGGGCTTGGAGTCGATCCGCAGGCGCCGCGGCCGTGGCGCGGCGGGCGGCGCCTGGCGCTCCAGCTGCGCCAGGCAGGCCTCGGGATCGTCCAGCGGCAACTCCCCCAGCACTTCCAGCGGCAGTTCCCACCAGCGGCTGGCCAGCAGGCGCTCGATCACTTCCGGCGGGAAGCGGTAGCGGATCACCCGCGCCGGCGTCCCGGCCACGATCGCGTAGGGCGGCACGTCGGCATTCACCAGGGATTGCGCGCCAATCACGGCCCCGGTGCCCACGTTAACGCCGTCGAGGATCAGCACGTCGCGGCCGATCCACACGTCATGCCCGAGCGAGGCCGGCCGCCACGGCGCTTCGCGCACCAGGGGCCGGCGAACCAGCTTGGGGTTGACCGGGAAGTTGTGCGTGGTCAGCCAGTCGACGGGATGGGAGTGGCGCCCCTGGCCGATCACCACGCCGGTGGCGATCGAGCAGTAGCGGCCGATCCGCGCCACGTCGAGGAACTCGCAGCCGCTGACGGCATCGGTGTGCGCGCCTATCTCCAGCTCGCGCGAGTAGATCTTCGCCTTGCCCAGCTTCACCCCCGGCTCCAGGGTCAGGCGCGCGCCGTCGCGCAGCGACTTGATCCCGCCGGCCAGGCGGCAGCCATGTTCGCTCAGCGCCTTGTTCAGGCGGCGGTTGATCAGGGCTTCGCGGATGATGTTCAAGGTCGCTCCAGGGGCGGGACAACGGGTGGGGCGACAATGTAAGCCTTTTGTTACTCCGACTCCACGCCCGGCGCCTTGCGGAACACGTAGAACAGGTTGGGCTCGCTGACCAGGTACAGCGTGCCCGCCTCGTCCATGGCCAGGCCCTCGGCCTGCGGCACGCTGCGCTTGAGCCCCTGCATGCCGCGCAGCAGCGACAGGCTGCTGATGGGCTCGCCATCGACGTCCAGTTCCAGCACCAGGCGCGACTCGTCCGACAGCGCCAGCAGGTGGCCGCTGCCCTCGTCGTACTGCAGGCTGGAAAGGTCGCGGACGAACAACCGGCGGTCGCGCTTGAGGTCGTCCAGCACGTGCACGGCGAAGGGCTTGTCGGGCTGCGTGTGGGGGAAGCCGTGGACCTCGTAGATGCGCACCGGGTCGCGCTCCTTGGCGACGAACAGGCGCTGGCCGACCGAGTCGTAGGCCAGCCCCTCGAAGCCCTTGTTGCCCATCGGCCCCAGGCCCAGGGACAGCTGTTGCGCCTGTTCGGCATCCAGCTCGCGGGTGCTGTCGTCCAGGCGCACCTTGAACAGGCGCTGGCGGCGCTCGTCGCTGAGCACATAGAGGCCGGGGCCGATGTATTCGATGGCCTCGGTGTCGCCGAAATCGTGCAGGGTGATCTTGCGCAGCACCTTGCCGTCCAGGGACAGCTCGACGATCTGCGCCGGCTGGTTGGTGACGGTGAACAGGCTGCGCCGCTCGGGATCGTAGGTCAGCGCCGAGACGTCGTCGTCCAGGCCCTCGATGGGCTGCGCCTCGATCTCGACGCGGTAGTCGGGCAGCCAGATCGAGCGTTCGCGCCAGTTTTCCGCATGGTGCCATTCGCGCACGGCGAACCAGGCGCGCTCGTAGACGCGGAACTGCTGGCCGAGCCAGGCCAGGGCGAGCAGCAGGAGGATCAGCAGCGCCGCCAGGCAGCGGCGCAAGGTGAGGAAACGGAACATCGCAGGTCCATGTCGATGGGGGCACGCCGTAATAGCACAAGGCCGCTGAAGCCAGGCTTAATCCCCGTGCAGGAAAATTCCTCAAGGCTAAAGTCAGGCTAGCGTAATCCCGTGTTCTCGCCGCCCCCGCAAGGAGTTCCGATGAGCGCCGTCCAGCTTCCCGAGCAGCGTACCCTGACCACCCTGCACACCGTGGTGCTGGCCACCGAGGTGCTGAGCCAGGCCGGCATCCCCCGCGGCCGGCTGCTGGAGGGCAGCGGCATCGCCGAGGCGGACCTGCTGACGCCGGAGAAATTCGTCAGCCACGCCCAGGAACTGCGGGTGTTCGCCAATGCCCTGAGCTGCTACCAGGACCCGGCCCTGGGCCTCTACCTGGGCCTGCGCATGCACGTTTCGGCCTACGGCATGCTCGGCTACAGCATGCTGGCCAGCCGCACCCTGCGCGACGCCCTGCAACTGGCCCTGGCCCATCCCGACCTGCTCGGCACCTACTTCCGCCTGGCCCTGCAGGACCACGGCGACGAGGTCTGGCTGAGCGCCGAGGGCTACCGCTACGCGCCGGAGCTGACGGTGTTCAACACCGAGCTGTGCCTGACCTCGCTGCTCACCGTGGTGCGCGACCTGCTCGGCGAGTCGGTGCGCCCGCGGCGCCTGCTGCTGGCCTACCGCCCGCCGCTGCATGCCAGCACCTATACCGAACGCCTGGGCTGCCCGGTGGAGTTCGGCGCCGCCACCAGCGCCCTGTGCCTGGGCCCGGCGCTGCTCGACCGCGCGCTGCCGCTGGCCGACCCGGTCAGCTGCCACAACGGCCTGCAGCAATGCCAGCGCCTGAGCGCGGCCATGAGCGGGCGCGACGACATCCTCGAACTGATCCGCCGCCACCTCGCCAACCACCTGCAGGAAGCCCGCGGCCTGGACGAGGTGGCGCGCCACCTGCACCGCTCCAGCCGCACCCTGCGCCGGCACCTGCAGCAGCACAACACCAGCTACCAGCAGGTGCTGGACGAAGTGCGCTACGACAAGGCCCGGCAACTGCTCAAGGACACCGACCTGCCCATCTACCTGATCGCCGAACGGCTCGGCTACAGCGAGACCGCCAGCTTCCGCCACGCCTTCCAGCGTTGGAGCGGAGCGAGCCCGAGCCTGTATCGCGGTTGAGCCCAAGCCGGCCTGGCGGCCGGATCGCGGATGAGATCCCTACACCATCCTCAACACCCGTGCTCCTTGTAGGAGCGCGCCCTGCGCGCGAAATCGCAGGCAGGGCCTCCTACAGGAGGGGTCGACGGTGGGCGCATCGTAGGAGCGGATCCCATCCGCGAAACGCGCCGGAACCTCCGGCTATCGCGAGCAAGCCCGCTCCTGCGAAGAGCCGGCCAGGCTGGTGAAAACGGCCCCTCAACTTGGCCTGATTTATCCCTTATTGGCCTGTTCTATCGTTCTGCCGCTGCGAAAAGGAGGGCCATTATCAAGCCGCAGCTAGGTGAAGCGGCCGCCAGAGCCGTAAAACCGCAAACAATAACAACTGCTTAACTGCATGGTATTGAAGCATGACCAGCGCGATTGCCATCGAGCGAATCGGCATGGAATTCGGTACCCCCGGCCAAGGCCTCAAGGCCCTGGACGACGTGTCCCTGGACATCCGCGCCAACGAATTCTTCACCCTCCTCGGCCCCTCGGGCTGCGGCAAGACCACCCTCCTGCGGCTCATCGCCGGCTTCGAACAACCCACCTCCGGCAGCATCCGCCTCTATGGCGAGCCCATGCAGGGCCTCCCGCCCTTCCGCCGCCCGGTCAACACCGTGTTCCAGAGCTACGCGCTGTTCCCGCACATGACCGTGGCGCAGAACATCGCCTTCGGCCTGGAGATGCAGGGCAAGCCCAAGGCCGAGACCGAAGCCACGGTGAAGGCCATGCTCGACCTGGTGCGCCTGCCCGACGTCGGCTCGCGCCGCGCCGACCAGCTCTCCGGCGGCCAGCAGCAGCGCATCGCCCTGGCCCGCGCGCTGGCCAGCCGGCCCAAGGTGCTGCTGCTGGACGAGTCGCTCTCGGCGCTGGACCTGAAGCTGCGCAAGGAAATGCAGATCGAACTCAAGCGCCTGCAGCACGAGACCGGCATCACCTTCATCTTCGTCACCCACGACCAGGAAGAAGCCCTGACCATGTCCGACCGCATCGCGGTGATGAACAAGGGCCAGGTCCTGCAGATCGGCACCCCCACCGAAATCTACGACGCCCCGGCCAACCGCTGGGTGGCCGACTTCATCGGCGAGACCAACTTCCTCGAAGCCGAGGCCAACGGCGACGGCGTGGTCCTCGCCGATGGACAGCGCCTGGCCGCCGCCACCACGCTGCCGGGCAAGGTGACCCTGGCGATCCGCCCGGAACGTACCGAGCTGGCCCAGGACGGCGAATTGGAAGGCGTGGTGGAAACCGTGGTCTACGTCGGCACCGACACCGTCTACCACCTGAAGGTCGCAGGCGCCCCCGGCTTCCGCGTGCGCCAGCAGAACCGCCAGGGCGCGGTGGGCGCGCACCAGCCCGGCGCGCGGGTGCGCGTGCGGGTGCCCGGCGACGCCATCCGGGTGCTGGCCGAATGAGCACGCTGCGCCTGCAAGCCGAGCGCAAGAGCCTGCGCGCCCGGCTGGCGCTGACCACCCCGGCGATGCTGGTGCTGCTGGTGTTCCTGGTGCTGCCGCTGGGCATCATGTTCGCCGTGTCGGTCCAGGCGCCCGGCGATTACGGCGGCGTGAAATGGGGCCAGCACACCCTGGAGGCATACATCAACTTCCTCTGGGAGCGCGACCTGGACGACACCTTGGTGTTCAACACCGACTACCTGGGCATCTTCCAGCGCTCCTTCTGGCTGTCCATCCTGACCACCGCCGGCTGCCTGCTGATCGGCTTCCCCACCGCGCTGTACCTGGCGCTGCAGGACGAGCGCCGGCGCAACATGCTGCTGTTCCTGGTCACGGTGCCGTTCTGGACCAACCTGCTGGTGCGCGTTTACGCCTGGATCCTGCTGCTGCGCAACGGCGGGCTGATCGACGAGGGCCTGCACAAGCTGGGCTTCAGCGAGGCCGCCATCGGCCTGCTGTACACCGACAACGCGGTGATCATCGGCCTGCTCTACACCTACCTGCCGTTCATGGTGCTGCCCATCTACACCAGCCTGGAGAAGATGGACTGGCGCCTGGTGGAAGCCGCCTTCGACCTCGGCGCCAACCGCTGGAAGGCGCTCAAGCGGATCATCATCCCGCTGGCGATGCCCGGCATCGTCGCCGGCTGCATCCTGGTGTTCATCCCCTCGCTGGGCAACTACATCATTCCCGAGCTGCTCGGCGGCGGTAAGTCGCTGATGATCGGCAACCTGATCCAGCTGCAGTTCGGCACGGCGCACAACTGGCCGTTCGGCGCGGCGCTGTCCTTCGCCCTGCTCGCCTTCGTCCTCGCCGCCATGCTGGTCTACAGCATGCGCTTCAGGCAGGGCGCCGCCGGAGGTCACCCATGAATTCGCTGAACCCGCTGTGGCGCTTCGCCGGCGTGCGCCCGGCCGCCTGGCTGTTCTTCGCCTTCCTCTACGTGCCGATCCTGGTGCTGGTGGTGCTGAGCTTCAACAGCGGCCAGTCGGCAACGCTCTGGGAAAGCTTCAGCTTCAAGTGGTACGCGGTGGTGGCCAACGACCCGGAGATCGTCCGCGCGGCGAAGAACTCGCTGATAGTCGCCAGCCTGGCCACGGTCTTCGCCACCCTGCTGGCCACCCTGGCGGCGCTGGGCATGCGCGGCCGCGCCTTCCGCGGACAGAGCCTGATGAACGGCGTGCTCGGCCTGCCGCTGCTGGTGCCGGAGATAGTGGTGGCGGTGGCCACGCTGATGTTCTTCGCCTTCATCGGCCTGAAGCTGTCGCTGTTCACCATCCTCATCGCCCACGTGGTGTTCTGCATCCCCTTCGCCTACCTGCCGATCCGCGCCCGCCTGGAGGGCATGGACCCGCGCCTGGCGGAAGCCGCGGCGGACCTCTACGCCTCGCCGTGGAAGGCCTTCTGGAAGGTGACCTGCCCGCTGCTGATGCCCGGCATCCTCTCCGGGGCGATGCTGGCGTTCATCATCTCGATGGACGACTTCGTCATCACCTACTTCGTCGCCGGCGCCGGGGCCACCACCCTGCCGGTGTACATCTTCAGTTCCATAAGAATGGGGATATCGCCGAAGATCAACGCGATCTCGTCGATCATCCTGCTGATTTCCATCGCGTTCGTTGCGTTGTCGTACTACGTCGGCCAGCGCCGGCGTTGACTGCCTCCCGATAAAAACCATTCGCACAGGAGCTTCACCGATGACCATCCGCCGCCTTCCCCTGGCCCTCAAGGCCGCCGCCCTGGCGGGCCTGACCCTGGCCAGCCAGGCCCACGCCGACGGCACCCTGCACTTCGCCAACTGGTCGGACTACTTCCCGCCGGAGCTGCTGAAGAAGTTCGAGAAGGACACCGGCATCCACGCCACCCTCGACTCCTACGACAGCAACGAGACCCTGCTGGCCAAGCTCAAGGCCGGCGGCGGCGCCTACGACGTGGTGGTGCCCTCGGACAGCTTCATCGAAATCTTCGTCAAGGAGGGCCTGCTGCAGAAGCTGGACAAGTCGCAGCTGCCGAACCTGGCCAACCTCAAGGACAAGTTCAAGACCCTCAGCTACGACCCCGGCCACGACTACACCGTGCCCTACCTGTGGGGCAGCACCGGCTACAGCTACGACAGCGCCAAGGCCCCGGGCGGCAAGTTCGACGAGAGCTGGAAGCCGTTCTTCGAGCCGCCGGAGGCGTTCAAGGGCAAGGTGGTGGCGCTCAACTCCATCGAGGAGCTGTGGGCCCCGGCCACCTACTACCTCGGCGTCGACGAATGCACCGAGGACCCAAAACAGGCCGAGAAGGTCCTCGACCTGCTGCTCAAGCAGAAGCCGCTGCTGGCCATGTACAACAGCGACGGCACCATCGAGCGCATGGCCGCCGGTGAGGTGTACATGCACCAGCAGTGGAACGGCGCCTACCACCGCGCCCACGCCCAGCGCGCCAGCCTGGTCTACGTCTATCCGAAGGAAGGCGTGCGCCTGTTCATCGATAACCTGGCCATTCCCAAGGACGCCACCAACATCAAGGAAGCCCACGTCTTCCTCAACTGGATGATGCAGCCGGAGAACATCGCCGCCGCCTCCAACTTCGCCAAGTACAACAACGCCATCACCGGCTCCGAGAAGTTCATGGACAAGGAACTGTTCGACGACCCGGCGATCAACACCCCCGAAGACAAGATCGACCGCCTGAAGCCCTTCCAGCTGTGTTCGCCGAAGTCCCTGTCGTTGCGCGCCAAGGTCTGGACCAAGCTGAAGAAATGACCGCCCGGTGCTGAAGAAATGACCGGCCGGTCCGGCGGCGGGACGGGCGCCCGTCGCCGGGCCTGACAGTCAATTTGGCCACTTCGATCCCTTTTTGACCCTTTACAGGGTTCTGCGGGGCGGCGCGGGGGCCTAAAGTCCGGGTACTCGCCCAGGGAATGGCCGCCAGGGCCGCGATCACCGGCGCAGCACGCGCCGCGCCGGTATCCAGGGAGCGCCGCCAGCGAGCATCCACAAGAACAATGCCCCGAGAACGCTCATGACCAGCCCTTGCTCCACCCCGGTTCGCGGCCGTCACCGCGCCCACCCCTTCCTCGCCCGTTCCGCTCGCCGGCAGCGCTGCGGCTGACCGTCCCGCTCCCTTCGCGCGGCCGCCAGCGGCGCCCCGCGCCAGCGCAACAACGACAAGAATTCGCGAGGAAACATCGATGGCCATCGAACAAGGCGCCCGCATGAGCGCCAGCACCGGCAACGCCCCCCAAGCCCAGGCGGACGCCCGCCTCAAACGCATCCTGGGGCTGCCCGCCCTGGTCTTCTTCGGCCTGGTCTACATGGTCCCGCTGACCATGTTCACCACCTACGGCGTGGTCACCGAGATGACCGGCGGACGCACCGCCAGCGCCTACCTGATCACCCTGCTGGCGATGCTGTTCACCGCCGCCTCCTACAGCTTCATGGTGCGCAAGTACCCGATCGCCGGCTCCGCCTATTCCTACACCAGCCTGAGCTTCGGCCCGGCGGTGGGCTTCCTGTCCGGCTGGTCGCTGCTGCTCGACTACCTGTTCCTGCCGATGATCAACTACCTGCTCATCGGCCTGTTCATGAACATCGCCTTCCCGGAGATTCCCGCCTGGGTCTTCGTGGTCGCCTCCATCGCCCTGGTCACCGTGCTCAACGTGGTGGGCATCAGCCAGGTGGCCGGCATGAGCAACGCCATCGTCGGCGCCCAGCTGGTGTTCATCGTGGTGTTCGTCGGCATGTCGCTGAAGAGCCTGGCCGGCGCCCCGGCCCTGGACCTGGCCGCGCCCTTCGTCGGCGACGGCAGCAAGCCCGGCTTCGCCCCGCTGATGGCCGGCGCCGCAGTGCTGTGCCTGTCATTCCTGGGCTTCGACGCGGTCTCCACCATGGCCGAGGAAACCCGTGACGCGCGCCGCGACATCCCGCGGGCGATCATCATCACCACGGTGCTGGCCGGCCTGATGTTCACCCTGCTGGCGATCATCAGCCAGCTGGTGTTCCCCGGCAGCGTGTTCGAGAACGCCGACTCGGCGGCCAACGAGGTGATGCTCAAGGCCGGCGGCCAGTTCCTCGGCAACTTCTTCACCGCCGCCTACATCGCCGGCTGCATCGGCTCGGCGCTGGCCTCCCAGGCCTCGGTATCGCGCATCCTGTTCACCATGGGCCGCGACGGCATCCTCCCGCGCAGCCTGTTCGGCACCCTGCACGCGCGCTTCCAGACTCCGGTGGTGGCGATCCTGGTGGTCTCGGCCATCTCCCTGCTGGCCCTGGTGCTGGACCTGACCACCCTGGCCTCGATGATCAGCTTCGGCGCCCTGGTGGCCTTCTCGGTGGTCAACCTGGCGGTGATCCGCACCTACCTGGGCGTCGAAGGCCGCCGCGCGCCGGCCGATCTGCTGCGCTACGGCCTGGTGCCCTTCATCGGCCTGTGCCTGACGCTCTGGTTGTGGACCAGCCTGTCGCAGCTGACGCTGATCGTCGGCCTGAGCTGGTTCGCCGTCGGCTTCGTCTACCTGGCGCTGCACACCGGCGGCTTCCGCCGCAAGGCGCCGAGCGTGAATTTCGAGGAAAACGCCTGATACCCCACGGACCCACCGGGCGCCGCCGGGCGCCCCCAGGAGTGCATGATGTTGACGATCTACACCGACGACCATCGCTTGCACCACGGCCAGCATGAGCTGATCGGCGGCCAGTTCACCCCCTGCTTCGAGAAGCCCAGCCGCGCCGACATGGTCCTGGACCGCGTCAAGGCGGTGGGCCTGGGCGAGATCCAGGCCCCGCGCGACTTCGGCCTGGAGCCGATCCGGCGCATCCACACCGAGGGGTTCGTCAACTTCCTCCAGCACGCCTGGCGCGACTGGCTGGCCACCGGCAGAACCCACGACATGCTGCCCATCGCCTGGCCGACCCGCCGCCTGCTGCAGAAGGAGCCCGACAGCATCGACGGGCGCCTGGGCTACTACAGTTTCGACGCCGGCGCGCCGATCACCGCCGGCACCTGGCAGGCCATCACCAGCTCGGCGAACGTGGCCCTGACCGGCCAGGCCGAACTGGCCAAGGGCGCCCGCTCGGTGTTCAGCCTGTGCCGCCCGCCGGGCCACCACGCCTCGGCCGACTACATGGGCGGCTACTGCTTCTTCAACAACGCCGCCATCGCCACCCAGGCCATCCTCGACCAGGGCGCGGCGCGGGTGGCCATCCTCGACGTCGACTACCACCACGGCAACGGCACCCAGGACATCTTCTACGACCGCGCCGACGTGCTCTTCACCTCGATCCACGGCGATCCGCGCTTCGAGTACCCCTACTTCCTCGGCTACGCCGACGAAAAGGGCCGGGGCGTGGGCGAAGGCTTCAACTTCAACTACCCGCTGGCCTCGGGCAGCGACTGGTCGGTGTGGAGCCTGGCGCTGCAGGCGGCGATCCGCCAGATCGCGGCCTATGGACCGGATGTGCTGGTGGTTTCGCTGGGGGTGGATACCTTCAAGGAAGACCCGATTTCGCAGTTCAAGCTGGACTCGCCGGATTACCTGCGCATGGGCGAGGCCATCGGCAAGCTGGGGCTGCCGACCTTGTTCGTCATGGAGGGGGGGTATGCGGTGGAGGAGATCGGGGTCAATGCGGTGAATGTGTTGCAGGGGTTTGAGAGTGTTGGTTGATGGTCATTCCCTGTAGGAGTGAGCTTGCTCGCGAACCGCGTCTCCCGGTGGCTCTGGCGCACGGGGTTGACTCCGCTCCCTCTCCCCAGCCCTCTCCCTGAAGGGAGAGGGGGCTTGTCCGTGCCGAGAGAAGGAATGGTTCCAGTCGGAAACCAATGGCGCTGCCGGTTGACTCCAGAACACCCAACCCTGCCCAACGGCCCCCTCTCCCTGAAGGGAGAGGGGGCTTGTCCGTGCCGAGAGAGGGAATGGTTCCAGTCGGAAACCAACGGCGCTGCCGGCTGACTCCAGAACACCCAACCCTGCCCAACGGTCCCCTCTCCCTTCAGGGCGGGGCGCGCAGCCGAGGGTTAGGGAGAGGGCGCTCTACAGCCCAACACCCGAAGTCCCGAGCAAGCACCGTTCGCGAGCAAGCTCGCTCCTACGAAAAGCCGAATGCAAAAAGGCCGCGCCAGGATCGCTCCCGGCGCGGCCTTTTCATATGCATCCCGTTACTGCAGGACGTCCACGCGATCCACATCGATCTCCACGCCCTTGCGGTCATGGTCGACCTCGCCGGTCAGGCGCACCTTGGTCTTGTCGGAGACATCCACGCCCTGCGGCCAGTCCTCGTGGTCGATCTCCACCTGCATGCTGCCGGTGGCGTCCTTGAACTCGTAGTGCTCGCCGTGCAGGCGCTTGGTGATCACGCCTTCCAGCACCGCCGGGGTGTCGTCGGCGGCGGCCTGGGCGGCTTTCACGGTGTTCACCGGGCCGGTCGCCGCGGGCTTGGCGGCATTGCTGCCCGGGCCGGTGTAGCCGGCGGCGAAGGTGGCGCCGGAGAACAGGGCGATGGCGGCGATCAGGGGAAGACGGATGGATTTCATGAAGTAGCCTCCTGGCTGTTTTCGTTGAAATCAGATTAGCCGAACAGGCTGAAACCAGCCTGAATCCGCCCTTAATCCAGGCTTAACCGCCCTTGTCGTCGTCCTTGAGCTTGCGGAACACGTAGAACAGCTCAGGCTCGCTGACCATGTAGATGGTGCCCTGCTCGTCGATGGCCACGCCCTCGGCGCGCGGGATCTTGTCGTGCAGGCCGTTAAGCCCGCCGAGCAGGCTGATGAAGCTGACCGGCTCGCCTTTCTCGTCCAGCTCCAGCAGCAGGTGCGACTCCGCCGACAGCACCAGGGTATGGCCGGTGCGCGGGTCGACGCTGAGCGCCGAGACGTTGCGCATGTACAGCTGCTCGCTGGGCAGCGGCCGCATGCTGCCGGTCAGCCCCGGGCTGCCGTCGCTGGTCCAGCTGAAGAGGGTCATGGGGTCGCGCTCGCGGCCCAGCAGCAGGCGTTTCTGCGCCGGGTCCCAGGCGATGCCCTCGAAGCCCTTGTTGCTCTTTTCGCCGAGGTTGCCCAGGTCGAAGCTGGCCAGCTTGGCGGTGCTCAGCTCATGGGTCTGCGGGTCGAGGTGGAAGATGGTCAGGGAGTTCTGCCGCTCGTCGGTCACCGCGACGTTGCCGTTGGGCAGCACCGCCACGCCTTCGGGGTTCTCCAGGCCCAGCAGCGGGATCACCCGCAGCACCTCGCCGTCCAGCGACAGCTCGCCGAGCAGCGGCTTCTTGCCGGTCACGGTGAACAGCGTGCGGGTCACCGGGTTGTAGGCCAGGTCGGAGGTTTCCTGGCCTTCCAGCCCGCCCTTGAGCGGCTTGCCCTGGATCACCGCGCGGTAGCCGGGCAGCCAGACGCTGTCGGCGCGCGCCTGCTCGCTGGTGTTCTCTTCCTGCCACCACAGGCGGGCGCGGTCGTCCCAGTGGAACAGCTTGGTCAGGACCACCAGCACCACGGCGGCGAAGAGCAAGGCCAGCAGCAGCCAGCGCAGAAGACGAGAGGATCGGACCTGGGTCATCGGGGAGTTCTTGTTGTCTGGGTGGGAACGCCCCGCAGAACGCAAAGGCCGCACGAATGGCGGCCTTTGGCGGGGTACGGCTCAGAGGACGCGGCTTTCGAACCGGCTGGCGCCGGGAAGTTCCAGCACCAGCTCGCTGCCGCGCTTGAGCGGGCCCACGCCCACCGGCGTACCGGTGGAGACCACGTCGCCCGGCTGCAGCGAGAAGTGCCCGGCGATGTGCTGGATCAGCGGCACGATCGGGTTGAGCATGTCGCGGCTGTTGCCGTCCTGGCGCACTTCGCCGTCGATGCTCAGGCGGATGCCGATGTCGGCCGGGTCGGGGAAGCGGTCGGCGCTGACGAAGGGCGCCAGCACGAAGGCGCCGTCGAAGGACTTGGCCAGTTCCCAGGGCAGGCCCTTTTCCTTGAGCTTGGCCTGCACGTCGCGCAGGGTCAGGTCCAGCGCCGGGGCGTAGCCGGAAATGGCGTCCAGCACTTCCTCGCGGCTGGGCGTGCGCGACAGCGGCTTGCCGATCAGCACGGCGATCTCCGCTTCGTAGTGCACGTCGCCACGGCCCTCGGGGATGGCGAAGCCGCCCTCGGCCGGCACGGTGCAGGAACCGGGCTTGATGAACAGCAGCGGCTCGGTGGGCACCGGGTTGTTCAGCTCCCTGGCGTGCTCGGCGTAGTTGCGCCCGACGCAGACCACCTTGCCCAGCGGGAAGTGGATGCGGGTGCCGTCGACGTACTGATGCTGGTAACTCATGACCGACTCCTGGACGGATGAATGGGATGCCCCGCGGCGCTCGTGGCGCTGCGCGGTGCCCGCCTCCCGCGGGCGCTGCCGGCCGTTCCGTCGGCCCCGAACACGAGAAGGGCCGGTGAACCGGCCCTTCTGGGATGACTGGCTTACTCGGCGAAGATCTTGCCGGGGTTCATGATCCCGTTGGGATCGAACACCGCCTTGACCGCCTTCATGTAGCCGATCTCGGCTTCGGAGCGAGAGTAACCCAGGTAGTCGCGCTTGGTCATGCCCACGCCGTGCTCGGCGGAGATGGAGCCGTTGTACTTCTGCACGGTCTCGAACACCCACTTGTTGACCGTGGCGCACTTGGCGAAGAACTCGTCCTTGGACAGGTTCTCGGGCTTCAAGATGTTCAGGTGCAGGTTGCCGTCGCCGATGTGGCCGAACCAGACCACTTCGAAGTCCGGGTAGTTGGCTTCGACGATGGCGTCGATGTCCTTGAGGAAGGCCGGGACCTTGCTGACGGTGACCGAGATGTCGTTCTTGTACGGCGTCCAGTGCGAGATGGTCTCGGAGATGTACTCGCGCAGCTTCCACAGGTTCTGCAGCTGCTGCTCGCTCTGGCTCATCACGCCGTCCAGCACCCAGCCCTGCTCGACGCAGTGCTCGAAGGTGGCCAGGGCCTCGTTGGCCACTTCCTCGGTGCTGGCCTCGAACTCCAGCAGGGCATAGAACGGGCAGTCGGTCTCGAAGGCCGGCGGCACGTCGCCGCGGGCCAGGACCTTGGCCAGGGCCTTGTCGGAGAAGAATTCGAAGGCGGTCAGGTCGAGCTTGCTCTGGAAAGCGTGCAGCACCGGCATGATCGAGTCGAAGTCGGGGGTGCCGAGGACCATCGCGGTGAGGTTCTTCGGCGTGCGCTCCAGGCGCATGGTGGCCTCGACCACGAAGCCCAGGGTGCCTTCGGCGCCGATGAACAGCTGGCGCAGGTCGTAGCCGGTGGCGTTCTTGATCAGGTCCTTGTTCAGCTCCAGCAGGTCGCCCTTGCCGGTGACCACCTTCATGCCGGCCACCCAGTTGCGCGTCATGCCGTAGCGAATCACCTTGATCCCGCCGGCATTGGTGCCGATGTTGCCGCCGATCTGGCTGGAGCCGGAGGAAGCGAAGTCCACCGGGTAGTACAGGCCCTGCTCCTCGGCGAACAGCTGCAGTTGCTTGGTCACCACGCCCGGCTGGCACACCACGGTGCGGTCGAAGGCGTTGAAGTCGAGGATCCTGTTCATGTAGTCGAACGACACCACCACCTCGCCGTTGGCGGCGACGGCGGCGGCGGAGAGCCCGGTACGCCCGCCCGAAGGCACCAGGCCGACCTTGTGCTCGTTGGCCCAGCGCACCACGGCCTGCACCTGCTCGATGCTCTTGGGGAAGGCGATGGCCAGCGGCGCCGGGGCGAAGTGCTTGGTCCAGTCCTTGCCATAGGCATCCAGGGAATCGGCATCGGTCAGCAGCTTGCCGGGCTCCAGCAGGGGCTTGAGCGATTCGATCAGGGCTTCGCGGGTCATCGAGGGAACTCTCAAATGGTTCATGGTCGTCCTGAGAACAGCTCAGGTCGCAACCGGACAAGGAAAAGGGAGAACATGCTAGCATACGCACCCCACGCAGTTCGCCACCTGGCGCCGAGCTGCGGCACCGGCCGGTTCGGCCAGAGCTGTTCATTTTCTAGCCATTATCCCGGGACTACAGGTTCAAGCAGATGAGCAAGACTTCTCTCGACAAGAGCAAGATCAAATTCCTTCTCCTGGAAGGCGTGCACCAGAATGCCGTTGATACCCTCAAGGCCGCCGGCTACACCAACATCGAGTACCTCAAGACCGCGCTGTCCGGCGACGAGCTGAAGGAAAAGATCGCCGACGCCCACTTCATCGGCATTCGCTCCCGCACCCAGCTCACCGAGGAAGTCTTCGACTGCGCCAAGAAGCTGATCGCGGTGGGCTGCTTCTGCATCGGCACCAACCAGGTCAACCTGAACGCCGCCCGCGAACGCGGCATCGCGGTGTTCAACGCGCCCTACTCCAACACCCGCTCGGTGGCCGAGCTGGTGCTGGCCGAAGCCATCCTGCTGCTGCGCGGCATCCCGGAGAAAAACGCCTCCTGCCACCGCGGCGGCTGGATCAAGTCGGCGGCCAACTCCTTCGAGATCCGCGGCAAGAAGCTGGGCATCGTCGGCTACGGCTCCATCGGCACCCAGCTCTCGGTCCTGGCCGAAGCCCTGGGCATGCAGGTGTTCTTCTACGACGTGGTGACCAAGCTGCCGCTGGGCAACTCGCAGCAGATCGGCTCGCTGCACGAGCTGCTGGGCCTGTGCGACATCGTCTCGCTGCACGTGCCGGAGCTGCCGTCCACCCAGTGGATGATCGGCGAGAAGGAAATCCGCGCCATGAAGAAGGGCGGCATCCTGATCAACGCCGCCCGCGGCACCGTGGTCGAGCTGGACCACCTGGCCAACGCCATCAAGGACGAGCACCTGATCGGCGCCGCCATCGACGTGTTCCCGGTCGAGCCCAAGTCCAACGACGAAGAGTTCGAAAGCCCGCTGCGTGGCCTGGACCGCGTGATCCTGACCCCGCACATCGGCGGCTCCACCGCCGAGGCCCAGGCCAACATCGGCCTGGAAGTGGCCGAGAAGCTGGTCAAGTACAGCGACAACGGCACCTCGGTGTCCTCGGTCAACTTCCCCGAAGTGGCCCTGCCGTCGCACCCGGGCAAGCACCGCCTGCTGCACATCCACGCCAACATCCCGGGCGTGATGAGCGAGATCAACAAGGTGTTCGCCGACAACGGCATCAACATCTCCGGCCAGTACCTGCAAACCAACGAGAAGGTCGGCTACGTGGTGATCGACGTCGACGCCGAGTACTCGGACCTGGCGCTGGAGAAGCTGCAGCACGTCAACGGCACCATCCGCAGCCGCGTCCTGTTCTAAGGACCGCTCGGCGGCAAGAAAAAAGGAGGCTTCGGCCTAATGCCAGTCAGTTAAGCTGACTGGCATTTTCATTTTCGTGTCGAATATTTTGCTGGTCGCTGCTTCACCGTTCTCGGGAACCAGCGATCAGGTCGCCGATGAGGTAGGACATACTGCGCCGCTGAGGCCTGCAAATCTGCCAGAAATCCTGGCAAGTTACCGGGATGGTTCAGCGACGTGCCATGCAGCAAGCCCAGGATTGCCCAACTGCAGGCGGTAAAACTCATTTCGCATGGGTATACCCCCGGGCACTGCCTCGACATCTGTACCATCTGATAACGTAACAGGTTGTAGCCCAGCAGCACGCCCCACAGTTCTTGCGCAATCATCTCCGGAGTCTTGCTTCTCAGGGTGTATTCGCCGCCCAAAAGTCCTTGCTTGATCTCCCGATAGCCCAGTTCGATTTCCCAGCGCTGACTGTAAAGATCGACGATCTCATCGCCAGGGAAACGCAGCGGATCGGTCATTGAGGTCAAGACGCTCACCACCTTTCCTTTGATCGTTTTGCTCAGCAACCTCGCTCGAATTTCCAACGGCAAGTCTGGCCATTGTTTGCGAGCCTGAGGCGATGTACGCAGAACGACCTGGGCATCATTGCGCCCAAGCTTGTGCTCTACCTCATACTGAGTGCCCTTTTTCAAAGGGATCAGCCAGTGTCGATGCTCGCCGTGCGATTGCCAGTGATGCAGCAAGCCCAACGAGTAGAAACCTTTGTCGAACAGGGTCAACGAATGATTCGGCGTGGTGGCGATCAGCTGTTCTGCCAGCTTCATTTCGCTACTGTGATAGCCCTCGAAAGTGCTGCTTATCAGTAGATGGCTGGTCAGCTCCATCTGACAGACCATCCGAACTTGAGGAAAGCTGCCGTCACCATGCTGGTTGGTCGCGCTGCCGTAGCACGCACGATTTTCTGCGGTATCAGGCGTATCCAGACAACGCCGTCCACGCCAAGCAGCGTCAATCCCAACCACTGCGGATGTTTGGTTTCTTCGTGCCATCGCTGCTGGGTCAGCGTAAAGACTTCGCGTACAGCTTCGCTACCCAGCCGCTGCCGCCCTTGCACAACAGCGCTGGGCGCCACCAGCGGCCGCTTGCCCGGTAGCATGATGTCCATGTGGTTCACGACATCCCAAGCCGACATCCGGCGGAACAACGCCATGCCGATGATGCACCACACCAGGCTTTCAAGCGGAAGACGACGCTTGCGAATGGTCGAGACACCTGCAGTCTCGAAAGCCTGTTTCACGATGTCTGGATCGAGCAAAGCTCCCAGCCCCTCCAGCGCATGAGGCCGCGATGCCATTTCGTGAGTGAGGGACAGGGCTTGTGACAGGCGCATAAAAAATCCGATGCTCGTTTCCAAGCATCGGATTTTGCGGCCTGCAGACTAAAGGTCAATGTGTCAGCCTTAACTGACTGGCATTAGGCTTCGGCCTCCTTTTTTCGTTTCTGCGGCAGGAGCAATGGCCTTGCAGGCTATGCCAAGGCGCTTTTCGTAGGATGGGTTGAGCTTGCGAAACCCATGCGGGACGGTGATGGGTATCGCTTCGCTCAACCCATTCTACGTGGTGCATTGCCGGACTCCGTCCGCGAGAGGTTCTCCGCCGCTCAAGAGCATCGCGGATAAATCCGCTCCTACGGGCATATCAGCCCGATCTCGCCGGCCCTAGAGCCAACCATCACTTCACGTTGACGGTGATCTGCTTGGATTCCACGTTCGGCTCGAAGGGCACGTGGTTCTTGTCGCCCAGCAGCAGCTGCAGGGTGTGCTTGCCCGGCGGCAGGGTGATCTTGGTTTCCGTCTGGCCCTTGCCGAAGTGGCGGATGTTGTCGGTCATCGGCAGCGGCATGTCCATGGCCGGCTGCTCCTTGAGGTCCACCAGCAGGTGGTGGTGCCCGGTGCTGGGCGAGTCGACGCCGGCCGGGGCCACGCCCATGCCTTCCAGGCCGAACTTGACGGTGAAGGTCTGGCCGACGGTGGCGCCGTCCTGCGGTTCGATGAAATACACCTTGGCCCCCTCGGGCGCCGGGGTACGCGGCATGCCGGCCGCCAGCGCGGCGGTGGAGGCGGCGAGCAGCAGGCCAGCAAGGCCCAGGCAAGGCAACGTGAGCTTCATGGAGTTCTCCTTATGAGCGGGATGGGGAGGCCCGGCACGCTGCAGCGAACCTCCGGCGGGACTCTTCAGCATAGGTCGCCACGCCGACGGCTCAAGGGAAAGAGTGCTACAAGGGCTGTCGGAAGGCTCTACGCCGAGCCTCGCAGGCTATCACAACCCACTCAGCCGCCGGCTTCCAGGCCGGCCAGGCAGACCGCCGCGGCGTCCAGCTCCTCCTCGCTGAACACCAGCACGCCCATGCGCTTGAGCGCCGCCGCGGTGACGCCCTCGCCGGGCACGCGCAGGCCGGAGAAGCTGCCGTCGTAGTTCTCGCGGTTGCCGCAGGAGGGGCTGCGCGCCTTGAGAATGGCCAGGCGGATGCCATGGCGGTCGACCAGCGCCATGGCCTGTTCGGCGCCGCGGACGAAGGCGCCGGTGACGTCCACGCCGTCCACCGTCACCACCGGCGCCTGGCCTTCCAGCACCAGGGCGCCGCGGCCGCCGGGAATCTCCGCCGGCGCGCGCGGCGTGGGCAGGCCGCCGGCCACTTCCGGGCACAGCGCGACCACCCGGCCCTGGGCCTGCCAGCGTTCCAGCAGGTCGAAGGGGCCGTGGCTGCCACCGTCGTAGCGCACCCGGTGGCCCAGCAGGCAGCGGCTGACGAGAATCTTCTGCATGGGCGAAACACTCCCTTTTCGATCGCAACAGACTAGCCCGCACATCGGACCCGGTCACCTGGCAACCGATGGCGGCCACCCGCCGATGGTCGGGCCCATCCTTCGGCTGGAACTGCCGCGCCGGCATGGCGGGCCGGGCGCATCGCGCGCAGACTGCCTCGCCATGTCGCCCACCGCGAGGGAACCGCCACCATGCTCAAGCCTCTCAGCCTGCCGCACCTGCTCGGCGGCCTGCTGCTGTGCGCCGCCGGCGCCAGCCAGGCCGCGCTCGAACCGCTGGACAACGAAAACCTCGGCCGCATCAGCGGCCAGGAGGGCCTGAGCATCCGCGCCGACGTCATGGCCAGCATCGGCAAGGCCGCCTGGGTCGACGACGGCGGCAGCGTCTCGCTGCGCAACCTGAAGATCGACAACGGCTGCACCAGCGCCGCGGTCTGCCCGGACGGCCGCGGCGGCGCGCTGCCCCTGGGCGCGGCGCAGCTGGGCCTGAGCCTGCCGTTCTTCGGCGTCGAGCTGCCGACCCTGCAGGTCGACGTGGTCCAGGGCAGCAACGGCCAGCAGCAGTTGGCGCTGACCCTGCCGGACCTGACCACCATCAACAAGCAGCTCAATGACGGCGGCCTGCCGGCGCAGACCATCCGCGTGCGCGTGGCCGGCGACCTCTACGTCGGTGAAAGCCGCCTGGGCAGCCTGGAGGTGCGCGACATCCAGGACATCAGCGGCACCATCCGCGTCTGGGGCCACTGAGCCCTAGAGCGGGGCGTCGCTGCGGCGGCGGAACCAGCCGGTCAGCGACAGGCGTTCGCGGTGGGCCGGCAGCACCTCGTGGGGGAACTCGCCGGAGAGGAACAGCACCAGGCTGCCGCCCAGCGGCGGCACGTCGTCGTGGCTGCCGTCGGCGAAATACAAGCGCAGTTCGCCGGCGTGCTCGGGTAGCCAATCGTCGTTGAGGTAGAGCACCGCCGACACGCAGCGGCGGTCATCGTCGCGGAAGCGGTCGAGGTGTTTCTGGTAGAAGGCGCCCGGCGGGTACAGGGCGAAGTGGCACTCGAAGTCTTCCAGGCCGAGGAACAGCGCGCGGTTGAGCGCCACGCGCAGTTCGTCCATCAGCCCCAGGTAGCGATCGCAGGCCTCGGCCTGCCCCGGCTCCAGCCACTGGATGCGGTCGCCGCGGATGCCCTCGCGCACCGCCTGGCCGGCGCCGCGCCCCACCGAGGCCGAGGCCAGCTCGCCAGCGGCGGCGCGGTTGCGGCACTCCGCGGCCAGCGCGGCGATCAGGTCCGCGGGCAGGAAGTCGCGTTGCAGCGACCAGCCGCGTTCGGCCAGGTCGTCGACGGCGTTTTGCAGGGGGGAGGAATCGGCATGCGGGTTCATGCGCTATTGTAACGCCGGCGACAAGCGCCTCGACAAGCGGGGCCGGGCTTGCCGACAATAGCCGCGGCGGATGGCCACTGCCGCCAGGAGGACCCGATTTGCGTGCACTGCTTGCCCTTGCCCTGCTGATGCTGGGCCTACCCGTACTGGCCGACGATTACCAGCGCCTCTACCAGGCCGCCGGCTGGCCGGAACAACGCGCGCACTTCAACGATGCCCTGCACGCCGCGCAGAAGCGCTACCAGGCCAACCTGCCGCCGGCGCTGTACCAGGCCCTGGTGAACAACAGCGACCAGCGCTTCGCCCCGGCGCAGATCGACGCCCGGGCGCTGGCCGGCCTGCGCCGGAACCTGGCGGACAGCGGCCCGGCGCTGGCCTTCTTCGAATCGCCCCTGGGGCGCAAGATCGCCGCCGCGGAAACCCTCGCCACCCGCAGCGACCAGCTCGCCCAGTACGCCAACGGCCTGCCGCGCCAGCAGGCCACGCCGCAGCGCCAGCAGCTGGCCCAGCGCCTGAGCCGGGCCCTGCCGGCCAGCGAGGCCGGCGCCGAGGTCAGCATGGCGCTGGCCAGCGTGGCCGCCGACAGCCTCAGCCAGATGCTCCCCGGCCTGCTCGGCCAGGGCCAGGGGCTGCTCGAAGGGCAGCGGCAGAACGTCGTGCAGCAGATCGGCGCCGACCTCGACAACACCCTGCTGTACGTCTACCGCGGGCTCTCCGACGCCGAGCTGCAGCAGTTCGCCGACTTCGCCGAGTCGCCCGCCGGCCAGGCCTACTACCAGGCGGCCCTGGCCGCGGTGAAGGCCGGGCTGGCTTCCGCCCCCTCGAACTAGCTCAGGCGCTCGCCGAGAAAGTCGAAGTAGCGCCGGCGCAACGCCTCGCTCTCGTTGGCCAGGTGGTGCCGCGCGCCGGTGAGCAGCAGGCACTCGATGCGCTCGAACTTCTCCTCCAGCACCTTCAGGTTGTAGCGCCAGTCCACCGTCTCGTCGGCGTCGCCCTGCACCACCAGCAGGTTGCGCGCGCTGGGCGGCGCGCCCTCGATGTGCGGAATCCAGCGCGCCAGCGCGCCCACCCAGGCGGTGGGCAGGATGCGCGGCTGCAGCGGGTCGCGATCGCGGAGGAAGGCGAGGAAGCCGGCGTCGTTGGAGTTGTCGGTGAACTTGCGCGGGATGGAGTCGACGAAGGGCCGCAGCAGTTGGTAGCTGAGCTTCGACCAGCCCCAGGCGCGCGGGCGCACCAGCGGCGCCAGTAGCAGGGTGTGGCCCAGCTCCGGGCGCGGCGCGCCGGTGAGCAGGTAGTCCAGCAGGATGGCGCCGCCGGTGCTCTGCCCGAAAAGGTGCCAGGGCTGCGGCAGGTCCAGTTGCGCGGCCACGTCCAGCAGGCCGGCAAGCACCGCCTGGTACTCGGCGAAGTCGTTGATGCTGGCCGCCGCGCCGTTGGACAGGCCGTGGCCCGGCAGGTCGCAGGCGATCACCGCCAGGCCCAGGTCCAGCGCCCAGTCGATGACGTGGCCATAGAGCCCCATGTGGTCGTAGTAGCCGTGCAGCAGCAGCAGGCTGCCGCGGGCCAGGGGCGGGCGCCACAGCTGCGCGGCGATGCGGTAGCCGGCGCACTCGAAGTAGCCCAGGCGGCTTTCCAGGCCCGGATAGCGGGCCACCAGGTCGAGCCCGTAGAAGGACTGGTAGGCGAGGACCTGGGCGTCGCGTTCGGCTGCGGTCAGGGGTCGCAGGCGCTGGCGCAGCAGATCGGGCTGGAAGGCTTCTGGCATCGGGGTTTTCCGCGGTTTCCGGTGACGCTGGGACGAGCGCCCGGCGGCATCCGGGCGGTTCTGCCACAAGCGACGGCATGGCACTCTTGGGGGTTATCTTACCGGGATTCGCCATGCCTGCCCGCCGCACGCTCATCCTCGCCTGCCTGGCCGCGCTGCTCGCCGCCATGCTGCTGGGCGCCTACCAATGGTTCCAGCAGCGCTACATCCGCCCCTTCGACGCGCAGCCGACGCTGTTCAGCGGCGCCGGCCTGCGGCTGCCGGCCGAACTGGCCGGCCCCGGCGCTATCCGACTGGTGCATTTCTGGGACCCGGCCTGCCCGTGCAACGTCGGCAACCAGCAGCACCTCGCCGAGCTGCTGGCGCGCTTCGCCCCGCTTGGCGTGCAATTCTTCGCCGTGCAGAAGCCCGGCAGCCGCGGCCAGTTGCCCGCCACCCTCCAGGCCCTGCGGCCATTGGCCACGCCGCCCGGCGCCGAGGCGCTGCCGGCGAGCCCGGCGGTGGCCATCTGGGACCGCCAGGGCCGCCTGGCCTATTTCGGTCCCTACAGCGAGGGCGCGGTGTGCAGCTCGGCCAACAGCTTCATCGAACCGGTGCTGCAGGCGCTGATCGACGGCCGCCCGGTGCAGTCCACCCAGAACCTCGCCCAAGGCTGCTATTGCCCCTGGCGGGCGGACAGCCGGGCGCCAGCATCTACACTAGCCGGAGCCGGCCCATGAAGGGCCGGCGCGCGACTACAAGGAGCCTCCCATGCCGCTACGCCCCACCCTCGCCCTGTGCGCCCTGCTCAGCCTGCCGCTGCTGGCCGGCGCCGACGACCAGGCGCCCAGTCCCGACCAGGTGATGTCCGAGCACAAGGCGGAGATCGACAACCGCCTGGCCGACATCGACTACAAGCGCAAACGCATCGTCGAAGCCAACATGAACCTCACCGGCAAGGAAGGCGAGGCGTTCTGGCCGATCTACAACACCTACCGCAGCGAGGCCGAGAAGCTGAGCAAGCAGCACCTGGCGCTGATCCTCGACTACGCCAAGTCCTACAACACCGGCAAGGTCTCCGACAAAGACGCCAGCGCCCTGCTCAAGCGCGCCGAGAAGCTCCAGCAGCTGCGCCTGGACCTGCGCAACCGCTACATCGCGCGCATGGCCAAGGCCGTCTCGCCGACCCGCGCCATGCGCTTCCTGCAGATCGAGACGCAGCTCGACGCCATGGCCCTGCTGGACATGGCCAGCGAGATCCCGCTGGCCGAATGAGCCCGGCGCGGGACGCCTCAGTGCGCCTGCGCCATCTCCTGCAAACGCCGCCGGTACACCTCCGGCGGCACCCCGAACCAGCGCCGGAAGGCGCGATAGAACGGCGACAGCTCGGCGAAGCCGCAGGTCCGCGCCACTTCGCGGATGGCCACGCCTTCGGCCAGCAGCTCGGTGGCGCGCTGGCGGCGTACCTCCTCATGCAGCTCGCGGAAGCCGCTGCCCTGCCCGGCCAGGCTGCGCTGCAAGGCGCTGGCCGGCAGCCCCAGCAGCTCGGCGCAGGCCTGCAGGGTGCAGGGTTCGCGGCCCAGGCGGTGGGCCAGCAGGTAGCGCAGGCGGTTGAGCAGGTCGTTCTCCTGCAGGCGCTGCAATTCTTCCTCCGCATAGCGGGTGAGCACGCCGTGCAAGGCGGCGTTGGCCGTGCGCGACGGGCGCCGCAGCAGGGCGCGCGGGAACAGCAGGGCGTCGTGTGCGCAGGCGAACCGCGGCGTCAGCCCGAACAGCCGGCGGTGCTCGGCCAGGCGCCGGGGCGCGGCATGACGGAACTCGATGGCGGAACAGGCGAACTCGTCGTCGCTGACCGCCTTCAGCAGCTTGATGAACAGCAGCAGCAGGCATTCCATCTGCTGGCGCAGCGGCGGGCAGTCGCGGTAGTGGATGTCGAGGACCAGCCGCACCTGCTCGCCCTCCTCGCGCAGCTGCGCGGCCAGGCCGCCGGAGAGGATGTGCTGGAAGCGCAGGAAGCTGTGCAGCGCCTGCTCCAGGTCGCGGCTGGCCAGCAGCAGGTAGCCGACCACATCGAGCAGGCGCGGCTTCATCGCCTCGGCCAGGTGCAGGCCGATGTCCACGTCGCCGCTCAGCTCCGGCAGCGCCGCCCAGAACAGCGGCACCTCGTCGTGCAGCAGGCGGCCGTCGGCGCTCACCGGCGCCAGGCGCACGCGCCGCAGCGCCTGGCGGTAGATGCGCGCCGGCTCCAGCCCCAGGCTGGTAAGCGCCTCGTAGAGCAGGCGGCGCAGGGTGGCCGAATGGGTGAGTGGCGCGCTGGCGAGGGACATATAGCCTCCTTTTGACCGAAGACTTTCAGCTTGCGCGCGTTTGGTCAATGAAAGCGCCTGGCGCGAATGCGCAGAATCCGCGCAGAACAACAAGGAGAGCCGCTACATGAAACGTACGTTGACCGTTCTTGCCGTGCTGGTGGCGGCCGCTGCCGCAGGGGGCGCCTGGTACCTGCATGGCAAGCAGCCGACCCGCGACGGCCTGGCCGGGCTGCCCGGGTTGCAGGCCGAGGTCGAGGTGCGCTACGACGAGCGTGGCGTGCCGCACATCCGTGCGCAGAACGAAAGCGACCTGTACCGCGCCCTGGGCTACGTGCACGCCCAGGACCGGCTGTTCCAGATGGAGATGCTGCGCCGCCTGGCCAAGGGCGAGCTGGCCGAGGTGCTGGGGCCCAAGCTGGTGGACACCGACCGCCTGTTCCGCACCCTGCGCCTGCGCGACCATGCCGCCGAGTACGCCGCCCGCCAGGACCAGCAGTCGCCGGCCTGGAAAGCCCTGGAGGCGTACCTGGACGGCATCAACCAGTACCAGGCCAGCCACCCGAAGCCGCTGGAATTCGACGTGCTGGGCATTCCCAAGCGGCCCTTCACGGTGGAGGACACCCTCGCCGTGTCCGGCTACCTGGCCTACAGCTTCGCCGTGGCCCTGCGCACCGAGCCGGTGCTCACCTACATCCGCGACGACCTGGGCGCCGGCTACCTGAAGGCCTTCGACCTGGCCTGGCACCCGGAGGGCGTGCTGCAACGCCCCACCGCGCTGGCCGCCGGCGACTGGAAGGACCTCGGCGCCCTGGCGCAGATCAGCCAGCAGGCCCTGGAGGCCACCGGCCTGCCGCAGTACGAGGGCAGCAACGCCTGGGTGGTCTCCGGCAGCCGCACGCGCAGCGGCCGGCCGCTGCTGGCGGGCGACCCGCACATCCGCTTCGCCGCGCCCTCGGTGTGGTACGAGGCGCAGCTCAGCGCCCCCGGCTTCGAACTCTACGGCCACCACCAGGCCCTGGTGCCCTTCGCCATGCTCGGCCACAACAAGGACTTCGGCTGGAGCCTGACCATGTTCCAGAACGACGACATGGACCTGGTGGCCGAGAAGACCAACCCGGCCAACCCCGAGCAGGTCTGGTACCACGGCCAGTGGGTGGACCTCGCGCGCGAGGAGCAGAGCATCGCGGTGAAGGGCCAGGCGCCGGTCAAGCTGGTGCTGCGCAGCTCGCCCCACGGGCCGATCGTCAACGACGCCCTGGGCGCCGCCTCGGGCAAGACGCCCATCGCCATGTGGTGGGGCTTCCTGCAGACCGAGAACCCGCTGCTGGACGCCTTCTACCACCTAGACCGCGCCGACACCCTGGACAAGGCCCGCGCCGCTGCCGCGCAGATCCACGCGCCGGGGCTCAACGTGGTCTGGGCCAATGCCCGCGGCGACATCGCCTGGTGGGCCTCGGCGCAACTGCCGAAGCGCCCGGCCGGCGTCGATCCGAACTTCATCCTCGACGGCAGCACCGCCGCGGCGGACAAGGACGGCTTCTACCCCTTCGTCGAGAACCCCCATGAAGAGAACCCGGCGCGCGGCTACATCGTCTCGGCCAACTTCCAGCCGGTGCCCGCCAACGGCCGGTCGGTGCCCGGCTACTACAACCTGGCCGACCGCGGCCAGCGCCTGGACCGGCACCTGGCCGACGCCTCGGTGAAGTGGGACCTGCAGAACAGCCAGGCGCTGCAACTGGACACCGGCACCGACTACGGCCCGCGCACCCTGGCGCCGCTGCTGCCGAGCCTGCGCCAGGTGGCGAGCGGCGAGCAGGAGAAGGCGCTGGTGGAGCAACTGGCGGCCTGGAAGGGCGACTACCCGCTGGATTCGCTGGCCGCCACCCTGTTCAGCCAGTTCCTCTACCAACTGGCCTACGGCGCCATGCACGACGAGATGGGCGACGCCTTCTTCAACACCCTGCTGAGCACCCGGGCCATCGACAGCGCCCTGCCACGACTGGCCGCCGACGACGCTTCGCCCTGGTGGGACGACCGCGCCACGGCGCAGAAGGAAAGCCGCGCGGACATCGTCAAGGCCGCCTGGCAGGCCAGCCTGAAGCACCTGCGCGACACCTTCGGCGAGGACCCGGCCAATTGGCAATGGGGCGCGGCGCACACCCTCACCCACGTGCACCCGCTGGGCATGCAGAAGCCGCTGGACCGCCTGTTCAACATCGGCCCCTTCGCCGCGCCGGGCGGCCACGAGGTGCCCAACAACCTCTCGGCGCCCATCGGCCCGGCGCCCTGGGCCGTCACCTACGGGCCCTCGACGCGGCGCCTGGTGGACTTCGCCGACCCCACCCACGCCCTGGGCATCAACCCGGTGGGCCAGAGCGGCGTGCTCTTCGATGCGCACTACAAGGACCAGGCCGAGGACTACGTCGAAGGCCGCTACCACGCCGAGCATTTCGCGCCCGACGAGGTCGCCGCCAACAGCCACGGCCTGCTCAGGCTGGTGCCGCAGGCACGCTAGGCCGCGCCAGAAACGACGAACCCCGCATGCTGCGGGGTTCGTCGTTTCCGTGAGAAGGGACTGCGGGAGGCGCCGAAGCTCCCTGGCGCGTTATTCCCCCTAGGGATAACTATTGGGGTGTTGTATTGGGCGCCACCTCCCGCCTGGGTGCTGTGGAAAGCACTGGCAAATTGCCCGGGATCACGGAGGCCGACCAAGCTGCGGGGAATAGCCGGCAACCGCCAACGGACACAGTGAATATAGTTGGCAAATGCGCGGAAGTTGCAGCGATTAACTGTCAGATTCTTCTGAGAAGACCGACTCTTCTTGCCCTTCGGCATATGTCCGTCTCCCCCAAAAACATGGGCCACCCGAAGGTGGCCCATGGTTTTCGCAGGCACCGGCTGCAGCCGGCCGACAAGACGACCTCAGACGGTGGCCGGCGAACCTTTCTGCCAGTCGGTGGCCGTGGCTTCCATGGCCTCCTGGACGGCACGCTTGCGGCGCTCCTCGGCCTGGCGGGTGAAGTACCAGGCGAAGAAGGTGAACAGCGAGACGGTCAGCAGGATCAGGCTGGCCACCGCGTTGATCTCCGGCTTCACGCCCAGGCGCACGGCGGAGAACACTTCCATCGGCAGGGTGGTGGAACCGGGGCCGGAGACGAAGCTGGCCAGCACCAGGTCGTCCAGCGACAGGGCGAAGGACATCATGCCGCCGGCCGCCAGCGAAGGCGCGATCATCGGGATGGTGATCAGCAGGAACACTTTCCAGGGCTTGGCGCCCAGGTCCATGGCCGCTTCCTCGATGGACAGGTCCAGCTCGCGCAGGCGCGCCGACACCACCACCGCTACGTAGGACGAGCAGAAGCTGGTGTGGGCGATCCAGATGGTGACGATGCCGCGCTCCTGCGGCCAGCCGATCAACTGGGCCATGGCCACGAACAGCAGCAGCAGCGACAGGCCGGTGATCACCTCGGGCATGACCAGCGGCGCGGTGACCATGCCGCCGAACAGCGTGCGGCCGCGGAAACGCGGGATGCGCGTCAGCACGAAGGCCGCCAGGGTGCCCAGGATCACCGAGGAGACCGCCGTGTACACGGCGATTTCCAGGGAGCGGAACACCGAGCTGATCAGCTGGGTGTTGTCCAGCAGGCCGACGTACCACTTCACCGACCAGCCGCCCCACACGGTCACCAGCTTGGAGCCGTTGAACGAGTAGATGACCAGGATGACCATCGGCACGTAGATGAACAGCAGGCCGAGGACAAGCATGATGTTGGAGAAGGACCAACGCTTGTTCATACCTTGCCCTCCAGTTCTTTGGCTTGGTTCTTGTTGAACAGGATGATGGGCACGATGAGGATCGCCAGCATGACCACCGCCAGGGCGGACGCCACCGGCCAGTCACGGTTGTTGAAGAACTCCTGCCACAGCACCTTGCCGATCATCAGCGTCTCGGGGCCGCCGAGCAGTTCCGGGATGACGAACTCGCCCACCGCCGGGATGAACACCAGCATGCAGCCGGCGATGATGCCGTTCTTCGACAGCGGCACGGTGATCTTCCAGAAGCTGGTGAAGTTGCGCGCGCCCAGGTCGGAGGCGGCCTCCAGCAGGCTCATGTCGTGCTTCACCAGGTTGGCGTACAGCGGCATCACCATGAACGGCAGGTACGAGTAGACGATACCGATGTACACCGCCAGGTTGGTGTTGAGGATGGTCAGCGGTTCGTTGATCACCCCCAGCCACATCAGGAAGCCGTTGAGCAGGCCGTTGTTGGACAGGATACCCATCCAGGCGTACACGCGGATCAGGATCGCCGTCCAGGTCGGCATCATGATCAGCAGCAGCAGCACGGTCTGCATTTCCTTGCTGGCGCGGGCGATGGCGTAGGCCATCGGGTAGCCGATCAGCAGGCACAGGAAGGTGCTGATCGCCGCCATCTTCAGCGATCCCAGGTAGGCGTCGATGTAGAGCGGGTCGTCCGTCAGCATCAGGTAGTTGCCGAGGTTCAGCACCAGTTGCAGGGTCTGGTCGGCGTACTGGAACACTTCGGTGTACGGCGGGATGGCCACGTCCGCTGCCGCCAGGCTGATCTTCAGCACGATGGCGAAGGGCAGCAGGAAGAACAGGAACAGCCAGATGAACGGCACACCGATCACGGCGTGCCGGCCACGCGGCAGGCGCTTCATGAGCGATTTGCTGATGTTCATGATTGCAGCACCACACCGCTGTCGTCGTACCAGCTGATGTACACCGGCTGGTCCCAGGTCGGGCGGGCCACGTGGCGCTCGGCGTTGGCCATGAAGGCCTGGACGATCATCCCCGAGGCCAGCTTGATGTAGTACACCGAGTGGCCGCCGAGGTAGGCGATGTCGTAGACGGTGCCCTGGGCCCAGTTGAAGCCTTCGTGCTCGAGGTTTTCCGGCTTCTGCGCGCTGACCATGACCTTCTCCGGACGCAGCGCGTAGGTGATGCGCTTGTCTTCGGCGCGGGTGCTGATGCCGTGGCCGATGTAGATCGGGTTTTCCAGCTGCGGGCAGGCGATCACCGCGTGGTCCTGCAGGTCCTCGACCAGTTGGCCGTCGAACATGTTGACGTTGCCGATGAACTCGCAGATCAGGCGGCTGGCCGGGGTCTCGTAGATGTCCATCGGGCTGCCGATCTGCTCGATGCAGCCCAGGTGCATGATGGCGATGCGCTGAGCCATGGTCATGGCCTCTTCCTGGTCGTGGGTCACCATCACGCAGGTCACGCCCACGCGCTCGATGATCTCCACCAGTTCCAGCTGCATCTGCGAGCGCAGCTTCTTGTCCAGGGCGCCCATGGGCTCGTCGAGCAGCAGCAGCTTCGGCCGCTTGGCCAGCGAACGGGCCAGGGCCACGCGCTGGCGCTGGCCGCCGGAGAGCTGGTGCGGCTTGCGCTTGGCGTACTGGGTCATCTGCACCAGCTTGAGCATTTCCTCGACGATCTTGTCGATCTCGGCCTTGGGCAGGCCGTCCTGTTTCAGGCCGAAGGCGATGTTCTGCGCAACCGACATGTGCGGGAACAGCGCGTAGGACTGGAACATCATGTTGATCGGCCGCTCGTAGGGCGGCAGGTCGGTGATGTCCTGGCCATCCAGGAAGATGCGACCTTCGGTCGGCCGCTCGAAGCCGGCCAGCATGCGCAACAGGGTGGATTTACCGGAACCGGAACCGCCGAGCAATGCGAAGATCTCGCCCTTCTTGATGGTCAGGGAAACACTGTCCACCGCAAGGGTTTCGTCGAACTGCTTGGTGACCCGGTCGATTTTTACCAACACCTCTTTGGGCTGCTGGTCGCCCGCGAGGGCTTTCTTGTAGGCACCGGAGGCTATAGCCATTTACCACAACTCCCAACTTTTGGACGCCCGGCCCCCGCGGCCGGGCGTACTTGGATTGCTTACTTACCGGACTTGATCTTGGTCCAGGAACGGGTCATGAGGCGCAGGATCTTCGGCGGCAGCTCGTGCTGCACGAAGAGCTTGTCGAGTACTTCCTGAGGCGGGTAGACCTCGGGATTGTCGCGCACGGACTCATCCATGAATTCGCCAGCCTTGGGGTTCGGGTTGGCGTAACCGACGTAATCGCTGACCTTGGCGATCACCTCGGGCTTGAGCAGGTAGTTGATGAAGGCGTGGGCCTCCTTCGGGTTCGACGCATCCTTCGGGATGGCGAGGATGTCGAACCACAGGTTGGCGCCTTCCTTCGGAATCGCATAGGCGATGTTCACACCCTTGCCGGCTTCCCTGGCGCGGTTGGCGGCCTGGAACACGTCGCCGGAGAACCCGGCGGCGACGCAGATGTTGCCGTTGGCCAGGTCCGAGATGTACTTGGAGGAATGGAAGTAGGTGACGTAGGGGCGAACCGCCATCAGCTTGGCCTCGGCCTTCTCGTAGTCGGCCGGGTTGGTGCTGTTGGGGTCCAGGCCCAGGTATTTGAGCACGGCCGGCATCATTTCGTCGCCCGAATCGAGGAAGGCGACGCCGCACTGGCTGAGCTTCTTCATGTTCTCGGGCTCGAAGAGCACGGCCCAGGAGTCGATCTTGTCGACGCCGAGCACGGCCTTGACCTTGTCGACGTTGTAGCCGATGCCGTTGGTGCCCCACAGGTAGGGCACGCCGTACAGGTTGCCCGGGTCGTTGGCCTCGAGTTGTTTCATCAGGTGCGGATCGAGGTTCTTCCAGTTCGGCAGCTGGCTCTTGTCCAGCTTCTGGAAGGCGCCGGCCTTGATCTGGCGGCCGAGGAAGTGGTTGGACGGCACCACGATGTCGTAGCCGGTGCGGCCGGCCAGCAGCTTGCCCTCGAGGGTTTCGTTGGAGTCGAAGACGTCGTACACCGGCTTGATGCCGGTTTCCTTCTCGAAATCGGCCAGAGTGGTCTCGCCGATGTAGTCGCTCCAGTTGTACACGTGGACGGTCGGCTCGGCCTGCGCAACGGCGGCGCCCAGGCCCAGGGTCGAGATGGCGGCGATCAGGGTTTTGCGGAAGGGAATGCGCACACGTCGGTCCTCTCTGTTGTCATGAAGCTTCTTTGTGTTGGCGTTTACAGCTTGCCCGGGCCTTCCGTGGCGCGCGCGAGCGCTTCTGCAGCCCTAGCTGCAACCAACGGCCATCCCACTGCAGATGATCCGTGCCTGCAGAGCGGTGGCGGGCCTGCGACCGCGCCGCCACCACCCTGCGCCCTGCCCGGCCGTTCGGGACGAACGACCGGGCAGGGGCGTCACTTGCCGGACTTGATGGTGGTCCAGCTGCGGGTCATCAGGCGCTGGGTCTTCGCCGGCAGGTCCGGGAAGGCGTACAGCTTCTTCATGACCGCGTCGCTCGGGTAGATGCCCGGGTCGTTACGGATTTCCTCGTTCACCAGCGGCGTGGCCGCGGAGTTGGCGTTGGGGTAGGAAACGGTATCGGAGATTTCCGCGATCACCTTCGGCTCGAGCAGGAAGTTGATCCACTTCAGAGCGCCTTCGGGGTTCTCGGCGTCCTTCGGAATGGCCACGGTGTCGAAGAAGGCGCCGGCGCCTTCCTTCGGAATGTGGTAGGCCACCTTCACGTTGTTCTTGGCTTCCACGGCGCGGGACTTGGCCTGGTAGATGTCGCCCGAGTAGCCGATGGCGACGCAGATGTTGCCGTTGGCCAGGTCCGAGATGTACTTGGAGGAGTGGAAGTAGGTGATGTACGGACGGATCTTCAGGAACAGCTCTTCGGCGGCCTTGATTTCCTTGGGATCCTGGCTGTCCGGCTTGTAGCCCAGGTAGTGCAGGGCCGCCGGGATCATCTCGGTGGGCGAGTCGAGGAAGCTCACGCCGCACTGTTTCAGCTTCTGGATGTTCTCGGGCTTGAATACCAGGTCCCAGGAATCCACCGGGGCGCCGTCGCCCAGGGCGGCCTTGACCTTGTCCGGGTTGTAGCCGATGCCGATGGTGCCCCACATGTAGGGGATGGCGAACTTGTTGCCCGGGTCGCTGACCTCGAGGGTCTTCATGATGTCCGGGTTCAGGTTCTTCCAGTTCGGCAGCTTGTCGCGGTCCAGCGGCTGGTAGACGCCGGCCTTGATCTGCTTGGCGAGGAAGGAGTTCGAGGGAACCACCACGTCGTAGCCCGACTTGCCGGCCAGCAGCTTGGCCTCCAGCACTTCGTTGCTGTCGTAGACGTCGTAGACGACCTTGATGCCGGTGGCCTTGGTGAACTCGTCGACCGTGTTCGGGGCGATGTAGTCGGACCAGTTGTAAACGTGCAGTACCTTGTCATCGGCCTGTGCCATACCGGCCACAGCGCCCGCCAGAGTCACGGCGAGCAGGGTCTTGCCGAAGGTTTTGAACATGCGGGTAGCTCCAATTGTTTTTGATGTTCCGGGTGGCGTCGGCGGCTTTCCGCCTTCACCACCCGGTGAGCCTGGCCAACGCACAGGCGCAGTCTGTCAAAGGTCCGGTGAAAGACTCAAGACAGCGCTACGGCGGCGGTTTGATCGAGGCACTTGCGCGCCAGGGTGATCAACTCGTCGATCTCCGGCTTGGTGATGACCAGCGGCGGCGAAATAATCATAGTGTCTCCCACCGCGCGCATGATCAGGCCGTTGCGGAAGCAGTGCTCGCGGCACAGCATTCCCACGCCGTTCTCGAAGCGCTCGCGGGTCTTCTTGTTCTTCACCAGCTCCAGCGCGCCGACCATGCCGACGCCACGGGCCTCGCCCACCAGCGGGTGGTCGGCCAGTTCCTGCCAGCGTTTCTGCAAGTAGGGTGCCGTTTCCGCCTTCACGGTCTCGACGATCTTCTCCTCGCGCAGGATGCGGATGTTCTCCAGGGCCACTGCCGCGGCCACCGGGTGACCAGAGTAAGTGAAGCCGTGGTAGAACTCGCCACCCTCATTCAGGGTATCGACGATCTCGTCGCGGACGATTACGCCGCCCATGGGGATGTAGCCGGAAGTCAGGCCCTTGGCGATCGGCATCAGGTCCGGGGCGTTGCCGTAGTACTGGCTGCCGAACCATTCGCCGGTACGGCCGAAGCCGCAGATGACTTCGTCGGCGATGAACAGGATTTCGTACTTGGCGAGGATTTCGCGGATCTTCGGCCAGTAGGTGTCCGGCGGAACGATCACGCCGCCGGCGCCCTGGATCGGCTCGGCGATGAAGGCGGCGACGTTCTCCTCGCCGACTTCGAGAATCTTCTTCTCCAGCTGCTCGGCGGCCCAGACGCCGAACTCTTCCGCCGACATGTCGCCGCCCTCGCCGTACCAGTAGGGCTGGGCGATGTGCACGATGCCCGGGATCGGCAGGTCGCCCTGGCTGTGCAGGGCCTTCATGCCGCCGAGGCTGACGCCGGCGACGGTGGAGCCGTGGTAGCCGTTCCAGCGGCCGATGACCACCTTCTTCTGCGGCTTGCCCTTGATGCTCCAGTAGTGGCGGACCATGCGCAGCACGGTGTCGTTGGACTCCGAGCCGGAGCCGGTGAAGAACACGTGGTTCATGCCTTCGGGGGCGATGTCGGCGATGGCCTTGGCCAGTTCCAGCGCCGGCGGGTGCGCGGTCTGGAAGAACAGGTTGTAGTAGGGCAGCTCGAGCATCTGCTTGTAGGCGACCTCGGCGAGCTCCTTGCGACCATAGCCGACGTTCATGCACCACAGGCCGGCCATGCCATCGAGGATCTTGTTGCCCTCGCTATCCCACAGGTACACGCCTTCGGCCTTGGTGATGATGCGCGCACCCTTCTCGTTCAACTGCTTGTAGTCGGTGAACGGAGCCAGATGGTGTTCGCGGCTGAGCGCCTGCCAGTGTTGGGTCTGGGCGCTGGTCTGTTTCGTCATTTTGGTAAAACCTCTCTGTAATGAACACGGGGCCCGGCCGGCAGGGCCGGGCCCCACGCCGATCAGACGGACAGCAGGAGGAACTCCCGCTCCCAGGAACTGATCACCCGCTTGAAGTTCTCGTGCTCGGCGCGTTTCACCGCGACGTAGCCGCGGATGAACTTGCTGCCCAGGTACTGTTCAAGGGTCTTGCTGCCTTCCATGGTTTCCAGTGCCGCCTCGATGGTCAGCGGCAGGCGCAGGTTACGTCGTTCGTAGCCGCGGCCCTTGACCTGGGCACTGGGTTTGATGCCTTCGACCATGCCGATGTAGCCGCACAGCAGGCTGGCGGCCAGGGCCAGGTAGGGGTTGGCGTCGGCGCCGGCCAGGCGGTTTTCCACGCGGCGGTTCTCCGGGTTGGAATCCGGCACGCGCAGGCCCACGGTGCGGTTCTCCTCGCCCCACTCGACGTTCACCGGCGCCGAGGTGTCGGGCAGGAAGCGGCGGAACGAGTTGACGTTCGGGGCGAACAGCGGCAGGGCCTCGGGGATGAAGCGCTGCAGGCCGCCGACGTGGTGCAGGAACAGCTCGCTCATGGTGCCGTCGGCATTGGAGAAGATGTTCTTGCCGGTCTTGATGTCGACGATGCTCTGGTGCAGGTGCATGGCGCTGCCCGGCTCGCCGGTCATCGGCTTGGCCATGAAGGTCGCGGCCACGTTGTGCTTGAGCGCGGCCTCGCGCATGGTGCGCTTGAACACCAGTATCTGGTCGGCCAGGTCCAGGGCGTCGCCGTGACGGAAGTTGATTTCCATCTGCGCGGTGCCTTCCTCGTGGATCAGCGTGTCCAGGTCCAGGCCCTGGGCCTCGCACCAGTCGTACATGTCCTCGAACAGCGGGTCGAACTCGTTCGCCGCATCGATGGAGAAGGACTGGCGGCCGGTTTCCTGGCGCCCGGAACGGCCCACGGGGGCCTGCAGCGGGTAGTCGGGGTCGTCGCTGCGCTTGGTCAGGTAGAACTCCATCTCCGGCGCCACGATCGGCTTCCAGCCCTTGTCGGCGTAGAGCTTGAGCACGCGCTTGAGAATGTTGCGCGGCGACAGCTCGATGGGGTTGCCGAGCTTGTCGTAGGTGTCGTGGATGACCATCGCGGTGGGCTCGATGGCCCAGGGGACGAGGAACACGGCATTCTCGTCCGGGCGGCAGACCATATCGATGTCGGCCGGGTCCAGCAGGTCGTAGTAGATGTCGTCCTCGACGTAATCACCGGTCACGGTCTGCAGGAGCACGGACTCCGGCAGGCGCATGCCCTTCTCGTTGAGGAACTTGTTGGTCGGCGCGATCTTGCCCCGGGCAATCCCGGTCAGGTCGGCGATCATGCATTCCACTTCGGTGATCTTGCGTTCCTTCAGCCAGCCGGTCAGCTGGTCTAGCTTGGTAGTCATAAAGACCTCAGGGTTTTGAGAGCCCGGCCCCAACCGCCGGACTCAACGTTGCCCCGCCCTCTTGCTGCAGGCTTTGCCGAATGCCTGGAAGATGGCGAGATAGTTGGGATTGGATCGGACCTGCCACTCCGGGTGCCACTGCACACCGAGGGCGAAGGCCGTGGCGCCTTCTACGGAGAAGGCCTCGACCAACCCGTCAGGCGCCAGTGCTTCTACGCGAAGGCCCGGCGCCAGACGTGCAACGCCTTGGCCATGAATGGAATTGACCTGGATCTGCGCCGGCAAGCCGATGCCGGCCAGAATGCCGCCCGGCTGCACGTCGACGACGTGGCGCGGGGCGTACTGCACCTCGACCGGCTGGTTGGCCGGCTCGCGGTGGTCCATGAAGCCTGGAGTTTCGTGCACCTTCTGGTGCAGCGTGCCGCCTAGAGCCACGTTGATCTCCTGGAACCCGCGGCAGATGCCGAGCAACGGCACGCCGGCGGCGATCGCAGCGCGAATGAGCGGCAGTGTAGTAGCGTCACGGGCGATGTCATGCAAAGTGCCTGCATCGCTCTCGGGGCCACTATAATGATGGGGCTCGACGTTCGACGGTGATCCGCTGAACAGCAGCCCATCGAGGCTGGAGAGCAAGGTGTCCTGGTCAAGCGATTCGCCCAGGGCTGGAATGATCAGCGGTAGACCATTGGCCCCGGCCACCACGGCACTGACGTATTTGTCACCGACGGTATGGCTGGGTTTATGACCGACTTGCCTGACGCAGGCGGTCACGCCGATTAACGGCAGGCGAGACATGGGACACCCGTGCTTGTAAGTGTTATGGGTTGCGACCGAGCTTAGCGCTGTTCATTTTTTTACACAATAGTCCTGTAAAAAATTGCACACGCCTCTCTGAACATCCCATGGCAGCACGCTTTCACGGCCCCTGAGACAGGCCGAAATGCCCCAGGAATGGCCACCTTGCACCATCAGCGGGCAGGAAGTGGCGCTATTGACATCAACAGGCCTTTCGGATTGACTCACAGCCTAGCCCCCGCATGATTGATATTTTTAACAATAAAGGTGTTGCACCATGTCGGTACCCCCGAGTGCCGTTCCGCTCTCAGAAGCGACCGAGTTCCTCAAGGAACACCCCGAGGTCCAGTTCGTCGACCTCCTTATTGCAGATATGAATGGCGTGGTTCGCGGCAAGCGCATCGAGCGCAGCAACCTGCCGAAAGTCTACGAGAAAGGCATCAACCTCCCCGCCTCGCTGTTCGCCCTCGACATCACCGGCTCCACCGTTGAAAGCACCGGCCTGGGCCTGGATATCGGCGACGCCGACCGTGTCTGCTATCCCATCCCCAACACCATAGCCATGGAGCCCTGGCAGAAGCGTCCGACCGCGCAACTGCTGATGACCATGCATGAAATGGAAGGCGAGCCGTTCTTCGCCGACCCTCGCGAGGTACTGCGCCAGGTCGTCCAGAAGTTCACCGACATGGGCCTGTCCATCGTCGCGGCCTTCGAGCTGGAGTTCTACCTGATCGACCAGGAGAACGTGAACGGCCGCCCGCAGCCGCCGCGCTCGCCCATCTCCGGCAAGCGCCCGCAGTCGGTGCAGGTGTATTCCATCGACGACCTCGACGAGTACGCCGACTGCCTGCAGGACATCATCGACGGCGCCCGCGCCCAGGGCATCCCGGCCGACGCCATCGTCAAGGAGAGCGCCCCGGCGCAGTTCGAGGTCAACCTCCACCACGTCAACGACGCGCTCAAGGCCTGCGACTACGCGGTGCTGCTCAAGCGCCTGATCAAGAACGTGGCATACGACCATGAAATGGACTCGACCTTCATGGCCAAGCCCTACCCGGGCCAGGCCGGCAACGGTCTGCACGTCCACGTGTCGCTGCTGGACAAGGATGGCAAGAACATCTTCGCCAGCGAGGATCCCGAGCAGAACGCCGCGTTGCGTCACGCGATCGGCGGTGTGCTCGAGACCCTGCCCGCCTCCATGGCCTTCCTCTGCCCGAACGTCAACTCCTACCGCCGCTTCGGCTCGGCCTTCTTCGTGCCGAACGCGCCGAGCTGGGGCCTGGACAACCGCACCGTGGCGCTGCGCGTGCCCACCGGCGCGCCGGAAGCGGTGCGCCTGGAACACCGCGTGGCCGGTGCCGACGCCAACCCCTACCTGCTGCTGGCCGCGGTCCTCGCCGGCGTCCACCACGGCCTGGTCAACAAGGTCGAGCCGGGCGCGCCGATCGAAGGCAACGCCTACGATCAGCTGGAGCAGAGCCTGCCGAACAACCTGCGCGATGCCCTGCGCGAGCTGGACGACAGCGACGTGATGAACAAGTACATCAGCCCCGAGTACATCGACATCTTCGTCGCGTGCAAGGAACACGAGATGCAGGAGTTCGAGTATTCGATCTCCGACCTCGAGTACAACTGGTACCTGCACACCGTATAAGCAACACCCCAGGCGACGCCGGCCCCGCGCCGGCGTTCGTCTGACCGCCCTGCCCGCCGGGCGGGCGCCCCGCCGTACCCTGCTCTGCCGCACCACGCTGCAACCAAGCCCCCGGGATGGCCGCCGGCCGTCCATGCTGTGCCTTGACATAGGGAGAATGCCAATGCCACGCCTGCTCGCCCCGCTGTTGCTGCTGCTCTGCCCGCTGTTCGTCCAGGCCGAGGACGTCATCCGCGTCTACAACTGGAACGACTACATCGCCCCGGAAGCGCTCAAGGACTTCGAGAAGGCCAGCGGTGTCCGCGTCGAATACCACACCTACAGCACCGCCGAAGAACTCAAGCAGGCGCTGCGCTCCGGCGAGAAGATCGACGTCGCCGTCCCCTCCCACAACGACCTGCCGCAGCTGATCAAGGACAAGCTGATCCAGCCGCTGGACTTCACCCGCCTGCCCAACCGCAGCCACCTCGACCCGCAGCTGATGAGCAAGCTGGCCGCCGTCGACCCCGACAACCGCCACGCCGTGCCCTATTTGTGGGGCGCCGTGGGCCTGGCGGTGAACCAGCCGCAGGCCGAGAAGGCCCTGGGCGGGCCGGTGCCGGACAGCTGGAGCCTGCTGTTCGACCCGCAATACAGCGCGCGCCTGAAGAGCTGCGGGCTGAGCCTGCTGGACGCGCCCGACGAAACCTTCTCGGTGCTGATGAACTACCAGGGGCGCAACTTCGCCCGCAGCGCGCCCACGCAGATCCGCCGCGCCGGCCAGGTGCTCCAGGCGCTGCGCCCGAACCTGCGCTACATCGACAGCGAGCGCTACATCCAGGACCTCAACGACGGCAAGCTGTGCGTGGCCATGGCCTGGGTCGGCGACGCCCTGCATGCGGCTCGCGCCGGGCAGCCGGTGCACTTCATGGTGCCGCAGGAGGGCTCGGTGCTGTTCATCGACAACCTGGTGGTGCCCAGCAGCGCCCAGCATCCGGACCTGGCCCTGCGCTTCATCGACTTCATGCTGCAGCCGAAGGTCGCCGCCCAGGTCACCGCCGCCACCCTCTACCCGAACGCCAACGTCGACGCCGCGGCCTTCCTCGACGCCGAGCTGCGCCAGCAGCCGGGCCTGTACCCGGACCAGGAGACCAAGCGCCGCCTGTTCGCCCTGGAAACCGCCCCGGAGAAGACCGCGCCGGTGTTCAAGGAAACCTGGGACAAGCTGCTGGCCGACCACTGACGGCCAGCGGCGCGGCGCGCGCCAGGGGCCGCGAACTTGCTCCGGACGCATGAGCTGGCGTCCAATAGCCCGCTCATGCCCGGAGAACCCCATGCCCGCCCCCACCAGCTCCCGCAAGCCCCGCGCCAGCAGCCAGGCGCGCATCGCCAGCATCCTCGACGCCGCCCGCGCGCTGCTCGCCGAAGACGGCACCGCCGGCCTGTCGATCTACGCCGTGGCGGAGCGGGCGGACATACCGCCGTCCTCGGTTTACCACTTCTTCCCCAGCGTGCCGGCGCTGCTGCAGGCGCTGACCGGCGAGGTCCACGCCGCCTTCCGCGCCTGCCTGGCGGCGCCGGTGGACCACGACGCCCTGCGCGACTGGCGCGACCTCTCGCGGCTGGTGGAGGAGCGCATGCTCGCCGTCTACGCCGGCGACGCCGCGGCGCGCCAGCTGATCCTCGCCAGCCACGGCCTGGCCGAGGTGACCCTCGCCGACCGCCAGCACGACATGGAGCTGGGCCGCTCCATGCAGGCCCTGTTCGACCACCACTTCCACCTGCCCGAACTGCCCCGGGACATCGAAGTGTTCAGCCTGGCCATGGAACTGGGCGACCGCGTCTACGCCCTCTCGGTGCAACGCCACGGACGCATAGAACCGCGCCTGGCCGAGGAAGGGATGCGGGTGTTCGATGCCTATCTGTCGCTGTATCTGCCGCCCTTCCTGCCTAAACGGCAGCTATAGGAAAACGGCAGCTGTAAGCGGCAAGCCTCAAGCTGCAAGCAAGAGCCGCTTTCGCTTGCGGCTTGAAGCTTATCGCCCACAGCTTTAAGTCCGATATTTATCTGTCTTTTTATCGGATTCGATGCCGCGATAGAGAAATACCGCTTCAAAAGTCGATTTTTATCGGATATAAATCGCCCCAGCGCCGCGAAAGACGTCGACCTCACGCCTTCTCGCAGCACCCCACGGCCGCCGCCCAACCCGGAAGGCCGATAAGTATCCGAATAAAAAGGTGTTCCATGACTCGTACCGTCACCGTCGCCGCCACCCAGATGGCGTGCTCCTGGGATGTCCAGGCCAACATCGCCAACGCCGAGAAGCTGGTGCGCCAGGCGGCCGCCCAGGGCGCGCAGATCATCCTGATCCAGGAACTGTTCGAAACCCCCTACTTCTGCCAGAAGCCCAACGCCGACTACACCCAGCTGGCCACCCCGGTGGAAGAGAACCCGGCGATCCTGCACTTCCAGAAGGTCGCCGCCGAGCTGAAAGTCGTGCTGCCGATCAGCTTCTTCGAGCGCGCCGGCCGCGCACGCTTCAACAGCATCGCCATCATCGACGCCGACGGCAGCAACCTGGGTGTCTACCGCAAGAGCCACATCCCCGACGGCCCCGGCTACCACGAGAAGTACTACTTCAACCCCGGCGACACCGGCTTCAAGGTCTGGGACACCGCCTACGCGCGCATCGGCGTCGGCATCTGCTGGGACCAGTGGTTCCCCGAGTGCGCCCGCAGCATGGCGCTGATGGGCGCCGAGGTGCTGTTCTACCCGACCGCCATCGGCAGCGAGCCGCACGACGCCAGCATCACCTCCCGCGACCACTGGCAGCGCGTGCAGCAGGGCCATGCCGGCGCCAACCTGATGCCGCTGGTGGCCTCCAACCGCATCGGCAAGGAAGAGCAGGACGGCTACGACATCACCTTCTACGGCTCCTCCTTCATCGCCGATCAATTCGGCAAGAAGGTCCAGGAACTGAACGAGACCGAGGAAGGCATCCTGCTGCACAGCTTCGATCTGGACGCCCTGGAGAAGATCCGTACCGCCTGGGGTGTGTTCCGCGACCGCCGTCCGAACCTATACTGGCCGATCGCGACCCTCGACGGAGAGAACCTCTCCGAGTGACCTCGCGCGGCGGGAGGCGATCCCTTCCGCCGCTTCGTCCGTAGCTGCCCGCATCTGGTGACCCCATGACCACTCTGACCAGTACCCCCCGCGCCGATGGCTTCCGCATGCCGGCGGAATGGGAACCCCACACCCAGACCTGGATGGTCTGGCCCGAGCGCCCGGACAACTGGCGCCTGGGCGGCAAGCCGGCGCAGGCCGCCTTCAGCGCCGTGGCCGAGGCCATCGCGCGCTTCGAGCCGGTCACCGTCTGCGTTTCCGCCGCGCAGTTCGAGAACGCCCGCGCGCGCCTGAGCGACGCCATCCGGGTGATCGAGATCAGCAACGACGACGCCTGGGTGCGCGACACCGGGCCGACCTTCGTGGTCGACGACCAGGGCGGCGTGCGCGGCGTGGACTGGACCTTCAACGCCTGGGGCGGCCTCGACGGCGGCCTGTACTTCCCCTGGCTGCGCGACGACCAGGTGGCGGCGAAGATCCTCCAGGTCGAGCGCTGCGATCGCTACCGCACCGAAGGTTTCGTGCTCGAAGGCGGCTCCATCCACGTGGATGGCGAAGGCACCCTGATCACCACCGAGGAATGCCTGCTCAACCGCAACCGCAACCCGCACCTGTCCCGCGAGGAGATCGAGCAGGTCCTGCGCGAGCACCTGGCGGTGGACAGCGTGATCTGGCTGCCGGACGGCCTGTACAACGACGAGACCAACGGCCACGTCGACAACTTCTGCTGCTACGTGCGCCCCGGCGAAGTGCTGCTGGCCTGGACCGACGACGCCAACGACCCCAACTACCCGCGCTGCCAGGCCGCCATGCGCGTGCTGGAGCAGGTGCGCGACGCCAAGGGCCGCCAACTGGTGGTGCACAAGATGCCGATCCCCGGCCCGCTGCACGCCACCGAGGAAGAGTGCGCCGGCGTCGACCTGGTGGAAGGCAGCCAGGAGCGCGACCCGTCGATCCGCCTGGCCGGCTCCTACGTGAACTTCCTGATCGTCAACGGCGGCATCGTCGCGCCGAGCTTCGACGACCCGAAGGACGCCGAGGCCAAGGCCATCCTCCAGCGCGTGTTCCCCGAGCACGAAGTGGTGATGGTGCCGGGCCGGGAAATCCTCCTGGGCGGCGGCAACATCCACTGCATCACCCAGCAGCAACCGGCGCCGCAGAAGCGCTGAGCCGGTAGCCGCCAACGAAAAGGCCGTCTCCCCGCGAGGGGAGACGGCCTTTTTCGTCACGGCACACTTCGTAGGATGGGTTGGGCGAAGCGATACCCATCGCCATGCCCGACCGGGCGCTGGTGTTCCGGCCGGCGGCGTATAACCGCGAACGGTCATACGCCCTACGCCCCCACGCCATACCCATGTAGGAGCGCGCCCTGCGCGCGAAATCGCGGGCAGGGCCCGCTCCTACAGGTCCCCCCTCCGGCGCGCTCCTACGGAAAGCCCCGGGCCTAGAACAGCGGCAGGGTGTAGCTGACGATCAGGCGGTTCTCGTCCTGGTCGCGCTGGGCCGGGGTGGCGCCCTGGGCCGGCAGGCCGCTGCGCAGCGAGGCGTTCTTCCAGGTGAAGCCCAGGCCCTTGAAGGTGCCGTCCGGGATCACGTAGGCCAGGCTGATGTCGCGCTCCCACTCGCTCTGGTCGCCGCGGGCGGTGTCGATGTTGTCGCCGCGCAGGTACAGGGCCTGGAAGGTCAAGCCCGGCAGGCCGGCCTGGGCGAAGTCGTAGCCGTAGCGGGCCTGCCAGGTACGCTCACCGGCGCGCAGGAACTTGCCGATCTGCACGTCGGTGATCAGGTAGGCGGTGGCGCCATCGCCGTTGTTGATGAACGGGAAGTCGCTGTCGCCGCTGAGCTGCTGGTAGCCGACGCCGAAGCTGTGGCCGCTGACGATGTAGGTGAACAGGCCGCTGTAGGCCTTGTTGTCGACCTCGCCCTTGGTCACGCCGTTGCCGTAGTAGCCGGAGGTGTAGTAGCGCGAGTCGTGGCTGTTCTTGCCGTCGTCGCTGCTGTTGAAGTAGCGCAGGTCGGTCTTCAGCACGCCCGGGCCGATCGCCCAGTTGTGCTGCAGGCCGAGGAAGTGCTGTTTGTAGAAGTCCTGCAGGTTGCCGTAGTAGTACTGCAGGGTCAGGTCCTTGGTCAGCTTGTAGTCGACGCCGCCGTAGTAGAACTTGTTGACGAACTCGCCGGTGCGCGCGTTGTTGGCGCCGGCGATGGACAGGCCCTCGTTGTTGCTCGAACTGCGGCCCTTGGTGTGTTCCAGCTGGCCGCCGATCAGGGTCAGGTCCTTGAACTCGTTGGAGGTGATCTGACCGCCCTCGAAGGTCTGCGGCAGCAGACGGCCGTCGTTGTAGGTCACCACCGGCAGCTTGGGCAGCAGGGTGCCGTAGCGCAGTTCGGTGGAGGAAACCTTCACCTTGGCGGTCGCCCCCAGGTGCGAGAAGTCGTCCACCGCGCGGCCATCGCCATCGGTGGGGAACACGGTGCCCGAGAAGCTGGAGCTGGTCGGGTTGTAGTGGGTGCCCTTGCCGCTGTCCAGGCGCACGCCCAGCAGGCCCAGGGCATCGACGCCGAAGCCGACGGTGCCTTCGGTGAAGCCGGAGGTGTAGTTCAGCAGGAAGCCCTGGCCCCACTCCTCCTGCTTGCTCGGCTCGGCGGTGCCGTTGCGGTTGTCGCTGTTGATGTAGAAGTTGCGCAGGGTCAGGCTGGCCTTGCTGTCCTCGATGAAGCCGCCGGCGCTGGCCAGCGGAACATGGGCGCCAAGGGCAGCGGCCGCCACGGCCAACGCCAGGGTGGATTGCGTGATGTTACGACTCTTCATTGGTAATCCCCATTTATTGATCTTGTGTGAAGTCGGCAAAGCGCCAGGCGCCGCGTGGCGCGAATCCCACCGGACAGCCGCGCGGCCGGGCACGGCCCGGGCCTGCAGGCGAACGGCGGTCGTCAGATCGGTCGCCCCTGGGCGGGGTCTCTACGTGGGCAGGCAGGCAGGAAGGAACTTGCGGAAAGGCATGGCAGCGTCATGGTGAATGCTCGTGTCTTGTTCTTGTGGGCGAAGCCTGAGGCTTCACCCCGACATGGCAATCCGCGGGCCAATCGGCCCGGCACACCCCGACACGTGGATTGGCGCGGGTTGGCGTCCCGTAGCCTGGTCCTTCGCTGCGCGCTGGTCAGCGGAAATCCGCCACCTTTCCCGGCCTGGCTGGCGGTTTGTCGCCATGCTCGCCGGACTTCATTGCCTGGACCCTGCGGCCACGCTGGGGGCAACGATAAGCAATCGGAAATAAATCCAAAAAGAATTAATTATTAAAATGTAATTCCTTATTGGAATAAATAATGCGCCCGTATCCCTTCCCGGTCCATTTCCCGGAAGGGGTACGCGCAGGGCGCAAGAGAGGCAGTGGGCCGGGCCGCCGATCAGGCCTGTTCGATACGGTCCTTGCCGTTGCGCTTGGCCTGGTAGAGCGCGGCGTCGGCCCGGCCGTAGAGCGCCGAGAGGTTCTCGTCGTGGGGCTGCAGCAGGGTCAGGCCCTGGCTGACGCTGATACCGAAGGTCTGCTCGTCTTCCTTGAAGCGCAGCCGCTGCACCTCGCGCTGCAGGCGCTCGCCGATCTGCCGGGCGGTCACCTGGTCGCAGCCGGGCAGCAGCACGGCGAACTCCTCGCCGCCGATGCGGCCGAACAGGTCGCCGCGGCGCAGCGCCCCGGAGGCGCACTGGGCCACGCGCTGCAGCACACGGTCGCCGACCTGGTGGCCATAGCGGTCGTTGACCTTCTTGAAGTCGTCCACGTCCAGCAGCAGGAAGGCCAGGGCCGTGCCGGCCTGCTTGGATTCGTTGAAGGCCTGCTCGGCGTTGTCGAAGAAGTAGCGGCGGTTGCTGCTCTGCGTCAGCACGTCGGTGGTGGCCAGGCGCTGCAGCTCGCTTTCCAGGTGTTTCTTGTCGGTGATGTCCTCGGCGATGCCGACCACCATCAGCGGCAGGCCCGCCTCGCTGTGCTGGCTGATGAAGCACTTGTCGCTGAGCCAGCGCACCTCGCCGTCGGCGCGCAGGATGCGGTACTCGCGCTGCTCCACGGCGCCGCGCTCGAGCACCTGCAGCAGGCTGCTGGCGGCGTAGTCGAGGTCGTCGGGGTAGATGGCGTTGAGCCATTCGTTGTAGTCGGCCAGCAGCAGGGCCGCCGAGCGGCCGAAGATGCTTTCGTAGGCGGGGCTGACGTAGACCATGCGCTGGGCCTGCCAGTCGAAGGCCCAGAGCACCGCATTGACGCTGGCCAGCAGGGCGCTGAAGAGTTGCTCGCGTTCTTTCAGGCGCTCCACCTCGGCGCGGCTGTGCAGCAATGCCAGCAGCGCTTCGTCGAGATCCTGCGGCGCCCTGTACCTATCGTCCATGTCTCAGCTTCCCACAACTAATCGAGAGGTCTATGACCGCAAAATTAGCTAAGCGCTCGACAAAAAAAGAAAAAGCCCGCCGAACGGCGGGCTTTTTGTGATGCACATCTCAGTTATCAGGCCAACTCAGACAGCCGGGCGCAGCGAGTAGGTCTTCAGCTGTTCGGCGAAGTCGCGCAGCGACTGGATGCCGCTGGCCTCGGCCTCCTGCACCCACTGCTTGATGGCGGCCAGCATGTCGTGGCCGTTGGCGCTGGTCTTCTGCCAGATCTGCTGCAGCGCCAGGCGCTTCTCGTAGATCACCTGCAACGCCTGGCTGTGCTGCAGCAGGCGCTCGATGCGCGCGTGGTGGCGTTCCTCCAGCAGGCTGGTCTCGCGCGAGAGCAGGCGCTTGCCGCGGCGGAACAGGTGGCGCACCGAGGCATCGGCCTTGGCCAGCTCCTGCTTGACCAGCGGGCCGATCACCAGCTTGCGGTACTGGGCCATGATCTGGAAGCGGTTGTTGAGGATGGCCATGGCGGTGTCCATGTCCAGGCTGCCCTTGCCTTCCACCCGGTGGGCGATAGGCGCCACCCGCGCCACCTTGGCCAGGCGCAGGAAGCAGAACAGCTTGATCCAGGCCCAGCCCAGGTCGAACTCCCACTTCTTCACCGACAGCTTGGCCGAGTTCGGGTAGGTGTGGTGGTTGTTGTGCAGCTCCTCGCCGCCAATGACGATGCCCCAGGGCACCAGGTTGGTGGCGGCGTCGCGGCACTCGAAGTTGCGGTAGCCCACGGCGTGGCCCAGGCCGTTGATGACGCCGGCCGCCCAGAACGGGATCCAGGCCATCTGCACGGCCCACACGGTCAGGCCGAGGGCGCCGAACAGGGCCACGTCGATCAGCACCATCAGGGCGATGCCGCCCAGCGGGAAGCGGCCGTAGAGGTTGCGCTCCAGCCAGTCGTCCGGGCAGTTCTTGCCGTAGATGCGCAGGGTGTCGGCGTTCTTCGCTTCCTCGCGGTAGAGCTCGGCGCCCTTGCGCAGCACGGTGCCCAGGCCCTTGTACACGGGGCTGTGCGGGTCGTCTGCGGTCTCGCACTTGGCGTGGTGCTTGCGATGGATGGCGGTCCACTCGCGGGTGTTCATCCCGGTGGTCATCCACAGCCAGAAACGGAAGAAGTGTTGCAGCGCCGGATGCAGCTCGAGGGCGCGGTGGGCGGAATAGCGGTGAAGGTAGACCGTCACGCTGACGATGGTGATGTGGGTGAGCACCAGCGTGACCACGATCAGTTGCCACAGCGGCAGGTCAAGGAAACCGTTGTACCACATGAATGATAATGAACCTCGGAAATGGTCGGCAGCCCAGGCAAGGGCCAGCTCGCATTATCACCAAGCGCGGCGGGAAAACCATCCGGTCTTTTTGATATGAACCGGGGCCAATGGCCATCCACTATACTGCGCAGCCAATAACTCGCTCCCCTCGCGATAATGAATCCACGCCCGAGTGCCCTCCGCATCTGCCTGCTGTACCTGTTGTTCGCCTGCCTGTGGGGGTTGACCAGCGACCAGCTGTTGCGCCTGGCGGTGGGCGATGGCGACCTGCTGCCCTGGCTGGTGGCGAAAAAGTATCTTTTCTTTGCCATCAGCGCCGGCGTGCTGTTCCTGCTGCTGGCCCGGCAGTTCAGGTGGATGCGGCGCACCTTCGCCGCCCGCGAGCGCAGCGAACGGCGCTTCGAGCGGGCCCTGGACGCCCTGGACGACGGCCTCTGGGAATGGGATATCGAGCGCCACCGGGTGTTCTACTCGCCCGGCTACGCGCGGCTGCTCGGCCTGAGCGAGGAAGCGCTGGGCGACAGCTTCGGCACCTGGGAACAGCGGCTGCACCCGGACGACCGCGACAGCGTGCTGGCCCAGCACCGCGACCTGCTGCAGCGGCGCAGCCAGCGCCTGGAATGCACCTACCGCCTGCGCCACGCCGACGGCAACTACCGCTGGGTGCATGCCCGCGCGCGCCTGAGCGGCGGCCACGACGGCGAGCCGCTGCGCATGACCGGCGTCAGCCGCGACGTCACCGAGCAGCGCAAGGCCAACGACCACCTGCGCCAGGCCGCGGCGGTGTTCGAGGCGACCCAGGAAGGCCTGCTGGTGACCGACGACAAGGGCATGATCCTGCACGTCAACCCGTCGTTCCAGCGCATCACCGGCTACAGCGCCGACGAGGTGGTGGGGCGCAACCCCTCGATGCTCAAGTCCGGGCGCCAGGACGATGCCTTCTACCAGCGCATGTGGCAGGCCCTGAACGCCGAAGGCCTGTGGTGCGGGGAAATCTGGAACCGGCGCAAGAGCGGCGAGGTGTACCCGCAGTGGCAGCACATCTGCGCCGTGCACGACGAGCAGGGGCGCCTGACGCACTACGTCGCGGTGTTCTCCGACCTCAGCAGCATCAAGCGCTCGCAGCACGAGCTGGACTTCCTCGCCCACCACGACCCGCTCACCGGGCTGCCCAACCGCCTGCTGCTGCGCGAGCGCATCGAGCAGGCCCTGGCCCGCGCCGAGCGCGAACAGGGCAGCGGCGCCCTGCTGCTGCTCGACCTGGACCACTTCAAGCACGTCAACGACAGCCTCGGCCACAGCGCCGGCGACCAACTGGTCAAGACGGTGGCCGAGCGCCTGCGCGGCTGCCTCGACGAGCACGCCTCCCTGGCGCGCCTGGGCGGCGACGAGTTCGCCGTGGTCCTGGAGAGCCAGCAGCCGCACCATGCCAGCAGCCTCGCCCAGCGCCTGCTGGAGGCCATGCACGCGCCCTTCGAGGTACAGGGCCAGCCGATCTACATCTCCGCCAGCATGGGCGTCAGCCTGTTCCCCGACGATGCCCGCGACGTCGACCACCTGCTGCGCCACGCCGATGCCGCGCTGTTCCAGGCCAAGGCCAGCGGGCGCAACCTGTACGCCTTCTACACCCCGGAGCTGACCGCCCGCGCGCGTTCCCACGTGCAGGTGGAGGCCGCCCTGCGCCAGGCGCTGGAGCACGACGAGCTGCGCGTGTACTACCAGCCGGTGCACGACCTGGCCAGCGGCCAGGTGGTCGGGGTGGAGTCGCTGGTGCGCTGGCAGCACCCGCAGCGCGGCCTGGTGCCGCCCTGCGAATTCATCCCGGTGGCCGAGGAATGCGGGCTGATCGCCGCCATCGACGCCTGGGTGCTGGACCAGGCCTGCCGGCAGATGCGCCAGTGGCTGGACGACGGCGTGGCGCTGGATTTCGTCGCGGTGAACCTGTCCAGCCGCCTGTTCGGCCGCGACGGCCTGGAACAGCGCGTGGCCCGCGCCCTGCAGGAAAGCGGCCTGCAGCCGCGGCACCTGGAGCTGGAAGTGACCGAGAGCGCCATCATGCAGAACATCGACCAGTCGGTGGCCCTGCTGCAGCGCCTGCGGGCGCTGGGCGTGCAACTGGCGATCGACGACTTCGGCACCGGCTATTCCTCGCTGATGCGCCTGAAACGCATGCCGGTGCAGAAGCTGAAGATCGACCAGGGCTTCGTCGCCGGCCTGCCCGGCGACGCCGAGGACGCCGCCATCGCCCGCGCCATCATCGCCCTGGCCCGCAGCATGGGCCTGAGCGTGGTGGCCGAGGGCATCGAGCGCCCGGACCAGGCGGCCTTCCTCCTCGACCATGCCTGCGACTTCGGCCAGGGCTACTGGTACGGCCGTCCACAGCCGGCCGACGAGCTGCCCTGGGCCCGGGCGGTGGCGACCGAATCGAATTAAAACCTGGTGGAATATAAAAATTCTTAAATAGTATTTTTAAGAATATTCGACTCCTGCCTAAGATGCGCTCACACCGCACGCGCCGCCCATCCGGGACGGCCCGGCGAAGCCCACCAAGGAGCCCAGATCATGAGCGCAACCCTCCGTAGCCTGGAAGGCCAGGACGAAGCCAACATCCTGCGTGAAGTGCAGAGCGCCCTGCGCGGTCTGCGTTTCGGCGCCGTCGAGATCACCGTGCACAACGGCCAGGTGGTGCAGATCGAGCGCAAGGAGAAGTTCCGCCTGCAGCAGCCCGCCAGCCGCCAGAGCTGACCGCCGGGGCCCATGCGCCCCACCGCGACGCCCCCGATAAGAACACGCCAACAAGCACAACACTGAAGATTCGTATCCAGGAGCTGCACATGTCCATCCGCCGTTTCGCCCTGGCCGCCCTGGCCAGTGCCTTGATCGCCGGCCCCGCGGCCGCGGCCACCCAACTGCTGAACGTCTCCTACGACCCGACCCGCGAGCTGTACCAGGCCTACAACGCGGCCTTCATCAAGCACTGGAAGGCCCAGGGCGGCGACGACCTGACCGTGCAGCAATCCCACGGCGGTTCCGGCAAGCAGGCCCGCGCGGTCATCGACGGCCTGAAGGCCGACGTGGTGACCCTGGCCCTGGCCGGCGACATCGACGAACTGCACAAGCTCGGCAACCTGCTGCCGGCCGACTGGCAGGCGCGCCTGCCGGACAACAGCACCCCCTATACCTCGACCATCGTGTTCCTGGTGCGCAAGGGCAACCCCAAGGGCATCAAGGACTGGGGCGACCTGACCAAGCAGGGCGTGGAAGTCATCACCCCCAACCCGAAGACCTCCGGCGGCGCGCGCTGGAACTTCCTGGCCGCCTGGGCCTGGGCGAAGAAGCAGTACGGTAGCGACGACAAGGCCCAGGACTACGTCAAGGACCTGTACAAGCACGTGCCCGTGCTGGACACCGGCGCCCGTGGCTCGACCATCACCTTCGTCAACAACAACATCGGCGACGTGCTGCTGGCCTGGGAGAACGAAGCCTTCCTGGCCAAGAAGGAACAGGGCGGCGAGAACTTCGAAATCGTCGTACCCTCGCTGTCCATCCTGGCCGAGCCGCCGGTGGCGGTGGTCGACAAGACCGTCGACAAGAAGGGCACCCGCAAGGTCGCCGAGGAATACCTGAAGTACCTGTACAGCGAGGAAGGCCAGCGCATCGCCGCGCAGAACTTCTACCGCCCGCGCAACGCCAAGGTCGCCGCCGAGTTCGCCAACCAGTTCCCGAAACTGGACCTGGTGACCATCGACAAGGACTTCGGCGGCTGGAAGGTCGCGCAGCCCAAGTTCTTCAACGACGGCGGCATCTTCGACAAGATCTATCAGGCGCAGTGAATACGGGCTGGAAGCTGGAAGCGCGAAGCTGGAAGTCGACCTCGGCACCGCTTTCAGCTTCAGGCTTCCAGCTTCCGGCTTCCGGCTTTCAGCTAACGAGGTTTCAATGTCACGACGCATCTCCCCGGTCATACCCGGCTTCGGGCTGACTCTGGGCTACACCCTGGTGTATCTCAGCCTGTTGGTGCTGATTCCGCTGGGGGCCCTGTTCCTCAAGACCACCGAGCTCACCTGGGAACAGTTCTGGACCATCATCACCGCCCCGCGCGTGTTCGCCGCGCTCAAGCTGAGCTTCGGCACCGCGCTGATCGCCGCGCTGATCAACGGCGTGATCGGCACCCTGCTGGCCTGGGTGCTGGTGCGCTACCGCTTCCCCGGGCGCAAGGTCATCGACGCCATGATCGACCTGCCCTTCGCCCTGCCCACCGCCGTGGCCGGCATCGCCCTGACCGCGCTCTACGCCCCCAACGGCATGATCGGCCGCTTCGCCACCGAGCTGGGCTTCAAGATCGCCTACACCCCGCTGGGCATCACCCTGGCGCTGACCTTCGTGGTCCTGCCCTTCGTGGTGCGCACGGTGCAGCCGGTGCTGGCGGACATCCCCCGCGAGGTCGAGGAAGCCGCCGCCTGCCTGGGCGCCAAGCCGCTGCAGGTGTTCCGCCACGTGCTGCTGCCGGCGCTGCTGCCGGCCTGGCTGACCGGCTTCGCCCTGGCCTTCGCCCGCGGCGTCGGCGAGTACGGCTCGGTGATCTTCATCGCCGGCAACATGCCGATGAAGACCGAGATCCTGCCGTTGCTGATCATGGTCAAGCTGGACCAGTACGACTACACCGGCGCCACCGCCATCGGCGTGCTGATGCTGGTGGTGGCCTTCGTCCTGCTGCTGCTGATCAACCTGCTGCAACGCCGCATCGAGACCCCGTAAGGAGCGCGCCATGAGTTCCGTAACGCTTTCCACCGCACAAGCGGCGAACGCCGCCCGGCGTGGCAACCCCTGGGGCCGCCGGGCGCTCATCGGCCTGGCCTGGCTGGCCTTTGCCCTGTTCCTGCTGATGCCGCTGTTCGTGGTCCTGAGCGAGGCGCTGAAGCAGGGCTTCGGCACCTTCCTCGAGGCCATCGTCGAGCCCGACGCCCTGGCCGCGCTGAAGCTCACGCTGATCGCCGTGGGCATCTCGGTGCCGCTGAACCTGGTGTTCGGCGTGGCCGCCGCCTGGTGCGTGACCAAGTTCGAGTTCCCCGGCAAGAGCATCCTGGTGACGCTGATCGACCTGCCGTTCTCGGTCTCGCCGGTGATCGCCGGCCTGATCTACGTGCTGCTGTTCGGCGCCCAGGGCTACTTCGGGCCGTGGCTCAGCGACCACGACATCCAGATCGTCTTCGCCGTGCCCGGCATCGTCCTGGCCACCATTTTCGTCACCTTCCCCTTCGTCGCCCGCGAACTGATCCCGCTGATGCAGGAACAGGGCACCCAGGAGGAAGAGGCCGCGCGCCTGCTCGGCGCCAACGGCTGGCAGATGTTCTGGCACGTGACCCTGCCGAACATCAAATGGGGCCTGATCTACGGCGTGGTGCTGTGCACCGCGCGGGCGATGGGCGAGTTCGGCGCGGTGTCGGTGGTTTCCGGGCACATCCGCGGCGTCACCAACACCCTGCCGCTGCACGTCGAGATTCTCTACAACGAATACAATCACGTCGCCGCTTTCAGCGTCGCCACCCTGCTGCTGCTGATGGCCCTGGTCATCCTGTTGCTCAAGCAGTGGAGCGAGTCGCGCCTGTCCCGATTGAAAGTCAAAGCTGACGAGGAATAAGCCATGAGTATCGAAATCCGTAACGTCAGCAAGAACTTCAACGCCTTCAAGGCGCTCGACGACATCAACCTGGACATCCACAGCGGCGAGCTGGTGGCCCTGCTCGGCCCCTCCGGCTGCGGCAAGACCACCCTGCTGCGGATCATCGCCGGCCTGGAAACGCCGGACGCCGGCAACATCGTGTTCCACGGCGAGGACGTCTCGCAGCACGACGTGCGCGACCGCAACGTCGGCTTCGTGTTCCAGCACTACGCGCTGTTCCGCCACATGACGGTGTTCGACAACGTCGCCTTCGGCCTGCGCATGAAGGCCAAGAAGGAACGCCCGAGCGAGGCGCGCATCGCCGAGAAGGTCCACGAGCTGCTGAACATGGTGCAGCTGGACTGGCTCGCCGACCGCTACCCGGAACAGCTCTCCGGCGGCCAGCGCCAGCGCATCGCCCTGGCCCGCGCCCTGGCGGTGGAGCCGAAGATCCTGCTGCTGGACGAGCCCTTCGGCGCCCTCGACGCCAAGGTGCGCAAGGAGCTGCGCCGCTGGCTGGCGCGCCTGCACGAGGAGATCAACCTCACCTCCGTGTTCGTCACCCACGACCAGGAAGAGGCGATGGAAGTCGCCGACCGCATCGTGGTGATGAACAAGGGCGTGATCGAGCAGATCGGCTCGCCGGGCGAGGTCTACGAGAGCCCGGCCAGCGACTTCGTCTACCACTTCCTCGGCGACTCCAACCGCCTGCACCTGGGCAACGACGAGCACCTGCTGTTCCGCCCGCACGAGGTCTCGCTGTCGCGCCAGGCGGTGGAAGCGCACCGCGCGGCGGAAGTCCGCGACATCCGCCCGCTGGGCGCGATCACCCGGGTGACGCTGAAGGTGGACGGCCAGGACGAGCTGATCGAGGCCGAAGTAGTCAAGGACCACGACAGCCTGGTCGGCCTGGCCCGCGGCGAGACGCTGTACTTCAAGCCCAAGGCCTACCAGCAGGTGGCCAATATCTGAGTCGCCATCCGTTGAAGAAGAACCCCGCCGCGGCGGGGTTCTTCGTTTGCGGGTATCCTGCCCCGCTCCACCGCCAAGGCAAGGCCCGCCCATGTTCGACTCGCTGCCCGCGCACCTGGACCTGATCGTCCTTACCTTCCTCCTCGCCGGCCTGGTCAAGGGCGTGGTCGGCCTCGGCCTGCCGACGGTGGCGGTCGGCCTGCTCGGGCTGCTGATGCCGCCGATGCAGGCGGCGGCCATCCTGGTGGTGCCCTCCACCGTCACCAACGTCTGGCAACTGGCCGCCGGGCCGCGCTTCCTCGGGCTGCTCAGGCGGATGTGGGGCATGCTCGCCGGCATCGTCGCCGGTACCCTGGCCGTGGGCTGGTGGCTGGGCGGCGAGCACTGGCCGGCGGCCACGCCGCTGCTGGGCGTGGCGCTGGTCCTCTACGCGCTGCTCGGGCTGTCGGCGAAGCGCTTCCAGGTGGCGCCGGCACACGAGGCCTGGCTGTCGCCGCTGATCGGCCTGGCCACCGGCGCCGTCACCGCGGTCACCGGCGTCTTCGTGATCCCCGCGGTGCCTTACCTGCAGGCGCTGGGCCTGGAGAAGGACGACCTGGTGCAGGCCCTCGGGCTGTCCTTCACCATCTCCACCCTGGCCCTGGCGCTCACCCTCGGGCAGCAGGGCTCGCTGTTGCATGCCTCGGTATTGGGGGTGTCGTTGCTGGCGCTGCTGCCGGCGTTGGCGGGGATGTACCTGGGGCAGTGGCTGCGCAACCGCATCAGCCCGACGGCCTTTCGCCGGTGCTTCTTCGGGGGGTTGTTGTTGCTTGGCGCGGACCTGGCCCTGCGGGGGCTCTGAGGCCCTGGGGCTCAGGGGCTTTTCGTAGGAGCGAGCTTGCTCGCGAATGGTGCCTCCCTCTGGCTACGGTGCTTTGGATTGACTCCGCTCCCTCTCCCCAGCCCTCTCCCTGAAGGGAGAGGGGGCCGTTCGGCGTGTGCTGATATTTCGGCTCTCCCTGACACTACGCATAACGCCTGATACCCCCATGAGGCACGGCCTTCGCGCCGGCACGGACTAGCCCCCTCTCCCTTCAGGGAGAGGGCTGGGGAGAGGGGCGGTGTTCCGGTTGGTACCGATGTTTCCGGGAGGCACCGTTCGCGAGCAAGCTCGCTCCTACGAAGAAACCCCATCCTCCAACCGCCGCAGCAGGAACGCTTTACTCGACTCGATGATCGCCCGTTGCGTCTCCTCGCTGGCCGTCATCCGCGCCAGCAACAACGCCCCGACGCACTGACTGAGCATCGCCCAGGCATCCTCCGCATTCCCCAACTCCTCCGCCCAGGCCTGCTGCAGCCCGAGCATCGCCGCCTCCACCGTGCCGCGCACCTGCTCGTCGGCGCGGGCGATGTCCGCGCCCAGGGCGGGAATGGCGCAACCGCCGTCGACGTTCTGCACGTGGGCCAGCGTCAGGTAACGCTGCAGGCAGCGCTCCAGGCGCTCGCGGCCGTGGCTGTCGCCGGCCTTGCCCAGGCGCTCGGCGCTGCGCGTCAGCTCGCGTTCGACGATGGCGGCGAACAACGCATCCTTGGACGGAAAGTGGTTGTAGAAGGCCCCGCCGCTCAGCCCCACCGCCTTCATCAGCGCGTCCACGCCGACGCTGGCGAAGCCTTCGCGCTTGGCGATGGCGCCGCTGCTCTCCAGCAGGCGCTGGCGGGTTTCTTCCTTGTGGCTGGCTGAGTAGCGCATGGCGTGGGCTCCGGAAACGGCTTGACGGCTGCCGGAAGCATAACATAACGTTCGTTTACCAAACGATCGTTTACCCATAACGAACAGAGGAAACGAACATGAGCGCTGCCTCCCCCAACGAGAAGAAAGTGGTGCTGGTGATCGGCGCCGGGGACGCCACCGGCGGCGCCATCGCCCGCCGCTTCGCCCGCGAGGGCTACGTCGCCTGCGTCACCCGCCGCTCGGCGGACAAGCTGCAACCGCTGGTCGACGCCATCCGCGCCGAGGGCGGCGAGGCCCACGGCTTCGCCTCGGACGCGCGCAAGGAGGAGCAGGTGGCGGAACTGGTGGAGACCATCGAGCGCGACATCGGCCCCATCGAAGCCTTCGTCTTCAACATCGGCGCCAACGTGCCCTGCAGCATCCTCGACGAGACCGCGCGCAAGTACTTCAAGATCTGGGAAATGGCCTGCTTCTCCGGCTTCCTCACCGGCCAGGCGGTGGCCCGGCGCATGGTCGCGCGCCAGCGTGGCACCCTGCTGTTCACCGGCGCCACCGCCGGCCTGCGCGGCGCCGCCGGGTTCGCCGCCTTCGCCGGGGCCAAGCACGGCATCCGCGCCCTGGCCCAGAGCATGGCCCGCGAGCTGGGCCCCATGGGCCTGCACGTGGCCCACGTGGTGGTGGATGGCGCCATCGACACCGAGTTCATCCGCGACAACTTCCCGGAGAAGTACGCGCAGAAAGACCAGGACGGCATCCTCGACCCCGAGCACATCGCCGACAACTACTGGTACCTGCACAGCCAGCCGCGCGACGCCTGGACCTTCGAGCTGGACCTGCGGCCCTGGATGGAACGCTGGTAATCCACAACGACAACAAAGAGGGATCACCCATGAGCAAAAGCGTCGAGTTCTACTTCGACTTCGGCAGCCCCACCTCCTACCTGGCCTACACCCAGCTGCCGGGCATCTGCGCCGCGGCCGGCGCCGAGCTGGTCTACCGCCCGGTGCTGCTGGGCGGGGTGTTCCAGGCCACCGGCAACGTCTCGCCCATCGCCGTCCCGGCCAAGGGCCGCTACACCCTGATCGACATGCAGCGCTTCGCCCGCCGCTACGGCGTGCCGCTGAAGATGAACCCGCACTTCCCGATCAACACACTGCTGCTGATGCGCGCCGCCACCGGCGTGCAGCTGCGCCAGCCGGAACGCTTCGAGGCGCTGCTGGCCTGCGTGTTCAAGGGCATGTGGGTGGACGCCCTGAACCTGGGCGACGCGGCGGTGCTGGGCCCGCTGCTGGCCGAGGCCGGCTTCGATCCGCAGGCGCTGCTGGCGCTGGCGGCGGAGCAGGAAGTGAAGGACGCGCTCAAGGCCAACACCGAGGCGGCCATCAAGCGCGGCATGTTCGGCGCGCCGACCCTGTTCGTCGGCGAGGAGATGTTCTTCGGCCAGGACCGCCTGGACTTCGTCCGCGAGGCGCTGGCCTGAAGCGAAGGGCGGCCCCGCAAGGCCGCCCCTCGCGCCTCACAGGGTATGCAGCGCGGCGGAGCGGCGCAGGCCGAAGAACTCAAGCTCGGCCAACACCCCGACCACCAGCGCCTGGCCGATCACGAAGGCGCAGCCCAGCACGGTCGGCTGCACCCAGCCGCTGGCCAGCAGGCCCAGGCTTTCCACCACCCACAGCAGGTTGACGGCGATCACCGCCCAGACGCCGGCGCGCGGCAGCACCTCGCAATTGGCCATCCAGGCCAGCACCAGGGCGAGGGGCAGCAGCAGGATGCCGGCCACCATCAGCAGTACCACCGGCAAGCCGAACAGGCCGCTCAGCGGATTGGCGGCCAGCGCCAGCAGCAGGCCGGTGGCGCCGCCGGCGAGGGCGTCGAGTTGCAGGGAACGGCGGAGCAGCGGGGACGGTTGCAGCAGAGTCATGGCGAATCCTCCTGAACGAAGCGCCGCCGGTCCGCGGCGCCTGGCCGAAGAATCCGCCGCGGCGGGCACAGCGTCGATTACCTGCCAGGTAATGGCCGGGCCCCGGACGGCGGTCTATCGTTCGTTCCCATGGACAGCCAAACCCTCCCCGTCGGCGCCCTGCTGCGCCAATGGCGCCAGCGCCGCCGCCTCAGCCAGCTCGACCTGGCCTGCGACGCGGACATCTCCACGCGCCACCTGAGCTTCGTCGAGACCGGCCGCGCCCTGCCCAGCCGCGAGATGCTCCTGCACCTGGCCGAACAGCTGGACATCCCGCTGCGCGAGCGCAACCGCCTGCTCGGCGCCGCCGGCTACGCGCCTGTGTATTCCGAGCGGGCGCTGGACGACCCGGCGCTGACCGTGGCGCGGCAGGCCATCGACCAGTTGCTCAAGGCCCACGAACCGAACCCGGCGATGGTGGTGGACCGCCACTGGAACCTGCTGGCCTCCAACCACGCGGTGAGCGTCTTCCTCATCGGCGTGGCCCCCGAGCTGCTCGCCGCGCCCTGCAACGTGCTGCGCATGAGCCTGCACCCGCGCGGCCTGGCGCCGAACATTCTCAACCTGGGGCCATGGAAGGCGCACGTGATGGCGCGCCTGCAGCGGGACATCGACGCCAGCGGCGACCCGCAGTTGCAGGCCCTGCGCGACGAACTCGCGCTCTACCCGGCGCCGCCCCACGAAGAGCAGGCCAGCGGCGACATGGTGCTGATACCGGTGCAACTGAACACCGAGCTGGGCGTGCTCAGCCTGATCGGCACCATCACGGTGTTCGGCACGCCGGTGGACGTGACGCTCTCGGAACTGGCGCTGGAAACCTTCTTCCCCGCCGATGCGCGCAGCGCGGAAATCCTGCGCCGGCTCACCGGCGCGGGCTAGGGGAGATCAGGCAGCCGCCTTGCGCTCGCGGATGCAGGTCGGCCCGGCGCGCTCTTCCACGGCGCGGCGCACCTCGTCGCGCAGGCCGAGCAGGAAGGCCGCCTCGGCGGCGACGAACAGCGGGCCGACCACCAGCCCCACCAGGTCGTCGACGAAGGCCGGCTTGCGCCCCTCGTACCAGTGGCCGACGAACTGGATCACCCAGCCCACTACGAACAGGCCGATGCCCCAGGCCAGCCAACTGGCGGTGGAACCCGCGGCGAGCACCGCGCCGGCCCACAGCGACAGCGCCAGGAGCACGCCCATGAGCGCGCCGAAGCGCAGGTCCAGGCGCAGGTAGAACGCCAGCGCGGCCAGCGCCAGCAGGCTCGCCGGGGCCAGCAGCAGGCCGCCGACCTCAAGACCCGGGCGCGACAGCAGCACGGCGATGGACAGGACGATCATCGGGATGCCAATGAAGTGGCTGAGGATGTTGCGGCGGTCGCGGTGGTAGGCCGCGTACTGCGCCAGGTGGTCGACGAGTGTTTTCATTGTTCTGTCGTTCTCGGGCAAGGTACTGGCATCATGGCTTGGACTGCCGTACCACTCTGTCAACTAGCCGACAAAGCCCATGCCCGACACCGCCGACTGCCTGCAACGCATCGCCTCCGGCCGCTGGTTCCAGCACCTGCCCGCCGAACTGCGCGAAGCCCTCGGCCAGGCCGCCATCGTCCGCCGCCTGCCCGCCGGGCAGCGCCTGTTCGCCCGCGGCGACGCCCCCTGCGGGCTGTATTGCGTGGTCGAAGGCAGGATGCGCGTCGGCGCGGTGGGCGCCAGCGGCAAGGAAGCGCTGCTGGCCCTGGTGGAGGCGCCCAACTGGTTCGGCGAGATCTGCCTGTTCGACGGCCAGCCGCGCACCCACGACGCCTACGCCGAAGGCCCCACCACCCTGCTGCAGGTGCCGCTGCCGGCGCTGCACGCGCTACTCGCCGAAAAGCCGCAGTACTGGCGCGACTTCGCCCTGCTGATGAGCCACAAGCTGCGCCTGGCCTTCACCGTGCTGGAGGAACAGGCCCTGCTGCCGGCCGCCCAGCGCCTGGCGCGGCGCCTGCTGATGCTGGCCGCCAGCTACGGCGAGGCGCAGGCCAGCCAGCGCGAGCTGCACCTGCCCCAGGAACAGCTGGCGGCCATGCTCGGGCTGTCGCGGCAGACCACCAACCACCTGCTCAAGGAGCTGGAAGCCCGCGGCGTGCTGCGCCTGAGCTACGCCGGCATCGAGATTCTCGACGCCCACGGCCTGCGCCTGGCCGCGGGCGAGGAAGCATGATGGCGTCGGCGAATCACTCTTTCGATCGGTTGCAACGGCCGGCGCAGGCGCTAGCCTTTGCTGGCCCGGAGCATCGGGCGGGGCGCCAGGGGGAGCGCGCCCCGGTACGGTGACCCCTCGCAGGTAACCGGCCGGCCAGGCAAGGCCGGCGCCGTTCGCGAAACCACCCACGCCCGCCAAGGCGTGGCCAGGCGGCCAACAAGAACAACAGGGAAACTCCCGCCATGAACCGCAAATACCTCCTGCAGTACCTGTTCGTCGGTATTCTCACCCTCCTCGCCCTGCCCGCCCGGGCCAACCTGCCCAGCGACGAGCAACAGCTGCAGGCCATGCAGGTCGACGCCTGCCGGGCCCTGGGCAGCCTGATGCTGTTGCGCGGCGAAGGCTTCCAGGAGAACCACGCCAACCAGCTGAAGGCCGACCTGGCCGCCCTGGACGCGGCGGTGAAAAGCTACGCCAAGGCCGACGACGGCCTGCGCAAGGCCCACCAGGCGCTGCTCGCGCAGATCCAGGCCGGCACCACCTACGGCCCCAAGGAAGAGGACCTGCCCTGGACCTACCTGCCGGACCTGAGCCGCGCCCTGCGCGACTTCCTCGGCCAGGTCGAGCGCTTCGTGCCGCCTTCCGCGGCCGACGAGCTGCCGCTGTGGCAGGTGCCGGTGCGCATCGAATACCTTTCCGTGCAGTACCTGGCGCGTTCCTACCTGGGCGTGCTGGAGATCGCCCGCGAGGCGCCGCAGAGCTACCTCGGCCAGGACGAGAAGACGCTGCTGCCGCTGATCAGCCGCAGCCTCTCGCGCCTGCCGCCGGGCGCGGCGAGCGGCAAGCTGCAGATGCGCTGGAACTACCTGGAAACCGCCCTGGGCGACATGAACAGCAAGAGCAACGCCCTGGTCAGCGCCTCCGGCCGGCCCTGGGCGCCGATCATCGTCGAACGCCACGCCCGCGAGCTGGCCGGCCAGCTCATGCAGCTCAGCCAGGCGCAGTGAGGCGGGCCCGGCGGCCCTTCAGGCCGCCGGTGCGCTCTCGCTGGCCTCGACCTGGCGCGGCAGCGGCGGTGTGGCATGCGGGCGCGCCAGCTCGTCGCGGTCCAGCTGGTCCGCCCGCCCCACCAGCAGCGGGTCGGGGGCGTGGGCGATGGCCAGGTCCTTGCCGGGGTAGTCCAGCGTGTGCAGGAAGTGGCGCAGGCAGTTCAGCCGCGCGCGCTTCTTGTCGTCGGACTTGACCACCACCCAGGGCGCGTCGGCGGTGTCGGTGTGGAAGAACATCGCCTCCTTGGCCTGGGTGTAGTCGTCCCAGCGGTCCAGCGACTGGATGTCGATGGGCGACAGCTTCCAGTGCTTGAGCGGGTCGTCGCGGCGCGACACGAAGCGCCGCAGCTGCTCCTCGCGGCTGACCGAGAACCAGTACTTGAACAGCTGGATACCGTTGCGCACCAGCATGCGCTCCAGTTCCGGGGTCTGCTGCATGAACTCCAGGTACTGGCGCGGCGTGCAGAAGCCCATCACCCGTTCGACGCCAGCGCGGTTGTACCAGGAGCGGTCGAAGAAGACCATTTCGCCCGCGGTGGGCAGGTGCTGGACGTAGCGCTGGAAGTACCACTGGCCGCTTTCCGCGTCGCTGGGCTTCTCCAGGGCGACCACTCGCGCGCCACGCGGGTTCAGGTGCTCCATGAAGCGCTTGATGGTGCCGCCCTTGCCGGCGGCGTCGCGGCCCTCGAAGAGCACCACGATGCGCTGCCCGGTTTCCTTCACCCAGCTCTGCACCTTCAGCAGCTCCACCTGCAGCTGCGCCTTGAGCGCCTCGTATTCCTTGCGCTGCAGGCGTTTGCGGTAGGGGTAGGACGAAGGCAGGCCGGCGGAGCCGGAATCCTCGTTGCTGCCGCGCGGCGCCATGGCCACGGTCAGGGCGACGGGGCCGTGGCTCTGGGCGCGGATTTCCTCGCCGCCGCGGGTCGGCGTCGGGGCCTCCAGGGCAGCGAGGACGGGCGGGTTCTTGGCATCGGGCTGCGGCATGGTCTCCTCCTGTGAGACATGGGGGCTCGGGCGAGCGATTCCCCCACTCTGCTAGCCGCCGGGTGCGGCGATCTTGATCGATATCAAGGCCGCGCGCCCCGGCGGCGCTACAGCCAGCCGCGGAACTTGAACCAGAGGTAGGGGATGATCGCCGAGACCACCATGGCCACCAGCGCCAGCGGGTAGCCGCTGGCCCAGGCCAGCTCCGGCATGTGCTGGAAGTTCATGCCGTACACGGTGCCCACCAGGGTCGGCGGCAGGAACAGCACGGCGGCGATGGAGAACACCTTGATGATGCTGTTCTGCTCGATGTTGATCAGGCCCAGGGTGGCGTCGAGCAGGAAGGTGATCTCGCCGGACATCTTCGACTGGTACTCGCCCAGCGAACGCACGTCGCGCTCCACCGACTTCATGCCCAGGCGCGCTTCCTCGCTGATCCAGGCGTTGCCGTTGCCGCTCTGGCGGAAGTAGGCCAGCGGCCGGCTGACGCTGAGCAGGCTCTCGTTGAGCTTGGACAGTAGCGAGTTGGTGCGCCCCAGCTGCTTGACGATCTGCTGCAGGTCGGTCTTGGGCACGCGGGAGCGGGGCAGTTCGCCGTGGTCGGTGAAGATGTCCCGCGACAGCGTGTCCAGCTGGCCCTGCACCGACTCCAGCACGTCGGCGATGCGGTCCACCACCGCATCCATCAGGTTGACGAACAGCAGGTCGCTGGCGCCCTTGCAGCCGCTGCGCTGCACCCGCGTCTCGAAGGTGCGGAACGACAGCACGTCGGCGTAGCGCACCGTCACCAGCCACTGCGGGGTGAGCACGCAGGTGACCTCGGCGGTGTTCGGCCGGTGCTCGCGGATGCCGCTGACCACCGAGGTGGTCATGTACAGCGCGCCCTTGCTCTCGTAGAAGCGCGAGGAATCCTCGATCTCGGCCATTTCCTCGCGGGTCGGCACGTCCACTTCGATGAAGGACTCCAGCAGGCGCTCCTCCTCTTCCGTGGGGTGCAGCAGGTCGATCCACAGCGTGCCCGCCGGCATGGCCGCGCCGACTTCGCCGGTGTGGCGCTGCAAGCGGTCGCCGTCGAGGGTGTAATAGGTGATCATGTCGCATCCGCGTCCTTCTGCGGCCATCCAGGTCTGCGCAGGTTGGACAACTTCCCCCGGCTGCACAAGCCCGCACGGAGCCACCCGGCATGAGCGACATCGACGACGGCGAAGAATCCTTCGCGGCAGAAACCCTGATCCAGGCCATCGAGAACCAGATCGAAAGCGGCGAGCCGGCGGCGGCCCGCGCGGTGCTCAACAAGCTGACCCTGGTCGGCTACGAGCGCGAGGAAGCCCTGGAAATGATGGCCATGGTGCTGGCCCACGAGATCCAGGCGATGCTCGCCGAGGACCGCGCCTTCGATGGCGCCTGGTACGAGCAGGCCCTGCGCGCATTGCCGCAGCTGCCCGGCGAGGAATGAGCTTGCCGAGCGCGGGGTGGCTGTGGCTAAACTGGCGCAACATCGCCACCGAGGAGTCGCCATGGCCTTCACCCAAGAGCTGGTAGCGGAACTGGAATTGCTTGCCCTGTTCGATCTCGAGAACACCCAGGCAGGCCTGAAGATCCACCATGACGCGGCCCCGACGGCCGTCGCAGCGGCCGGGCGGTTGCACGCCAAGGGCCTGATCGACCAGCCCGACGGCGGCTACCTGACCAGCCTGGGGCTGGACGCCGCCGAACACGCCCAGGTGCTGCTCAACATCCTCAAGCCCTGAACCCCGCGGCCGCCATCCATCGGCGGCCCGCCCCATTTCCTTAAGGACAGCCCCGCCGCGGTCGATATACAGTGCAGTCCATGCGGTAATGGCACTCAGCCATGACCGCCCGATAGCTGACCGCGGCAGGCCATGACCTTCACCCACGAGATTCGTCCGGACATCGACGACGGCATCGACCGCAAGGTCCTGGCGCGCCTGCGCAAGCGCTTCCTGGCGATCAACCAGGGGCGCCTGGAGCGCGCCACGGCCGCGCTGTCGAGCCGCCAGCAACTGGTGCTGCGCCTGCTGCCGCTGCTGCTGGACGTCAACCACCCGCTGCTCCCCGGCTACGTCTCCGGCGCCACCCCGGCGGGGCTGTGCGGCTTCGTCCCCGACGACGAGCTGCTGGCCGAGGCCCAGCGCCTGACCCGCTCGTTCAGCTACAAGCCGCGCCGCGGCGAGGCCGACCTGCCGATCCACGGGCTGTTCCTGATGGGCAGCCTGGGCACGGTGGCCCAGGAGGAGCGGAGCGACCTCGACCTGTGGGTCTGCCACGCCCCGGGGCTCGCGCCCGGCGCGGTGGCCGAGCTGCAGCGCAAGTGCGAGCTGCTGGAGCGCTGGGCCGCGGGCCAGGGCGCCGAGGTGCACTGCTTCCTCATCGACCCGCGCGGCTTCGTCAGCGGCGCGCGCAACGCCCGGCTGACCTCCGACGACTGCGGCACCAGCCAGCACTACCTGCTGCTCGACGAGTTCTACCGCACCGCCATCTGGCTCGGCGGGCGCACGCCGCTGTGGTGGCTGGTGCCGGAATACGAGGAAGGCCGCTATCGCGACTACGTCGAGCAACTGCTGAGCAAGCGCTTCATCCGCCACGAGGAAGTCCTCGACCTCGGCCACCTGGCGCACATCCCGCCCGGCGAGTTCGTCGGCTCGGGCATGTGGCAGCTGTTCAAGGGCATCACCTCGCCCTACAAGGCGGTGCTCAAGCTGCTGCTCAGCGAGGTCTACGCCAGCGAGCACCCGCAGGTCGCCTGCCTGGCCCTGCGCTTCAAGGCCGAGGTCTACGCCGGGCGCCTGGAACTGGACGAGCTGGACCCGTACATCCTGCTTTACCGGCGCCTGGAGGAATACCTGATCGCGCGCGGCGAGCAGGAGCGCCTGGAGCTGGTGCGCCGCTGCCTGTACCTGAAGGTCGGCAAGAAGCTCAGCCGCCGCCCGCAGCAGGGCCGCAAGAGCTGGCAGCGCCTGCTGATGGAGCGCCTGACCGCGGCCTGGGGCTGGGACGGGCGCGTGCTCGGCCTGCTCGACGCGCGCAGCCAGTGGAAGGTGCGCCAGGTTACCCTGGAGCGCCGCGCCCTGGTCAACGAGCTGACCTACAGCTACCGCTTCCTCTCGCGCTTCGCCCGCCAGCAGCAGGCCGCCAGCGACATCGACCCGCGCGACCTGGGCGTGCTCGGCCGGCGCCTGTACGCCGCCTTCGAACGCAAGGCCGGCAAGGTCGAGCACATCAACCCGGGCATCGCCCCGGACCTAGGCGAAGACCTCCTCACCCTCGCCCGCCTGCCCGCCGGCAACGCCGCCGAGGGCGGTTCCTGGGCGCTGTTCCCGGGCAACCTGACCGGCGCCGAGCTGGCCGACTACGCGCCGCTCAAGCGCGCCCGCGAGCTGATCGAGCTGCTGGCCTGGAGCCACCGCAACGGCGTGATCGATGGCGGCACCCGGTTGTCGCTGCAGCCCGGCGACAGCGACCTGAGCGAACACGAACTGGGCAACCTGCTGCTCGGCCTGCAGCAGGCCATGCCCATGCCCCTGGAAGAAGTGGCCGAAAGTGCCCTGCTGCGCCCCAGCGCCCCGGCCAGCGTGCTGATCCTGGTGAACGTCGGCCTCGACCCGCTGCGCCAGCACAGCCAGGCCAACCTGCACATGACCAGCGGGCGCACCGACTCGCTGGGCTACTCCGGCATGCGCGACAACCTGGTGCTGAGCCTCGACCAGGTCACCCTGAACAGCTGGAACGAACTGCTGGTCAGCCGCTACGCCGGCCCCGGCGCGCTGCTCGACTGCCTGCGCGACTATCTCAACGCCCTGCCCGCCGACGCCGCGCCGCCGCGCCTGCTGGTGCGCTGCTTCTGCCGCAACCGCGCGGCGGCCATTGCCCAGCGCGTCGAGGAACTGTTCCAGGACGCCTACGCCCAGCTGGCCAGCGGCAACGGCGGGCGCTACCTGCTGCAGATCCGCCAGCAGTACCACCTGCTGCGCCTGCAGCCGGGCCAGGTCAGCCACCAGAGCCTGGCCGACCTGCCGGCCCTGCTCGAACACCTGGGCGAACGCCAGGGCGCCTACAGCCCGCTGCACCTGGACCGCCACGCCCTGGAAGGCGAGGACCTGGCGCTGCTGCTGCCGCTCGGCCGCCCCGGCTGCCTGCAGGTGTTCTACCGCCTGGACGAAGGCCAGGCCACGCTCTACCTGCTGGACGAACGCAACTCCCTGTGGCACGGCCGCCAGGCCTGCGACGACGAGCAGACGCTGCTGGTGCCGCTGCAGCGCTTCCTCCAGGCCATGCTCTACCGGCGCAGCGCGCAGCTGCCGCTGGGCGAGGCGCAGCCGGTGCAGGAAATCATTTATTACGAATTGCTACCGGCCGGCCGCGGACGGGCTCGCCGGGTGGAACGCCGCCAGGCGCCGCCCAGCGCACAGGAGCGGCCCTACTACAACGTCCAGGCGATCGTCGAGCCGGGGGCGGGGCAGCGTTCGCGCATCACCCTGTACTGCAACCACCGCGAGTTTTCCGAACTGGAGTACGGCGCCGGGCTGTTCCAGGCCGTGGCCCGGCACATCCTCGCCCAGCGCCGCGGGCAGGAGCGCTACCCCTGCTACATCACCGACCTGGACCTGTCGGCGGTGGCCGCCGAGTCGGCGCTGCAGAGCATCCATTACCTGCGCTACAAGCAGCGCCTGGAAAGCGCGCTGAACCAGGCCCTGGCCGAGGCCTAAGGCCCGGCCCGGGCGGTGCGCAGCAGATCGTGACGGACGCTCAGCGGTTGTAGTCGCCGGCGGCCTCTGGTTGATAGGTGATGTCCAGCAGGCTCAGCTTGAGGGTCTTGCCGCCCGGGGCCGGCCAGTCGATGCTCTGGCCGACGGTCAGGCCCAGCAGCGCGGTGCCCACCGGCGCGAGGATGGACACCTTGCCTTCGCCGCCGGCGTCCTCCGGGTAGACCAGGGTCAGCAGGTACTCCTTGCCGCTGCTTTCCTCGCGGCAGCGCACGGTGGAGTTCATGGTCACCACGCCCGGCGGCACCTCGTCGTGGCCGACCACGTTGGCGCGGGACAGCTCGGCTTCCAGCGCTTCGGCGGCGGGGCCGTACTCTTCCAGGCTGTCGAGCAGGCGCTCCAGACGTTGCAGGTCGAGACGGGTAACGGTGATGGACGGTGCGGTGGTCATGATGGCCGGCAGACTCCTTGGCAGTGGATCGAAAAAAGAAAAACCCCGCCCAAGGCGGGGTTTTCAGCGGACACTAACACAGTACCGCGAATAAGCAAGACCACCCGGTCAGGGGCCCGGCCACAGCGGCTTGCGGCGTGCCAGGGCGGCCTCGACTATCTGCCGCCGGCGCATGCCGTCGGCCTCGTTCCATTCGAGAATCTCCGCCAGGCTGCGCCCGCAGCCCAGGCAGACGTCACCCTCGTCCAGGCAGCAGCGCCGGCAGCAGGGCGAGGAGACCGGCGCCTCAGAGGCCGGGGAACTCGACATCCTCGCCCGCCTGCTCGAGGGTCGCCCGGTTGAGCAGCGCGCCCAGCGGCTCGCGGGTGCTGTCGCTCAGCCACAGGCTGCCGGACTCGTCGTAGTCGAAGTGGAAACCGCCGGAACGCGCCGCCACCCACAGCTGGCGCAGCGCCGGCTGGCGGCTGAGGATCAGCTGGCTGCCGTTCTCGAAGCGCACGGTCAGCACGCCGCCGGAATTCTCCAGGTCCACGTCCAGGTCACTGTCATCGAAGGCGTCTTCCACCGTGGCCTGCACCTCGTCGACGAGGTCGTGGAAACGGGCTTCGCTCATGCTGCTCATGCATTGTCCTCAGGAATCTGCCAAAGGCTGCAGTGTACGCCGGTATTGCCCGAGACTCTGCCCCGTCCAGCGGCGGAAGGCCCGCGCCAGCGAGCCGGTCTCGCTGAAGCCGACCAGGCTGGCGACGTCGGCCAGCTCCAGCGCCGGGTCGCGCAGGTGGTGCAGCACCAGTTGCTGGCGCGTCTCGTCCACCAGGCGGCTGAACGACAGGCCGCTGTCGCGCAGGCGGCGCTGCAGGGTACGCGGGCTCAGGGCCAGCTCGCCGGCCAGGGCCTCCAGGTCCACGGCCTGCTCCGGCAGGCGCTCGGCCAGGCACTGGCGGGCCCGTTCGAGTACGCCCTCGCCGCGGCGGATGCTCTCCAGCAGGCGCCCGGCATAGGCGTCGAGGGTGCGCTGGATCTGGCTGTCGGCCTGGCCCAGGGGCAGCGCCAGCAGGCGCCGGGGGAAGACCAGGGCGTTGTCCGCCTGGCCGAACAGCACCGGGCAGCGGAAGATGCGCCGGTGCTCGGTGGTATCGGCCGGCGCCGGGTGGCGGAAGCGCACTTCCAGCGGCGCCTGCTCCAGGCCGCTGATCCAGTGGCCGAAGCGCAGCCAGCAGGCCAGGGTCTCTTCCGCCAGTTGGCGCTGCTGGCGTGGCAGCAAAGGCTCCCAGCTGTGCCGCACCAGCGGCTCGTGGCCGGCGCGCGGCGGCTCGTCGGCCAGCTCGACGCGGCCCAGGCTGCCCACCAGCTCGGCGTAGCGCGCCTGGCGGTGCAGGGCGTCGCCGAGGGTCGCGCAGCTCATCAGCAGGTAGCCGAGCACGCCGAAGTGGCCGGGGCGCACGGCCTCGCCCAGGTGCAGGCCGAGGTCGGCGTCGCCGCTCAGCGCCAGGCCCAGTTCCAGCAGGTCGACATAGACGCTGGCGGCGATGCGCGCCTCGCGCTGGTCGAGGATCGACGGCTCGAGCTGGACACCGGCCAGTAGCCGTTGCGGCGCGACGCCGCGACGCTCGAGGTGGTCCACCAGGCCCTGCACGTAGGCGATGGAAATGGAACCGGCGAGTGGGACGGGGGCTTGCATGGATCCTCCGTTTTTTCTGTCAGATCCTAGGGGCTGGCGGGGGCTGATCGCAAACCGCGTTGCTGCGAGCGGCCCCCGCCAGCCCCTTTGGAAGCCCCGCCGGGCGGGAGTCCGCTTGCATAGGCAAGGCGCCGGGGGGCCGGTATACTCCGGTCCAATTACGCTTTGATCACAAGGATTCCGCCATGAAGCGACTGCTTCTTCCCTTCGTCGCGCTCGCCGTGCTCAGCGCCGCGCTCGCCGGCTGCGGCCAGAAAGGCCCGCTGTACCTGCCGGACGACCAGCAAGCCCAAAGCAAGCACAGCAAGGACCGCTACGGTCTGTAAGGGAGCAGCACATGGAGGCATTCAACGTCCGTGACGGGCAACTGTTCGCGGAAGGTGTGGCGTTGTCGGCGCTGGCCGAGCGCTTCGGCACGCCCACCTACGTCTACTCGCGCGCTCACATCGAGCAGCAGTTCCGCTCCTATACCGATGCCCTGCAGGGCCTGCCGCACTTGGTCTGCTTCGCGGTCAAGGCCAACTCCAACCTGGCCGTGCTGAATGTCCTGGCGCGCCTGGGCTCGGGCTTCGACATCGTCTCGCGCGGCGAGCTGGAACGCGTGCTGGCCGCCGGCGGCGACCCGGCCAAGGTGGTGTTCTCCGGCGTCGGCAAGAGCCGCGACGACATGCGCCGCGCCCTGCAAGTGGGCGTGCACTGCTTCAACGTCGAATCCGCCGTGGAGCTGGAACGCCTGCAGGAAGTGGCTGCGGAACTGGGCGTGAAGGCCCCCGTGTCGCTGCGGGTGAACCCGGACGTGGACGCCCAGACCCACCCCTACATCTCCACCGGGCTGAAAGAGAACAAGTTCGGCATCGACATCGACGAGGCCGAGGCCATCTACGCCCGCGCCGCCGAGCTGCCGAACCTGGAAGTGAAAGGCGTGGACTGCCACATCGGCTCGCAGCTGACCCAGCTGGAGCCCTTCCTCGACGCCCTCGACCGCCTGCTGGCGCTGGTCGACCGCCTGGCCGCGCGCGGCATCCTGATCCGCCACCTGGACCTGGGCGGCGGCCTCGGCGTGCGCTACCGCGACGAAACCCCGCCGCCGGCCAGCGACTACATCCGCGCCATCCGCGAGCGCCTGGGCAGCCGCCAGCTGACCCTGGTGTTCGAGCCGGGCCGCTACATCGTGGCCAACGCCGGCCTGCTGCTGACCCGCGTGGAGTACCTCAAGCACACCGCGCACAAGGACTTCGCCATCATCGACGCGGCGATGAACGACCTGATCCGCCCGGCGCTGTACCAGGCCTGGATGGAGGTCACCCCGGTCGTCGCGCGCGCGGGCCAGAAACGTACCTACGACCTGGTCGGCCCCATCTGCGAGACCGGCGACTTCCTCGCCAAGGGCCGCGAGCTGGCCCTGGAAGAAGGCGACCTGCTGGCGATCCGCTCGGCCGGCGCCTATGGTTTCGTCATGAGTTCCAACTACAACACCCGCGGCCGCGCCGCCGAGGTGCTGGTGGATGGCGAGCGGGCCTTCGAGGTGCGCCGCCGCGAGACCGTCCAGGAGCTTTACGCCGGCGAAAGCCTGCTGCCGGAGTGAGGCCGAAACCATGCTACTGCGCTTCACCAAGATGCACGGGCTGGGCAATGACTTCATGGTCCTCGACCTGGTCAGCCAGCACGCCCACGTGCTGCCCCGCCACGTCAAGAGCTGGGGCGACCGCAACACCGGCGTCGGCTTCGACCAGTTGCTGATCGTCGAGCCGCCGGGTAGCCCCGAGGTCGACTTCCGCTACCGCATCTTCAACGCCGACGGCAGCGAAGTGGAACAGTGCGGCAACGGCGCGCGCTGCTTCGCCCGCTTCGTGCTGGACAAGCGCCTGACCATGAAGAAGACCATCCGCGTCGAGACCAAGGGCGGCATCATCGAGCTCAGCGTCGCCAACGACGGCCAGGTCACCGTGGACATGGGCGCGCCGCGCCTGGCGCCGGAACAGGTGCCCTTCGTCGCCGACGCCGAAGCCACCAGCTACGCCGTGGAAGTCGACGGGCAGACCGTCGAGCTGGCCGCCGTCTCCATGGGCAACCCCCATGGCGTGCTGCGGGTGGACGACGTCGACAGCGCCCCGGTGCGCACCCTCGGCCCGAAGCTGGAAGTGCACCCGCGCTTCCCGGCCAAGGCCAACATCGGCTTCCTCCAGGTACTCGACGCCAACCATGCGCGCCTGCGCGTGTGGGAGCGCGGCGTCGGCGAGACCCTGGCCTGCGGCACCGGCGCCTGCGCCGCCGCGGTGGCCGGCATCCGCCAGGGCTGGCTGCGCTCGCCGGTGCAGATCGACCTGCCGGGCGGCCGCCTGAACATCGAGTGGGCAGGCCCCGGCCAGCCGGTTATGATGACCGGGCCCGCCGTGCGGGTGTACGAAGGCCAGGTCCGCCTGTAACCCGAGACGCCAAGCCGAGACGCCCATGACCGAGAACAGCCCGGAACACCGCCCGCCGCTGGATGCCGAACAGGTCGCCGAGTACCTGCGCGAGCATCCCGAATTCTTCGTCGAGCACGACGAGCTGATCCCGGAGATGCGCATCCCCCACGAGAGCGGCAACGCCGTCTCGCTGGTGGAACGCCAGGTGCGCCTGCTGCGCGAGCGCAACATCGAGATGCGCCATCGCCTGGCACAGCTGATGGACGTGGCCCGCGACAACGACCGGCTGTTCGACAAGACCCGCCGCCTGGTGCTCGACCTGCTCGACGCCACCAGCCTGGAGGACGTGGTCAGCACCGTGGAAGACAGCCTGCGCCACGAGTTCCAGGTGCCCTACGTCAGCCTGATCCTGTTCAGCGACAACAACCTGCCGGTGGGCCGCTCGGTGAGCAGCGCCGAGGCGCACCAGGCCATCGGCGGGCTGCTTTCCGGCGGCAAGACCGTATGCGGCGTGCTGCGCCCCCATGAGCTGGCCTTCCTGTTCGGCGAAACCGAACGCGACGGCGTCGGCTCGGCGGCAGTGGTCTCGCTGACCTTCCAGGGCCTGCACGGCGTGCTCGCCATCGGCAGCCCGGACCCGCAGCACTACAAGAGCTCCCTCGGCACCCTGTTCCTCGGCTACGTGGCCGAGGTCCTGGCCCGCGTCCTGCCGCGCTTCTCCACGCCGCTGCGGTCGGTACGCTAGCCAGGTAGCGGCAAGCCTCGAGTTGCAAGCCGCAAGCAAGGCAACGCGGTGGAAGCCGGGCTTTTCACTTGGAGCTTGAAGCTTGAAGCTTGTAGCCGACCTCGATGCCTTCCTCGAACACCTGCGCAGCGAGCGCCAGGTGTCCGCGCATACCCTCGCCGGCTACCGGCGCGACCTGCTCAAGGTCGTCGCGCTGTGCGAGAAGAACGGCATCGCCGACTGGGCCGACCTGCAGGTGCGCGAGCTGCGCGCGCAGGTCGCCCGCCTGCACGCCCAGGGCCTGGCCAGCCGCAGCCTGGCGCGGCTGCTCTCGGCGGTGCGCGGGCTCTACCAGTACCTGATCCGCGAGGGCCGCTGCCGGCACAACCCCGCCGACGGCCTGGCCGCGCCCAAGGCCGCGCGCAAGCTGCCGCGCACCCTCGACGCCGACCGCGCCGGGCAACTGCTCGACGGCGCCCTGGAGGACGACTTCATCGCCTGCCGCGACCAGGCCATGCTGGAGCTGTTCTATTCCTCCGGCCTGCGCCTGTCCGAGCTGGTCGGCCTGGACCTCGACGGCCTGGACCTGTCCGCCGGGCTGGTGCGGGTGCTCGGCAAGGGCAACAAGGTCCGCGAACTGCCGGTGGGGCGCGCCGCGCGCAAGGCCATCGAGGACTGGCTGCCGCTGCGCGAGATGGTCCGCCCGGCCGACCGCGCGCTGTTCGTCGGCCACAGCGGCAAGCGCCTGACGCCGCGCGCCGTGCAGCTGCGGGTGCGTCAGGCCGGCGTGCGCGAACTCGGCCAGCACCTGCACCCGCACATGCTGCGGCATTCCTTCGCCAGCCATATCCTGGAATCCTCCCAGGACCTGCGCGCGGTGCAGGAGCTGCTCGGCCATGCCGACATCGCCACCACGCAGATCTACACCCACCTGGACTTCCAGCATCTGGCCAAGGTCTACGACAACGCCCACCCGCGGGCCAGGCGCGTCAAACGCGATACCGATACAGGAGCCGAGGAATGAACATCCGGCTGGTCACCTTCGACCTCGACGACACCCTCTGGGACGTCGCCCCGGTGATGAACAGCGCCGAGGCCACCCTGCGCGAATGGCTGGCGGCGAACGCCGCGCAACTGGGCCCGGTGCCCATCGAGCACCTGTGGGCGATCCGCGCGCGGCTGATGCAGCAGGACCCAATGCTCAGACACCGCCTGAGCGAGCTGCGCCGGCGCATCCTCCTGCACGCCCTGCTCGACGCCGGTTATCCACAGGCGGAAGCGGCGGACCTGGCCGAAGCCGGCTTCCAGGTCTTCCTCCATGCGCGCCACCAGGTCAGCCTGTTCCCCGAGGTGCACCCGACCCTGGAGACCCTGGCCAACCGCTTCATCCTCGGCGTGCTCACCAACGGCAACGCCGACGTGCGCCGCCTGGGCCTGGCCGACTACTTCCAGTTCGCCCTGTGTGCCGAGGAGCTGGGCATCGGCAAGCCCGACCCGAAACCCTTCCAGGAAGCGCTCAAGCGCGCCGGCGTTGAGCCGCAGCAGGCGGTGCACATCGGCGACCACCCCAGCGACGACATCGCCGGCGCTCGCCGCGCCGGCCTGCGGGCCATCTGGTTCAACCCGGCGCGCAAGGCCTGGGAGGGCGAGGAAGCGCCCAGCGCGATCATCCACAGCCTCGCGGAGCTGCCCGGGGTGCTGGCGCGGCTGTAATCGAAACGCTCCTCGTGGGAGCGCCGATGGTTCATCGTTGGGCGCGCTCCTACAGGGGAGCGGCGCGGCTGGGGCAGCGTAGGAGCGGATCTCATCCGCGATCCGCGCCGATACCTCCGGCTATCGCGGACAAGGTCCGCTCCTACGCCCTCCGGCAAACACAAGACCCGTAGGATGGCGTTGAGCGAAGCGATACCCATCACCCCGACCGCATGGGTTTCGCAAGGCTCAACCCATCCTACGAAGAGCACTGCGCCCACGGGCCGTCACAAAGAAAAAGCCCGCCGCTCCCCTTCCGGGGAGGGCGGGCCTTTTCACGACGTCGCCCTTAGATGGGGCGGCTGCCGTATTTGCTGTCCGGCTTCTTCGGCGGATCGGCGACCACGTTGGGCTCGATCTCCTGGACCTTGCCGCCACGGGAGAGGAACTCTTCCATGGCCCTGGCCAGGGCGTCGCGCTCCTTCTGCTTGGCCTCCACCGAGGGCAGTTCCTCTTCCTCTACGGCTGCCTTGGCTTTCTTGCCGCCACCAGAGGAAACCGGGGCCTCGTCGGCTTCGCCATCGGCGTCGCCATCGTCAGCCGCGGCCAGCTCTTCGCCGTCGTCCTCGTCGGCACCTTCCAGCTCGTCTTGTTCAAGTTCTTCGTCGCTCATCGCTCAACCTCGTGGTGCTGCAAAGCAGGTTAGTTATAGCCCAGCCGCGCGCTTTGACGAACGCTGCCGGAAAAAATTCACAGAGCCTCGCCCTGCAGGGTCGCCAGCACCTTGCGCGGCCCGCCGTGATCGCGGTGTTCGCCCAGGTAGATGCCCTGCCAGGTGCCCAGCGCCAGGCGCCCGGCACTGACCGGCAGGGTCAGCTGGCAGCCCAGCAGGCTGGCCTTGAAGTGCGCGGGCAAGTCGTCCGACCCTTCGTAATCGTGCTCGTAGCCACCCTCGTCCTGCGGCACCAGGCGATTGAAGAATCGCTCGAAGTCCCGCCGTACCGAGGGGTCGGCATTCTCGTTCAGCGTCAGTGACGCCGAGGTGTGCTGCAACAGCAGGTGCAGCAGGCCGACCCGGCAGCGCGCCAGGTCCGGCAATGCCGCCAGCACCTCGTCGGTGACCAGGTGGAAACCGCGCGACCGCGGGCGCAGGGTGATCAGGGTCTGCTGCCACATGGCGAGGCCTCCGATTGGCTACCGATGCGGGCGCATTCTAGCGAAGCGCAGAAAAAAACAAAGGGCGCCCGTAGGCGCCCTTCGTCGAACTCGCGCGAACCTTACAGGTTGTAGCCGCGCTCGTTGTGCAGGGCCAGGTCCAGGCCCACGGTTTCTTCTTCTTCGGTGACGCGCAGGCCGATGACCAGGTCCAGCACCTTGAGGATCACGAAGCTGACGATCCCGGTGTAGACGATGGTGAAGGCCACGCCCTTGAACTGGATGAACAGCTGGGCGCCGATGTCGGTGACGGTGCCGAAGCCACCCAGGGCCGGCGCTGCGAACACGCCGGTCAGCAGGGCGCCGACGATGCCGCCGACGGCATGCACGCCGAAGGCGTCCAGGGAGTCGTCGTAGCCGATGGCGCGCTTGAGGGTGGTGGCGGCGAAGAAGCAGATCACGCCGGCGGCCAGGCCGAGGATGATGGCGCCCATCGGGCCGCAGGTGCCGGCGGCCGGGGTGACGGCCACGAGGCCGGCGACCACGCCCGAAGCGATGCCCAGGGCGCTCGGCTTGCCGTGGGTGATCCACTCGGCGAACATCCAGCCCAGGGCCGCGGCGGCGGTGGCGATCTGGGTCACCAGCATGGCCATGCCGGCGGTGCCGTTGGCGGCGGCGGCGGAACCGGCGTTGAAGCCGAACCAGCCGATCCACAGCAGGGCCGCGCCGACCAGGGTGTAGCCCAGGTTGTGCGGGGCCATGGCGGCGGTCGGGTAGCCCTTGCGCTTGCCCATCACCAGGCAGGCCACCAGGCCGGCCACACCGGCGTTGATGTGCACCACGGTGCCGCCGGCGAAGTCCAGCACGCCCCAGTCCCACAGCAGGCCGCCGTCGCCGCTCCAGACCATGTGCGCGATGGGAGCGTAGACCAGGGTGAACCACAGGCCGGTGAAGATCAGCAGCGCGGAGAACTTCATGCGCTCGGCGAAGGCGCCGACGATCAGCGCCGGGGTGATGATCGCGAAGGTCATCTGGAACATCACGAAGACGCTTTCCGGGAACAGCGCCGCGGCGGAGGTCAGGCCGGTGCTGGTCAGGCCGCTGAGGAAGGCCTTGTCGAAGCCGCCGACGAAGGAGGCGAAGTTGATCACGCCCTTCTCCATGCCGACGGTGTCGAAGGCCAGGCTGTAGCCGTAGACGACCCACAGGATGCTGATCAGCGCGGTGATGGCGAAGCACTGCATCATGATCGACAGGACGTTCTTGGCGCGCACCATGCCGCCGTAGAACAGGGCCAGGCCGGGGATGGTCATCATCAGCACCAGGGCGCTGGAAATCAGCATCCAGGCGGTGTCGCCACTGTTCAGGACCGGGGCCGCAGCTTCGTCCGCCATGGCCAGGCCAGGCATTGCGAGGGACAAAAGGGCTCCTAGCCCTGCGAACTTGCGCAGAGTCATTGTTGTTTCTCCTGGGGCGGTGGGGTTCGGTTGGCTTAGATGGCGTCGGTACCGGTCTCGCCGGTACGGATGCGGATCGCCTGTTCCAGATTCACGACGAAAATCTTGCCGTCGCCGATCTTGCCGGTGTTGGCGGCCTTGGTGATGGCTTCGATGACGCGGTCCAGCTGGTCGTCGGCGATGGCCACGTCGATCTTCACCTTGGGCAGGAAGTCGACGACGTACTCCGCACCACGGTACAGCTCGGTGTGCCCCTTCTGCCGGCCGAAGCCCTTGACTTCGGTCACAGTGATGCCCTGCACGCCGATCTCGGACAGCGACTCGCGCACGTCGTCGAGCTTGAACGGCTTGATGATGGCTGTGACTAGCTTCATGAAACTCTCTCCCGTGTTTTGGTGGACTCGCCCCAGGAAAACGAACCCGGGGACAAGTCTAAGCGCAGTGTCTGGCTTTGTAACGCGCCGGCCGCCCTACCTCAGCACTCCGACTCCTCCAGCCGCTTCCCGCGAAGCGCTCGTCAGCTCCGCCAGCCGCACCGGACCTGCATCGGTGCACGCTATGCCAGCCCCAAAGCAGGAAGCTTGCCAGCTCGGCGAAAAGCCCGGCGATTCAGCCGCTTAGCGAAAAACACCGGGCGCCGGGCGATGGCCGGGTGCCATGTCGCGCACCAGAACCGGGCAGTACTGCCGCCATGCCTGCGCAAAAATCGTGCAGCGCCCTGCTTTTTCCGGCCAACGCGGGGGCCGACCAGGGCCATCCGGGCCGCACCATAGGGAAGAGGCTCGACCAGCGCTGGACCAGGGCCATCTATCCGAAGGGATTTTCCGAAAGCCTGAAGGCAAGTTCCTCAGTATCCGAGCGGGCGTCGCCGCAGGAGTCGAAAGACCTATCTTTCGCCGATTTGCGGACAACCAGCGATGAGCCTTCTCCCCAGCCGCCGCGCCTGGCCCGGCCAGGCAACCCCCACGCCCACCAACCACTTCAGGCAGGACATCAACGGCCTGCGCGCCCTGGCGGTGGTCGCGGTCATCCTCTATCACTTCGACATCGGCGGACTGGCCGGCGGATTCACCGGCGTGGACGTGTTCTTCGTGCTCTCCGGCTACCTCATGACGGGGATCATCGTCACCGGCCTGCAGCGTGGCGACTTCTCCGTCCTGGCGTTCTACTGGGCCCGGGCCAGGCGTATCCTTCCGGCGTTGCTGGTGGTCTGTGCGGTCGTGCTGGCCATCGGCTGGCTGCTGCTGGCGCCGAACGACTACAAGACCCTCGGCCGGCACGCCCGACAGTCCCTGGCCTTCCTGTCCAATCACCTGTATCTGAAGGAAGCCGGCTACTTCGACAGCGCCAGCCAGGCGAAATGGCTGCTGCACACCTGGTCGCTGTCCGTCGAATGGCAGTTCTACCTGGCGTTGCCGCTCATCCTCGCCCTCGCCTGGAAGCTGTTGCCCCGGCGCGGCACGCTCGTGGGCGTGCACCTGGCGCTGTTCTCCTGCTCGCTGGCGCTGTGCATCGCGCTGACTGCCAGCCATCCGCAAAAGGCTTTCTACCTCCTGCCCGCCCGCGCCTGGGAAATGCTCCTGGGCGGGTTGTGCTTCCTGCTCTGCTCGAACCTCGGGCTCCCGGCGACGGCGCGGCGCCTGCTGGAAGCCGGCGGCCTGGCGCTGATAGGCGCGTCGGTGTTCCTGCTCGACGAATCCGCCGCCTGGCCCGGCGCACTGGCGCTGCTGCCGACACTGGGAACCGCCATGGTGCTGGCGGCCCGGCGGGAAACCTCGCCGTGGTGCACCCATGGCGCCGTCCAGTGGCTGGGCACGCGCTCCTACTCCCTGTACCTGTGGCACTGGCCGCTGGTAGCCTGGCTGTTCCATGCCGGCCACCGGCAAGCGCCCCTGTGGATCGCCGCAGCCCTGTTGCTGACGCTGATACTGGGCGAGCTTTCCTACCGGCTGGTGGAACAGCCGACGCGGCGCTGGCTGGGCACGAGCAGGCGGGCGTTCGCCGTGGCCGGACTGGCCGGCCTGATGATCCTCGCCGGCTACCTGGCGCAGGTGGTGGTCAGGGCGAAAGGCTTCCCGCAACGGATGCCCGCGGACATCCTGGCGATGCGCGAACAGGCCCTGCAGGGCACGCCGCGCAACGAGGAGTGCCTGAGCAAGGGCGCGGGCTGCGTGTATGGCGGGCCGGACATCCAGGCCATGCTCATCGGCGACAGCCATGCCGCCTCCGTGGTCACCGCCGCACAACTCGCGCTGCCCGACGCCGGCCAGGGCATCTACCTGCGGGCCGCGCCAGCCTGCCTGCCGGTTCCCGGGCTGCATATCCGCGAACACCCGCGCGACAACCCGGAGGACACCTGCAATCGCCTGCGCCGGCAACTGCCGGCCGAACTCGGCGACGCGCCCGGCCGGGTGCCGCTGATCATCGTCACCCGCACCTCCGTCTACCCACTGGGCTACAACGGCATCGACCAGAACCGCAAGAACCGGCCGCAGGCCTACATCAGCTCGCCCGTGGACGAGCCCAGCAGCGAATGGCTCGAGGCGTTCGCCCGGCTCTACATCGACCACGCCTGCGCCCTGGCGCGGCAGCGCCCGGTCTACCTGGTGCGGCCGATACCGGAAATGCGCGTCGACGTACCGGATGTGATGAGCCGGAAGATGCTCCAGGGGAAGGCGCCGCAAGTCACCCTCAGCCGGGCCGACTACGAGGCGCGCAACGGCTTCGTCTGGAGCGTGCAGGACCGCGCCCGCGAAGCCTGCGGCGTGCAGATTCTCGATCCGCTTCCCTACCTGTGCGACGAAGGGCAATGCTACGGCGGCCGGGAAGGACAGGCCTACTACGCCGACGACAACCACCTGAACGCGGCGGGCAGCCGGCTCCTGGCGCCCATGTTCGCCAAGGTCTTCGCGGACCTGTCCACGGCCCAGGCCGATCCCCCGCGCTAACGCGCAGAACCTGCGGCGGCTGCCCGGTCCGCGCCAGCGGCACCGGGCAGCGTGATAGACTCCCCACCCAGTCCCAACCGGAAACCCTCGCCATGCTGCCGCCCAAAGCCTTCCTCGACGCCCTCGGCCAACAGGCCAGCCGCCTCTTCGGCGGTGAATCGCCGCTGCCCCGCGCCGAGCTGGAGGCGCAGTTCAAGGTCCTGCTGCAGAGCGCCTTCGGCAAGCTCGACCTGGTCAGCCGCGACGAGTTCGACAGCCAGATGGTGGTGCTCGCCCGCACCCGCGCCCGCCTGGAGGCGCTGGAAGCCAAGGTCGCCGAACTGGAAGCCAGACTCACGCCGCCCGCCGAGGCCGAATAGGCCGCAGGGGTTGGGAAAGGAGAGAGCGATTCCTCTCCCGCCTTTTTCCCGTTCGTGTTCACCAACCCGGGCCAACAAGAAACTTCCCACAGGACATCGGCAGCATTACAGCGACTCCGAGCATGGTCCCGGCTTCCCTGACCTCCTAGACTGGCGGTTTGTGAGGGAAGAGGCTGCCCCCATCCATGTCCCTGGCCATCGTCCACAGCCGCGCCCAGGTCGGCGTCGAGGCTCCCGGCGTCACCGTCGAGGCGCACCTGGCCAACGGCCTGCCGTCGCTGACCCTGGTCGGCCTGCCGGAAACCGCGGTCAAGGAAAGCAAGGATCGCGTGCGCAGCGCCATCCTCAACTCCGGCTTCGAATTCCCCGCCCGACGCATCACCCTCAACCTCGCCCCGGCCGACCTGCCCAAGGACGGCGGACGCTTCGACCTGGCCATCGCCCTGGGCCTGCTCGCCGCCAACGGCCAGTTGGCCGGCGCCAGCCTGGACGGCCTCGAATGCCTCGGTGAACTGGCCCTGTCCGGCGCCCTGCGCCCGGTGCAGGGCGTGCTACCGGCCGCCCTGGCGGCGCGCGCCGCCGGTCGCGCCCTGGTGGTGCCGAAGGAGAATGCCGAGGAAGCAAGCCTGGCCAGCGGCCTGACCGTCTACGCCGTGGGCCACCTGCTGGAGCTGGCCGCGCACCTGACCGGCCAGACGCCCCTGGCGCCCTACCAGGCCCGCGGCCTGCTGCGGGAAACCCCACCCTACCCCGACCTCGCCGAGGTCCAGGGCCAGGCCGCGGCCAAGCGCGCCCTGCTGGTGGCCGCGGCCGGGTCGCACAACCTGCTGCTGAGCGGCCCGCCGGGCACCGGCAAGACGCTGCTGGCCAGCCGCCTGCCGGGGCTGCTGCCGCCGCTGAGCGAAGACGAGGCGCTGCAGGTGGCGGCCATCCACTCCGTGTCCGGGCGCGGGCCGCTGACGCACTGGCCGCAGCGCCCGTTCCGCCAGCCGCACCACAGCGCCTCGGCCGCCGCGCTGGTAGGCGGCGGCAGCCGGCCGCAACCCGGGGAGATCACCCTGGCCCACGAAGGCGTGCTATTCCTCGACGAGCTGCCGGAGTTCGACCGCAAGGTCCTGGAAGTGCTTCGCGAGCCCCTGGAAGGGGGAGAAATCGTGATCGCCCGGGCCAACGGCCGGGTGCGCTTCCCGGCGCGCTTCCAACTGGTGGCGGCGATGAACCCCTGCCCCTGCGGCTACCTGGGCGACCCCAGCGGCCGCTGCCGTTGCACTCCGGAGCAGATCCAGCGCTACCGCGCCAAGCTCTCCGGCCCGCTGCTGGACCGCATCGACCTGCACCTGACCGTTGGCCGCGAGACCACGCGCCTCGTCCCTCAGAGTGGCAGCCTGGGCAGCGCCGAGGTCGCCGCGCAGGTGGCCAGCGCCCGCGAGCGGCAACTGGCGCGGCAGGGTTGCGCGAACGCCGTTCTCGACCTCAAGTCGATGCACCATAATTGTGCACTGGACGATCAGGACCAGGCCTGGCTGGAAACCGCAGGCGAGCGCCTGGACCTGTCCCTGCGCGCCCTGCACCGCATCCTCAAGGTCGCCCGCACCCTGGCCGACCTGGAAGGCGCCGAACGCATCGCCCGCTCGCACCTGGCCGAGGCCCTGCAATACCGCGCCGGGCACTGAGCCTCAGCAGCGCCAGAACGGCCGCAGCGCCTCGATGCGCGCCTGCTCGCGGGAAATGCCGATGTCACGCAACTGCTCGTCGCTGAGCTCCAGCAGTTGCCTGCGCGTGCGCACCCGCCGCCAGAACTGGCGCCAGCGGCTTTCCGCCGGGCCGCGCGGAGCCAGGCTGCCGTCGTCGATGCCGAGCAGTTCGCGCTGATACAAGGTCAAGCGCACGTCTGTCATGCCGTTCATGTCGTCACTCCTCCTCCGAGCCTATGGATAGAGTGGCGAAAGGACAGGCTGCATTACAGATTCAAAGAAATGGAATTTTTTCCATACAGACAGCGGAAAAAACCAACTGAATGGCGTACTTTTGCCCGATCTGTACTGGTCTTTGCCGCCACGATGCGGCACGGGGCATCTGTCATGAAACGCTACGCACAATTGGCCGCCACCCTCGGCGAGCGCATCGAGCAGGGGCTGTACCGCCCCGGCGACCGCCTGCCCTCGGTGCGCTCACTGAGCGAGGAGCACGGCGTCAGCATCAGCACCGTGCAGCAGGCCTACCGGGTGCTGGAGGATGCCGGGCTGGTCGAGCCGAGGCCCAAGTCCGGCTTCTTCGTCCCCGAACGGCGCCCGCAGCCGGCCATGCCGGCGATGACCCGGCCGGCGCAACGGCCGGTGGACGTATCGCAGTGGGACCAGGTGCTGGAGCAGGTGCGCCACGCCCCCGGCGGCGATTTCGTCCAGCTCGGCCGCGGCACCCCGGACATCGCCAGTCCTTCGCTCAAGCCACTGCAGCGCGCCATGGCCAACGCCGCGCGGCGCACCGACCTGCAGGCACTGGGCTACGAAGGCCTGCAGGGCTCGCTGGCGCTGCGCGAACAGATTTCCCGGCTGATGCTGGACTCCGGCTGCCAGGTGCCGCCCAGCGAAACGATCATCACCACCGGCTGCCAGGAGGCCCTGGCCATCACCCTGCGCGCCATCTGCCAGCCGGGCGACATCGTCGCCATCGATTCGCCGAGCTTCCATGGCGCCATGCAGACGCTCAAGGCCCAAGGCCTGAAGGCCCTGGAAATCCCCACCGACCCGACCAACGGGGTGAGCCTGGAGGCCCTGGAACTGGCCATGGAGCAATGGCCGGTGAAGCTGATCCTGCTCACCCCCAACTGCAACAACCCGCTGGGCTACATCATGCCCGACGCGCGCAAGCGCGCCCTGCTCAGCCTGGCCCAGCGCTACGACGTACCCATCCTGGAAGACGACGTCTACGGCGAGCTGGCCTATGCCTACCCGCGGCCGCGCAGCATCAAGTCCTTCGACAGCGACGACCGCGTGCTGCTGGCCAGCTCCTTCTCCAAGACCGTGGCGCCGGGCCTGCGCACCGGCTGGGTGGTGCCGGGGCGCTACCTGGACCGCATCCTCCACCTCAAGTACATCGCCAGCGGCACCTGCGCGCCGCAGCCGCAGATGGCCCTGGCCGAATTCGTCGGCGGCGGCCACTACGAGCCGCACATCCGCCGCATGCGCGCCCAGTACCAGCGCCACCGCGACCTGATGACCGACTGGATCGCCCGCTACTTCCCCGAAGGCACCCGCGCCACCCGGCCACAGGGCGGCTTCATGCTCTGGGTGGAGCTGCACCCGCAGTTCGACAGCGTGCGGCTGAACCGCGAACTGCAGGCCGAGCGCGTGCAGGTGGCGGCCGGCAGCATCTTCTCGGCCGCCGGCAAGTACCGCAATTGCCTGCGCATGAACTACTCAAACCGCGACCTGCCGCGCATCGAAGAAGCCGTGCGCAAGGTCGGCGCCTGCGCCACGCGGCTGGTGGAGGAACTGCACGCCGAGGCCGGGGAGGATGTCGCCCTGGCGTGAAGGGGCATAGTGCCTGGGCGACGGTGTTGGGGAGGCACGGTCGTAGGAGTGGCTGTCTTGCCGGCAGCACCAAGGTGCGCCTCAACGGATGGGTTGAGCCTGCGAAACCCATGCTGCCGTGGTGATGGGTATCGCTTCGCTCAACACCATCCTACGGGGTGCTTTGCCGGCGGGGGTAGGAGCGGGCCCTGCCCGCGATTCGCGCGCAGGGCGCGCTCCTATAGGGAAATACCGTGCCGGGCGACAAGGCACAATCGAAACATTTATCCACAGCACAGCTCCCGCCCACCGGCACGGGGCTGCGATACTCGCGGCCTGCCTTCCGGAGACCACCATGACCAGCCTGATCCTCGGCCCGCTCGCCATTCCCATGCCCCAGGCCCTGCTCTACCTGGGCTTCCTCGCCGCGCTGCTGGGCGGCTGGCTGGCCGGACGCAGGCGCGGCGGCAACCCCGAGGGCGCGCTCTTCGCCATGCTCCTGGCCGGCCTGCTGGCGGCGCGCCTGGCCTTCGTCGCGCGCTACGCCGGGCAATACGCGGCAGCGCCCTGGAGCGTGCTGGACATCCGCGACGGCGGCTTCCTCGCCTGGCCGGGCGCCCTCGCTGCGGCCCTGCTCGGCGCCTGGCTGGCCTGGCGCCGCGACAGCCTGCGCCGGCCGCTGGCCATCGCCCTGGCGGCTGGTATCTGCGTCTGGGGTGGCGGCAAGGCGGTGGTCTCCGCCCTGGACCGCGGCCAGCAACTGCCGGCCCTGGCGCTGAGCGACCTGCAAGGCCGCCCGGTGAGCCTCGGCCAACTGGACGGCCGCCCGCTGGTGGTCAACCTCTGGGCCACCTGGTGCCCGCCCTGCCGGCGCGAGATGCCGGTACTGGAAGCCGCCCAGCAGGCGCGCCCGGACGTGCGCTTCGTGCTGGTCAACCAGGGCGAACCGGCCGAAGCCATCGCCAGCTTCCTCGCCAGCCAGAACCTGAAGCCCAGGGAAGTCCTGCTCGACCTCGGCAACCAACTCGGCCAGGCCACCGGCGCCTACGGCATGCCGACCACCTTCTTCTACGCTGCCGACGGCCGCCTGCGCCACAGCCACATGGGCGAGCTGTCCGCCGCCAGCCTGGAGCACGGCCTGCAGCAGTTGGCCGAGCCCCGGCGCTGAGCCGGGGCCGGCCGACCCCGCGCTACTGGATCTGCTCCGGCGTCACTATCACCCAGTTTTTGTCCGCGGTGACCGGCTGCCCCAGCTTGGCCTGGGCCTCGGCGTTCTTCTTGATCATGCCGTCGAGCTGGTCCATGTACTTGGCCTTGCGGTTTATCCACAGGTGGACGCCGTTCTCGGCGGTGCCGTTGAACAGCATGTAGCCGTCGCTGCTGGGGGTGTCGCCACCGACCAGGATGGGGCGCTTCCACTGGTCGATGTAGGTGAGGATGGCGGCCTGCTTGCCGGCCATCCAGGTCGCCGGGGTCCACAGGTAGGGGGTGATCTCCAGGTCCATATTGGCCTTGGGATCGTATTTGCCCTCGCCGATCTGCTTGCGCGCGGTGGTCAGCGCGCCGGTCTTGCGGTCCTTGAGCAGGGTGGTGACGCCGATGACGTTCTGCGGCTTCACGTTGTAGCCGTACTTCGGATCGCTGGCGACCATGCGCACCAGTTCCTCATGGGCGGCGGTCATCACGTAGACCTCGATGCCGTTCTCCATCAGCTTGTTGTACAGCTCCTGCTGGCCGGTGAAGACCTTCGGCGGGTTGATCTCGATGGTCTTCACCGCATCGCCCTCGTAGTAGGTGCTGGGGATCGGCTTGCCGTAGGCCATCAGTTCGTCGACGTAGCCCTTGAGTTCCTTGAGGGTGAAGCCGGAGAACACCTGGGCGACCCAGGGGTAGCAGACCAGGTCGTCGACCTCGCAGAGGCGGTAGTAGTAGCTGTTCAGGCTTTCCTTGTGGCCGCCCACGTCCTTGAAGGGGATCAGCTTCAGCGAAGGGTCCAGCTTCTCGCGGGTCAGCACGCCTTTCATTTCCAGGAAGGGCAGCAGCGACTCTTCCAGGTCGTAGCGGTAGCTGGTGTTGTCCATGTCGAAGACGGCGAAGGCGCCCTTGTTGGCGTTGGCCGCGATCAGGGCGTCCAGCTGCCTGGCGGCCGGCTCCGGCCAGTGCTTGAGTTCGGTGGCGGCGAAAGCGGTGCTGGCCAGGCCGCCGAGCAGCAGCGCGGCGAACAGGGTGCGCATGGGTTTCATCTGGTTTCCCCCGAGGTGGTCTTGTGGGTGGAAAGACCCGGCGCGGGCCGTTCCCTGGACTAGTCCAGCATTCACCCTAGCAAAGCCGTGTTGCAGTCCTGCGGTGAACGCGACCTCGGGCGTTGCATGCGCGCCAGGACTTGGCCAGGAGCGACAGGGCCTGCCTGGAAGCGGCGGGCAGCGCAGGGGGCGCCGCCCGCCGCTGGCTCAGAGAATCTCCTCGGGCGTGACCACCAGCCAGTTCTTGTCGGCGCGCACCGGCTGCCCCAGCTTGGCCTGGGCCTCGGCGTTCTTCTTGATCATGCCTTCGAGCTGGTCCATGTACTTGGCCTTGCGGTTCACCCACAGGCGCATGCCGTCGTCCGCCGTGCTGTGGAACAGCATGTGGCCGTCATTGCTAGGCGAGTCGCCGCCGACCAGGATGGGTTTCTTCCACGGGTCGATGTAGGTCTGGATGGCCGCCGTCTTGCCGGCCATCCAGGTGCCCGGGGTCCACAGGTAGGGGGTGAATTCCAGGTCCAGGTTGGCCTCGGGATCGTACTTGCCTTCGGTGATCTGCCGGCGTGCGGTGGTCACCGCGCCGGTCTTGCGGTCCTTGAGCAGGGTGCTGACGCCGATGACGTTCTCCGGCTTGACGTTGTAGCCGTACTTCGGATCGCTGGCGACCATGCGCACCAGTTCCTCGTGGGAGGCGGTGAGGATGTACACTTCGATGCCGTTCTCCATCATCCGCTTGAACAGTTCCTGCTGGCCGGTGAACAGCTGCGGCGGCTGCACCTCGACGGTGCGCAGGGTGTCGCCGTCGTAGTAGTCGCTCTTGACCGGCTTGCCGCTCGCCATCATGGCGTCGAGGTGGCCCTTGAGTTCGCGCAGGGTCAGGCCGGAAAGCGCCTGTGCGGCCCAGGGGTAGCAGACGCGGTGGTCGAATTCGCAGAGCCGCGTGTAGTAGCTGTTGAGGCTCTCCTTCTTGCCCTTGAGGTCCTTGAAGGGGATCAGCTTCAGCGAAGGGTCGAGCTTGTCGCGGGTCAGCACGCCCTCGTTCTCCAGGTACGGCAGCAACGCCTCGGCGACGTCGTAGCGGTAGCTGGTGTTGTCCATGTCGAAGACGGCGTAGGCGCCCTTGTTGGCGTTGGCCGCGATCAGCGCGTCGAGCTGCTTCGCCGCGGGCTCCGGCCAGTGCTTGAGCTCGGTGGCGGCCACGGCGTCGTTGGCCAGGCCGCCGAGCAGCAGGATGCCGAACAGTAGTCCATAGGTTTTCATCGAATGTTCCCCCGGTTGCGAATGGCGGGGAAGGCGCGGCGACACGGGCTTTGGCCCATCGTTGATGGCCGGGCGTTTCCCCTCCGCCACGACCGTAGCAAGGGGGCAAAGGGCCAGACAGACGGTCGGGCGTCGCATGCGCGCTCCAGTCGCAGGGGCCGCGGAAACGCCCTACAACCTACTCCAGAATTTCAACCTGCGGCAGTCGCATTGCGCTGACTTCAGCCAGAAGAAAATCCCTCAGACGACGTAGGCGCTCCTGCTGCCGCCGCGCCTTGGGCCAGACCAGGTAGTAGCTCTCGCCGCTGGCTACCGCGCTGGGCCAGGGCAGGGCCAGGCGGCCGGCGGCGGCGTCCTCGGCGACCATCACCAGGTCGCCGATGGACAGGCCGTAGCCACGGGTGGCCGCGACTATGCCCAGCTCCAGGGTGTCGAACACCTGGCCGCCCTTGAGCGACACCTGCTCCTCCAGGCCCACGCGCTGCAGCCAGCGCCGCCAGTCGCGGCGGTCCGGCGTGGGGTGCAGCAGCTCCGCGGCGGCCAGCCGCTCGACGTCCCAGGGGCCGTCGTCGAGCGGTTGCGGGGCGCCGACCGGGATCAGCCACTCGGGGAACAGCAGGCAGCTCTCCCATTCCGCCGGGAAGCGCCCGGCGCTGAGCAGCACCGCGCAGTCGAAGGGCTCGCGGGCGAAGTCCACCTCGTCGACGTCCATCCAGGCGCTGGTCAGCTGCACCTCGATATCGCTGTTGGCCATGCGGAACACGCTCAGGCGCGGCAGCAGCCAGCGCATGGTCAGGGTCGAGGGCGCCTTCAGGCGCAGCACGTCCTCGTCGCTGTGCAGGCTGGCGCAGGCGCGCTCCAGGGCGTCGAAGCCATCGCGCAGGCCCGGCAGCAGCAGGCGCGCCGGCTCGGTCAGGCGCAGCTGGCGGCCCTGGCGCTGGAACAGCTGGCAGTCGAAGTGCTCCTCCAGGGTGCGCACGTGGCGGCTTACCGCGCTCTGGGTGATGGCCAGTTCCTCGGCGGCGCGGGTGAAGGAGGCGTGCCGGGCGGCCGCCTCGAAGGCGCGCAGGGCATAGAGCGGGGGCAGGCGGCGGGACATGACGGGCCTTAAGGCATGAGTCTGACTCATGCATTGCATCGCTTTTTTCCTTTTGTGGGAAGGCCCTGTGCCGCACCAGAATGGACGACTCGATGAATCCGGGAGGCGCCAGGCGCCGCCCAAACCAGACGCATGCCATGCCCACCCCCTACCGCACCGAACTGCAGGCCATCCTGCGCCTCGCCGGGCCGCTGATCGCCGCCCAGCTGGCCTATGTCGCCATGGTCTTCACCGACACCCTGATGATGGGCAAGCTCGGCCCCGACGCCCTGGCCGCCGGGGGCCTGGGCGCCTCCACCTACGCGTTCGTCTCCACCGTGTGCAGCGGCGTGGTGGCGGCCACCGGCAACCTGGTGGCGATCCGGCATGGCGCGCGCGACCGCGCCGGCACAGCTGCCGCCACCCAGGCGGGGCTGTGGGTCGGCCTGGGCCTGGCGCTGCTCGCCGGCGCCCTGCTGTGGAACCTGGAGGCACTGCTGCTGATCCTCGGCCAGGCGCCGGCGACGGTGCACGGCACCATGAGTTTTCTGCACAGCATTCTCTTCGCCCTGCCCGGCTACCTGGCCTTCATGGTGCTGCGCGGCTTCACCAGCGCCATCGAGCGGCCCGGCCCGGTGATGGCCATCAGCGCCCTCGGCGCGCTGGCCAACCTGGGCCTGAACTACGCCTTCCTCGACGGCTGGTTCGGCCTGCCGCGCCTGGGCCTGGCCGGCATCGGCCTGGTCACCGCCATCGTCATGAACCTGCTGCCGCTGATCCTCGCGCTGTACCTGCGCTGGCACCCGGCCTATGTCGCCTACCCGCTGCTGCGCGGCCTGGGCCGGCCGCAGCGCGGACAGATCGCCGAGACGCTGCGCCTGGGCCTGCCGATCGGCGGCACCTACGCGGTGGAGTCGGGCATGTTCGCCGTGGCCACCCTGTGCATGGGCGCCATCGGCACCACGGCGCTGGCCGCGCACCAGATCGCCATCCAGTCGGTGTACCTGGCCTTCATGGTGCCGGTGGGGATTTCCTACGCGGTGACCTTCCGCATCGGCCAGTACTACGGCGCCGGCCGCTTGCACGAGGCGCGCCGCGCCGGGCGGGTGGGCATCGGCTTCGGCGCGCTGTGCATGTTCGCCTTCGCCCTGCTGTTCTGGCTGGCGCCGCGCCAGGTCATCGGCCTGTTCCTGGACCTCGAGCAACCGGCCAACCAGGCGGTGGTGCAACTGGCCGTGAGCCTGCTGGCGATCGCCGCCTGGTTCGAGCTGTTCGACGGCCTGCAGAGCATCGCCATGGGCGCCATCCGCGGCCTCAAGGATGCCCGCACCACCTTCCTGGTGGGCCTGGCCGGCTACTGGCTGGCGGGTGTGCCGCTGGCCTGGCTGCTGGCCTTCCCCTTCGGCTGGGGCCCGCACGGCGTCTGGTGGGGATTGGCGGCGGGGCTGGCGTGCACCGCGCTGGGCCTGTGCCTGGCCTTCGAGGCGCGCACCGCGCGGCTGCTGCAGCCGATGGCGGAACCGGGTTTCAGTTGCCGACCGGGTCCTGCTGCCTGAGCGCGCGTCCGGCGCCGAACACCAGGAAGCGCGCCAGTTCGGGCAACGGCAGCGGGCGGCTGATCCAGTAGCCCTGCACCTGGTCGCAGCCGAACTGGCGCAGCAGCTGGCGCTGGTCGGCGCTTTCCACGCCCTCGGCGACCACCTCCAGGTTGAGGTTGTGCGCCAGGTTGATCATGGCCCGCACCAGCTGGCGGTTCTCCGCGCGCTCGGACATGCCGCCGACGAAGCTCTTGTCGATCTTCAGCAGGGTGATCGGCAGGCTGTTGAGGTGGACGAAGGAGGAGAAGCCGGTGCCGAAGTCGTCCAGGGAGAAGCGCACGCCCAGTTGCCCCAGCGTCTGCATGGTCTGCAGGACCTGCTCGCTGCGGCGCATCACGGCGGTTTCGGTGAGTTCGAATTCCAGCCAGCGCGCATCCACGCCGCGCTCGGCGATCAGCCGTTGCAGCGTGGGCAGCAGTTGGCTGTCCTGGAACTGGCGGAACGACAGGTTGATGGCCATGTGCAGCGGCGGCAGGCCGCGCCCGAGCAACCACTGCATGTCGCGCAGGGCGCGGGCGATCACCCAGTAGCCCAGCGGCACGATCAACCCGCTCTCCTCGGCCAGGGGCACGAAGTCCCCCGGGGTGAGCAGCCCGCGGCTGGGGTGGCGCCAGCGCACCAGGGCCTCGAGGCCGACGATGGTGTCGCTCTCCAGGTCCAGGCGCGGCTGGTAGTGCAGTTCCAGTTCGTCGCGGCGCAGGGCCCGGCGCAGTTCGCTTTCCAGTTCGGCCAGGCTGCGCGCGCCGCGGTTGATGCGCTCGTCGAAGAGATGGAAGGTGCAGCCCTGGCGCATCTTGGCCTGCTGCATGGCGATGTGCGCGTGCCACATCAGGGCGTCGGCGCTGTCGCCGGAACGGGCATGGGCCAGGCCCAGGCTGCAGCCTAGCAGCAGGCTCTCGCCTTCCACCCAGTAGGGTTCGCCGAGTACTTCGACGATGCGCTCGGCCAGGCGCTCGGCGCGCCGTGGGTCGCGGCGGGTGTCCAGCAGCAGGGCGAACTCGTCGCTGCCCAGGCGCGCCAGGCGGTCGCCGTGCTCCAGGTGCGAGCGCAGACGCGCCACCACCTGCAGGATCAGGCGGTCGCCGGCCTGGTGGCCGAGGGCGTCGTTGACGTGGCGGAAGTTGTCCAGGTCGAGGTGGCCGAGGGCCAGGCCGCGGCCCTGGAACTCATCCAGCTGGGCGGCTAGCAAAGTCTGGAAGCCCTGGCGGTTGGCGATGCCGGTCAGCGGGTCCTGCTCGGCCAGGCGCTGCAAAGTGGCCTCCAGGCCGCTGCGCTCGCGGGCGTAGCGCAGGGAACGGCGCAGCACCTCGCTGCTCAGTTGCGGCGTCAGCCAGTCGGCCACGCCGGCGGGCGTCTGCGCGGGCTCGCGCTCCAGCAGCAGGATGATCGGCAGCCGGCAGTTGTCCCGCGAGGGCAGCTTGCCGGGGGTGGCCAGCACCAGGCCGACCTCGTCCTCGTCGAACAGGCTGCGGGCGGACTCCCAGGAAGGCGCGGTGATCAGCGAATAGGCGTTGCCCAGCGCGGCGAGATGCTCGCGCAGCAGCTGGGCCCACTGCGGCGTTTCAGCCAGCAGGAGCAGGCGCGTGGACTCGACCGACGCAGCCAAGCGACCCCCATGAAAAGAAAAGGAATGCCCCGGGCGCCATCCCATGCCCCGGCCATCCGGATTGGCGTTCCAGCGCCCGGACGAGGCCGTCTGTCGGCGCGGAACCAAGAAACTCTTCAGAGTTTTCTTCAACTAATGCAGCCACAAGCCTAATACAAGTATGAATTTATCCAAAACGGCGAAGCGCGACGGCGTCACAGATCGCCGTTTTTCCGCAGCCCCGGGCGGGGCTGGTAGAATGGCCGCCCGCTTCGCCATCGATACCCTTCCCGAACCATGTCCCGACTCAACCCCCGGCAGCAAGAGGCCGTGAACTACGTCGGCGGCCCCCTGCTGGTGCTGGCCGGCGCCGGCTCCGGCAAGACCAGCGTGATCACCCGCAAGATCGCCTACCTGGTGCAGCAGTGCGGCATCCGCGCCCAGTACATCGTCGCCGTCACCTTCACCAACAAGGCCGCGCGCGAGATGAAGGAGCGCGTCAGCACCCTGCTGCGCCCCGGCGAAGGCAAGGGCCTGACCGTCTCCACCTTCCACAACCTGGGCCTGAACATCATCCGCAAGGAATACGCCGCCCTGGGCTACAAGCCCGGCTTCTCGATCTTCGACGAGAGCGACGTGAAGGCGCTGATGACGGACATCATGCAGAAGGAGTATTCCGGCGACGACGGCCTGGACGAGATCAAGAACCTGATCGGCGGCTGGAAGAACGACCTGGTCCTGCCCGAGGAGGCCCTGGCCAAGGCGCGCAACCCCAAGGAACAGACCGCCGCCATGGTCTACCTGCACTACCAGCGCACCCTGCGCGCGTACAACGCGGTGGACTTCGACGACCTGATCCTGCAGCCGGTGAAGCTGTTCCAGGACAACCCGGACATCCTCGAGAAGTGGCGCAACCGCGTGCGCTACATGCTGGTGGACGAGTACCAGGACACCAACGCCAGCCAGTACCTGCTGGTGAAGCTGCTGGTGCAGCAGCGCGCGCACTTCACCGTGGTGGGCGACGACGACCAGTCGATCTACGCCTGGCGCGGCGCGCGCCCGGAAAACCTGATGCAGCTCAAGGACGACTTCCCCTCGCTGAAGGTGGTGATGCTGGAGCAGAACTACCGCTCCACCAGCCGCATCCTCAAGTGCGCCAACGTGCTCATCGCCAACAACCCCCACGTGTTCGAGAAGCAGCTGTGGAGCGAGATGGGCGAAGGCGACCCGATCCGGGTGATCCGCTGCCGCAACGAGGAAGCCGAGGCCGAGCGGGTGGCCATGGAAATCCTCACCATCCACCTGAAGACCCAGCGGCCCTACAGCGAATTCGCCATCCTCTACCGCGGCAACTACCAGGCCAAGCTGATCGAGCTGAAGCTGCAGCACCACCAGATTCCCTATCGCCTGTCCGGCGGCACCAGTTTCTTCGCCCGCCAGGAAGTGAAGGACCTGATGTCCTACTTCCGCCTGCTGGTGAACCCGGACGACGACAACGCCTTCCTGCGGGTGATCAACGTGCCGCGCCGCGAGATCGGCTCGGCGACCCTGGAGAAGCTCGGCAACTACGCCACCGAGCGCGGCTGCTCGATGTTCGCCGCCAGCGGCGAGCTGGGCCTGGCCGAGCACCTGGACGCACGCTTCGTCGAGCGCCTGCAGCGCTTCAAGCGCTTCATCGACAAGGTCCGCGAGCAGTGCGCGGGCTCAGACCCGATCGGCGCGCTGCGCAGCATGGTGATGGACATCGACTACGAGAACTGGCTGCGGCAGAACGCTTCAAGCGACAAGGTCGCCGACTTCCGCATGGGCAACGTCTGGTTCCTCATCGAGGCGCTGAAGAACACCCTGGAGCGCGACGAGGACGGCGACATGACCATCGAGCAGGCCATCGCCAAGCTGGTGCTGCGCGACATGCTCGAACGCCAGCAGGAGGAAGAGGAAGGCGCCGACGGCGTGCAGATGATGACCCTGCACGCCTCCAAGGGCCTGGAATTCCCCTACGTGTTCATTCTCGGCGTGGAGGAGGAAATCCTCCCGCACCGCTCCAGCATCGAGGCCGACAGCATCGAGGAAGAGCGGCGCCTGGCCTACGTCGGCATAACCCGGGCGAAGAAGAACCTGGCCATGACCTTCGCCGCCAAGCGCAAGCAGTACGGCGAGATCATCGACTGCTCGCCGAGCCGCTTCCTCGACGAACTGCCGCCGGAAGACCTGGTCTGGGAAGGCCAGGAAGACGCCCCGGTGGAGGTCAAGGCGGCCAAGGGCAACGCGGCCCTGGCGGACATCCGCGCGCTGCTCAAGCGCTGAGCCTGCGCGCCGACGCGCTCTTCGTAGGATGGGTTGAGCTTGCGAAACCCATGCGGTCGTGGCGATGGGTATCGCTTCGCTCAACCCATCCTACGATGCTGGCACGGACGGGAAATGCGCCACCAACCTGTAGGAGCGGGCCCTGCCCGCGATTCGCGCGCAGGGCGCGCTCCTACAATGGAATGCCACGGCGACGGCCAGCGGAAGCTGTCCATCCGATCAGCTTCTTCTTTTGTCGGAAGGTCGCGCAGGCCGGCGCTTACGAGGTAGAATTGCGCGCTTCATCAGCGGCCTCAGCTCCGCCAGGAAGCCCTCAATTGAACACCCTCAAAGACAAAATCCGCAGCGAAGGCGTCGTCCTCTCCGACCAGGTCCTCAAGGTAGACGCCTTCCTCAACCACCAGATCGACCCGCTGCTGATGAAGCAGATCGGCCACGAGTTCGCCGAACGCTTCAAGGGCCAGGGCATCACCAAGATCGTCACCATCGAGGCCTCGGGCATCGCCCCGGCGGTCATGGCCGGCCTGGAGCTGGGCATCCCGGTGATTTTCGCCCGCAAGTTCCAGTCGCTGACGCTGAAGAACGACCTGCTGATCTCCAAGGTGTTCTCCTTCACCAAGCAGACCGAGAGCACCATCGCCATCTCCGCGCGGCACCTGACCGCCGCCGACCACGTGCTGGTGATCGACGACTTCCTCGCCAACGGCCACGCCGCCAAGGCGCTGATCGATCTGATCCAGCAGGCCGGGGCGAGCATCGCCGGCCTGGGCATCGTCATCGAGAAGTCCTTCCAGGACGGCCGCAAGCTGCTGGAAAGCGAAGGCTACCGCGTCGAATCCCTGGCCCGGGTGAAGTCCCTGGCCGGCGGCGAGGTCGAGTTCCTCGACTGATCCGGCTGCGCTGTGAAAAAGGCGGGCGCCCGGCAAGGGTTCCCGCCTTTTTCATGCCCTTCGTTCGCGCCTACATAAAGCCGTCCCGGGTGGCGTGCAGGCCGGCGAGGATCAAGCGCTGGTAGAGCTCTTCGCGCAGGCCGTCCGGCTGCTCCAGGCCCATGCGCTGCAGGTGCGCCGGGAAGGCCTCCGGTTCCGGCGCGTCCAGGGTGGCCTTGCCCAGTTCGAGAATCTCGCTGAGCCGGAGCTTGCTTTTCAGCCAGGTCAGCGCCCGCAGCAGGTCGCGCTCTTCCGGGGTGAAATCGCAACCCAGCGGGTATTCCGGCAAGGCCTCGCGGTGTTGTGCGCACAGCGTCTGCAGGCGTTCGGGAAGGTTGTCGCGGTGGCGCCGGTCCAGCTCGAAATCCGCCGGCAGCTTGCCCGCCGCCTTGGCCTCGGCGATGAGGCCGTCCTGGAAGCGTGAGTCGGCGATGGCCAGCAGCGCTTCGATCACCTCGGCATCGTTCTTCCCGCGCAGGTCGGCGATGCCGTACTCGGTCACCACCATGTCGCGCAGGTGCCGCGGGATGGTGGTGTGGCCGTAGTTCCAGACGATGTTCGAGCTGACCTCGCCGCCGCTCTCGCGCCAGCTGCGCAGCAGCAGGATGGAGCGCCCGCCGTGCAGCTCGTGGGCCTGGGCGACGAAGTTGTACTGGCCGCCGACGCCGCTGACCACGCGGCCGTCCTCCAGTTGGTCGGCCACCCCGGCGCCGAGCAGGGTCACGGTGAAGGCGCTGTTGATGAAGCGCGCGTCGCGGCGCTGCAGGCGCTTGAGCTCCTCGTCGCGGTAGAGGTTGTTGACGAAGCCGATGCCGGTCATGGCGATGCCGGCCAGGCGCTCGGCCGGCAGCTCGCGCAGGCGCTGGTAGAAGGCCTGCGGGCCGAGGAAGAAGCCAGCGTGCAGCCAGACGCCGTCGGCGTCCGCTCGGTGCTGCTGCGCCCGTGGATAAACCTGCCGCTTGAGCACGCCAGCCTCGGCCAGGTCCAGCAGGCCCGGCACGAACATCTCGCTGCAACCGTAGAGGCCCTGAGTGAAGGCGCCCAAGCCGCCTTCGCGGTCGATCAGCCCGGCATGGCGCTCGGCGATCTCCAGTTCGGCGAGCAGCACGCGGTACGCGGTGTTGTCACGCTGGCGCAGCAACAGCGCCGAGGTCACCGCATCGCCCATGGCGCCGATGCCAACCTGCAGGGTGCCGCCGTCGCGCACCAAAGCGCTGGCGTGCAGGCCGATGCAGTGGTCCTGCCAGCCCACCGGCATGTAGGGCGTGGAGAACAGCGTGCTGGTATCCGCCGGCTGTTCCACCAGCAGGTCGAAGATATCTTCGTCGACTTCGGCGTCGCCCGGCATGTACGGCAGGTTGCGGTGCACCACGCCGATGCAGAGGATGCGCTCGCCGGCCGCGCGGCGGCGGCGCAGCATGGGCAGCAGGTCGAGGGTGATGTCCGGGTTGCACGCCAGGCTCAGCCTGCCGGGCCGCGCCGGGTCGCGGGCGACCAGTTGGGCCACGGCGTTGATGCCCTTGGCGTCGAGGTCGCGGGCGACGTGGCTGTAGTTGCAGCTGATGTAGTTCTGCTGCGCCGGCGCGCTGTCCAGCAGGCTGCCCGGCTGCAGGTAGAACTCCTCGACGCGCACGTTCGGCGGCAGGCTGCCCTGGCGCAGGTCGCGCAGGTAGTCGAGTTCCGGGTAGTCGCCGTACAGACGTTCGACGAAGGGTTCGAGAAAGCGCCGCTGCAACTCGCTGCCGGCCTGGGGCCGGCCCAGCGACAGCGCCGTGTAGAGCGTCAACTGGCGCGCCGGCTGCTCGCCCAGGCGCCGGTAGAGAAGGTTGACCAGGTGATTGGGCTTACCCAGGCCCAACGGCAGGCCCAGGCGGATCGGGCCATCGAGCCCGGCCAGCAGGTGATCGACGGCTTCGTCGAGGGTGCAGCGGTGCGCCAAGGTGCGATCCTCCGTGGTTGCCTGTCCAAGTTTGGACCGAAAACCGGCGGGGAGGCTCCGGCGTCTTTTCATTCAAGTGGCGCGGTGGTTCAGCGGAGGGGGCCGTTCGCGCCACCGGGGCGTCCGGCATGGCCGGTAAATCCAATCGCGGACAAAGTCCGCTCCGCCCGCGCTTCCTGTCACCGTAGGAGCAACTGTCTGCGTCGAGGTGCTCTTCGTAGGATGGGTTGAGCTTGCGAAACCCATGCGGTTGCGCTGATGGGTATCGCTGCGCTCAACGCCATCCTACGAAAAGCCGTGCTTCCTGGAACCGTAGCTGGCCCTGCCCGCGATTCGCGCGCAGGGCGCGCTCCTACAGGGGAATGGCGTGGGTGGGGTGGCGTAGGAGCGAGCTTGCTCGCGAATGAGCCCCGCAGCGGAGTCTGTTCGCGAGCATGAGGGGTGGGGATCGACGCGCGGAGCCAAGGCCCCACTCTGCAAGCCAAGCCCCAGCCCCCCCCTATGAAAAATGCCGTTTCCCCAACCAGAGAAACGGCATTCTTTCTTGAGCGGACAGCATCGGCCCGTAATCGGCTTTTCCTGCCAGCCCGTGGCTCAGAGGCCGGACATGTGCTTGATGGCCGCCTTCAGCTCGTCGTCCGAGCAGTCGGCGCAGGTGCCTTTCGGCGGCATGGCGTTGATGCCGGAAATGGCCTTGGCCAGCAGGCCATCGAGGCCGCCCTGCTCCTTGGCGCGCTTGCCCCACTCGCCCTTGTCGCCGACCTTGGGCGCACCCAGCAGGCCGGTGCCGTGGCAGGTGGTGCAGACCTTGCCGACGATCTCTTCGCCCGAACGCGGCGCACCGCCACCTCCGGCGGAAGCGACAGCGCCGACGCCTTCGCACTCCTTGCCCTGGACGCAGACCTTGCCCACCGGTTCCAGGCGCTTGGCGATGTCGTCATTGGTCGTGGCTTGGGCGCCAGCGGCCATCAGGGCCAATACGGCGGCCTGGGCCACCAGGATTTTCTTTATCAGGTTCACCCTTTTACCCTCATCGTGGCTTGTACGCCCGGGCACGGTTTCCATCGCAGTCTAGGTAGCGCGGGCGGCCGCAAGTATAACGGAAGAGCGCGCGTCTGAAACAATTGCAGGGCCCGCGAGGGCCTTGCGTCATACGGTCGCAGGCGGCTCAGCCGCCTCTAAAAATTTGCCGGAGTGGTCGCGCTTATGAGCCTCGCCGGCGCATCGAAGGGGTTGCGGAAGCGATGCGGGCGGGTGCTGTCGAAATAGTAGCTGTCGCCGCTTTCGAGGACGTACACCTCGTCGCCGACGGTCAGCTCCAGGCGGCCTTCGACCAGCACGCCGGTCTCCTCGCCTTCGTGGGAGTACATGTCGTCGCCGGTGTCGGCGCCTGGCGGGTAGGTCTCGTCGAGCAGCGTGATGGCGCGGCTGGGATAGGCCTTGCCGATCAGCTTCATGATGATGTCGCCGTCGGACAGGTCGCTGAGCTCGTCCGCCTTGTAGACCACCTGGGTGTTGCTGTCCTGCTCGATGTCCAGGGAGAAGAATTCCACCAGGGACATGGGAATGCCGCCCAGCACCTTCTTCAGGGAGCTGATCGACGGACTCACGCTGTTCTTCTCGATCATCGAGATGGTGCTGTTGGTGACGCCCGCGCGCTTGGCGAGTTCACGCTGGGACAGCCCTTTGAGTTTACGGATGGCTTGCAGGCGAGCGCCAACGTCCAAGGGTGGGGTCCTCCTTATCTTATTTCTTGTTCTGCCAGGCTCTAACGGGCGGAACCCGCCTGCGCCTTGCGGCGAGCGGGTTCCGAAGTGCCCGTATCATGGCAACACCGTTCAGTATTTACAACAGATCGGCCTCGGATACTGCGCAAACTTTACGCAGTTCGTCGCTCAGTCGCCGCTGTAGACCCGCGGTACGCGCTTGAGGTTGCAGAACAATTGATAGGGGATGCTGCCGCACAGGCTGGCGAGCTGGCTGGCCGGGACGTTCGGCCCCCACAGCTCGACGCGGCTGCCCAGGCCGGCGCCGGGCAGGTCGGTGAGGTCGACGGTGAGCATGTCCATGGACACCCGGCCGATGATGCGGCTGGCCTGGCCGTCGATGAACACCGGAGTGCCGTCCGGCGCATGGCGCGGGTAGCCGTCGGCGTAACCCATGGCGACCACGCCGACACGCACCGGGCGCTCGGCGACGTAGCGCGCGCCGTAGCCCACCGGCTCGCCGGCCGGCAGTTCGCGCACGCCGATGATCTTCGACTCCAGGGTCATCACCGGGCGCAACTGGTCGGCCAGCGGCTGGGCCTGCTCGAAGGGGGTGGCGCCGTAGAGCATGATGCCCGGGCGCACCCAGTCGCTGGGCACGCTCGGCCAGCCGAGGATGCCGGGGGAGTTGCGCAGGCTGACCTCGTAGGGCTGGCCCAGGCCGGCGCGCACGGCCTCGAAGGCGGCGACCTGCTCTTCGGTGCGCGCGCAGTCCAGCTCGTCGGCGCGGGCGAAGTGGCTCATCAGCACCACCCTGGCCACGTGCGGCAGGGCCTGCAGGCGCGCCAGGGCGGCGGCGTAGTCCTGCGGGAAGAAGCCGACGCGGTGCATGCCCGAGTCCATCTTCAGCCACAGCGTCAGCGGCTTGGCCGGGCGGGCGCGCTCGATGGCCTCCAGTTGCCAGGCCGAGTGCACCACGCACCAGAAGTCATGGAGCTCGATCAGCTCCAGTTCGCTGGCCTCGAAGAAGCCCTCCAGCAGCAGGATGGGCGCGCGGATGCCGGCTTCGCGCAGTTCCAGGGCCTCTTCGATGCAGGCCACGGCGAAGCCGTCGGCTTCCGCCTCCAGGGCCTTGGCGCAGCGCACCGCGCCGTGGCCGTAGGCATCGGCCTTGACCACCGCCAGCGCACGCGCGCCGCTGACTTCGCGGGCCAGGCGGTAGTTGTGGCGCAGGGCCTGGAGGTCGATCAGGGCACGGGCTGGACGCATGGCGGGAACTCTCTGTTATTCGGGTACGGCGCAGCCGCGGGCGAACCCGCGCCGACGAAGGCCGTGAAGCAAAAAAAGGCCTGGCAATCCGACCAGGCCCCACGCAAAGGATTTACGGCAGGGCCGCGACCACCGACATCTCCACCAGGATCTCCGGCTCGCAGAGCCTGGCCTCCACGGTGGCCCGGGCCGGGGCGGTGCCTTGCGGCAGCCACTGGTCCCAGACGGCGTTCATGCCGGCGAAGTGCGCGTCGATGTCCTTCAGGTAGATGGTCACCGAGAGGATGCGCGTCTTGTCGGTGCCGGCCTCTTCGAGCAGGCGCTCGATGCTGGCCAGGACCTCGCGGGTCTGCTGTTCGACGCCGGCGGCCATGTCGTCGCCCACCTGGCCCGCCAGGTAGACGGTGCCGTTGTGGACGACGATCTGGCTCATGCGGCCATTAGTGTGCAGGCGCTGGATGGCCATTCTGAGCCTCCGAGGCGTTGCTGTAGCGGGAAATGTCCAGGCCGTCGGTGCTGATCTGCGGGCGTTTCTTCGCCATCAGGTCGGCCAGGTAGCGGCCCGAGCCGCAGGCCATGGTCCAGCCCAGGGTGCCGTGGCCGGTGTTCAGGTACAGGTTGCGGTAGCGGGTGCCGCCGACGATCGGGGTGCCGTCCGGGGTGGCCGGGCGCAGGCCGGTCCAGAAGGTCGCCTGGCTGACGTCGCCGCCCTCGGGGTAGAGGTCGGTGGTGATCATTTCCAGGGTTTCGCGGCGGCGCGGGTTCAGCGACAGGTCGAAACCGGCGATCTCGGCCATGCCGCCGACGCGGATGCGCTGGTCGAAGCGGGTGATGGCGACCTTGTAGGTCTCGTCGAGGATGGTCGAGGTCGGCGCCATGTCCGGGTTGGTGATCGGCACGGTCAGCGAGTAGCCCTTCAGCGGGTAGACCGGGGCGTCGATGCCCAGCGGCTTGAGCATCTGCGGCGAGTAGCTGCCCAGGGCCAGCACGTAGTGGTCGGCGGTGACCAGTTGGCCATCGATCCACACGCCGTTGATGCGGTCGCCGGCGAAGTCCAGGCGCTGGATGTTCTGGTTGAAGCGGAACTCCACGCCCAGGCCTTGGGCCAGTTCGGCCAGCTTGGTGGTGAACATCTGGCAGTCGCCGGTCTGGTCGTTGGGCAGGCGCAGGGCGCCGACCAGCTTGTCGGCCACCTTGGCCAGGGCCGGCTCGACGCGGGCGATGCCGGCGCGGTCGAGGACTTCATAGGGCACGCCGGAGCTTTCCAGCACGGCGATGTCCTTGGCGGCGGAGTCGAGCTGGGCCTGGGTGCGGAACAGCTGGGTGGTGCCCAGGGTGCGGCCTTCGTAGGCGATGCCGGTTTCGGCGCGCAGTTCGTCGAGGCAGTCGCGGCTGTACTCGGACAGGCGCACCATGCGCTCCTTGTTCACCGCGTAGCTGGCGGCGTTGCAGTTGCGCAGCATCTGCCACATCCAGGCGTACTGGCTGGGGTCGCCGGTGAGCTTGATGGCCAGCGGCGCGTGCTTCTCCAGCAGCCACTTCATGGCCTTCAGCGGGATGCCCGGGGCGGCCCAGGGCGAGGCGTAGCCGGGGGAAACCTGGCCGGCGTTGGCGAAGCTGGTTTCCAGGGCCGGGCCGGGCTGGCGGTCGACCACCACCACTTCGAAGCCGGAACGGGCCAGATAGTAAGCACTGGCGGTGCCGATCACACCGCTGCCAAGAACCAGAACGCGCATCGCTGCCTCCCACGTCGCGTGGGGCACGCGACGTTTCTTATTTTGAACGTCAGTTGCGCGCAGTATAGGAATTCGACCGCAGAAATAATCACTATTTAACAAGCGGTAATTGAAGAAAATTCTTGGTGAAAACGCCTTTCACGGAGGCGCATCCACCAGACAACCAGCAAAAACACCTGAAAAATCCATAGCCATGCAAGTATGTCGGATCGCGGTTTTCAGCAACTAATTCGGCGCGCTTTGGCGAACGCGGGATTTACTCCCGCCAGGGCCGGGGCCGGCAGGAATAAGCGCTGCCGCGACGGCGGGTCGCAGGCGCCGCCCGACAGGCGGCGGCGCCAGGGAAATCCCCTTACTTGCGTACCCACTTGCCATTGAGCTGGATGTATTGCCCGGACGGGGTGCGGTCCATGGCCTTCTTGCCGGCCAGGGCTTCCACGTCGCCGAGCTTGGCGCCGCTCTGGCCGGCCACCTTCTGGTACTCGGCGCGGCGCGCGGCGTTGATCTGGGCGGCGATGTCCGCCGCCTGGCCGCTGTTGCTGACCACCCCGAGGTAGCCGTCGGGCTGCTCGCCGACCAGGCCCTGGGCCTTGGCCCCGCCCAGGGCCGACATGGCCTGCTCCAGGCTCATGGCCAGGGCCGGCAGGCTGACGCAAAGGGCCAGCAGGGCGACGCCGAGTTTGCTGCGCAGTGTCATCTAGAAGCTCCTCAGAACAGACCGCTGTTCTCGTTGATGATGCCATCCAGGGCCTTGTCGACCTTGATGTAGATCTCGTGCTCGATCTTCACGTTGAGGTTGATGTTGATCGGCTCCTTGGGCGCCGCCAGCTGTACCGTCGGCGTACAGCCCTGGCTGAGCCCGAGCAGGGCCAGGACGGCGATGAGTGCGCATGGGCGCATGCGGTGTTCTCCTTGCGATCAGGGCGCGGCAGGTGACTGGTTGCGCAGGCGTTCCTGCACGCGCTTGCGGATGGTGTCGCTGACCCGGTCGCTCAGCTGCAGGCTGGTCAGCAGGTCCGGGATGTTCTCCTCCAGGTTGACGTTGAGGTTCACCGGCCGCCCCTGCTCCAGCGCCGGGTTGCGGCCGCTGATGGCCAGGGCCAGGAGCAGGCGGCCGCCCTCAGCATAATCCACGCGGCTGGCCAGGCGCTCGTAGCGGAAGTCGTCGAGCATGGTCGCCACCAGTTGCATGGCCGGGTTGCTCTGACCGAGGGCGCGGATCTTCTCCGAGCGGAACTGCAGGGTGCCCGGCAGCCGCGCGGCGACCTGGCCGCCCTGGATGCGCAGCCCGCCCGGGCCGAGCAACAGCGGCAGCTCGCCGTCGAGGATGCCGTTGCCGGCAAGGCCCTCGGCGGGATAGGCCTTGAGGATTTCCTCCAGCAGCACGCCTTGCAGATGCAGGCTCTGCGCGGGGTTTTCGCGGGCCAGTTGCAGCGTGCCGGCGTCCAGACAGGCGCGGCCGCCGAACAGCTTCAGCTCGGCCTGGCGCCAGTCCAGGCGGCCGGCCAGCAGCTGGTCCAGGCTGGCGCTGTAGCCACCCTGGAACTGCAGGGGCCCGAGCAGCACGCCGGGGTTGAGCTGTTCCACGCGCAGGCCGGGCAACTGCAGCGTCAGTTGCGAGCCGCGCAGTTGCAGCTTCGCCTCGCCGTCCAGGCCGTGGATCTCGCTGCGGTCGTAGACGCCTTCCAGGCCCCGGCCGTTCAGCGTCAGGTCCAGCTGCTGGGCGCCCTGCCCCGGCGGCAGGCGCCATTGCGCGCGTGCCTGCAGGCGGCCGTTGTTCAGGCTGAGCAGCGCCGGCCAGTCGGCCAGGCTGGCCGCCAGCGGGTTGCCGCTGCGCAGGAAGAATTCCGGCAGTTGCGCCGTCAGCTCCAGGCTGCCGTCGGCCTGGTGGCGCAACTCGACGTCGGCGGCCAGGCCACCGCTATTCTGCAGCCGGCCCTTGAGCTGCTGCTGCGCCAGGCCGGCGCCGAGCTGGCCCTGGTAGCTCCAGGCGAGCGGCTTGAGGTGCGCCTGGCGCAGCTCGCCGGCCGACAGTTGCACGGCGCCGTCGAAGCCCAGGCTGAAGGGCTGGCCGGCGGCGTAGCCCAGCGCCAGGCTGGCCTTGTCCGCCGTCGCGCCGAGCTTGGCGGCCTTCAGCCCCTGGGGCCCGGCCAGGCTGCCCAGGTTCAGCTTGGCGCCCTTGCCCAGGCGCAGGCTGGCCGCGGCCTGGCCAATCTCGCCGTCCAGCGGCAGGTCGAGCGCCGCCTTGCCCAGGCGCAGGCCGGGCAGTTGCAGGTCCGCTACCTGGGCTTGCAAGCGGGCCTGGCTCAGGGCCAGCGACAAGGCTTCGCCCTCCACCAGCGCCAGCACACCTTGCAGGCGCAGGTCGCTGGCGCCCTTGCCGCGCAGGTCCAGGCGTACCGCGCCGGGGGCGCTGTCGTCGGGTTGCAGGCCCAGGCGCAGGTTGGCCGGGCGCAGGCCCACCGGTAGCGCCTGCAGCCAGTCGCCGTAAAGGTCGGCCAGGTAGAGGTCGCCGTCCAACACCCGCGGCCGCCACTGCCCCGGCGCGGTCGCGGCCGCCTGCAGTTGCAGGTCGCCCTGCAAGGTGCCCAGGCCCGGTAGCGGCCAGGGCTGCGGCAATTGCATGGCCAGCTCCAGTTCGCCCTGGCTGTCGCGCAGTGCGGGCCAGTCCGGCCAGGGGCCATCGCCGCCGAGGGTGCTGTCCCAGCTCAGGCGCAGGCGCCCGGCCTCGGGTAGGGAGACCGGCAGGGTCGGCGTCGGCAACCAGGGCGCCAGCCAGGCGCGCACGGCGTCCAGCGGTGGCACTCCAGGGCTGGCCAGGCTGCCGCGCCAGTGGCGCTCGGCTGGCGCCCAGCTGGCGTCGAGGTCGGCCAGGCGTTCGCCATCCAGATCGGCCTTCAATGCCAGCCGCCAGGCGTCCTGTTCCGGGTGCAGGGTGCCGTCGAGGGCCAGGCGCTGAGCGCCCTGCTGCAGTTCGGCGGCCAGGGACGCGGCATTGCCGGGCAGCTGCTGCCAGTGCAGGCTGCCGACCAGGGTGCAGCGCTGCTGCCCGGCGCAGGGCAGTTCGAACTCGGCGCGCTGCAGGACGGCCCGCTGCGGCAGCAGGCCGAGCCACAGGCCCACCTGGTCGGGCGTCGGCCACTCCCCCGCCTCTTCTTCCGTCGTCGCGGCGGCGGGCCAGGAACCCACGCGTAAGCGCTGTAGCTCCAGGCCACCCAGGCGCCAGCGCCCGTCGATGCGCCGCGGCCAGCCCAGGCGCAGCTGATCGGCCTGGATTTCCAGGCGCGAAGCGGACTTTTCCCGCGTTACGGCCAGCCGTTGCAGTGTCAGACCGTCCAATGAAATGCCCGGCCCCTGCCAGTTCAGGCCGGCGATGCCCTGCTCCGCGAGCAGCCGCTGCCAGGCCTGCCCCGCCCAGACGGCGAGCAGCGCGATGAGCAACGCCAGCAACAGCAGGATTCGGGTACGGGTCGAGCGCATGCCAGGCTCCGGCGGCGAAGTGGAAGGCCCGCGCATCCGGCGCGGACCTGGGAACAGGCTGGCGGCGTGCCCGCAGAAGATCAAGGGGCAGTGATATCCACTGGCTTAACGTCTATATTTGGCGACAATCACCAACCATAAGCACCGCCCCCGAGCAGCCTCCATGAGAACCCAGCACCAAAGCCGCCGCGAACTGGACAAGATCGACCGCAACATCCTGCGCATCCTCCAGGAAGAAGGGCGCATTTCCTTCACCGAGCTGGGCGAGCGCGTCGGCCTCTCCACCACCCCCTGCACCGAGCGGGTGCGGCGCCTGGAGCGCGAAGGCATCATCATGGGCTACAACGCCCGGCTGAACCCGCAGTACCTCAAGGCCAGCCTGCTGGTGTTCGTCGAGATCAGCCTGGACTACAAGTCCGGCGACACCTTCGAGGACTTCCGCCGCGCCGTGCTCAAGCTGCCCCACGTGCTGGAGTGCCACCTGGTGTCCGGCCACTTCGACTACCTGGTGAAGGCGCGCATCTCGGAAATGGCCTCCTACCGCAAGCTGCTGGGCGACATCCTGCTGAAGCTGCCCCACGTGCGCGAGTCGAAGAGCTACATCGTGATGGAAGAGGTCAAGGAGAGCCTGACCCTGCCGATTCCCGACTGATCGCAACAGCTTGTCGAGTTTTTACGGCTTCCCCCCTTGGCGTGGCGGGAAGCCGGCGTTTATCCTGCGTAAAATTTTAACAACACAATAATCAGGATATCGCACATGAACGCCCGCGTTCGCCTCCCGGTGCACACCGACCAGCACGCCCCTTCCTACTACGCCGCGACCCTCAACCGTCGCATCCAGTGCCCTCCCCTGGCCGGCGAGGAAGTGGCCGACGTGTGCATCATCGGCGGCGGCTTCTCCGGGCTGAACACCGCGATAGAACTGGCCGAGCGCGGCTTCTCGGTGGTCCTGCTGGAGGCCCGCAAGATCGGCTGGGGCGCCAGCGGGCGCAACGGCGGCCAACTGATCCGCGGCGTCGGCCATGGCGTCGAGCAGTTCGAGCCGGTGATCGGCAAGGACGGCGTGCGCCAGCTCAAGCTGATGGGCCTTGAGGCCGTGCAGATCGTGCGCCAGCGCGTGGAGAAGTACGGCATCGACTGCGACCTGACCTGGGGCTACTGCGACCTGGCCAACAAGGCCTCGGACGTCGAGGGCTTCCGCGAGGACTACGAGGAGCTCAAGAGCCTGGGCTACACCCACGAGCTGCGCCTGGTCCCGCAGGCGGAAATGCGCAGCATCGTCGGCGCCGACTGCTACGTCGGCGGCATGGTGGACATGGGCTCCGGCCACCTGCACCCGCTCAACCTGGCCCTGGGCGAGGCGGCTGCGGCGCAGTCCCTGGGCGTGCGCCTGTTCGAGGATTCGCAGGTCACCCACATCGACTACGGCGCCGAAGTGCGGGTGCGCACCGCCAAGGGCAGCGTGCGCGCCAAGACACTGGTGATCGGCTGCAACGCCTACCAGAACGGCCTGAACAACTACCTCGACGGCAAGGTGCTGCCGGCCGGCAGCTACGTCATCGCCACCGAGCCGCTGCCGGCGGACCTCGCCCACGAGCTGCTGCCGCAGAACATGGCGGTGTGCGACCAGCGCGTGGCCCTGGACTACTACCGCCTCTCCGCCGACAACCGCCTGCTGTTCGGCGGCGCCTGCCACTATTCCGGGCGCGACCCGGCGGACATCGCCGCCTACATGCGGCCGAAGATGCTCAAGGTGTTCCCGCACCTGGCCGACGTGCGCATCGACTACCAGTGGGGCGGCATGATCGGCATCGGCGCCAACCGCCTGCCGCAGATCGGCCGCCTGCCCGGCCAGCCCAACGTGTACTTCGCCCAGGCCTATTCCGGCCACGGGGTGAACGCCACCCACCTGGCCGGCAAGCTGCTCGCCGAGGCCATCGCCGGGCAGCAGGGCAGCGGTTTCGAGCTGTTCGCCAAGGTCCCGCACATCACCTTCCCCGGCGGCAAGCTGCTGCGCTCGCCGCTGCTGGCGCTGGGCATGGCCTGGTATCGCTTCAAGGAGGCGCTGAGCGGCTAGAATCTCCGCAGTCCCGCTACGGCGGGCGGCCTGGAGATTCCCGCTTGCTACCACGCTTCCTGTGGCTGGCGCTGCTGCTGCTCGGCGGCTGCGCCAGCGTTCCCCTGCCCACGCCCTCGCACGCCCTGTCGCCGGGCGGCACGGCCCTCGGCGACGCCGTGCAGCAACGCGCGGCGGCGCACCCCGGCGCCTCCGGCTTCCGCCTGCTGGCCTCCAGCAGCGACGCCTTCCTCGCCCGCGCCGAGCTGATCCGCGCCGCCCAGCGCAGCCTGGACATCCAGTACTACATAGTCCACGACGGCCTCACCACCCGCGCGCTCATCCACGAGCTGCTCAAGGCCGCCGACCGCGGCGTGCGCGTGCGCGTGCTGATCGACGACACCAGCAGCGACGGCTGGGATTACGAGATCGGCGTGCTGGCCGCCCACCCGAACATCCAGGTGCGCCTGTTCAACCCGCTGCACCTGGGTCGCAGCACCGGCATCACGCGCAATCTCGGGCGCCTGTTCAACCTCGCCGAGCAGCACCGGCGCATGCACAACAAGCTGTGGCTGGCCGACAACAGCGTGGCCATCGTCGGCGGGCGCAACCTGGGCGACGAGTACTTCGGCGCCAAGGCGGAAATGAACTTCAGCGACCTCGACCTGCTCGGCGTCGGCCCGGTGGCCAAGGAGCTGGGGCAGAGCTTCGACCAGTACTGGAACAGCGCCATCAGCCGCCCCATCGAGGACTACCTGTGGGGCAAGCCCGAGCGCGCCGACCTCGAACGCGCCCGGCGCAGCCTGGACCACTACCTGGAGAAGAGCCGGGTGCGCCATTCCGCCTACCTGCAGCGCCTGCACCTGCGCGGCGCCTCGTCGAACCTGGACAGCTGGCTCGACGACCTGGTCTGGGCCCCGGGCCGCGCCATCTGGGACGACCCGCTGAAGGTCCTGGACCGCGGCCAGAGCCGCCCGCAGCAACAGCTGAGCACCCAGCTCGAACCGCTGTTCCGCCAGGTGTCGAAGGAGCTGATCCTGGTCTCGGCCTACTTCGTGCCCACCGACAGCGGCGTCACCTACCTCACCGGCCGCGCCGACGACGGCGTCAGCGTGCGCCTGCTGACCAACTCCCTGGAAGCCACCGACGTGCCCGCCGTGCATGCCGGCTACGCGCCCTACCGCATGGCCCTGCTGGAGCACGGCGTGCAGCTCCACGAACTGCGCGCCCAGCCGGACCAGCGCCTGGCCGGCGCGCCCTGGACGGTGCGCGGCTCCAGCAGCGCCAGCCTGCACAGCAAAGCCATCGTCTTCGACCGGCGCCAGGTGTTCATCGGCTCCTTCAACTTCGACCCGCGCTCGATCATCTGGAACACCGAGGTCGGCATCATCGTCGACAGCCCGGAACTGGCGGAGCAGACGCGCAAGCTGGCGCTGGCCGGGATGTCGCCCAGCGTCAGCTACCAGGTACGCATCGACCACAGCGGCAGCCGCCCGCGGCTGACCTGGGTGGACGAGCGCGACGGCCATCCGCACGTGCTGCACCACGAGCCGGGCAGCCTGTGGCGCCGCTTCAACGCCTGGATCGCCGGCGCCATCGGGCTGGAGAGGATGTTATAGGCGTTATCCGCGATCACCGTGCGTGGGCTCGGCCCATCGCGGACGGAGTCCCGCTACGTGGCAGGAGTCGCCCCGTAGGATGGCGTTGAGCGCAGCGATACCCATCACCGCGGCCGCATGGGTATCGCAAGCTCAACCCATCCTACGAAGAGCAGCGGGCCTCAACGCCCGCTCGCTTCCGGCAGCTCATCGCCCTCCAGTTCCACCGGCGGCAAGCCCTTGCGCCATACCAGCACGACGAAACCGAAGGCGCCCAGGGCCATCATCAGCGGCAGCGCATGGCCACTCACCCACTGGCTGACCGCGCCGGTGGTCAGCGGCCCGATCAGGCAGCCGATGCCCCACAGTTGGGCGATGTGCGCGTTGGCGCGGACCAGCGCATCGTCGCGGTAGCGCTCGCCGATGAGGATCAGCGACAGGGTGAACAGCCCACCGGCGCTCGCGCCGAACAGTACCAGCACCGGCCAGATCGCCGGCCCGTGCAGCAGCGGGGGGATGCCCAGGCTGCTCAGCAGCAGGACGATGCCGCAGCCCTTGAACAGCGTCTGCCGCGACACCCGGTCGGCCAGCCAGCCGATGGGCAGCTGCAACAGCGCGTCGCCCACCACCACTACCGTGACCATGGTCAGCGCCACCGCCTGGGTGAAGCCCTGGCGCACGCCGTAGACCGGCAGCAGGGTGAGGATCATCGCCTCGAAGCCGGCGAACAGCACCACCGCCCAGGCGATGGCCGGCAGCTTGGCGCAGAAGGCGAACAGGCCGCGCCCCGAGGCGCTGTGCGGGTCCACCCTGGGCGCGCCGCCGCGACCGACGAGCAGCAGCGAACCGCACACCAGCAGGCCGACGCCCAGCCAGAAGCCGCGGTCGTCGGCGGTGCCGATGAAGGTCAGCAGCACCGGGCCGGACAGCTGGCTCAGCGCATAGCCGGTGCCGTACAGGGCCACCAGGCGGCCGCGCCATTTCTCCACGGCCAGCTGGTTGATCCAGCTTTCGCCGAGGATGAACACCACGGTCAGTTGCACGCCGATCAGCAGGCGCAGCACCAGCCACACCGGGTAGTTCTGCAGCAGCGCCAGCAGGCCGACGGAAAAGGCCCCGCTGAGCAGGCACCAGCGCATCAACCGCGGCGTGCCCAGGCGGGCGGCCAGGCGCCCGGAAATGAGCGCGCCGAGCAGTACGCCGACGGCTGGCGTGGCGGCCATCACGCCGATGGCGAAGCTGCCGTAGCCCCAGCTTTCCAGGCGCAAGGACACCAGCGGCATGGTCAGGCCGAGGGCCAGGCCGATGCTGATGACCGACAGGCAGACAGCGAAATAGGCACCCCAACGCATTGTCGTTCTCCCGTTCCATCCGGAGCGCACTCCGGGCCAGAGGCCGAGCCCGGCGCGCAATGCAAAGCGGCCGGGCTCCCCAAGGGAAACCCGGCCGCGGGTATGGCTCTTTGTCAGAGCCGGCCCCGGCGAGGGGGCCGACCTTGTAAGCCTTTGACTCTGGACTTCGCCACGGAGGGCGCGAGCTAGAGCCAGGCAAAGCGTGATCGGATTCGGACGCGCAGTTTACTCCGGTAAATGAGCAGGCCGAATCCGATCACAACGCAGCATGGCCGACGCGCAGCCCCTCCGAACGTTATTACAGCTTGATCCAGGTAGCCTTCAGCTCGGTGTACTTGTCGAAGGCGTGCAGCGACTTGTCGCGGCCGTTGCCCGACTGCTTGAAGCCACCGAAGGGCGCGGTCATGTCGCCGCCGTCGTACTGGTTGATCCACACGCTGCCGGCGCGCAGGGCCCTGCCGATCAGGTGGGCCTTGGACAGGTTGCTGGTCCAGACCGCGGCGGCCAGGCCGTATGGGGTGTCGTTGGCGATGCGCACGGCTTCCTCGGCGTCCTCGAACTCGATCACCGACAGCACCGGCCCGAAGATTTCCTCGCGGGCGATGCGCATGGCGTTGGTCACGCCGTCGAAGATGGTCGGCTCGACGTAGGTACCGCCGGTCTCTTCCAGGGTGCGCTTGCCGCCGGCCACCAGCTTGGCGCCGTCGTCGTGGCCGGCCTGGATGTAGCTCAGCACGTTGTTCATCTGGGTGGTGTCGACCAGCGCGCCGACGTTGGTTTCCGGGTCCAGCGGGTTGCCCGGCTTCCAGGCCTTCAGCGCTTCGACCACCAGCGGCAGGAACTCGGCCTTGATGGATTTCTCCACCAGCAGGCGGGAACCGGCGGTGCACACTTCGCCCTGGTTGAAGGCGATGGCGCTGGCGGCGGATTCGGCGGCGGCCTTCAGGTCAGGCGCGTCGGCGAAGACGATGTTCGGGCTCTTGCCGCCGGCTTCCAGCCATACGCGCTTCATGTTCGACTCGCCGGCGTAGACCATCAGCTGCTTGGCGATCTTGGTCGAACCGGTGAACACCAGGGTGTCGACGTCCATGTGCAGGGCCAGGGCCTTGCCCACGGTGTGGCCGAAGCCCGGCAGGATGTTCAGCACGCCTTTCGGGATGCCGGCCTCGACGGCCAGCTGGGCGACGCGGATGGCGGTCAGCGGCGACTTCTCGGACGGCTTGAGGATCACCGAGTTGCCGGTGGCCAGGGCCGGGCCGAGCTTCCAGCAGGACATCAGCAGGGGGAAGTTCCACGGCACGATAGCGGCGACCACGCCCACGGCTTCGCGGGTGACCAGGCCCAGTTGATCATGCGGGGTGGCGGCGACTTCGTCGTAGACCTTGTCGATGGCTTCGGCATTCCAGCGGATGCTGTTGGCGGCGCTGGCGACGTCGATGTTCAGCGCGTCGCTGATCGGCTTGCCCATGTCCAGGGTTTCCAGCAGGGCCAGTTCTTCGGCGTGCTGCATCATCAGCTCGGCGAAGCGGATCATGACCTTCTTGCGCTTGGCCGGCGCCTGGCGCGACCACACGCCGGACTCGAAGGCGGCACGGGCAACCTGCACGGCGCGCTCGGCGTCGGCGGCGTCGCAGCTGGCGACCTTGGCCAGGAAGCGGCCATCCACCGGGCTGATGCAGTCGAAGGTGGCGCCGTCGGCGGCATCGACGTACTGGCCGTCGACGAAGGCGCGGCCTTCGATCTTCAGGTTCTGGGCGCGAGCTTCCCAGTCGGCGCGAGTGAGGGTACTCATGACAACTTGTCCTCTTATTGAATTACTTATCGAAGTCCCGGCGCCCCGGGGATGGGCGCGCTGTCAGAAATTCTGCAAGGCGGCGCGAGGGCCACGCTGTCCGCCACCCTAAACCGGGATGGGCGAATTTTCAATATTTTTGACACTTTGGCGCCAAAACGCCTTGTCACGTTCGTTTTATTAAACATAGACTCGATCGACTCCGCCTCCGTCCGGGCCCGCCCGCAGTGGCGGAGCACTCGTACAACCCACAATAAAACGAGAGTCAGCATGAACATCGAGCAGATCGTCGACTTCGCCCAGGCCGGCACCGCCGCCGAGCACTACCGCCCGGCGCCGGAGAAGGTCCTCAAGGGCGATCCCGAGCAAAGCGTGCGCAACCACTACGCCAGCCCCTGCGGCCAGTTCAACGTCGGCATCTGGGAAGGCGCGGTCGGCCACTGGACCATCAACTACACCGAGCACGAATACTGCGAGATCCTCCAGGGCGTGTCGGTGATCCGCGACGCCGACGGCGGCGCCAAGACCGTGCGCACCGGCGACCGCTTCGTCATCCCGGCCGGCTTCAAGGGCACCTGGGAGGTGCTGGAGCCTTGCCGCAAGGTCTATGTGATCTTCGAACAGAAGGCTTGATAGCTGTTTGACGAAAAAACGCCGCTTTCTCCAAAGCGGCGTTTTTGTTTTGTTGGAGGCTGCCCTGTCATTGCAGGGCGGATAACGCCAATGGCGTTGCACGGGCGTAGGAGCAACTGTCTGCGCCGACGCGTTTTTCGTAGGATGGGTTGAGCTTGCGAAACCCATGCGGTTGCGCTGATGGGTATCGCTCCGCTCAACGCCATCCTACGAAAAGCCACGCTCGCTCATGCGCTAGGAGCGGGCTTCGTCCGCGATGGGATTCGCCGGTGGCACGAACGGCCCCACCAGCCCCGCCGCGCAGACATGAAAAAACCCGCCAATTGGCGGGTTTCTTCGCAAGGGCCGGATCAATTACTTGATCTTGGCTTCCTTGTAGATCACGTGCTTGCGAACGACCGGATCGAACTTCTTGATCTCGATCTTCTCAGGCTTGGTGCGCTTGTTCTTGTCGGTGGTGTAGAAGTGGCCGGTACCGGCGCTGGACACCAGACGGATCAGTTCACGCATGATTGCAGCTCCTTAGAATTTTTCGCCGCGGGCGCGCAGGTCGTTCAGGACGGCCTCGATGCCACGCTTGTCGATGATACGCATGCCCTTGGCGGAAACGCGCAGGCGTACGAAGCGCTTCTCGGACTCAACCCAGAAACGGTGGTGCTGCAGGTTCGGCAGGAAACGGCGGCGGGTTTTGTTGTGTGCGTGGGAAATGTTGTTCCCGGTAACCGGACCCTTACCGGTCACTTGGCAAACTCTCGACATGGCTCAGCCCTCTATAAACCACATGCCAAACCCGGCATGGGTTGGCTGCTTGAACTCGTTGATACTCGGTTTTCCACCCGGGTCTTACCTGCCCGGCCGCCACTCGGTTCCGAGTCGCGGGGCAGGGCCCCAGAAAAGAGCGCAGCTTTATATCAGAAAGCCGCCTAGTGCCGCAAGGGAACAAGCAGCTTATCCACATGCCGGCGCAGCGCGGCCGCGGCCCAGCGCCCTTGCCATTCGTCGCCTTTCACCGTTGTCGCCCGCCGCGGCTTGGTCTAGGGTAGCCGGTTCAAGGCCGCCAACGGCCTTGCATGACTGCGCCCAGCCCACGGGACGGGCATTTTCCCACCATTTCCGGAGTCCGTCATGCGTCTGCTTCCACTCGCCCTGCTGCTGGCCCCCGCCCTGGCCGGCGCCAGCACCCTCAGTGTCTGCACCGAGGCCAGCCCCGACGGCTTCGACGTCGTGCAGTTCAATGCCCTGACCACCACCAACGCCTCGGCCGACGTGCTGATGAACCGCCTGGTGGAGTTCGATGCGGCGCAGGGCAAGGTGGTGCCGAGCCTGGCCGAGAGCTGGACGGTCTCCGCCGACGGCCTGACCTACGACTTCAAGCTGCGCGGCGGGGTGAAGTTCCACCACACCGACTACTTCAGCCCCAGCCGCGAGCTGGGCGCCGACGACGTGCTGTTCAGCTTCCGGCGCATGCTCGACCCCGCCAACCCCTGGCACAAGGTGGCGCAGAGCGGCTTCCCCCACGCCCAGTCGCTGCAGCTGCCGGCCCTGATAAAAGCCGTGGAGAAGGTCGACGAGCACCAGGTGCGCTTCACCCTGAGCCACCCCGACGCCACCTTCCTGCCCATGCTCAGCATGGGCTTCGCCTCCATCTATTCCGCCGAGTACGCCGACCAGCTGATGAAGGCCGGCACCCCGGAGAAGCTCAACGCCCAGCCCATCGGCAGCGGCCCCTTCGTCTTCAAGCGCTTCCAGAAGGACGCGCAGATCCGCTACACCGCCAACCCGGACTACTTCGCCGGCAAGCCGGCGGTGGACAACCTGCTGTTCGCCATCACCCCAGACGCCAACGTGCGCCTGCAGCGCCTCAAGCGCGGCGAATGCCAGATCGCCCTGTCGCCCAAGCCGCTGGACGTCGAGGCCGCGGCCAAGGACCCGGCCCTGCGCATCGAGCAGACGCCGGCGTTCATGACCGCCTTCGTCGCCCTGAACAGCCAGCACCCGCCGCTGGACAAGCCCGAGGTGCGCCAGGCGATCAACCTCGCCTTCGACCGCCAGACCTACCTGAAGTCGGTGTTCGAAGGCAGCGCCACTGCCGCCGAGGGCGTCTACCCGCCGAACACCTGGAGCTATGCCAAGGACATCCCCGGCTACCCCCACGACCCGGCCCAGGCCAAGGCGCTGCTGGAAAAGGCCGGCCTGAAGGACGGCTTCAAGACCACCATCTGGACGCGCCCCAGCGGCAGCCTGCTCAACCCCAACCCGAGCCTGGGCGCGCAGCTGCTGCAGGCCGACCTGGCCAAGGTCGGCATCCAGGCCGGGATCCGCGTGATCGAGTGGGGCGAGCTGATCCGCCGCGCCAAGGCCGGCGAGCACGACCTGCTGTTCATGGGCTGGGCCGGCGACAACGGCGACCCGGACAACTTCCTTACCCCGCAGTTTTCCTGCGCCAGCGTGAAGTCCGGGCTGAACTTCGCGCGCTTCTGCGACCCGAAGCTGGACGGCCTGATCAGCCAGGGCAAGGCGCTGAGCGAGCAGGACAAGCGCAGCGCGCTCTACCACGACGCCCAGCAGCTGATCCACGACCAGGCCCTGTGGCTGCCGCTGGCGCACCCCACGGCCTCGGTGCTGCTGCGCAAGGAGGTCAAGGGCTACGCCGTGAACCCGTTCGGCCGCCAGGATTTCTCCAAGGTCAGCCTCTGAGGCGCCGTTCAACGTGGGGCCGGCGCGATACCGGCCCCACGGCGAGCCTCACACCCAGCCCATCTCCGCCATCGACAGCGGCTCGCCGTCGCCGACGATGAAGTGGTCGAGCACGCGCACGTCCACCAACGCCAGGGCGTCCTTCAGGCGCTGCGTCAGCCGGCGGTCGGCCTGGCTCGGCTCGGTGATGCCCGAGGGATGGTTGTGGCTGAGGATCAGCGCCGCGGCGTTGTGCGCCAGGGCGCGCTTGACCACCTGGCGCGGGTAGACGCTGGCGCTGTCGATGGAGCCGTGGAACAGCACCTCGAAGGCCAGGACGCGGTGGCGGCCGTCGAGGAACAGGCAGGCGAACACCTCGTGGGCCTCGTGGCGCAGCCGCGCCTTGAGGAAGTCGCGCACCGCCTGCGGGCTCTCCAGGGCGGAATCGCGGCGCAGCTGCTCGGCCAGGTGGCGGCGGGCCATCTCCAGCACCGCCTGCAGCTGGGCGTACTTGGCGCGGCCCAGGCCCAGGTGGCTGCTGAAACTGGTCTGGTCCGCCTCCAGCAGCGCGCGCAGGCTGCCGAACTCGTGGAGCAGGCGCCGCGCCAGCTCCACCGCGCTGCAGCCGACCACGCCGGTGCGCAGGAAGATGGCCAGCAGTTCGGCGTCGCTGAGGCTCGCCGCGCCGCGTTCGAGGAGTTTTTCCCGCGGGCGTTCTGCCGCGGGCCAGTGACGAATGCTCATGCAACCTCCCTGTCGAGCCGCCCGCTGTGCCGGGGCGGGCGCTGTGCTATCTTAGCCCGTCCCTTTCGCGCGACCGGAGGCCTGGGGAGGCGTCTCCGGCCCTGACGCGCGTCATCCAATTCCGAAGATAAGGCGGGCCTATGCAGCGGCTCTATCGAAAACGCATCGTCCTCGGCGTGGGCGGCGGTATTGCGGCCTACAAGAGCGCCGAACTGGTCCGCCGCCTGCGCGACCAGGGCGCGGAAGTCCGCGTGGTGATGACCCAGGGCGGCCGTGAGTTCATCACCCCGCTGACGCTCCAGGCGCTGTCCGGCCACCCGGTGCACCTGGACCTGCTCGACCCCGCCGCCGAAGCGGCCATGGGCCACATCGAGCTGGCCCGCTGGGCCGACCTGGTGCTGATCGCCCCGGCCACCGCCGACGTCATGGCGCGCCTGGCCCAGGGCGTGGCCAACGACCTGCTGACCACCCTGGTGCTGGCCACCGATGCCCAGGTCGCCCTGGCCCCGGCGATGAACCAGGCCATGTGGCGCGACCCGGCCACCCAGGCCAATGCCGAACTGCTGCGTGGCCGCGGTTTGCACTTCTTCGGCCCGGCCGCCGGCAGCCAGGCCTGCGGCGACGTCGGCCCCGGGCGCATGCTCGAGGCCGAGGAGCTGGCCCAGCGCGCCGCCGACTGCTTCCAGTTCCTCTCGCTGACCGGCCAGCACGTGCTGATCACCGCCGGCCCGACCCAGGAAAACATCGACCCGGTGCGCTACATCACCAACCACAGCTCCGGGAGGATGGGCTTCGCCCTGGCCGAGGCCGCCGCCGAAGCCGGCGCGCGGGTGACCCTGGTGACCGGCCCGGTGCACCTGCCGACGCCCGACCGGGTGAGCCGCGTCGACGTGGTCAGCGCCCGCGACATGCTCGCCGCCTGCGAAGCGGCGATGCCAGCCGACCTGCTGATCGCCGCCGCCGCGGTGGCCGACTACCGCCCCGAGCTGGTCGCCACGCAGAAGCTCAAGAAGGACCCGACCACGGGCGACGGCCTGCTGCTGCAGCTGGTGCGCAACCCGGATATCCTCGCCACCCTCGCCCAGCGCGCCGACCGGCCGTTCAGCGTGGGCTTCGCCGCGGAGACCGAGAACCTGCTGGAGTACGCCTCGCGCAAGCTCAAGGACAAGAACCTCGACCTGATCGTGGCCAACGACGTGGCCAACCCCTCGATCGGTTTCAACAGCGAAGAGAACGCGATCACCGTGATCGACCGCGAATTGCACGAAACTGCCTTCGCCCAGACCAGCAAGGGCAAGATCGCCCGCCAGCTGATCGCCTTCATCGCCGACCGCCTGAAACGACACTGAGAACCCGATGCATTCCCTGCAAGCCAAGATCCTCGACCCGCGCCTGGGCGCCGAATTCCCCCTGCCGCAGTACGCCACCCCCGGTTCCGCCGGCCTGGACCTGCGCGCCATGCTCAAGCAGGACACCGTCCTCGAACCCGGCCAGACGCTGCTGATCCCCACCGGCCTGTCCATCTACATCGCCGACCCGGGCCTGGCCGCGCTGGTGCTGCCGCGCTCCGGCCTTGGCCACAAGCACGGCGTGGTGCTGGGCAACCTGGTCGGGCTGATCGACTCGGACTACCAGGGCGAGCTGATGGTCTCCTGCTGGAACCGCGGCAACACCCCCTTCACCATCGCCATCGGCGAGCGCATCGCCCAGCTGGTGCTGGTGCCGGTGGTGCAGGCGCATTTCGAGCTGGTCGACAGCTTCGACGAAAGCCAGCGTGGCGCCGGCGGTTTCGGGCACTCGGGCAGCCACTGACACAATCCTCCAGGACGATTCGCCGAGGAGATGTTGCATGAAACTTTTCCAACGCAGTGCCAAGGGAACGGCCGACCTGCCGGAAGTCGCCCCGCCGCCGAAGGCTTCGGCAGGCCCGGCGGCCCGGCCGGAACTCAAGTCGCTGCTGCCGGCCCTGGGCGTGGCGACCCTCGGCGTGGCCGCCGCCGGCGCCCTGCTGTGGCTGACGCTGTTCGGCAGCGCCGAGCAGATGCACCGCCAGCAGTTGGCCGGCGCCTGGGGCGAAAGCCAGTCCGGCGCCCTGCGCCAGGCCCTGCTCCAGCTCGCCGCCGACACCCGTAGCGCCGCCGCCAACCCCGCGCTGCTGCCGGCGCTGGCCGACGCCAACAGCGCCCGCGCCCTGGAGGCCACCCTCGCCCACTGGCGCCAGGACGGCCTGGTGGACGTCCACCTCAACGCCAGCGGCCAGGCCAGCCAGGACAACCAGCGTCCCGGCCCGCTGAACTACGCCGCCCTGGACATGCTGCGCCGCGCCGAGAGCGGGCAGAACGTCGCCCCCGAGGCCTACCGCGTCGGCCAGCGCTGGCTGCTCTACAGCGCCACGGCGCTGCGCGGCCCGGACAACGCCATCCAGGGCAGCCTGATGCTGGTCTTCGACCTGCAGCGCCTGCTCAAGGCCCTGCCGGACATGCCCGCCGACACCGGCCAGCTGCAGCTGGCCCAGCAGTTCGGCAGCTCGCCGGCGCAGGTCCTGCTGCAACGCGGCGAGGCCGGTAACGCCGCGCCGCTGAACCTGGCCAGCGGCAACCCGAACTGGAAACTCAGCTTCACCCCCGGCCCGGCCCTGACCGCCGCGCTGTATCCGCCGGCGCTGCTGGGCTGCGCCGCACTGCTGGCGCTGGCCGGCGCGCTGCTGGGCGTGTACCTCGCGCAGAGCGCCCTGCAACGGCGCCTGCGCCAGGACGCCCAGGCCATCGGTCAGTACTTGCAGGAACTCGGTGGCCAGCGCACTGCCAAAGCACCTGAAGTCGGCCTCGCCGCACTGCAACCGCTGGCCCAGGCGCTGGCGCGGCAGCCCAGGCGCAAGGCCGAGCCCCCGGCCCCCGCCAGCCCCGCACCGGCCCCCGAGCCCCGCCCGGTGGCGGCGAAGATCGACAAGCCGGCCAGCGCCGAGACGCAGCTGGTCGACCCACTGTTCCAGAACACCGACATTCTGGACATCGACATTCTTGATGAAGACCAGGACCTCCTGGGATTGGAGCAAACCCCCGCCATGAGCACGCCCAAAGCCCCGCAACTGCCCGCCAGCATCTTCCGCGCCTACGATATCCGCGGCGTGGTCGGCGACACCCTGACCGCCGAGACCGCCTACTGGGTGGGCCGCGCCATCGGTTCCGAGAGCCTGGCCCGTGGCGAGCCCTGCGTCAGCGTCGGCCGCGACGGCCGCCTGTCGGGCCCGGAGCTGGTCCAGCAACTGATCCAGGGCCTGCTCGACTGCGGCTGCCAGGTCACCGACATCGGCATGGTGCCGACCCCGGTGCTGTACTACGCGGCCAACGTCCTGGAAGGCAAGTCGGGCGTGATGCTCACCGGCAGCCACAACCCGCCGGACTACAACGGCTTCAAGATCGTCGTCGCCGGCGAGACCCTGGCCAACGAGCAGATCCAGGCCCTGCGCGAGCGCATCGAGAACAACGACCTCGCCAGCGGCGTGGGCAAGGTGCAGCAGGTGGACATCCTGCCGCGCTACTTCCAGCAGATCCGCGACGACATCGCCCTGGCCAAGCCGCTGAAAGTGGTGGTGGACTGCGGCAACGGCGTCGCCGGGGTGATCGCCCCGCAACTGATCGAGGCCCTGGGCTGCACCGTCATCCCGCTGTACTGCGACGTCGACGGCACCTTCCCCAACCACCACCCGGACCCGGGCAAGCCGGAGAACCTGGAAGACCTGATCGCCAAGGTCAAGGAAACCGGCGCCGACCTCGGCCTGGCCTTCGACGGCGACGGCGACCGCGTGGGCGTGGTGACCAACGAAGGCACCATCATCTACCCCGACCGCCTGCTGATGCTGTTCGCCAAGGACGTGGTCTCGCGCAACCCGGGCGCCGACATCATCTTCGACGTCAAGTGCACCCGCCGCCTGATCTCCCTCATCAGCGGCTACGGCGGCCGCCCGGTGATGTGGAAGACCGGCCACTCGTTGATCAAGAAGAAGATGAAGGAGACCGGCGCGCTGCTGGCCGGCGAGATGAGCGGCCACATCTTCTTCAAGGAGCGCTGGTACGGCTTCGACGACGGCATCTACAGCGCCGCCCGCCTGCTGGAGATCATCAGCCTCGACAAACGCGACAGCGAGCATGTGTTCTCGGCCTTCCCGCTGGACGTCTCAACACCGGAAATCAACATCACCGTCACCGACGAGAGCAAGTTCGCCCTGATCGAAGCGCTGCAGCGCGACGGCCAGTGGGGCGAGGCCAACCTCACCACCCTCGACGGCGTGCGTGTCGATTATCCCAAGGGCTGGGGCCTGGTACGCGCCTCCAACACCACGCCGGTGCTGGTGCTGCGCTTCGAGGCGGATTCCGAAGCCGAACTGGAACGCATCAAGGACGTGTTCCGCAACCAGCTCAAGGCGGTCGACCCCGCCCTGACCATCCCCTTCTGACCTGACCATGCCGGAGCCCAGCACCATGTCCCAGAGCCGCGATGACGCAGCCCAGGTAGCCCGCGTCCTTGCCGAAGCGCTTCCCTACATCCGCCGTTTCGTCGGCAAGACGCTGGTCATCAAGTACGGCGGCAACGCCATGGAGACCGACGAGCTGAAGAACAGCTTCGCCCGCGACGTGGTGCTGATGAAGGCGGTCGGCATCAACCCGGTGGTGGTGCACGGCGGCGGCCCGCAGATCGGCGACCTGCTCAACCGCCTGTCCATCGAGAGCCACTTCATCGACGGCATGCGCGTCACCGACGCGCAGACCATGGACGTGGTGGAGATGGTCCTCGGCGGCCAGGTGAACAAGGACATCGTCAACCTGATCAACCGCCACGGCGGCAGCGCCATCGGCCTGACCGGCAAGGACGCCGAGCTGATCCGCGCGAAGAAGCTCACCGTCACCCGCCAGACGCCGGAGATGACCAAGCCGGAAATCATCGACATCGGCCACGTCGGCGAGGTCACCGGGGTCAACACCGAGCTGCTGAACATGCTGGTCAGGGGCGACTTCATCCCGGTGATCGCGCCCATCGGCGTGGGCGCCAACGGCGAGTCCTACAACATCAACGCCGACCTGGTGGCCGGCAAGGTGGCCGAGGCGCTGAAGGCCGAGAAGCTGATGCTACTGACCAACATCGCCGGCCTGATGGACAAGCAGGGCCAGGTGCTCACCGGCCTGACCACCGAGCAGGTGGACAGCCTGATCGCCGACGGCACCATCTACGGCGGCATGCTGCCGAAGATCCGCTGCGCCCTGGAAGCGGTGCAGGGCGGCGTGACCAGCGCGCACATCATCGATGGCCGCGTGCCCAACGCCGTGCTGCTGGAAATCTTCACCGACAGCGGCGTCGGCACCCTGATCAGCAACCGCAAGCCGCGCCACTGAGCACTACCCGCCACGGCGCCCGCCGTGGCGGTTCCCCTCTGCCTCCCGGAGGCCGCAATGCCTTCAGCCTTTCCCGAACGCCACGAGTTCCGCTTCTTCCACGGCCTGCGCGTGCGCTGGTCGGAGGTCGACCCGCAGGGCATCGTCTTCAACGGCAACTACCTGACCTACGCGGACGTCGCCACCACCGAGTACTACCGCAACCTGGAGATCCGCTACCCGGCCGACCTGCTGCGCGGCGGCGGCGACTTGTTCGCGGTGAAGAGCAGCCTGGAGTACTTCGCTCCGGCGCGCTACGACGACTGGCTGGACATGGGCGTGCGCGTCGCGCGCCTGGGGCGCAGCAGCCTGACCTTCCAGGTGGCGATCTGGTGCGAGGAGCAACCGCTGACCCTCGGCGAGCTGATCTACGCCTACGCCAACGACCAGCGGCAGAGCCAGCCCCTGCCGGGCTGGCTGCGCGAGCGCATCGCGAAATTCGAGCACCTGCCCGTCGACTGACGGACTAGCGGGAGGCGCCGAGCAATTGCGCGAGGCGCGCGCGGTCCGCCTCGAAGGCGGCCTTGGCCTGGGCGCGCAGCTGCTGGTAGTGGGCGATGTCGCGCAGCAGGCGCTGCTCCTCGTCCTTCAGGTTGGCCAACTGCTCGACCAACTGCTGCGGCACCTGGCGCCCGGCGCGCTCGGCGTCGGCGGCCTGGGCCTGCAGGTTGCCCTGCTGCGTCTTCAGCGACTGCAGGTTGCCCCGGGCCACGCTGCTCAGGCCATCCAGCTCGGACAGCTTGCGCTCGCGGGCGCGGTCGACGTCCTCGACGCTGGTGTACAGGCGCAGCAGCTGGGCATCGGAACTGGCCTGGGCGGCGGCGGCCTTGCGCTGCTGGATTTCCTCCGCGGTCGGCGCCGGCGGCACCACGCGGATCACCCGCCCCTGCTCGTTGAGCACCTCGTAGCCCTTGCCGATGTACTGCGACGGCACGCCCAGGCGATCGATGACGGTCACACCCTTGTCGTTGACGTAGCGGTACATCTCGACGGCGCCGCCGGACGAGGGATTGCCGGCGGCGTTCGCCGCCAGCGCCGGCCCGGCCAGCCCGAAGGCCAGCAACCCCATCAATGCACCACGGCGAAAAGCACCCTGCTTGGCCATGCCGGACACCCTGTTCTGGTTAGATTCCGTACTGCGCGCGATAGGCCTCGACCGCCGGCAGGTGACGCTTGAGCTCGGCGTCGCCGGCCAGGTATTCGAGGACCTGCTCCAGGGACACGATGCTGACCACCGGCATGCCGAAGTCGCGCTCCACTTCCTGGATCGCCGACAGCTCGCCGCGGCCGCGCTCCTGGCGGTTCAGCGCGATCAGCGTGCCGGCGGCCCTGGCGCCCTGGGCCTCGATGATCTGCATGACCTCGCGGATCGCGGTGCCGGCGGTGATCACGTCGTCGACGATCAGCACCCGGCCGGCCAGCGGCGCGCCCACCAGGGTGCCGCCTTCGCCGTGGTCCTTGGCTTCCTTGCGGTTGAAGCACCAGGGCAGGTCGCGCCCGTGCTGCTCGGCCAGCGCCACCGCTGTAGCGGCCGCCAGCGGGATTCCTTTATAGGCCGGGCCGAACAGGACATCGAAATCGATGCCGCTGTCCACGACCGCGGCGGCGTAGAAGCGCCCCAGCTTGGCCAACGCCAGGCCGCTGTTGAACAGGCCGGCATTGAAGAAATAGGGGCTGGTGCGCCCGGACTTGAGCGTGAATTCGCCGAAGCGCAGTACGCCGCGCTCGATGGCGAAACGGATGAAATCGCGTTGATATGCCTGCATGGGAATAGAACCGGCCGGTATGAATTTAGCTAAACCGTTTGAGCTCGGGTATCATACACACACGTGATTTTGGGGGCCATTTATGCGGATCATCAGTGTGAACGTGAATGGTATTCAGGCTGCAGCCGAGCGGGGATTGCTCAGCTGGTTGCAAGCCCAGAATGCCGACGTGATCTGCTTGCAGGATACCCGCGCCTCCGCTTTCGATCTGGACGACCCGTCCTACCAGCTGGACGGCTACTTCCTGTACGCCTGCGACGCCGAAGTGCCCAGCCAGGGTGGCGTCGCAATCTATAGTCGTCTGCAACCCAAGGCCGTCATAAGCGGGCTGGGTTTCGAGATGGCCGATCGTTACGGGCGCTACCTGCAAGCCGATTTCGATAAGGTGAGTATTGCCAGCATTCTTCTGCCGAGCGGGCAGGAGGGTGACGAGAACCTGAACCAGAAGTTCAAGTTCATGGAAGACTTCGCCGCCTACCTGAACAAGCAGCGCCGCAAGCGCCGCGAGTACATCTATTGTGGGTCGCTGTACCTGGCCCACAACAAGCTGGACGTGAAGAACTGGCGCGAATGCCAGCAGATGCCCGGCTTCCTCGCGCCCGAGCGCGGCTGGATGGACGAGGTGTTCGGCAACATGGGCTACGTCGATGCCCTGCGCGAGGTCAACCGCGAAGGCGACCAGTACAGCTGGTGGCCGGACAGCGAGCAGGCCGAAATGCTGAACCTGGGCTGGCGCTTCGACTACCAGATCCTCACCCCGGGTCTGCGCCGCTTCGTGCGCAACGCCAAGCTGCCGCGGCAGCCGCGCTTCTCGCGCCACGCGCCGCTGATCATCGACTACGACTGGACGCTCAGTATTTGAGAGCTGGAAGCTAGAAGCCTGAAGCTGGAAGCAAAAGCCGCCACGCTTCCAGCTTCTAGCAGCTACTTCAACGGCCGCCAGGTGAACGGATAACGGTAGTCGCGGCCCTCGTTGGCCTTGACCCCGGCGATCACAGTCAGCACCAGGGCGCCGGCGCAGACCAGCGCCAGCAGCAGGAAGCCGATCACCAGCAGGCAGAGGAAGAAGCTGACCAGCATCGCCAGGCTGACGGTGATCTGGAAGTTCAGCGCTTCCTTGCCCTGGCTGTCGACGAAGGGATCGGACTCGCGCTTGATCTGCCAGACGATCAGCGGCCCCAGCAGGTTGCCGAAGGGAAAGACCAGCCCGAGGAAGGCGGAGAAGTGGCAGAACATCGCCCACTGCCGGGCTTCCTGGCTCGGTCGCGCTTGCAGTTCGTCGTTCATCCCCGCCCCTCCCGCGTCAGTCGGCCAGCGCGGCGCGCTGCAGTTCGAAGATTTCCTGCATGCCCTGCTGCGCCAGTTCCAGCATGGCGTTCAGCTCGGCCGGCTTGAACGGCTCGCCTTCGGCAGTGCCCTGCACCTCGATGAAGCCGCCGGCGTCGGTCATCACCACGTTCAGGTCGGTCTCGGCGGCGGAATCCTCCAGGTAGTCCAGGTCGAGCACCGGCACGCCCTGGTAGATGCCCACGGAGACCGCGGCGACCATCTGCTTGAGCGGGTTGCCCTTGAGCGCGCCGCGCTTCTTCAGCACCGCCAGGGCGTCGATCAGCGCCACGGTGGCGCCGGTGATGGACGCGGTGCGGGTGCCGCCGTCTGCCTGGATCACGTCGCAGTCGATGTACAGGGTGTTCTCGCCCAGTTTGGTCAGGTCCAGCGCGGCGCGCAGCGAACGGCCGATCAGGCGCTGGATCTCCAGGGTGCGGCCGCCCTGCTTGCCGCGGCTGGCCTCGCGGGCATTCCGCTCGCCGGTGGAGCGCGGCAGCATGCCGTACTCGGCGGTCAGCCAGCCCTGCCCCTGGCCCTTGAGGAAGCGCGGCACGCCGCTCTCGGCGCTCACGGTGCAGATCACCTTGGTGTCGCCGAACTCCACCAGAACCGAACCCTCGGCATGCTTGGTGTAGTGGCGGGTGATGCGGATCGGGCGCAACTGGTCGGCGGCGCGGCCACTGGGACGGTTCATCGAGACTTCCTATGCGAGATTGAATCGGATACTGGCCGCCATTATAGAGGCCCCGGCAGCCAGGCAACCACCGCCGGCGTGCGGCGGCCGGCCCCGCTGGGGTACAATTGCCGGTTCACGATGACATTTCATCGCTTTCAGCCGAATCACAGCGAGGTAGCCCCATGGTTCACAGCATGACCGCCTTCGCCCGCGTCGAACGGGCCGGGACCAATGGGACCCTGAGCTGGGAACTGCGCTCGGTGAACCACCGCTACCTGGAGCCGAACCTGCGCCTGCCGGAAACCTTCCGCGACCTCGAAGGGCCGGTGCGCGAGGCGCTGCGCCAGGGCCTGTCGCGCGGCAAGGTGGAATGCACCCTGCGCTTCAACGAGGACACCGCCGGCAAGCCGCTGCAGGTCGACCGCGAGCGCGCCGCGCAACTGGTGGCCGCCGCCGAGGGCGTGGCCGCGCTGATCAAGCAGCCGGCGCCCATCGACCCGCTGGCCGTGCTGGCCTGGCCGGGCGTGCTGGTGGGCGATGCCGCCGACCCGCAGGCGCTCAACGCCGAGGCCATGACCGCCTTCAACCAGGCGCTGGACGAGCTCAAGGCCGGCCGTGCCCGCGAAGGCGCGGAACTGGCGCGGATCATCGACGAGCGCCTGGGCGCCATGCAGGAAGAAGTGGCCAACCTGCGCGAACTGGTGCCGCAGATGCTCGGCAACCAGCGGCAGAAGATCCTCGACCGCTTCGCCGAACTGAAACTGGAAGCCGACCCGCAGCGCCTGGAGCAGGAAATGGTCCTGCTGGCGCAGAAGAGCGACGTCGCCGAGGAACTCGACCGCCTGAGCACCCACGTCGCCGAGGTGCGCCGGGTGCTCAAGGCCGGTGGCGCCGCCGGCCGCCGCCTGGATTTCCTCATGCAGGAACTCAACCGCGAGGCCAACACACTCGGCTCCAAGGCCTTCGACCCGCGCTCGACCCAGGCCGCGGTGAACCTCAAGGTGCTCATCGAACAGATGCGCGAGCAGGTCCAGAATATCGAGTGAGCCGCGCGCTCGCTTTCCACCCATAGCCCCAGGATTCAGTCATGTCCGGCACCCTCTACATCGTTTCCGCGCCTTCCGGCGCCGGCAAGACCAGCCTGGTGAAGTCGCTGCTCGAGGCCATGCCCAGCGTGCGCGTCTCGGTCTCCCACACCACTCGCGGCATGCGCCCGGGCGAGGTGGACGGGGTGAACTACCACTTCGTCGGCCGCGACACCTTCACCGCCATGCTCGAACGCGACGAATTCCTCGAGCACGCCGAAGTCTTCGGCAACCTCTACGGCACCTCGCAGCGCTGGGTGGAAAAGACCCTCGCCGAAGGCCTCGACCTGATCCTCGAGATCGACTGGCAGGGCGCCCAGCAGGTGCGCCGGCTGATGCCCCACGCGCAGTCGATCTTCATCCTGCCGCCGAGCCAGCACGCCCTGCGCCAGCGCCTGACCAACCGCGGCCAGGACAGCGACGAGGTGATCGAGCGGCGCATGCGCGAGGCGGTCAACGAAATGAGTCACTACGTCGAATACGATCATCTGGTGATCAACGACGATTTCGCCCATGCTCTGGAAGACCTCAAGTCGATCTTCCGTGCCCGCCAGCTGCGCCAGGACGCCCAGCAGAAGCGCCACGAGCGGTTGCTCGAGGAGCTGTTGCAGCCGTCGGCATAACAAACGGCCCTTCCATAAAGATTGGCGATTTTTTAGACTATTCAGTCCGCCCGGAAACCCGGGCTCCATTTTCCGCAACGAGGAACACCATGGCCCGCGTCACCGTCGAAGACTGCCTGGACAACGTCGATAACCGTTTCGAGCTGGTCATGCTCGCCACCAAGCGCGCGCGCCAGCTGGCCACCGGCGGCAAGGAGCCGAAGGTAGCCTGGGAAAACGACAAGCCCACCGTGGTCGCCCTGCGCGAGATCGCTTCCGGCCTGGTCGATGCTGAAGTCGTTCAGCAGGAGGACGTGGTTGAAGAAGAACCGCTGTTCGCCGCCTTCGAAGACGAGGCCAACAACGAGGCCCTGTAATTCGATGACCGGCCGACGACCACAGGCGCCGTCCACTCGGCAGGGGGTGATGCCTTGCCGAGCATAGACGCCTTCGCCGACCGGCTCTCGAGCTATCTCGGTCCGGACCAGGTCAACCTGGTCCGCCGTGCCTACTACTACGCCGAGCAGGCCCACGACGGGCAGCGCCGCCGCAGCGGCGAGGCCTACGTCACCCATCCGCTCGCCGTCGCCAACATCCTCGCCGACATGCACATGGACCATCAGAGCCTGATGGCGGCCATGCTGCACGACGTGATCGAGGACACCGGCATCGCCAAGGAAGCGCTCACCGCGCAGTTCGGCGAAACCGTCTCGGAACTGGTGGACGGGGTCAGCAAGCTGACCCAGATGAACTTCGAGTCCAAGGCCGAGGCCCAGGCCGAGAACTTCCAGAAGATGGCCATGGCCATGGCCCGCGACATCCGCGTGATCCTGGTCAAGCTGGCCGACCGCCTGCACAACATGCGCACCCTGGAAGTGCTGTCCGGCGAGAAGCGCCGGCGCATCGCCAAGGAAACCCTGGAAATCTACGCACCCATCGCCAACCGCCTGGGCATGCACAGCATGCGCGTGGAATTCGAGGACCTGGGCTTCAAGGCCATGCACCCGATGCGCTCCGAGCGCATCCGCCAGGCGGTGAAGAAGGCCCGCGGCAACCGCCGCGAGATCGTCGGCAAGATCCAGGAATCGCTGGTCAACTGCCTGGCCCGCGAGGGCATGGAAGGCCAGGTGCTGGGCCGCGAGAAGCACCTGTTCAGCATCTACAAGAAGATGCGCGGCAAGCGCAAGGCGTTCAACGAGATCATGGACGTCTACGCCTTCCGCATCATCGTCGACAAGGTCGACACCTGCTACCGCGTGCTCGGCGCCGTGCACAACCTGTACAAGCCGTTCCCCGGCCGCTTCAAGGACTACATCGCGATTCCCAAGGCCAACGGCTACCAGTCGCTGCACACCACCCTGTTCGGCATGCACGGCGTGCCCATCGAGATCCAGATCCGCACCCGCGAGATGGAAGAGATGGCCAACCACGGCATCGCCGCGCACTGGCTGTACAAGTCCAACGAGGACGAGGTGCAGAAAGGCACCCACGCCCGCGCCCGCCAATGGGTCAAGGGCATCCTCGAACTGCAGCAGCGCGCCGGCAACTCGCTGGAATTCATCGAGAACGTGAAGATCGACCTGTTCCCGGACGAGGTCTACATCTTCACGCCCAAGGGCCGCATCATGGAGCTGCCCAAGGGCTCCACGGCGGTGGACTTCGCCTACGCGGTGCACACCGACGTGGGCAACAGTTGCATCGCCTGCCGCATCAACCGCCGCCTGGCGCCGCTGTCCGAACCGCTGCAGAGCGGCCAGACGGTGGAAATCGTCACCGCGCCGGGCACCCGGCCGAACCCGGCCTGGCTCAACTTCGTGGTCACCGGCAAGGCGCGCACGCACATCCGCCACGCCCTCAAGCAGCAGCGCCGCTCCGAGTCCATCAGCCTCGGCGAGCGCCTGCTGAACAAGACCCTCGCCGGCTTCGACAGCCACCTGGAGAAAATCCCCGCCGAACGCATACAGGGCGTGCTCAACGAGTACCGCATGGAAGTCTTCGAGGACCTGCTCGAGGAAATCGGCCTGGGCAACCGCATGGCCTACGTGGTCGCCCGCCGCCTGCTCTCCAGCGAAGGCGACGCCGCCGCCACCAACGCCGAGGGGCCGCTGGCGATCCGCGGCACCGAGGGCCTGGTGCTGAGCTACGCCAAGTGCTGCACGCCGATCCCCGGCGACCCCATCGTCGGCCACCTGTCGGCCGGCAAGGGCATGGTGGTGCACCTGGAAAGCTGCAGGAACATCAGCGAAATCCGCAACAACCCGGAAAAATGCATCCAGCTCAGCTGGGCCAAGGATGTCACCGGCGAGTTCAACGTCGAGCTGCGCGTCGAGCTGGAACACCAGCGCGGCCTGATCGCCCTGCTGGCGACCAGCGTCAACGCCGCCGACGGCAACATCGAGAAGATCAGCATGGACGAGCGCGACGGTCGCGTCAGCGTGGTCCAATTGGTGGTCAGCGTGCACGACCGCGTGCACCTGGCCCGCGTCATCAAGAAGCTGCGCGCGCTCAAGGGGGTGGTCCGGATCACCCGCGTGCGCAGCTGATCCCACCCCTCGCAAGGAGTCGACATGACCAAGACCGTTATCCACACCGACAAGGCCCCCGCGGCCATCGGCACCTACTCCCAGGCGATCAAGGCCGGCAACACCGTCTACGTCTCCGGGCAGATCCCGCTGAACCCGCAGACCATGGAGCTGGTCGAGGGCTTCGAGGAGCAAGTCGTCCAGGTGTTCGAGAACCTCAAGGCGGTGATCGAGGCTTCCGGCGGCTACCTGCACGACGTGGCCAAGCTGAACATCTTCCTCACCGATCTGTCGCACTTCGCCAAGGTCAACGAGATCATGGGCCGCTACTTCACCCAGCCCTACCCGGCGCGCGCCGCCATCGGCGTGGCCGCCCTGCCCAAGGGCGCCCAGGTCGAGATGGACGCCATCGTCGTCCTGGAGTAAGCCTCCACTCCCGAACGGGGCCCTCGCGGCCCCGTTCGTTTTTCCCCGTTCGTCCGCAAGGAGCACCCGCATGCGTCGCGCCCTCGTCCTGAGCGCCCTGCTTGGCCTGCTGACCGGCTGCGCCGGCACCCCCGATCCGTCCGGCACCTGGATCAACCAGGCCGCCATCGACGCCGCCAGCAAGAGCGGCAAGCTGCGCGAGGCGCTGCTGGCCTACGGGCCCAACCTGGAATGGCGGCTCGACACCAAGAGCCAGCAAGCCACCTTCAGCAACGGCTTCGAACAGGGCGAAGGCCAGCTGAGCCAGGACCCGGCGGACAAGAAGCACTGGCAGGTGGCCTTCTACGGCAGCAAGCAGGAAGAGCTGGCGGTGGACGGCAAGCAACTGGTGCAGGTGGGCAGCGAGAACTGGCCGGAACAGCGCTTCGCCCGTCCCGAACAGCAGGGCCCGGCACCCATCGGCGCCAGCTTCCAGCGCGCCCTGTACGGCAGCTTCCTCAAGGGCACCTGGGTGATCCAGGAAGGCCCGGGCCAGGGCAGCAAGGTGACCTTCCAGGCCGACGGCCGCGTGGAGGGCATGCCCAGCGCCGACCGCTACGCCCTGTGCCTGGCCGGCGACTGCGCGGCCATGAGCGGCGACAGCGACAGCATCTGGCTGCAACAGGGCCGCCAGGGCCGCGAATACCTGTTCCAGCGCGAGGACGACAAGCTCGAACTCTTCGAAGCGGTGAACCGCGCCCAGGCCGACGAGATGCCCGAATACGCCCCGGGCAAGCGCGTCTGGCTGCTGGAACGCGACTGAGCCGCCGGCGCCTCGGGAAAAAACCGCTGACCAGAGTTCTTTGCTGCCGGGCGGCCATCCGGCAGCAAACGCCATAAGGTCATAGGGGCATTCTGACGCGCAGTGCCTCCCTGCAAATACAGCTTCCCGCAAGACAGTACGCGCAAAAATCATCGCCCTCTCCTACTGCCCTTTCAGCTTTCGCTATCTCTCCGCCCTTTCCATCTCCCGGCAACATGTCCTCCCGATTTTTTCACGCGCGGCACAGCCAACAATTCCGCTTCCGGCTGTCCGGACCGATGTCAGGAGTCATTACCAGATGACGGAAGAGTGGGCAGGGCATCACTGCGAAGTGTGTTACAAGCGGACCACCACACGTCGACCCAAGCACCGTACTGGGCATTCCAGCTCTCGAAGGAGCACCGACACTTCCTATCTTATGGGTCTATCCCCCCAGCGAGGCGGTCAAGCAGATCCTGGTCAACCCGGTATATCCGCCGGATTATCAGGACGCCATCATCTGGTTTCCGGCCGATACCGGTCTTCAGCCGATCTACATCTCGCTGAGTGTTGCGGGTGATCACCACTATCATCCCGCCCCTAAAACACTCTCTGCGTTTCCTGATGCCTTACCGGTCAAGGCGAAGAATACCGTCCAAGGCGGCCATGCTCGGCGTAAGCGATGGAAAGACAGCAAAGGCCGAATCTATGAGTGGGACGCTCGTCATGGCACCGTTGAACTCTATGACAGGCAAGGCAGGCACCTAGGCGAGTTTGATCCGGAAACCGGCAAACGGACCAAACCGCCACAGGCCGACAGAAACACACCGAAGTGAAGCAAGGAGGACACTGTGTATCTGCACATCACGGGTTTCTTACCAGACGATAGCGAAGATGATTCGTTGAAGTTCGAACTGGACATCGCCCCTAGGTTGGAGCATTCGGTCATCCGGGCCCTGGGGCATGAAAACATCGAGGCCATGGCATGTGGCGAGTGGTTGCTAACAAAAGAACAAGTTCAGCGAATAGCCACTCTACTGAACCAGCCATTGCCACGCGACCTCGACATTTTCATTGGCGTAGTCGCTTGACTCGCAATCCGAGCAAAGGCAAGCACTCACTCGAATCAGCTCTCACTACGCCAGCAGCCGGTTGGCGTCCACCTCAGTCCTCGCGCCCGGCGAGGATGGCGGCGTAGCCCTCGCGGTAGCTGGGGTAGCGCGGCACCCAGCCCAGCGCCCTGGCGCGGGCGTTGCTGCAGCGCTTGCTGCCGGTGCGGCGCACGCTCTGCTCGTCCGCCCAGTGGCTGACGCCCATGAGCCCGCGCAGGTAATCCACCACTTCGGCCAGCGGCGCGGGTGCGTCGTCCACGCCGATGTAGCAGTCTTCCAGCGGCTTGCCCGCAGCATCGGCGCGCAGCAGGCAGGCCAGCAGCCCGGCGGCGTCCTCGGCATGGATGCGGTTGGCGTACAGCGGCGGCTCGACGGCCACCCGGTAGCCTTCGCGCACCTGCTTGAGCAGCCACTCGCGGCCGGGGCCGTAGATGCCGGTCAGGCGCACCACGGTAGCGGGGATGCCACTGTCCAGCGCCACGCGCTCGGCGTCGAGCATGATCCGTCCGGAATACTGCCGGGCCTCGGCGGGCGAGTTCTCGTCGATCCACTCGCCGTCCGCCTGGGCGTAGACGCCGCTGCTGGAGACGAACAGCACACGCCTGGGCCGCTGCCCGCGCTGCTGCAGCCAGCCCAGGCAGTGGCGCAGGCCCTCGACGTAGGCGGCGCGGTAGCCGGCCTCGTCGTGCTGGGTCGCGGCGGCGGCGTAGACCAGGTAGTCCAACTCGCCCTCGGGCCAGGCCGGCGGGCACTCGGCTCTGCCCAGGTCGCCGGCCACCGGCAGGATGCCCGCGGGCAGCGCGGCGGCATCGCGGCGCAGCCCGTACACGCGCCAACCCTCGGCGGCCAACTGGCGGCCGAGGCGGCTGCCGACGTCGCCGCAACCGGCGATCAGAACATTCGCAGGCATCTTCGCCTCCTAAAGACAGGGCCCCGGAGTTTAGCGCGGTTGGTTCGCAACCGCGCAGCCGCTATGCTTGGCCCAACTCAACGGATTAGTCGCCATGACCCTCACCGAACTGCGCTACATCGTCACGCTCGCCCAGGAGCAGCATTTCGGCCGCGCCGCCGAGCGCTGCCACGTCAGCCAGCCGACCCTGTCGGTCGGCGTGAAGAAGCTGGAGGACGAGCTCGGCGTGCTGATCTTCGAGCGCAGCAAGAGCGCGGTGCGCCTGACCCCGGTGGGCGAAGGCATCGTGGCCCAGGCGCAGAAGGTGCTGGAGCAGGCCCAGGGCATCCGCGAGCTGGCCCAGGCCGGCAAGAACCAGTTGACCTCGCCGCTGAAGGTCGGCGCCATCTACACCATCGGCCCCTACCTGTTCCCGCACCTGATCCCGCAGCTGCACCGGGTGGCGCCGCAGATGCCGCTGTACATCGAAGAGAACTTCACCCACATCCTGCGCGACAAGCTGCGCACCGGCGAGCTGGACGCGATCATCATCGCCCTGCCGTTCCAGGAGGCCGACGTCCTCACCCTGCCGCTGTTCGACGAGCCCTTCTACGTGCTGATGCCGGCCGACCACCCCTGGACCGCCCGGCAGACCATCGATGCCGAGATGCTCAACGACAAGAGCCTGCTGCTGCTCGGCGAGGGCCACTGCTTCCGCGACCAGGTGCTGGAAGCCTGCCCGACCACCCGCAGGGGCGAGGAAAACCGCCACACCACCGTGGAATCCAGCTCGCTGGAGACCATCCGCCACATGGTCGCCTCCGGCCTGGGCGTGTCGGTGCTGCCGTTCTCGGCGGTGGACAGCCACCACTATGCCCCCGGGGTGATCGAGATCCGCCCGTTCACCCCACCGGCGCCGCTGCGCACCGTGGCCATCGCCTGGCGCGCCAGCTTCCCGCGGCCGCGCGCCATCGAGGTGCTGGCCGACTCCATCCGCCTGTGCTCGGTGGCCCGGCCGACCGCCAAGGGCGACGCCCAACCGGCATGACCGAGCTGGCCAACGTCCCGGTCACGGCGCTCAAGGGCGTCGGCGCCGCGCTGGAGGAAAAGCTGGCGCGGGTGGGCCTGGAAAACCTCCAGGACATCCTCTTCCACCTGCCGCTGCGCTACCAGGACCGCACCCGCGTCACCCCCATAGGCGCGCTGCGCCCGGGCCAGGACGCGGTGGTCGAGGGCGTGGTGTCCGGCGCCGACGTGGTCATGGGCAAGCGCCGCAGCCTGCTGGTGCGCCTGCAGGACGGCAGCGGCACCCTGAGCCTGCGCTTCTACCACTTCAGCCAGGCGCAGAAGGAAGGCCTCAAGCGCGGCACCCACCTGCGCTGCTACGGCGAGGCCCGCCCCGGCGCCTCGGGCCTGGAGATCTACCACCCCGAGTACCGCGCGCTGAACGACGCCGCGCCGGCCCCGGTGGAGCAGACCCTCACGCCCATCTACCCGACCACCGAAGGCCTCACCCAGCAGCGCCTGCGCACCCTCAGCCAGCAGGCCCTGGCGCGCCTGGGGCCGAACAGCCTGCCGGACTGGCTGCCCGAGGAGCTGGCCCGTGACTACCGCCTGGCGCCCCTCGACGAAGCCATCCGTTACCTGCACCGGCCGCCGCCGGACGCCAACCTGGAAGAACTCGCCGAGGGTCGCCACTGGGCCCAGCACCGCCTGGCCTTCGAGGAACTGCTGACGCACCAGCTGTCGCTGCAGCGCCTGCGCGAGAGCCTGCGCGCCCAGCACGCGCCCGAGCTGCCGCCGGCGAAGAAACTGCCGCAGCGCTTCCTGGCCAACCTCGGCTTCGCCCCCACCGGCGCGCAACAGCGCGTGGGCGCGGAGATCGCCTACGACCTGGCGCAGCCCGAACCCATGCTGCGCCTGGTGCAGGGCGACGTCGGCGCCGGCAAGACGGTGGTCGCCGCCCTGGCCGCGCTACAGGCCCTGGAGGCCGGCTACCAGGTGGCGCTGATGGCGCCCACGGAAATCCTCGCCGAACAGCACTACCTCAACTTCAGCAAGTGGATGCAGCCGCTGGGCATCGAGGTCGCCTGGCTGGCCGGCAAGCTCAAGGGCAAGGCGCGCGCCGCCGCACTGGAGCAGATCGCCGCCGGCGTGCCCATGGTGGTCGGCACCCACGCGCTGTTCCAGGACGAGGTGAAGTTCAAGCACCTGGCCCTGGTGATCATCGACGAGCAGCACCGCTTCGGCGTGCAGCAGCGCCTGGCCCTGCGCCAGAAGGGCGTCGACGGCCGGCTCTGCCCGCACCAGCTGATCATGACCGCCACGCCCATCCCGCGGACCCTGGCGATGAGCGCCTACGCCGACCTGGACACCTCGATCCTCGACGAGCTGCCGCCCGGGCGCACGCCGGTGAACACCGTGCTGGTCGCCGACAGCCGCCGCATCGAAGTGATCGAGCGCGTCCGCGCCGCCTGCCGCGAAGGCCGCCAGGCCTACTGGGTGTGCACGCTGATCGAAGAATCCGAAGAACTCACCTGCCAGGCCGCCGAGACCACCTACGAGGAACTCGCCGCGGCCCTGGGCGAATTGCGCGTGGGCCTGATCCACGGGCGCATGAAGCCGGCGGAGAAGGCCACGGTGATGGAGGCCTTCAAGGAGGGCCTGCTGCAACTGCTGGTGGCGACCACGGTGATCGAGGTCGGCGTGGACGTGCCCAACGCCAGCCTGATGATCATCGAGAACCCCGAGCGCCTCGGCCTGGCCCAGCTGCACCAACTGCGCGGGCGCGTCGGCCGCGGCAGCGCGGCGAGCCACTGCGTGCTGCTCTACCATCCGCCGCTGTCGCAGATCGGCCGCGAACGCCTGGCGATCATGCGCGAGACCTGCGACGGCTTCGTCATCGCCGAGCGCGACCTGGAGCTGCGCGGCCCCGGCGAGATGCTCGGGACGCGGCAGACCGGTCTGCTACAGTTCAAGGTCGCGGACCTGATGCGCGACGCCGACCTGCTGCCGGCGGTGCGCGACGCCGCCCAGGCCCTGCTGGCGCGCTGGCCGCAGCACGTCGGCCCGCTGCTGGAGCGTTGGCTCCGACATGGCCAGCAATACGGTCAAGTGTGACCTGCTTCAATTTCACCGGTCGGATGACTGGCCAGTCACGAATAGCCGCTGGGTATACTCCCGGCTGCAGTTGCTAACCGGATCACAAAGCCCATGAGCGAAGCCGCACTCGCCGAAGCCATCCCCGCCCCATCGGTCATCCTCCAGCTGCTCGGCCGCCTCGGCGTGCCCTGCCGCGAGCTGCCCGACGACGACCAGCTGCCCAGCGCCCGCCGCGTGCAGGCGAGCCTGCTGGAAGACTCGGTGGGCACCCTGCTGGTGCTCTTCCCGCAGAACCAGCTGCTGGACCTCAACCGCCTGACCGAGCTGACCGGGCGCAAGCTGCTGGCGATCAAGCCGGAGCGCCTGGAGCGCATGCTCGGCAAGCACCAGCTCAGCCGCCTGCCGGCGCTGCCGCCGCTGACCAGCTCGCCCTGCCTGTACGACGAGCGCCTGCTGCAGGAGCCGCAGCTGCTGATCGAATCCGGCAACCCCGGCACCCTGCTGGAGATCGCCACCGGCGACTTCCGCCAGGTGCTGGAGAAGGCCAGCGCGGCGCGCTTCGGCGTACCCCTGGAGCAGATCCGGCCGAACCTCGACCGCCCCAACGACGATCGCGCCGAGATCACCCAGGCGGTGCAGGCCTTCACCGCGCGGCGCATCCAGCAGCGCCTGGAAGAGACCATCGAGATCCCGCCGCTGCCCAAGACCGCACAGAAGATCATCAAGCTGCGGGTGGACCCCAACGCCACCGTGGACGACATCACCGGCGTGGTCGAGACCGACCCGGCGCTGGCCGCCCAGGTGGTCAGCTGGGCCGCCTCGCCCTACTACGCCGCGCCCGGCAAGATCCGCTCGGTGGAAGACGCCATCGTCCGCGTGCTGGGCTTCGACCTGGTGATCAACCTGGCCCTCGGCCTGGCCCTGGGCAAGACCCTGAGCCTGCCCAAGGACCAGCCGCAGCACGCCACGCCCTACTGGCAGCAGGCGATCTACACCGCCGCGGTGATCGAGGGCCTGACCCGCGCAGTGCCCCGCGCCGAGCGCCCGGAAGCCGGCCTGACCTACCTCGGCGGGCTGCTGCACAGCATCGGCTACCTGGTCCTGGCGCACATCTTCCCGCCGCACTTCTCGCTGATCTGCCGGCACCTGGAGGTCAACCCGCACGTGCCGCACAACCTTGTCGAGCAGCACCTGCTGGGCATCACCCGCGAGCAGATCGGCGCCTGGCTGATGCGCGCCTGGGACATGCCCGAGGAGATCTACACCGCGCTGCGCTTCCAGCACGACCCGGACTACGCCGGCCCCAATGCCGCCTACGCCAACCTGGTCTGCCTGGCTACCCGCCTGCTGCGCCAGAACGGCATCGGCAGCGGCCCGCAGCAGGGCGTGCCGCAAGCCCTGCTCGACTGCCTGGACATCCCCCGGGAAAGGGCCGAGGACGCGGTGCGCAAGGTACTGGACGCCGAAGCCGTGCTGCGCGAGCTGGCTTCGCAGATGAACAGCCCGCACTGATCTGGCTGCGGACAGACCTGTAGGAGCGCGCCCTCCGGCAAACACAAGACCCGTAGGATGGCGTTGAGCGAAGCGATACCATCGCCACGACCGCATGGGTTTCGCCAAGGCTCAACCCATCCTACGAAAAGCGCCTTGGCGCAGCCGGCAAGACAGTTGCTCCTACAGGGGAATGCCGCGGGTGGCGCAGCGTAGCGGAACTCATCCGCGAATCGCGCCGATATGTCCGGCTATCGCGGACAAGGTCCGCTCCTACAGGGGGAATGCCATGCATCCCAGCGAACTGTAGGAGCGGGCCCTGCCCGCGATTTCGCGCGCAGGGCGCGCTCCTACATGAGGAATGCCGTGCCTCGCGGTGAACGGTAGGAGCGGACAAGGGCAGCCTCAGGCCGCTTCCTTCTCCACCGCCTTGGCCGCGGCTTTCTTCTTCGGCTTGAGGTACTTCACCAGGCCCTGGAACCAGATCACCAGCGCCGGGTTGCCCTGGATCTGGATGTCCTTGTTCTGGATGCCCTGCATGAAGGCCAGCTGCGGGTTCTTCGAGGTGAGGGTGGCGAAGCCGTAGGCGCTGTCGCGGAAGCCGATGGCGAAGGCCGGCTGCGGGTGCACGCCGCGGCGGGCGCTGACGCGTTGGTCGCGGACGATGTAGTGGCGGGCAACCTTGCCGTCCAGGCTGTGCAGCTGGAACACCAGGTCCTTGCCCTCGAGCTGCTGGCGGAAGGCCGGGTTGTCGCGCGAGGACTTGGCCATCATACGGCCGAGGAACCACAACAGAAGACGGAATTTCATGCACAGACCTCGGCGTTCGAGACAAATGACTGCGCATTGTAGCGATTAGCCGAAAGGACTACATCCGTACTTTCGAAGGGAAATGTAACGGCGAGAGTAGCCCGGAGCCGCTCTGGCTCCGGGGCTGGGAACAGCCTTAGTTGACGGCGTCCTTCAGGGCCTTGCCCGGCTTGAAGGCAACGGTGTTGCTGGCCTTGATCTTCACCGGCTGGCCGGTCTGCGGGTTCTTGCCGGTGCGGGCGCCACGGTGGCGCTGGATGAAGGTGCCAAAACCAACGAGGGTGACGCTGTCTTTGCGGTTCAGCGCGCCGGTGATCTCATCCAGCAGCGCGTTCAGCACCTTGTTGGCTTGTTCTTTGGTGAGGTCGGCCTTCTCGGCGATCGCGGCGGCGAGTTCTGGTTTACGCATAGATGCCTCTTTGACGGTTTGTTGTTTTTGTGTCCGTGCTGTCTTCCCAACAGCGCCTAAGGCACCGCGGCCCAGGCCCTACAGGCTCTAGGCTGCGGCAGACGGGGGGAGGATGGCACGCCGCAGGCTGGTACGCCAGTATCGTCTGACAATTTGCGGATACATTCCCACGACAGAAGCGCCATAACCGAGGACTTTCAAGCCAGAAGTGCCGGCAACTCCTTGTTCAGCGAGAGTTTTTCGCTGACTGCCGCGCCGGTCAGGGCGTAGCCGAGCAAGCGACCGGCGGTATCCCGGCATAGCACCTTGAGGTCCGCGCCAGAGCCTTCCACGAGCCATTGGCCATCGCTGCCGCGGGGCGGCGGCGAGACCACCAGCGGGCACACCGGGGTCTTCACGGTGACCGGCATGGGGCCGTAAGACACTGCTGTCGGCTTGCCCGCCAGGGTCTGGGCCAGGGCGCGGGCGCAGCTCATCAGCGGCATCACGTAGAGCAGGTTGAAGCCGTCGACCTCGGCGCAATCGCCCAGGGCGTAGATGTTGGCGTGGGAGGTGCGCAGCTCGCGGTTCACCACCACGCCGCGGTTGACCTCCAGGCCCGACTCGGCGGCCAGGTCGATGCGCGGGCGCAGGCCGACGGCCGAGACCACCAGGTCGCAGGGGATCACCTGGCCATCCGACAGGTGCGCCTCCAGGCTCTCGCCGGCGCGCTCCAGGCGGTTGAGCACCGGGCCCAGGTGGAAGCGTACGCCCAGGCCTTCCAGGCCGGCCTGCACGGCCGCCGCGGCGGCGGGGTGCAGCAGGCCGGGCATGACCTGCTCGCAGGGGGCGACTACGTCGATCCGGTAGCCGCCGGCGGACAGGTCGTTGGCGAACTCGCAGCCGATCAGGCCGGCGCCCAGCAGCAGCACGCGGCGCTTGCCGGCGGCCGCGGCGCGGAAGCGCGCGTAGTCCTCCAGGTCGTTGATCGGGAAGATGGCGTCCAGGGCGTCGCCCTGCACCGGCACGCGGATCGTCTCGGCGCCCCAGGCCAGCACCAGGTCGCGGTACTCGACCTGCTCCTCGCCGATCCAGATGCGCTTGTGCCCCGGGTCGATGCCGGTGACGCGGGTGTGGGTGAGGATGCGCGCCTTCAGCTGCTCGGCCATGGCGCCGGGCTCGGCCATGGCCAGGCCGTCGGCGTCCTTGTTCTTGGAGAAGCCGGTGGAGAGCATCGGCTTGGAGTAGGAGCGGCCGTCGTCGGCGGTGATCAGCAGCAGCGGGCTTTCCGCGTCCAGCTTGCGCCATTCGCGCGCCAGGTTGTAACCGGCCAGGCCGGTGCCGATGATCACCAGCGGTGCGTTCTCGCTCATTGGATTCTCCACATCGAACGGGACCGAGCGGCTTGGCCGGCTCGGTGGAATTCAGGGTTTCGCGGGGCCTGTCAGGCGATCTCGATCATCTCGAAGTCGATCTTGCCCACGCCGCAGTCGGGGCAGACCCAGTCGGCGGGAATGTCTTCCCAGCGGGTACCGGGGGCGATGCCCTCCTCGGGCAGGCCGAGGGCCTCGTCGTAGATGAAGCCACAGACCACGCATTGCCATTTGCGCATCGTCGAACCTCCTGCGGGTTGCCAGGGCAACCTAGCGCACTTTTCCGCCCCCCGCCAAGGGCAGGGTTGCCGGCGCCCGGCGGCAGCCCGGCCAAGCGCGCGAAGCGCTCAAGCACGGGGCCGGACACGAAAACGGCGGCCACTGGCCGCCGCTCGCAGGGATGCCGGGACGGCTCAGCCGATTTCGATCATCTCGAAGTCCAGCTTGCCGACGCCGCAGTCCGGGCACAGCCAGTCCTCGGGCACGTCTTCCCAGCGGGTGCCCGCTGCGATGCCCTCTTCCGGCCAGCCTTGGGATTCGTCATAGATGAGTCCGCAGACTACGCATTGCCACTTTTTCATTGTCTACCCCTCGGGCGGGTTACCACGGTTGCGGCCGCACGCTAACGCAATTCCCGGCGTGCGCCAAGACGCCATCGGGCGGTTGGGCGGGCGTTGGGGGCCAACCAAAGATGGGTGGTGCGTGGGTGGGGGTTGGCTTTTCGTAGGAGCGAGCTTGCTCGCGAATGGTGCTCATCTGAAATGTCGGTGTTTTGGTGTGGCACCGCACCCTCTCCCTAACCCTCTCCCTGAAGGGAGAGGGGACCGTTCGGCGTGCTCGGATATTTCAGAGTCAGCCGGCAGCTCTGCAGTTTCCGGCTGAAACCATTCCTTCTCTCGGCACGGGCTAGCCCCCTCTCCCTTCAGGGAGAGGGCTGGGGAGAGGGGCTCTTCAGGACGCGCACCGACCCCAGCCGGCAAAACTCCGTTCGCGAGCAAGCTCGCTCCTACACCCAGGGGCGAACTCAGTGCTGCGCCTTGTACCGCAAGCGCCAGGCATGCAGCAGCGGCTCGGTGTAGCCGCTGGGCTGCTCGCGCCCCTTGAACACCAGGTCGCTGGCCGCCTGGAAGGCCGCCGAACCCTGGTAGTCCGCAGCCATCGGGCAGTAGGCCGGATCACCTGCGTTCTGCTGGTCGACCACCTTGGCCATGCGCTCCAGGGTCTCGCGCACCTGAGCCTCGCCGACCACGCCGTGGTGCAGCCAGTTGGCGATGTGCTGGCTGGAGATGCGCAGCGTTGCGCGGTCTTCCATCAGGCCGACGTCATGGATGTCCGGCACCTTGGAGCAGCCGACGCCCTGTTCGACCCAGCGCACCACGTAGCCGAGGATGCCCTGGCAGTTGTTGTCCAGCTCTTCCTGGCGCGCCTCGGCGCTCCAGTCGGCGGACGCGGCCACTGGAATCGTCAGCAGGTCGTCGAGCAGTTCGTCGCGCACGCCGGCCAGGTCGACCTTCTGCAGCTCGCCCTGTACCGCCTGCACGTCCACCTGGTGGTAGTGCAGGGCGTGCAGGGTGGCGGCGGTGGGCGACGGCACCCAGGCGGTGGTGGCGCCGGATTTCGGGTGGCCGATCTTCTGTTCCAGCATGGCCGCCATCAGGTCCGGCATGGCCCACATGCCCTTGCCGATCTGCGCGCGGCCGCGCAGGCCGCAGGCCAGGCCGACCAGCACGTTGTTGCGCTCGTAGGCGGCGATCCACTTGGTGCTCTTCATGTCACCCTTGCGCAGCATCGGGCCGGCTTCCATGGCGCTGTGCATTTCGTCGCCGGTGCGGTCGAGGAAGCCGGTGTTGATGAACACCACCCGCGCCGCGGCGGCGCCGATGCAGGCCTGGAGGTTGACGCTGGTGCGCCGCTCCTCGTCCATGATGCCCATCTTCAGGGTATTGCGCGGTAGGCCGAGGACGTCCTCGACGCGGCCGAACAGCTCGTCGGCGAAGGCCACTTCGGCCGGGCCGTGCATCTTCGGCTTGACGATGTAGACGCTGCCGGTGCGCGAGTTGCCCTTGCGCTGCAGGTCGTGGATGGCGACCAGGCCGGTCAGCACCGCGTCCATGATGCCCTCGGGGATTTCCGCGCCGCTCTCGTCGAGGATCGCCGGGGTGGTCATCAGGTGGCCGACGTTGCGGACGAACAGCAGCGAGCGGCCGTGCAGGGTCAGGCTGGAACCGTCGGCGGCGGTGTACTGGCGGTCCGCGTTCATGCGCCGGACGAAGCTCTGGCCGCCCTTCTCCACCGCCTCGCTGAGGTCGCCCTTCATCAGGCCCAGCAGGTTGCGGTAGACCAGGGTCTTGTCCTCGGCATCCACCGCGGCCACCGAGTCCTCACAGTCGAGGATGGTGCTCAGCGCGGCCTCGACCAGCACGTCCTTCACCCCGGCGGCGTCGGTCTGGCCGATGGGGCTGGTGGGGTCGATCTGGATCTCGAAGTGCAGGCCGTTGTTCTTCAGCAGCACGGCCTTGGGCGACAGCGGCTCGCCCTGGTAGCCGGCGAATTTCGCCGGCTCGGCCAGGCCGGCGACGCTGCCGTCCTCCAGGGTCACGCGCAGCTGGCCCTGCTCGATGCGGTAGGCGCTGGCGTCGGCGTGGCTGCCCTGGGCCAGCGGCGCGGCCTGGTCGAGGAAGGCGCGGGCGAAGGCGATGACCTTCTCGCCGCGGCGCGGGTTGTAGCCCTTGCCCTTCTCGGCGCCGTCGTCCTCGCTGATGGCGTCGGTGCCGTAGAGCGCGTCGTACAGCGAGCCCCAGCGGGCGTTGGCGGCGTTCAGCGCGTAGCGGGCGTTCATCACCGGCACCACCAGCTGCGGGCCGGCCTGCCGGGTGATCTCGCTGTCGACGTTGGCGGTGCTGGCCTGCACGGCGGCGGGCGCCGGCAGCAGGTAGCCGATGGATTCGAGGAAGGCGCGGTAGGCCGGCATGTCCTGGATCGGGCCCGGGTGGGCGCGGTGCCAGGTGTCCAGCTCGGTCTGCAGGCGGTCGCGCTCGGCGAGCAGCCCGCGGTTCTTCGGCGCCAGCTCGTGGACCAGGGCGTCGAAGCCCTTCCAGAAGGCCTCGGCCTGCACGCCGGTGCCCGGCAGGGCTTCTTCCTCGATGAAGCGTTGCAGCACGTCGGCGACCTGCAGGCGCTGGCGGGTGATTCGTTGGGTCATCGCAAGGTTCTCCTGTGCTTCGTCGAGTGCTTAGAGCGCGGCCACGCCGGCCTTGGCCACCTGGGCATCCTGCGCGGCCTGCACGCCGGAGACGCCCACCGCGCCGATCACCTGGCCGTCATGGATGACCGGCACGCCGCCTTCCAGGGTGCCCTGCAGCACGGGGGCGGAGAGGAAGGCGGTGCGGCCGTTGTTGATCATTTCTTCGTACAGGCGCGTTTCGCGGCGGCCCAGGGCGGCGCTGCGGGCCTTCTCGGTGGCGATGTAGGCGCCGACCGGCGCACAGCCATCCAGGCGCTCCAGCGCCAGCGGGTGGCCGCCGTCGTCCACGACCACGATGGCCACCGCCCATTGGTTGGCCTGGGCCTCGGCGCGGGCGGCGGCGAGGATGCGGGTGACTTCTTGCTGGGTGAGTACGGCTTTGCTTTGCATGGCGTCAGTTTCCGGTGCTGAGGGCGTGGTCGACCAGTTCGATCCAGTGCCGGACGGGGGTGCGTCCGGCGCCGTCGAGGTGGGTCTGGCAGCCGATGTTGGCGGTAGCGATCAGGTCGGGCCGACCGCTTTCCAGGGCGTCCAGCTTGTTGTCGCGCAGCTTGTGCGAGAGCTCCGGCTGGGTCAGTGAATAGGTGCCGGCCGAGCCGCAGCAGAGGTGGCTGTCGGGCACCGCGGTGAGGTTGAAGCCCAGGCGCTTGAGCACCGCCTCGACGGCGCCGCCGAGCTTCTGCGCGTGCTGCAGGGTGCAGGGGCAGTGGAAGGCGAGGGTCTGGTCGCAGTTCAGGCCGAGGCTTTCCAACGGTTCGGCGCGGATCACTTCCACCAGGTCCTTGGCCAGTTCGCTGACGCGCCTGGCCTTGGCCGCGTACTGCGGGTCGTCGCGCAGCAGGTAGCCGTATTCCTTGACGAAGGCGCCGCAGCCGCTGGCCGTCTGCACGATGGCCTCGGCGCCGCTCTCGATGGCCGGCCACCAGGCGTCGATGTTGCGCCGGGCGCGGTCCAGGCCGGTGTCCTGGGCGTTGAGGTGGTAGTCCACGGCGCCGCAGCAGCCGGCCTGGGCCGCCGCGGTGATGCTGATGCCGAGGCGGTCCAGCACCCGCGCGGTGGCCGAGTTGGTGTTGGGCGACAGCGCCGGCTGCACGCAGCCTTCGAGCATCAGCACGCGGCGCTGGTGGCGCTGGGCCGGGCGCACGCCGGCCGGGGCGATGGCCCGCGGCAGGTGGCTGCGCAGGGCCACGGGAAGGATCGGCCGCAGCGCCTCGCCGGTGTTCACCAGCGCCTTGAACAGCGCCGGGCGCGGCACGATGGCGCGCAGGCCGCCGCGCAGCAGGCGCTCGCCCAGCGGCCGCGGCACGCGCACTTCGATGGCGGCGCGGCCGATGTCCAGCAGCTTGTGGTACTCCACGCCGGAGGGGCAGGTGGTTTCGCAGTTGCGGCAGGTCAAGCAGCGGTCAAGGTGTTCCTGGGTCTTCTCGCTGACCTGGTCCTGTTCGAGGAACTGCTTGATCAGGTAGATGCGTCCGCGCGGGCCGTCCAGTTCGTCGCCCAGTTCCTGGTAGGTCGGGCAGGTGGCGTTGCAGAAGCCGCAGTGCACGCAACTGCGCAGGATGCGTTCGGCTTCCTCGGCGTGGGCCAGGCGTTTGGCCGCTTCGCTCAGGTTGGTCTGCATAGGTCTATCCGCGTCAGAAGTCGGCGTACATGCGCCCGGGGTTGAAGATGCCCTGCGGGTCGAGCTGGCGCTTCAGCGAGCGGTGCAGCTTGAGCAGGGGCGCCGGCAGCGGGTGCAGCGGCGCGTCGACGTGGCCCGGGGTGAAGCAGCTGGCGTGGCCGCCGACGGCGCTCACGGCCTGGCGGATTTCCGCGGCGTTGGCCTCGGATTTCAGCCAGCGCTGCGCGCCGCCCCAGTCCAGCAGCTGCTCGCCGGGCAGCGCCAGCGGCGCGCTCAGCGCCGGCAGCGACAGGCGCCAGAGCGGCCGCGGGTCGCGGAAGAAGTCCAGGCGCTGTTCGCGCAGGTCGTCCCACCAGGCGTCGTCCAGGGCGTCGCCGCCGATGCGGTCGCAGGCGGCGCGAACCGAACCTTCGTTGCCTTCGAAGCGCAGGTACAGGTGCTCGCCGTCATGGGCGGCGGCGCTCAGCGGCAGCGGCTGCTGGCCCCATTCGCCGAGGCGCAGCAGGGCGCGCTCCAGCGGGATGGCCTGGCGCAGGCTGATGCGGCAGCGTGGCTTGGGCAGGACCTTGAACGAGGCCTCGGTGATCACACCCAGGCAACCGAAGCTGCCGGCCAGCAGGCGCGACAGGTCGTAGCCGGCGACGTTCTTCATCACCTCGCCGCCGAAGCGCAGGTGGGTGCCCAGGCCACTGATCAGCCGGGTGCCGAGGACGAAGTCGCGCACCGCGCCAGCCCAGGGCCGGCGCGGGCCGGACAGCCCGGCGGCGAGCATGCCGCCGACCGTGGCGTTCTCGGTGAAACAGGGCGCCTCGCAGGCGAGCATCTGCCCGGCGCTGTCCAGCGCGGCGTTCAGCTCGCGCAGCGGGGTGCCGGCGCGGGCGGTGATCACCAGTTCGGTGGGGTCGTAGGAGACGATGCCGGTGTGCCCGGCCACGTCCAGCGGGCGGGCCTCCACCCAGCGGCCGAGGAAGGCCTTGCTGGAGCCGCCGCGGATGGCCAGGGCGGTCTTTTCCGCCAGGGCCTGGCGCACCTGTTCGAGCAGCTCGGCGCTGCGGTCGTGGCCGGCCCGGGGGTCGAAGTGCTGTTTGTCCATCAGAAGCGCTCCAGTTCCGGGAACGGCAGCTGGCCGTGGTGGATGTGCATGGCGCCGAACTCGGCGCAGCGGTGCAGGGTCGGGATGTTCTTGCCCGGGTTGAGCAGGCCCTGCGGGTCGAAGGCGGCCTTCACGGCGTGGAACAGGGTCAGCTCGTCGCTGTTGAACTGGGCGCACATCTGGTTGATCTTCTCGCGGCCCACGCCGTGCTCGCCGGTGATGCTGCCGCCCACCGCCACGCAGAGTTCGAGGATCTTCCCGCCCAGGGCCTCGGCGCGTTCCAGTTCGCCGGGGACGTTGGCATCGAAGAGGATCAGCGGGTGCATGTTGCCGTCGCCGGCGTGAAACACGTTGGCCACCCGCAGGCCGTACTCGTCGGACAGCTCGGCGATGCCGTTGAGCACCCGCGGCAGTTCGCGGCGCGGGATGGTGCCGTCCATGCAGTAGTAGTCCGGCGAGATGCGCCCCACCGCCGGGAAGGCGTTCTTGCGCCCGGCCCAGAACTTGGCGCGTTCCTCCTCGTCGCGGGCCAGGCGCACGTCGGTGGCGCCGGCCTTGCGCAGCACGGCGTCGACGCGCTCGCAGTCCTCGTGCACGTCGGACTCCACGCCGTCCAGCTCGCACAGCAGGATGGCCGCGGCGTCCACCGGGTAGCCGGCGTGGATGAAGTCCTCGGCGGCGCGGATCGACAGGTTGTCCATCATCTCCAGGCCGCCGGGGATGATGCCCTCGGCGATGATGTCGCCCACCGCGCGGCCGGCCTTCTCGACGTCCTCGAAGCTGGCCATCAGCACCTTGGCCACCTGCGGCTTGGGCAGCAGCTTGACGGTCACCTCGACCACCACGCCGAGCATGCCTTCGGAGCCGGTGAACAGCGCCAGCAGGTCGAAGCCGGGGCTGTCGAGGGCGTCGGAGCCGAGGGTCAGGCGCTCGCCTTCGACGGTGAGGACTTCCACCTTGAGCAGGTTGTGCACCGTCAGCCCGTACTTCAGGCAGTGCACGCCGCCGGCGTTCTCGGCGACGTTGCCGCCGATGGAACAGGCGATCTGCGAGGACGGGTCCGGCGCGTAGTACAGGCCGTGGGGCGCGGCGGCCAGGGAAATGGCCAGGTTGCGCACGCCGGGCTGCACCCGGGCATAGCGGCCTTCGGGGTTCACTTCGAGGATGCGCTTGAAGCGCGCCATCACCAGCAGCACGCCCTGCTCCAGCGGCAGCGCGCCGCCGGACAGCCCGGTGCCGGCGCCGCGGGCGACCACCGGCACCTGCATGCGGTGGCACAGGCGCAGCAGGCTCTGCACCTGCTCGACGTGTTCGGGCAGCACCACCAGCATCGGCGTGCTGCGGTAGGCGGAGAGGCCGTCGCACTCGTAGGGGCGCAGGTCCTCGGCCTCGTGGAGGATCTCCAGGTCCGGCAGCGCGGCGCGCAGTTCGGCGAGCAGCGCGGCCTTGTCCACCTTCGGCAGTGCGCCGTCGAGGCGCTCATCGTAGAGGATGTTCATCGGGTCTCACACGGTGGTTTTTCTTATGGGTGGCGCCGCCCGGCGGGCCGGGCGGCTGCTGGACTGACGGGTCTCAGGTCGGCGCAGACTGGACCGCCGGGCGGGGCTGCGTCCAGTTGCCGCAGCACTGGTCCTACCAGTTTAGCCCTTGAACTTTCGGCCAAGACGCCGCTCAGCGGCCTTATCAAAGCGCTCCGGGTGGTCTACAGTGGCGCCAGACATTCGAACTGGTAGGACCAGTTGGAGGACGAATGGAAGGCGAAAGCACGGCCACCCGCGCCCGGGTGGCCGACCAGGTGGCCGAGCGCATCGAGCGGCTGATCGTCGACGGCGTGCTCAAGGTCGGCCAGGCGCTGCCCTCGGAACGGCGCCTGGTGGACAAGCTCGGCTGCTCGCGCTCGGCGCTGCGCGAGGGCCTGCGCATCCTCCGCGGGCGCGGCATCATCGACACCGAGCAGGGCCGCGGCTCCTTCGTCGCCGACCTCAGCCGGGCCAACGACGCCACGCCGCTGATGCACCTGTTCGCCTCGCAGCCGCGCACCCTCTACGACCTGCTGGAGGTGCGCGCCCTGCTGGAGGGCGAATCCGCGCGCCTGGCCGCGCTGCGCGCCACCGACGCCGATCTGATCCTGCTCAAGCGCCGCTACGAGGAGATGCTGCTGGCGCAGAGCGAGACGCCGCCGCCGGACCCGCGCGAACACGCCCGCCGCGACCACGCCTTCCACCGGGCCATCAGCGAGGCCTCGCACAACCCGGTGCTGGTGCACACCCTGCAGTCGCTCAGCGAACTGATGCTCAGCACCGTGTTCGCCTCGGTGAACAACCTCTACCACCGGCCGGTGCAGAAGCGGCAGATCGACCGCCAGCACACGCGCCTGTACAACGCCATCGTCGAGCGCCTGCCGGACCAGGCCCAGCGCGCCGCCCGCGAACATATCCACAGCATCCGCGACAACCTGCGCGAGATCGAGCAGGAGGAGCAGCGCCTGGTCCGCGCCACCATGCGCCTGCAGGGCTGGGAATGAGCCGCGGGCGGCGCTCGGGGCGATAGGTCGCAGGCTAACGATCGGCGTTCCGTGGTACCCTGCGGCGGTCCTACGTCAGCGTTGAATTCCCGTGTCCGACCTTTCCGTACCTCTGCCGAACTGGCTCAACGAAGACCAGTTGCCGGCCAACGTCGAGCCCGCCGTGCACGACTGGCTGTTCGACCAGGGCTCCCTGACCCGCCGCCTCACCGCCCTCGCCGAAGGCGCCTTCAGCGTCGAACCGCTGGCCGAGGGCTGGCAGGTGCTGCGCGACGACGAATGCAAGGCGCTGGGCGTGCCCAGCCACAGCCAGGGCTGGGTGCGCGAGGTCTACCTGCGCGGCCACGGCCAGCCATGGGTCTTCGCCCGCAGCGTGGCGCCCCGCTCGGCCCTGGAGGCCTCGGGCTTCGACCTGGCGCAGCTCGGCAGCCGCTCCCTGGGCGAGCTGCTGTTCAGCGACAGCGCCTTCCGCCGCGACGTCATCGAGGTGTGCCTGTACCCCGCGCCCTTCCTGCCCCTGGAGGTGCGCCGCGCGCTGCTCTGGGGCCGCCGCTCGTGCTTCCGCCGCGAGCGCCTGGGCGTGCTGGTGGCCGAGGTGTTCCTGCCGCGCCTGTGGCGCGCAGCCGGAGTCGAGGCCGTATAATCCCTCCGGTCGACCGCCGGAGCCCGCCATGTTCGCCGCCCTGATCAAACCCCTCGCCCGCCTGCACCCCCGCGCCTGGGACTTCATCCTGCTGACGCGCATGGACAAGCCCATCGGCATCTACCTGCTGCTGTGGCCGACGCTGTGGGCGCTGTGGATGGCCAGCGGCGGCCTGCCCAGCCTGAAAAACCTGGTGATCTTCGTCCTCGGCACCGTGCTGATGCGCGCCGCCGGCTGCGTGATCAACGACTTCGCCGACCGTGACTTCGACGGCCACGTGGCGCGCACCAAGGCGCGGCCCCTGGCCACCGGCAAAATCAGCGTGAGCGAAGCCTGGATCGCCTTCTTCGCCCTGCTGGCCAGCAGCTTCGTGCTGGTGCTGTGCACCAACGAGCAGACCATCTGGCTGTCCTTCGGCGGCGCCGCCATTGCCGCGCTCTATCCCTTCATGAAGCGCTACACCTACTACCCGCAGGTGGTGCTCGGCGCGGCCTTCTCCTGGGGCATCCCCATGGCCTTCACCGCCGCCAGCGGCACGCTGCCGGCCGCGGCCTGGCTGCTGTTCTTCGCCAACGTGCTATGGACGGTGGCCTACGACACCTACTACGCCATGACCGACCGCGAGGACGACCTGAAGATCGGGGTGAAGTCCACCGCCATCCTCTTCGGCGACGCCGACCGGGTGATCAACCTGACCCTCCAGGGCCTGATGCTCCTGCTGCTGGTGCTGGCCGCCGGCAAGCTGCACATGGGCCTGTGGTTCTACGCCGGCCTGGCGGTGGCCGCCGGCTGCTTCGCCTGGGAATTCCACTCCACCCGCGACCGCGACCCGCAGGCCTGCTTCAAGGCCTTCCTGCACAACCACTGGGCGGGCCTGGCGATCTTCGTCGGCACCGTGGTGGATTACGCGCTGCGCTGATCCGGGCGCCTACCCTACGGGCAAGAAACGGCTCCCTGTAGGAGCGCGCCCTGCGCGCGAATCGCGGGCAGGGCCCGCTACACGGATCCCTTCCGTATCACGGCTTGGCGATGTGCCAGGCGTTCATCTTGCCGTCGCCCTTCACTTCGCCCGCGGCCTTGTCCTGGACGAAGGTGTACAGCGGCTTGCCCTTGTAGGCCCACTGCTGGGTGCCGTCGTCGCGGGTGATCACGCTCCAGTCGCCGCTGGCCATGGCGCCGGTCTCGGCGGCCAGGGGCGGCCAGTTCTGCGCGCACTTGTCGTTGCACACCGACTTGCCGCCGCTGTCCTTGTCGAAGGTGTACAGCGTCATGCCCTTGGCATCGACCAGCATGCCGTTCTTGGTCATCGCCGGTTCCGCCGCCTGCGCCGCCAGGGCCGGCAGCGCCAGGCCCAGGGCCAGCGCCAGGTGTTTGCAGTTCATCGTGAATCTCCTCTTCTGAGGTAGGACTCGCAAGGAAGGCGCGGCGGGAACGGCGGCAGGTCGGGCAGGCCGTCACAACGGCCCCGGTGGCGCGCATGGGGCCGCCCGGAACAGGGCGGTCACGACAGCATAGTAGAGCGCCCCGTTCCCCGCCGGGCGCCTGCCTCGGCTAACATGCCCGCGTCACATCGCTGTAATAATTCCGTTATCTAATGCGGCGCAGTACAGAATTCCCGAGGCAAGACCATGGTTGGCAAGACAATCCTCATCGTTGACGACGAAGCGCCGATCCGCGAGATGATCGCCGTGGCCCTGGAGATGGCCGGCTACGAATGCCTGGAGGCGGAGAACGCCCAGCAGGCCCACGCCACCATCGTCGACCGCAAGCCGGACCTGATCCTGCTCGACTGGATGCTGCCGGGCACCTCCGGCATCGAGCTGGCGCGGCGCCTGAAGCGCGACGAGATGACCCAGGGCATCCCGATCATCATGCTCACCGCCAAGGGCGAGGAGGACAACAAGATCCAGGGTCTTGAGGTCGGCGCCGACGACTACATCACCAAGCCCTTCTCGCCGCGCGAGCTGGTGGCCCGCCTGAAGGCCGTGCTGCGCCGCACCGGCGCCGGCGACAGCGAGACGCCGATCGAGGTCGGCGGCCTGCTGCTCGACCCCATCAGCCACCGCGTCACCATCGACGGCAAGCCGGCCGAGATGGGCCCCACCGAGTACCGCCTGCTGCAGTTCTTCATGACCCACCAGGAGCGCGCCTACACCCGCGGCCAGTTGCTGGACCAGGTGTGGGGCGGCAACGTCTACGTGGAGGAACGCACCGTCGACGTGCACATCCGCCGCCTGCGCAAGGCCCTGGGCGAGGTCTACGAGAACCTGGTGCAGACGGTCCGCGGAACCGGCTATCGTTTCTCCACCAAGAGCTGACCGCGCCCCCGCGCCTGATATTCACAAGGAAAGGACCTGGTGAACCAAGACTGGCGTGGCGCCCTGATCCGCCATCTGCTGTTGTTGATAGTCGCCGCCGCGCTGATCGGCGCGGTGAGCGGGCAATACGGTTGGGCCCTGGCAGGCTGCCTGGGCGTCTACCTCGGCTGGACCCTCTGGCAGGTGCTGCGCCTGCACAAATGGCTGAAGAACCACCGCGAGGACGAACCGCCGCCGGACGGCTACGGCCTGTGGGGCGAGGTGTTCGACAGCATCTACCACCTGCAGCGGCGCAACCAGCGCGCCCGCGGGCGCCTGCAGGCGGTGATCGACCGCATGCAGGAATCCACCGCGGCGCTGCGCGATGCGGTGGTCATGCTCGACGCCGACGGCAACCTGGAGTGGTGGAACCTCGCCGCCGAACGCCTGCTCGGCCTGAAGAGCCCGCAGGACGGCGGCCAGGCGGTGACCAACCTGATCCGCAACCCGCGCTTCAAGGAATACTTCGCCCGCGGCGACTACCAGGAGCCGCTGGACATGCCCTCGCCGGTGGACGACAAGCTGCTGCTGCAGTTCCAGATCACCCTCTACGGCAACGGCGAGCACCTGATGCTGGTCCGCGACGTCACCCGCGTGCAGCGCCTGGAGCAGATGCGCAAGGACTTCGTCGCCAACGTCTCCCACGAGCTGCGCACGCCGCTGACGGTGATCGCCGGCTACCTGGAGACCTTCCTCGACAACGCCGAGAACATCAACCCGCGCTGGGCCCGCGCCCTGCAGCAGATGCAGCAGCAGGCCGCGCGCATGCAGGGCCTGCTCAACGACCTGCTGCTGCTGGCCAAGCTGGAAGCCACCGACTACCCGGCGGACAACAAGCCGGTGGCGGTGGACCTGATGCTGCTGGCCATCCGCAACGACGCCCAGGCGCTGTCCGGCGCCCGCGAGCACCGCATCAGCCTGGAGGCCGACCCCAGGGTGAAGCTCAAGGGCAGCGAGGCCGAGCTGCGCAGCGCCTTCTCCAACCTGGTGTTCAACGCGGTCAAGTACACCCCCGAGGGCGGCGAAATCCGCATCCGCTGGTGGGGCGACGAGCAGGGCGCGCACCTGTCGGTGCAGGACAGCGGCATCGGCATCGACCCCAAGCACCTGCCGCGCCTGACCGAGCGCTTCTACCGCGTGGACTCCAGCCGCAACGCCAGCACCGGCGGCACCGGCCTGGGCCTGGCCATCGTCAAGCACGTGCTGATCCGCCACCGCGCCACCCTGGACATCAGCAGCGTGCCGGGCAAGGGCAGCAGCTTCGTCTGCCACTTCCCGCGGCAGCAGGTCGCCTGAACCAAGGTCATCTTGCCAGCGCCGCACGCTGCCGCCATGCTTACCCGCTCATTCATCAGCCAACAGAACCATGGACCCTTCCCCCAGTAGCGAATTGCTGACCTATTTCGCCGATTTCGGCCTCGTACTCTTCGCCCTTCTCCTCGTCCTGCTCAACGGCTTCTTCGTCGCCGCCGAGTTCGCCATGGTCAAGCTGCGCGCCACCCGCGTGGAGACCATCGCCAAGCAGCACGGCTGGCGCGGCAGCATCCTGCGCAAGGTGCACAACCAGCTCGACGCCTACCTCTCCGCCTGCCAGCTGGGCATCACCCTGGCCTCCCTGGGCCTGGGCTGGGTCGGCGAGCCGGCCTTCGCCGAGCTGCTGGAGCCGCTGCTGGCCGCGGTGGGCGTGCACTCCGAGGAAATCATCCGCGGCGTGTCCTTCTTCAGCGCCTTCTTCATCATCTCCTACCTGCACATCGTGGTCGGCGAGCTGGCGCCCAAGAGCTGGGCGATCCGCAAGCCAGAGCTGCTGTCGCTGTGGACCGCGGTGCCGCTGTACCTGTTCTACTGGGCGATGTACCCGGCCATCTGGCTGCTCAACGCCAGCGCCAACACCATCCTCAAGATCGCCGGCCAGGGCGAGCCGGGGCCGCACCACGAGCACCACTACAGCCGCGAAGAGCTCAAGCTGATCCTGCACTCCAGCCGCGGCCAGGACCCCAGCGACCAGGGCATGCGCGTGCTGGCCTCGGCGGTGGAGCTGGGCGAGCTGGAAGTGGTGGACTGGGCCAACTCCCGCGAAGACCTGGTCTACCTGGAGCGCCACGCGCCGCTGGCCGACGTGCTGGCGACCATCCGCCGGCACAAGTACAGCCGCTACCCGGTGTTCGACGCCGAGAAGGGCGAGTTCACCGGCCTGCTGCACATCAAGGACCTGCTGCTGGAGCTGGCGACCACCGACAGCCAGCCGGAAACCATCGACCTGGACGAACTGGCCCACCCGCTGGAGCTGGTGACCAAGCACATGCCGCTGTCGCGCCTGCTGGAGCAGTTCCGCCAGGGCGGCGCGCACTTCGCCCTGGTAGAGGAAGCCGACCACAAGGTGATCGGCTACCTGACCATGGAAGACGTGCTGGAAGTGCTGGTCGGCGACATCCAGGACGAGCACCGCAAGACCGAGCGCGGCATCCTCGCCTACCAGCCGGGCAAGCTGCTGGTGCGCGGCGACACCCCGCTGTTCAAGCTGGAGCGCCTGCTGGGCATCGACCTCGACCACATCGAGGCGGACACCCTCGCCGGCCTGGTCTACGAGACCCTGAAGCGCGTGCCGGAAGAGGAAGAAGTGCTGGAAGCCGAAGGCCTGCGCATCATCGTGAAGAAGATGAAGGGTCCGAAGATCGTATTGGCCAAGGTGGTCAAGATGGATTGAAGGCAGCTGCAGGCCGTAGGCTATAGGCTATAGGCTATAGGCTATAGGCTATAGGCTAAGAGCGGGTGCGGGCTCGCTCCTGCTTCCGGTCTGACCAGTCATGTGGGGCGCTTTTCGTAGGATGAGTTGAGCTTGCGAAACCCATGCTGTTGCGGTGATGGGTATCGCTTCGCTCAATCCATCCTACGGGTGTCGTGTTTGCCGGGAGATGTAGGAGCGGACTCCGTCCGCGATCGGGATGGCCTACACACCGGCCTGACCAGTTGCGTTCCACCCACGGGCCCTCCCCCATCGCCCACTAAAAAATCCCCACCCCCAGCAGCTCGTTGGAAGCTCCGTCCTAGAGCTTCCACGTCCTACTCAAAGGCCACTCCCCAAAACCACTCGTCGCCCCATCGCCGCATTCGCTCTTGCCAGCGGCGCCGCATGGGCATAAGTTGCACTGGTCTGACCGGTAATACCAGAACAATAACTGCGCGCCTCAGCCCTCCCCCGTGGATGCGGACGGGCGCAGACAACGGAGACCTTCAATGCTCATCCACCGCTGTTCCCGCTCGATCTTCCTGCAAGTGGTGCTCGGCCTGGCCCTCGGCGTGCTGTTCGGTGTCGGCCTGCCGGAGCTTTCGTCCCAGCTCAAGCCCCTGGGCGACGGCTTCATCAAGCTGATCAAGATGCTCATCGCGCTCATCGTGTTCTGCGTGGTGGTCAACGGCATCTCCGGCGCCGGCGACCTGAAGAAGGTCGGGCGCATCGGCCTGAAGTCGGTGGTCTACTTCGAGATCCTCACCACCATCGCCCTCCTCCTCGGCCTGCTGGTGGCCTACGGCAGCGGCCTGGGCAACGGCGCCAACATCGACCTGAACGGCCTCTCCGCCGGCGATGCCGCGACCTACGCCGCGCACACCAAGGACATTCACGGGCCGGTGGACTTCATCATGGGGCTGATTCCCACTTCGGTGTTCAGCGCCTTCGCCAACAACGACATCCTCCAGGTGCTGGTGTTCGCCGTGCTGTTCGGCAGCGCCCTGAACCTGGTGGGCGAGCAGGCCAGCGGCGTGGCGCGGCTGATCAACGAGTTCAGCCACGTGGTCTTCCGCATCATGGGCATGATCGTGCGCCTGGCGCCGCTGGGCGTGTTCGGCGCCGTGGCCTTCACCACCAGCCGCTACGGCCTGGAGTCGCTGAGCCACCTGGGCGCGCTGGTGCTGGTGTTCTACCTCACCTGCATCCTCTTCGTATGCCTGGTGCTGGGCACCGTGCTGCGCCTGAGCGGCGTGCGCCTGCGGCCGTTCCTGCGCTACTTCCGCGAAGAACTGCTGATCGTCCTCGGCACCGCCTCTTCCGACGCCGTGCTGCCGCAGGTGATGCGCAAGCTGGAGAACATGGGCATCCGCAGCTCCACCGTGGGCCTGGTGATCCCCACCGGCTACTCCTTCAACCTCGACGGCTTCTCCATCTACCTGACCCTGGCGGTGGTGTTCATCGCCCATGCCACCGGCACGCCGCTGGCCATCAGCGACCTGCTGACCATCCTGCTGGTGTCGCTGGTGACCTCCAAGGGCGCCCACGGCATCCCCGGCTCGGCCCTGGTGATCCTCGCCGCCACCCTCGCCGCGGTGCCGGCCATCCCCGCTGCGGGCCTGGTGCTGGTGCTCTCGGTGGACTGGTTCATGGGCATCGGCCGGGCGCTGACCAACCTGATCGGCAACTGCGTCGCTACCGTGGTCATCGCCCGCTGGGAAAACGACATCGACCTGCAACGCACACGTTCGGTACTCAACGGCGAACCCGGGGCGAACAAGACCCTGATCGCCACGCCCGGCAAGGGCGAACTGCGCGGCTGACGACAGCCGCCGCGCGCGCCGCCCCAACAGGCGCGGCGCGCGCCTTAACTGCCTCAGGAGCAACCATGTTTTCCTCATCCAAACTGGTCAATTCAGTGGTTCAGAAACTGCTCGAGACCATAGAGCAAGGGCGCTGGGCGGCCGGCCAGATGCTGCCGGGCCAGCGCGAACTGGCCGAGCAGCTGGAAATCAGCCGGCCCAGCCTGCGCGAGGCCATCACCGTGCTGGAGACCCTCGGCGTGGTGCGCTCGCTGCCCGGCAAGGGCGTGATGGTGCTGCAGCGTGACGAAAACGCCCTGCGCGAGATCCGCGCCCCGGCCACGGCCACCCTGGAAGACGTGCTGCAACTGCGCTACGCCCTGGAACCCTTCATTGCCGGGCTGGTGGCGCAGAGCATCGACGGCGACTCCCTCGGCCGCCTGCGCCTGCTGCTGCTGGACATGCGCGAAGCGGTGGAGGACGGCCGCGCCGCCGCCGTGGTCGAGGCCTACAACAGCTTCCACCGCAAGCTGGTGGCGCTGACCTCCAACCCGATCTTCCTCAGCGTCTCGCAGCAGATCGCCGGCGCCCTGGAGCAGAGCGACCACCTCATCCAGCGCAACGCCGCCCACGCCGAGGAACTGCTGGCCGAGCACGAGGCCATCGTCCGCGCCATCCGCCAGCACGACAGCGAAGGCGCCAGTCAGGCCATGCGCCAGCACATCCTCAACGAAGGCCTGCGCCTGAACCTGGCGCTGCGCGTGCCGGAAGCGGGGACCGGGCGATGAACGGCGAAACCGGCCCGCGCCGCCGCGGCCAGGCCCAGCGGATCTACGAGGACCTGCACGCCGCCATCCTCTCGCGGCGCCTGCGGCCGGCCGCGCCGCTCAGCCAGGAAACCCTCGGGCGGATCTTCCACGCCGGCCCCAGCAGCGTGCGCCGCGCCCTGCAGCGCCTGGCCCGGGAAGGCGCGGTGGAACTGGCGCCACGGCGCATCGCCAGCGTCGCCCGCGCCGACCCGCAGCGCCTGCGCCAACTGCTGGAAACCCGCCTGCTGCTGGAAAGCGACATGCTCCGGCGCCTGGCCGGAAGGCTGGACGGGCAAAACCTGGCGGAACTGCGGGAAATGCTCGCCGCCCAGCGCCGCTGCCTGGCAGCGGACGACGCGCTGGGCGCCCAGGAATGGGCCCGGAACCTGCACCTGCGCCTGGCCCAGTTGTCGGCCAATCCCCTGTTGCCCGACCTGCTGGGCCCGCTGCTGGAGCGCCTGGCCGTGAGCATCGCCCTGGGCCGCGGCCAGGCCCATACCGCGGACAGCTGCCGGCAACAGGCCGAGATGCTCGAAGCCCTGGCTGAAGGCGACGCGGAACGCGCCTGCGCCTGCCTGGAAAGCTACCTGCGAGGCGTGGGCGAGCGCCTGCGCTTCGCCCCGCCGCCGACCACCGACCTGCGCGCGGCCTTCGCCGGGAAGCTGGCTATTCCTTGACCACCGCGAAGTTCGGCAGGGTGCCCACCGGCTGGGCGAAGTCATAGGGGATGGATTCCAGCGCCAGGCCGACGTTGCGCTGCACCACGAAGTGCAGGTGCGGGCCGCTGCTGTTGCCGGTGTTGCCCGAGCGCGCCAGGGGCGTGCCGACGCCGACGCGCTGGCCCTCGCTGACCAGCACCGAGCCGCGCATCAGGTGCAGGTAGACGCCCATGGTGCCGTCGTCGTGGAGGATGCGCACGAAGTTGCCGGAGGGGTTGTTGCCGCGCCCGCTCTGGGCGTTCTCCACCTTCACCACGGTGCCGCCGCGGGCGGCCACGATGGGCGTGCCCTCGGGCATGGCGATGTCCAGCGCGTAGCGGCTCTTGGGGGTGAAGTGGCTGTACTTGCCGTTGGCGCCCTGGCTCAGGCGGAAGGGCCCGCCGCGCCAGGGCAGCGGATAATCGTAGGGCACCGGTTGCAGGCGCGGGTCGCCCAGGGCGTAGCGCAGCTTGGGCTTGTACTGCATCGGCCGCGACGCGTCGCGCGGGCTCAGCGTGGCCAGGCGGATGGCGCTGCGCGGCGCCAGCACCCAGCGGATCGGCTTCTCCGGCACGCCCACGGCGTTCTGCGCGGCGTTCACGCTCAGCTCCACTTCCACCGGGGCGTAGAGGTCGTTGCGCACCTGCAGGGTTTCGAAGCCGTCGTGCTTGAGCGTCTGCAGCTTCACCTGCTGCTCCAGGTGCTCGACCATGCGGTCGCGGAAGACGAACACCTGCGCACCCGCCACGGCCTTGTCCGTGTAGGTGACCACGCCATTGGCGTCGACGTATTTGTAGATGGTCACGGCCGCAGCCGGCCCCGCAGCCATCCATAGACTGCAGAGGAAGAAAAAGCGCCCTAGCATGTCGACTCTGGTTATAGGTATTCGACGCCAGCAAGACTAGCAGCCGAGGCCGGCAGCGGCGAGCCGCCGGCCGTCGGGCTGTGAAGCAGGCCTCAGGCGCCGGGGACGTAGTGCTTCTGGGTGCTGCCGCGGGCGATCAGGCGCGACAGGTAGTCGAGCTTCTGCGGGTCGCGGTCGACGAAGCGCAGCAACAGCAGCAGCCACTCGCTGTCGGGCTTGGGCTCCAGCGCCGCCACCGAGTGCAGGTAGCCGTTCAGGCGCGCCACCTCGTTGTCTTCCTCCAGGTCGAGCACCGCGGTTTCCAGCACCTGCGGCAGCACCTGGCCGCGCTTCACCACCAGCTGCGCCTCCTTCAGGCTGAGCCCGCGGATCACGCAGGGCAGGCTGGCATTGGGCAGGCGCAACTGCCCCTGGCCCTTGCCCTGGGCGCCACTGCGCGCAGGCGCGGGGGCCGGCGCGGCAGCAGGAGCCGGACGGGCGGGCGCCGGGGCCGCGGCTGGAGCGGCCGGGGCGCGAACCACCTCGGCCTTGCCGCCGGTGAGGGCGGCGAGGGAGTCGTTCGGCGGGCCGCTGGCCAGGCTGCGCTGCGGCGCCGCGGCCAGCAGCGCATCGAGCTTGCCGGCGCGGCCCAGGGCCTTGCGCACCTTGCTCACCAACTGGTCGTTGGAGAAGGGCTTGCCGATGTAGTCCGACACCCCGGCCTGGATGGCCTGGACCACGTTCTCCTTGTCGCCGCGGCTGGTCACCATGATGAAGGGCACGTCCTTCAGCGGCGCCTGGGCGCGGCACCAGCCGAGCAGTTCGATGCCGGACATCTCCGGCATCTCCCAGTCGCAGAGGATCAGGTCGACCGCGTGGCGGGCGAGGTGCTGCTGGGCCTTGCGGCCGTTCACCGCCTCCTCGATGCGCAACCCCGGAAAATGGTCGCGCAATCCCTTCTTCACCAGGTCGCGGATGAAAGGTGCATCATCCACCACCAGAACACTGACCTTGCTCATCGTCGACTCCCTGGAACGCCAAGGCGAAGGATAGCCTCGGGCACTGGCAGGATGCCATGCCGACATGACCGGTCGGACACATCCGTCAATCAATCCAGCGTTCGCCCTACGGTTTCCGGAGCCATCCGCAACCCGGCCAGGCATAGCAGGATGGCGCCCACCAGGTACCAGGCCGGCGCGTTCGGGCTGCCGGTGAGGTCGATCAGCCCGGCGGCGAAGAACTGCGCGAAGCCGCCGAACAGCGCGACGCCGACGCAGTAGGTGACCGACAGGCCGGTGGCGCGGATCGCCGCCGGGAACAGCTCCGGCAGGATCGCCAGGGACGCCACCATGCCGTACGTCAGCGGGATGTTGAGCAGCCCCACGATCAGCAGCAGCAGGCCGATGCTGGGCCATTGGTTGAGCAGCAGGAACGCCGGGTAGGTCGCCAGCAACAGGATCGGCAGCGGCCAGAAGATCGAGCGGCGCCGGCCGATGCGGTCGCTCAGGCGCCCGGCGTGGGGCGCCAGCAGCAGCGACGGCAGGCTGCTCACCACCGCGGCCCAGGTGGCGACGCCCAGCGGCATGCCCAGCACGCTGATGGCGTGGTTGGCCAGGTAGAACTGGGTGATGTAGACCGGCACCGAGACGCCGATCACCAGCAGTACGCCGGTGAGCAGCTGCCGCGGGTGCCGGCACAGCAGCGCCAGGCCGCCTTCCCGCGCCTGCCGGCTGTCGCCCCGGGCGGCGGCCGGCAGGGTTTCCTCCAGGCGGTGGCGGATGTATTCGCTGACCGGGATGGCCAGGATGCCCACCGCGAAGACCGCCCGCCAGCCCCAGCTGTCCATGGCCTCGGGGCTCAGCAGGTTGCTCAGCGTCAGCACCACCAACGCGCCCATGATGGTGCCCAGGCTCTGGCTGAACACCTGCCAGCTGCAGTAGTAGGCCCGCGAGCCCGAACCGGCGTATTCCATCAGGATGGTGGTGGCGGTGCCCACCTGCCCGCCGACGGCGAAGCCCTGCAGCAGGCGCGCGACTATGATCACCAGCGGCCCGACCAGCCCGGCCTGGGCATAGGTCGGCGCCACGGTGAACAGCAGCGCGCCCAGGGCCATCAGCCACAGCGTCAGGCGCATGGCCGCCTTGCGCCCGGCGCGGTCGGCGTACAGGCCGATCAGCAGGCCGCCGAGCGGGCGCATGACGAAGCCGGTGCCGAACACCGCGAAGGACAGCATCAGCGAAGTCAGCGGGTTTTCCCCGAAGGGGAAGAACAGCCGCGCCATCAGCGTGGCGAGCAGGCTGTAGACGAGGAAGTCGTAGAACTCCAGGGCGTTGCCCAGGCACACCGCGGCGATGGCGCGGGTGCGCCCGGCACGGGAAGGTTCGGCGCTCGCAGCGAAGGATGTCGTTCTTGTTGTCATGCTGGGATTCCCCGCGGGAAGGATTCAGGCCAGGAAGCGCTGCGTCAGGCGGACCCAGAAGGTCGCGCCCAGCGGCAGGATGCGGTCGTTGAAGTCGTACCCGGGGTTGTGCACCGCGCAGCCGCCCTCGCCGTCGCCATTGCCGATCATCAGGTAGCAGCCGGGCGCCTGCTCCAGCCAGAAGGCGAAGTCCTCGCTGGCATGGATGGGCCGCGGCTCGGGCTCCAGGCCCTCGTCGCCGAGCCAGTCGAGCACCAGCTCGCGGACCAGCCCCGCGCAGCCGGGGTCGTTGACCAGCACCGGGTAGCCATCCGCCGCCACCAGGACTTCGGCGCGAGCGCCAAAACTGGCGGCCAGCTGCTGCGCCAGTTCATGGATGCGCCGCAGCAGCAGCTCGCGCACCTGCGGGCTCAGCGCACGCACGCTCAGGCGCAGTTCGGCGCTGTCGGGGATGACGTTGCTGGCGTCGCCGGCGAGGAAGGCGCCCACGGTCAGCACCGCCGCCTCGGACGGCGGCACGTTGCGCGACACCAGGCTCTGCAGGGCGCTGACCAGCGCGGCGCCGGCCAGGATCGGGTCCACCGTCTGCTCGGGCATGGCGCCGTGGCCGCCGCGGCCGTGGATGAGGATGGTCACCTCGTCGGCCGAGGCCATGCACGGCCCGGGCATGACCATGAAGCGCCCCTCGGCCAGGCCGGGCAGGTTGTGCATGGCGAACAGGGCGTCGCAGGGGAAGCGTTGCAGCAGGCCCTCGTCGAGCATGCGCTTGGCCCCGGAGCCGCCATGGCCTTCCTCGGCGGGCTGGAAGAACAGGTGCAGGGTGCCGCGCCAGTTGCGCTCGCGGGCCAGCTCGCAGGCCGCGGTGAGGAGCATGGCGGTGTGCCCGTCGTGGCCGCAGGCGTGCATCTTGCCGGGCACCCGGCTGCTCCAGGGCAGCCCGCTCTGCTCGTGGATCGGCAGCGCGTCCAGCTCGGCGCGCAGGCCCAGCACCGGGCCGGGGCCGTTGCGCAGCGTGGCGATCACCCCGGTGCCGGCCATCTCGGCGATCTCGTAGCCCCAGGCGCGCAGCCGTTCGATGACGCGCTCGCGGGTGGAGTACTCTTCGAAGCCCAGCTCGGGTTCGGCGTGGATGGCCCGGCGCAGTTCGACCATTTCCGGGACGATGGCGGCTATGCCCGGCGCTATGCAGGCTCTGTTCATCGGCTCGCTCCTGTTTTTCTTGTGGGATTGGACTGGATCGATGCCCGTGACCGGCCGGTATGCTGGGCGTGGATTACCCTAGCGTCGGCGCCGCATGCGCATAAGCCAAAAAAATGTTGTCGTGACGACCTCCGGTGTTCGGAGGGGAGACGAGCGTTGAAACTGCATCAGTTGCAGGCTTTGATAGCCGTGGCCGACGGCGGCGGCATCCGCGCCGCGGCCCGTGGCCTGGGCCTCAGCCAGGCCGCGGTGACCCGTGCCCTGCGCGAGCTGGAGGAGGAACAGGGGCTGCCGCTGCTGATGCGTCACGCCGGCGGCGCCCGGCTGACCACCGCCGGGCAGGTGCTGCTGCCCCGCGCCCGGCAGATCGCCACCCAGCTCGACAGCGCCCGCCAGGAACTGGCCGCCCTGCGCGGCGAAGGCGCGGCGACGCTGTGCGTCGGCGTCACCCCCTGGTTCGGCCAGACCTTGCTGGGCAACGCCCTGCAGGCCTTCCGCAGGGACATGCCGCAGGTCCACCTGGAGCTGTACGAGGGGCTGCAGGCGGTGATCCTGCCGCTGCTGCGCACGGGCCGCATGCAGTTCGCCCTGGGCCCGGCGGGCATCCTCCAGGGCGCGGACTTCGTGCACCAGGCGCTGGCGCACTATCGCATGCAGGTGGTGGCCCGCAACGGCCACCCGCTGGCCTCGGCGCGCTCGCTGAGGCAGTTGCTGGAGCACGACTGGACGATGAACTTCACCGCCGACCGCTACGCCGAGACCACCCATGAACTGTTCGGCCAGCATGGCCTGCAGATCGCCCGCGAGCGCATCGTCTGCGCCCATTCCGCGGGCATGCTCAGCAGCCTGATCGTCGACGCCGGCCTGCTCGGCTACGCGCCGCAGCCGATGATGCTCTGCGAACCGCTGCGCAGCGGCGCACGGGCCCTGGCGCTGGAGGAACCATTGCCGGACGGGGACATCAGCATCATCCGCCTGCGCGACCAGGGGCTGGACGCGACCTCCCGGCACTTCATCCACTGCCTGCAGCAGGCGCTGAAGGACAACAGCCGCGCCCGCGATCCCGCGGGCCGGCAGTTGGCGGAGATAGTGAGGTTGAATTTCTGAGGGAGGAGCCAAGACCGACTTCGTAGCGGGCCCTGCCCGCGAATCGCGCGCAGGGCGCGCTCCTACATGGGAATGGCGCGGGTGGGGCAGCGTAGGATCTTATCCGCGAATCGCGCCGGGGCGCCCGGCTATCGCGGACAAGGTCCGCTCCTACGAAGGAGAAATACCGTGCCTCCCGGCAACCTGTAGCGGGCCCTGCCCGCGATTTCGCGCGCAGGGCGCGCTCCTACAGGGGAATGGCGCGGGTGGCGCAGCGTAGGAGCGGATCTCATCCGCGAATCGCGCCGGGACGCCCGGCTATCGCGGACAAGGTCCGCTCCTACGGAGGAGGAATACCGTGCCTCCCGGCAACCTGTAGGAGCGGGCCCTGCCCGCGATTTCGCGCGCAGGGCGCGCTCCTACAGGGGAATGGCGCGGGTGGGGCAGCGTAGGATCTTATCCGCGAATCGCGCCGGGACGCCCGGCTATCGCGGACAAGGTCCGCTCCTACGGAGGAGGAATACCGTGCTTCCCGGCAACCTGTAGGAGCGGGCCCTGCCCGCGATTTCGCGCGCAGGGCGCGCTCCTACAGGGGAATGGCGCGGGTGGCGCAGCGTAGCGGATCTCATCCGCGAATCGCGCCGGGACGCCCGGCTATCGCGGACAAGGTCCGCTCCTACCCCCTACGGACGGGCACGGCCCCTCGTAGGATGGTGTTGAGCGAAGCGATACCCATCGCCACCACCGCATGGGTTTCGCAGGCTCAACCCATCCTACGAAAAGCGGCTCGGCGCAGCAGGGTTGGCGTTTCGGCGAGCGCCGCCATGAGCCCAGGTGCGGCTCAGCTATCGGACTTGCCCTGCACTTCTTCCTTCATGCGCGTCAGGCCGATGTGGCGGACGTCGGTGCCGCGCACCAGGTAGATCACCAGTTCAGCGATGTTGCGCGCGTGGTCGCCGATGCGCTCCAGCGAGCGCAGGGCCCAGATGACGTTGAGCACGCGGGAGATGGCCCGCGGGTCTTCCATCATGTAGGTCACCAGTTCGCGCAGGGCGGTCTTGTACTCGCGGTCTACGGTCTTGTCGTACTGCGCCACCGACAGCGCCAGGTCGGCGTCGAAGCGGGCGAAGGCGTCCAGCGCCTCCTGCACCATCTTGCGCACCTGGCCGCCGATGTGGCGCACCTCGACGTAGCCGCGCGGCGACTCGCCTTCTTCGCACAGCTGGATGGCGCGGCGGGCGATCTTCGAGGCTTCGTCGCCGATGCGCTCGAGGTCGATCACCGACTTGGAGATGCTGATGATCAGGCGCAGGTCGGAGGCCGCCGGCTGGCGGCGGGCGAGGATGCGCAGGCATTCCTCGTCGATGTTGCGCTCCATCTGGTTGATCTGGTCGTCGATCTCGCGCACCTGCTGGGCCAGGCCCGAGTCGGCGTCGATCAGCGCGGTGACCGCGTCGTTGACCTGTTTCTCCACCAGCCCGCCCATGGCCAGGAGGTGGCTGCGCACGTCTTCCAGCTCGGCGTTGAACTGCTGGGAGATGTGATGGCTGAGACTTTCTTTGTTGATCATGTGGTTTCGCTCCGCGAAAGCTGCAGGCTACGCGCCGAAGGTTGCAGATTTATGATGCGGCCGCCGCCCGGCCCTTAGCCGTAGCGCCCGGTGATGTAGTCCTCGGTCTGCTTCTTCGCCGGGTTGGTGAAGAGCGTGTCGGTGTCGCCGAACTCGATCAGCTTGCCCATGTACATGAACGCCGTGTAGTCGGACACCCGCGCGGCCTGCTGCATGTTGTGGGTGACTATCACGATGGTGAACTTGGATTTCAGTTCGTAGATCAGTTCCTCGATCTTCAGCGTGGAGATCGGGTCCAGCGCCGAGCAGGGCTCGTCGAGCAGCAACACTTCCGGCTCCACCGCGATGGTGCGGGCGATCACCAGGCGCTGCTGCTGCCCGCCCGACAGGCCCAGGGCCGACTCGTGCAGGCGGTCCTTCACTTCGTCCCACAATGCCGCGCCCTTGAGCGCCCACTCCACGGCCTCGTCGAGGGTGCGCTTCTTGTTCACGCCCTGGATACGCAAGCCGTAGACCACGTTCTCGTAGATGGTCTTGGGGAAGGGGTTGGGCTTCTGGAACACCATGCCGACGCGGCGACGCAGCTCGGCCACGTCCACGCCGCGGGCGAAGATGTCGTGGCCGTCGAGGCGGATCTCGCCTTCCACGCGGCAGTCGTCGACCAGGTCGTTCATGCGGTTGAAGCAGCGCAGCAGGGTCGACTTGCCGCAGCCGGACGGGCCGATGAAGGCGGTCACGCGCTGCCTGGGGATCTGCATGGCGACGTCGAACAGCGCCTGCTTCTGGCCGTAGAACAGGTTCAGGCCGGGCACTTCCAGGGCCACGGTCTCCTTGTCCAGGCGCATGCCCTCGCGGATCGGCCGGCCGAGGGCGGCGAGGTCGATGCCATGGCGATGGGGTTCTTGTTGCATCTCATCTCTCCCGTTGGAGGCTCGGGCCGCCGCCTGCGCGGGCGGCGGCCGCGGATCAGTTTTCCAGCGCCTTGTACTTCTCGCGCAGGCGGTTGCGGATGGCGATGGCGGAGAAGTTCAGCAGGGCGATCACCAGCACCAGCAGCAGCGCGGTGGCGTACACCAGCGGCCGCGCGGCCTCGACGTTGGGGCTCTGGAAGCCGACGTCGTAGATGTGGAAGCCCAGGTGCATGATCTTCTGGTCCAGGTGCACGTAGGGGTAGTTGCCGTCCACCGGCAGCGACGGCGCCAGTTTCACCACGCCCACCAGCATCAGCGGCGCCACTTCGCCGGCGGCGCGCGCCACGGCGAGGATCAGGCCGGTCATCATCGCCGGGCTGGCCATGGGCAGGACGATCTTCCACAGCGTCTCGGCCTTGGTCGCGCCCAGGGCCAGGGAGCCCTCGCGGATCGCCCGCGGGATGCGCGACAGGCCTTCCTCGGTGGCCACGATCACCACCGGCACGGCGAGGATCGCCAGGGTCAGCGAGGCCCAGAACAGCCCCGGGGTGCCGAAGGTCGGCGCCGGCAGCGCCTCGGGGAAGAACAGCCGGTCGATCGAGCCGCCCAGCACGTAGACGAAGAAGCCCAGGCCGAACACGCCGTAGACGATGGCCGGGACCCCGGCGAGGTTGTTCACGGCGATGCGGATTACCCGCGTCAGCAGGCCCTGGCGCGCGTACTCGCGCAGGTAGACCGCGGCGATGACGCCGAACGGGGTGACGATCACCGCCATCACCAGGGTCATCATCACGGTGCCGAAGATCGCCGGGAAGATGCCGCCCTCGGTGTTGGCCTCGCGCGGGTCCTCGCTGAGGAACTCCCAGAGTTTCTTGAAGTAGAACGACAGCTTGGCGCCGAAGCCCATGGCGTTGGGCTGGTAGGCATGGACCAGCTTGCCGAGGCTGATCTCGGTCTCGCGGCCACCGGCCTCGCGCATCACCACGCTGTCGCGGTTGAACTGCTGGCGCAGCTCGCCCAGCCGGTCTTCGTACTCGCGGTAGCGTCCCTGCAGCTCGGCGCGGGCGGCGGCGAGATCGGTCTGGGCGGTGGCATCCAGCTCGCCGTGCAGTTGCAGGCGGCGCTCCTTCAGGCGCAGGCGCTCCAGCTCGTGGTTGATGCCGCCGATGTCCTTCTTCTCCAGCTGGTAGAGCTGGTCGTACAACCCTTCCACCCGCCGCAGGCGCTGCTGCAGTTCAGGCATGGCGCCGGCGCCCTGGGCCACCACCTGGCCGTCCTGTTTCACGCTGACCAGGTAGCCGTAGTAGTTGCCCCACTCGCGGCGCTCCAGGGTCACCAGCTCCTGCGGCCAGCGCCGCTCGGCGAGCCAGTCGCCGATCACCCAGGAGAAGTCGCTGCCGTAGAGGTCGCGGTTGCCCAGCTTGAGCAGCTCGCGGGTCATGAATTCGGGGCCTTCGGCCGGTACCGGCAGGCCGGCGCCGCGCAGGCGTTCGCGCGGCACTTCCTCGACCTGCACTTCTTCGCCGATCAGCACCTTCGCTTCCTGCCCGGGCACGCTGTAGCGCGCCTCCAGCACGTCGGCCGGCCAGAAGTGGCCGAGGCCGCGCACGGCGATGACGGCCAGCAGGCCGAGGGTCATGATCACCGCGATGGAAACCGCGCCGGCGTTCATCCACACCCAGGGAGAACCGCTGGCGAACCAGGCTTTCAGCGTTTCCTGCTTCTGTTTCACTTGGAAAGTGCCTCTTCAGACGCCGCTCAGAGCGACGCGTATTTCTTCCGCAGCCGCTGACGGATCAGCTCGGCCAGGGTGTTCATCACGAAGGTGAAGGTCAGCAGCACCAGCGCCGAAAGGAACAGCACGCGGTAGTGGGTGCCGCCCACCTCCGACTCGGGCATTTCCACCGCCACGTTCGCCGCCAGGGTGCGCATGCCCTGGAAGATGTTCATGTCCATCACCGGGGTGTTGCCGGTGGCCATCAGCACGATCATGGTCTCGCCCACGGCGCGGCCCATGCCGATCATCAGCGCCGAGAAGATGCCCGGGCTGGCAGTGAGGATCACCACGCGGGTCAGCGTCTGCCAGGGCGTGGCGCCCAGGGCCAGGGAGCCGTAGGTGAGGCTGCGGGGCACGCTGAAGATGGCGTCCTCGGCGATGGAGAAGATGTTCGGGATCACCGCGAAGCCCATGGCCAGGCCGACGATCAGGGCGTTGCGCTGGTCGTAGGTGATGCCCAGGTCGTGGCTTATCCACAGGCGCATGTCGCCGCCGAAGAAGGCGGTTTCCAGGTGCGGGCTGAGCCACAGGGCGAAGGCGCCGACGCCGAGCACCACGGGAATCAGGATCGCCGCTTCCCAGCCGCCCGGCAGCGCCAGGCGGATGCGCTCGGGCAGGCGGCTCCAGAGCAGGCCGGCGAGCAGAATGCCCAGCGGGGTGAGCAGCAGCAGGCTGAAGATGCCCGGCAGGTGGCCTTCGACGTAGGGCGCGAGGAACAGGCCGGCGAAGAAGCCGAGGATCACCGTCGGCAACGCCTCCATCAGCTCGATCACCGGCTTGACCTTGCGGCGCATCGCCGGGGCCATGAAGTAGGCGGTGTAGACGGCCGCGGCGATGGCCAGCGGGGCGGCCAGGATCATTGCGTAGAAGGCCGCCTTGAGGGTGCCGAAGGTCAGCGGCGCCAGGCTCAGCTTGGGCTCGAAGTCGGTGGTGGCGGCGGTGGACTGCCAGACGTACTGCGGCTTGTCGTAGCTTTCGTACCAGACCTTGCCCCAGAGCGCGCTCCAGGAAACCTCCGGGTGCGGGTTGCTCAGGTCGAAGCCGCGCAGTTGGCCACCCTGCTCCAGCAACAGGCGGTTGGCCCGCGGCGACAGGGCCAGCACACCGCTGCCCGGCGCCACTTGCTGCTCCAGCAAAGTGCGGTGCGCGGTGCTGTGGAACACGCCGAGTTCGCCGGCGCTGTCCAGGGCGACGAAGCCCTTGCGACGCTGCTCGGGAACGATGGCGGTGATCGGCTTGCTGCCCAGCTGGAAGTCGCGCACGTGCGCCAGGCGCGGTTCGCCGTCGGTGTCGCGGGCCATGAACCACTGGCTGATGCCGCCGTCGGAGTTGCCGATCATCAACGAAATGCCGCCCAGCAACTGGGCGCTGGCGGTGACCTCGCGGTTGGCATGGTCGAGCAGCTTGTAGCGGCCGTTGAGTTGGCGGGTGCGCAGGTCGAAGACGTCGGCCTGGGCGCGGCCGTTGATGACGTACAGCCACTGCTTGCGCGGGTCGATGTAGATCGCCTTCACCGGGTCGGCGATCTGCGGCAGGTTCACGGCCTCCTGCTCCAGGGTGGTCTCGCCGGTGAGCATGTTTTCCTGGCTGGTCAGGCTCAGCAGCAGCATCTGGCTGCCGCTGGAGCCGGCCAGCAGCAGGCCGTCGTCGTCCGAGGCCAGGGCCACGTGTTCCAGCGCGCGGCCCTGCGGGTCGAGGCTGATGGGCGCCTCGCCGTAGGGGTAGTCGATCTGCGGGGTGATGGTCTTGCGGTTGTCCGGGTAGGTGACCTGGTAGGCGTGGCGGAACACCAGCGCCTGGCCGTTGGACAGGCCCAGCGCCACCATCGGGTGCCCCGGCTGGTCCTCGGCGATGGACACCACCTGGCTGCCGGCCGGCAGCTTGAGCGCCTGGCGGCTGAGTTCGGCGCCGCTGTCCAGGTCGAAGAACAGCACCTGGCCGTCGGCGGCCACGCGCATGGCCACCTGGTTCTGCTCCTCGATGCTCAGCAGCAGGGGCGCCTGTACTTCCTTCAGCCAGGCCGGGGCCAGGGGCGCGCGGGCGTCCAGCTCGGCGCCGCGGAACAGCGGCAGCACCACATAGGCCAGGTAGAAGAAGATGAGGGTGATGGCCACCAGCACGGACAGGCCGCCGACCAGCACGTACCAGCGCGTCAGGCGGTCCTTGAGGGCGCGCATGCGACGTTTGCGACGCAGGGTCGGGGTATTGAAATCGATCCGCTCGGGGGTGGAATTACTCATCGACGAAGTGGCCAGGTCATTCATGGGGGCGACACGCTTGCGGCAGTCTATGACAGAAACATGACACAGAGATGACGAGACGAAGCCCGTCGGCAGTTGCCTGCCAACGGGCCGGGTCACCTACCGCTCAGCCCATGGGGCCGGCGGGGGCGCTACCTAGAGTCCCAGTTCCTTGACCGCCTTCGCCGCGACCTTGGCCGGCAGCGGGATGTAGCCGTCCTTGACCACGACTTCCTGGCCGGTCTTGGACAGCACCATCTTCAGGAACTGGGCTTCCAACGGGTCCAGCGGCTTGTTCGGCGCCTTGTTCACGTAGACGTAGAGGAAGCGCGCCAGCGGGTAGGTGCCGTTCAGGGCGTTCTGCTCGTTGTCCTCGACGTAGGGGTCGCCCTGCTTCTTGGCCAGGGCCACGGTCTTCACGCTGGCGGTCTTGTAGCCGATGCCGGAGTAGCCGATGCCATTGAGCGACTGGCTGATGGACTGCACCACCGAAGCGGAACCCGGCTGCTCGTTGACGTTGGGCTTGAAGTCGCCCTTGCATAGGGCCTCTTCCTTGAAATAGCCGTAGGTACCGGACACCGAGTTGCGGCCGAACAGCTGCACCGGCTTGTTGGCCCAGTCGCCGCCCAGGCCCAGGTCGCTCCAGGTCTTCACGTCCTGCTTGGCGCCGCACAGGCGGGTGGCGGAGAAGATGGCGTCGACCTGCTGCATGGTCAGGCCCTTGATGGGGTTGTCCTTGTGCACGAAGACGGCCAGGGCGTCGACCGCGACGGGCACGGCGGTGGGCTTGTAGCCGTACTTCTGCTCGAAGGCCTGCAGCTCGACGTCCTTCATCTTGCGGCTCATCGGGCCGAGGTTGGCGGTGCCCTCGGTGAGCGCCGGCGGCGCGGTGGAGGAGCCCGCGGCCTGGATCTGCACGTTCACGCTCGGGTACAGGCGCTTGTACTCCTCGGCCCACAGCGTCATGAGGTTGGCCAGGGTATCGGAGCCCACGCTGGAGAGGTTGCCAGAGACGCCGCTGGTCTTCTGGTAGTCCGGCAGCGCCGGGTCGATCGCGGCGAAAGCGCTGGCAGCGCCCACGCCGGCGGCGGCGAAGGTCAGCGCCGCCATCAAACGCTTGAGTTTCATGCCTTGCTCCTTGGGGAAAGGCCGACTGGCTGGAATTCGGCGCCGCTCTCATGGGGCGCGAGCAGACTCTATGAAAGCAATGTGACAGCCAGATGAAAACCGACAGGCTCGGAGAAGAAATGTGACGGTATTTATTACGGAATATTTCAATCGCAACGAGCGCCGAAGAAACGCCCCGTAGGATGGGTTTCGAGGCCTGAACCCACCTGTAGGAGCGGGCCCTGCCCGCGATTTCGCGCGCAGGGCGCGCTCCTACAGGGGAATGGCGCAGGTGGGGCGGCGTAGGAGCGGATCTCATCCGCGAATCGCGCCGGGACCGCCGGCTATCGCGGACAAGGTCCGCTCCTACGGGTGCAGGACGTACCCTCGTAGGATGGCGTTGAGCGAAGCGATACCCATCGCCATGGCCATGCCTCACGTGTAGGAGCGGGCCCTGCCCGCGATTCGCGCGCAGGGCGCGCTCCTACAAGGGGAATGCAATGGCGTGGATGGGATCACCCCGGCTTTCCGCGCCCCAAAGCAAAACCCCCGACCAGCCAGGCTGATCGGGGGTTTTGGGATAGGTGCTTGACGATGACCTACTCTCACATGGGGAAACCCCACACTACCATCGGCGATGCGTCGTTTCACTGCTGAGTTCGGGATGGGATCAGGTGGTTCCAACGCTCTATGGTCGTCAAGCAATTCTTTCGGATGCTCGTGGCTTGCGCTCACGTTCACCCTGATTCGGGTATGTGACAGGTATTCTTTGCGGTTCACACGAACTTTCGGTTCGTCGACTTCACCGTCTAACACACAAATTGTTTGGGTGTTATATGGTCAAGCCTCACGGGCAATTAGTATCGGTTAGCTCAACGCCTCACAGCGCTTACACACCCGACCTATCAACGTCGTAGTCTTCGACGGCCCTTCAGGGGAATCAAGTTCCCAGTGAGATCTCATCTTGAGGCTAGTTTCCCGCTTAGATGCTTTCAGCGGTTATCTATTCCGAACATAGCTACCCGGCAGTGCCACTGGCGTGACAACCGGAACACCAGAGGTTCGTCCACTCCGGTCCTCTCGTACTAGGAGCAGCCCCTCTCAAATCTCAAACGTCCACGGCAGATAGGGACCGAACTGTCTCACGACGTTCTAAACCCAGCTCGCGTACCACTTTAAATGGCGAACAGCCATACCCTTGGGACCGGCTTCAGCCCCAGGATGTGATGAGCCGACATCGAGGTGCCAAACACCGCCGTCGATATGAACTCTTGGGCGGTATCAGCCTGTTATCCCCGGAGTACCTTTTATCCGTTGAGCGATGGCCCTTCCATACAGAACCACCGGATCACTAAGACCTACTTTCGTACCTGCTCGACGTGTCTGTCTCGCAGTCAAGCGCGCTTTTGCCTTTATACTCTGCGACCGATTTCCGACCGGTCTGAGCGCACCTTCGTACTCCTCCGTTACTCTTTAGGAGGAGACCGCCCCAGTCAAACTGCCCACCATACACTGTCCTCGATCCGGATCACGGATCAGAGTTAGAACCTCAAGCATGCCAGGGTGGTATTTCAAGGTTGGCTCCACGCGAACTGGCGTCCACGCTTCAAAGCCTCCCACCTATCCTACACAAGCAGGCTCAAAGTCCAGTGCAAAGCTACAGTAAAGGTTCACGGGGTCTTTCCGTCTAGCCGCGGATACACTGCATCTTCACAGCGATTTCAATTTCACTGAGTCTCGGGTGGAGACAGCGCCGCCATCGTTACGCCATTCGTGCAGGTCGGAACTTACCCGACAAGGAATTTCGCTACCTTAGGACCGTTATAGTTACGGCCGCCGTTTACCGGGGCTTCGATCAAGAGCTTCGCTTTCGCTAACCCCATCAATTAACCTTCCGGCACCGGGCAGGCGTCACACCCTATACGTCCACTTTCGTGTTTGCAGAGTGCTGTGTTTTTAATAAACAGTCGCAGCGGCCTGGTATCTTCGACCGGCGTGGGCTTACGCAGTAAATACTTCACCCTCACCGGCGCACCTTCTCCCGAAGTTACGGTGCCATTTTGCCTAGTTCCTTCACCCGAGTTCTCTCAAGCGCCTTGGTATTCTCTACCCGACCACCTGTGTCGGTTTCGGGTACGGTTCCTAGTTACCTGAAGCTTAGAAGCTTTTCCTGGAAGCATGGCATCAACCACTTCGCTCTCTAAAAGAAAGCTCGTCATCAGCTCTCGGCCTTGAACACCCGGATTTGCCTAAGTGCCCAGCCTACAACCTTAAACTTGGACAACCAACGCCAAGCTGGCCTAGCCTTCTCCGTCCCTCCATCGCAGTAACTAGAAGTACAGGAATATTAACCTGTTTCCCATCGACTACGCATTTCTGCCTCGCCTTAGGGGCCGACTAACCCTGCGTCGATTAACGTTGCGCAGGAACCCTTGGTCTTTCGGCGTGGGAGTTTTTCACTCCCATTGTCGTTACTCATGTCAGCATTCGCACTTCTGATACCTCCAGCAAGCTTCTCAACTCACCTTCACAGGCTTACAGAACGCTCCTCTACCGCGCATCTTGCGATGCACCCGTAGCTTCGGTGTGTGGTTTGAGCCCCGTTACATCTTCCGCGCAGGCCGACTCGACTAGTGAGCTATTACGCTTTCTTTAAAGGGTGGCTGCTTCTAAGCCAACCTCCTAGCTGTCTAAGCCTTCCCACATCGTTTACCACTTAACCACAACTTTGGGACCTTAGCTGACGGTCTGGGTTGTTTCCCTTTTCACGACGGACGTTAGCACCCGCCGTGTGTCTCCCACGCTGACACTTCCAGGTATTCGGAGTTTGCATCGGTTTGGTAAGTCGGGATGACCCCCTAGCCGAAACAGTGCTCTACCCCCTGGAGTGATACGTGAGGCGCTACCTAAATAGCTTTCGAGGAGAACCAGCTATCTCCGAGCTTGATTAGCCTTTCACTCCGATCCACAAGTCATCCCCTACCTTTTCAACGGGAGTGGGTTCGGTCCTCCAGTCAGTGTTACCTAACCTTCAACCTGCTCATGGATAGATCGCCCGGTTTCGGGTCTATACCCAGCGACTAAACGCCCTATTAAGACTCGCTTTCGCTACGCCTCCCCTATTCGGTTAAGCTCGCCACTGAATATAAGTCGCTGACCCATTATACAAAAGGTACGCAGTCACCCAACAAAGTGGGCTCCCACTGCTTGTACGCATACGGTTTCAGGTTCTATTTCACTCCCCTCTCCGGGGTTCTTTTCGCCTTTCCCTCACGGTACTGGTTCACTATCGGTCAGTCAGTAGTATTTAGCCTTGGAGGATGGTCCCCCCATGTTCAGACAACGTTTCACGTGCGCCGTCCTACTCGATTTCACTTCCTAGAACCTTTCACATACGGGGCTATCACCCACTATGGCCGCACTTTCCAGAGCGTTCTGTTAGATTCTAAGAAGCTTAAGGGCTAGTCCCCGTTCGCTCGCCACTACTAAGGGAATCTCGGTTGATTTCTGTTCCTCAGGGTACTTAGATGTTTCAGTTCCCCTGGTTCGCCTCACACACCTATGGATTCAGTGTGTGATAACCAGCTTATGCTGGCTGGGTTCCCCCATTCAGAGATCTCCGGATCAAAGTCTGTTTGCCGACTCCCCGAAGCTTATCGCAGGCTACCACGTCTTTCATCGCCTCTGACTGCCAAGGCATCCACCGTATGCGCTTCTTCACTTGACCATATAACCCCAAGCAATCTGGTCATACGTCTCGAACGTGAAGACGACATTCGCCGAAAATTCGCGCTTGAACTCGCAAATTTTACCTTGACTTGAACAATCCCCAGTGAAAGAGATCATTCAGTCTACTTCTATCACATACCCAAATTTTTAAAGAACGGTTCCGGTACAAAGACCAGACAGCAAGGTTCGTTCTATCGAACATTCCTGTCTGAGCTTTACGACGATTCGGAGATGGTGGAGCCAAGGAGGATCGAACTCCTGACCTCCTGCGTGCAAAGCAGGCGCTCTCCCAGCTGAGCTATGGCCCCCTAATTTCCAACGATTGGTGGGTCTGGGCAGATTCGAACTGCCGACCTCACCCTTATCAGGGGTGCGCTCTAACCGACTGAGCTACAGACCCATATAGGGTTGCCTAACCGTCGCTTACCAGTGAATCAAGCAATTCGTGTGGGAGCTTATGAGAAAGCCGGGATCTTCGATTAAGGAGGTGATCCAGCCGCAGGTTCCCCTACGGCTACCTTGTTACGACTTCACCCCAGTCATGAATCACTCCGTGGTAACCGTCCCCCTTGCGGTTAGACTAGCTACTTCTGGAGCAACCCACTCCCATGGTGTGACGGGCGGTGTGTACAAGGCCCGGGAACGTATTCACCGTGACATTCTGATTCACGATTACTAGCGATTCCGACTTCACGCAGTCGAGTTGCAGACTGCGATCCGGACTACGATCGGTTTTCTGGGATTAGCTCCACCTCGCGGCTTGGCAACCCTCTGTACCGACCATTGTAGCACGTGTGTAGCCCTGGCCGTAAGGGCCATGATGACTTGACGTCATCCCCACCTTCCTCCGGTTTGTCACCGGCAGTCTCCTTAGAGTGCCCACCATAACGTGCTGGTAACTAAGGACAAGGGTTGCGCTCGTTACGGGACTTAACCCAACATCTCACGACACGAGCTGACGACAGCCATGCAGCACCTGTGTTCCGATTCCCGAAGGCACTCCCGCATCTCTGCAGGATTCCGGACATGTCAAGGCCAGGTAAGGTTCTTCGCGTTGCTTCGAATTAAACCACATGCTCCACCGCTTGTGCGGGCCCCCGTCAATTCATTTGAGTTTTAACCTTGCGGCCGTACTCCCCAGGCGGTCGACTTATCGCGTTAGCTGCGCCACTAAGATCTCAAGGATCCCAACGGCTAGTCGACATCGTTTACGGCGTGGACTACCAGGGTATCTAATCCTGTTTGCTCCCCACGCTTTCGCACCTCAGTGTCAGTATCAGTCCAGGTGGTCGCCTTCGCCACTGGTGTTCCTTCCTATATCTACGCATTTCACCGCTACACAGGAAATTCCACCACCCTCTACCGTACTCTAGTCAGGCAGTTATGGATGCAGTTCCCAGGTTGAGCCCGGGGATTTCACATCCATCTTACCAAACCACCTACGCGCGCTTTACGCCCAGTAATTCCGATTAACGCTTGCACCCTTCGTATTACCGCGGCTGCTGGCACGAAGTTAGCCGGTGCTTATTCTGTTGGTAACGTCAAAACAGCAAGGTATTAACTTACTGCCCTTCCTCCCAACTTAAAGTGCTTTACAATCCGAAGACCTTCTTCACACACGCGGCATGGCTGGATCAGGCTTTCGCCCATTGTCCAATATTCCCCACTGCTGCCTCCCGTAGGAGTCTGGACCGTGTCTCAGTTCCAGTGTGACTGATCATCCTCTCAGACCAGTTACGGATCGTCGCCTAGGTGAGCCATTACCCCACCTACTAGCTAATCCGACCTAGGCTCATCTGATAGCGTGAGGTCCGAAGATCCCCCACTTTCTCCCGTAGGACGTATGCGGTATTAGCGCTCCTTTCGGAACGTTGCCCCCCACTACCAGGCAGATTCCTAGGCATTACTCACCCGTCCGCCGCTGAATCCGGGAGCAAGCTCCCTTCATCCGCTCGACTTGCATGTGTTAGGCCTGCCGCCAGCGTTCAATCTGAGCCATGATCAAACTCTTCAGTTCAATACTGATCGGGTTTTGAGAAAACCCTAAACTTGGCTCAGCAATCGCAAAAAACTCTCGAATTCACGAGTGTTACTTGTGATGCTGATAATCTTGCGATCACCAGTCTTAACTCACAAGCACCCACACGAATTGCTTGATTCAACTTGTTAAAGAGCAGTTGGTTGATTCTTTCGTCTCAACCGAGGCCGCGCATTCTACGCCAACCTCTTATTTCGTCAAGCGTTATTTTCAGAATTTTTCGTTCCTACTCAACCGCTTGCGCTGTCGATCGGCCGGAGCTTCTCGTCAGCGGGAGGCGCATTCTACAGCGATCAAACTCGCTGTCAAGCACCTCGGCGATCTTCCTTTTGGCTCGCTGCCGGAGCAGCTGTCGAACCCAAAGGCGGCAAGTGAATCACTAGCCTGATCACCACTCTCAACTTCGAACCTGCTTAAGTGCTTGATTTTCAAGCTCTTTCAGCGCTTCGTCGCTGGGAGTGGTGCGCATTATAGGGAGTTAAAAACCCCCGTCAACGACTTTTTGAATCTTTTCTGAAAAAGCTGTCCGAACGATCAATTTGTAACCAGGGAGGCCTCGCCAGCCAGGCGCTCCTGGCGCAACAGGAAGCAGCCGGTAAGGAAGCCGACCAGGCACAGCGCGGCCACATAATAGGCCGGGCCCATGGGGTCTTCCTTCATCAGCAGCGCCACGACCATCGGCGTGAGGCCGCCGAAGATGGCGTAGGACAGGTTGTAGGAGAAGGACAGGCCGCTGAAGCGCACCACCGGCGGGAAGGCCTTGACCATGACGTAGGGCACGGCGCCGACGATGCCGACGCACAGGCCGGCCAGCGCATATAAAGGGAAGAGCCAGTCCGGATGGGTCTTCAGGCTGCTGTAGAAGAACCATGAGGTCGCGCCCAGCAGCAGGCTGCCAGCGATGAAGGTACGCCCGCCACCGATGCGGTCGACGATGCGCCCGGCGAGGATGCAGCCCGCGGTGAGGAAGATGATCGCCAGGCTGTTGGCCTTGAGCGCGGTGGCCGCCGGGACGCCGTAGACCGACTGCAGCACGGAGGGCGTCATGAGGATGACCACGACTATGGCCGCCGACAGCAGCCAGGTGAGCAGCATGGAGATGGCCACCGCCGGACGGTGCTCGCGCACCACCACGCCCAGGGGCACCTCGTCGGCCAGTTGCTTGCGTTGCTGCAGCTCGGCGAACACCGGGGTCTCGTGCAGCCAGCGGCGCAGGTAGACGGAGAACAGGCCGAAGATGCCGCCGAGCAGGAAGGGGATGCGCCAGGCGTAGGCCAGCACTTCGTCGGCGTTGTAGAAGCTGTTGATCGCCGTGGCCATCAGCGAGCCGATGAGGATGCCGGCGGTCAGCCCCGCGGTCAGGGTGCCGCAGGCGAAACCGACGTTGCGCGCCGGCACGTGTTCGGAAACGAACACCCAGGCCCCGGGCACCTCGCCGCCGATGGCCGCGCCCTGCACCACGCGCAGCAGCAGCAGGGCCAGCGGCGCCCAGATGCCGATCTGCTCGTAGGTCGGCAGCACGCCCATGAGCAGCGTGGGCACCGACATCAGGAAGATGCTCAGGGTGAACATCTTCTTGCGCCCGAGCAGGTCGCCGAAGTGCGCCATGACGATGCCGCCCAGCGGCCGCGCCAGGTAGCCGGCGGCGAACAGGCCGAAGGTCTGCAGCTGGCGCAGCCAGTCGGGCATGTCGGCAGGGAAGAACAGCTTGCCCACCACCGTGGCGAAGAACACGAAGATGATGAAGTCGTAGAACTCCAGGGCACCGCCCAGGGCGGAAAGGGACAGGGTCTTGTAGTCGCTGCGGGTCAGCGGACGGGCAGCGGTGGTATTGGCAGGAGGCATCGCAAGGCTTCTCGGCAGGTTGGCGGCGCTGACAGGGAACGCCGAAGGCGAACCATGGCAAATGGGAGCGCGTCAGCGCAACATTGTCATCAGGCATTCTGCGGTCGCTGCCGCAGGTCGGCCTCTATATAATGCCGATGCGACATGCGCGGGGTCGGTCAGAAAGCTGTCCCAAGTTTCTGTAGGAAACCACTTTTACAGGACTCTTGGGAGAGCTTTTCCTTTCCTTGAATCGAGACCGTCGGGGCACGAGGCCCTTACCTATGATCGAGCTTGAACAAGAAGACCCCATTCCGCAGGGCGACCTGGCGCTGCAGATCACCGCGTTGCCGCGCGAGACCAATGGTTTCGGCGATATCTTCGGTGGCTGGCTGGTGTCGCAGATGGACCTCGCCGGCACCGCCATGGCCAGCCGCATCGCCGGCGGCCGCGTGGCCACGGTGGCGATCGACCGCATGGCCTTCCTGGTGCCGGTGGCGGTGGGCGCGCAGCTGTCCTTCTATACCCAGACGCTGGAGGTCGGGCGCAGCTCGATCCGTATGCTGGTGGAAGTGTGGAGCGACGATCCGCTGTCCAGCGAGTGGCGCAAGGTCACCGAGGCGGTGTTCGTGTTCGTGGCCATCGATGGCAGCGGGCGGACGCGGCCGGTGCCGCCGCGGCGGGGGTGAGGGGGCGGTCCTCTTTGGCTGGAAGCAGCTCGGAGTGGTGACGAGTCCTGCGCTCCCTGATATCGCTTTTCCCTCTCCCCAGCCCTCTCCCTGAAGGGAGAGGGGGCCGTTCGGCGCATCCGGGGAAATTCAGTGTCAGCCGGCGACGCCCAAAGATTCAGGCGCTATCCACTCTGATAGCGCCCCTCCCTTCTCTAGCTCAAGCCCGCATCGGCTTGCCCCGCACCGGCGCGCCGTTGGCCTTGTAGTAGTCCGCGGTGCTGCGCGGCAGCGGCTGGCGGCCACGGATGCGGTCGGCGATCTTCTCGGCGATCATGATGGTGGTGGCGTTGAGGTTGCCGGTGATGATCAGCGGCATGATCGACGCATCCACCACGCGCAGCCCTTGCATGCCGTGCACGCGGCCCTGGCCGTCGACCACCGCCATGTCGTCCTCGCCCATCTTGCACGAGCAGGAGGGGTGGAAGGCGGTTTCCGCGTGCTCGCGGACGAAGGCGTCCAGTTCGGCGTCGCTCTTCTTGTCCAGCCCCGGGCTCAGTTCGCGGCCGCGGTAGGCGTCCAGCGCCGGCTGCGCCATGATCTCGCGGGTGATGCGGATGGCGTCGCGGAATTCCTGCCAGTCCTGCTCGCTGGACATGTAGTTGAAGAGGATGCTCGGGTGCTTGCGCGGGTCGCGCGAGGTCAGCTGGATGCGCCCTCGGCTGGGCGAGCGCATGGAGCCGACGTGGGCCTGGAAGCCGTGCTCCTTCACCGCGTTGCTGCCGTTGTAATTGATCGCCACCGGCAGGAAGTGGTACTGGATGTTCGGCCATTCGAACTCGTCGCGGGTGCGGATGAAACCGCCGGCCTCGAACTGGTTGCTGGCGCCCAGGCCGGTACCGAGGAACATCCACTGCGCGCCGATCTGCGGCTGGTTCCACCACTGCAATGCCGGGTACAGCGACACCGGCTGCTTGCAGGCGTATTGCAGGTACATCTCCAGGTGGTCCTGGAGGTTCTGGCCGACGCCCGGCAGGTCGTGCACCACTTCGATGCCCAGGTCGCGCAGCACGGTCGCCGGGCCGACGCCGGAGCGTTGCAGCAGCTGCGGCGAGGCGATGGCGCCGGAGCACACCAGCACTTCGCGGCGCGCGCGCGCCTCTTTCGGCGCATTGTCGTCCCCCAGCAGGTAGCTGACGCCGATGGCGCGCTTGCCGCTGAACAGGATGCGGTCGGTCAGGGCGTAGGTGACGATGGTCAGGTTGGCGCGCTCGCGGGCCTGGTCCAGGTAGCCGCGGGCGGTGCTGGCGCGGCGGCCCTGGGGGGTCACGGTGCGGTCCATCGGGCCGAAGCCTTCCTGCTGGTAGCCGTTGAGGTCTTCGGTGCGCGGGTAGCCGGCCTGCACGCCGGCCTCGACCATGGCGTGGAACAGCGGGTTGTTGCCGGCCTTGGGCGTGGTCACGCTGACCGGGCCGTCGCCGCCGTGGTAGTCGTTGGGGCCGATGTCGCGGGTTTCCGCCTTGCGGAAGTACGGCAGGCAGTCGAGGTAGGTCCAGTCCTCCAGGCCCTTCTCTTTCGCCCAGCCATCGAAGTCCATGGCGTTGCCGCGGATGTAGCACATGCCGTTGATCAGCGAGGAGCCGCCCAGGCCCTTGCCGCGCCCGCATTCCATGCGGCGGTTGTTCATGTGCGGCTCGGGGTCGGTGAGGTACGCCCAGTTGTAGCGGCGGCCCTGCAGCGGGTAGGCCAGCGCGGCGGGCATCTGGGTGCGGAAGTCGGCGCGGTAGTCCGGGCCGCCGGCTTCGAGCAGCAGCACGCTGACGTCCGCGTCCTCGGTCAGGCGGGTGGCGAGGACGTTACCGGCGGAACCGGCGCCGATGATGATGTAGTCGTATTCCTGGGTCATGCAGGCCTACCTCTTTTTCTGGGCACGACACCGCCCGCGACGCATGGCGCGCCGGTGTCTGAAGGTCGGAAGGCCGGTCGTCGTGGCGACCGGCCGCTCAGGGCTCGATCGCGGTGGTCAGAACACCGAGGCGTAGTCGCCCAGCTCTACCTGCACGGATTTGATCCGAGTGTAATGAGCCAGGGTGGTCAGGCCGTTCTCGCGACCGACACCGGATTGCTTGTAGCCGCCCACCGGCATTTCCGCCGGCGACTCGCCCCAGGTGTTGATCCAGCAGATGCCCGCTTCCAGGCGGTGGATCACCCGGTGGGCGCGGGCCAGGTCCTGGGTGACGACGCCGGCGGCCAGGCCGTACTCGGTGTCGTTGGCGCGGCGGATGACTTCTTCTTCGCTGTCGTAGACGAGGATGCTCATCACCGGGCCGAAGATTTCCTCGCGGACGATGGTCATGTCGTCACGGCAGTCGGTGAACACGGTGGGCGCGACGTAGGCGCCCTTGCCGAACTCGCCCTCGGTGACGCGCTCGCCGCCGCACAGCAGGCGGGCCTTCTGCTCCTTGCCGGCCTGGATGTAGCCGAGCACGCTCTCCATGTGCGGGAAGCTGACCAGGGGGCCGAAGTTGGTGTTCTCGTCCTGCGGGCTGCCCAGGCGGATGCGCTTGACGCGCTCCAGCACCTTCTCCTCGAAGCGCGCCTGCAGGCTGCGCGGGACGAACACGCGGGTGCCGTTGGTGCAGACCTGGCCGGAGCTGAAGAAGTTGGCCATGACGGCGATGTCGGCGGCGCGGTCGAGGTTGGCGTCGTCGAAGATGATCAGCGGCGACTTGCCACCCAGTTCCATGGTGACTTCCTTGAGCGAGGAGCTGGAGGCGCTGGCCATGACCTTCTTGCCGGTGGAGGTGCCGCCGGTGAAGGAAATCTTCTCGATCTGCGGGTGCTCGGTCAGCCACTGGCCGACCTCGCGGCCGCTGCCGGTGAGCACGTTGAACACGCCATCGGGCAGGCCGGCCTCGGTGTAGATTTCGGCCAGCTTGAGCACGCTCAGCGGGGTGACTTCGCTGGGCTTGAAGATCATCGCGTTGCCCGCGGCCAGGGCCGGGGCGGATTTCCACAGGGCGATCTGGATCGGGTAGTTCCAGGCGCCGATGCCGGCGACCACGCCCAACGGCTCGCGGCGGGTATAGACGAAGCTGCTCTCGCGCAGCGGGATCTGCTCGCCTTCGATGGCCGGGACCAGGCCGGTGTAGTACTCGAGCACGTCGGCGCCGGTGACGATGTCGACGTTGCGCGTCTCGGCCAGCGGCTTGCCGGTGTCCAGGGTTTCCAGCTCGGCCAGCTCGTCGTTGCGCTGGCGGAGGATGTCCACGGCGCGGCGGAGGATGCGCGAGCGCTGCATGGCGGTCATCGCCGCCCACACCCTCTGGCCTTCGACGGCGCTGGCGACGGCGCGCTCGACGTCGTCCTTCGAAGCCCGCTGCACCAGGGCGAGGACCTCCCCGTTGGCCGGGTTGACGGTCTCGAAGGTGGCGCCACTGCTGGCCTCCACGTAGCGGCCGCCAATGTAGAGCTTCTGAACGTCGAATCGAGCCATGGGTCGGTTGTCCTCTCTTATGGTCCGTGCACGAAGGCCGCGCCCGCTATCCGGTGCGCTTGGCCAGTTGTTGGTCGAGATAGTCGTAGGCGATAGCCAGCGCCTGCTCGGTATCGAAGGCATCGCCCGACAGCGCGCCGCGCAGCCACAGGCCGTCGATCAGCGCAGCCAGGCCGCGGGCGGCGCGGCGCGCCTGGTCCAGCGGCAGCTCGCGGCGGAACTGGCAGCACAGGTTGGAATACAGCCTGTGGTCGTTGATCCGCTGCAGCCGGCGCAGGGACGGCTGGTGCATGCTGCTGGCCCAGAACGCCAGCCAGGTCTTCATGGCCGGGCCGTTGACCTGGCTGTTGTCGAAGTTGCCGGCGACGATCGCCCGCAAGTGGGCGCGCGGATCGTCGGTTCGCAGGCTAGCGCGACGCTCGCGCACGGCCTTGCTCAAAGCCGACATCAGATGCCGCATCGTCGCCTCCAGGAGGCCGTTCTTGTCCTGGAAGTAGTGGCTGATGATGCCGTTGGAGACCCCCGCCAGGCGGGCGATCAGGGCGATGCTGGCGTCGCTCATGCCGACCTGGTCCACGGCCTCGAGGGTGGCGTGGATCAGTTGCGAACGGCGAATCGGCTGCATACCGACCTTGGGCATATTGATATCTCTCCTCACGCGGGACATGGCTGTGCCGTCCGGCGTCATTGTGGGCCAGTCTATTTTGTTTTTATTGAACGTTCAATCAACTAAGAATAAGCTGCGCTCCGTGAACCCTCCCGAGCCCCTGCGTGCAAGCGGGCCCGAGCCGTTCATCACCGCGATGCGTTCCAAGGGGCAAGGATCGCAGAATCCTGCCCGGAAGTGTCGCGGCGGCAATGCTGTGTTCGGCCTGCACAAGGCCATGCGCGCCGACTACGAGCGCCTGCACGGCCCGCGCCCGGAGCCGGCGGCGAGCTGGCGGCCGGCTGATCCAAGGCTCCCCGGTGGCGTCCCGCACGACGCCACCCGCCTGCCCATGGCAGGCCCTTTCGCCCGGCCCTGCGCCGGGCTTTCTTTTAGCTCCGGCCCTCTGGCGCGGGGCTGCTATGGTTTCTGGCGAACCCCGCTGGAGAAACCCATGAACGATCATCCCCTGTGGCAAGCCCTGGGCCGGCACTGGAAATGGATCGCCCTGCGCGGCGTGGCCGCGGTGCTGTTCGGCGTGCTGGCCATCGCCTGGCCGGGCATCGCCCTCACCGTGCTGGTCATCGTCTGGGGCGCCTATGCCTTCGTCGACGGTGTGTTCACCCTGATCGCCGCGGCCAGCATGCGCGAGTCGCAACGGCCGATCTGGCCGCTGTGGCTGGTCGGCGCGCTGGGCGTGCTGGCCGGCCTGGTAGCGTTCTTCTGGCCGGCGCTGACGGCGCTGGGCCTGCTGATGCTGATCGCCGGCTGGGCGCTGGCCACCGGCGTGCTACAGATCATCGCCGCCTTCCGCCTGCGCAGAAGCCTGGCCAACGAATGGTGGCTGGGGCTGTCGGGCGCGCTGTCGGTGCTGTTCGGCGTGCTGATGATCGCCAACCCCGGCGCCGGCGCGGTGGCGGTGGTCTGGGTGATCGGCGCCTACGCGCTGTTCTTCGGCGTGCTGCTGATCCTGCTCGCGCTGCGCCTGCGCAAGACCTCGACCTTCGATGCCTGAGGCGCGCGACTGGTGCCTGTGGCGCCTGGACGACAACGGCAACCGCTTCGTCGTGCGCCGCGGCCTGAGCCGCGAAGAGGCCGAGGCCCTGGCTCTTGAGTACCAGGGCCGCGGGCACAAGCAGACCTACTGGGCCGAGCGCGAGGAAAAGCCCCCGCATGGCACGACGTAGGATGGGTGGAGCGCAGCGATACCCATCGCCATGCCCGCATGGGTTTCGCCAAGGCTCAACCCATCCTACGAAAGCGGAAGGTGCCAGGCCTTGCGCAGGGCCTTCAGGGCTTCGGCTATGCGCGCCTCGGGTACAGCGGCGAAGCCCATCACCAGGCCGGCGCGCTCGTCTTCAGGCTCCGTCGATTCGGGCAGCCAGTAGTCGCTCAGCGCGTTGACCTCCACCCCGGCCTGCAACGCGCGCTCCACCAGCCAATGTTCGCGCTCGCGGCTTTCCACCCGCACGCACAGGTGCAGCCCCGCCTCCACCGGCGGCATGGGCGCGCAGCCGGGCACCTCCGGCCAGCCGCGCAGCAGGGCGTCGCGCCGCGCCCGGGCGGCCCGGCGCATCCGTCGCACGTGGCGCTGGAAGTGGCCTTCGGCGATGAAGTCGGCCATCACCCGCTGGGTGCCGACCTCCGAATGCCGCACGTCGAGGGCGCGGCGCCGGGCGAAGGCCTCGGCCAGGGCCGGCGGCACCACCAGGTAGCCCAGGCGCAGCGCGGGGAAGGCGATCTTGCAGAAGGTGCCGACGTAGAGCACGCGCTGCTGGCGGTCGAGCGCCGCCAGCGGCATCAGCGGAGTGCCGGCGTAGCGGTATTCGCCGTCGTAGTCGTCCTCGACTATCCAGCCGCCGCTGCGCTCGGCCCACTCCAGCAGGGCCAGGCGCCGCGCCAGCGACAGGGTGACGCCGGTGGGGTACTGGTGCGAGGGAGTGAGGTAGACCAGCCGGCAGTCCGGCAGCTCGCGCAACTGCTCGGTGCGCAGGCCCTCCTCGTCCACCGCCACCCCGTGCAGGTGCGCGCCGGCGGTGGCGAAGGCATGGCCGGCGGCGCGGTAGCCGGGGTTCTCGATGGCCACGTGGTCGCCCTCGGCGAGCAGCACCTGGGCGCACAGGGCGATGGCCTGCTGCGCGCCGCTGGTGACTATTATCTGCCCCGCCTCGCAATGCAGGCCGCGCGCGCTGCGCAGATAGGCGGCGATCAGCTCGCGCAGGCGCCATTCGCCGGCGGCGTCGCCGTAGCCCAGGCAGTCCGCCGGCGGCTCGCGCCAGAAACGCGCCTGCAACCGCGCCCAGGTCTCGAAGGGAAACAGGTCGAAGGCCGGCACGCCGACGCGGAAGGCCCGCGGCGCGCCTTGCGGCGGCCTGGGCAGGTGGTGCCGTTGCAGGCGTTCCAGCGCCGCCACCTCGGGCACCTTGCCGGGTTGCGGGGCGGGCGCGCTGCGCGGCTGCACGCGTTCGGCGACGTAGGTACCATCGCCGGTGCGGCCTTCGATGTAGCCCTCGGCGTAGAGCTGCTCGTAGGCGCGCACCACGGTATTGCGCGACACGCCCAGGGCTGCAGCCAGGTCGCGGCTGGCCGGCAGCCGCGAGCGCGCGGCGAGGCGGCCGTCGAGGATGCGTTCGCGCAGCGCCTGGAACAGCTGCTGGCCCAGCCCCCTGGCAGGGTCCAGGCGGATGCCGGACGGGTCGAAAGGCAGCGGGGCGTTCATGGCGGGCTCCGGAAATGGCTCCTCGAATTGGACCATGAATGGCTCTTTAGCGGAACCAATTCCCGCTCTAGTCTGGCACCAGACCCCAAGGACAAAGGCCACCCCATGACCGCACCGCTCGAAATCCGCCTCGTCGGCGCCGACGACCACGCCGCCTGGCTGCCGCTCTGGCAGGGCTACCAGCGCTTCTACAAGACCGTGATCGACGACGCCACCAGCGCCGTCACCTGGCAGCGCTTCCTCGACCCCGCCGAGCCCATGCACGCCGCCCTCGCCTGGCGCGACGGCGAGGCCATCGGCATGGTCCACTACATCTTCCACCGCTCCTGCTGGACCCAGGGCGACTACGTCTACCTGCAGGACCTCTACGTCCACGAAGGCCTGCGCGGCGGCGGCGTCGGCCGCGAGCTGATCGAGCACGTCTACGCCGCGGCCCGCGCAGCCGGCGCCTCGCGGGTGCACTGGCTGACCCACGAGAGCAATACCGACGCCATGCACCTGTACGACCGGATCGCCGACCGCTCCGGCTTCGTGCAGTACCGCAAGATTCTCTGACCGGAGCGCGACCATGACCGACACCCAACCCGCCCTGCACTGGCAGCCGGTGCCCGCCCCGGCCCGGGAAACCCTGAACGGCCGCTACCTCGACCTGGAGCCGCTGGACGCCGCGCGCCACGGCGACAACCTGTGGGAAGCCCTGCAAGGTCCGGAATCCGACCCCGTGCTGTGGGACTACCTGCCCTACGGCCCCTTCCCCGAGCGCGCCGCCTTCGATGCCTGGATAGCCGGCAACGCCGCCAGCGCCGACCCGCAGTTCTACGCCGTGCGCGAGCGCAGCAGCGGCCGCGTCACCGGCCTGCTGAGTTTCCTGCGCATCACCCCCAAGGACGGCGTGATCGAGATCGGCCACATCGCCTTCGGCCGCGTCATGCAGCGCAGCCCGGCCTCCACCGAGGCGGTGTACCTGCTGGCCCGGCGCGCCTTCGAGCTGGGCTACCGGCGCCTGGAATGGAAGTGCAACGCGCTGAACGCCCGCTCCATGCGCGCCGCCGAGCGCCTGGGCTTCACCTACGAGGGCACCTTCCGCCAGCACATGGTGATCAAGGACCGCAACCGCGACAGCGCCTGGTTCTCCATCCTCGACAGCGAGTGGCCGACGCGCCAGGCGGCCTTCGAAGCCTGGCTGGACGCGGCCAACTTCGACGCCCAGGGGCGCCAGAAGCGCAGCCTGGAAAGCCTGCGCCAGGGCTGAAAAAAGCCTTTTCGGGGAACTGCCCGGCCGCCGGGGGATCGGTGATACTGAATCCTTTCCCCTTGCTGTGCCGGAGGCCCCCCCATGAGCAGCCCCTACATCACCCCCCGCGTCGAGCAGACCACCATCGACGAGCTGCCCTGCTGGCGCATCCACACCGAATTCGGCGAAGCGCTGATCGCCCAGCAGGGCGCCCAGTTGCTCAGCTACCAGCCCCACGAGCAGCCGCCGCTGGTGTGGCTCAGCGAGCAGGCCGGGTACAAGCGCGGCCAGTCCCTGCGCGGCGGCGTGCCGGTGTGCTGGCCGTGGTTCGGCGACCTGGCGCGCAACCCGGTGCAGGTGCGCACCGAATACGCAGGCGACCAGCCGCCGGCCCACGGCCTGGTGCGCGGCATCGACTGGCAACTGGACGACATCGCCGACGAACAGGGCGCGCTGTCCGTGCACTGGAAGCTCGACGCCGGGCAGGGCCTGCCGGGCTGGGCCCACTCCGCCGAACTGAGCCTGGTGATGCGCTTCGGCGAACGCCTGGGCCTGGAACTGACCACCCGCAACCTCGGCGACAAGCCGCTGGCCCTGAGCCAGGCGCTGCACACCTACTTCGCCGTCAGCGACGTTCGCCAGGTGAGCGTCGACGGCCTGCAGGGCTGCCGCTACATCGAGACGCTGGAGAACTGGGAAGAACGCCGCCAGGACGGCGTGGTGCGCATCCAGGGCGAGACCGACCGCATCTACCTGGACGTCGACCGGCCCCTGGTGATCCGCGACCCGCAGTGGCAGCGCGGCATCCACATCCAGGCCGGTCACTCGCGCTCGGCGGTGCTGTGGAATCCCTGGGTGGACAAGGCGCAACGCCTGTCGCAGTTCGCCGACGATGCCTGGCAGCGGATGTTGTGCATCGAGACGGCAAGGGTGTGGGACGACGTGCTGAGCGTGGCGCCGGGGCGGAGCGAGACGATGAGCGTGGAGATCTGGAGCGAAGGGCTGGAGGGGTAGGCTGCGCTTTCTTTTCGTAGGAGCGAGCTTGCTCGCGAACCGGGTTTCCTGGTGGCTTCGGTGCTGGGCCTGAAGAGCGCCCTCTCCCTAACCCTCTCCCTGAAGGGAGAGGGGACCGTTGGGCAGACGCTGATGCTTTAGAGTCAGCCGGCTAGCACAGAGATTGCCGGCTGAAACCATTCCTTCTCTCGGCACGGACAAGCCCCCTCTCCCTTCAGGGAGAGGGCTGGGGAGAGGGAGCGGAGTCAATCCGAAACACCAACACATCCGGGAAAAGCTCGTTCCTACAGATCGCTATCCTGCACCGCCCGCACCTTGGCGTCGTCCATCGCATAGGCCGCATCCGCCATGTCGTTGCTGACCTTCTCCACCTTCAGCTTGCCGGTCACCCACAGCGGGCTGTAGATGTCGTCGATCTTCATGCCCTTGGGGTAGCGTACCAGCACGATCTGGTTCGGCGGCGGCGGCGGTACGTGGATGCAGGCGCCCGGGTAGGGCACCAGGAAGAACTCGGTGACGCGGCCCTTGGCGTCGTTCTCCAGGGGCACCGGGTAGCCGCCGAGGCGGATCTGCTTGCCGTCCAGCGCGGCGACCGTCTTGGTCGAGAACATCACCTGCGGCAGCTTGCCCTTCTGCTTCAGGCCGCCCTGCTTCTGGGTGAAGGTGCCGGCGGCTTCCGGGCTGTTGTGGTCGATCTCGGGCATTTCCTCCAGCGCCTTGCGGTCGCTGGGCGGCATCAGTTGCAGCCAGTCGGTTTCCGGGATGTCGGCGGCATGGGCCAGGCCGGTGAGCAGCACGAGGCTGCAGGCGAGCAGGGTACGGCGCATGAATGGGCTCTCGGGCGCCGGCAGCGGGCGCCCACGCAACGGGAAGACGGCGGATGACCTTCACCGCCCGCCCGGGCCGGGCGAGCGGGAATCGGCGCACATTCTTGGGGATCGCCGGGCAAATGACCAGCGCGAAGCGCTACCCGGCGTAGAGCCTCAGTTCTTCTTCACGAAGGCGTAGATGACCAGCAGGATCACCGCGCCGACCACCGCGCCGATGAACCCGGCGGCCTGCCCGGCCTGGTAGATGCCCAGGGCCTGGCCGCCGTAGGTGGCCAGCAGCGAGCCGCCGATGCCCAGCAGAATGGTCATGATCCAGCCCATGCTGTCGTCCCCCGGCTTCAGGAAACGGGCGATGAGGCCGACGATCAGGCCGATGACGATGGTTCCGATTAAACCCATGGCTTTCCCTCCTGTGGATGGACGCGCCAACCGGCGCGCCCCTTGTCAGACAGTGTAGGAAAGCCTGGCGTTCCGTGCGGCCGCCCGCCATGAGAAGCGGGCGGCCAGGCGCGTCAGCCCTTGCCGATAAGGGCCTCGACTTCGCCGATGCGCGCCTTGAGGGTGGCCAGGTCCTTGCTGCGCAGGGTGGCGTGGCCGACCTTGCGCCCGGCCTTGAAGGCCTTGCCGTAGTGGTGCAGATGGCAGTCGGCGATGGCCAGCACCTTTTCCACCGGCGGCACTTCGCCGATGAAGTTGAGCATGGCGCTCTCGCCCACCTTGGCGGTGGAGCCCAGCGGCAGGCCGGCCACGGCGCGCAGGTGGTTCTCGAACTGGCTGCACTCGGAGCCTTCGATGGTCCAGTGCCCGGAGTTGTGCACGCGCGGGGCGATCTCGTTGGCCTTCAGGCCGCCGTCCACCTCGAAGAACTCGAAGGCCAGCACGCCGACGTAGTCCAGCTTGTCCAGCACGCGGCCGACGTAGTCCTCGGCCAGAGCCTGCAGCGGGTGCTCGCTGCTGGCCACGGACAGGCGCAGGATGCCGTTCTCGTGGGTGTTGTGCACCAGCGGGTAGAAGCGCGTCTCGCCGTCGCGGGCGCGCACCGCCACCAGCGAGACTTCGCCGGTGAAGGGCACGAAGCCTTCGAGGATGCAGGGCACGCTGCCCAGCTCGGCGAAGGCGCCGGCCACGTCCTCGGGCTTGCGCAGGACCTTCTGGCCCTTGCCGTCGTAGCCCAGGGTGCGCGTCTTGAGCACCGCCGGCAGGCCGATGCCGGCCGCGGCGGCGTCGAGGTCGGCCTGGGACTGGATGTCGGCGAAGGCCGGGGTGGGAATGCCCAGGTCCTTGAACATCGACTTCTCGAACCAGCGGTCGCGGGCGATGCGCAGCGCGGAGGCCGAGGGGTAGACCGGGACGAACTGCGAGAGGAAGGCCACGGTCTCGGCCGGCACGCTCTCGAACTCGAAGGTCACCAGGTCCACTTCGTCGGCCAGTTGGCGCAGGTGGTCCTGGTCGCTGTAGTCCGCGCGGATGTGCTCGCCCAGGGCCTGGGCGCAGGCGTCCGGCGCTGGGTCGAGGAAGGCGAAATCCATGCCCAGCGGGGTGCCCGCCAGGGACAGCATGCGGCCCAGCTGGCCGCCACCGATGACACCGATCTTCATGGTTCTGCTCAGGCCTCGCGGGGGTCGGGGTTGTCCAGCACCGAGGTGGTCTGCTCGGTGCGGAAGCGCTTGAGCGCGTCGTGGTACTGCGGGTGCTTGCCGCCGAGGATGCTCGCCGCCAGCAGCGCGGCGTTGATGGCGCCGGCCTTGCCGATGGCCAGGGTGGCGACCGGCACGCCGCCGGGCATCTGCACGATGGACAGCAACGAATCGACGCCCGAGAGCATGGACGACTGCACCGGCACACCGAGCACCGGCAGGTGCGTCTTGGCCGCGCACATGCCCGGCAGGTGGGCGGCGCCGCCGGCGCCGGCGATGATCACCTCGATGCCGCGGCCTTCGGCCTCTTCGGCGTACTGGAACAGCAGGTCCGGGGTGCGGTGGGCGGAAACCACCTTCACTTCATGGGGGATGCCCAGCTTGTCCAGCATGTCCGCGGTGTGACTAAGGGTGCTCCAGTCGGACTTGGAGCCCATGATCACGCCAACCAGTACGCTCATCGTCGTGCCTCTTGGTGGTGCGCGTGCCGCGCGTCAAAAACCAACAAGCCACGCATTCCGGTCCCGGGCGTGGCTTGTACATGGACGAACCGACGAGCGGGGCCGGTTCGGAGGCGGCGCAGTATACCGCAAGGCCGCGCCGTTCGTGGAGTCCGTGCGCGGGCCGTTGGGCGGGTGCTGCCAAGGGATGAGGCGCGCGGTCCTTGCTCCAGCTCAATATCGCCTAGGCTCAAGGGCTCAGACTGATGCAACCCGCGGCGCAGACCGGTTTTCGCCCGCCCCCGTTCGTTTGCACAAGGAGAGCTTGCCATGTCCTCGACCCTGCCCCAGACCATGAAAGCGGCAGTGGTGCACGCCTTCGGCGCGCCGCTGCGCCTGGAAGAAGTGAAGGTGCCGTTGCCCGGCCCCGGCCAGATCCTGGTGAAGATCGAGGCCTCCGGCGTCTGTCACACCGACCTGCACGCCGCCGAGGGCGACTGGCCGGTGAAGCCGAGCCTGCCGTTCATTCCCGGCCACGAGGGCGTCGGCTACGTCGCCGCGGTGGGCGCCGGGGTGACCCGGGTGAAGGAAGGCGACCGCGTCGGCGTGCCCTGGCTGTACACCGCCTGCGGCTGCTGCGAGCACTGCCTGACCGGCTGGGAAACCCTCTGCACGCAGCAGCAGAACACCGGCTACTCGGTGAACGGCGGCTACGCCGAATACGTGCTGGCCGACCCGAACTTCGTCGGCCACCTGCCCAAGGGCATTGGCTTCACCGAAATCGCCCCGATCCTCTGCGCGGGCGTCACCGTGTACAAGGGCCTGAAGGAAACCAAGGCACGCCCCGGCCAGTGGGTGGCCATCTCCGGCATCGGCGGCCTGGGCCACGTCGCGGTGCAGTACGCCAAGGCCATGGGCCTGCACGTGGTGGCGGTGGACGTGGACGACGCCAAGCTGGAGCTGGCGCGCAAGCTCGGCGCCAGCCTGACCATCAACGCGAAGAAGGAAAACCCGGTGGAAGTGGTCCAGCGCGACATCGGCGGCGCCCACGGCGTGCTGGTGACGGCGGTGTCCAACAGCGCCTTCGGCCAGGGCATCGGCATGGCCCGCCGCGGCGGCACCATCTCCCTGGTCGGCCTGCCGCCGGGCGACTTCCCCACGCCGATCTTCGACGTGGTGCTCAAGGGCCTTCACATCACCGGCTCCATCGTCGGCACCCGCGCGGACCTGCAGGAGGCGCTGGACTTCGCTGGCGAGGGGTTGGTGAAGGCGACGGTGAGCGCCGGGAAGCTGGACGACATCAATGCCATCCTCGACAGGATGCGCGCCGGGCAAATCGAAGGGCGGATCGTCGTCGAGATGTAGGCCACACGCCTTGTAGGATGGCGTTGAGCGCAGCGATACCCATCATCGCCGGTCGATGGGTATCGCAAGCTCAACCCATCCTACGTCTTCAGGGCAAGCTCCGTTCGCGAGCAAGCTCGCTCCTACACAAAGCCCCGCCTCAGGCGGTCTCCCCGAGCCCCAGGCCGCCCTCCAGCTTGCGCCACAGCAAACGGATCTGCGCCTTGCGCACCAGGGCGCAGCGGTACAGGCGGATTTCCTGCGGCACCACCCAGTGCGGGCCGCCGCACACTGCCAGCTCGCCGCGGGCCAGTTCGGCCTCCATGCTCAGGCGCGGCACCCAGGCCACGCCCATGCCCTGCAGCGCCATGCTCTTCAGGCTGTCGGCCATGGCCGTCTCGTAGACCGTGGTGTAGCGCAGGTTGCGCTGGCGCAGCAGCAGGTTGACGCCGCGACCGAGGAAGGCGCCGGCGCTGTAGGCCAGCAGCGGCACGCTCTGGCCGCTGTCGAGGTCGTACAGCGGCAGGCCGGCGGAGTTCACCGCGCATACCGGGAGCATCTCGGTGCGGCCCAGGTGCAGCGAGGGGAACACTTCCGGGTCCATCTGCAGCGCCGCGTCCGGGTCGTAGAAGGCCAGCATCAGGTCGCAGCCGCCCTCGCGCAGCAGGTGCACGGCCTCGCCGACGTTAGTCGCCACCAGGCGGCTGGCGATGTTCAGGCCCTCGGCGCGCAGCCGGGCGATCCACGCCGGGAAGAAGCCCAGGGCCAGGGAGTGCGCGGCGGCGAACTGCAGCACCTCGCCCTGCCCGCCTTCCAGGTGGTGCAGGTGGCGCACCACCTGGCCGAGCTGCTCGACCACCGCGCGCGCGGTGACCAGGAACAGCTGGCCGGCCTCGGTCAGCTCGATGGGCGTGCGCTGGCGGTTCACCAGGGTCAGCCCGAGGGCGTCCTCCAGGCTGCGGATGCGCCGGCTGAAGGCCGGCTGGGTGACGAAGCGCTTTTCCGCGGCCTGGGAGAAGCTGCGGGTGGTGGCCAGGGTGCTGAAGTCCTCAAGCCATTTGGTTTCCAGGTTCACGTCGTCTCCTCCCGGCGCGGCGGGATGGTCTTGATCGATCGGTCAGTGGATGAACGGGCGCGCGTAGCATGGCCATACGCTCGCCGTCATCAGGTCGTCACAGAATACATTATGCCGTTTGTGCATGAGACAGCTTCCAACAGCATTGGCCGACGATCGGCGAAATCCCTAGTCTAGTGGGCATCGCGGCGCTGGCCGTGTTCTCCTGAGAAAAATCTCATCATGTCCCCTGTTGCATCGTTCCGCATCGAGAAAGACCTCCTCGGCACCCTCGAAGTACCTTCTGACGCCTACTACGGCATCCAGACCCTGCGCGCTGTGAACAACTTCCGCCTTTCCGGTGTGCCGCTGTCGCACTACCCGAAGCTGGTCGTCGCCCTGGCGATGGTCAAGCAGGCCGCGGCCGATGCGAACCACAAGCTGGGCCACCTGCCCGGCGAGAAACACGCCGCCATCAGCGAAGCCTGCGCTCGCCTGATCCGCGGTGACTTCCACGACCAGTTCGTGGTGGACATGATCCAGGGTGGCGCCGGTACCTCCACCAACATGAACGCCAACGAGGTGATCGCCAACATCGCCCTGGAAGCGATGGGCCACGCCAAGGGCGAGTACAAGTACCTGCACCCGAACAACGACGTGAACATGGCGCAGTCGACCAACGACGCCTACCCGACCGCCATCCGCCTGGGCCTGCTGCTGGGCCACGACACCCTGCTGGCCAGCCTCGACAGCCTGATCCAGGCCTTCGCCGCCAAGGGCGAGGAGTTCGCCAACGTACTGAAGATGGGCCGCACCCAGCTGCAGGACGCGGTGCCCATGACCCTCGGCCAGGAATTCCACGCCTTCGCCACCACCCTGGGCGAAGACCTCGACCGCCTGCGCCGCCTGGCCCCGGAACTGCTGACCGAAGTGAACCTCGGCGGCACCGCCATCGGCACCGGCATCAACGCCGACCCCGGCTACCAGCACCTGGCCGTGGAACGCCTGGCCGCCATCAGCGGCCAGCCGCTGAAGCCGGCCGCCGACCTGATCGAGGCCACCTCGGACATGGGCGCCTTCGTGCTGTTCTCCGGCATGCTCAAGCGCACCGCGGTCAAGCTGTCGAAAATCTGCAACGACCTGCGCCTGCTCTCCAGCGGCCCGCGCACCGGCATCAACGAGATCAACCTGCCGCCGCGCCAGCCGGGCAGCTCGATCATGCCGGGCAAGGTCAACCCGGTGATCCCGGAGGCGGTGAACATGTGCGCCTTCGAGATCATGGGCAACGACCTGGCGCTGACCATCGCCGCCGAGGGCGGCCAGCTGCAGCTGAACGTGATGGAGCCGCTGATCGCCTACAAGATCTTCGACTCGATCCGCCTGCTGCAACGCGCCATGGACATGCTGCGCGAGCACTGCATCACCGGCATCACCGCCAACGTCGAGCGCTGCCACCAGTTGGTGGAGCACAGCATCGGCCTGGTCACCGCGCTGAACCCGTACATCGGCTACGAGAACGCCACCCGCATCGCCAAGGTGGCGCTGGAAACCGGCCGCGGCGTGCTGGAACTGGTGCGCGAGGAGAAGCTGCTGGACGAGGCCACCCTGGCCGACATCCTGCGCCCGGAAAACATGATCGCCCCGCGCCTGATTCCCCTGCGCGCCTGATCCATCGCCCGGCGCGAGCCGGGCACGACTCACCGGTCGAGGGGCAGTACCCGCCTCTCACCCTTCAGGGATGGGCTATCCCCCGTCCCTTCTTTTATGCCCGGCGCGACGGGACTTCCCGCAGCGCCATGTCTCACCGGTCGAGAGGATATTCAGCCCTCTCTCCATTCATAGGGACGCCACGGATTGTGGTGTCCCTTTTTTTTCGGCTGGGGTTTGGGGGTGGCTGCTGCTTTTCGTAGGAGCGAGCTTGCTCGCGAACGGGGCTGGCCGGTGAGAAAGAGCACCCTCTCCCTAACCCTCTCCCTGAAGGGAGAGGGGACCGTACGGTGTCTGCGGATATTCTGGAGTCAGCCGGCGAGCGGCATATCTTCCGCGGGCACGGCCTGGCTCCCTCTCCCTTCAGGGAGAGGGCGGGGGGAGAGGGTGCTGAGCCCGAGCACCAAGGCCCGGCAAGAAATCAATCCTGCGCCTGCAAATGCGCACGAATACGCCGATTGAGCGCCGCAAGACGCTCCACCGCACGTTCGTCACCCTCTTCAGCCTCCCCCCGCGGCGCCAGCTGGCGGGCGCACAGGTTCAGAGCACTGAGCAGCAACAACTCGTTGCTGGTGACATAGGGAAATTTCTGCTTGGCGGCGGCGATCTCCGCCTGCAACAGGGCGGCGGCCTCCTGCAGGGCGCGCTCCTCGCCGGCCGGCGCCTTGACGCTGTAGTCGCGGCCGAGGATGCGCAGGACGCGCACGCCGTCGTCGCTCATGCGCTGGCGCGGCTGTCGCTGACGCGGCGGACCAGGGCCTGCAGGCGCACGGCGGTGGCGTTGTGCTTCTCTTCCTGCTCCATCAGCTGCAGTTGCAGGGCGTCGTTGTCTTCGCTGGCCTTGCCGAGGCTGTCGCGCAGTTGGGCGTTGTCGTCGGCCAGTTGCTTGTTCTGCTGCAGCAGCTCAGCCACCAGTTGTTCGAGCTGTTCGATAGTGCTGTCGAGCATGGGAGTCTCCGAGGCCGTGGTAAAGGTCGCGGAGGATAAAGAAAAGTCGCCTGTGCGGCCAGGGAAATACACGCTTTCCTGACGGAAAGTATGCTGTCAATTCAATAGCTTAGACGCCAAATTTCGTGCCATTTCAGCAGGTTGATCGCGCGACGAACCTCCGTAGGATGGGTTGAGCTTGCGATACCCATCAGACCATGGCGATGGGTATCGCAAGCTCAACCCATCCTACGAAGAGCGCATCGACGCAGCCGGCAAGTTCAGCGGATCACGCCTTCCTCGCGCAGCAGCTTGAAGATGGCTTCGGCGCCGGCCTCCGGGGCCAGGTCCTTGAGCACCTGGCCGGTGCCGCCGGAGGCCTTGGCGGTGGCGGCCTTCATGCGTTCGGCGCCGGTCTTGGCCTTGATCACCTTGAGCCGCTTGGGCCGCGGGCGCGCCGGTTGCAGGCTGCCGGCGGCGAGCAGGTCGTCCTCGACGACCTCCACCTCGTGGGCCTCGATGAAGCCACGGCGGGCCGGGCCGAAGGCGCTCTGGCGCGCCACCGGGGCGGCGTTGTCGACGCTGGCGACGAAGGGCAGGCGCACCTTCAGCCGGCGCCGCTGGCCGCGCGGCAGGGCCTGCAGCACCTGGGCGCTGCCGCCCTCGACCTTCTCCACCTCGGCCAGGCCCACCACCAGCGGCCAGCCCAGGCGTTCGGCGAGCAGAAACGGCAGCATGCCGGAGCCTTCGCCGGTCTCGGCCTGGCTGCCGGTGAGCACCAGTTGCGCGCCGGCGCCGCCGAGGTAGTCGACCAGCGCCGGCAAGGCGTCGGCACCGGCCGGCTGTTCCAGCACGGCCAGCTCGTCCAGGCCCATGCCCAGGTAGCTGCGCAGCGCCTCTTCCTGCGGGTTGCCGGCGTGCAGCACCTGCAGGCGCCTGCCGGCCAGGCGCAGGCCCAGTTCGACGGCGCGTGCGTCCTGTTCGGCGCGGCGGGCGCGGCCGGAGGCGGGGTGGGCGCCGATGGAGACCAGGGTGACGATGTTCAGGTCGGTCATTGTTCGTACCTATGGATAAGGACCAGCACCGTGCTGCGCTCTTGCTTGAAGCCTGCAGCTTGAAGCTTGCCGCTACTCTCAAGCCGCATCGCGAGCCCCTCCCTGCCGGTACTCCTCGGCCAGGCGGACCAGCGCCTGCAGAATCGCCGTGGAATCGCCGATCACCGAAAGGTCGGCGCGTTTGATCATGTCGCAGCCGGGGTCCATGTTCACCGCCACCACCTTGTCGCAGGCGCCGATGCCCTGCAGGTGCTGGATGGCGCCGGAGATGCCGACGGCGAGGTAGACCCGCGCGGTGACCCAGGTGCCGGTGGCACCGACCTGGCGGTTGCGCGGCATGTGGCCGTCGTCCACCGCCACCCGCGAGGCGCCTTCGGTGGCGCCCAGGGCCGCGGCGGCGCGGTGGAACAGGTCCCAGTCGCGCACGCCGTTGCCGCCGGAGAGGATGAATTCGGCCTCGGCCATGGGAATCTGCGCCGGGTCCACGGCCACCGGGCCGAGGTCCTCGATGCGCGGCAGGTTGCGCGCCACGCCGCCTTCCAGGGCGACCGGGCGGGCCTCGTGGCGCGTCTCGCTGACCGGCTCGGCGCACTCGGCGGCGGCCAGGATCAGACGCGCCAGCGGCCGTTGCAGGTCCTGCTGGCCGGCGCCGGCGCGGCCGATGCAGCGCTCGCCCTCGGCCTGCCAGACGCGGGTGGCCGGGCGCTCGCCAAGGCTTGCGGCCAGGCGCCGGCCCAGTTCGCCGCCACCGGTGCGGCTATCGGGCAGCAGCCAGTGGCGCGGCACGAACTGGCCGTCCACGGCGCGCAGCGCCAGCACCCGCTGTTCCGGGGCGTAGCCTTCGTATTCGTCGCCCTCGACCTGCAGCAGGCGGTCGACGCCGGCGGTGTCGAAGGCGCTTTCCTTGTGTTCGCCGAAGACGATGGCCAGCACCGCGCCGCCCTCGCCTGCGAGCTTGCGGGCGAGGCCCAGCAGGTCGCGGTCGTGGCTGGAGAGGCGGCCGCCGACCATGTCCGGCACCACGGCGATATAGAACGCCGGCTGCTCGATGACCTGTAGCGGCAGCTGCACCACTTCCGGCGCGCTGGAACGCTTGCCGGCGCTGCCCTGCTGGCCGCCGGAGCGGTCGATGCGCCTGACGCCGTTGGGACCGATGAAGCCAACGGCGTGGGGGTTCCTGCGGATCAGGCCGTTGGGGCCCATCCAGCGCACCTCGCCGCCCTGGGCGGACTGCATGGCCGCGTGCAGCGGATGCAGGCGGTTGCGGGCGATCCACTCGGCGCGTGGGTCGCGGCGGATGATGTCGCTCATGCTTGGACCTCCAGGGAGCCTGGGCTTTTCGTAGGAGCGAGCTTGCTCGCGAACGGGCTGGCATCGAGGCTCGGGCCGCCCTCTCCCCCCGCCCTGGCTGCGCGCCCCGCTCCGAAGGGAGAGGGAGCTATCCGTGCTGCCCTGTAAGAAACGGTGCGTGTGGTCAGTCCAGCGCAGCGGATGAGCCGGCTAAAGCCGTGGTTCGCCGTGGCACGGACGGTCCCCTCTCCCTTCAGGGAGAGGGTTAGGGAGAGGGCCTGCGGACTCACAGTCAGCACAGGACCCAAAGTGAGGAACGCTGCTCTCATCAATGCACCCCCACCACTTCTTCCCGCTTAACCGCCGCCGGCTTTTTTGCCGGCGCCTCCGCGCTCTCGATCAGCACCTCCGCCACCAGCTCGGCGATGTCCTTGATCTCCGGCCGCGGCGCCACCACGCCTTCCAGCATCGCGGTGCACTGCGGGCAGCCCACGGCCACCAGCTCGGCGCCGGTCTCCTTGATGTCGACCATGCGCATGTCCGGAATCCGCTGCTTGCCGGGGATGTCGGTGATGGGCGCGCCGCCGCCGCCGCCGCAGCAGCGCGAGCGGAAGCCGGAGCGTTGCATCTCCTTGACCTCGATGCCGATGGCCTTGAGCACGTTGCGTGGTGCCTCGTACTCGCCGTTGTAGCGGCCCAGGTAGCAGGGGTCGTGGTAGGTCACGCTGTCGGCCTTGCTCTGGCCCAGCTGCAGCGCGCCGCTCTTCACCAGCTCGTCGATGAAGGTGGTGTGGTGCAGCACTTCGTAGCTGCCGCCCAGGGCGCCGTATTCGTTCTTCAGCACGTGGAAGCTGTGCGGGTCGCAGCTGACGATGCGCTTGAAGCGGTACTGCGCCAGGGTGGCGATATTGCGTTTGGCCAGGCTCTGGAAGGTCGCCTCGTCGCCCAGGCGGCGGGCCACGTCGCCGCTGTCGCGTTCTTCCAGGCCGAGCACGGCGAAGTCCACTTTCGCCGCCTTGAGGATCTTCACGAAGGCGCGCAGGGTGCGCTGGTTGCGCATGTCGAAGGCGCCGTCGCCGACCCAGAACAGCACGTCGGCCTGCTTCTGCTCGCTCATCAGCGGCAGGTTCAGGTCGGCCGCCCAGTTCAGCCGGCCGCCGGGGGCGAAGCCGCCGGGGTTGTCGGTGGCGATCAGGTTCTCCAGCACCTCGGCGCCCTTGTTCGGGGTGGCGCCCTTTTCCAAGGTGAGGTGGCGGCGCATGTCGACGATGGCGTCGACGTGCTCGATCATCATCGGGCATTCCTCGACGCAGGCGCGGCAGGTGGTGCACGACCACAGCGTCTCGGCATCCACCAGGGCCTTGCCTTCCAGCGCGACTATGGGCAGGTGCGGGCCGCCGCTGTGCTCGCCGAGCGGCTTGCCGCGGCCGTCAAGGGATGGGTAAGGGCTGCCGGCGAACCTGGCGTCGTTGCCGCCGGCCAGGCCGATGACCATGTCCTGGATCAGCTTCTTCGGGTTCAGCGGCTGGCCGGCGGCGAAGGCCGGGCACATGGCCTCGCACTTGCCGCACTGCACGCAGGCGTCGAAGCCCAGCAGCTGGTTCCAGGTGAAGTCGGTGGGTTTTTCCACGCCCAGCGGGGCCATGGGATCGCTGAGGTCGAGGGCCTTGAGGCCGGTGGAGCGGCCGCCCCCGAAGCGTTCGGCGCGGCGGTGCCAGGCCAGGTGCAGGGCGCCGGCGAAGGCGTGCTTCATCGGCCCGCCCCAGGTCATGCCGAAGAACAGCTCGGACACGCCCCAGGCCACGCCGATGGCGAGGATGGCCGCCAGGAACCAGCCACCGAAACCTTCGGGCAGGATGCCGGCCACGGGCAGCGTGGCGACGAAGAAGCTCGCCGAGAACATCAGCAGGCTCTTCGGCAGGCGCATCCACGGGCCCTTCGACAGCCGCGACGGCGGGTCTAGGCGGCGCTTGGCGACGAACAGCGCGCCGCCGAACATCAGCGCCGTGGCCGCCAGCAGGGCGAAGCCGAGGATCCGGCTGTGCAGGCCGAAACCGTGCACGACGATGGCCAGCAGCGCCGCCAGGACGAAGCCGCCGGCGGTGGCCACGTGGGTCCTGGATATGTACTTGTCGCGCTCGACCACATGATGCAGGTCCACCAGGTAGCGCCGCGGCATGGCCAGCAGGCCGCCGAGCCAGTCGACCGGAGCGGGCCGCCCGCGGCGCCACATGGCGAAGCGCTTCACGGCGCCCAGCACGGCGAGTGCCAGGGCGGCGAAGAGCAGGAGGGGAAGAATGATATTCAGCATTGCAGCTCACCCGGTTGGGGGAGCCGGAAGCTGGAAGCTGGAAGCTGGAAGCGGTTCGGGCCGCCCTTCGCTTCCAGCTTCAAGCCTCCAGCTTCAAGCTTCTTTAAAAGTCCTTGCACAACCGCAGCGCGTCGTAGATCGCCGCGTGGGTGTTGCGCTGGGCCACGCAGTCGCCGATGCGGAACAGCAGGTAGCCTTCACCCGGCTCGCTCAGGCACGGCTGCGGCTTGATCGCGAACAGCGCCTCGACGTCGATCTGGCCCTTGTTGCGCGAGCCCTGCTTGAGCGCGTAGTACAGGCTCTCGTCCGGGCGCACGCCGTTCTCCACCACCACCTGGTCGACCACCCGCTCCTCTTTCGCGCCGGTGTATTCGTTCTCCAGCACCGCCACCAGCTTGTCGCCCTCGCGGTAGACCTTTTCCAGCATCAGGTCGCCGGTCATGATCACTTCCTTGGGGTACATGCTGCGGTAGTAGGTGGGGAAGGTGGTGCCGCCGATGGCCACGCCGGGCTTGATGTCGTCGGTGACGATCTCCACCAGCGCGCCCTTGTCGGCGAGGAAGTCGGCCACCGACATGCCGCTGAACTCGCAGATGGTGTCGTAGACCAGCACGTTCTTGCCCGGCGCCACCTTGCCGTCGAGGATGTCCCAGCTGCTCACCACCAGGCCCTCGGCGGCGCCCCAGTGTTCGTTCTGTTCGAGGAACGGGTGGCCGCCGTTGGCCAGCACCACCACGTCCGGACGCAGGTCGAGGATGGTGTCAGCGTCCGCCGCGGTGCCCAGGCGCAGGTCGATCCCCAGGCGCGCCAGCTCCAGCTGGTACCAGCGGGTGATGCCGGCGATCTGGTCGCGCTGCGGCGCTTTCGAGGCGGTGGTGATCTGCCCGCCGAGCTGGTCCTTCTTCTCGAACAGGGTCACGTCGTGGCCGCGTTCGGCCGCTACCCGCGCGGCCTCCATCCCGGCCGGGCCGCCACCGACGACGACGACCTTGCGCTTCACGCCGGTGGTCTTCTCGATGATGTGCGGCACGCCCATGTATTCGCGGCTGGTGGCGGCGTTCTGGATGCACAGCACGTCCAGGCCCTGGTACTGGCGGTCGATGCAGTAATTGGCGCCGACGCACTGCTTGATCTGGTCGACCTGGCCCATCTTGATCTTGGCGATCAGGTGCGGGTCGGCGATGTGCGCGCGGGTCATGCCGACCATGTCCACGTAGCCGCCTTCGAGGATGCGCGTGGCCTGGTTCGGGTCCTTGATGTTCTGCGCGTGCAGCACCGGCACGTTGACCACTTCCTTGATGCCCGCCGCCAGGTGCAGGAAGGGTTCCGGCGGGTAGGTCATGTTGGGGATGACGTTGGCCAGGGTGTTGTGGGTGTCGCAGCCGGAGCCGACCACGCCGATGAAGTCGAGCATGCCGGTGTCGCTGTAGTACTTGGCGATCTGCTTCATGTCCTCGTGGGACAGGCCGTCGGGGTGGAACTCGTCGCCGCAGATGCGCATGCCGACGCAGAAGTCGTCACCGACCTCTTTGCGCACGGCCTTGAGCACCTCCAGGCCGAACTTCATGCGGCCCTCGAAGGTGCCGCCCCATTCGTCGGTGCGCTTGTTGACGCGCGGGCTCCAGAACTGGTCGATCATGTGCTGGTGCACGGCGGACAGCTCGACGCCGTCCAGGCCGCCTTCCTTCGCCCGGCGCGCGGCTTGCGCGTAGTTGCCGATCACCCGCCAGATCTCTTCCGGCTCGATGGTCTTGCAGGTGGCGCGGTGCACCGGCTCGCGGATGCCCGACGGCGACATCAGCGTCGGCCAGTTGAAGCCGTCCCAGCGCGAGCGGCGGCCCATGTGGGTAATCTGGATCATGATCTTGGCGCCATGCTTGTGCATGGCGTCGGCCAGGTTCTGGAAGTGCGGGATGATGCGGTCGGTGGACAGGTTCACCGAGCTCCACCACTCCTGCGGGCTGTCGATGGCGACCACCGAGGAACCGCCGCAGATGGCCAGGCCGATGCCGCCCTTGGCCTTCTCCTCGTAGTACTTCACGTAGCGCTCGGTAGTCATGCCGCCGTCGGTGGCGTAGACCTCGGCGTGGGCGGTGGAGAGCACGCGGTTGCGGATGGTCAGCTTGCCGATCTGGATCGGCTGGAACATTGCCTCGAAAGCCATTGCGGCATCCTCACGGGATCAGAGGTTTCTTGTTGTGGTGGCGGCCGGCGGGCCGCCTGTGCCGAAGTCGTGGATCAGAGCGGCTTGACGATGAACAGGCCGTCGTCGTGGCCGTCTTCCGAACCGCTGTAGACCTGCTCGGCCACGGTGCGGATGCTGCTGCCGCGGGCCTGGAGAATCTGGTCCATGGCGCCGGCGAACCAGCCGGTGAACATGTAGTCGACCTTGCGGTTGACCTTGCCGTACACGTACACGAAGGCGGAGTGCTTCAGGCGCACCTGGGCGGTGCCCTTGTCGAGGTCGATCTGCTCGATCTGGAACAGGCCCCAGCCGCGCTGCGACAGGCGCTTCATGTAGTGCTCGAACACCGCCACGCCTTCGATGCCGTGGCATTCGGCCTCTTTCTCGCACCAGTGCCAGGCGGACTTGTAGCCGGCCTTGTAGAGGATTTCGGCATAGCGCTCGGCGCCCAGCTCTTCCTCGATGCCCATGTGGTTGTTGACGAAGAAGTGCCGCGGCACGTAGAGCATCGGCAGGGCGTCGGTGGTCCAGACGCCGGTTTCGCTGTCGACTTCGATGGGCAGTTCGGGGGCGTGTTTGGCCATGGTTCGGTTCTCGGAATCCGGTTGATGATCTTGGCCGGCGGGGCGCCGGCATGGTGGGTATCGCTGCGCTCCACCCACCCTACGAAGGAAGTCGGCGGCCCGGGCTTACTCGCCCCAAACGTCCGCCAGGACGCGCACCCAGTTCTCGCCCATGACCTTGCGCACCACGCGCTCGGGCATGCCGCGCTTGAGCAGCGTTTCGGTGAGGTTGGGGAACTCGCCCACGGTGCGGATGCCCAGCGGGTTGATGATGGTGCCGAAGCGCGTCAGGCGGCGGGCGTAGCCCTTGTCGTGGGTCAGGTACTCGAAGAAGTCCTGGCCATGGCCCTGGGTGAAGTCGGTGCCGATGCCGATGGCGTCCTCGCCGACGATGTTCATCACGTACTCGATGGCCTCGGCGTAGTCGTCGATGGTCGCATCCACGCCCTTGGCCAGGAACGGCGTGAACATGGTCACGCCGACGAAGCCGCCGTGGTCGGCGATGAACTTCAGTTCCTCGTCGGACTTGTTGCGCGGGTGCTCTTTCAGGCCCGAGGGCAGGCAGTGGGAGTAGCAGACCGGCTTTTTCGATTCGAGGATGACTTCCTCGCTGGTCTTGCTGCCGACGTGGGACAGGTCGCACATCACGCCGACGCGGTTCATCTCGGCGACGATCTCGCGGCCGAAGCCGGAGAGCCCGCCGTCGCGCTCGTAGCAGCCGGTGCCGACCAGGTTCTGGGTGTTGTAGCACATCTGCACGATACCCACGCCCAGCTGCTTGAACACCTCGACGTAGCCGATCTGGTCCTCGAACGCGTGGGCGTTCTGGAAGCCGTAGAGGATGCCGGTCTTGCCCAGCTGCTTGGCGCGGCGGATGTCGGCGGTGCTGCGCACCGGGATGACCAGGTCGCTGTTCTCGCGGATCAGCTTGTTGCTGGCGACGATGTTGTTCACCGTGGCCTGGAAGCCCTCCCACACGGACACGGTGCAGTTCGCGGCGGTCAGGCCGCCCTTGCGCATGTCCTCGAAGAGTTCGCGGTTCCACTTGGCGATGATCAGGCCATCGATGACGATGCTGTCGGCGTGAAGTTCGGCTGGGCTCATCTGGCGTCTCTCTATATCAGGCAAGGCTTGTCAGGCTTGGCGCGCCGGGGCTTGTGCCGGCGCTTTGGGGGCAGCATATCCCCGGGTGGCGGGGCGGCCCGGTTCGAAAACGACCAGGGTCGTACCGAAAGCGTCAAGCCGGCGACATGCGCGACACCGAAGGCGTCGCGGGCGGGCATATGGGTATGAGGGGGGCGGTTTAGAGAGCTTGGGGGAATGAGGGGGATCTTCGGGTTCGGTCACGGAACACCTGGTTCCGGGTGCTCCGGGCGCGACCGCGAGACCGGGCACGAGTGGGGTGAAGCGGCGGATAACCGCGAACGGTTATTCGCCCTACGCCAGGGCTGGGCCGGGCGTAGGGCGCATAACGCCTACGGCGTTATCCGCCGTTTGACCTTTCGTAGGAGCGAGCAAGCAGCCGAACCTCAACGATTGCGCCAGCAAGCCACCAGGTTCCACACCATCAACCCGCCGACGACCACCGAACTGCCATAGAACAGCAGACTATCCACGTTCTCCCCTCCGAAATGCAGGCGCCCCCAGTGAAGGGGGCGCCGGGTGGACCTGGGCTTACTCGTGGGCGACCAGCCGCGCGTGGGCGGACTCTTCGCCGAGGTTGTTGAGCATGCGCTCGCTGTACCAGTCGAGGAAGTTGATCACGCCGAACTCGTAGGTCTTGGAGTACGGGCCCGGCTGGTAGGCGGTGGAGTTGATGCCGCGCTGGTTTTCCTCGGCCAGGCGGCGGTCCTGGTCGTTGGTGGCGTCCCACACTTCGCGCAGGCGCTGCACGTCGTAGTCCACGCCTTCCACCGCGTCCTTGTGCACCAGCCACTTGGTGGTGACGACGGTTTCCTGCGCGCTGATCGGCCATACGGTGAAGACGATCAGGTGGTCGCCCATGCAGTGGTTCCAGGAGTGCGGCAGGTGGAGGATGCGCATCGAGCCCAGGTCCGGGTTCTTGATGCGGCCCATCAGCTTCTTGCTGCCCTGCTTGCCGTCCATGGTCATGGACACGGTGCCGTCGAGCAGCGGCATGCGCACGATGCGGTTGCGCAGGCCGAAGCTGGCGTGGGCGTAGGGGATCTTCTCCTCGTCCCAGGCCTTGGTGCAGGCGGCCACCTGGTCCTTGAACGCCTGGCTGGCGCGCGGGTCGGTGACGTCGTCCCACTCCAGCAGGGTCTTCAGCAGCTCCGGGTGCGAGCCGTTGCAGTGGTAGCACTCGCGGTTGTTCTCGAGCACCAGCTTCCAGTTGGCCGCTTCGCGGATGGTGGTCTGCACGGCGACCTTGGTGTTCTCCATGTCGTACGGCTCCATATAGTGCTCGAGCGTACGCAGGAAGTCGTCGATGGCCGGCGGGTTCTCGGCCAGGGAGATGAAGATGTAGCCGCCGGCGGTCTTCACGTTCACAGGCTTGAGGCTGTAGTCCTTCATGTCGAAGTCGGCGCCCATCTCGGTGCCGGCGAACAGCAGGCGACCGTCCAGCTCGTAGGTCCACTGGTGGTAGGGGCACACCAGCTTGGCCACCTTGCCCTTGTCGCTCACGCACAGGCGCGAGCCGCGGTGGCGGCAGACGTTGTGGAAGGCGTGGATCTTGCCCTCGGCGCCGCGCAGCACGATGACCGGGTTGTCGCCGATCTGCAGGGTGAGGAAGTTGCCCTTGGCGGGGATCTCGCAGGTCATGCCGGCGATCAGCCATTCCTTCTGGAAGATCTCCTGCATGTCGAGCTTGAACAGGCGCTCGTCGTTGTAGAACGGCTGCGGCAGCGAGAAGGAATGGTCGCGGGTGCGCAGCATCTCGGCGGTGGCCTTGCGGGCCGGTTCCAGCGGATCGCCCAGACTCAGGGTGGTAGTGACGTCCATCGGTTGGTCCTCATGCCGCGCCGGGGATCGGCGGCGGCGAAATTGGGTGGCTGATACGGTTCGACGCTACGCAAGGTGGCGTTCACGGCCTTCGGCACTCCGGTGGCTCCGGAATCCCGCCCTGCCGATGGGCGGGGCCCGCGGCGGCGGGCGTGAAGGTCAGGCGCTCTGGTGGATTACCTTCGTTTCGGCTGGGGGCAGTGTGCGTCCGGGCCTTTGCGGTGCCTTATCCATGGGCGACACGACCGCATCCGTTTCCGACCTGGCAGCCCCCGCCCCAGGCGGCAGGTCGCGATAAGCATGCAAATGTCGCTGGCAGGTAAGTGAGGGGCACGGGGCGTGCGCACAATCGGCCCCATCAGGCATGCCGAAAAGGCCGGGGCGAACGTCCCCGCCCGGCGCTGCCCCATTCGGCCGGGAAACGGCCTGCGTGCGCGGAGAGACACCATGTCGACGAGCAACTTCCTCAACCCGGTGAACACCCAGACCTGGACCAACGGCCGCCACCTGGTGCGCTGCGTCAAGGCCATCCAGGAGACCTGGGACGTACGCACCTTCTGCTTCATGGCCGACCAGCCGATCCTGTTCTTCTTCAAGCCCGGGCAGTTCGTCACCCTGGAGCTGGAGATCGACGGCCAGCCGATCATGCGTTCCTACACCATCTCCAGCTCGCCCTCGGTGCCCTACAGCTTCTCCATCACCATCAAGCGGGTGCCCGGCGGCAAGGTTTCCAACTGGCTGCACGACAACCTCAAGGAAGGCGACGTCGTCCCGGTGCACGGCCCGGTGGGCAACTTCAACGCCATCGACTTCCCCACCGACAAGGCGCTGTTCCTCTCCGGCGGCGTCGGCATCACCCCGGTGATGTCCATGGCGCGCTGGTTCTTCGACACCAACGGCTCGGTCGACATGGTCTTCGTGCACAGCGCGCGCACGCCGAAAGACATCATCTACCACCGCGAGCTGGACCACATGGCCTCGCGCATCGCCAACTTCAAGGTCCACCTGATCTGCGAGAAGTACGAGATGGGCGAGGCCTGGGCCGGCTACCGCGGCTTCCTGAACAAGGCCATGCTGCAGCTGATCGCCCCGGACTTCCTCGAACGCGAAGTCTTCTGCTGCGGCCCCACGCCCTACATGCACGCGATCAAGCGCCTGCTCGAAGCCGAAGGCTACGACATGTCGCGCTACCACGAGGAAGCTTTCGGCCCGACGCCGCCGGAAGTCCGCGAGGAAGTGAAGGAACTGGCCGCCGAAGCCGCCGAGGCCCCGGAAATCCCCGCCGCCGACCTGAACAACGTGGAATTCTGCGAAACCGGCAAGAGCATCCGCGTGGGCCCCGGCGAAACCGTCCACGCCGCCGCCGCCAAGCTCGGCCTGCATATCCCCAAGGCCTGCGGCATGGGCATCTGCGGCACCTGCAAGGTGATGAAGCGCTCCGGCGAAGTGGAGATGGAGCACAACGGCGGTATTACCGACGAGGATGTGGCCGAGGGCTACATCCTGTCGTGCTGCAGCGTGCCGAAGGGGGATGTGGTGATTGAGTATTGAGTGCGCTCGGGTAGGCCGCGGAGCGAGGGTTCGAGCCCGCTCCCTCTCCCTAACCCTCTCCCTGAAGGGAGAGGGGACCGTTCGGCGTGTTTTGATATTTCAGCGTTAGCCGGCTTGTACCGAGCACCCGGCTGATACCAAATCCTTTCTCGGCACTGACAAGCCCCCTCTCCCTTCAGGGAGAGGGTTGGGGAGAGGGCGCTCTAAACCCCTTGCACTCCAGTCCCCCAAGGAATCCCAACCCGAAGATTTTTCAATTGCCCTCCCCGCCCCAAAGCTAAACACTCGTTCAACAACTCAAGGGACGAGTCAGCCATGCCCACCTTCACCCAGACCTACTACGAAGCCACCTCCGCAAAGCCGACCTACCCCACCCAGACCGGCCGCCTCGACACCCGCGTGTGCATCCTCGGCGGCGGCCTGGCCGGCCTCAACACCGCCCTGGGCCTGGCCGAACGCGGCATCACCGACGTGGCGCTGCTGGAATCGCACTACGTGGGCCACGGCGCCTCGGGGCGCAACGGCGGCTTCGTCTTCGGCGGCTACAGCCTGGGCAACGCCGACCTGCTCGCCACCCTCGGCGCCGAGCAAGCGCGGCGGCTCTACCACCTGACACTCGAAGCGGTGGACCTGATCCGCCAACGCGCGCGCCAGTACGCCATCGACTGCGACCTGGTGGACCAGGGCGTGATCCTCGCCAACTGGTTCAACGACCCGTCACGCCTGGAAAAGCCCCGGCGCCTGATGAAGGAAGCCTACGGCGTGGACTGGGAACCCATCGCCCCCGGCGCGCTCCGCGAACAGCTCAAGACCGACCGCTACTTCGGCGGCCTGCTGGAACGCAACGCCTTCCACTTCCACCCGCTGAAATACGTGCGCGGCGTGGCCCGCGCCGCCGCCGGCCTGGGCGTGCGCATCCACGAAGGCTCGCCAGCCCTGGGCATCGAAAAACGCGACGGCCGCTTCGTCGTGCGCACCGCCGGCGGCGAAGTGCATGCCGAACAGGTGGTGTTCTGCGGCGGCGGCTACGCCCGCGGCCTGTACCGGCCCATCGAACGCGCCGTGCTGCCCATCGCCACCTACGTCATCGCCACCGAGCCCCTGGGCGAGCGCCTGCGGGACGCCATCGCCTGCCAGGCCGCGGTCTACGACACCCGCTTCGCCTTCGACTACTACCGCCCGCTGGCCGACAGCCGCATCCTCTGGGGCGGGCGCATCTCCATCCTCGACCGCGGCCCGGAGGCCATCGCCGCTCTGCTCAAGCGCGACCTGACGCTGGTTTATCCACAGCTGGCCGAGGTGAAGGTGGACTACGCCTGGGGCGGCCTGATGAGCTACGGCCGCCACCAGATGGCGCAGATCGGCCAGGACGAGGCCGGCATCTGGCACGCCATCGGCTTCGGCGGCCACGGCATGGCGCCGACCACCGTGGCCGGCGAAGTGCTCGCCGACGCCATCAGCGGCGCCAGGGCGGTGCCACCCGGCTTCGCCCGCTTCGGCCTGACCCACGCCTTCGGCCTCGCCGGCCTGCTCGCCGCCCAGGCCACCTACAGCGCCTACGAGGCCCGCGACGCCTTCGACAGCCGCCGTCTCAACGGCTAGGGCTGGTGCCCGGAGCGCTGCCGGTCTAAGGTCGATGCAAATTTCCAGATCGGAGCCCCCATGGCAATCAAGACCACCCCCAACCGCCAGCAGACGCACCTGGCCGTGCTGATCGACGCCGACAACGCCCCCGCCGCCATCGTCGAAGGCCTGTTCGAGGAAATCGCCAAGTACGGCGTGGCCAGCGTCAAGCGCATCTACGGCGACTGGACGCAGCCGCAACTGGGCAAGTGGAAGCAGGTGCTGCTCGACCACTCCATCCAGCCGATCCAGCAATTCGCCTACACCAAGGGCAAGAACGCCACCGACAGCGCGCTGATCATCGACGCCATGGACCTGCTCTACACCCGCCGCTTCGACGGCTTCTGCCTGGTCTCCAGCGACAGCGACTTCACCCGCCTGGCCGCCCGCCTGCGCGAGGAAGGCCTGATGGTCTACGGCTTCGGCGAAAGCAAGACGCCCGACCCCTTCGTGCGCGCCTGCGACAAGTTCATCTACACCGAAATCCTCCGCGCCGACCCGGTGACCCCGGCCGAACCTACCGAAACCGGCCAGCCCCAGGAACCCAAGGCCCCCGCCGCCAAGCCCAAGCCCCAGCGCGTGCCGCTGGACTTCATCGCCAAGGTGCTCGACGACATCGCCGACGACGAGGAAGACTGGGTGCAGCTCGGCGCCCTCGGCCAGAACATCAGCAAGCTGCGCCCCGCCTTCGACCCGCGGCTGTACGGCTTCAAGAAACTCAGCGACCTGATCAAGGGCCACCCCAAGCGCTTCGAACTCCAGGCCCGCGGCGGCAGCAACAGCGGCGGCAAGGACCTGTACGCGCGCAACGTGCGCAAGTGAGCCGCGTCAAAGGCCCGGGCCGGAGCGAGCCGGTATGCTAGGGCGGTCATCGAGGAGGAAAACCATGACCGCCCTACCCCGCAGCCTCTTCGCCGCCCTGCTGCTCGGCCTGGCCCTGAGCACCAGCGCCCAGGCCTCGACGCTGCGCTGCGGCACGCAACTGATCAACGAAGGCGACAAGATGGACGCGGTGCTGGAAAAGTGCGGCGCGCCGGCGAAACGCGAAGTGATAGGCCCCCTCCCACCCCGCCGCGGCCCGGATGGCAGGTTCATCCCCGGCGGGCCGACCTTCGAAGTCTGGACCTATCCCCCACAGAACGGCGCCACCCGCGTACTGCGCTTCCGCGAAGGCATCCTGATGCTGATCGGCACCGAGTTCCGCTGAACCCCAGCTCTTCGTAGGATGGGTTGAGCGAAGCGATACCCATCACCACGACCGCATGGGTTTCGCCAAGGCTCAACCCATCCTACGAAGAGCGCCTCGGCGCAAGACAGTTGCTCCTACCCCACCGGCAAACACGACACCGTAGGATGTGTCGAGCGAAGCGATACCCATCACCACGACAGCATGGGTTTCGCAGGCTCAACCCATCCTACGAAAAGCGCCTCGGCGCAGCCTGCAAGACAGCGAACCGCCCTTACCCCAACCGCGCCGCCATTTCCGCAATGACAATCGTCACCACGGCCCGCAGCAAGCGAAGCTCACCGGCCAGCGTAGGACGCAGTTCAGGACGAGCGGCCGACAGTTCCTGGTTCTCCCGCTCGACCTCCGCCAACAGCGCCTGCGCCCGCTCCCGCACTGCCCTGGTGAGCCTTGCCACATGCTCGCGCGCCGTAGCCGGCTTGATGCCCATGGCCTCTCCAGCAGCCACCAGCAGCGCCCCATCGATCTGTTGCAGGCGATCGATACCGAGAATCGGCCAAGCCATCGCGGCCTGCTGCGGCCAGCGCTCCTGCTCGAATGCCCGAGTCCCGTAGACAGCCGTGCAAAGCAGATCGTAGAAAGGCGCCAGGCTGAACCCCCGGCGCGTGACCAGCAGGCTCAGGTTCTTCAGGTGCGCATCCTCGTTGCCCACCAGCACGTTGAATACCAGCCAGCGGAACAAGCCCAGGCGCGCCCTCACCGAAGGCCGGCTATCGCTGGCGATCTCGCGCAGACGCTCGATGCTGCCCTGGTTGTACTTGAAGGCGCGGTCCAGGCCGAGCAACTGACAGGCATCGATGCAATGCAGGCGCTCCCAATCGTCCTCCACCTGGCGGCGGTCGAAACGCTGCACCAGATACACCGGCTGCGGCACATAGCGCCGATGCACAGCGGGTACCTCCAGCCCGATGCGCGCGGCCAGTGTCATGACGAACCACTCGTTGACCACCGAATGCGCCCAAGCCGGGTCCGGATGATCGGGCTTAAGGATATGCGTAGAAGGCGTGCTGCCAACCGGCTCGAACAGATCCCGCCCATCGAAGACGACGGCAACTTTGTGCTGTGCCCCCGCCAGCGACATGCGCTTGGCCGCGCGCTCGGCCAGCGGCATCTGGGGCATCTGCTCGATACGCCGGGACAGCTCCGTATCGGGCAATGCACGCAACTCACCAGGAGCCGGCGATTGCCCCGGCGGCAGCAAGGTGAGCGACCCCGCCGACTCTGCGCCGAAGTGCTCCAGCAGGCCAAAGGCATCCGCCTCCGCCAGGCGCGCCGCACCCGCCAACAGGCGACGCTGGCCCTCCTCCGGGAGCAGATTGTCGAAATACCACTGCACCGGGCGCTGGCTCGCACCATCCACATGAGGCTCGCCACGAAGTGGTAGCCCCGGGCACAACGGATAGGCCTCGGGCGTATCCAGCCACTCGCGGGAATAGGTGAACGCCCAGACGCCGTTGTTCTCCTCCAGGGCGCCGACGCGGGTCTGGTTGATCCAGGCATCCAACTGCCGGGCCATCAGTCCTCCTTACCGCTCTCTGCCTTGTGGATAAGCCGTTGCAGCTGCGCCCGGGTCGAGTCCGCATACTCCTCCGGCACCTCGACGCAGACCTGCAGGCCAAGCTCCTGCAGCACCTGGAACAGCTTGCCCCACTGCACACGCTCCGCACCGCGCTCGACCTTGCCGAGGAAGTTCTCGCTCACACCAATGCTGCCGGCGGCATCGTCCTGACGCAGGTTCATGGCCTTGCGGCTTGCTCGCACCAGCAGTCCGAGGGTGGCAGGTGAGTCGATATCGACCTTCATGGAGAATCCTCATGATTGTGAGGATTATGTCAGCACCAGAGCGATGGCCCTATAAATCCTCACGACTGCGAGGATTTTAGTCAGCTGCTGTGGATATTCAAGAGAATCCTTACGATCGTGAGGATTAATGTGCAGCGGTCACGAGCTGTTCGCGAGCAAGCTCGCTCCTACACCCACATCGGAAATATCACCGTGTCCCGGCCAAAGGCCGCTCCCTATCCTGCCCCGGTCACGGCGGGCGCCGTGACCGGGTTTGGCGACCCAAGGAAGTAGGTGGCGGCACTCGCGAACCACCACACGCCACGGTACAAGGCTTTTCATCAGGCATCCTTCCGGCTGGCTACCAACTGCCATAGGGAATTCCATGCTTTTCGATGTAGGCCTTGGATGCTGGTTCAAGCGGCAATGCATATTTGCCGTCCGTTTTCCCTTGGGATGGTCCTTTGGGCTCGACTTCCGCCTGGGCTTGCAGGATTTCGATACTTTCGCCGCAGGTACTTCTCACCCAGCCACGCACCACTCCACCGGGAGCCAACCCGATAGCCAGGGCCTGGCGGTATTGCATGGTTTTGCAAGGCGGATCGAGTTTCTCGACCATCAACTGACGGGCACGCTCTGGAATGTCGAGGGTCACCCGATAGGTCTGCGGCTCGGCCAGGGATTGCCAACGCACGAAGATGCGCTTGGGGAGATCCGCGTTGTCGACATTGCGACCAGCCCCCCAATTGCCTCTCCACACCTTGGGCTGCCCACTGTCGTCATCCGGCACATGCACTGCCACGACTCCGCCACCCATATGGGGAAAGAAGCGGCCACGGATATCCTCCACATCCGCCGTTTCCACCCACACTTCCATATAGTCCGGCGCCAGGAAGCCCAGGCGCCAATATCGGTAGGGCAAATCACCAGCGCCCTTGTCGGCTTGGGCGCAGCCGCCTAGCAGCGCCAAGCACAGCATCAGTACAAGACTTTTCATCAGACACCCTTCCGGCTGGCTACCAACTGCCATAGGGAATGCCATGTTTGTCGATATACGCCTTCGAGGCTTCGGAAAGCGGTCGATGTTTACCACCTGAGGTGCCGTTATAAGGTCCCTTGGGCTCGACTTCGGCCTGGGCACGCAGGACTTCGATGCTCTCGCCGCAAGTGCTTTTTACCCAGGCCCGAACTACACCGCCAGGAGCTAGCCCAATGGTCAACGCCTCTCGGTAGGCACTGTAGGGGCAGGGCGGATCGAGTCTTTCAACCATCAGTTGCCGCGCTCGCTCGGGGATATCAAGGGTCACCCGATAGGTCTGCGGCTCGGCCAGGGATTGCCAACGCACAAAAATGCGCTTGGGCAGATCAGCTCCATCGACATACCGGCCGGCTCCCCACCCCACCCGCGGCCCCCAGCCCTTGGCGTTCCCTTCCAAGTTTTCTGGAGTGCTGATGGACACGGTCCCTCCACCCATATGGGGAAAGAAGCGGCCACGGATATCCTCCACATCCGCCGTCTCCACCCACACTTCCATATAGTCCGGCGCCAGGAAGCCCAACCGCCAATACCGGTAAGGCAGATCACCGGCGCCCTTATCGGCTTGGGCGCAGCCACCCAGTAGCGCCAAGCACAGCATCAGTACAAGACTTTTCATCAGGCATCCTTCCGGCTGGCTACCAACTGCCATAGGGAATTCCATGCTTTTCGATGTAGGCCTTGGATGCTGGTTCAAGCGGCAATGCATATTTGCCGTCCGTTTTCCCTTGGGATGGTCCTTTGGGCTCGACTTCGGCCTGGGCTCGCAGGATTTCGATGCTCTCGCCGCAAGTGCTTTTTACCCAGGCCCGAACTACGCCGCCAGGAGCTAGCCCAATGGTCAACGCCTCTCGGTAGGCACTGTAGGGACAGGGTGGATCGAGTCTTTCAACCATCAATTGGCGTGCTCGCTCGGGGATATCAACAGTCACCCGATAGGTCTGCGGCTCGGCCAGGGATTGCCAACGCACGAAAATACGCTTGGGCAGATCGGCTCCATCGACATACCGGCCGGCTCCCCACCCCACCCGCGGCCCCCAGCCCTTGGCGTTCCCGCCCAAGTTTTCTGGAATGCTGATGGACACGGTCCCTCCACCCATATGGGGAAAGAAACGGCCACGGATATCCTCCACATCCGCCGTCTCCACCCACACTTCCATATAGTCCGGCGCCAGGAAGCCCAACCGCCAATACCGGTAGGGCAGGTCACCAGCGCCCTTGTCGGCTTGGGCGCAGCCACCCAGTAGCGCCAAGCACAGCATCAGTACAAGACTTTTCATCAGGCATCCTTCCTTGGTGGCTGGTCGGCATAGCGAGCGCGGCCGCCATCGGCCGGGCAGTTTGGGAATACCACATCGACACGGCTGGTGCCCTGACCAATTTCCGCATTCCAGTTCGAGGACTGGTGAATGTAACGCTGACGAAGCAGGCGCTCCTGTTCCGGTGACAGCTTTCCGCTACCTCGTCTGGCCCAGTCGACCAATGTCGCCGAAATGGGTTCCAACTCGGGAGGAAGAGCCAGTGCCTCCGTTGTCGGGATGTCTTTAAATGGCACCCCCGCATCCCGCGCCAATACATGCATTACCCGCAAATAGACAAGGGACAGGTGGCCACGGACCCGGCGCCGCAGCAGCGGCGCCGCCAGTACGTATTTCATGCTATCGCGCCGGTCGCCGCTGTAGGGCGCATAGTGCTCCCAGACGTCGGTCGTCAGGCTGGCCGAATCATCCTGCGGGTCGAGCAGGTCGGCTCGCTGGAGGTAGGCCGTGGCTTGTTCGGCATTGCGGTAGGCGAGGGTTCGCTGCGCCGGGGTATCCCGGCTGACCCAATCGCTGAGTGGGCGTCCCAGGTAGAGGCTTTCCTCCATCTCCGGCGGGTAACCGCCGCCGAGATCGGAGTGGGCGCCTGGCAGGCTGAGTTCCTGGAAGGGCGCGCTCACGCGGCTGAGCGGGAAGTTGTAGCGGTGTTCGTCGCGCGCGGTGAGGTGCACCACATGCTCGGCACAGCCCCATGGCAGGTAGAGGTCCACTTCGCCATTGAGTGCATCGCCGGGCACGCCCCAGGCGCCCAGGCCGCCTACCGAGAGCACGGTATCGAACAGGCCGATGAAGGTAATGCGCACATCGGTGCTCAAGGCGAAGCCCGGGGCGAACGCCTGGCGATTGTTCTGGACCAGTTCGTCGAGCGGCCCCTGCTCAGCCTTGAGTACCTGGTTAACGAAATGCCGGGCTGCTGCGGCCCCACGACTGAAACCGAAGATATCCAACTCCAGCGTTTCAATGGCATGTTCATGGTTCATATCCATGATCTGCCGGACAGTTTTCTTTAACGAGACAAAGGCCTCCTCAACTTTGGCAAGTACACCGGTGCTACCACGCCCCAGAGCCTGTCCTGGTAAAAGTGTGTCCGGGCCGCCTATTGTGGTTCCTATGCCTGTGACATAGATGCGTACAAGGCTCAGTGATTCCGATGGCTTGAGTACTCTGCCCGCGTTATCCCTATACAACTCATGCATCCGCCAAACATTGCTCACATCGTTGGCATAGCTGCTATCGGGGTCGAGTTGATAGCGCTTGCAGCGCTCGTAGACCCCACGGGCCGCCTCGTCGTCGAGCTGTTGCGCGGCGGCGCGGCATTGCTTGCCGACTTCGCTGTTCGCAGCGTTGTTGCCGGTGCCGTCGAAACCGATGAACACCCGCAGGCGGAGGCGCTGGCGGGTATCGGCTTCGAGCTCCTCTTCCTCCTCCTCTTCTTCCAGCACCTGCGGAAGCTCGTCGGGTGGGTTCGCGGAGGGAGTCGCCGAGCGGGCCATCGCGCTGGGCGCGGCCATTGCACTGGCGCCCGGCAGAGGCGCGGGCGGCGTGAAAGGCGCGGGGGTATGCTGCTGGCCGATGATCACGCTGCCAGAACCACCGATGACCACGCCGCCGTGGCTGTCGATACTGCCCTGGACCACGGCGGGTCGGCCATTGATCAGGACGTTGGGAATGACCTGGCCGCTGATGGCGGCGCCACAGGTACAGACGTCGCCCTGGCGCGCAGCCAGCAGGCCGTCGAACTGGACATCGGCAGAGCCACTGGCGATGGCCGACATGCCACATCGGGGGCAGGCGACGGCATCGGTGAGACGGGCAGCGGGTTTACCGGTCATGGGTGTCCCCTTTTCTCCATGAAAAGGAGGACGTTGATTGCCCCCTCGCGCCCCGACAACCAGATCACTCTTAATCTGGTGTACGAAATATTTGTTCCATCCCGAGACTTTTTCGACGACAAACGAGAGGAACAGGCCTCTGCTCATCAGCAAGCCCACTCCTACGATCCCATCAGAAATATCACCATATGCGCTCCACCGGCCGCTCCCTATCCTGCCCCGGTCACGGCCAGTCCGTGACTTGGGTTTGGCGACCCAATCACTAGCAGGCGCGTAATGCCAAAGGGAGTGCTCTTGCAGCTCCCACAAGCTCGCAGATTCTCTGCAATGCTCGATGGCAGATCGCGCGGGGAGACCTTCGGGTCTGCCGGGTCCTGTTAGCCGGTTCGCCAACCCCGCGTGGTCTGCCGCCCTACGCTTGGCGACGTGGGGTGGCAGCTCTCTTGATGGATAACAGGAGCTAGCAATGCACGACGCATACACCCCCACCTTCTTCATCCGCCACAACCGCCCCCTGCGCGCGGTCATGATCGACAACCAACCCTGGTTCGCCTCCTACGACCTCGCCCGCCTCCTGGGCATCCGCCGTCCCCACACCTTCCAGCACCGCGTCCTGCCCCACGAAACCCGGCGCATCCACCTGCTGTACGAAAGCGGCAGCGAAGAGGCCATCGACGTCCTCAACGAGGCCGCGCTCTACAAGGCCCTGGTGCGCTTCGGCAGCCCGGAAAGCCAGCACCTGGATACCTGGCTGACACGTGAAGTCATCCCCAGCCTGCGCGACCAGTCCGTGCCGGATGGCCAGGCGCCAAGACGGGTGATGATGAGCTGGCAGGCGCGGCGGGTGATGTTGCTGGAGTGGCAGGGCGCGCTCTGGGTGCCCTTCGAGGAGATGCCGCGGCTGCTCGCCGATTGATGGGTATCGCTGCGCTCCACCCATCCTACGGGGGTATCAGCACGCTCCGGCATCGACGCCTGGCACGGACCCGTAGGATGGCGTTGAGCGAAGCGATACCCATCACCCCAAGGCCAAGGACGCGCCATGACTATTTACCGCCGTGACCGGACCCCAGGCGCCACCTGGTTCTTCACCCTGGCACTGCACGACCGCCGATCCCGCCTGCTGGTCGAGCACATCGGCCCGCTCCGCGAGGCCTTCCGTTACGTCGCCGAACGGCATCCCTGGGCAATCGACGCCATCGTCATCCTCCCCAACCATCTGCATGCCCTGTGCACCCTGCCCGAGGGCGACAACGACTATGCCCTGCGCTGGCGGCTCATGAAGGCGCACTTCTCCAGGGCCCTGCCACGCGGCGAAGCGCGCTCGCCAAGCCGCGCCAGCAAAGGCGAGCGCGGCATCTGGCAGCGCCGCTACTGGGAGCACCGCATCCGCGATGAGCAGGACTTTTCGCGGCACGTCGATTACATCCATTTCAATCCGTGCAAGCACGGGCACGTGCAGCGGGTGGTCGATTGGCCGTGGTCGTCGTTTCATCGCTATGTGCGCGATGGGGTGTTGCCGGTGGATTGGGCGGGAGGTAACGGGGAGGTCGAGCGGGCGGGGGAGTGAGGGAAATGATGGGTATCGCTTCGCTCAACGCCATCCTACGAACACCGATCCCCCAAGGCCCCGTAGGATGGGTTGAGCGAAGCGATACCCATCACGCCCCACAAACGAAAAAGGCCGGTCAATCGACCGGCCTTTCCCTTACCTCACGCCACCTCAGCTATTGCTGGGGAACGCGAACTGCGCCGCCTCGTGGCTCTTGCGCTGCGGCCAGCGCTGGGTGATGGCCTTGCGCTTGGTGTAGAAGCGCACGCCGTCCGGGCCGTAGGCGTGGAGGTCGCCGAACAGGGAGCGCTTCCAGCCGCCGAAGCTGTGGTAGGCCACCGGGACCGGCAGCGGGACGTTGACGCCGACCATGCCCACTTCGATCTCGTCGCAGAACAGGCGGGCGGCTTCGCCGTCGCGGGTGAAGATGCAGGTGCCGTTGCCGTATTCGTGGTCGTTGATCAGTTGCATGGCTTCTTCCAGGCTGTTCACGCGGACGATGCACAGGACCGGGCCGAAGATCTCTTCCTTGTAGATGGTCATTTCCGGGGTCACGCGGTCGAACAGGGTGCCGCCGAGGAAGAAGCCGTTCTCATGGCCGACGACCTTGTAGCCGCGGCCGTCGACGACCAGTTCGGCGCCCTGGGCCACGCCGGTGTCGATGTAGCCGGTGACCTTGTCGCGGGCAGCGCCGGTGACCAGCGGGCCCATGTCCAGGCCGCAGGAGGTGCCGGCGCCGATCTTCAGGCCCTTGATCTGCGGAACCAGCTTCTGCACCAGGGCATCGGCGATCTGGTCGCCCACGCACACCGCTACCGAGATGGCCATGCAGCGCTCGCCGCAGGAACCGTAGGCGGCGCCCATCAGCGCGCTGACGGCGTTGTCCAGGTCGGCGTCGGGCATCAGCACGGCGTGGTTCTTGGCGCCGCCCAGGGCCTGCACGCGTTTGCCGCGCTTGGTGCCTTCGCTGTAGATGTATTCGGCGATCGGGGTCGAACCGACGAAGCTCAGGGCCTTCACTTCCGGGGCTTCGATCAGCGCGTCCACCGCGCCCTTGTCGCCGTGCACCACGTTCAGCACGCCTTTGGGCAGGCCGGCTTCGTGGAACAGCTCGGCGATCAGCAGGGTGGAGCTGGGGTCGCGCTCGGACGGCTTGAGGATGAAGGTATTGCCGCAGGCGATGGCCAGCGGGTACATCCACAGCGGGACCATGGCCGGGAAGTTGAACGGGGTGATGCCGGCAACCACGCCGATGGGCTGGAAGTCGCTCCAGGCATCGATGTTCGGGCCGACGTTGCGGCTGTATTCGCCCTTGAGGATTTCCGGGGCGGCGGTGGCGTACTCGACGTTCTCGATGCCGCGCTTGAGCTCGCCGGCGGCGTCTTCGATGGTCTTGCCGTGTTCTTCGCTGATCAGTTTGACGATGCGCTCTTCGTTGGCTTCGAGCAGTTGCTTGAAGCGGAACAGCACCTGGGCGCGCTTGGCCGGCGGGGTGTTGCGCCAGGCCGGGAAGGCGGCCTTGGCGGCGTCGATGGCCTGCTGCATGGTTTCGCGGTCGGCCAGCGGGACCTTGCGCACGGCGGTGCCTGTGGACGGGTTGAAGACGTCGGCGGTGCGGCCGGTGTCGGCGATCAGCTCGCCGCCGATCAGGTGCTTGATGATGGTCATCGTCTTGTCTCTTCTCGCTGAGTGGGGTTTGGAGGAGGAGCGTAAGAGCCCCTCTCCCTAACCCTCTCCCTGAAGGGAGAGGGGATTGTTCGGTGTGTTGGGTGGGCCGCGAGGCTCGCCGGGACGGCCAGGGTAAGCCCGGCCGAACCGGCATGCCTACGCGCGGGCCCGCGGGCTCAGTGTTGCTTGAGCTCGATCTCGATGAAGGCCACTTCGTGGTCGCACGGGTTGATCACGTTGTGCTCGGTGCCGATCTGGCGGGTGTAGCTCTGGCCCAGGACCAGCGGCGCGCGCCGCTCGCCTTCGGGAGTTTCCAGCAGCAGTTCGCCGCCGGTCACCGGGACTACCACGTACTCCATGCCGTGGCGGTGCCAGCCGGTCTCCGCTCCCGGGGCGAAGCGCCACTCGGTGACCAGGACCTTGTCGTTGTCGATCTGCACCGTCGGTACGGCCTTGGGACGCTCGCTCACTTACGCCACCCCGTTGAGGGCTTCGCCGACCGCGTCGAACAGGCGGTCGAGGTCTTCGGGCTTGGCGTTGAAGGTCGGCCCGAACTGCAGGGTGTCGCCGCCGAAGCGCACGTAGAAGCCTTCCTTCCACAGCTTCATGCTGGCTTCGAACGGGCGGACGATGGCGTCGCCGTCGCGGGCGGCGATCTGGATGGCGCCGGCCAGGCCGCAGTTGCGGATGTCGATGACGTTCTTTGTGCCCTTGAGGCCGTGCAGGGCCTTCTCGAAGTGCGGCGCCAGTTCGGCGGACTGCTGGATCAGGTTTTCCTTCTGCAGCAGGTCCAGCGCGACGATGCCGGCGGCGCAGGCGACCGGGTGCGCGGAGTAGGTGTAGCCATGGCCGAACTCCACCGCGTATTCCGGCAGGTTCTGGTTCATGAAGGTGTCGTAGATTTCGCTGCTGGCGATCACCGCGCCCATGGGCACGGCGCCGTTGGTGACCTGCTTGGCGACGTTCATGATGTCCGGGGTCACGCCGAAGTATTCGGCGCCGGTGGCCTTGCCCATGCGGCCGAAGGCGGTGATGACTTCGTCGAAGATCAGCAGGATGTCGTTGGCGTCGCAGATTTCCCGCAGGCGCTGCAGGTAGCCCTTCGGCGGCACGATCACGCCGGCGGAGCCGGACATCGGCTCGACGATCACCGCGGCGATGTTGGAGGCGTCGTGCAGCTCGATCAGCTTCAGCAGTTCGTTGGCCAGCTCGACGCCGCCGGTCTCGGCCGCACCCTTGGTAAAGGCCATGCCCGGCTGCAGGGTGTGCGGCAGGTGGTCGACGTCCATCAGCGGGCCGAACATCTTGCGGTTGCCGCCGATGCCGCCCAGGGAGGTGCCGGCGACGTTCACGCCGTGGTAGCCACGGGCGCGGCCGATCAGCTTGGTCTTCTGCGCCTGGCCTTTGATGCGCCAGTAGGCGCGGGCCATCTTGATCGAGGTGTCGGCGCACTCGGAACCGGAGCCGGTGAAGAACACGTGGTCGAGGGTGCCGGGGGTCATCTGGGCGATCTTCTCGGCCAGCTGGAAGGACAGCGGGTGGCCGTACTGGAAGCCCGGGGAGTAGTCGAGGGTGCCAATCTGCTTGGCCACCGCGTCGGCGATTTCCTTGCGCGAGTGACCGGCGCCGCAGGTCCACAGGCCGGACAGGCTGTCGTAGATGCGCCGGCCCTTGTCGTCCACCAGCCAGCTGCCCTCGGCGGCCACGATGATGCGCGGGTCCTTGTGGAAGTTGCGGTTGGCGCTGAAGGGCATCCAGTGGGCCTTCAGGTTCAGGTCGGCGGCGGCCGACGGCGCTACGTTCACTTGCTGGTTCATGGAGCTCGTCCTCGACGACTGTCTTGTTGGGCGCGCAGGCCGCGTCACGCCTGCTGCGATGGCTCAAGATTGGGCCTGACTTAACGTGAGTTAAAGCCTATTCTTCTCACGTTCAGTTTCGATTCGGTAAAACAAAAATGGCGAAAACCCGCAGCCCGTCCCTGGGCCAGGTCAGCGATTTCGAAATACGCCTGCTGCGCATCTTCAAGACCATAGTCGAGTGCGGCAGCTTTTCCGCCGCGGAAAGCACCCTGGGCATCAGCCGCTCGGCCATCAGCCTGCACATGGGCGACCTGGAGAAGCGCCTGGGCATGCGCCTGTGCCAGCGCGGCCGCGCCGGCTTCGCCCTGACCGACGAGGGCCGCGAGGTGTACCGCGCCACCCAGTCGCTGCTGGCGGCGCTGGAGGGCTTCCGCGCCGAGGTCAACGAGCTGCACCAGCACCTGCGCGGCGAGTTGAACATCGGCATCATCAACAACCTGGTGACCCTGCCGCAGATGCGCATCACCCACGCCCTGCGTGCGCTCAAGGCGAGCGGCCCGGGGGTGCGCATCAACATCGGCATGACCACGCCCAACGAGATCGAGTTGGGCGTGCTCGATGGGCGCCTGCATATAGGCGTGGTGCCGCTCATCAGCCCGCTGTCGGGGCTGGAGTATTCGCCGCTGTACGACGAACGGTCGCTGCTGTTCTGCAGCCGCGAGCACCCGCTGTTCGAGCGCGAGGACGCGGGCATCACGGTGGCGGAAATCCACGCCTGCGATGCGGTGGCGCCCAGCTACCGCATCCCCGCCGAGGCCCAGGAGCGCCACCAGGAGCTGAACGCCAGCGCCAACGCCTCGGACCGCGAGGGCATGGCCTTCCTGATCCTCACCGGCAGCTACATCGGCTACCTGCCCGACCACTACGCCGCCGACTGGGTGGCCCAGGGCCGCATGCGCGCGCTGCGCCCGGAGCGCTTCCACTACGACATCCCGCTGACGGTGGTTACGCGCAAGGGACGGCGGCCGAACCTGGTGCTGGAGCGGTTTCTGGAGGCGGTGGCGGAGAGCCGGTAGGCCTGGCAATGTACGAAACGGCCTAGCCACGACAGGCAGGTCCTAGGTATTTTTTGTCAACTGAATTCGGTTGACATCAGATCCACGCCTCCCTAGCATCCTTTTTACGACTCAACCCCGTACGCAGCGATTCAGTTCGCTGGCCGTTGGGGTGAAGAAACCGGCCCACTGGCCGGTTTTTTCGTTTCTAGGGATTGGAAATTCGTGAGAACAGCCTTCTTCGTCGACGGCTATAACCTCTTCTATGGCCTGCTTGCCGGCACCGCATTCAAGTGGCTCGACCTTCCTGGTCTGCTCGAGCATGTGCTGCGAGTACAGGATCCCGTTGCCCGGATGGTGGCGGTCAATTACTTCACCGCAGGGGTGAAGCCGGACCTGGCATCACGCGGCGTCCTTTCCAAACAGGCGCAGGACACCTACATCCGTGCCCTGAAAGTCCGTGGTGTGGAGGTCTTCGTCGGGCGGCACCGCCTGGAGCCCGGGCGAGCGCCACGGTTCATCGACAGAAAAACACCCGCGTCCCGGGCGGACCAGGTCGATATCTGGCAATTGGAAGAAAAGGAAACCGACGTCCATCTGGCCATCAGCATGTACCGCCTGGCGGCGCGGCAGACCAGTTCCGCAGCAGAAGAGCGAATCGAGCAGATAGTTCTGGTGTCGGCCGATACGGACATGACGCCGGCCCTGCGGGCCTTACGGGAGGATTTTCCGCAATTGCGGATAGGCGTGATCCTTCCTCACCGCGAAGGCATCAAGCGTGAGCCCCCTGGATCGCTCCTTGAGTATGCGCACTGGACGCGTCGCATCATCACGACCGAAGAATTGCGAGCGCACCAATTTCCTCGCCGGGTGCCAACGCGTAAGCGCCCGGCCTGCAAACCGGATTACTGGTAACCCAAGCGCATACCACATCACCCCATACGTTTTATCTTCCCTGCCACGCAAAAACCTATACCCCTTCCCCGCCGCCCCGCGCGGCCCGTGGCTCGCGGGCCCACAGCTTTTCCCTAGCCTGCGACTACAAAAATCATAATTTCGCTAATGCCCGGGTCTGAACAGAATGCGGCCAACACGCGGTGGACAGTCGCGACCGCAGAACAACAACGATCAGAGTCCGAGGAGTCACCCCATGGCCGATCCGAACCAGACCGCCTTCGGCAAGCCCGCCGGCAAATCGCTCGATGGCATCGAAACCGACACCCTCGTGGTGGGCGCCGGGCAGGCCGGCGTGGCCATGAGCGAGCACCTGACCGCCCAGGGCGTGCCGCACATCGTGCTGGAGAAGAGCCGCATCGCCGAAGCCTGGCGCACCGGCCGCTGGGATTCGCTGGTGGCCAACGGCCCGGCCTGGCACGACCGCTTCCCGAACATGGAATTCCCCGTCGGCCCCGACGAGTTCCCGCACAAGGAGCAGGTGGCGGACTACTTCGTCGCCTACGCCAAGCAGTTCAACGCGCCCATCCGCACCGGCGTGGAAGTGAAGAAGGTGACCCGCAACGAAGGCCGCCCCGGCTTCACCGTGGAAACCTCCGAAGGCACCCTGCAGGCGCTGCGCATCGTCTCCGCCACCGGCCCGTTCCAGCGCCCGGTGATCCCGGCCATCGCGCCGAAGGACGAGCGTATCCAGCAGATCCACTCGGCCCAGTACTACAACCCGCAGCAGCTGCCCGAAGGCGCCGTGCTGGTGGTGGGCGCCGGTTCCTCCGGCGTGCAGATCGCCGACGAGCTGAACCGCGCCGGCAAGCAGGTGTTCCTCTCGGTAGGCGCCCATGACCGCCCGCCGCGCTCCTACCGCAACCGCGACTTCGTCTGGTGGCTGGGCGTGCTCGGCCTGTGGGACGCCGAGGAAGTGCAGCCCGGCCGCGAGCACGTGACCATCGCCGTGAGCGGCGCCCGTGGCGGCGAGACCATCGACTTCCGCCGCCTGGCCAACGAGGGCATCACCCTGGTCGGCCTGACCAAGGCCTTTGCCGACGGCAAGGTGAGCTTCCAGGAAGACCTGGTGAAGAACCTGCAGGCCGGCGACCAGAACTACCTCGACCTGCTCGACGCCGCCGACGCCTACATCGAACGCAACGGCCTGGACCTGCCGGAAGAGCCGGAAGCGCGCCGCGTCTACCCGGACGCCGAGTGCATCCGCAACCCGATCCTGGAGCTGGACCTGGCCGCCGCCGGCATCACCTCGATCATCTGGGCCACCGGCTACGCCGTGGACTTCGACTGGCTGCAGGTGGACGCCTTCGACGACAAGGGCAAGCCCAAGCACCAGCGCGGCGTGTCGCGCGAGCCGGGCGTGTACTTCGTCGGCCTGCCGTGGCTGTCGCGCCGGGGCTCGTCGTTCATCTGGGGCGTGTGGCACGACGCCAAGCACATCGCCGGGCACATCGCCACGCAACGCAAATACGTCGAATACCAGGACGCCTCGCAGCGCGAGGCCTCCGCCGAATCGCAAGCCAAAAAAGCCGCTTCCTGGGAGTAAGTGATGCCTACCCACACCCGCATCCGCATGTTCAACACCAAGGACACCTACCCGAACCAGTCCCTGGACAACGACCTCTGCCAGGCCGTGCGCGCCGGCAACACCGTGTACGTGCGCGGCCAGGTCGGCACCGATTTCAACGGCAACCTGGTGGGCCTGGGCGACCCGGCGGCCCAGGCCGAGCAGGCGATGAAGAACGTCAAGCAACTGCTGGAAGAAGCCGGCAGCGACCTGTCGCACATCGTCAAGACCACCACCTACATCATCGACCCGCGCTATCGCGAGCCGGTCTACCAGGTGGTCGGCAAGTGGCTCAAGGGCGTGTTCCCGATCTCCACCGGCCTGGTCGTCTCGGCCCTGGGCCAGCCGCAGTGGCTGATGGAGATCGACGTGATCGCGGTGATTCCGGACGACTGGGAACAATAAGGAGCGGCCCATGACCTTCTCCATCGTCGGCCGTTGCGCCGAAACCGGCCAGCTGGGCATCGCCATCAGCTCGTCGAGCATCGCCGTCGGCGCGCGCTGCCCCTGGGTGCGCGCCGGCGTCGGCGCGGTGGCCACGCAGAACGTGACCCTGCCGGCCCTGGGCCCGCAGATCCTCGACCGCCTGGAAGCGGGCCTGGCGCCCGCCGCCGCGCTGGACCAAGCATTGTCGAGCAACGGCTACAGCGAGTACCGCCAGGTGACGGTGATCGACCAGCACGGCCAGGTGGCGCTGTTCACCGGCAGCGAGGCGCTGGGCGTGAACCACGCGGTGGCCGGCGAGAACTGCGTGGCGGCGGGCAACCTGCTGTCGTCCACCGCGGTGATCGAAGCCATGACCAAGGCCTTCGAGGCCGCCGACGGCTGCCTGGCCGAACGCCTGCTGGCGGCGATGCAGGCGGCCATGGCCGCCGGCGGCGAAGCCGGGCCGGTGCATTCGGCGGCGCTGAAGGTGGTGGGCGACCTGGTCTGGCCGATGGTCGACCTGCGCGTGGACTGGGCCGACGAGGCGCCGATCGACGAACTGGAAAAACTCTGGGTAGCCTACAAGCCGCAGATGCAGGACTACATCACCCGCGCGCTGGACCCGACCAAGGCGCCGAGCTACGGCGTGCCCGGCGACGAGTAAGCGCATCGACGCCAATCGATGGGTTACGCCGCTTCGCGGCTAACCCATCCTACGGAGACATTGCATGCTTTCCAGCCGTGACATCCTCGCCAGGCTGATCGCCTTCGATACTGTCAGCCGCAATTCCAACCTGGCGCTGATCAAGTACATCCAGGACTACCTGGCCGGCCTGGGCGTGGAGGCCGAGCTGTTCTTCGACGAAGCCGGCGGCAAGGCCAACCTGTTCGCCACCCTGGGCCCGCGCGACCGTGGCGGCGTATGCCTGTCCGGGCATACCGACGTGGTGCCGGTGGACGGCCAGAACTGGAGCGTCCCGCCCTTCGAGCTGAGCGAGAACGACGGCCGCCTGTACGGCCGCGGCACGGCCGACATGAAGGGCTACATCGCCTGCGTGCTGGCCGCCGTGCCGGCCTTCCTCGCCCAGCCTTTGCGCGTGCCGCTGCACCTGGCCTTCTCCTACGACGAGGAAGTCGGCTGCCTGGGCGTGCGTTCGCTGCTGGCGGACCTGGAACGCCGCGAGCACAAGCCGATCGCCTGCATCATCGGCGAGCCCACCGAGCTCAAGCCGGTGCTCGGGCACAAGGGCAAGCTGGCCATGCGCTGCCAGGTGCACGGCGCGGCCTGCCACTCGGCCTACGCTCCGCAGGGGGTGAACGCCATCGAATACGCGGCGAAGCTGATCAACCACCTCGGCGAGATCGGCACCCGCCTGGCCGCGCCGGAACGCCACGACCCGCGCTTCGACCCGCCCTACTCCACGGTGCAGACCGGGGTGATCGGCGGCGGCCGCGCGCTGAACATAGTCCCGGCCGAATGCCAGTTCGACTTCGAGGTCCGCGCCCTGCCCAGCGACGATCCGCAGCAGGTCGCCGAGCAACTGCGCGACTATGCCGAAACCGAGCTGCTGCCGAAGATGCGCGCGGTGAAGGCGGAGGCGGATATCCGCTTCAGCGAGTTGTCGGCGTATCCGGCGCTGGCTACCGATCCGCAGAGCGAGGTGGCGCAGTTGTTGGCGCGGCTCAGTGGGTCGGATGAGTTTTCCACGGTGGCTTTTGGCACCGAGGGGGGGCTGTTTGATCAGGCGGGCATTCCGACGGTGGTGTGCGGGCCGGGGAGCATGGATCAGGGGCATAAGCCGGATGAGTTCGTGAGTGAGGAGCAGTTGGCGGCTTGTGATGGGATGTTGGGGCGGTTGGTGGAGTGGATGAGGGCTTGATTGGTGTCTTGCTGGGTGGGTTGGTGCGCGGGTTTGAGAGCGCCCTCTCCCTAACCCTCTCCCTGAAGGGAGAGGGGACCGTTCGGAGTGCGTGGGTATTCCTGAGTCAGCCGGCAGCATCGAAGGTTTCCGGCTGAAACCATTCCTCCTCTCGGCACGGACAAGCCCCCTCTCCCTTCAGGGCGGGGCGCGCAGCCGAGGGCTGGGGAGAGGGGCTCTTCAGGGCATGCACCGCACCCCCGGTTGGCCCCGTTCGCGAGCAAGCTCGCTCCTACGAAAAGCAGTCCGGTGTCAGCCGATCAGCTTCCGTGCTGCCTGGGTGTGCGAGGCGATCAGGCCCTTGAGGTCCAGGCCCTCCACCTCGCCATCCACCACCCGCCAATTCCCCCCGACCATCACTCTGTCCGCCTTGTCCGCCCCACACAGCAACAGCGCCGAAATCGGATCATGGCTCCCGGAAAACCGCAGCTCATCCAGCTTGAACAGCGCCAGGTCCGCCTGCTTGCCCGGCGCCAGCTCGCCGATGTCGCTGCGGCCCAGCAGCTTCGCCGACCCCTTGGTGGCCCAACCCAGCGCCCGCTCCGGGGTGATCTCTTCCGCACCGTAGCGCAGGCGCTGGATGTACAGGGCCTGGCGCGCTTCGAGAATCATGTTCGAAGCGTCGTTGGAGGCCGAGCCGTCCACGCCGATACCCACCGGCGCGCCGGCGGCTTCCAGCGCCACGGTGGGGCAGATGCCCGAGGCCAGGCGCATGTTCGAGCTGGGGCAGTGGCAGATGCCGGTGCCGGCTTCGCCCAGGCGCTTTATTTCCTCGTCGTTGAAGTGGATGCCGTGGGCCAGCCAGGTGCGCGGGCCGAGCCAGCCGACGCTGTCGAGGTAGTCCACGGTGCGCTGGCCGAAGCGCTCTAGGCAGAAGTCTTCCTCGTCGAGGGTTTCGGCCAGGTGGGTGTGCAGGCGCACGTCGTGGTGTTCGGCCAGCTCGGCGCTGGCGCGCATGATTTCCGGGGTCACCGAGAACGGCGAGCAGGGCGCCAGGGCGATCTGCACCTGGGCGCCGTCGCCGCGCTGGTGGTAGTCGCGGATCAGCCGTTCGCTGTCGGCGAGGATGTCTTCGGCGCGCTGCACCGTCTGCTGCGGCGGCAAACCGCCATCGGCCTCGCCCAGGCTCATGGAGCCGCGGGTGAGCATGGCGCGCATGCCCAGTTCGGCGACCACCCCGGCCTGCACGTCTATGGCCTGCTCCAGGCCGTCGGGGAACAGGTAGTGGTGGTCCGCCGCGGTGGTGCAGCCGGACAGCAGCAGTTCAGCCAGGGCCACCTTGGTGGCCAGCGCCAGTTGGTCCGGGGTCAGCCGCGCCCACACCGGATAGAGGGTCTTCAGCCAGGGGAACAGCGGCTGGTTGACCACCGGCGCCCAGGCGCGGGTGAGAGTCTGGTAGAAGTGGTGGTGGGTGTTGATCAGGCCGGGCAGCAGCACGTGCTGGCTGGCGTCGAACACCTGCTCGCAGGGTTGCGAGGGTTGCTGGCCAAGGGCGAGCAGTTCGACGATGCGACCGTCCTGCACGACCAGGCCGCCACGGGCATCGAGGCCGTTGGCGGTGAAGATGGCGAGGGGGTTGCGCAGCCACAGGCGGGGGGATGACATGGGTGAATCCTCTGAGTTGCGGAGCCGCCGCCCGAGGCGAGCCGGCTCCCGGTTGTACGGGAAGCCAGCTCAGTGTTCACCCTGTCTGCTGATCCAGGTGCGCCTTGACCCGCAGGTCAGGCGTCGGCGCATGGTAACGCCGCCGCCGGCATCCGTCACCAGTCGATCGTCGTCCCCTGGTAGTCCAGGTAGTGCTGGCCGCCGCGCCCGGCGTAGGCCTCGACCTGGTCGATGAGCCCGGCGGCGCTGGTTTCCACGTCCAGCGGCGCAGCCTCGCCGCCCATGTCGGTGCGTACCCAGCCGGGGTGCAGGTTGAGCACCGTCAGGCCGGTTTCGCCCAGCCCGGCGACCAGGCTGCGGGTCAGCGAGTTCAGCGCCGCCTTGCTCGCCCGGTACAGGCCCATGCCGCCGGATTCGTTGCCGGCCACGCTGCCCAGTTCCGAGGTCATGAAGGCCAGCACCCCGCGCTGCGGCTCCAGCAGCGGCAGCAGGCGCTCGGCCAGGCGCAGCGGGGCCACGGCGTTGACCATGAACAGCTCGCCCACCTCGGCCAGGCTGGCGTCCAGCGCCGACTGGTGCGGCGGACCGTAGATGCCGGCGTTGATGTAGACCAGGTCGAAGCGCTGCCCGGCCAGGGCCTCGGCGAGGCGGTCCTGGGAGGCCGCATCGTCCAGCACCAGGGACTCGACGCGCACCGGCAGGCTGTCCAGCACGCCGGCGTTGGCGGCGTCGCGCACGGTGGCGGTGACCTCCCAGCCGCGCGCCAGCAGCTGATTCACCAGGCCCAGGCCGAGGCCGCGGGAGGCGCCGATGATCAGGGCGGAATTGGCAGTGCTCATGGGACTCTCCCCTCGGGATGGAAAAGCCCCAGCATACCCGCTCAATCCTCGCCGCGCAGGCGGTCCAGGCGCAGGCGGTCGCGCTCGTCGGTGAGCCGCCAGGCCGACAGGTACACGGCGCCCAGGGCCGCGGCGAAGCCGGCGCCGACCAGCAGGAACATCAGCAGGATCTGGTAGCGCGCGGCGTCCAGCGGGTCCATGCCGGCGAGGATCTGCCCGGTCATGATCCCCGGCAGGGTGATGATGCCGGCGGCGGCCATCTGGTTCAGGGTGGGGATCAGGCCGTTGTACAGCGCCCGGCGCAGCACCGGGCCCAGCGCCGTGTAGCGGTCGGCGCCGAGGGCCAGATGCGCCTCGATGGCGGCGCGCTCGCGGGTGACGCTGGCGAACACCTGGTTCAGCGCCAGGCTGGCGGCGTTCATCGCCGTGCCGAGGATGATGCCCACCAGCGGGATGGCGTGCCGCGCGTCGTACCACGGCTGCGGCCGCAGGCTGCCGGCCAGGGCGAAGAGGGCGATGCCCAGGGTGGCGATGCCGACGCTGCTGCCGCCGATGCCCAGGTGCCAGAACCCGGCCAGCCGGCGGCGTTGCCGCGAGCCGACCTCGAAGCTGGCCGCGGCGAGCATCGCCAGCACCACCCCGGCGGTCAGCCAGGGCGAGGACAGGGCGAACACCTGGCGCAGGAACAGCCCCACCAGCACCAGTTGCACCACCAGGCGCACGGCGCAGACCAGCAGGGTGCGCTGCAGGCCCAGGCGCAGCGCCCAGGACAACCCGGCGGCGGCCACTATCAGCAGCGCCGCCAGGGCCAGTTCCGGCAGGCCAAGCGGCAGCGGCGTCATGGCTGCACCTCGCCCAGGCCGTGTTCGTCGAGTTGCAGGTGGACGTCCGCCAGGCGCCGCGCCTGCCCGGCATCGTGGCTGACCACCAGCAGGCCCATGCCTTCGGCCTTCAGGTCCTGCAGCAGTTGCTCGACGCCCTCGCGGCTGGCCGCGTCCAGCGCCGCCGTGGGTTCGTCCAGCAGCAGGAAGCGCGGCCGCTGCACCACCGCGCGCAGCAGGGCCAGGCGCTGGCGCTCGCCTGTGGATAACTGCGCCACCCGCGCTTGCAGCAGCGCCGGGTCGAGACGCACCCGCGGCAGCAGCGCCCGCACGGCGTCGAGGTCGGCGAAGTGCGCGGCGACGCCCTCCTCCCACCAGCCGGATTCCGCCGCCACATAGGTGACCAGCCGCCGCCAGGCGCTGGCCGGCATACGCTCGCGCGCCACCCCGGCCAGGCTGACCTGGCCCTGGTTGGGGTCGAGGTCGGCGAGCATGCGCAACAACAGGCTCTTGCCGATGCCCGAAGGGCCGCTGAGCACCGTACAGCGACCGGGCGCCAGGTCGAGGTCGAAGGGCCCGCTCAGCGCCCCGCGCAGGCCGCGGGCCCGCAGAGGCCCAAAGGGAATATCCAAAACGCTCATGAACTCGCTTCGTCAACGCCAAGTCGCCGAGCATAACGTAGGGCGTATAACCGTTCGCGGTTATCCGCCGCTTCACCCATCTCCCCGCCCCCCATAAGCCCAACCCAGGCGACCCGAAAACGACGAGGCCCAGCAAATGCCGGGCCTCGCGGATAAAACGCCCCGGAGCAACCCCGGGGCCAGGGCACGCGCCCCTATCAGTCGGTAGTGATCTTCGAATGCGTCCGGGTGTCCTTCATGGTCACGTAGACCAGCAGCGAGCAGGCGATGCAGCCGGTGACGTACCAGTAGAAGCCGCTCTCCATGCCGATGCTCTTGAACCACAGCGCCACGTACTCGGCGGTGCCGCCGAAGATGGACACGGTCAGCGCGTAGGGCAGGCCCACGCCCAGGGCGCGGATTTCGGTGGGGAACAGCTCGGCCTTCACCACGGCGTTGATCGAGGTGTAGCCGCTGACGATCACCAGCGCCGCCATGATCAGGAAGAACGCGCCCCACCAGGTGTCGATGCTGTGCAGGGTGCTGAGGATCGGGTAGGTGAAGACGGTGCCCAGCACGCCGAAGGCGATCAGGATGGGGCGCCGGCCGATCTTGTCCGACAGCGCGCCGACGATGGGCTGCAGCAGCATGAACAGGAACAGGGTGGCGGCCGAGATCATGGTCGAGTCGGTCTTGCTCATGCCCACGGTGTTCACCAGGTACTTCTGCATGTACGTGGTGTAGGTATAGAAGGCCAGGGTGCCGCCCATGGTCAGGCCGACCACGGTGAGGACTTCCTTGGGATGGCGCAGCAGGGTGCGCATCAGGCTTTCCTTGGGCTCTTCCTTCTTCTTGGCGAAGGACTCGGTCTCTTCCATGCCGCGGCGCAGGAACATGGCGGTCACCGCGCACAGCGCGCCGATGAAGAAGGGCACGCGCCAGCCCCAGCTTTCCAGCTGTTCGACGGTCAGGGTCTGCTGCAACACGATGAGCACCGCCAGGGCGATGAGCTGGCCGGAGATCAGCGTCACGTACTGGAAGCTGGAGAAGAAGCCGCGTTGCTCCTTGTTGGCCATCTCGCTGAGGTAGGTGGCCGAGGTGCCGTACTCGCCGCCCACCGACAGGCCCTGCAGCAGGCGCGCGAGCACCAGCAGGATGGGCGCGCCGACGCCGATGGTCTCGTAGCTGGGGGTCAGGGCGATGATCAGCGAGCCGAAGCACATCAGCAGCACCGAGGCCAGCAGCGCGGCCTTGCGGCCCTTGCGGTCGGCGTAGATGCCCATCAGCCAGCCGCCGATCGGGCGCATCAGGAAGCCCACGGCGAAGATCGCGGCGGTGTTGAGCAGTTGGGCGGTCATGTCGCCCTGGGGGAAGAAGGCCTTGGCGAAGTACAGGGAGAAGGCGGCGTAGACGTACCAGTCGTACCACTCCACCAGGTTGCCCACCGAGCCGCTGAAGATCGACTTGATGCGCTGGGAGGTCGTACGGGGCGCGGCAGAAGCGGAGACGGCGCTTGCGCTATCCATGGGTAATCCTCTTGTCGTTGTTGTCGTCGGGTGCGCGGACCACGAAACCGGCACCGGCGCGCCACGAGGTGCGGCGCAGTGTGGAGGGCGATAGCAGGCAACGTGCCAAGGGCGCAAAGCCGCGTGGGGCAAGGGATTACGGGGTTTTCGTACGGTGTGGGCAGGCGGTTGGATGCCGATGGGCGGGGTGGGTGAGCGGAAATCCGCTTATTTGGAGTGGCTTTTCGTTGGGGCGAGATGGCTCGCGAACGGCGTTTCCAGGCGGCCTCGGTGTTTTGGTTTGACTCCGCAACCCTCTCCCCAGCCCTCTCCCTGAAGGGAGAGGGGGCTAGTCCGTGCCGAGAGAAGTGATGGTTCCAGTCGGAAACCGACGGAACTGCCGGCTGACTCCAAAACACCCGACCCTGCCCAACGGTCCCCTCTCCCTTCAGGGAGAGGGTTAGGGAGAGGGCGCTCTTCAGGCCAGGCACCGAAGCCGCCTGGAAACGCCGTTCGCGAGCAAGCTCGCTCCTACAGGAAGAAAGACCGCAGCGGCTCAACGCTGCTTGAACAACTCCCCCGGCGTAAAGCCGAACAACCCCTTGAACGCAGCGATGTAGGCCGAAGTGGAGTCATAGCCACAATCCAGCGCCGCAGCGGTCACGCTGGCGCCATCCTCCAGCACCCCCAGCGAACCCAGCAGCCGCTGGCGCTGGCGCCAGAGGCGGAAGCTCATGCCGGTCTCGCGCTGGAACAGGCGCGAGAGGGTTTTTTCCGAGGTGCCCAGGCGTTGCGCCCAGTCGCCCAGGGTGAGGCTGGTGCTGGGTTGTTCGATCAGCGCCTGGCACAGCTGCAGCAGCCGCGGCTCCTGGGGCATGGGCAGGGAGAAGGCGACCTCCGGCAGGGTACGCAGCTGGTCCAGCAGCACGTTCACCAGACGCTGCTCGGGACTGTCGCCCTGGGGATAATCCACCGGCAGCTCACAGAAGCTCTTGATCAGCTCGCGGGCCAGCGGCGTCACCTCCAGCACCCGGCAGCGCGGTTCCGCCCAGGCGCAGGCCTCGGCGCTCAGGTAGAGGCTGCGCATCTCCGCGCGGCCGGAGGTGACCACCTCGTGCTCCAGGTACGCCGGTATCCAGATGGCGCGCTGCGGCGGGGCGAAGAAGCTGCCCTCGGCGGTGTGCACGCCGAGCACCCCGCTGATGGCGTAGGACAGTTGCACCCAGGCGTGGTGGTGGCGGCCGGTCCAGGAGCCGGCGCGCAGGCTTTCGGCGCGCGCGTAGACCGGTCGCGGCAGGTCGTCGAGCGTGGGAATCGCGCGTTGCAGATGGGGGTGCTGTCCGTTCATCGCTATGCTTTGGCTTTGTATCGCTAGTGGACAGAGTCTGACAGGGCTACCCTGCCGCCTCAAGCCGTCAACGGAGCCCGCCCATGCTGAATTTCTCCGCCCAGGAATATCCCTACGCTTCGCAACGCTCGCTGGTGTATGCCCGGCGCGGCATGGTGGCCACCTCGCAGCCGCTGGCGGCGCAGGTCGGGCTGGACATGCTCAAGCGCGGCGGCAACGCGGTGGACGCCGCGGTGGCCACGGCGGCGGCGCTGACGGTGGTGGAGCCCACCGGCTGCGGCATCGGCGGCGATGCCTTCGCCCTGGTGTGGGTGAAGGACAAGCTGCACGGCCTGGACGCCGCCGGCTACGCGCCCGGGGCGTTGGACATCGGCACGCTGCGCGGCGCCGGCCACGCGCGCATGCCGCTGTACGGCTGGACGCCGGTGACAGTGCCGGGCTGCCCGGCGGCCTGGGCCGAGCTGTCGGCGCGCTTCGGCCGGCTGCCCTTCGCCGAGCTGCTGGCCCCGGCCATCGAACTGGCCGAGCAGGGCTTCCCGGTCTCGCCGGTGATCGCCGGCCTCTGGCAGAGCGGCCTGGACAAGTTCCGCGGGGTGCGCGACGCGCTCCCGGAGCTGGCGGCCTGGTTCGACGAATTCCTCATCGACGGCCGCGCCCCGCGCGCCGGCGAAATCTTCCGCAACCCCGGCCAGGCGCAGACCTTGCGCGAACTGGCGCAAAGCCGCTGCGAGAGCTTCTACCGCGGCGCCCTGGCCCAGCGCATCGCCGCCCACGCCCGGGCCAGCGGCGGCTACCTGGACGAGGCCGACCTGGCCGGCTACCGCGCCCAGTGGGTCGAGCCCATCGCGCTGAACTACCGCGGCTACGACGTCTGGGAAATCCCCCCGGCCGGCCAGGGCCTGGTGGCGCTGATGGCCTTGAACATCCTCAAGGGCTTCGAATTCGGCGAGCGCGACAGCCCGGACACCTGGCACCGCCAGCTGGAGGCCATGAAGCTGGCCTACGCCGACGGCCGCGCCTACATCGGCCAGCCGGACGCCATGCGCTTCAGCGTCGCCGACCTGCTCAGCGACGACTACGCCGCCAGCCGCCGTGCGCTGATCGGCGAGCGCGCCCTGGAACCGCACCCGGGCAAGCCGCGCGCCGGCGGCACCGTGTACCTAGCCACGGCCGACGGCGAGGGCAACCTGGTGTCGTTCATCCAGAGCAATTACCATGGCTTCGGCTCCGGCGTGGTGGTGCCCGGCACCGGCATCGCCCTGCAGAACCGCGGCGCCGAGTTCAGCCTCGACGCCGGGCACGTCAACGCCCTGGCCCCGGCCAAGAAGACCTTCCACACCATCATCCCCGGCTTCCTCAGTAAGGACGGCGTGCCCCTGGGCCCGTTCGGCGTGATGGGCGCCTACATGCAGCCCCAGGGCCACGTGCAGATGGTGATGAACCTGGTGGACTTCGGCCTCAACCCCCAGGCCGCGCTGGACGCCCCGCGCTGGCAGTGGCTGGGCGACAAGCGCATCGGCATCGAGCACGGCGCGCCGCGCAGCCTGGCGGCGGTGCTCAGCCGCCGCGGCCACCACGTGGAAGTGGCCCACGACCTGAGCAGCTACGGGCGCGGCCAGATCATCCTGCGCGACCCGCGCAGCGGCGTGCTCTGCGGCGGCACCGAGCCGCGCACCGACGGGCAGATCGCCGCCTGGTGAGACCGCCGCCGGGCCGGCGGAGGTGCTTGCGCGGCGCGGCTCTGGCATCATCCGCGCCCGGAAAGGCCGCGGCCGCCCGCAAGGTGGCCGCCGGGGCGCTTGTGTAGATTCTTCACAGCAAATTTGTATACATATTTTGAATTGATTCCATTCAACTCAAAGCAAATATGTATTCAATAGCCCTGCCCCATGCTCGCCAAAATGGCGCTTCGGCACGCTGCGCTGCCCTGTGCGAAGGCACGACCTGTCCCTGGAGTCAGGTTTTTGCCCGATCCCAGGCCTTCGCCGGCCGCGACGCAGGCCCATGAAAAAGCATGGCTTTTCCCAAAACACAGAAGAAAACCCGGCCCGCGCCCGGCGTTGGCCCCGATCTTGCCTCGGCAGGCCAAGCCTGACCGAGTGGACAGGTTCAGAATTCCAATTAGATCGCAGCACTTCAAAACCTAGGAGCACCACATGACTCGCACCCTCGCATCCCTGCTGCTCGCCGGCGGGCTGCTGGCTACCGGCCAGGCCATGGCCGGCGGCGAAGACCTCACCCCCGCGCCGGCCAGCAACGACGGCCCGCTGATCTGGCACAACGAAAGCCTGACCTACCTGTGGGGCAAGAACTTCAAGGTCAACCCGCCGATCCAGCAGACCTTCACCTTCGAGAGCGCGAGCGCCTGGACCTGGGGCGACATCTGGTTCTTCGTCGACCAGATCAACTACAACGGCAAGGAAGACAGCCAGAACGGCAAGAACACCTACTACGGCGAGTTCAGCCCGCGCCTGTCGTTCGGCAAGCTCACCGGCGCCGACCTGTCGCTGGGCCCGATCAAGGACGTGCTGCTGGCCACCACCTACGAATTCGGCGAAGGCGACACCGAGGCCTACCTGATCGGCCCGGGCTTCGACCTGGCCCTGCCCGGCTTCGACTACTTCCAGCTGAACTTCTACTACCGCAAGCCCGACGGCAACCGCGTGCCCTCCGGCGCCTGGCAGATCACCCCGGCCTGGGCCGTGACCATCCCGGTAGGCAACTCCGACATCCTCTTCGACGGCTTCATGGACTGGGTGGTCAACAACAAGAGCGCCAGCGCCAGCGAACGCGGCCAGAGCGACTACCACGCCAACCTGCACTTCAACCCGCAGATCAAGTACGACCTGGGCAAGGCCATGGGCTACGAGGCCAAGCACCTGTACGTGGGCGTGGAGTACGACTACTGGTCCGACAAGTACGGGATCAAGGATTCGCAGTTCTTTACCACCGACCAGAACACCACCAGTTTGTTGGTGAAGTACCACTTCTGATTGGGACGGCCCTGCTGAGAGGTGGGGCCGAGGCGCTTTTCTGTAGGAGCGAGCTTGCTCGCGAACGGTGTTTCCAGGTGGCTTCGGTGCCTGGCCTGAAGAGCGCCCTCTCCCTAACCCTCTCCCTGAAGGGAGAGGGGACCGTTCGGAGTGCTTGGGTGTTCTGGAGTCAGCCGGCAACACCGCAGGTTTCCGGCTGAAACCATTCCTCCTCTCGGCACAGACTAGCCCCCTCTCCCTGAAGGGAGAGGGGACCGTTCGGAGTGCTTGGGTGTTCTAGAGTCAGCCGGCAACACCGACGGTTTCCGACTGAAACCATCACTTCTCTCGGCACGGACTAGCCCCCTCTCCCTTCAGGGAGAGGGGGCCGTTGGGAGTGTTTGGGTGTTCTGGAGTCAGCCGGCAACACCGCAGGTTTCCGGCTGAAACCATTACTCCTCTCGGCACGGACAAGCCCCCTCTCCCTTCAGGGCGGGGCGCGCAGCCGAGGGCTGGGGAGAGGGTTGCGGAGTCAAACTGCAACACCGAGGCCACCGGGAAACGCTGTTCGCGAGCAAGCTCGCTCCTACGAAAAGCCCCCATAGCCTCACCCCGCCAGCGCCTGCACCACTCCCATCACCAGCAACAGGCTCCCCCCCGCCAACAGCGTCTGCAGCGTGATGATCCCCGCCATCAGGTGGCTGTCCCCACCCAACTGCCGCGTCAGCACATAGGCCGTGGGCGCCGTCGGCAAGGCGAAGAACAGCACGAACACCGCCGACTCCAGCGGCGCCAGGCCCAGCAAATGAGCACAGGCGAAGGCCAGCGCGGGCATCGCCAGCAGGCGCGTGGCGCAGCTGCCCAGCAGCACCGGCAGTTCCGCGCGCAGTTCCTTCGGTTGCAGCGCGGCGCCCACGCAGAGCAGGCCCAGCGGCAGGCTGGCCACCGCCAGCAGGTCGAACAGCCGGGCGCTGCCGCCGCCCAGTTCCAGGCCGGCAAGGTTGACCAGGGCGCCGGCGGCGCAGGCGAGGATCAGCGGGTTCTTCAGAATCGGCAGCAGCAGCGCGCGGGCGCTGATGCCGCGTTCGGCGGTCAGCGCCCAGACCGACATCAGGTTCACCGTCGGCACCATCAGCGCCAGCATCAGCGCCGCCAGGGTCAGGCCTTCCTTGCCGTACAGGCTGCCCACCGCGGCCAGGCCCAGGTAGGTGTTGAAGCGCAGCACGCCCTGGGCGATGGCGCCGAAGCGCGCCGCGCCCCAGGCGCGCAGGCGCCGGCTGGCCAGCAGCGCCAGCCAGGCGCCGCCCAGGCCCAGGGCCACCGCCAGGGCCAGGCGGCCCAGCCCCGGATCGCGCAGCGGCGCCTTGGCCAGGCTGGCGAACAGCAGCGCGGGGAACAGGATGAAGTAGTTCAGGCGTTCGGCCGCCGGCCAGAAGGCCTCGCCGGGGAAGCCGCGGCGGCGCAGCAGGTAGCCGCCGACGATGAGCGCGAAGAGCGGCCAGAGGGCCTCGAAGAGAACGGACACGGATACCCCGCGGCGGTGGTTGGGCGCCCATCTTGCCCAGCCGCGCGCGGCGACGGCAAGCCGGGCCCGGAACTCAGGCCGGACCGGGGCGGCAGCGCTGCAGGACCAGCCCGAGAAGCCTACGGCAGGCCTCGTCGGTGGAGGTGTCGGTGGCGTCCACTTCGAAGTCGGCGTCCAGCGGCGGCTCGTAGGGGCTGTCGATGCCGGTGAAGTTGCGCAGGCGGCCTTCCCGGGCGGCCTTGTACAGGCCCTTGGGGTCGCGCTCGGCGCAGGTCCGCAACGGCGTGCTGAGATACACGCTGAGGAACTCGTCGGCCGGGAACAGCGCGCGGGCGGCATCACGCTCGGCGCGGAACGGCGAGATGGCGGCGACTATCACCACCAGCCCGGCCTCGGTCATCAGCCGCGCGGCCTGGGCCAGGCGGCGGATGTTCTCGCGGCGGCCCTCGGGGCTCATGTCCAGGTCGCTGCACAGGCCGCCGCGGACCTGGTCGCCATCGAGCAGGAAGCTGTGCACGCGCTCGCGGTGCAGGGCCAGCTCCAGGGCGTTGGCCAGGCTCGACTTGCCCGAGCCGGACAGGCCGGTCAGCCAGATGCAGCAGGGGCGCTGGCCCTTGAGCGCGGCGCGGGCTTCGCGGCGCACGCTGCCGGTGACGGGGAACAGGGGTACTTTGAGGTCACTCATAGCCAAGCAGTTGGTAGTCGCGTTGATAGGCGCGGCGCACCAGGCGCCGCGTGCGAGTGCTGCAGAAGTCCCGGGCCGGGCCGGCCTGGCGCTGCCGCGAGGCGTTCAGGTGGGGCAGCTGGCCGCTGATGCCCAGGTGCTCGCACAGCGTCTGGAAGTCCGCTTCCAGGTTCTCCTGGCGGCCGATGAAGTCCAGCCCCAGGTGGCCGAGGGAATCGCAGAGGAAGGCCACCTGCGGCACGAAATGCAGCTGGCGCTGGAGGTTGTCCGGGTGCAGCCAGCGGTCGACGAAGTCGTCGAAGTCGCGGAACTGGCAGACCAGCTGGTGCGCCGCCCGGTCGCGCTGCGGCAGCTGGTTGCCGCGCAGGTAGGCATAGGCCGAGTAGGCGCGCTCCAGCGGGTCGCGGACGAAGCTGAACTTGAAGCTTTCGGCGTATTCGCCGGGGAACTGCTGCTCGTACCAGTACAGCGGCAGGTGGCCGGGGCGCCCGCCGTCGAACAGCGCCGCGCAGAGGCTGCTGCCGGCGCACTTGGGCACGTGCACGAACAGGCAGCGGCGCTCGCGGAAATAGGCGGGGAAATGGGCGTTGCCGGACATCGCCTTGTTGACGATCTGGCGTTCCTGCACCGGCAGGCGGCTGAGCAGGAAGTTGCGCTGGACCTTGGGCAGCAGCTTCCAGAAGTAGCGTTGCAGCATGGGGACTCTCGAACGCCGGAGGGTCGCTCCGGTGGTTTTCCTTGGACGGCGGGAGGGCCCCGGCCTTAAGGAAACCTTAACAGGCCCGTGTCTGGCGATTATTCCGTGTTGGTCAAGAAGGTAAGGTTTCCGATACACGGCGACATGGGCCTTGTGGCTTGCAGGTCCATCCGGGGCGATTTCCGACGGCCGGGGGAGTCTATTCCCGGCCCGGCGCGGCGCCCACGGCGAAAAGGATGCACAAAGCGTAGGAAATCCCTGAGGAAGTGACTGGCAGCCCGCCGTCGGTCGAGGCGCCACGAACGCGGCAAGCCCGGGCCCCGGCGGCGAAAGGCAGCTTTTTCTTATGTCGCAACGACATATTTAATAATTTTCCGAGCCTCCCGCTTCCGCCACCATCCGCCCTGTCACGTGCCGCCCGCCTTTCGGGTCCAGGGGCCACAGAGCCCATCGCCGCGCACGTTCCGCTTCGCTGTGAAACCTCCGGCCATCTGGCCACTGCCGCAGTTATCCAATAACAAGCCCAACAGGCTGTGGGAGTGCTTCATGAACAAGTCCTTGCTTGCGCGTTTCACCCGTCCCCTCGCCCTCGCCGGGCTGTTCGCCGGCGCCGCCGCGACGGCCCAGGCCGGCACCCTGTCCATCGGCCATACCACCTGGGTCGGCTACGGCACCCTGTACCTGGCCCGCGACCTGGGCTACTTCAAGGAGCAGGGCCTGGACCTGCAGCTCACCCCCATCGAGGAAGCGGCGATGTACATGGCCGCCCAGGCCTCCGGGAAACTCTCCGGCTCCGCCTCGACCATCGACGAAATCCTCAAGTACCGCCCGCAGTTCTGCTTCAAGGCCGTGGCCGCGCTGGACGACAGCCATGGCGGCGACGGCGTGCTGGTGGGCAAGGACGTCACCAGCCTGGCCCAGCTCAAGGGCCAGGAAGTGGCGGTCAACGAAGGCTCGGTGTCGCAGTTCTGGCTGTCATACCTGCTGAAGAACGCCGGCATGAGCATGAGCGACATCAAGGTGCAGAACATGACCGCCGACGATGCCGCCACCGCCTTCATCGCCGGGCGCATCCCCGCCGCGGTGACCTGGGAGCCGCACCTGTCGATGGTGCGCCAGAAGCAGCAGGGCAAGGTGCTGGTGGACAGCACCAGCACCCCCGGGGTGATCGTCGACGTGGTGGCGCTGAACTGCGACGTCATCGACAAGCAGCCCGACGACGTCAAGGCCCTGGTCAAGGGCCTGTACAAGGCCGTGCAGTACACCCAGGAGCACCCGCAGGAGGCCTACGCCATCATGGCCAAGGGCGTCGGCGGCTACCTGTCCGACCCCAAGGACCTGGCCGAGGCGGCCAAGGGCGTGCGCTTCTATGACCAGGCCATGAGCGAGAAGCTCCTCGGCGCCCCCGGCAAGGCCGGCGACATCAAGGACATCATCGGCCTGGCCAACGAGACCTGGACGCAGCTGCAGGGCAAGACCTTCCAGGTCAGCTACGACGACCTGGTGGACACCCGCTTCGTCGTCCAGTGAACCCGGCGGGCCGCGCGCCCGCCCCTTCCCATCCTTCGTTCCACGAACATCCTGGCGGAAGGCTTGCGGCCGTCCGCATGGAGGTAATCCGCGATGTCACGTCCGAATAAATCCTGGCTCAGCCGCTGCCTGACGCCCAAGGTCGAGCTGCCGGTGCGCCTGGTGTGGTCCGCCAGCGCCCTGTGCTGGCTGCTGGTGTTCGGCCTCTGGGCCCTGCTCTCCTACGGCGGCGTGGTGCCGGCGATGTTCCTGCCCAGCCCCGGCGCGGTGCTCGACGCCGCCGTGCGCCTGGGCCGCGACGGCACCCTGGGCACCCACGTGCTGGCCAGCGTCGAGGTGGTGATGATCGGCTTCCTGGTCTCGTCCCTGGTGGCCGTGCCCCTGGGCCTGCTGATGGGCAGCTTCCGCATCGTCCAGGCCTTCCTCGAACCGCTGGTGAACTTCATCCGCTACCTGCCGGTGACCTCCTTCGTGCCGCTGTTCATCCTGTGGATCGGCATCGGCATCGAACAGCGTGTCACGGTGATCATCTTCGGCGTGTTCTTCCAGCAGCTGGTGATGATCGCCGACGTCTCCCGCGGCGTCGCCAAGGACCTGGTCAACGCCTCCTACACCCTGGGCTGCACGCGCCGCGACGTGGTGCTGCACGTGCTCGGCCCGGCCTCGCTGCCCGGCGTGCTGGACACCCTGCGGGTGACCATGGGCTGGGCCTGGACCTACCTGGTGGTGGCCGAGCTGGTCGCCGCCTCCAGCGGCCTGGGCTACATCAGCCTCAAGGCCATGCGCGGCTTCCAGGTGGACGTGATCTTCCTGGCCATCGCCATCATCGGCCTGCTCGGGCTGATCACCGACCAACTCTTCCGCATCCTCCGACTGAAGGTGGCCTCATGGGCGCAGTAGCAGCCATGCAACGCAACGACGCGGCACCGGCCGCACAAGGAGCGCAGCCGGCGCGGCTGCGCGTGGACCAGGTCAGCCTGCGCTACCGCACCCCCGAGGGCGGCACCTTCGCCGCGCTGGAGAAGGTCTCCTTCGAGGTGCCGGACCAGCAGTTCGCGGTGATCGTCGGCCCCTCCGGCTGCGGCAAGTCGAGCCTGCTGTACCTCACCGCCGGGCTTTCCGAGCCCACCGAGGGCGACATCTACGTCGGCGGCCAGCGCGTCGACGGCCCCGGCGCCGACCGCGGCATGGTGTTCCAGAGCTACACCCTGTTCCCCTGGCTGACCGTGCGCGAGAACGTCGAGTTCGGCTTGAAGCGCCGCGGCCTGCCGGCCGCCGAGCGCAAGGAGATCGTCGACTACTACCTCAACGAGGTGGGCCTGGCCAACTTCGCCGGCAACTACCCCAAGCAGCTCTCCGGCGGCATGATGCAGCGCGTGGCCATCGCCCGCGCGCTGGCCAACGACCCGCAGATCCTGCTGATGGACGAGCCCTTCGGCGCCCTCGACAGCCAGACGCGCATGCAGATGCAGAAGCTGCTGCTGCGCGTGTGGGACCACAGCAAGAAGACCGTGGTGTTCGTCACCCACGACATCGACGAAGCCATCCTGCTGGGCGACCGCGTCTACGTCATGGGCGCCCGCCCGGGGCGCATCAAGCGCATCCTCGACGTGCCCATCGAGCGCCCGCGCTCGCTGGACATGGTGATGGACCGCCCGTTCATCGAGATGAAGCGCGAAATCCTCGGGCTGCTCCACGACGACCTGGAAGAGGCGCACTGAAAGCCCACCGCGGGGGCGGGGCGCCCGCCTCGCTCCCGCGGCCGGCTCAGAGTCCGAGATCGCTCAGCGACGGGTGATCGTCCGGGCGCCGGCCCAGGGGCCAGCGGAACAGGCGCTCGTCCTCGGTTATGGGCAGGTCGTTGATGCTGGCGTGGCGCTCGACCATCAGGCCCTGCTCGTCGAAGGCCCAGTTCTCGTTGCCGTAGGAACGGAACCAGTTGCCCGAGTCGTCGTGCCACTCGTAGGCGAAGCGCACGGCGATGCGCTCGCCGGTGAAGGCCCAGAGTTCCTTGATCAGCCGGTAGTCCAGTTCGCGGCGCCACTTGCCGGTGAGAAATTCGACGATCTGCAGGCGGCCGCGGATGAAAGTGGAGCGGTTGCGCCAGGTGCTGTCCGGGCTGTAGGCCAGGGACACGCGCTGTGGGTCGCGGCTGTTCCAGCCATCCTCGGCGGCGCGCACCTTCTGGATGGCGGTCTCGCGGGTGAAGGGCGGCAGGGGTGGGCGGGCTTCGCTCATGATGGGGGCTCCTGGGGTGAGGGTTCTGGTCATGGTGCGCCTGGGGTGGGTTTGGAGGAATGACAGGCATCCCACGGATGTTGCCAAGGCGCCGAACGGCTTTTCGTAGGAGCTCGCGAACGGTGCTCACCTGGGGCTTCGGTGCTCGTCCTGGAGAGCGCCCTCTCCCTAACCCTCTCCCTGAAGGGAGAGGGGACCGTTCGGAGTGCTTGGGTATTTCGGCGTTAGCCGGCTGGCACCGTAATTTCCGGCTGAAACCATTCCTCCTCTCGGCACGGACTGCCCCCTCTCCCTTCAGGGAGAGGGCTGGGGAGAGGGGCTCTTGGAAACACTCACCGAAGCCCCACCCGCAAACACCCCCCGATCCTCCCGCGGACAAACCCCGAACCTGGCCCGATAACTGCGCGACAGATACGACGGCGACTCGAACCCACACGCCAACCCCACCTCCAGCACGCTCATCTCCGTCTGCCGCAGCAACTGCCGGGCCTTGTCCAGGCGCAAGCCGAGGTAGAAGTTCGACGGCGTATCGTTCAGGTGCAGGCGGAACAGGCGCTCCAGCTGGCGGCGGGTGACCTGGATGCGCTCGGCCAGGTCCAGGGTGGAGAGCGGCGGCTCGGTGTGCCTTTCCATCTCGCCCAGCACCTGGATCAGCTTCTTGTTGGTCACCCCGTAGCGCGTCGCCAGTTGCAGGCGCTGGTGATCCTGGCGGGTGCGGATGCGCCCGACCACGAACTGCTCGGAAACCTGCACCGCCAGCTCCGGGCCCTGGGCGCGGGCGATCAGGTCGAGCATCAGGTCGATGGACGCCGTGCCGCCGGCGGAGGTGATGCGCGAGCCGTCGATCTCGAACAGCTCCTGGGTCGCCTGCAGCTGTGGATAAGTCTCCCGGAAGGCGTCCAGCGCCTCCCAGTGCAGCGTGCAGCGATGGCGGTCGAGCAGCCCGGCCTCGGCGAGGACGAAGCTGCCGGTGTCGATGCCGCCGAGGGTCACGCCCTCGCGGTCGAGGCGGCGCAGCCAGTGCAGCAGCGCCGGGGTGCAGGCCTGCAGCGGGTCGAAGCCGGCCACCACGAACAGCGTGTCGCCGCGGCCCAGGGCCTGCAGGGCGCCGTCGGCGTTCATCGACATGCCGCTGCTGGCCAGCACCGGGCCGCCGTCGACGCTCAGCAGGTGCCAGCGGTAAAGCCCGCCGCGGAAGCGGTTGGCGACGCGCAGCGGCTCCACGGCGGAGATGAACCCCATCAGGGAAAAACCGGGCAGCAGGAGGAACCAGAAGTCGTTCGACATGGCCTCATCCAGGTGATTCGGGCGGCGATCCACCGGTATGGAACATTTGTCCGGCCCTGGCAATGGCCGAGGTCGCCAGCGTGCAAGTGCAGGTCGCCGGAGTGCGATTCTCCGTCGCGGGCCGTGCGTAATTTGAACACCAGCCACCGCCGCGCGGGGCCATGACACAACAACGATAACCATTGCCGCAAAGGCCTTGAGGAGAAGTCATGAAGCTATCGATCAAAGCGGGCGCCTGCGCCGCGCTGTTCACCCTGGTCAGCAGCGCCTGGGCCGCCGAGCCGGCGTCGTGCCAGAACGTGCGCATGGGCTCGGTGAACTGGACCGACGTGGTGGCCAGCAGCGCCGTGGCCGAGGCTCTGCTCGACGGCCTGGGCTACAAGGTCAAGCAGACCAGCGCCTCGCAGCAGATCATCCTGGCCGGCATGGCCGACAAGCAGCTCGACGTCTTCCTCGGCTACTGGCAGCCGACCATGCAGCCGGTGGCCAAGCCCTACCTGGACAAGCAGCAGATCGAAGTCATCACCCCGGCCACCCTGGGCGACGCGCAGTCCACCTACGCGGTGCCCACCTACGTCTACGACGGCGGCCTGAAGACCTTCGCCGACATCGCCAAGTTCCGCGACAAGCTGGACAACAAGATCTACCTGATCGAGCCGGGCAGCGGCTCCAACCGCATCACCGCGGACATGATCGCCAAGGACAAGTTCGGCCTGAAGGGCTTCCAGGTCGTCGAATCCAGCGAGGCCGGCATGCTCACCGCGGTCAAGCGCGCCATCAAGCGCCAGCAGTGGGTGGTGTTCTTCGGCTGGAAACCGCACCCGATGAACCTGCAGATCGACATGAAATACCTCACCGGCAGCGACGACGTGTTCGGCCCCAACGAAGGCGCCGCCACCGTCTCCATCATGACCGCCGCCGGCTACCAGGCGCAGTGCGGCAACGTCGCCAAGCTGCTGCACAACCTGCGCTTCAGCAGCCAGGAAGTCAGCCAGGTGATGGAACCCATCCTCGACCGCAGCCAGCCGCTGGACGCCGCCCGCGCCTGGCTCAAGGCCCATCCCGACCAGCTCAAGGCCTGGCTCGACGGGGTGACCACCTTCGACGGCAAGCCGGCCGAGCCCGCCTTCGTCGCCAGCCTGAAGTAAGCCAATAACGCCCCACCCTTGCGCGGCCCGCCCGCCGCGCAGGGACTCCGCATGCCTGAAGAAAGGACAGCCACCGTGAACCATGAAGTCATAGTCACCTGCGCGGTGACCGGCGCCGGCGACACCGTCGGCAAGCACCCGGCCATCCCCGTCACCCCCAAGGAAATCGCCGCCGCCGCCATCGAGGCGGCCAAGGCCGGCGCCACCGTGGCCCACTGCCACGTGCGCGACCCGCAGACCGGCAAGCCCAGCCGCGACGTGAACCTCTACCGCGAAGTGGTGGAGCGCATCCGCGAGAGCGACACCGACGTCATCATCAACCTCACCGCCGGCATGGGCGGCGACCTGGAGATCGGCAAGGGCGAGCAGCCCCTGGAATTCGGCGCCGGCACCGACCTGGTCGGCCCGCTGGAGCGCCTGGCCCACGTCGAGGCGCTGCTGCCGGAAATCTGCACCCTGGACTGCGGCACCCTGAACTTCGGCGACGGCGACTTCATCTACGTCTCCACCCCGGCCCAGCTGCGCGCCGGCGCCAAGCGCATCACCGAGCTGGGGGTGAAGGCCGAGCTGGAAATCTTCGACACCGGCCACCTGTGGTTCGCCAAACAGATGCTCAAGGAAGGCCTGCTGGAAGACCCGCTGATCCAGATCTGCCTGGGCATCCCCTGGGGCGCGCCGGCCGACACCACCACCATGAAGGCCATGGCCGACAACATCCCCGAGGGCCTCACCTGGGCCGGCTTCGGCATCGGCCGCTCGCAGATGCCCATGGTCGCCCAGGCCATGCTGCTGGGCGGCAACGTGCGGGTGGGCCTGGAAGACAACATCTGGCTGGACCGCGGCGTGCACGCCAGCAACGGCAGCCTGGTGGAGCGCGCCATCGAGATCATCGAACGCCTCGGCGGCCGCGCCCTGACCCCGGCCGAGGGGCGCAAGAAGATGAACCTCAAGCCCCGCCCCTGACACCCGCTTTTCGTAGGAGCGAGCTTGCTCGCGCCTACAGGCCATCCCCCTTTCCCGCTGGAGCCCTTCATGTCCTACATCACCGAAATCAAGACCTTCGCCGCCCTCGGCAGCGGCGTCATCGGCAGCGGCTGGATCGCCCGCGCCCTGGCCCATGGCCTCGACGTGGTCGCCTGGGACCCGGCGCCGGGCGCCGAGGCCACCCTGCGCCAGCGCGTGGCCAACGCCTGGCCGGCGCTGCAGAAGGCCGGGCTGGTGCCCGGCGCATCCCAGGAACGCCTGAAGTTCGTCGACACCATCGAGGAATGCGTGCGCGACGCCGACTTCATCCAGGAAAGCGCCCCCGAGCGCCTGGACCTGAAGTGCGAGCTGCACGCCAGGATCAGCGCCGCCGCCAAGCCCGACGCGCTGATCGGCTCCAGCACCTCGGGCCTGCTGCCCAGCGAGTTCTACGCCGACGCCACGCACCCCGGGCGCTGCGTGGTCGGCCACCCGTTCAACCCGGTGTACCTGCTGCCGCTGGTGGAAGTGGTGGGCGGGCAGAAGACCGACCCGGCGGCCATCCAGGCGGCCATCGCGGTCTACCGCAGCCTGGGCATGCGCCCGCTGCACGTGCGCAAGGAAGTCCCCGGCTTCATCGCCGACCGCCTGCTCGAAGCGCTCTGGCGCGAGGCCCTGCACCTGGTCAACGACGGCGTCGCCAGCACCGGCGAGATCGACGACGCCATCCGCTTCGGCGCCGGCCTGCGCTGGTCGTTCATGGGCACCTTCCTGACCTACACCCTGGCCGGCGGCAACGCCGGGATGCGCCACTTCATGGCGCAGTTCGGCCCGGCCCTGCAACTGCCCTGGACCTACCTGCCGGCGCCGGAACTGACCGAATCGCTGATCGACAAGGTGGTCGAAGGTACCAGCGAACAGCAGGGCAACCGCAGCATCGCCGAGCTGGAACGCTACCGCGACGACTGCCTGCTGGCGGTGCTCGGCGCCATCAAGGACACCAAGGCCCGCCACGGCTTCGCCTTCGTCGACTAAGAACCTGCCAGGATTTGCTGCGCGTCGGCATAACTGCGTTAAAAACAGGCGGTGACTGCTCATTTACGGCAAGTAAACTCCGCGTCCCCGCCTGTTTTTGCCTTGTTCTGCTCCAGCTCGCGAAATCCTGATCAGGTTCTACCCTGTCTATCCGCCCACTCCGAACCGCCCCCTCTCCCGCTTGCGGGAGAGGGCTGGGGAGAGGGGCTCTTTCGGAAGCGCACCCATGCCCACCCTGAAAACCTACGAAACCCCGGTACTGGCCGAGTGGACCGACTACAACGGCCACCTGCGCGACGCCTACTACCTGCTGATCTTCAGCTACGCCACCGACGCCCTGATGGACCACCTGGGCCTGGACAGCGCCGGCCGCGAGGCCAGCGGCCACTCGCTGTTCACCCTGGAGGCGCACCTGAACTACCTGCACGAAGTGAAGCAGGGCGAGCCGGTGGAAGTGCGCACCCAACTGCTGGCCCACGACCGCAAGCGCCTGCACGTGCACCACACGCTGCACCGCCCCGGCGAGGACGAACCGCTGGCGGCCAGCGAACAGATGCTGCTGCACGTGAGCCTGGACGGCCCGCGCTCGGCGCCCTTCGAGGGCATGGTGCTGGAGCGCGTGCTGGCCCTGGCCGAGGCGCACCGCGACCTGCCGCGGCCGGCGCACGTCGGCCGGGTGATCGGCCTGCCGGGCTGAGCATGGCGCGCGAGTACCCGCTGTCCGCCGGCATGGCGGACTTCGTCGCGCGCACCCGCGCCTTCGCCAGCGCCGATCCGTCCCTGGCGGCGCAGCGCAAGGCCTACTCGCGCCTGGCCGCCGCCTTCACCCCGCCGCGCCCACCGGGCCTGCGGGTGAGCGACCTGGCCCTGGCCGGCCTGCCGCCGCTGCGCCTGTTCCGCCCGGCGGGCACACCGCCGGCAACGGGCTGGGCGGCGCTGCTGTTCCTACACGGCGGCGGCTGGATGCTCGGCGACCTCGACTCCCACGCCTTCTTCTGCGCCGAACTGGCCGCCCGCCTGGGCCTGCTGGTGGTAGCTGTGGACTACCGGCTGGCCCCGGAACACCCCTTCCCCGCCGCCCTGCAGGACAGCCTGGCAGCCTGGCGCGCCCTGCGCGACGGCGCGCTGGACGAACCCCTCGACCGCACCCGCCTGGCAGTGGCCGGCGACAGCGCCGGCGGCAACCTGGCCGCCGCCCTGTGCCTGGCCCTGCGCGATGCGGGCGAGGCGCAGCCGCGGGTTCAGGCGCTGGTCTATCCGACGCTGGGTGACGAGGCGACGGATTCGCGAGTCGAGTGTGCGGATGCGCCGTTGTTGTCCGCGGCTGACATGCGGGCGTGCATCGATGCCTATTTGCCTGATCCATTGCAACGGCATCGGCCTCTCGCCTTGCCTTTGCGGGCCCATGATTTCGCTGGGTTGGCACCGGCGTTCGTGGGTGTGGCCGAGTTCGATCCGTTGCGGGATGACGGGCGGCGCTATGCCGAGCGGCTGCGCAAGGATGGGGTGGAGGTGGACTATTTTCCCGGCCCGGGGTTGGTCCACGGCTGCCTGCGGGCGCGGGAGCTGCCGGAGGTGGACAGGTTGTACGAGGCACTGTTCGAGGCGCTGGCCCGGCGTCTGGATTGAGCGCAGGCGGTTTTTCCGCTTTTCGTAGGAGCGAGCTTGCTCGCGAACGGAGTTCTGCCGGTCAGGTTCGGTGCAGATCCTGAAGAACGCCCTCTCCCTAACCCTCTCCCTGAAGGGAGAGGGGACCGTTGGGCAGAATCGGGTGTTCTGGAGTCAGCCGGCAACACCGAAGGTTTCCGGCTGAAACCATCACTTCTCTCGGCACGGACAAGCCCCCTCTCCCTTCAGGGAGAGGGTTGGGGAGAGGGAGCGGAGTCAACCCAGCGCGCCAGTACCACCGGGAGACCTGGTTCGCGAGCAAGCTCGCTCCTACGAAAAGCCAACCAGGACGAACAAAAAAATCCCCCACCGCGCCCGACGCGCGACAGGGGACGAAAGCGAGCCATCAAGGCTCCCAGTGTGACAAGCACCTACTTCGGTATCGACCGCAGCGGTATGGCTCCAGTGTGGCTGCTTCGCCAACTTCGGGTTTGCCGAAAACGACGTGCGCGTATCCGCCGCGGACAGGCAACGAAACTAGGCACGGCCCCTTAAGCAATCCTTAAGGCGACGACATCGAGAATCCTTCTTGTTTGCATTCTCAGCCGCCGCCGCCCCCTGCGCCGCGCGGCCCTGCCCCAGGTGAAACCATGCTGGTCCCCTTCCTGATCATGCTCCGCGAGGGCATGGAGGCCGCGCTCATCGTCGGCATCATCGCCAGCTACCTGCGCCGCACCGGGCGCGCGCACTGGATGCCGGCGGTGTGGATCGGGGTGTTCCTCGCCGCCGCCCTGGCGCTGTTCGTCGGCGCCGGGCTGGAGCTGGCCAGCGCCGAGTTCCCGCAGAAGCAGCAGGAACTGTTCGAAGCCCTGGTGGGCCTGGCCGCGGTGGCCATCCTCACTTCCATGGTGTTCTGGATGCGCAAGATGGCGCGCTCCATCAAGGGCGAGCTGCAGGCCGCGCTGGACCAGGCCTTCCACTCCCGCCACCAGGGCTATGCGCTGATCGCCATGGTGTTCCTCGCCGTGGCCCGCGAGGGCCTGGAGACGGTGTTCTTCCTGCTCGCCGTGTTCCAGCAGAGCGACGGCCCCGGCGCGCCGCTGGGGGCGCTGCTCGGCCTGGCGCTGGCGGTGGCCCTGGGCTACGGCATCTACAGCGGCGGCGTGCGCCTGAACCTGGCGCGCTTCTTCCGCTGGACCGGGCTGTTCATCCTGGTGGTGGCCGCCGGCATCCTCGCCAACGCGGTGCGCTCGCTGCACGAGGCCGGGGTCTGGAACCTGCTGCAGGCGCCCCTGTGGGACAGCGGCGCCAGCCTGCCCGAGGACGGCGCCCTGGGCTCGCTGCTGGCCGGGCTGTTCGGCTACCAGCAGAGCCCCACCCTGAGCACCCTCGGCGCCTGGCTGGCCTACCTGGCGCTGAGCCTGACGCTGTTCTTCCTGCCGCCGCGCCCCGCGGCCCCTGCCCGGAGCACCGCCGAATGAGCCTGCCGGAACCCCAGCCGCCGGTGGGCGCCCGCCGCCTGCTGCTCAACGCCGCGGTGGCGGCCTCGGCGGCCCTGGCCGTGCTCGCCGCGGCGGCCTTCTACTACGCCGCGCGCCACGCCCACCAGGCCAGGGTGGAAAACGACGAAGTGCAGGTCACGGTGCTGCCCCACGGCTGCCAGCCCAACGCCCTGAGCGTGCCGGCCGGGCAGGCGCGCTTCCGCATCCTCAACCGCTCCGACCGCGCGGTGGAGTGGGAAATCCTCGACGGCGTGATGGTGGTGGAGGAGCGCGAGAACATCGCCCCGGGCATGAGCCAGTCGCTCTCGGCCTACCTCGCCCCCGGCGACTACCAGGTCACCTGCGGCCTGCTCAGCAACCCCCACGGCAGCCTGCACGTCACCCCCAGCGCGGCCGCCAGCGCCGCCCGGCAGGCGCGCTCGCCGCTGCTGGACTTCGTCGCCCCGCTGGCCGAATACCGCGTCTACCTGGCCGGCCAGTTGCGCCAGCTGCAACGCGCCCTGGACGCCCTGCGTCAGGCCCTGGCGGCCAACGACCTCGGCGCCGCGCGCACGCATTACCTGGAAGGCCGCGCCGCCTACCAGCGCATCGCCGCCAGCGCCCAGCGCCTGGCCGAGCTGGACAACCGCATCGCCCCACGCGCCGACGCCTTCGAGCAGCGCGAGCAAGACCCGGCCTTCGGCGGCTTCCACCGCATCGAGTACGGCCTGTTCGCCCAGGACTCGACCGCCGGCCTGGCGCCGGTCGCCACGCAACTGCAGGCCGACGTCGCCACCCTGAAGGACGCCCTCATGGCCCAGTCGCTGCCGCCCGAACAGCTCTCCGGCAACGCCGCGCGGCTGCTGCGCAACCTGGCCGAGCAACGCGTGAACGGCGACGAGGAACGCTACAGCCACAGCGACCTGGCCGGCTTCGCCGCCAACCTGGAGGGCGCGCGCAAGGTCATCGACCTGTTGCGTCCGCTGCTGCAACGCAAGGCCCCCGAGCTGCCCGCGCGCCTGGACGCCGCCGCCGCGGCGCTCGACACCGGCCTCGCGCCACTGGCCGGCAAGCCCTACGACCAGGTCACGGCCGCCCAGCGCCAGCAGCTGGCCGCCGCGACCGCCCGCCTGGCCGAGGCGCTGGACGCCGTGGCGCCGGCCCTGGGCCTGGCCCAACCCTGATCCGAGGAAGTACCGATGCACAGTAACGACGACAGCCCCGCCAACGCCCAACGCCGCCGCGTGCTGCTCGGCCTCGGCGCCGCCGGTGTGGCCCTGGCCGGCGCCAGCCTGGCGGGCCCGGCGCGGGCCGCCGACACCGCGGCCGTCACCCATGCGCCGGCCAGCGAGCGCACCCAGGAGCGCAACGCCTGGTTCGGCCGCCACCAGCCGGGCATAGTCACGCCGCGCCCGGCGGCCGGGATGATCGTCGCCTTCGACGTGCTGGCCAGCGACCGCGCCGGCCTGGAGCGGCTGTTCCGGGTGCTCGACGAGCGTATCCGCTTCCTCATGGCCGGCGGAGCGGTGCAACAGGTCGACCCCAAGCTGCCGCCGCTGGACTCGGGCATCCTCGGCCCGGTGGTGATCCCGGACAACCTGACCGTCACCGTCTCCGTGGGCGACTCGCTGTTCGACGAGCGCTTCGGCCTGGCGGCGCGCAAGCCACGCCACCTGCAACCCATGGCCGGCTTCCCCAACGACGCCCTGGACCCGGCGCGCTGCCACGGCGACCTGTGCCTGCAGTTCTGCGCCAACACCCCGGACACCAACATCCACGCCCTGCGCGACATCGTGAAGAACACCCCGGACCTGCTGCTGGTGCGCTGGAAACAGGAAGGCAGCGTGCCGGTGCAGCCCAGCCGCCCCGGCCAGCCCACCGAGAGCGCGCGCAACTTCCTGGGCTTCCGCGACGGCTCGGCCAACCCCGACTCCAGCGACGAGGCGGCCATGCGCCGCATCGTCTGGGTGCAGCCCGGCAGCGGCGAGCCGGCCTGGGCGGCGGGCGGCAGCTACCAGGCGGTGCGCATCATCCGCAACTTCGTCGAACGCTGGGACCGCACCCCGCTGCAGGAGCAGGAAAGCATCATCGGCCGGATCAAGGCCAGCGGCGCGCCCCACGACGGCCGGGTGGAAACCGACGTGCCGGACTACGCCCGCGACGCCGAGGGCAAACGCACGCCGCTGGACGCCCACATCCGCCTGGCCAACCCGCGCACCGCGCAGAGCCAGGCCAACCTCATCCTGCGCCGGCCGTTCAACTACTCCAACGGCGCGGCCAGCAACGGCCAACTGGACATGGGCCTGCTGTTCATCTGCTACCAGGCGGACCTGGCGCGCGGCTTCATCGCCGTGCAGACGCGCCTGAACGGCGAGCCGCTGGAGGAATACCTGAAACCGCAAGGCGGCGGCTACTTCTTCGTCCTGCCCGGGGTCACCGGGCCGGACGACTTCCTCGGCCGCAGCCTGCTGGCCTGAACAACGACAACGCACTGGAGCCATCGGACATGAAACGCACCTCCCTCGCCCTGCTGTTCAGCCTCGGCCTGCTCGCCGCGCCGCTGGCCACCTTCGCCGCCACCGGCTCGCCGCTGGACCTGGTCGGCCCCATTGCCGACTACAAGCTCTACGTCACCGACAACCTCGACGAGCTGGTCAAGCGCACCCAGCAGTTCACCGACGCGGTGAAGCAGGGCGACCTGGCCACGGCGAAGAAGCTCTACGCGCCGACCCGCGTGTTCTATGAGTCGATCGAACCGGTGGCCGAGCTGTTCAGCGACCTGGACAGCGCCATCGACTCCCGCGAGGACGACCACGAGAAGAAGGTCGACGCCCCGGACTTCACCGGCTTCCACCGCATCGAGTACGGCCTGTTCAGCAAGAACAGCACCGAGGGCCTGGGCCCGCTGGCCGACAAGCTGATGGCCGACGTGCACGAGCTGCGCAAGCGCGTGGAAGGCCTGCCCTTCCCGCCGGAGAAGGTGGTCGGCGGCGCCGCCGCGCTGATGGAGGAAGTGGCCGCGACCAAGGTCAGCGGCGAGGAGGACCGCTACAGCCACACCGACCTGTACGACTTCCAGGGCAACGTCGACGGCGCCAAGAAGATCGTCGAACTGTTCCGCCCGCAACTGGCCAAGCAGGACCCGGCCTTCGTCGCCAAGGTGGAGAAGAACTTCGCCACGGTCGACGGCATCCTCGCCAAGTACAAGACCAGGGACGGCGGCTACCAGACCTACGACAAGCTCAGCGCCAAGGACCGCAAGGCCCTGGCCGGGCCGGTCAACACCCTGGCGGAAGACCTTTCGACCCTGCGCGGCAAGCTCGGCCTGAACTAAAGCCGGTCGCGGGCCGTCCCGGTCGGAAAACGACCTGCTCTTGCCTGTGAAGGACACTCCACCGGCCGGGTGCTTGCGCCCGGCCGGCGCTGTTCCGAGAATCCGGGGAAGCCCAACCTCACGGAGGACTCCGCGATGATGCACGCCGACCTGATCGACCAGGACGATTTCCGCGAACGCCTGCAGGCGCTGGGCTTCGCCGTTCCGCCGGACGTCACCGCGGAACAGGCCTGTGAATACGCGGTGCGCGCCCTTACCCCCGAACGCTCCATGGCCCTGCGCCGGCTGGTGGAAGAAATGCTGGGCGGCAACGCGACGCTGCTGCCGGCGGTGCGCGAGGCAATTTCGCGGCAGCTGCTGCCGGCGTTGGTGCCACGGCCCTGACTCGCGCTCTTCGCTCTTCGTAGGAGCGAGCTTGCTCGCGAACGGTGTTCTGCCGGGGCTTTGGGGCTTGTCCTGAAGAGCGCCCTCTCCCTAACCCTCTCCCTGAAGGGAGAGGGGACCGTTCGGAGCGTGTGGATATTCCCGAGTTAGCCGGCAACTCTGCGGTTTCCGGCTAAAGCCATGCTCTTCTCGGCACGGACTAGCCCCCTCTCCCTTCAGGGAGAGGGCTGGGGAGAGGGAACCACGGGCGGGCCAGCCCCCCAAAACCACCGGCCTCTCCCAAAGTCACCCAGTTGAATCCCCCGTTCGGCAACCAAGGCCAAACGGCGGATAACGCGGAGCGTTATCCGCCCTACGCCGCTTTTCCCCGCAATAGGCCAGGGTCGTGCCATGGTTCCCCGCCGGAGTCCCCCATGAGCGCGCTGCGCCTGGGCAAGGCCTACGAAACCTGGCGTGGCGAACTGCCGGGATGGCCGCGGCCCCCCGAGCGAGGCTAAGCTGCGCTAACACGCACGGCAGAAGGACTCGTTCGCGCGCATGCATTACTCCGCCTACATCGCCCATTTCCTGGTGGCCATCCAGATCCTCGGCGTGGTCGCCGCCGTCCACGCGGTGCTCACCGTGCGCACCGCGCAGGGCGCCATCGCCTGGGCCATTTCCCTGGTGTTCATGCCGCTGCTCACCCTGCTGCCCTACCTGGTGTTCGGCCGCAGCCGCTTCGACGCCTACATAGGCGCGCGGCGCCAGGCCAACGAGGAGATGCACCTGGCCGCCGCCGAGCTGGACTGGCGGCCCTGGGTGGAAGAGGCCCTGACGGCAAGCCAGTCGGAGAACTACAAGGCGCTCAAGGCCCTGACCGCGCTGGCGCGCATGCCGACCCTGGCGAACAATCACGTGCGCCTGCTGGTCAACGGCAAAGCCACCTTCGACGCCATCTTCGAGGCCATCGCCCAGGCCAGGCAGGTAGTGCTGGTGCAGTTCTTCATCGTCCGCGACGACGCCCTCGGCCAGCGCCTGGCGCAGCTGCTGCTGGAGCGCGCGGCCAACGGCGTGGAAGTCTTCCTGCTCTACGACGCCATCGGCAGCCACGGCCTGCCCGGGCGCTACGTCGAACGCCTGCGCGCCGGCGGCGTGCAGGTGCAGGCCTTCAGCACCGGGCACGGGGCGATCAACCGCTTCCAGCTGAACTTCCGCAACCACCGCAAGGTGGTGGTGGTCGACGGCCTGCGCGGCTTCGTCGGCGGGCACAACGTCGGCGTCGAATACCTGGGCGAGAAGCCGCCGCTGTCGCCCTGGCGCGACACCCACGTGGAACTGCGCGGCCCGGCCGTGGCCTGCCTGCAGGAGTGCTTCGCCGAGGACTGGTTCTGGGCCACCCACGCCCTGCCCACCCTGCTGCTGCCGGGCAGCTACGACGAGCAGGGGGTGATCTGCCAGGTGCTGGCCAGCGGCCCGGCGGACAAGCAGGAAACCTGCTCGCTGTTCTTCGTCGAGATGATCAACGCGGCCAGCGAAAGGGTGTGGATAACCACCCCGTACTTCATCCCCGACGAGGCGGTCAGCTCGGCCCTGCGCCTGGCCGCGCTGCGCGGCGTGGACGTGCGCATCCTGCTGCCCTCGCGCCCGGACCACCGCACCGTCTACGCCGCCTCCAGCCTCTATGCCCAGGACGCGGTGCGCGCCGGGGTGAAGGTGTACCGCTACCAGCCGGGCTTCCTGCACCAGAAGGTGGTGCTGGTGGACCACGACTGCGCCGCGGTGGGCAGCGCCAACCTGGACAACCGCTCGTTCCGGCTGAACTTCGAGATCATGCTGGTGACGGTGGACGAAGCCTTCGCCCGCGACGTGGAGAGCATGCTGCTGGCGGATTTCGAGCAGGCGGTGGAGCTGGGCACGGAGCGCAGCGGGCAGTTGCAGCAGCTGGGGATGCGGGTGGCGCGGTTGGTTTCGCCGATTCTTTGATGCTTGCGGGCTGGACTGGAGGCTTTTCGTAGGAGCACGCTTGCTCGCGAACCTGGCGGGCCCCGGTGCCAAGCCGTTCGCGAGCAAGCTCGCTCCTACGAGGAGAAGGTGTTCGCCGGTGGTTTCTGGTGTGGCGGGGATGCCGCTGCCCTCTCCCTAACCCTCTCCCTGAAGGGAGAGGGGACCGTTCGGAGCGCGCTGACACTTCGGCGTTAGCCGGCTTGCACCGAGCACCCGGCTGACAGCAAATCCCCTCTCGGCACGGACAAGCCCCCTCTCCCTTCAGGGCGGGGCGCGCAGCCGAGGGCTGGGGAGAGGGAACACACCCCCGAACACCATCGACCCCAGACAAAACACCCACAAAGAAAAACGCCCAGCTCACTCAAGTGAGCCGGGCGCTTCTACTAGCGCAAGGTCATCAGGCCGGCGCAGAACTACGGATCAGGTGATCGAAGGCCGACAACGAAGCCTTCGCCCCCTCGCCCACCGCAATCACGATCTGCTTGTACGGCACCGTAGTCACGTCACCGGCGGCGAAGATACCCGGCAGCGAAGTCTCGCCGCGCGCATCGACGATGATCTCGCCGCGCGGGGTCAGCTCGACGCTGCCCTTGAGCCACTCGGTGTTCGGCAGCAGGCCGATCTGCACGAAGATGCCCTCCAGCTCCACCGACTTGAACTCTTCCGAGTTGCGGTCCTTGTAGACCAGGCCGGTGACTTTCTGGCCGTCACCCTTCACTTCGCTGGTCAGCGCGCTGGTGATCACGTCCACATTCGGCAGGCTGTACAGCTTGCGTTGCAGCACGGCGTCGGCGCGCAGCTTGCTGTCGAACTCCAGCAGGGTCACGTGGGCGACGATGCCGGCCAGGTCGATGGCCGCCTCGACGCCGGAGTTGCCGCCGCCGATCACCGCCACGCGCTTGCCCTTGAACAGCGGGCCGTCGCAGTGCGGGCAGAAGCACACGCCCTTGGCCTTGTATTCCTGCTCGCCGGGCACGCCCATCTCGCGCCAGCGGGCGCCGGTGGCGAGGATCACGGTCTTGGCCTTGAGGCTGCCGCCGCCCTCGAACTTCACTTCGTGCAACTCGCCGGCATTCTTCGCCGGGACCAGCGCGCTGGCGCGCTGCAGGTTCATGATGTCGACCTCGTACTGCTTCACGTGCTCTTCCAGCGCGCGGGCCAGTTTCGGGCCTTCGGTCTCCTTCACCGAAATGAAGTTCTCGATGGCCATGGTGTCCAGCACCTGGCCGCCGAAGCGCTCGGCGGCGACACCCGTGCGGATGCCCTTACGCGCGGCGTAGATGGCCGCCGAGGCGCCGGCCGGGCCACCGCCCACCACCAGCACGTCGAAGGCTTCCTTGGCGGCCAGCTTCTCGGCTTCGCGGGCGGCGGCGCCGGTGTCGATCTTGGCGAGGATTTCTTCCACGCCCATGCGGCCCGCGCCGAAGACTTCGCCGTTCAGGTAGATGCTCGGCACCGACATGACCTGGCGCTTCTCCACCTCGTCCTGGAACAGCGCGCCGTCGATGGCGACGTGGCGGATGTTGGGGTTGAGCACCGCCATCAGGTTCAGCGCCTGGACCACGTCCGGGCAGTTCTGGCAGGACAGCGAGAAGTAGGTTTCGAACTCGAACTTGCCCTGGATGCCCTTGACCTGCTCGATGACTTCGGGCTCGAGCTTGGACGGGTGGCCGCCGACCTGCAGCAGGGCCAGCACCAGGGAAGTGAACTCGTGGCCCATGGGGATACCGGCGAAACGCAGGCCGATGTCCGCCCCCGGGCGGTTCAGCGAGAAGGACGGCTTGCGTTCGTCGCCGCCGTCTTCGCGCAGGGTGATCTTGTCGGTCAGGCCGACGATGTCGTGCAGCAGTTCGCTCAGCTCGCGGGATTTGTCGCTGTCATCGAGGGACGCGACTATCTCGAACGGCTGGGTGACCTTTTCCAGGTAGGCCTTCAACTGGGTCTTAAGATTGGCGTCCAACATGAATTCAGCTCCTACGAAATTCGGGCAAAAGGGTTCCCCGGCAGGCACGCTGGCCCGCCCTACGGCACGCTTTGGGCTTGGGTAGGAAGGGTGCCGGCAGGCACCCTCGGGGTATTGCGCAAAACGGATTGGGAGACGTCGTGAGCAAGCGCTCAGGCAAGGCGCGACCAGGCGCGGGCGCGGAGTTTACGAGCTGTAAATGACAAGCCCGCGCCTGGTCGCAACGCAGCATCAGCGCTGCGCAACAGCCTCCCGGCCGTTTTTAGATCTTGCCGACCAGGTCCAGGGAGGGAGCCAGGGTCTTCTCGCCTTCTTTCCACTTGGCCGGGCAGACTTCGCCCGGGTGAGCGGCGGTGTACTGGGCGGCTTTCAGCTTGCGCAGGGTCTCGGACACGTCACGGGCGATCTCGTTGCTGTGGATCTCGACGGTCTTGATCACGCCTTCCGGGTTGATCACGAAGGTGCCGCGCAGGGCCAGGCCTTCTTCCGGGATGTGCACGCCGAAGGCGTTGGTCAGCTGGTGGGTCGGGTCGCCGATCAGCGGGAACTGGGCCTTGCCCACGGCCGGGGAGGTTTCGTGCCAGACCTTGTGGGAGAAGTGGGTGTCGGTGGTGACGATGTAGACTTCGGCGCCAGCGTCGCGGAAAGCGGCGTAGTTGTTGGCGGCGTCTTCGATCTCGGTCGGGCAGTTGAAGGTGAAGGCTGCCGGCATGAAGATCAGGACCGACCACTTGCCCTTCAGGGACTGCTCGGTGACTTCGATGAACTTGCCGTTGTGGAAGGCGTTGACCTTGAACGGTTGGACTTGGGTGTTGATCAGGTTCATTCGGCATTCCTCGTAGAGATGGGTTGATCGAATTGGTTATGAAATTCGACGTGGGCAAGATTATCCACTATTAGCCCGGATGGCCCATTGATTTAGGCCATCAAACAAATTGGCTTTCTCTATCAGCGGACTTATAAAAGGAAGAGCACCGCTATCGATGAGCGATGCCATCCTCCATCCTGCACAACCGACACGACCGCCTCGTGACAGCTCGGTGCCCGGCCTTCCACGGCTGCCCCAGGGACACCGGGGCTAACCGCGCGAACGAGGTAGACCAGCGCATCCTGGGCGAAGAGCATCTTCCCGACCAACGGCAGCCCGCAAGCCATCAGCCGCAGCGGAGATGCCGGTGCGGGCCATGACCTATGCACCGTCGTAGGATGGCGTTGAGCGAAGCGATACCCATCGCCGCAACCGCATGGGTTTCGCAAGCTCAACCCATCCTACGGCAGCGCCCCGCCTGAGAGCTGTAAGCACGGCCGCCAGGGGCTGTGGGCATGGGCGGGCTTCACCAGTGGCGGGGGCCGAAGCAGTTTCCTGGCCAGCTGGTCAAAAAGCGCCGCAAGCCTATGCTTTGCTTATGGAGCCGGCCCTTTCGGCTGGCAGAGTTCGTGCCTTACCTGACCATATGGACAGCTTTTCCGCCGCGTCAGGCCCGCCCCCCGGCAGGCGCCGCGAGCGTGCTCCAGCGAGGTTACGCATGATCCAGTTCCTGCTCGACGACGAGCTGCGCCAGGTGGACGGCCTGGCGCCGGAAACGAGCCTGCTCGACTACCTGCGCACCCAACTGGGGCGCACCGGCACCAAGGAAGGCTGCGCCTCCGGCGACTGCGGCGCCTGCACCCTGGTGCTCGCCGAACCCGACGGCGAGGGCCTGCGCTACCGCGCGGTGAACGCCTGCATCACCCCGCTGGGCTCGCTGCACGGGCGCCAGCTGCTGACGGTGGAAAGTCTCGCCGAAGGCGAACGCCTGCACCCGGTGCAGCAGGCCATGGTGGACTGCCACGGCGCGCAGTGCGGCTTCTGCACCCCGGGCATCGTCATGTCGCTGTTCGCCTGGCGCCACGCGGCCTGCGAGCTCGACCGCGAGAGCGCGCTGACGGCCCTTTCCGGCAACCTGTGCCGCTGCACCGGCTACCGGCCGATCCTCGAAGCCGCCAGGCGCATCGCCGGCGACGCGCACGGGGATCGCTTCAGCGCCGCCGAACGCGCCACCGCCGAACGCCTGCGCGCCCTGCCCGCCGGTGCCAGCCTGGACGACGGCGAACAGCACGCCTGGCTGCCCACCACGCTGGAAGAGCTGGACACCCTGTTGATGAACTATCCACAGGCGCGCCTGGTGGCCGGCGCCACCGACCTGGCCCTGGAAGCGACCCAGGCGCTGAAGCGCTTCCCGCAACTGATCCACCTGGAGCGCGTGGCCGAGCTGCGCCGTCTGGAAGAACACCCCGATCACCTGCTGATCGGCGCCGCGCGGCCCTACGCCGACTGCCTGGAGGTCCTGCATGCCTTCCCCGGCGTGCCCGAGCTGCTGGAACGCCTGGGCTCGCTGCAGATCCGCCAGCGCGGCAGCCTCGGCGGCAACATCGCCAACGCCTCGCCCATCGGCGACATGCCGCCGGTGCTGCTGGCCCTGGATGCGCGCCTGCGTCTACGCCGCACCGGGCAGGTGCGCGAGGTGCCCATCGATGGCTTCTTCACCGGCTACCGGCAGAGCGTGCTGCAGCCGGGGGAATACATCGAGGCGATAGTTATCCCCAGGTTGAGGGAAGGCCAGCTGTTCCGTGTGGACAAAGTCTCCAAGCGCAGCGACGACGACATCTCCGCCGTGTGCCTGGCCCTGCGCCTGGACTTCGACGAGCAGGGCCTGGTGCGCGAGGCGCGCCTGGCCTGCGGCGGCATGGCCGCCACCCCGCTGCGCGGCCGCCGCAGCGAGGCCGCGCTGAGCGGCCGGGCGTTCGACGCCGCCGCCGTGGCCGCGGCCCAGGCCGCCCTGGCCGAAGACTTCCAGCCCATCGACGACCTGCGCGCCAGCGCCGCCTATCGCCTGAAGGTGGCGCAGAACCTGCTGCAACGCGCATTAGTGGAATACACGGCAACCCCTGCGGAGGTGCGCCATGCGTAGCCTGCCTCCCCTGGCCGCCAACGGCGGCGCCGGCGAAACCCGCAGCGCCGGCCAGGCCCGGCCCCACGACAGCGCCGAGCTGCACGTCAGCGGCGCGGCGCGCTACGTCGACGACATCAAGGAACCGCGCGAGCTGCTGCACGCCGCCGTCGGCCTCACGGACATCGCCTGCGGGGTTATCCACAAGCTGGACCTGGAGGCTGTGCGCAACGCCCCCGGCGTGGTCGCCGTGCTGACCCTGGACGACGTGCCCGGCCACACCGACATCGGCCCGGTGTTCCCCGGCGACCCGCTGCTGGCCGGCGAACGGGTGAAGTACCACGGCCAGGCGCTGTTCGCCGTGGCCGCGCAAACCCAGCTGCAGGCCCGCCGCGCCGTGCGCCTGGCCAAGGTGGAATACGCCGAGGAACAGCCGCTGCTGGACCCGCTGCGGGCCAAGGCCGAGGAACGCTTCGTGCGCCCGCCGCACTTCATGCGCCGCGGCGACGCCGAGCACGGTCTGGCCGCCGCGCCCTACGTGCTGCAGGCCAGCCAGTTCGTCGGCGGCCAGGAGCACTTCTACCTCGAAGGCCAGGTGTCCATGGCGCAGCCCACGGACGACGGCGGCATGTTCGTGTTCACCTCCAGCCAGCACCCCAGCGAGGTGCAGAAGCTGGTGGCCGAGGTGCTGGCCATTCCCCTGGCCAAGGTCACCGTGGAAGTGCGGCGCATGGGCGGCGGCTTCGGCGGCAAGGAAACCCAGGCCGCGCCCTGGGCCTGCCTGGCCGCGCTGCTGGCGCACAAGACCGGGTGCGCGGTGAAGCTGCGCCTGCCGCGCGCCGACGACATGCGCGCCACCGGCAAGCGCCACCCCTTCCACAACCGTTACCGCGTGGGCTTCGACGCCGAGGGCCGGTTGCTCGCCGCGCAACTGGAAGTGGTGGGCGACTGCGGCCACTCGCCGGACCTCTCCGACGCCATCGTCGACCGCGCCATGTTCCACGCCGACAACGCCTACTTCATCCCCGACGTGGCCGTGGCCGGCTACCGCAGCTTCACCAACATCGTTTCGCACACCGCCTTCCGCGGCTTCGGCGGGCCCCAGGGGATGATGCTGATCGAACGCGCCATGGACGACATCGCCCGCGCCGTCGGCCAGGACCCGCTGGACGTGCGCAAGCTCAACCTCTACGGCGGCAGCGGCCGCGACCTCACGCCCTACCACCAGCGCGTGGAACACAACCTGCTGGGCGAGCTGATCGAACGCCTGGAAGCCAGCAGCGACTACCGCGCCCGCCGCGCCGCCATCACTGCCTATAACGCAGGCAGCCCGGTACTGAAGCGCGGCCTGGCGCTGACCCCGGTGAAGTTCGGCATCAGCTTCACCGCCCAGCACCTGAACCAGGCCGGCGCGCTCGTCCACCTGTACAGCGACGGCAGCATCCAACTGAACCACGGCGGCACCGAGATGGGCCAGGGCCTGAACGTCAAGGTGGCGCAGATAGTCGCCGAGGAATTCCAGGTGCCGCTGGAGCGCGTGAGCATCACCGCCACGCGCACCGACAAGGTGCCCAACACCTCGCCCACCGCGGCCTCCAGCGGCACCGACCTGAACGGCATGGCCGCCCGCGACGCGGCCCGCACGCTGAAGGCGCGGCTGGCGGAATTCCTCGCCGCGCGCGAGGGCGTGACTCCCCAGGAAGTGCGCTTCGCCCACGGCCAGGTGCAAGTCCGGGACAAGGCGCTGGACTTCGCCGAGGTGGTACAGGCCGCCTACTTCGCGCGGGTGCAGCTGTCGGCCACCGGCTTCTACCGCACGCCGAAGATCCACTACGACCGCGAGACCGGCCAGGGCCATCCGTTCTTCTACTTCGCCTATGGCGCGGCGGTGTCCGAGGTGGAAGTAGACAGCCTGACCGGCGAATACCGCCTGCTGCGGGTGGACATCCTCCACGACGTGGGCCGCAGCCTGAACCCGGCCGTCGACATCGGCCAGATCGAGGGCGGTTTCGTCCAGGGCATGGGCTGGCTGACCAGCGAGGAACTGAAGTGGGACGCCAAGGGCCGCCTGCTCACCACGGGGCCGGCGACCTACAAGATCCCGGCGGTGAGCGACGTGCCGGAAGACTTCCGCGTGGCCCTGTTCGACCGGCCCAACGAAGAAGACAGCGTGTACCTGTCCAAGGCCGTGGGCGAGCCGCCGTTCATGCTGGCCATCTCGGTATGGTCGGCCCTGCGCGACGCCATCGCCAGCCTGGCGGACTACCGGGTGAGCCCGGCGCTGGATACGCCGGCGACTCCGGAGCGGGTGTTGTGGGCGTGCGAGGCGTTGAAGGGGTGGGCTGTGGATAGTTCGCTGGAAGACGCGGCATGCCCTCACCCTAGCCCTCTCCCGGAGGGAGAGGGGACCGTTTCGCGTGAAGCGAAACAACGGAGTCAGCCGGAAACTGTGGATAAATCTCCAACGCCATCAGTTTCCCGCCACACCGAACAAGCCCCCTCTCCCTTCAGGGAGAGGGCTGGGGAGAGGGAACCCACCTCACCGCCAGCACAGAAGTACCCAACCAACACCAGCAACCCACCCCAGGAGCCCACCCCATGACCCCCACCTGGATGGACGCCATCGCCCGCCTGCGCGACGGCGCCGAGCCCTACGTGCTGGTCACCGTCATCGGCGTGCAGGGCTCCACCCCGCGCGAGGCCGGCTGCAAGATGCTGGTCACCGCCGACGCCTGCTACGACACCATCGGCGGCGGTCACCTGGAACTGGCCGCCACCGAGCACGCCCGCCAGTTGCTGCTGGCCGGCAAGGACGCGCAGAGCCTGGAACACTTCCCCCTCGGCGCACGCCTGGGCCAGTGCTGCGGCGGCCGCGCCAGCCTGCTGTTCGAATGCTTCGCGGTGCGCGGGCCGCAGGTGCTGCTGTTCGGCGCCGGGCACGTCGGCCGCGCCCTGGCGCCGCTGCTGGCCGGGCTGCCGCTGCGTCTGGAATGGGTGGACAGCCGCGCCGCGGAATTCCCCGCCGAGTTACCCACAGGGGTGCGCTGCAGCCTGCTGGACGAACCGCTGGAGGCTGTGGATAAAGCCGCGCCGGGCAGCTACTACCTGATCATGACCCACAACCACCCGCTGGACTACGCTCTCGCCGAGGCCGTGCTCAAGCGCGGCGACGCCGGCTTCCTCGGCATGATCGGCTCGCGCACCAAGGCCCAGCGCTTCCGCATGCGCCTGGAGCAGCGCGGCTTTTCCACAGCCGCCATCGAATCCCTGCACTGCCCCATCGGCCTGCCCGAGGTGCCCGGCAAGCGCCCGCTGGAAGTGGCCATCGCCGTGGCCGCCCAGGTCATCGCCCGCTACCACCGCGACGCCCCGCCGCGCACCACGCGCAGCGGCGTCGAATGGAAAGCCCTGTGCAGCGAGGCAAACCATACGTAGGGCGAATAACCGTTCGCGGTTATCCGCCGTTTGACCTCGACCCCAGGCGCGCCTCGGATCTGGCCTCGAAGCGCCTGTCCGGGGTGCTCCGGGCCCGGCGCATCGGCCACCCCAGCCAACCCCAAAAAACCTGACCGACGGGACAACAGTTTTCCCCGGCCCCGCCGATAACCTCTTCGGCCCCCTCCCTACGCCCGTCTCCCGCCGCGAACGGATTCGCCGCGTGCCAAGAGGACAACAAGAACATGCGCCTTCGCAGCATCCAGACCCAACTCATCCTCGGCATGGGCAGCGCCCTGCTGCTCAGCCTGCTCATCGTGCTCGGCCTCTACGCCGTGCTGGTCAACCGCCTGAGCGAGCGCTACCTGCTCGAACAGGCGCTGCCGGCGAGCATCCAGGCCATCGCCAACGACTTCGAGCGCCAGCTCACCGGCCCGCTCACCGCCGCCGCCGGCATCGCCGACAACAGCCTGGTGCAGGACTGGCTGGCCGCCGGCGAGGACCCGGCGCGGCAGGCCGACTTCGTCCGCTACCTGGGCGGCATCCGCACTTCGCAACGGGCCTTCGCCGCGCTCATCGCCAGCCAGGCCAGCGACGCCTACTACAGCGACAAGGGCAAGGAACGCACCCTGTCCCGCGACAATCCGCAGGACGCCTGGTACTTCCGCTTCGTCGACAGCGGCCAGCCGCAGGTGCTGAACATCGACACCGACGTCGGCAGCGGCGAACTCACCCTGTTCATCGACCGCCGCGTCGAGCGCGACGGCAAGCTGCTGGGCATCGCCGGCCTGGGCCTGCGCATGGACGAGCTGTCCAGGCTGATCCGCGACTTCCGCTTCGGCCAGTCCGGCCGCGTGTACCTGGTGAAGAACGACGGCCAGGTGCAGATCCACCCCGACCCAGCCCGGACCCGCGGCAAGGCCCTGGCCGACCTGGTGGGCAGCGATGCGGCGCAGGCGCTTCTCGGCCATCCGGGCTTCCAGAGCAGCCGCTTCGAGCGCGACGGCGAAACCTACCTGGCCGCCAGCCTGCCGCTGCGCGACCTGGGCTGGACGCTGGTCAGCGAGGTGCCGGAGGCCGAGGTCTACGCCGACGCGCGCCAGGCCCTGCGCCTCTCCGGCCTGGCCGGCGCGGCGGTGGCGCTGCTCTGCCTGGGCCTGGTGGTATGGCTGGCCCGCGGCCTGGTGCGGCCGATCCGCCAGGTGACCACGGCGCTGCTGGACATCGGCGCCGGCGGCGGCGACCTGACCCGCCGCCTGGACGATGCCCGCGCCGACGAGCTGGGCGACCTGGCCCGCGGCTTCAACCGCTTCCTCGAAGGCCAGCGCCAGCTGATCGGCGCGGTACTGGCCACCAGCGAGCAACTGCAACGCAGCGTGGCCGAGGTGGCGCGGGTTGTGGATAACACTGCGGAACACGCCAGCCGCCAGCAGGAGATGACCGACATGGTGGCCACGGCGGTGAACGAGATGGGCAGCACCGTGCAGGAGATCGCGCGCAACGCCGAGCAGGCCGCCAGCGCCTCGCAGCAGGCTCGCGGCGAAGCCGGCCAGGCGCGCCAGGTGGTGGGCGGCGCGCTGCAGCATGGCGAGCGCATGTCCGCCGAGATCGGCCAGGCCGCGGAAGCCGTAGGCGACCTCGCGGCCCAGGTGGCGACCATCGACCAGGTGCTGGCGGTGATCCGCGGCATTTCCGAACAGACCAACCTGCTGGCGCTCAACGCCGCCATCGAGGCCGCCCGCGCCGGCGAACTGGGTCGCGGCTTCGCCGTGGTGGCCGACGAGGTGCGCACCCTGGCCGGGCGCACCCAGGGTTCCACCGACGAGATCCAGGCGATGATCCAGCGCCTCAAGCAGGGCGCCGAGCAGGCGGTCGGTTCCATGCAGTCCGGCCAGGCGGCCACCGGCGAGGGCCTGGCCGCCAGCCAGCGCGCCGGCGCCTCGCTGGGCGCCATCGCCGACCAGGTGGAGCGCATCAGCGACATCAACCACCAGGTCGCCGCCGCCACCGAGGAACAGAGCGCGGTCACCGAGGAAATCAACCGCAATGTCCAGGGCATCGCCGACCTGGCCCGCGCCACCGCCGGCGAGGTGCACCAGGGCCGCGAACAATGCCAGGCCCTGCGCGGCCTGGCCGACGACCTGCAGCGGCAGATGGGGCAGTTCCGGTTGTAACGACGTAGGGCGTATAACGCTCCGCGTTATACGCCGTTTGACCTTGGCGCCGGGCGCGCCCCGGATTTGGATTCGGAGCGCCTGTCCAGGGGCGCTTCGGGTTCGGACCAGAGGCCGGGAATGAGGACGGTGTAGCGGCGGATAACCGCGAACGGTTATTCGCCCTACGTTCCTGTTATCCACTGTTGAAAAGCGGTTTTCGCTGTCCACAGGCGGCAGGCTTCCACAGGGAGCCTCCATGGGCGCTTTTTTGCCTCGCCGATTTGTGGATACCTTTCTGCAGCCCAGCAATTCCGGTGACTTTTGCTCAAATAACGTACAGTTTTCGCCAGCCGGCGGCGGTTCTGGCACGGGCAGTTTTCCCCATAGGATATCCACAACACTGTCCACGGCCTCTGTGAGCAATCCACCCACCCGGCCGTGGAAAACCCCGATTCCACCGGCTTCTCCTCGCTCCTTCCCCTGCCCTGCATAAGTGCCGCCCATGGCACAGTTTTCCACCAGGATATTCACAGCTTGCCAAGGGCTTATACCGGACTTGTACAGGCCCCTTTTCCGAGGCTTCAAGACCTGGCCTAAGCCCTTGACTGGCGCGGCTTTCAGCCCGTTACAGAACAAAAAACGTACAGCCTCGCGCAGCCCCCGGAATGCCTGCTCCCGGGGCCTTCATCGACAGTTTTTCCACAGCCTTTCCCACGCTATCCGGGGATAGCCGAAAACGGCCTTTTCCGCCGTTTGCACAAATTCTGCGCAATGTCGCGCAAGCCCCGGCTGGCGAGGCCTAGAAAGGAGGGGACACAGTTTGTCCACAGGATGCCGCACAGGAACCGGGGACAAAACCCGCGTCCGCTGAAAAAGCCCTGGGGATAATTGCCTTCAGTCGTCGAGGCGGATGGCCTGGATGCGGCCGCGGCTGAGGTCGCCGAGCAGGCGTTGCAGCTCCTCGACCTTGGCATCGGGCAGGCTCAGGCGGATATCCACACCCTCGGCGCCGTAGGCTTCGTCCTCGATGCCGGCGCCCAGGGCGAGGATGCGCGCCTTGAGCAGCGCGTGCTCGGCGAAGCCGCAGGCGAAGGCCAGGCGGCTGCTGGGCACCAGTTCGATGCGCGCGGCGTCCTGCAGGCACTTGGCCGCGCAGCCGCCGTAGGCGCGGGCCAGGCCGCCGGTGCCGAGCTTGATGCCGCCGAACCAGCGGCTGACCAGCACCACCACGCGGTCCATGGCCTGGCCCTCGATGGCCGCGAGCATCGGCCGCCCGGCGGTGCCGCCGGGTTCGCCGTCGTCGCTGAAGCGGTATTGCGCGCCGAGCTTCCAGGCCCAGCAGTTGTGCCCGGCGCTGGCGTCGCGGTGGGCGGCGAGGAAGGCCTGGGCCTCGGCCTCGCTGGCGATGGGCGCGGCCAGGCAGGTGAAGCGGCTCTTACGGATTTCCTCGGCGTAGCTGGCCGGGCCGGCGAGGGTGAAGCTCATGCCGTGGCCGGCGGCGTCAGCCCGCAGCCCTTGAGGATGATGCGGATGAGGTTGTCGGCGGCGTCGTTGAAGTCCTGCCGGGACATGCGCTTGCGCCCGGTGACGAAGGCGATCTGGGTGGCGAAGTCGGCGTAGTGCTGGGTGCTGCCCCAGAGCAGGAAGATCAGGTTGACCGGGTCCACCGGGTCCATCTTGCCGGCGGCGATCCAGGCCTCGAACACCGCCGCGCGGCCGCGGAACCAGGCGCGGTAGTCCTGGTTGAAGTGGCTGCTCAGGCACTGCCCGCCGCTGATGATCTCCATGGCGAAGATGCGCGAGGCCAGCGGGTGGCGGCGGGAGAACTCCATCTTGGCGCGGATGTAGCCGGCCAGGGCGGTGGCCGGGTCGTCCTCGGCGGACAGGTGGTTGAAGGTGCTGTCCCAGAGGTCGAGGATGTTGCCCAGCACTGCGGTGTAGAGTCCCAGCTTGTTGCTGAAGTAGTAGTGCAGGTTGGCCTTGGGCAGGTCGGCGCGCAGGGCGATGGCGTTCATGCTGGTGCCCTTGAAGCCGTGGCGGGCGAACTCTTCTTCGGCGGCGGCGAGGATGACTTCCTCGTTCTTCTGGCGAATGCGGCCGGCGGGCTTGTCGGCGCCTTCGGCAAGGTGGGCTGGCACTGGGAAAGTCATACGGCGTATCCATGGCTTCAGCGAAAGGGCGAAGCATGGATAACCCAGGCGGGGCGGGGGATTCAAGCGAATCCGGCGTTTTTCCCGCGGTGCACCGCAACGGGGCGGGGGAATGCCCCGCAGGGGCATGAGGAACGCCGACGTAGGATGGGTTGAGCGCAGCGATACCCATCGCCACGCCCGCATGGGTTTCGCCAAGGCTCAACCCATCCTACGAAGAGCCCGTTCTGAAACATCCAGAAACACCAGCCCTTAGCCGACGATCGCCGGTTTTTCCCAAGAAAGGCTGCTGAAAGCTTGAGCCCCTAGCATCCGCCCTCCCCTCCGCTGCCCGGCGGCGGGTTATCCGCACAAGAACAACACGGGTGATGCCATGACACGCTTGAACCGCCGACCCGCCCCGTCCCTGCCCGGCCACCCGCCGCGCTGACCCCCGACGGAGGCCCTCCCGATGCTGACCCTGCTCGCCTTCGCCATGGTGGCGACCTTCATGCTTCTGATCATGACGCGGCGCCTCTCGGCGCTCATCGCGCTGATCCTGGTGCCCATCGCCTTCGCCCTGCTCGGCGGCTTCGCCGCGGGCCTCGGGCCGATGATGCTCGACGGCATCCGCACCCTGGCGCCCACCGGGGTGATGCTGATGTTCGCCATCCTCTACTTCGCCATCATGATCGACTCGGGGCTGTTCGACCCGGCGGTGCGCAAGATCCTGCGGCTGGTCAAGGGCGACCCGCTGAAGGTGTCGATGGGCACCGCCGCGCTGGCGATGATCGTCTCCCTGGATGGCGACGGCTCCACCACCTACATGATCTGCGTGGCCGCGGTGCTGCCGCTGTACCAGCGCCTGGGCATGAGCCCGCTGCTGATGGCCTGCCTGATCATGCTCTCCAGCGGCGTGCTCAACATGACCCCCTGGGGCGGCCCCACCGCCCGCGCCGCCAGCGCCCTGCACGTGGACCCGGCGGACATCTTCGTGCCGATGATCCCGGCGATGGTCGCGGGCCTGGCGACGGTGTTCGCCATCGCCTGGGCCTACGGCAAGCGCGAGCGCGCGCGCCTGGGCCAGTTGCACCTTCCCGGCGAGCACCTGGACGCGGCCGAGGTCAGCGTCTCGCAGTACCCCGAGGCGCGGCGGCCGAAGCTCCTGTGGTTCAACGGCGCGCTGACGCTGGTGCTGATGGGCACGCTGATCGCCGGGCTGCTGCCGATGCCGGTGCTGTTCATGATCGCCTTCAGCATCGCCATGATCGTCAACTACCCGTGCATCCTGGAGCAGAAGAAGCGCATCGGCGCCCATGCCGAGAACGTGCTGGCGGTGGTCTCGCTGATCTTCGCCGCCGGCGTGTTCACCGGCATCCTCTCCGGAACCGGGATGGTCGAGGCCATGTCGAAGAGCCTGCTGGCGGTGATCCCGCCGGCATTGGGGCCGTATCTTGCGACCATCACCGCGCTGGTCAGCCTGCCGTTCACCTTCTTCATGTCCAACGACGCCTTCTACTACGGCGTGCTGCCGGTGCTGACCCAGGCCGCCGCGCAGTACGGCATCACCCCGGTGGAAATGGCCCGCGCCTCGATCGTCGGCCAGCCGGTGCACCTGCTCAGCCCGCTGGTGCCCTCCACCTACCTGCTGGTGGGGCTGGCCAAGGTGGACTTCGGCGACCACCAGCGCTTCACCCTGCGCTGGGCAGTGCTGGTCTGTCTCGCTATCCTCGCCGCCGCCCTGCTGCTGGGGCTGTTCCCCCTGTTCAACGACTGACGACTGGTAAAACCGCAAATGGAATGGCTGACCAACCCGGAAATCTGGGTCGCGCTCCTCACCCTGACCGCCCTGGAGATCGTCCTGGGCATCGACAACATCATCATGATCTCCATCCTCGTGGGGCGCATGCCCAAGGCCATGCAGGCGCGCACGCGGCTGTTCGGCCTGGCCCTGGCGATGGTCACGCGCATCCTCCTGCTGCTGTCGATCACCTGGGTGATGCGCCTGACCGCCGACCTCTTCACGGTGTTCGAGCAGGGCATTTCCGGGCGTGACCTGATCCTGTTCTTCGGCGGCCTGTTCCTGCTGTGGAAGAGCAGCAGCGAGATCTACCACGGCCTGGAAGGCGAGGACGAGACCGAACAGCAGCCCAAGAGCCTGCTCGGCGGCTTCCTCGGCACCATCGTGCAGATCGCCATCATCGACATCGTGTTCTCGCTGGACTCGGTGATCACCGCGGTGGGCATGGTCTCCAACGTGCCGGTGATGGTCGCCGCCATCGTCGTCGCGGTGCTGGTGATGATGCTCGCCTCCGGCGCCATCAGCGACTTCATCGACAAGCACCCGTCGCTGAAGATGCTGGCGCTGTCGTTCCTCATCGTGGTCGGCACCGTGCTCATCGCCGAAGCCTTCGAGGTCCACGTACCCAAGGGCTACGTCTACTTCGCCATGGCCTTCTCGCTGGCGGTGGAAGCGCTGAACATCCGCATGCGCACGGCGCGCGGGCGCAAGCCGATCGAGCCGGTGCAGCTGCGCCGGGACATTCCCGGCCAGTAGCGCCCTAGAGCGTCGGCAAGGGCGCCCCGGCCGGCCACTCCAGGGTGCCCTTGTCGCTGAAGCGAGCGGTGCCGAACAGGCCGCCGCCGAGCTTGCCGCTGATTTCGTAGGGCATGCCCTGGCGCGGCGGCGCGTTGCCCAGGCCCCAGGCCTGGCGCACCATGCGGAAGGCGGAGATGCTCACCGGCACGCTGAGCACCGCCTCGCCGAAGCGCGGTACCTGCCCGCGCTGGTCGCTCACCCCGCTGGCCAGCGGGCGGCCGTTGATGCTCAGGTCCAGGGCCACGCCGTCGTAGTCGATGTCGCGGTCGTTGGGGTTCTGCACCCGCAGCTTGACCGCGAAGCGCGCTTCCATGCCCTGCCCGGCCAGGGGCTCCAGACCCACCAGGTCGATCTTCAGCGGGTCGTTGCCGAACAGGCTGGCGCAGGCGCCCAGGCCCAGGATCAGGCCGAGGGCGAGGAACAGGCGCAGGGTGGCGAGAAGGCGCTTGGGCATTGGAGTTTCCGCTGGCGATGTGTCCGGGGCAGTCTAGCCCGCGGCGGTGGCCGGGAGAAACCGTGGTTCGGATACCCCTATGTAGGAGCGGGCCCTGCCCGCGATTCGCGCGCAGGGCGCGCTCCTACAGGGAAATGGTGCGGGTGGCGCAGTTGCGCTGATGGGTATCGCTTCGCTCAACGCCATCCTACGAAAAGCCGTGCTTCCCGGAACCGTAGGATCTCATCCGCGAATCGCGCCGATATTTCCGGCTATCGCGGACAAGGTCCTACGATCGCGATTTTCCGAGCCCCCCCCTGCAAAACCCCGCCCCAACGGCTTTACTCAAGGTAAACACCCCGACGAATCAGCATCTTGTCGAACCCCCGAGGGACCGCAGGGGTCTACCATGACAATTAGATGACAGAAAAATCGGCCAGAGTCGTCCCACAGCGTAGTCACGCCTGGGCGGCCATGCAGTAACGAGGGGGGCCGCCATGCTGACACTGCTCAACCTGCTTTCCGCCGTCGCCTTGCTGGTGTGGGGCACGCACATCGTGCGCACCGGCATCCTCCGGGTGTACGGCAGCGACCTGCGGCGCATTCTCAGCCGCAGCGTGCAGAAACGGCCGCTGGCCTTCGCCGCCGGCATCGGCGTCACCGCATTGGTGCAGAGCAGCAACGCCACCGCGCTGCTGGCCACTTCCTTCGTCGCCAGCGGGCTGATGGCGCTGGCCCCGGCGCTGGCGATCATGCTCGGCGCCGACGTCGGGACGGCGCTGATGGCGCGGGTGCTGACCCTCGACCTGTCGTGGCTGTCGCCGCTGCTGATCTTCTTCGGGGTGATCTTCTTCCTCACCCGCAAGCAGACGCGCCTGGGCCAGCTGGGCCGGGTATTCATCGGCCTGGGCCTGATCATCCTGGCGCTGCAGCTGATCGTCGAGGCCGCCGAACCCATGACCCAGGCCAAGGGCGTGAAGGTGCTGTTCTCCAGCCTCACCGGCGACGTCATGCTCGACGCCCTGACCGGCGCGCTGTTCGCCATGATCTCCTACTCCAGCCTGGCCGCCGTGCTGCTCACCGCGACCCTCGCCACCTCTAAGGTGATCTCGCTGAAGGTCGCGCTGTGCCTGGTGGTGGGCGCCAACCTGGGCACCGGCATCCTCGCCCTGATCGGTTCCACCTCGCAGAACGCCGCCGGCCGCCGGGTGGCCCTGGGCAGCCTGCTGTTCAAGGTCGCCGGCTGCGTGCTGGTGCTGCCGCTGATCGGCCCGCTGGCGCAGTGGGTGGACGGCTGGCCGTTCCGCACCCAGGAGCTGGTGATCGCCTTCCACGTGCTCTACAACTCGGTGCGCTGCCTCGCCTGCCTGCCGCTGACCACCCAGATGGCCGCCTTCTGCACGCGCATCATGCCCGACCGCGCCGCCCCCGAGGACCGCGTGCGCCCGCGCCACCTCGACCCGGCGGCGCTGGACACGCCGAGCCTGGCGCTGGTCAACGCGGTGCGCGAGACGCTGCGCATGGGCGACATCGTCGAGCAGATGCTGATCAACCTGCTGCAGGTGACCCGCGGCGGCGACCCGCTGCTGGGCAAGGAAATCCGCAAGCTCGACGACGACGTCGACGCGCTCTACACGGCGATCAAGCTGTACCTGGCGCGCATGCCCCGCGAGGATTTGAGCGAGCGCGACAGCCGGCGCTGGGCCGAGGTCATCGAGCTGGCCATCAACCTGGAGCAGGCCGGCGACATCATCGAGCATATGCTCAGCGCCGTGCAGGACAAGAAGACCTCGCGCAGCCGCTCCTTCTCGGACAACGGCCTGGCCGAGATCACCGCGCTGCACAGCCAGCTGCTGGTCAACCTGCGCCTGAGCCTGTCGGTGTTCCTCAACGGCGACCAGGAAGGCGCGCGGCGCCTGCGCCGGGCCAAGCAGCGCTTCCGCCTGCAGGAGCGCCGCTACGCCCACGCCCACGTCGACCGCCTGCGCCAGCAGGTGGTGCAGAGCATCGAGACCAGCTCGCTGCACCTGGACCTGATCGCCGACATGAAGCGCCTGAACTCGCTGTTCTGCGCCATCGCCTATGCCGTCCTCGACAACCCCGAGGCCGGCAGCGGCGAGGAGGCCGAGGACGACTACGTCGAGCAGGCCCTGGAAGACGCCGCCCAACCGCCGGGCCATGGCGTGCCGCCAGGCTCCAGCGCGGCCGGCTGAGGCCCCCGGCATGCGGCAGCTCGCCGCGGGACTGATCCGCGTCAATGCCCGGGCATGGCGTTCGGCTAGGGTAATGGCCCTTTGCCATCCACGAGCATGACGCCATGACCCTTAGCCGGCTTCCGGCCCAGTTATTGGTGACCTCCCAGGACGAGAGCGTGGCGCGCCAGGTGCGCGCCCTGCTCACGGTCTACCAGGTGCCCTGCGCGGTACTCGCCGGCCCCGGCGACTGCGAGCAGGCCCCGCTGTGCCGCTGGTTCAAGGATGCCGCGCTGAGCGATACCGCGCGCCTGCACGCCCTGCTGGCCGACGCCGTCGGCGTGCTCGAACGCAGCCGCCACGCCTTCCGCTCGCGCGAGCTGGGGCAACTGCGGCGGCGCCTGGAGGCCGCATTGCGGGAGTTGTCCGCCTCCCCGCCGATGGTGTAAAAAACCCCGACCAACGTTCCGCCACCGCGGAAGCCGGCTTTGCCGGGCAGGACGCCAAGGGCCTGCAAGACAAAGCGCCACGCCTGTCGCCGAATTCATCGTGCGACGGGCGCGGCGCTTTTTTCATGCCCGCAGAAAAACAAGGAGGCAAGCATGGGCCTGGGACCGAAGCTCGACCACATGCTCGACCGCATCGGCCTGTCGCCGGCGGAGATCGACCAGCGCCTGCGCTACCTGCACTGGCAGCCAGCCGACGAGCAGCGCCTGCAGCAGGCCGCCGCCGAGCGCGGCGACAGCCACCTGCGTTTCATCGACCAGCTCTACGCGCACCTCGGCCAGTTCCCGCCGCTGGCGGCCATCCTCTCCGAACCGGCCACCCTGCAGCGCCTCAAGCGCAGCCAGGCGCAGTACTACGAGCAGCTCTGGGAGGCCCCGCAGGACGGCGGCTACGTGCGCGACCGCCTGCGCATCGGCCTGGTCCACCAGCAGGTGGGGGTGGAGCTGAAGTGGTACCTGGGCGCCTACCGCCTGTACCTGCAGCACATGCTCGACGAGTTGCTCGGCGACGCGCCGCAGGCGTCGACCTTCGCCAGCCTGCTCAAGCGGGTGTTCTTCGACATGTCGCTGGCCATCGACACCTACGGCGCCGCCCAGCGCCAGGCCCTGGAGGACAGCGAGGCGCGCTTCGCCCGGGCCCTGCGCGGGGCCAACGACGGCATCTGGGACTGGGACCTGGCCAACGACCGGCTGTACGTTTCCGAGCGCTGGGCGCGCATGCTCGGGCTGAACCGCGACAGCCTCGGCGAGGGCAGCGCCAGCTGGTTCGCCCGCGTGCACCCCGACGACCTGCCCGGCCTGCGCCAGGCCATCGACGCCCACCTGCGCGGCAGCGCCGCCCTGCTCAACCACGAGTACCGCATCCGCCAGCGCGACGGCGGCTACCTCTGGGTGCAGGCCCGCGGGGTGATCACCGACGGGCGCATGGCCGGCTCGCAGAGCGACATCAGCCAGCGCAAGGCCAGCGAGCACCAGCTCAGCCACGCCGCGCGCCACGACCCGCTGACCGGCCTGGCCAACCGCCTGCGTCTGGACGAGTTGCTGCAGCAGGCCCTGCAGCGCCAGGGCCGCCCCGGCGCGCGCGAGGCCGGCCTGCTGTTCATCGACCTGGACCGCTTCAAACTGATCAACGACAGCCTCGGCCATGGCGTCGGCGACCGCGTGCTGGTGGAGGTGGCCCAGCGCCTGCTGCGCTGCCTGCGCCCCGGCGACCACCTGGCGCGCTTCGGCGGCGACGAGTTCGTGGTGCTGCTGGACGACATGGCCAACCTGGCCGACGCCGAACAGGTCGCCCAGCGCATGCTCGACTGCCTGCACCAGCCGCTGCACCTGGACGGCCGCACCCTGGTGGTCAGCGCCAGCATCGGCATCACCGGGCTGATCGCCGAGGGCCAGGCGATCGACACCCTGCAGGCCGCGGACCTGGCCCTGTACCGCGCCAAGGAGGCCGGCAAGGCGCAGTACGCGCGCTTCTCCAGCGAGCTGCAGGCCGCCGCGCAGCGCCGTCTGGAGCTGGAGAGCGCGCTGGGCCAGGCGCTGGAGCGCGGCGAATTCAGCCTGCACTACCAGCCGATCCTGCGCATCGACGTCGACCCGCCGCGGCGCATCGCGGTGGAAGTGCTGCTGCGCTGGCAGCGCGACGGCCAGCCGGTCTCCCCGCTGCAGTTCATCCCGGCGCTGGAGGAATCCGGCCAGATCGTCCGCGTCGGCGACTGGGTGCTGCGCGAGGCCTGCCGCCAGACCCTCGCCTGGCAGCGCGACGGCCAACCCTGGCTGTACTGCTCGGTGAACCTGTCCATCCGCCAGCTGCAGCAGCCGGGCTTCGCCGAGCGGGTGCGGCAGATCCTCGCCGAGACCGGCCTGGCGCCGCAGAGCCTGGTGCTGGAGATCACCGAGAGCCTGATGATGCAGGACGGCGCCGAGACCCTCGCCTGCCTGCGCGAGCTGGCCGCCCACGGCGTGCGCCTGGCGCTGGACGACTTCGGCACCGGCTACTCGTCCCTGGGCTACCTCAAGCGCTTCCCGCTGGACCTGCTGAAGGTCGACCGCAGCTTCATCGGCAAGGTCCCCGACGATCCCGAGTTGAGCGCCATCTGCCGCGCCATCGTCGGCCTGGGCCGCAGCCTCGGCCTGGAGGTGGTGGCCGAGGGCGTCGAGCACCCCGAGCACCTGGAATTCCTGCGCAAGGAAGGCTGCCGCTTCGCCCAGGGCTTCCTGTTCAGCCCGCCGCTGCCGCCCCACATCCTGCACCCCGCGGCCATGGAGACCCACCGATGAAGCTCAACCTGCCGGTCAGCGGGCGCCAGGTCGAAGTGCCGGCCAGCGCCAACATCCTCTCCACCACCGACCTCAAGGGCGCGGTCAGCCACGTCAACCCGGACTTCCTGAGCATCAGTGGCTTCAGCGCCGAGGAACTGCTGGGGCACAACCACAACCGCGTGCGCCACCCGGACATGCCGCCGGCCGCCTTCGCCCACCTGTGGCGGACGCTGCAGGCCGGGCGCAGCTGGATGGGCCTGGTGAAGAACCGCTGCAAGAACGGCGACCACTACTGGGTGAGCGCCTTCGTCACGCCGATCCGCCACGGCGGGAAGGTGGTGGAGTATCAGTCGGTGCGCACCCGCGCCAGCGCCGCCGAGGTCGAGGCCGCCGAGCAGCTGTACGCGCGCATGCGCGCCGGCTGGCTGCCGCGCCGGCCACGCCTGGGCCTGTTGCCGCGGCTGCTAGTAGGCCTGGGCCTGGCGCAGGCCCTGGGCGCGCTGCTGGCATATCTGGCGCCCGCACCCTTGGCCTTCGGCCTAGCCCTGCTGCTCTCCGGTGCCTGGCTGGCGCACCAGTTGCAGCCGCTGCGGCCCCTGCTGGCGCGCGCCCGCCAGGTCGCCGACAACCCGCTGAGCCAGCGCCTGTACAGCGGCCGCAACGACGAATTCGGCGAGCTGGACTTCGCCCTGCGCATGCTCGAAGCCGAGACCAGCGCGGTGGTCGGGCGCATGGCCGAGGCCTCGCGCCAGCTCGCCGAACACGCCGGGCAGCTGGCCGGCACCGTGGCCGACAGCAGCGCCGGCACGCGCCGCCAGCAGCAGGAGACCGACCAGGTGGCCAGCGCCATGCAGCAGCTGGCGCAGAGCGTCCAGGAAGTGGCGCGCCACGCCCAGCACAGCGCGGTGGCGGCGCAATGCAGCGAGCGGGTGACCCAGGCCGGCCAGGGCGAGGTGCAGGCCACCCGCGGCCAGCTCGCCGCCCTGGAGGACGCGGTGCGCCGCGCCAGCGAGGCGGTGGAACAGCTGCACGGGCACAGCGAGGGCATCTCGCGGATGCTGCAGGTGATCCAGGAAGTCGCCGGGCAGACCAACCTGCTGGCGCTCAACGCAGCCATCGAAGCGGCCCGCGCCGGCGAGGCCGGGCGCGGCTTCGCCGTGGTGGCCGACGAAGTCCGCGCGCTGGCCTCGCGCACCGCCGACTCGGCATTGGATATCCACAGGCTGGTGGGCGACCTGCAACGCGGCGCCGGCGCCTCGGTGCAGGCCCTGCGCCACAGCTGCGAACAGGCCCACACCAGCCTCGACCAGGCCGGCCGCGCCGCCGGCGCGCTGGAGGAGATCGCCGGGCAGGTCTCGGCGATCCAGCGCATGAGCCTGGAGATCGCCGGCGCCATCGAGGAACAGGGCTGCGCCAGCGAGGAGATCGAACGCAGCCTGTTGGCCATTCGTGAGTCGGCCGACGGCAATGCCGCCAGTGCGAGCCATAGCCAGGCCAGCGCTGCGCAGGTGGCGGAGTTGGCGGCGGGGTTGAGGATGATGGCGAGGCATTTCTGGGAGGGGCGGCGCAATGCCTGAATGAGGGCGCGGCTCTTCGTAGGAGCGAGCTTGCTCGCGAATGGTGTTTCCTGGGAGCTGCGGGTGCTGGGGTTCAGAGCGCCCTCTCCCTAACCCTCTCCCTGAAGGGAGAGGGGACCGTTCGGAGTGCGTGGGTATTCCCGAGTTAGCCGGCTAGCACCGAAGGTTTCCGGCTGAAACCATCACTTCTCTCGGCACGGACAAGCCCCCTCTCCCTTCAGGGAGAGGGCTGGGGAGAGGGGACGGAGCCAAACCAAAACACCGAAATCACCGCTGAGTCCCGTTCGCGATCAAGCTCGCTCCTACGAAAATCCCCCCTACCCCGCCCGCAACCCCCGCGCAGCGATGAACGCCAGAAACGCCTCCCGGCTCGAATACCGCGGCTGATACCCGAACTCCCGCTTCAACCGCGCATTGTCCAGCACCGGCCGGTAGCGCATGAAGTCCACCTGCTCCGGGCCGAAGGGCGCCAGGCCCAGCGGCCGCAGCATGGCCAGCGCGCCGCGCAGCAGCGGCGCCGGCAGGGTGCGGTAGGGTTTGCGCAACAGCCCGGCGATCTCGCGCAGGCTCAGCGCGCCGTCGCCGGCCAGGTTGTAGATACCTTCGCTGCCCTGCTCCAGGCCCTGGCGGATGATGTTCACCACGTCCTGGTCCCAGATGAATACGAAGCGGCTGCAGCGGCCACTTATCCCCAGCACCGAACGCCCCATGAACAGATCGGTGACCGGGTTATGCACACCCCTCCCGAGGATGGTGCCGGGGCGCAGCACCAGTTGGCGCAGCTGTGGACAACTCTGCCGCAGGCCGGCCAGCAGCTGTTCGATCTCGTGCTTGTGGCGGGCGTAGGGGAACTGCGACTGGCCGCGCAGGGGGTGGCTCTCGTCGATCAGCTCGGCGTTGTCCGGGTGGAAGCCGTAGGCCGCGGCGGAACTGGCCACCACCAGTTGGCCCACTTCATGCTCCACCGCCGCCTCGAACAGCGCACGGCTGCCGCCGACCTCGATGGTGTGCAGGCGGGTGGCGGACATCTGCGGCGGCGGGTTGACCACCGAGGCCAGGTGCACGATGGCCTGCGGGCGCCACTGCCGCACGCACTCGCGGACCTGCCTGGGGTGGCCGATGTCCAGCTGCACCGGCTCGATGTTCGACCGCAGGTGCTGCGTCGGCAGGCTGCGCACGTCGGCGGCCACCAGCGTCCAGTCGCGGTGCTGGACCGCCAGTTCGTTGAGCAGGTTCTGGCCGATGTGGCCAGCCGCGCCGGTGATCAGGACGCGCATGGGTGCGGCCTCCGCGTTGGGCGATGCGGCAGGGCGTTGCCGCTAGCGAAAGGCCATCAATCACCCATCGCGCCACGCCTGATGATAGACCGGGCCGGGGCAGGTCGCAGCCCGTCGCCAAGGGTGCCGCCCATGGGTAGGTGGATCGGCGGCAATCCGCTATTCTCCTGGCTTTGCTTTTTTCCAGGCTTGGCCCATGCGTTGGTTGTTCCTCCCCCTCCTGTTCCTGCTCGGCGGCGGCTGGTCGTTGGCCGATTCGCGCTCGACCGTGGAGGGCTACCAGTTGCAGAACGGCATGGGCGTGCTGTTCAAGCCGACCAGCCAGCGCGGCTCGGTGTCCATCCGCCTGGTGGTGGGCGTCGGCTTCTCCGACTTCAGCTGCCATGACCGGCAGCTGCCGCACCTGCTGGAACACCTGTTCTTCAGCGGCCTGGACGGCGGCGACGAGGCCGGCCTGGAAGCGCGCATGCAGGCCCTGGGCGGCCAGTGGAACGCCTACACCAGCGAGGGCGACACCACCTTCGTCATCGAGGCGCCGGCGGCCACCCAGCGCCAGGTGCTCGACCTGCTGCTGGAAGTGCTGACCCGCACGCAACTGGACAAGGCCAAGGTGGAGGCCACCAAGCAGGTGCTGATCCGCGAGGACGGCGGCCACTACTCGCACCTGCAGCGCTTCCTCGACCACCAGAACACCAGCCGCCCGGGCCAGGAACAGCTGGCCGTGGAACTCGGCCTGGCCTGCGCCGAGCGCCCGCAGGTGGCGCACCTGACCCAGGCCCAGCTGGAAAAACTGCGCAGCGACTGGTACGTGCCGGCCAACATGACGCTGATCGTGGTCGGCGACCTCGACCCGCGCCTGCCCGCCTACCTCAGCCACACCTTCGGCAGCCTGCCCGACCGGGCTACGCCGGAACGCCGCGAACTGCCGGAAATGCAGGGCCCGGCGGCGCGCCAGCGGACGCTGGACAGCGGCCTGTTCGGCGAGGGCGCGGTAGTGCACTGGATCTTCCCCGAGCCGGCCGAGGCCGACGGCGCCGCCCTCGACCTGCTGCAGGCCTACCTGAGCGACGCCCTCTATGCCGACCTGCGGGTCCATCGCGAGCTGTCCTACGGGCCCTGGAGCGAACGCACGTCCTACGCCAACCAGGGTTTCCTCAGCCTCAACGCGGACATCGCCCGGGAGGATGAGGACGCCACCCTGAAGGCCCTGCGCGAGGTGGTGGAGAACATCCGCCAGCACGGCCTGGACGCCCAGCGCTTCGCCCGCATCCAGCGGGTGCAGCGGGCGCAGCTGGCCTGGAGCACGCCGAGCAACGCCAGCCTGGCCGACTACTACTGGGGCGCGCTGGGCGACTACGACGGCAGCCAGTTCCCCAACGAGGACCGGCGCCTGGCCAAGGTCAGCCTGCAGCTGGCCAACGACACGGCGCGCCAGCTGTTCAAGGACGAAGGCTACCTGCGCATCGAGAAGCCGCTGCTGGACGACGACATGGCCTACCCGCTGGCCGCCGGCGCGGTGCTGTTGGTGCTGCTGCCGCCGGCGGCCCTGTGGCTGTGGTGCCGCCGGCGCAAGCGCTGAGCCTTACAGCGCCAGGCGGCGGATCACCCGGGTGGCGTCGTCCGGGTCGCGCTGGGCGCGGAAGCCCAGTTCCACGGCGAGGTCGCGCATGTCGCGGTCTATGGCCTGGTCGATGCTGTACATCTGGGTGAAGCCGTTGCGCCGCGCCACGTCGATCAGGTGACGCATCAGCGCCTTGCCCAGGCCCCGGCGCTTCCAGTCGTCGGCGGTGGTCAGGGCGCATTCGCACTGGTTCGCGTCCACCTTGGCGTAGCGGCTGATGCCGATTTCGCGCAGTTCGCCGTCGTCGTGCACCAGGGCGACGAATGCCATGTTGTCCTGGTAATCCACGTCCATCAGGCTGTCGAGCAGCGCGTCGCTGATCTTCACTTCGCCGTGGAAACGCAGCTTGCGCGTCATCGGCGACAGGCGTTCGAGGAAGTTGCGCTCCAACTCGCGGTCTTCCGCGCGCAGCGGGCGGATCAGCACGTGGCTGCCGTCGTCGAGCGTCTCGATCCAGTGGTCATGGCCGCCGGCGGCGAGCGCCGCGGCTTGCTGGTGCAGGGGGGTGGGCATGGCGTTGTCTCCGAGGAGAAGAAGGAAATGTCATTGACCTATCCTTCTCCTGCCGCCCCCGACCACCCTTGACCGAGATCAAGGCCGGCCGGGGGCGGCCAGTGGCAAAGCGCCGCAGCCCCTCAGGCGCCGGCCAGCGCGCCGCCGGAAGTGGCCGCGCGGCCGCGGCGGCGGAACAGCACCAGGGTGGCGACCAGGCCCAGCAGCGCCGCGCCGCTCAGCCACAGGCCGGGGGCGGCCTTGTTGTCCAGGGCGTGGATGAGCCAGGTGCAGGCCGCCGGGGTGAAGCCGCCGAAGGTGGCGGTGGCCAGGCTGTAGGCCAGGGAGAAGCCGGTGGTGCGCACGTCCGCCGGCATCACCTCGGTCAGCGCCACCACCATGGCGCCGTTGTAGCTGCCGTAGAGGAACGACAGCCACAGTTCCACCGTCAGCAGACGGGCGAAGCTGGGCTCGGCCACCAGCCAGGACAGCGTCGGGTAGGCGGTCAGCAGCGCCAGCACGGTGGCGGCGAGCAGCAGCGGGCGGCGGCCGACGCGGTCGGACAGCGCGCCCATCACCGGCAGCCAGAAGAAGTTCGACAGGCCGATGCACATGGTCACCAGCAGGGCGTCGAAGTCCGACAGGTGCAGTTCGTTCCTGCCGAAGGTCGGGGTGTAGGCGGTGATCAGGTAGAAGGACACGGTGGTCATCACCACCATGGCGGTGCCGGCCAGCACCAGGCCGAAGTTCTGCCCGATGGAGCGCAGCACCTCGCCCAGGCGCGGGTGGTGCTTGCGCTGCTGGAACGCCTCGGTCTCTTCCAGGGAGCGGCGGATGACGAACAGTGCCGGGACGATCATGCAGCCGACGAAGAAGGGCACGCGCCAGCCCCACTCGCCCATCTGCGCGGGGCTCAGCCAATGGTTGAGGATGACCCCCAGCAGCCCGGCGAAGACCACCGCCACCTGCTGGCTCGCGGACTGCCAGCTGACGAAGAAGCCGCGCTTGCCGGGGGTGGCGATCTCCGCCAGGTACACCGACACGCCGCCCAGCTCGACACCGGCGGAGAAGCCCTGCAGCAGGCGGCCGAGCAGCACCAGCAGCGGCGCCAGCGCGCCGAGGGTGGAATAGCCGGGGACGAAGGCGATCAGCAGGGTGCCCATGGCCATCAGCGCCAGGGTGATGATCAGGCCCTGGCGGCGGCCGTGGCGGTCGATGTAGGCGCCGAGGAAGATGGCCCCCAGCGGGCGCATCAGGAAGCCGGCGCCGAAGGTGGCCAGCGACAGCATCAGCGAGGCGAAGGGATCGTCGCCGGGGAAGAAGGTCTTGGCGATGGCGGTGGCGTAGAAGCCATACACCATGAAGTCGTACATCTCGAGGAAGTTGCCGCTGACCACGCGGAACACGGCCTTGGCCTTGGAATTCTTGGAAGCCATGGGAAACACCATTCTGACGATCACGGGGCCCTTCCCGGATGCGAGCAGGCAGGCAGCGGCCGGGAAGATATTTGTAACCCTATGTGTAAAAACTGCCCGAGATCAAATGAAAAATGGCTGAAAGGCCCGAATTACAAGGGTTTGAAAGGCTGATGAAAGCTTCGTGACAGCTCGTCGGAAAATTCACAAAAGATTGGCAGGTATGGCAGACGTCATTCCCGCCTAGGGATTGCTCGCCTGCAACCGGCGCCCCATTTCCGCTTCCCGTTCCCGCGCCAGCTTCACCTGGAACAGCTTCCATTCGCGCTCGATCACCGCGTAGGGCACGAACACGCTGATGCGTTTGGCACCCTTGAGCCCCGGATGCTGCACGCCGCCCCAGGCCGTGCCCTTGTAGCCGATGTTCATGCCCAGCACGCTGCCGTCGGCCGCCACCAGCGGCCCGCCGGACATCCCCTGGGCCAGGGCCGCGTCATGGATGCCGTACAGCTCTTCGTTGGGCTCGTTGAGGTTGCGGTAGGGCACCGGCCACACCCGCCCGCGGGAGCTCACCGGCAGCAGCAGGGTGCTGCTGCCCAGCGCCGTCACCGCCTCGCCGTTGCGCGGCGCGCGCCAGTGCGGCAGCGGCCCGTCGGCCTTGCGGCGGATGAACACCAGGTCGCAGCGGGTGCTGCAGGAATAGGCCAGGTCCGACAGGTAGGGCACGTGGGCAGCGGTCACCGCATAATCGGCATTCCACTGCACCGCCGAAGCCACCATCAGCCCCGGCGCCGGCAGGCCGGACAACACCGTGAAATAACGCGAATTGAGCTGGCCATCGACTTCCGGCTTCACCCAGCCGTTGCAGCCGGCCAGCAGGGCGCACAGCGCCAGGCAACTCACTTTCCCTCTCATTGCGATTTTCCTTAATTTGATTTGAGGAAAATCTAATTTCGATTAAAGGAAAGTTCTTATGGAAAATTAACCCTATTAAGTGGCGCGAATCCTTAATTAAAAATCCAATTACCCAATTGTTTCTGAAAGAAACTTCAGAAGAATAAGGATATTTAAATATTTTCCGCTTTTGTTAATTAAACGGCCGGGCTTCAGCCGAAGAACCAGTAGCACACGCCGATGGACGCCAGCACCCCGGCCAGGTCCGCCAGCAGGGCGCAGCCCACGGCGTGGCGGGCGCGCTGGATGCCCACCGAGCCGAAGTACACCGCCAGCACGTAGAAGGTGGTCTCGGTGCTGCCCTGCACGGTGGCCGCCAGGCGCGCGGCGAAGCTGTCCACCCCCTGGCTCTGCATGGTCTCCAGCAGCATGGCGCGCGCCGCGCTGCCGGAGAACGGCTTGACCAGCGCGGTGGGCAGGGCATCGACGAAGCGGGTGTCCCAGCCCAGGCCCTCGACCGTCCAGCGGATGCCGCCGAGCACCATCTCCAGGGCCCCGGAGGCGCGCAGCACGCCGACGGCGCAGAGCATCGCCACCAGGTAGGGCAGCAGGTTCTTGGCCACGTCGAAGCCTTCCTTCGCCCCTTCGACGAAGGTTTCGTAGACCGGCACCTTCTTCAGCCAGCCGAGCACCAGGAACGCCACGATCAGGCCGAACAGGGTGAGGTTGCCCAGCAGCGAGGAGAGCTGCGCCAGCGCCGTGGCGGAAAGCCCGGCCAGCAGCGCCATGAAGGCGCCCAGGGCGAGGGCGCCGGGGATCAGGTAGGCGAGCACCAGCGGGTCCCACAGGCGCAGGCGCTGCATGACCGCCACCGAGAGCAGGCCGACCAGGGTCGAGGCGCTGGTGGCCAGGAGGATCGGCAGGAACACCAGTGTGGGGTCGGCCGCGCCCTGCTGCGCGCGGTACATGAAGATGGTCACCGGCAGCAGCGTCAGCGACGAGGCGTTGAGCACCAGGAAGAGGATCTGCGCGTTGCTCGCCGTGGTGCTGCTGGGGTTGAGTTCCTGCAGCGCCTTCATCGCCTTGAGGCCGATGGGGGTGGCGGCGTTGTCCAGGCCCAGGCCGTTGGCGGCGAAGTTCAGGGTAATCAGGCCGATGGCCGGGTGCCCGGCCGGCACCTCGGGCATCAGCCGGCGGAACAGCGGGCCCAGCAGCCAGGCCAGGCGCTCCACCAGGCCGGCCTTCTCGGCGATGCGCAGGAAGCCCAGCCAGAGCGTCAGGGTGCCGAACAGCAGGACCATGACCTCCACCGACAGCTTGGCCATTGCGAACAGGCTCTCGACCATGGCGGCGAACACGTCGGCCTGGCCGCCGAGCAGCCAGCGCGACAGCGCGGTGACCGCCGCGACCAGGAAAAAGCCGAGCCAGAGGCCGTTGAGCATGGGTATCCCCCCAAGGACGTTGGCCGCGATGATAACGGCGCGCGTCCATCGCTGCCAGAAACGCCAAGGCCGCAAAGCGCCTCCGGGCTCGATCCCGAAGCCGGGCATGCCCCGGTGTAACGGCGGATAACCGCGAACGGTTATTCGCCCTACGTCAATGGTGGGTTGGGTGTAGGGCGAATAATGCGAAGCGTTATCCGCCGTTCGGCCTGGCTCAGTGCGCGGTGTTCTGCCGGGCGTCGTTCAGCAGCTCTTCGCCGCGGCCCTGTTCCACCGCCTGCCAGTAGAGCGCGCCCTGCTTGCCATCGTAGATGCCTTCCCACTTGGAGATCACCAGCACCGCCAGGGCGTTGCCGATGACGTTCAGCGCGGTGCGCGCCATGTCCATGATGCGGTCGACGCCGGCGATGAAGGCCAGGCCTTCCAGGGGAATGCCGACGCTGCCCAGGGTGGCCAGCAGCACCACGAAGGACACCCCCGGCACACCGGCGATGCCCTTGGAGGTGACCATCAGCGTCAGCACCAGCATCAGCTGCTGGCCGATGGACAGGTCGATGCCGTAGAGCTGGGCGATGAAGATCGCCGCGATGCTCTGGTACAGCGTCGAGCCGTCGAGGTTGAACGAGTAGCCGGTGGGCACCACGAAGCTGCTCACCGCCTTGGGCGCGCCGTAGGCTTCCATCTTCTCGATGATGCGCGGCAATACGGTCTCGGAGCTGGCGGTGGAATAGGCCAGGACCAGCTCGTCCTTGAAGATGCGCATCAGCTTGATGATCGAGAAGCCGAACAGCCGCGCCACCAGGCCCAGCACCATGAAGGCGAAGAAGGCGATGGCGAAGTACACCAGCAGCACCAGCTTGGCCAGCGGCAGCAGCGAGGCGAAGCCGAAGCTGGCGACGGTCACGGCGATCAGCGCGAACACGCCGACCGGCGCGTAGAGCATGATCATGTGGGTGACGCGGAACATGGCCTCGGCCACGCCCTGGAACATCTTCACCAGCGGCTCGCGGGTGGGCGCCGGCAGCGACGACAGGCCCAGGCCGAACATCACCGAGAAGAAGATGATCGGCAGCATCTCGCCGCGGGCCATGGCGGCGAAGATGTTCGACGGGATCAGGTTGAGGATGGTCTCGATGAACGCGTGGTGGTGTTCCACTTCCTTGGCGGTCTGCGCGTACTTGGAGATGTCCACCGTGCCCAGGGTGCTCATGTCGATGCCGGCGCCGGGCTGGAACAGGTTGGCCAGCACCAGGCCGACGACGATGGCCACCGTGGTGATGATCTCGAAGTAGACGATGGTCTTCAGGCCGATGCGCCCGAGCTTCTTGGCGTCGCCCATGCCGGCGATGCCGACGATCAGCGAGGAGATGACGATCGGTACCACGATCATCTTGATCAGGCGGATGAAGATGTCGCCCGCCGGTTGCAGGATGTTGCTGATCCACCAGGCCTTCTCCGCGCTGAAGTGGTTCAGCACGGTACCCATGGCGATGCCCAGTGCCAGACCGATGACGATCTGCCAGGCGAGGCTGAGCTTGGCTTTGCCCATATGTGTTCACCCTTGGTTCTTGTGGAAGTCGGGGGTTTCGCCCGCCGCCGGGATGGCCGGGGGTGGCGAAAAAAAGGGCGCATGATTCCCACCCCCCTTCTTCGCGTCTAATGCCGGAAACGGCTACCCCATGCACAATCGGCATGGGGAAAAGCAAATGGAACGGGTGTTCCAGGCCCGCAGGCCATTGCTTTTTTGCATGGGATTGGGCTGAAAAGACCGTGGCGGCCGCTTTTTTCGAACCCTGTGGGTGGAAAGCGAGGCTCGGGGAGGCATTCGCTTTCTCTGCCGCGGGTGCGCTGCCGTGACGCAGGCGTGGGGGCCTGTAGTTCGCGATGGATGGTCGTCCGGGTGACCAGGCGCGGCGGGGATATTTTAGGGGGCCAGGGGGGTGGGTCGGGGTTGATTGATATCAGGGAAGATGGAGGTGGGGGCCTTAAGAGCGCCCTCTCCGTTCAAGAGCGCCCTCTCCCTAACCCTCTCCCTGAAGGGAGAGGGGACCGTTGGGCAGACACGGATGTTCTTCAGTTAGCCGGAAACCCCGCCGTACTTTCCGGCCGAAGCCTTGCTTTCAGCCCGCACGGGCTAGCCCCCTCTCCCTTCAGGGCGGGGCGCGCAGCCGAGGGCTGGGGAGAGGGGCTCTTCAAGCTCCACAAGCTCCATAACTTCCACAAGCTCCACAGAAGCCATCGAAGCTCCCCCTCACAGCCTCACACCTGACCCGGCCCTCGTCGGAGGCACTCCCTGTACCCCTGGGTCGCTGCGGGCTCACCACTCCCCCCAGCATCCCGGCCCCCTGGTCATGCGCCATCGCCGGCGCGGATTTCAGTACCAGTTCGGATCGGCCTTGAGCTGCTCGTCGAGCAGCTGCTGCATGCCGGCATCCGGCTCGCCCAGCCAGCGGAAGCTGGCGTGGCGGCTGGGCGACTTGTCCGGCGGCAGGTTTTCCGGCACCTGCACGTAGAGCGCGTAGGCATCCTTCTTGTTCCAGCTGAAGGCCACGTAGAGGCGGTTGGCCGCGCAGTCGTGGGCCTTGCACAGCTCGCCCACCAGGTATTTGTCGCCGTCCTCCTCTTCTACCTGCATGGGGGTGGCGGTGCCGTCCAGGTTCATCACCCAGTCGGGCAGCCGTTCTTCCTTCTTCACCAGGTCCTGCCAGGTCTCGCGGTACTGCGGGTCGCTGTCCAGCAGCTCGTTGAGGCGGTAGATGGCGTCGTTGTCGGCCGCCCACCCCTGCCCGGCCGCCAGCAGCGGCAGCGCGAGCAGGAACCGACGCAGCGGGCGCGGCTCAGCCACGGCGCCGCCCGACGAAGAAGGAGATGACGAAGAGCACCAGGAACAGCACGAAGAGAATCTTGGCGATACTGGTCGCGGCGCCGGCGATGCCACCGAAGCCGAGTACCCCGGCGATGATGGCGATGATCAGGAATGTGAGAGCCCAGCTCAGCATGGAATGTCTCCTCTGTCATGGAAAGGCGGTGCGCGCCCCTCAGAACACCCAGCTCACCCGCGAGGTCTGGCGGACCACCGCGGTGCTGGCGGCCTCTTCCGTGATGGCCATTCGTTCATCCTGCAGCCTCGACGGCTGTCCGAGGAAAGCGCTGGACACAGGTTCCTGCACCGGCGCGGCGGAAGGCTGTGGAGCGACCGGATACCAACGGTCCAGCAGTACGACCACGGCGACGGCCAGCAACAGCAGCCGCCCCAGCGAATCCCCCTTGGCTCCATCAGCGTTCATCGACGTGCTCCTCCCGAAGGACTGGTGATCGGCCGGTGCGGGTGCACCGGGCCTCCCGCAACCTGTCTCGCACGCCGCGTGCCAGGTCGATGGCTTTGACTAATCCCTTTTAAAACAATGACTTGTAAAAATAAGCGGGCCGCCGGCAGCGCGCATCCTGCACGACAGGCCGGTTCCGGCCGTGCGTTTTGCACGGGACCCGGCAGGTCGTTCCCCTTCCCGTCCGCTTTCCTTCGCCAGAGGCGCCGGTGTCCTTCAGAGATGCGTCTAACTTTCATTGCAACTTGCAAGAAATTTCCTGGACTAAAAGACGCATACGCGAAAGGAATTTCCTACTACGAGGCACCCCGAATGGACCCCACTCCGGAGACGCTTGGCCGAATCCTGCTGGTCGACGACGAACCCGCCATCCTGCGCACCTTCCGCTATTGCCTGGAGGACCAGGGCTACAGCGTGGCCACCGCATCCAGCGCGGCCCAGGCCGATGCCCTGCTGCAACGCCAGGTCTTCGACCTGTGCTTCCTCGACCTGCGCCTGGGCGAGGACAACGGCCTGGACGTGCTGGCCCAGATGCGCCTGCAGGCGCCCTGGATGCGCGTGGTGATCGTCACCGCGCATTCCGCCGTGGACACCGCCGTGGACGCCATGCAGGCCGGCGCCGCGGACTACCTGGTCAAGCCCTGCAGCCCCGAGCAGCTGCGCCTGGCCGCGGCCAAGCAGCTGGAGGTGCGCCAGCTCACCGCGCGCCTGGAGGCCCTGGAGGGCGCCCAGGCCAGCCAGGCCGAGCAGCTCGAATCCCACAGCCCGGCGATGACCGCGGTGCTGGAGACCGCGCGCCAGGTGGCCGCCACCGACGCCAACATCCTCATCCTCGGCGAATCCGGCTCCGGCAAGGGCGAGCTGGCCCGCGCCATCCACGCCTGGAGCAAGCGCGCGAAGAAATCCTGCGTGACCATCAACTGCCCGTCGCTGAACGCCGAGCTGATGGAAAGCGAGCTGTTCGGCCACAACCGCGGGGCCTTCACCGGCGCCAGCGAGAGCACCCAGGGGCGGATCAGCCAGGCCGACGGCGGCACCCTGTTCCTCGACGAGATCGGCGACTTCCCGCTGCCGCTGCAGGCCAAGCTGCTGCGCTTCATCCAGGACAAGGAATACGAGCGCGTCGGCGACCCGGTCACGCGCCGCGCCGACGTGCGCATCCTCGCCGCCACCAACCGCGACCTGGCCGGCATGGTGGCCCAGGGGGCGTTCCGCGAGGACCTGCTCTACCGCCTCAACGTCATAGTCCTCAACCTGCCGCCGCTGCGCGAGCGCGCCGAGGATATCCAGGGCCTGGCCGAGCGCTTCCTCGCCCGCTTCGTCAAGGACTACGGGCGCCCGGCCCGCGGCTTCAGCCCGGCCTCGGCCGCGCTGCTGCGGCAGTACGCCTGGCCGGGCAACGTGCGCGAGCTGCGCAACGTGATCGAGCGCGCCAGCATCATCTGCAACCAGGAACTGGTGGAGCCCGAGCACCTGGGGCTCGGCGAACAGAGCGGCGCCGCCGCCGTGCCGCGGGTCGGCGAGGCGCTGAGCCTGGAGGAACTGGAGAAGGCCCACATCGCCTCGGTGATGGCCAGCGCCCCGACCCTCGACCAGGCGGCGAAGATCCTCGGCATCGACGCCTCCACCCTGTACCGCAAGCGCAAGCAGTACAACCTGTGAAGCGCGCGCTGACCCTGCGCTCGCGGATGTTCCTCAGCATCTCGGCGCTGATCACCCTGGCCCTGATCGGCCTGCTACTGGGGGTGTTCAGCGTGATGCTGATGGGCCGCGAACAGGAGCGGCTGATCTCGCACAACTTCGCCACCATCGCCAGCAGCCAGCAGTTGCGCCAGTCGCTGGACGACCAGCTGGCCCAGTTGCTCAGCGACAGCCCCGACGCGCAGCGCCTGGCGCGGCTGCGCGAGCAGTTCGACCGCTACCTCGCCGAAGGCCGAGCGAAAGCCGCCAGCGATGTCGAGCGCACCCTCTACGAGCGCATCGACCAGGCCAACCAGGAGTTCCAGGGCCAGGTCAGCTCCTCCGGCAGCAACCGCTGGAGCCTGGTGGTGGAGAGCGACTTCAGCCGCACCTTCACCTCCCTGCACCAGTACCTGCTGGCGCTGCACAACCACGCCATCCAGACCATCAGCGACGCGGAGCGCAGCTCGCGCCGCCACGCCTGGCTGATCGCCAGCCTGCTGGGGCTGGTGGGCGTGGCCATGCTGGTGATCGGCTTCGTCACCGCCCACGGCATCGCCCGCCGCTTCGGCGCCCCCATCGAGGCCCTGGCGCAGGCCGCAGACCGCATCGGCAAGGGCGACTTCGAGGTCAGCCTGCCGGTCTCGCGGGAAGCCGAGATGGCCTCGCTGAGCCGGCGTTTCGGCCTGATGGCCCAGGCCCTGGCCGAGTACAAGGCGACCAACATCGAGGCGGTGCTGGCCAGCCAGCGGCGCCTGCAGGCGGTGCTCGACAGCATCGACGACGGCCTGGTGATCATCGACCGGCGCAGCCGCATCGAGCACGCCAACCCGGTGGCCAGCCGCCAGCTGTTCTCCCGGGCCGACCCCCATGGCCAGCTGCTGGGCGAGCTGATCGACAACCAGGAGCTGCTGCAGGCCACCGGCCTGGTGCTGCAGGGCGAGTCGATGGGCGACGATACGCCCCAGGACCTGCAGGTCGAGATCGGCGGCGAGAACCGTCTGCTGGCCTGGACCCTGGCCCCGGTCACCCATGACGACGGGCGCAGCATGGGCGCGGTGCTGGTGCTGCGCGACGTCACCGAGCTGCGCGCTTTCGAGCGGGTGCGCAGCGAATTCGTGCTGCGCGCCTCCCACGAGCTGCGCACCCCGGTCACCGGCCTGCACATGGCCTTCGCCCTGCTGCGCGAACGCCTGGCGCTGCCCGAGGGCAGCCGCGAGCGCGAGCTGGCCGATACCGTCGACGAGGAAATGCAGCGCCTGGTGCGGCTGATCGACGACCTGCTGAACTTCTCCCGCTACCAGGACGGCCAGCAGAAGCTCGACCGCCAGCCCTGCGCGGTGGGCGAGTTGCTGGAACAGGCGCGCCAGCGCTTCCTCGCCCGCGCCCAGGCCCAGGGCATCGGCCTGGGGATAGTGCTGGAGGACCAGTTGCCGGTCCTCAGCGTCGACCGCCTGCGCCTGGAGCGCGTGCTGGACAACCTGCTGGGCAACGCCCTGCGCCACACCCCGAAGGGCGGCAGCGTGCAGCTGCTCGCCCAGCGCCAGAGCCAATGGCTGATGCTGGCGGTGGAGGACTCCGGCGAGGGCATCGCCTACAGCCAGCAGGCGCGCATCTTCGAGCCCTTCGTGCAGGTGGGCCGGCGCAGCGGCGGCGCCGGCCTGGGCCTGGCCCTATGCAAGGAGATCGTGCAGCTGCACGGCGGGCGCATCGGCGTGCGCTCGCAGCCCGGCCAGGGCACGCGCATCTACATGCTGCTGCCGGTCTGAACCGCCGGCGCGGCCATGGAGGTGGGCACCGCCAGCAGCAGCGCGGCGGTCTCCAGGTCCGGCACGCCGTCGAAGCGCGCCGGCCGGTAGCGCATCTGGAAGGCAGCGATGACGTTGCGCGTCGCCTCGTCCAGCTGGCCATTGAGCGGCACCGCGTAGCCATGCCGCGCCAACTGCTGCTGGAACCAGCCGGGCGCCGGCAGCTGGCCATTCAGCTCGGCCAGGCGATGCGCCAGGTCGCCGGGCTGCGGCCAGGGGATCAGGCCGGCGTCGGCCAGGCGCTTCCAGGGGAAGGCCGGGCCCGGGTCGACCTTGCGCTGCGGGGCGATGTCGCTGTGCCCGAGGATGTGCTCGGGGGTGATGCCCTGGCGCTTGACGATGTCCTTCAGCAGCAGGATGAGGGCATCGATCTGGCCCTGTGGATAAGGTGCCCACACCCGCCCTTCCGGCGTCTCGCGGTAGCCCGGGTTGACCAGCTCGATGCCGATCGAGGTGGAGTTCAGCCAGGTCCGCCCCTGCCACTCGCTCTGCCCTGCGTGCCAGGCGCGGCGGTTCTCGTCCACCAGTTGGTAGATGGTCGGCGGGTTGGCGCCGATCAGGTAGTGGGCGCTGACCTCGCCGCGGGTGAGCAGCTGCAGCGAGCGCGGCAGGTCCGCCGAGGTGTAGTGGATGATGATGTACTGGACACGGCTGTCCTGGTTGCGCGAGGGGTGCTCGCGGTCGATTTCCAGGCCGCCCCGGCCGGCGCAGGCGGCCAGCAGCAGGGTGGCGAATATCAGGCACAGGTGGCGCATGGTGGCTCCACGGTCATCCGACGATGTGCAGCACGCTACGCAGGTTCTGCAGCAGCATGTTGACGCTGAGCATGATCAGCAGCATGCCGGCCAGGCGCTCTACGGCGGTGAGCCCGCGCGGGCCGAGGAAGCGCTGCAGGAAGGAAGCCTGCAGCAGGATCAGCGCGGTGGCGGCCCAGGCCAGGATCACCGCCAGGTACAGCTCCCATAGCGGACCAGTGTAGGTGGTGCGCAGGGTGATCAGCATGGCCAGCGCCGAAGGCCCGGCCACCGCCGGAGTGGCCAGGGGCACCAGCAGCGGCTCGCTGTCGGGCATGTCGCCGAGCACGCCCTGGGGCGTGGGGAAGATCAGGCGCATGGCGACCACGAAGAGGATGATGCCGCCGGCGATGCCGGTGGCCTCCCTGGACAGGCCCAGGCCGGTGAGGATGTGCTCGCCCAGGGTGAGGAACAGCAGCAGCAGGCCGAGGGCGAACAGCAGTTCGCGCAGCGCCACCTTGAGCCGGCGTTCGGCCGGCACCGACTTGAGGGCGGCGAGGAACACCGCGATGTTGCCGAAGGGGTCGGTGATCAGGAAGATCAGGACGGCGACGCCGAGCATGTGGATAACTCCAGGAACAGGAACCGACGCCTGGGCGCCGGGCAGAAAGCCGTCCCTGTGGATGAATCAGCCGGGGACGCGACGGCCGTGGGCGCCTGTGCATAACTTCACGGCAGGCGCCGCGCGGGTGTGGATGTCGATTTATCCACAGCCCCTCAGGACTTCTTGATCTTCTCCGGGCGCTTCCAGCCCTCGATCACCCGCTGCTTGGCGCGGCCGACCGCGAGGGTCTGCGCCGGGACCTCGGCGGTGATGGTGGAACCCGCGCCAGTCGTGGCCCCGGCGCCGATATCCACAGGCGCCACCAGCGAGTTGTTGGAGCCGATGAACACGTCCTCGCCGATCACCGTGCGCCATTTGTTGGCGCCGTCGTAGTTGCAGGTGATGGTGCCGGCGCCGATGTTGGTGCGCGCACCGACCTCGCTGTCGCCCAGGTAGGTCAGGTGGCCGACCTTCACGCCCTCGTGCAGGTGGGCGTTCTTCAGTTCGACGAAGTTACCCACATGCACCTGGCTCTCCAGCACGCTGCCGGGGCGCAGGCGGGCGAACGGGCCGACGTCGCTGCCGGGGCCGACGTCGGCGCCTTCCAGGTGGCTGTTGGCCTTGATGATGGCGCCGCGGCGCAGAACGCTGTTGCGGATGGTGCAGTTCGGGCCGATCTGCACTTCGTCCTCGATGTCCACGCGGCCTTCCAGCACCACGTTGACGTCGATCTGCACGTCGCGGCCGGCGTTGACCTCGCCGCGCACGTCGAAGCGCGCCGGGTCCAGCAGGGTCACGCCCTGGGCCATCAGGCGGCGGGCGATGCGCAGCTGGTAGAAGCGCTCCAGCTCGGCCAGCTGCAGGCGGTCGTTGGCGCCCTGCACTTCCATGGCCGCCTGGGGTTGCGCGGTGGCCACGCGCAGGCCGTCGGCCACCGCCATGGCGATGACGTCGGTGAGGTAGTACTCGCCCTGGGCGTTGGCGTTGGACAGCCGGCCCAGCCAGCCTTCCAGGCGCTGGCGCGGCACGCAGAGGATGCCGGTGTTGCCCTCGCGGATGGCGCGCTGCTCGGCGCTTGCGTCCTTCTGTTCGACGATGGCCTTCACCTCGCCGTCCTGGCCGCGGATGATCCGGCCGTAGCCGGTGGGGTCGTCCAGCTCCACGGTGAGCAACGCCAGCTGCTCGGCGCTGGCCTGCTGCAGCAGGCGTTCGAGGGTCGGCAGCTCGATCAGCGGCACGTCGCCGTAGAGGATCAGCACACGCTCGGCGCTCAGGTAGGGCGCGGCCTGGGCCACGGCGTGGCCGGTGCCCAGCTGTTGTTCCTGGACCACGAAATTCAGGTCATCGGCCTGCAGGCGCTCGCGCACCCGTTCGGCGCCATGCCCGATCACCACGTGGATGCGCTGCGGGGCGAGGCCACGGGCGGTATCGATCACGTGGGCCAGCATGGGTTTGCCGGCGACCGGATGGAGGACTTTCGGCAGGGCCGAGCGCATGCGCGTGCCCTGGCCGGCGGCGAGGATGACGATTTCGAGGGACATGAAGTTGGACCGTCCTGGTAACGCTGGATGTAGAAAAAGAAAAAGGGTAGCCAAGGCTACCCTTTTCCCCTAGGTCGCTAAAGCCCGGGCCCCGGATTCGTCGCCGACACCGAAGGCCCTGGCCGTTGCGAGCCGGCTCAGCCGCCGAACTTCTTGCGAACCTGCTGGACCGTGCGCAGTTGCGCTGCGGCTTCGGCCAGGCGGGCTGCAGCGGAGCTGTAGTCGAACTCGGCACCTTTGGCGTGCAGAGCCTTCTCAGCTTCCTTCAGCGCGGTCTGAGCGGCCGCTTCGTCGAGGTCGCCCGCGCGGATCACGGTGTCGGCCAGGACCTTCACCATGTTCGGCTGGACTTCGAGGAAACCGCCGGAGATGTAGTACACCTCCTGCTCGCCACCCTGCTTGACCACGCGGATCGGACCCGGCTTGAGCTCGGTGATCAGCGGCGCGTGGCCCGGGGCGATACCCAGATCGCCGAGGGAACCGTGCGCAACGACCATCTCGACCAGTCCGGAGAAGATCTCCGCTTCGGCGCTGACGATGTCGCAGTGGACAGTAATAGCCATACCCTTGCCTCACGTAAGCGCCCGTTGCCGGGCGCACGGATTACAGCTTCTTCGCTTTCTCGATGGCTTCTTCGATGCCGCCGACCATGTAGAACGCCTGCTCCGGCAGGTGGTCGTAGTCGCCGTTGAGGATGCCTTTGAAGCCAGCGATGGTGTCCTTCAGGGAGACGTACTTGCCCGGCGAGCCGGTGAAGACTTCTGCCACGAAGAACGGCTGGGACAGGAAGCGCTGGATCTTACGAGCACGGGCCACCAGCAGCTTGTCGGACTCGGACAGTTCGTCCATGCCGAGGATCGCGATGATGTCCTTCAGCTCCTTGTAGCGCTGCAGGATGTACTGCACGCCACGAGCGGTGTCGTAGTGATCCTGGCCGATGACCAGCGGGTCCAGCTGACGGGAGGTGGAGTCCAGCGGGTCCACGGCCGGGTAGATACCCAGCGAGGCGATGTCGCGGGACAGTACCACGGTGGCGTCGAGGTGGGCGAAGGTGGTCGCCGGGCTCGGGTCGGTCAGGTCGTCCGCGGGAACGTAGACGGCCTGGATCGAGGTGATCGAGCCTTGCTTGGTGGAGGTGATGCGCTCTTGCAGCACGCCCATTTCTTCGGCCAGGGTCGGCTGGTAGCCCACTGCGGAAGGCATACGGCCCAGCAGTGCGGATACTTCGGTACCGGCGAGGGTGTAACGGTAGATGTTGTCGATGAACAGCAGTACGTCACGGCCTTCGTCACGGAACTTCTCGGCCATGGTCAGGCCGGTCAGCGCCACGCGCAGACGGTTGCCCGGCGGCTCGTTCATCTGGCCGTAGACCAGGGCTACCTTGTCGAGAACGTTGGAGTCCTTCATCTCGTGGTAGAAGTCGTTGCCCTCACGGGTACGCTCGCCCACGCCGGCGAACACGGAATAACCGCTGTGCTCGATGGCGATGTTGCGGATCAGCTCCATCATGTTCACGGTCTTGCCGACGCCGGCGCCACCGAACAGGCCTACCTTGCCGCCCTTGGCGAACGGGCAGACCAGGTCGATCACCTTGATGCCGGTTTCCAGCAGCTCGTTGCCGCCAGCCTGGTCAGCGTAGGAGGGAGCCTCGCGGTGGATACCCCAGCGCTCTTCCTCGCCGATGGGGCCGGCTTCGTCGATCGGGTTGCCCAGTACGTCCATGATGCGGCCCAGGGTCGCTTTACCGACCGGGACGGAGATGGCTGCGCCGGTGCTTTCCACGTTCAGGCCACGCTTGAGGCCTTCGGTGGAACCCATCGCAATGGAACGGACCACGCCGTCGCCCAGCTGCTGCTGGACTTCCAGGGTGGTGTCGACGCCCTGAACCTTCAGGGCCTCGTAGATGCTCGGCACGGCATCGCGCGGGAATTCCACGTCGATCACGGCGCCGATGATTTGAACGATACGTCCGCTACTCATGTCTGGTTCCTCTGAATTTTGAACCTGTTCTTACACCGCGGCAGCGCCGCCGACGATTTCCGAGATTTCCTGGGTGATCGCCGCCTGACGCGCCTTGTTGTAGACCAGCTGCAGTTCGCTGATCAGGTCACCGGCGTTGTCGGTAGCGTTCTTCATTGCAATCATCCGGGCCGCCTGCTCACAGGCGTTGTTCTCAACCACCGCCTGGTACACCTGGGATTCCACGTAGCGCACCAGCAGGCCGTCGAGCAGGGCCTTGGCATCGGGCTCGTAGAGGTAGTCCCAGTGGTGTTTCAGGTCTTCGTTGTCCTCGGCCACCAGCGGAACCAGCTGTTCCACGGTCGGCTTCTGGGTCATGGTGTTGACGAACTTGTTGGAAACCACGTACAGGCGATCGATACGCCCGTCCAGGTAGGCATCCAGCATGACCTTGACGCTGCCGATCAGATCGTTGATCGACGGCTCTTCGCCCAGGTGACTGATGGCTGCGACCACGTTGCCGCCATAGTTCTTGAAGAAGGATGCGCCCTTGGCACCGATCACGCACAGGTCGATCTCCGCGCCGGCTTCACGCTGGGCGGACATGTCCTTGACGAGCGCCTTGAACAGGTTGATGTTCAGGCCGCCGGCCAGGCCGCGATCGGAGCTCACCACGATGTAACCGACGCGCTTGACGGGGCGCTCGATCATGAACGGGTGACGGTACTCCGGGTTGGCGTTGGCCAGATGGCCGATCACCTGGCGAATGCGCTCCGCGTAGGGACGGCCGGCCGCCATGCGCATTTGTGCCTTGCGCATCTTGCTCACCGCCACCTTTTCCATGGCATTGGTGATTTTCTGCGTGCTTTTGATGCTCGCAATCTTGCTGCGAATCTCTTTTGCGCCTGCCATTTCACACCTATCGGGTTAGCAGGCGGGGGCCATTACCGGCCCCCGCTGCGGCTTACCAGGTTTGGGTGGCCTTGAACTTCTCGATGCCGGCCTTGATGCCCGCGTCGATTTCGTCGTTGAAGTCACCCTTCTCGTTGATCTTCGCCAGCAGAGCGGCATGCTCGCGCTGGAAGTAAGCGATCAACGCCTGTTCGAAGGCACCCACCTTGGCGATCTCGACGTCCTGCAGGAAGCCACGCTCGGCGGCGTACAGGGACAGCGACATCTCGGCGATGGACATCGGCGCATACTGCTTCTGCTTCATCAGCTCGGTAACGCGCTGACCGTGCTCGAGCTGCTTGCGGGTGGCGTCGTCCAGGTCGGAAGCGAACTGGGCGAAGGCCGCGAGTTCGCGGTACTGCGCCAGTGCGGTACGGATACCGCCGGAGAGCTTCTTGATGATCTTGGTCTGGGCCGCGCCGCCAACACGGGATACCGAGATACCGGCGTTGACCGCCGGACGGATGCCCGAGTTGAACATGGAGGTTTCCAGGAAGATCTGACCGTCGGTGATGGAGATCACGTTGGTCGGAACGAACGCGGACACGTCGCCAGCCTGGGTCTCGATGATCGGCAGAGCGGTCAGGGAACCGGTCTTGCCAGTCACGGCGCCATTGGTGAACTTCTCGACGTATTCCTCGGAAACGCGGGAAGCGCGCTCCAGCAGGCGGCTGTGGAGATAGAACACGTCGCCCGGGTAGGCTTCACGGCCCGGCGGACGGCGCAGCAGCAGGGAGATCTGGCGGTAGGCAACGGCCTGCTTGGACAGGTCGTCGTACACGATCAGGGCGTCTTCACCGCGGTCGCGGAAGTATTCGCCCATGGTGCAGCCGGAGTACGGCGCCAGGTACTGCAGAGCAGCGGATTCGGAAGCGCTGGCAACCACCACGATGGTGTTGGCCAGGGCGCCGTTCTCTTCCAGCTTGCGTACGACGTTGGCGATGGTCGATTGCTTCTGACCGATGGCCACGTAGACGCAGCGGATGCCGCTGTCTTTCTGGTTGATGATGGCGTCGACGGCCAGGGCGGTCTTGCCGATCTGACGGTCGCCGATGATCAGCTCGCGCTGGCCACGGCCTACCGGGATCATGGCGTCGACCGACTTGTAGCCGGTCTGCACCGGCTGGTCTACCGACTTACGCCAGATCACGCCCGGTGCCACTTTCTCGACGGCGTCGGTCAGCTTGGCATCGATCGGGCCTTTGCCGTCGATCGGGTTGCCCAGCGCGTCGACCACGCGGCCCAGCAGTTCCGGACCGACCGGAACTTCCAGGATGCGGCCGGTGCACTTGGCGTTCATGCCTTCTTTGAGGTCCTGGTATTCACCCAGTACCACGGCGCCGACGGAGTCCTGCTCCAGGTTCAGCGCCATACCGTAGACGCCGCCCGGGAATTCGATCATCTCGCCGTACATGACGTCGGCCAGACCGAAGATGCGCACGATGCCATCGGATACGGAAACGATGGTGCCTTCGTTGCGCGCTTGCGAGGCGACATCGAGTTTCTCGATGCGCCCCTTGATGATTTCACTAATTTCGGAAGGATTGAGTTGCTGCATGCCGCTGCCCCTTCAAACTCAAGATTTCAACGCTTCAGCCAGTTTCGCGATCTTGCCGCGCACCGAGCCATCGATTACCAAGTCACCGGCGCGGATCACCACGCCGCCGATCAGGCTCGCGTCTTCCGACGCATGGAGTCGCACTTCGCGACTGAGCCGGGCGCTGAGAGCCTTGGCGAGTTTGTCCTGCTGTTCCTGGTCCAGGGCGAAGGCGCTCACGACTTCTACCTCGACCAGCTTTTCCTGCTCGGCCTTGAGCTGCTCGAACATCTCGGAGATGGTCGGCAGCAAGTCCAGGCGCTTGTTTTCAGCCACGGTCCGCACGAAGTTCTGGGCCGGAGCATTGAGCTTGTCGCCACAGACGTCGATCAGGGCATCGGCCTTGGCCGCCGCGGTCAGCTGAGGCTCCTTGAGCAGCTGGCGCACGGTGTCGTCCTGCGACACTGCAGCCAGCACACCCAGAGCAGCGGACCAATCGGCCAATTGCTGATGAGCCTGGGCGTACTCGAAAGCCGCCTTCGCGTAAGGACGAGCCAACGTGGTCAGTTCTGCCATATCGCCCTCGCTCAGATTTCGGCGGCCAGTTGATCAACCAGCTGCTTTTGCGCGTTGGCATCGATCGAAGCACCCAGGATCTTCTCGGCGCCGGACACGGCCAGGGCACCCACTTGGGCACGCAGGGCATCCTTGACGCTGTTCAGTTCCTGTTCGATCTGGGCCTTGGCCTGGGCGATCATGCGATCGCCTTCGGCACGGGCCTGCTCACGGGCTTCATCAACGATCTGATTGGCGCTTTTCTTCGCCTGCTCGATGATTTCGGCCGCCTGAGCCTTGGCCTCGCGCAGTTGCTGGCCCGCTTTCTCGTGGGCCAGTTCCAGGTCACGAGCAGCACGGTTGGCTGCGTCCAGACCGTCGGCGATCTTCTTCTGACGCTCGTGCAGAGCCGCGATGACCGGAGGCCATACGAACTTCATGCAGAAGATGACGAAGATGGCGAACGCAATGGCCTGGCCGATCAGAGTTGCATTAATGTTCACGCCAACACCTCGCTCGTTCGTTGTCAGTCACGAATTTCCGGAATCCGGAAATTACTGGGCTACCTGAGCAATGAACGGGTTAGCGAAGGTGAAGAACAGGGCGATACCAACACCGATCATGGTCACGGCGTCGAGCAGACCGGCGACGATGAACATTTTCACCTGCAGCATCGGAACCATTTCCGGCTGGCGAGCAGCGCCTTCCAGGAATTTACCGCCCAGCAGGCCGAAACCGATGGCGGTACCCAGGGCACCCAGACCGATCAGCAGAGCGACGGCGATAGCAGTGAGTCCAACTACAGTTTCCATTTTTCCTCCCGACTTTCTGTCGTGTTGGTTAAGTTTTGAAGCAAGTTAAGGTGGTGAAACTTCCCTTCCGCCCCCGTCGACGTGGCGGGGAGCGGTCAGAATCTTTGGATCAGTGGCTGTCTTCGTGGGCCATCGACAGGTAGACGATGGTCAGCATCATGAAGATGAAGGCCTGCAGGGTGATGATCAGGATGTGGAACACCGCCCACGCCCAGTTCAGCACCACGCCCATGCCGCCCAGCCAGAGAATGCCGGAGCCGAACATGACGGCGATGAGGATGAAGATCAGCTCGCCGGCGTACATGTTGCCGAACAGACGCAGGGCCAGGGAAACCGGCTTGGCGATCAGGGTGACGAACTCCAGCAGGAAGTTCACCGGGATCAGGATGATCTGCACCAGCATGTTGCTGCTGTGGAACGGGTGCAGGGTCAGCTCGCCGAGGAAGCCGCCGATGCCCTTGACCTTGATGCTGTAGAAGATGATCAGGGCGAACACCGCGATGGACATGCCGAAGGTGGCGTTCGGGTCGGTGGTGGCCACGGCGCGGAAGAACAGGTGCTCGTTGCCGGTGATCTTCGCGGCGGCCAGCGGCAGGAAGTCCACCGGCACCAGGTCGATCAGGTTCATCAGGAAGATCCACACGAACACGGTCAGCGCCAGCGGTGCGATCAGCGGGTTACGGCCGTGGAAGGTGTCCTTCACGCTGCCGTCGACGAACTCGACCATGACCTCGACGAAGTTCTGCAGGCCGCCCGGAATACCGCTGGTGGCCTTCTTGGCTGCCATGCGGAAGATCAGGATGAACACCAGGCCGAGGAATACCGACCAGCCCAGGGTGTCGATGTGGAATGCCCAAAAGCCCATTTCCTTGGCTTGTTCGGCTGTGTGGGCGAACCCCCAGCCACCTTCCGGCAGACGACCGAAGGTCAGGTTCTGCAAGTGGTGCTGGATGTAACCCGAAGCGCTTTCTGCTGCCATGTTTGCCTCAATCGCTCTAAGGTCTTGTAAATGTGTGTCCCATCAGCAGGGGTGCGCACCAGCTGACCATCAGGGTCAGCAGGTAGAGGCCGAACAGAGCCAGGGGCTCCAGCGGCTTCACGCCTGCGAACGCCAGTGCGAACAGCACTGCCGTCAAAACCAGCTTCCCGGCCTCGCCCGCATAGAAGGAGCGGACGATCATCTGAGCCGAGCGCGCACCGCTGTAGCGGAACGCCTTGTATGCGAAATAAACGTTCGGCAGCCAGGCGATCAGTCCGCCGAGCAGACCAGAATAGCCGGCAACCACGCCCCGGGAGAAAAACAGGACGGCAGCCCCCAGAAGCACCACGGCCAGCTGGACGAGCAACAGGCGCAAGGCCGGTTGGCGATGGAAGGGCAGGCGGTTCGGCTTGCTGGGTTCCATCTGTCTCAAAGTCCTCTGGCGTCGGCTTCGCAAATCAACAACTTGGCATACTTTGTGCCGACAAAATTGCGCGCAGAGTATAGGGGGCCGGGCATACCCATTCAACAGCCGGGTAGTGATTTCCGACTATCGCTACACAGACGATGGTCTTAGCGGATGTGGGCCAGAACCCCTTGCAACTCGTCCAGCGAGTTGTAGCGGATCACCAGTTGCCCCTTGCCCTTCTGGCCGTGGCGAATCTGCACCGGAGCGCCCAGGCGCTCGGCCAGGCGCTGTTCCAGGCGGCTGATGTCGGGGTCGGACTTGACCACCTTGGCAGGTTCGCCGGGGGCGTTGAGCCAGTGGCGCACCAGTGCCTCGGTCTGGCGCACGGTGAGGCCGCGTGCGACAACATGTCGCGCACCTTCCACCTGCCGCGCCTCGGGCAGACCGAGCAGCGCGCGGGCATGGCCCATCTCCAGGTCGCCGTGGGAAAGCAGCGTCTTGATCTCCTCGGGCAGGGCAATCAGGCGCAGCAGGTTGGCCACGCTGACGCGGGACTTGCCGACGGCGTCGGCGACCTGTTGCTGGGTCAGCTGGAACTCCTGCTGCAGGCGTTGCAGCGCGACGGCTTCCTCGAGGGGGTTGAGGTCCTCGCGCTGGATGTTCTCGATCAGCGCCATGGCGATGGCGGCTTCGTCCGGCACCTCGCGCACCAGCGCCGGGATGGTGTCCAGGCCGGCCTGCTGGGTGGCGCGCCAGCGGCGCTCGCCGGCGATGATCTCGTAGCGGCCCTTGTCGACGGGGCGCACCACGATGGGTTGCATCACCCCCTGGGCCTTGATGGACAGGGCCAGCTCTTCCAGAGCCTGGGGGTCCATGTCGCGGCGCGGCTGGTACTTGCCGCGCTGGATCAGGTCCAGCGGCAGGTGCTGCAGTTCCTTGCGGTCCGCCTGGACGGCCTCTTCCTGCAGGGTGGCGGCGCTGGAGCCACTGAGCAGGGCGTCCAGCCCGCGTCCGAGACCTCGTTTCTTAACGGCCATGCGGGTTCCTTAATGGGTCATGCGGTGGCGGCTTTGCGGGCGGCGCGCTGTCGGCGCGAGAGTTCGCCGGCCAGCGCCAGGTAGGCCATGGCCCCGCGCGATTGCTTGTCGTAGACCAGCGCCGGCATGCCGAAGCTGGGCGCCTCGGCCAGTCGCACGTTGCGCGGGATCACGGTGGTGTAGAGCTTGTCGCCGAAGTGTTCCTGCAGCTGCGCGCTGACGTCGTTGGTCAGGCTGATGCGCGGATCGTACATGGTCCGCAGCAGGCCCTCGATGTTCAGCGTCGGATTCAGACGCTCGGCGATGCGCTGGATGCTGTTCATCAGGTCGGTCAGGCCTTCCAGCGCGTAGTACTCGCACTGCATGGGGATGATCACGCCGTCGGCGGCGGACAGGGCGTTGACCGTGAGCATCGACAGCGACGGCGGGCAGTCGATGAGGATGTAGTCGTAGTTCTCGCGCACCGGGGCCAGGGCCTGGCGCAGGCGGTGCTCCTTCATGTCCATCTCCAGCAGCACCACTTCCGCGGCGGTGAGGTCGCGGTTGGCCGGGAGGATCTGGTAGCCGCCGTGCTCGGAGAACTGCATGGCCTGGGCCAGGTCGGCCTCGCCGGTGAGCACGTCGTAGATGGAGTATTCCAGGGACAACTTATCCACACCGCTGCCGGTGGTGGCGTTGCCCTGTGGATCGAGGTCGATCAGCAGCACGCGGCGCTTGGTGGCGACCAGCGAGGCGGCGAGGTTGATGCAGGTGGTGGTCTTGCCGACACCGCCCTTCTGGTTGGCGATCGCGAATACCTTAGCCATGGTTTTCCCCCGTCCCCGTCATGCTCCGGCGCAGTATCAGCAGATGCCGCTGGCCTTGGCAACCCGGCACGCTGAGGGCGTGCTCGGCTTCGACCCGGAAATCTTCCGGGAGTGCCGTCAGCTCCTGCTCCGGGTGCACGCCTTTCATCGCCAGCCAGCGGGTCTCGCCGTCGCCGAGGTGGCGGGTCCAGTTGCAGAAGTCTTCCAGGCTGCTGAAGGCCCGGGAGACGATGCCGTTGAATGCCCGGTCCGGCTGGTAGGCCTCGACCCGGCTGTGGATAACTTCCAGGTTGCGCAGCTTCAGTTCCAGCTTCACCTGGGTGAGGAAGCGGGTCTTCTTGCCGTTGCTGTCGAGCAGCGTCAGCCGCTTGCCCGGGAACAGGATGGCCAGCGGGATGCCGGGCATGCCGCCGCCGCTGCCCACGTCCAGCCAGTTGTCGCCGCCGGCGGCGAGGAAGTGCGGGACGACGCTGAGGCTGTCGAGCAGGTGGCGCGAAACCATCTCGTCGATGTCGCGCACCGCGGTGAGGTTGTAGGCCTTGTTCCACTTCGCCAGCAGGGCGAGGTAGGCGAGCAGGCCCTGGCGGCCGGCCTCGTCGAGTTCGACGCCGAGCGCCGCGGCGCCACGCACGAGTTCGTCGGCGTGGGCTTGGGTGACCTGGGACATCAGGCGCTCTGCTCCAGTTGGCGGCCGCTGGCGCGTTTCTTCAGGTGGATCAGCAGCAGCGAGATGGCCGCCGGGGTGACACCGGGAATGCGCCCGGCCTGGCCGAGGGTCTCGGGGCGGGCCTGGCCGAGCTTGTTCTGGATTTCCTTGGACAGCCCGGAGATGCCCGTGTAGTCGATATCCACAGGCAGGCGGGTGTCTTCGCTGGCGCGCAGGCGGGCGATCTCTTCCTGCTGGCGGTCGATGTAGCCGGCGTACTTGGTGCGGATCTCCACCTGCTCGGCGACCTGCGGGTCCTCGGCGCCGGCGCCGGTCACTTCGGCCAGGCTGGCGTAGTCGATTTCCGGGCGGGCCAGCAGGTTGAGCAGGTTGTACTCATGGGCCAGCGGAGTGCCGAAGCGCTCGGCGATGGCTTCGCCCTGCGGGGTGTTCGGCCGCACCCAGGTGCTTTTCAGGCGCTGTTCCTCGCGCTCGATGCCTTCGCGCTTGGCCTCGAAGGCCGCCCAGCGGCGATCGTCGACCAGGCCCAGCTCGCGGCCCTTCTCGGTCAGGCGCAGGTCGGCGTTGTCCTCGCGCAGGATCAGCCGGTATTCGGCGCGCGAAGTGAACATGCGGTAGGGCTCCTGGGTGCCCAGGGTGATCAGGTCGTCCACCAGCACGCCGATGTACGCCTCGTCGCGGCGCGGGCACCAGGCCTCACGGCCCTGGGCGCGCAGCGCGGCGTTGGCGCCGGCGAGCAGGCCCTGGGCGCCGGCCTCTTCGTAGCCGGTGGTGCCGTTGATCTGGCCGGCGAAGAACAGGCCGCCGATGACTTTCGTCTCCAGGCTGTACTTGAGGTCGCGCGGGTCGAAGTAGTCGTACTCGATGGCGTAGCCCGGGCGCACGATGTGGGCGTTCTCCATGCCGCGGATGGAACGCACGATCTGCAGCTGCACGTCGAACGGCAGCGAGGTGGAGATGCCGTTGGGGTACAGCTCGTGGGTGGTCAGGCCTTCCGGTTCGAGGAATACCTGGTGGCTGTCCTTGTCGGCGAAGCGATGGATCTTGTCCTCGATCGACGGGCAGTAGCGCGGGCCGATGCCCTCGATGACGCCGGAGTACATCGGCGAGCGGTCGAGGTTGGCGGCGATGATCTCGTGGGTGCGCGCGTTGGTGTGGGTGATCCAGCAGCTGACCTGGCGCGGGTGCTCTTCCTTGCTGCCGAGGAAGGACATCACCGGGATCGGGGTGTCGCCGGGCTGCTTGGTCATCACCGAGAAGTCCACGCTGCGGCCGTCGATGCGCGGCGGCGTGCCGGTCTTCAGGCGACCGACGCGCAGCGGCAGTTCGCGCAGGCGCCTGGCCAAGGCGATGGCCGGCGGATCACCGGCGCGGCCGCCGGAGTAGTTCTCCAGGCCGATGTGGATAAGTCCGCCGAGGAAGGTGCCGGCGGTCAGTACCACCTGGTCCGCGTGGAATTTCAGACCCATCTGAGTCACCACGCCGCGCACCTGGTCCTGCTCGACGATCAGGTCGTCGCAGGCCTGCTGGAATATCCACAGGTTCGCCTGGTTCTCCAGGATCTCGCGCACCGCGGCCTTGTACAGCACGCGGTCGGCCTGGGCGCGGGTGGCGCGCACGGCTGGGCCCTTGCGGCTGTTGAGCACGCGGAACTGGATGCCGCCCTTGTCGGTGGCGTGCGCCATGGCGCCGCCCAGGGCATCGATTTCCTTGACCAGGTGGCTCTTGCCGATACCGCCGATGGCCGGGTTGCAGCTCATCTGGCCCAGGGTTTCCACATTGTGGGTGAGCAGCAGGGTCTTCACGCCCATGCGTGCGGCCGCCAGCGCGGCCTCCGTGCCGGCATGGCCACCGCCGATCACTATCACGTCAAAACGGGAAGGGAAATCCACCACGCACCTCGTGCCTGTCGATCAGGGAAAGAAAAAGAGAGCCGCACAGTATAGGGGCTTAGCCCTGCCGATTGAAGGGACCTGTATGAAAAGTAGCCAATCGGCCTTTTGTGCGTCACACGAGGGAATGCTTCATTCACAAAATAAAGAGAGAGGGAATTTTTAAATCTTTTTAGAGCTAGTGATTATGTTTGGTGTGGACAATTTTTGTGGATAAGTGCTTCGGGGCCTTCTGGAGCGAGATTTACAGCGAAGGATAAACCTGTGCCGAAGGTGTCCGGAAGCAGGGCACTTCCGGTTGAACACCTGTGCATGGAATGCAGGGTTATGCACAGGCAGGTTATCCCCGGTTTTGACCACTGGGTTGTCTACGTAGCTATACGGTAGTTTTCCACAGGGTTCAGGGCGCCGTGTGAATAGTCATCTACGGGCCAGATTTCACGCGGTACTGATCGTTCTTTTTGCCTGCTACGGTCCACACCAGGTTGGAAAAATAGACAGGAAATAGGGGCTTACGCACATCATCCACAGGGAATGCGTGGTGTGGATAAATGAAGCTGTGGGGCCAGGAGGTCGCCCCGTCGCAGGTGTCGCTCATTCCCCGGCGGGGCCGCCGAGTTCCCGCTCGATCTGCTCGATCGTGGGCAGGCTGGTCCGGAGTTCTTCCGGTAGCGATTGCAGCAGCTTGTATTCGGCAATGCCCATGGGCTGCGATTTGTCGCCCAGGGCGTATTCGGCCACCACCTTGTTGTGGCTCTTGCACAACAGCAGGCCGATGGTGGGGCTGTCGTGTTCGTGCTTCACCTGGCGATCCACAGCCGTCAGGTAGAAGCTCAGTTGCCCCAGGTGTTCCGGCTTGAACTTGCCCGCCTTGAGCTCTATCACCACGTAGCAGCGCAGCTTGAGGTGATAGAACAGCAGGTCGATGAAGAACTCCTCGCCACCCACTTCCAGCAGCACCTGCCGGCCGACGAAGGCAAAGCCCGCGCCCAGTTCCAGCAGGAAGTCGGTGACGTGCTGCACCAGCGCCTGCTCGATCTCGCGCTCCTGAGCCTGTTCGCCAAGCCCCAGGAAATCGAAGCGGTACGGGTCTTTCAACGACTCGATGGCCAGGTCGGATTGCGCCTTGGGCAGGTGGGCCTCGAAGTTGGTCACGGCCTTGCCGGTGCGTTCCAGCAGACGGGTTTCGATATGGATGTTCAGCACATTGCGCGACCAGCCATGCTCGATGGCGGCACGGGCATAGGCCAGGCGTTCTTCGCGCTCCTTCAGCTTGCTCAACAAGACCAGGTTGTGGCCCCAGGGCAATTGTCCAACAGCCTGTTGGACAATTTCGGTGTCTGGCCAGGCCTCGGCGAAGGCGCGCATGTACATCAGATTGGCGCGGGAAAAACCCTTCATGTTCGGAAAGGCCGTGCGCAGGTCATGTGCCAGCCGCTCGATCACCTTCGCGCCCCAGCCTTGCTCGGCCTGTCGTTGCAGAATGTCGCGGCCGATCTGCCAATAGAGCTGCACCAGTTCGCGGTTGACCGCCAGGGCGGCGCGCTGCTGCGCCGCGTGGATGCGGCCCTTCACGTCGGCCAGCCAGTCGGCATAGCCTTGCGGGGCGTTGGAAAGGGAGGTCGGCTTGTCGGTCATGGCGATGTCGCTCCCTGCGGAGGGCGCTCATTCAGATATCCACAGCTTCGGCATCCGCATGATCGTCACATCGCGCCACGCTGCCGGCAGTGTGGCGACTATCTCGCACTGTTCCCTTCTTGCTGTCCTGGATGTGGCCGGAATTTTCTCAAAGGCGGTAGAGCCGCAGCAGGGCCGGCGCTACATCACTTCCCGATACAGAAACTGGAGAAGATCCTCCCCAGCAGATCATCGGAGCTGAACGCCCCGGTGATCTCACCCAGGGCCTGCTGGGCATGGCGCAGGTCCTCGGCGAGCAGTTCGCCGGCGCCGGCGAGCAGCAGTTGGGCGTGGCCGTGGTCGAGGTGCTGGCCGGCCTGGCGCAGGGCTTCCAGGTGGCGGCGGCGGGCGCTGAAGCTGCTTTCGGCGGTCTGTTCGAAGCCCATGCAGGCCTTCAGGTGTTCGCGCAGCAGGTCCAGGCCGTCGCCGGAGCGTGCGGAGAGAGTCAGGGTAACGTGGCCGTCGGCGCTTTCCTCGATGCCCACCGGGCTTGTGGATAAGTCGGCCTTGTTGCGGATCAGGGTGACCCGCGCCGGGTCCGGGCGTTCGTCGAGGAATTCCGGCCACAGGGCGAAGGGATCGGCGGCCTCCGGCGCGGTGGAGTCGATCACCAGCAGCACCCGGTCGGCCTCGCCTATGGCCTTGAGGGCGCGTTCCACGCCGATCTTTTCCACATGGTCCTCGGTGTCGCGCAGGCCGGCGGTGTCCACGACGTGCAGCGGCATGCCGTCGATGTGGATATGTTCGCGCAGCACGTCGCGGGTGGTGCCGGCGATGTCGGTGACGATGGCCGCCTCGCGCCCGGCCAGGGCGTTGAGCAGGCTGGACTTGCCGGCGTTGGGGCGGCCGGCGATCACCACCGTCATGCCGTCGCGCAGCAGCGCGCCCTGGCCGGCCTCGCGCAGCACGCCGGCGAGCTCGGCGCGGACCTTGTCGAGCTGCGACAGCACGTGGCCATCGGCGAGGAAGTCGATTTCCTCCTCGGGGAAATCGATGGCCGCCTCGACGTAGATGCGCAGCTGGATCAGTTGTTCGGTGAGCTGGTGAACGCGTCGCGAGAATTCGCCCTGCAGCGAGCGCACGGCGTTGCGCGCGGCCTGGGCCGAGCTGGCCTCGATGAGGTCGGCGATGGCCTCGGCCTGGGCCAGGTCGAGCTTGTCGTTGAGGAAGGCGCGCTCGCTGAACTCGCCGGGGCGCGCCTGGCGCGAACCCAGCTCCAGGCAGCGCTGCAGGAGCATGTCCAGCACCACCGGGCCGCCGTGGCCGTGCAGTTCCACCACGTCCTCGCCGGTGAAGGAGTTCGGCCCGCGGAAGAACAGCAGCAGGCCTTCGTCGATCACCTCGCCCTGGTCGTCGTAGAAGGGCCCGTAGTGGGCGAAGCGCGGCTGCGGCTCGCGGCCGCTGAGGCTGATGGCGATGGGCAGCGCCCGCGGCCCGGAGACGCGGACGATACCCACGCCGCCCCGGCCCTGGGCGGTGGCGACGGCGGCGATGGTTTCACGGGCTGCGTTCATGGCTTTCCTCCGGATAGCAGAACGCCCCACGAGGGGGCGTTCTGAAGGTGGTTCGACAGCGCGGGGATCAGGCGGCCTTGGCCTTGCTCGTGGCGCGTTCGATCTGCCGGGTAATGTACCACTGCTGGGCAATGGACAGGCAGTTGTTGACCACCCAGTACAGCACCAGGCCGGCCGGGAACCACAGGAAGAAGAAGGTGAAGACGATCGGCATCAGCTTCATCACCTTGGCCTGCATGGGATCCGGCGGGGTCGGGTTGAGCATCTGCTGGACCAGCATGGTGGCGCCCATGATGATCGGCAGGATGAAGAATGGATCCTTCACCGATAGGTCGGTGATCCAGCCCAGCCACGGGGCCTGGCGCATCTCGACGCTTTCCAGCAGTACCCAGTAGAGGGAGAGGAACACCGGCATCTGCACCAGGATCGGCAGGCAGCCGCCCAGCGGGTTGATCTTCTCCTTCTTGTACAGCTCCATCATCGCCTGGGACATCTTCTGGCGATCGTCGCCGTGCTGTTCCTTGATCGCGGCCATCTTCGGCGAAACGGCACGCATGCGCGCCATCGACTTGTAGCTGGCGGCGGACAGCGGGAAGAAGGCCAGCTTGATGACGATGGTCAGCAGGATGATCGACCAGCCCCAGTTGCCGACCAGGCCGTGGATATGTTGCAGCAGCCAGAAGATCGGCTGGGCGATGAACCACAGCGGGCCGTAGTCGACGGTCAGCTCCAGGCCCGGGGACAACTCGCCCAGGTACTTCTGCAGCTTGGGACCGGCATACAGGGTCAGGCTGGTCTCGCCCTTGGCGCCGGCGGGCACGCTGAGGGTCGGGCCGGTGAAGCCGACGATGTAGTTGCCCTGGGCGTCCTTGCGCGTCATCACGTTGTGGGTGTCGCCCTTGGCGGGCACCCAGGCGGTGACGAAGTAGTGCTGCAGCCAGGCTACCCAGCCGCCCTGCAGGGTCTGCTTGAAGGGTTCCTTGTCCATGTCCTTCATGGACACTTTCACGTAGGGCTTCTCCGGGGTCCAGACCGCGGCGCCCAGGTAGGTGGACACGCCGGTGGCGGTGGTGGACGACGGATCGGCGCTGGCATCACGCTTGAGCTGGGCGAACAGCGAGGCGCTCCAGGGCTTGGCGCTCTGGTTGTCGATCAGGTAGGTGACGTCGATCTGGTAGGCGTTCGGGTTGATGCAGTCGAGCTTCTTCTGCGCCTTTTCCTTGTCGCTGCAGTCGGTCTTCAGGCCGCGGTGGAAGGTGAAGCGCTTGATGTAGCTGACACCGTCGCGGGCGAAGTTCAGGTCGACCACCAGTTGGTCCTGGCCGTCGGCCAGCTGGTACTGGGGCTTGGCGCTGCTGTACAGCGGGCGGCCGGCGACGGCGGCGTCCGGACCGTCGGTGCCGGTCAGGCCGCTCTGCGCCAGGTAGGTGCGCTGGCCATGCTCGAACAGGGCGAAGGGCAGGTCCGGGCGATCCTGGCGCATCGGGTACTGGGTCAGGCCCAGTTGCACCACGTCGCCACCGCGCGGGTCGATGGCCAGGTCGAGGACGTCGGTCTTCACCTGGATCAGCTGGCCGTTGGCGGCTGCCGGTTGCTGGGCGCTGGGCAGCCCGGTTTCGCCGCTCTGGGCGGTCGGTACGTCGGCGCTGGCAGTGCCGCCGGCCGACACGGAAGTGTCCGGAAGGCCTTGGGGCTGCTGGTTGAACGACGCGGTCTGGGCCGGCAGTTCAGGCTGACCGTAGTCCTTGTTCCACTGGAGAACCAGCGCATAGGACACGATAGCCAGGGCGACGATGAGGATCGAGCGTTTGATGTCCATGGTTACTCGGCCGTCGAGGATGGGCGGTGCTTGGAAGTGGCGGGCGGCACGGGATCATAGCCACCGGGATGCCAGGGATGGCAGCGGCCCAGGCGACGCAGGGCCAGCCAGCCGCCGCGCAGGAAGCCATGGTGTTCGATGGCTTCGTACGCGTAGCAGGAGCAGCTGGGGTGAAAGCGACAGTGACTGGCCATCAAGGGGCTGATGGCGTAGCGGTAAAACTGGATGAGAAGCAGCGCCAGTCTACGCATGGGAACTGTCGGCGACCCCCGGAGGTTCGGTTGCGCTTTCCGGCCGGGGTCGGTTGCGCAGCAGGCGTTTGAAGAGCTTGCCGAATTGCTGGTGCAGTTCGGGGTTCTGCAATTCACCCAACCCCTTGCGCGCAATGACCACGATGTCCAGGCCAGCCAGGGCTTCCTGGTTGTGCCGGAACGATTCGCGGATCAGGCGTTTGAGGCGGTTGCGCTCGACGGCGAGCTTGACGTTCTTCTTGCCGATCACCAGGCCGAGGCGGGGGTGATCCAGAGCGTTTTCGCGCGCCAGCAGCAGGACGTGCTTACCGGAAACCTTGGCGCTGGGGGAGTCGAAGACCGCTGTGAAGTGCCGGGCTGTCAGAAGACGCTTTTCCCGGTCGAATCCTCGACTCACCACCTGTGCCGGGCGAATCAGACGGTCAGACGCTTGCGGCCCTTGGCGCGACGACGCGACAGAACCTGACGGCCGTTCTTGGTGGCCATGCGAGCGCGGAAACCGTGGACGCGAGCGCGCTTGAGAGTGCTGGGTTGGAAAGTACGTTTCATTGTTCGGTACCTGGATTGATGACCTGAGGTCGCAGGGACCCCGTTTAAAGAGACCGGCGATTCTAGTGAAAACACCGGTGCAGGTCAATTTCCAACCAGCCGGTAATTGCCCAGCGGCTTTCTGCAGAAATAGAAAGCAAGGAAAAGGTTTCTTAAAAGATGGTGAAAGCGATTGTTACTGGGGAGCGCCAGATCTGTGGATAAGTCAATTCCGGCCACTGTTTCCGCGGTATGGCGGATTTGACGAAGGTGTCGAGAAGCGGTGACCCTCCTGTGCGGGGGCAGTGGATAATCTGGGGAAGAAAGACCGGTTTGTCCACAACGGAAGTTCTCAACAGCTTTCCAGCCTGGTTCATCCCCCATCGGCGCAGGGGTTATCCACAACTTTCAGGGTGCGCCGGCTGTTGCCATGTGCCATCATTAAGGCCTTGATTTTGCTTGCCCACTTGTTGATTTCTCATGTGGATAAGTCGCTAGCGCACGGCTACAATTGCGCTTTCCTTTTCGTTCCATTCCTTTCCAATCTCCTGGGGGATACCCGTGTCCGTGGAACTCTGGCAGCAGTGCGTGGAATTGCTCCGCGACGAGCTGCCATCCCAGCAATTCAACACCTGGATCCGGCCGCTGCAGGTCGAGGCCGAGGGCGAGGAGCTGCGT